>NZ_JBISHF010000007.1:0-1465413 GCF_045066615.1 Cobetia sp. Ld8 | reverse complement strand
ATGGCAAATCCTGGAAGAGTGGGGAGGTGGTAATGATCAGCCGTGGGGGAGGGGCTGCAGCGATAGCGCGAGACTGGGGGCTTGAGTGACAAGGATGTTAGTGATGAAAAAATGGCCGTCGTGAATCCTTCACGATGGCCATTTTTGTTTGCGGCGGTATCAGCCGCTGCTGCTTTCACTTTCGAGCACTATCGTCGGGCCAACTCGGTTTGGAACTAGCTGGACGCTATCTGTCAGTTCTATGTCTTGGCACGCGCTGTGTCTCGCCAAGTCAGGCCTTCTGCCTGATGTCGGGAAGCACACCGCTCTCACCTGAAAAGCGGTGATGCTTGTCCGTTGTCAGGGGATCATAGCTCGTTCAAGTAGCAATGCTGCTGGGTTTCGCAACGCGAGACTCGGAACTCCAATGCTTCTCCTTGTAGATTCCGTGCGACCCGATGAATTTCCAGCAGAGGCGTCCCTGGCATCACGCCAAGATGCTCCTGCTCTGCCTTGCCCGCTGCAACGGCAAAGAGTCTCTCTTCTGCCTTGGCCACACTGAGCCCGAAGCGCTGCTGATAGAGCTGGTAGAGCGTATTGGGTAGTGTTTCAGGCTCATATTCCATCGCGGGAAAGAGCGCCGAAGAGACCACCAGGTCTTCCAGTAAGGCTGGCTTCCCTTTCAGTTCGCGCACCCTGCGTATATGTACGACCTGTTCCCCCTCCTTGATTTCCAATGCCGCGGCTTCTGTCGCATTGGCTTCTCGTACTTCCCTGACCAGCACACGTGAGATCGGCAGGCAACGCTCGCCGTCGTGCCTCACGATATGAAAGAACTGGAACAGTGAGCGATCAGCATCATGTGTCGCCACCACCGTTCCCTTCCCTTGATGCCGGATGACCACATGGTCATTGACCAAGGAATCCAGTGCTTTGCGCAATGTCCCTACGCTGACGCCATATTCCTGGGAGAGAGCGGATTCGCTGGGAATGAAGGTTCCCGGGGCCCACTCTCCCGAGACAATACGGCCCATCAGCACTTCCTTGATCTGCTGGTACAGCGGCCGATAGGCCGGGGTGACATCTGTATTCATTGGCAATCCCTGTCTCCGGTGTCAGAGGGTTCTGCTCGATATTTTTCCCGCATGCGTGACCAAAGTCTATCACATATGTCATATACATGATACTTGACTGCCCTGTGTCATATGTCATATACATGAGTTGTGGCTGGCAACATTGATCCGTTTTCCAATGCCTCATCTGACACGTGATGGGGTTTCAGTCGAGAAGGTTCATAAGCGGGAGGAAGTATCGATGAGTATCGATTTCGTGGTTCACGACGCTGACGATGCGGTCGGGGTGGTGGTGGTCGAAGGCGTTCAAGCCGGACAGAAGTTGACCGGCTGGGTCATGCATCAGGATGAGACCGTCACCTTCGAAGTTCTGGATGCGATTCCCATTGGTCACAAGCTGGCAATTCGTGACCTGGCCGAAGGGGATACGGTGGTCAAGTACGGCGTCGATATCGGCCGAGTCGTACAGCCGATCAACAAGGGTGAGCATCTTCACGTCCACAACGTCAAAACCAAGAGGTGGTAATCATGGAACTCAAGGGACGCAAGTTCATGGGCTATCGTCGTGACAATGGCCGGGTTGGGGTACGTAACCACGTTATCGTGCTGCCGGTTGACGATATTTCCAATGCTGCTGCAGAGGCGGTTGCCAACAATATCAAGGGTGCTCTGGCACTGCCGCATCCTTATGGGCGTCTGCAGTTCGGGCCAGATCTCGATCTTCACTTCCGGACGTTGATCGGCACCGGTAGCAACCCCAACGTGGCGGCCGTGATCGTGATCGGCATCGAGCCGGGATGGACCAACAAGGTGGTGGATGGCATCAAGGCAACTGGCAAGCCAGTGTCAGGCTTCTGGATCGAGCAGAATGGCGATCACAACACCATCTGTGCTGCCGCGAAGGTCGCTCGAGAATACGTGCAGTACGCCAGTGAGCTACAGCGCGAGGAGTGTGATGTCAGCGAGCTGTGGGTCTCGACCAAGTGTGGCGAGTCCGACACGACTTCTGGCTGCGGTGCCAACCCGACCGTCGGTGATGCCTTTGACAAGCTCTATGAGGCAGGTTGTACGTTGGTCTTCGGTGAGACATCCGAGCTTACCGGTGGTGAGCATCTTGTAGCAGAACGTTGTGCCACCCCTGAGGTGCGCAAGAAATTCCAGGAAATGTTTGATCGCTACAGCGCGATGATCGATCGGCACAAGACCAGTGATCTATCTGAATCGCAGCCGACCAAGGGCAATATCGAGGGGGGCTTGACCACCATCGAGGAAAAAGCCTTGGGCAATATTCAGAAGATTGGCCATCGTTGCCGCGTCGATGGCGTGATCGACAAGGCTGAAATGCCTGACAAACCTGGCCTGTGGTTCATGGACTCATCATCTGCTGCTGCGGAAATGGTGACACTCTGTGCCGCTTCTGGATATGTGGTGCACTTCTTCCCCACGGGGCAGGGGAACGTGATCGGTAATCCGATCCTGCCTGTCATCAAGATCTGTGCAAATCCGCGTACCGTACGCACCATGGGCGAGCATATCGACGTCGATGTATCACATTTGCTCAATCGTGAGATCAACATGCAAGAGGCTGGTGATCAGCTGCTCGAGATGATGCTGCGCACGGCCAATGGGCGTAATACCAATGCTGAGGCACTTGGGCATCGTGAGTTTGTACTGACACGCTTATACGAAAGCGCCTAATCAGAAGCGGGTGTTCAGTCACATTTCGGTGGCTGGACACCTTTTAATATAAGTAGTTGCTAATATTTAATCGCAAGGAGCAATGGAGAACACCTCGGCTTCTGAGTGCATCTGTCTTGGTGGCTTTCACAATACAACGATAATATCTGGAGAAAAGCCATGCGTTTCAATCGCTTGTCAAGGATAGTCGCTGTCCTGAGCCTGGCCTTGGGATCTAGTTTTCTCACCAATGCCTCGGCAGAGGAGTTTCCTGCCGGGGATGTGCAGTATGTGATCCCCTTTGGACCAGGGGGGGAATCCGATATCAGTGCACGGCTTCAACAGAAGTATTTTCAGGAAATTACCGGTCAGCAGCTGATCGTTCAGTACATGCCTGGTGGTGGCGGGGCGGTAGGCTGGTCTCAACTCTCGCAAATGCCCAAAGATGGCTACACGATCATGGGCTCCAATCTCCCGCATATCATTCTTAAACCCTTGGGCAAGAATGTCGGCTTCCAGACCGAGGACCTCGACAATTTCTTTTATTTCCATTACTCACCCGATGCCATCCTGGTTCGCAACGACAGTCCCTACAAGACCCTCGACGATTTGATACAAGCCGCCAAGGACGCGCCCGGTGCCGTCACCTTGTCGGGAAGCGGTACCTATAGTGCAAATGACGTTGCCAATACTCGGTTCCAACAGCTTGCAGATGTGACGACTACCTATATTCCTTTCAAGGGCACTGGCGCGGCCGTGACGGCACTGCTTGGTGGCCAGGTCCAGGCGGAATGGGGCTATACCACGGTTGCAGCCAACCATCAGGACAAGCTGCGCATGTTGGCTGTATCGGCAGAGGAGCGCCACCCCCTGTTCCCTGATGTACCCACTTTCCGCGAGCTCGGCTACGACATGGTAGGGGGAGCTTACCGTGGCATGGCGGTGCCGAAGGGAACGCCAGAAAAGGTGCAGAAGACGCTATCCGACATCTTCCAGCAGATTAACCGCAACCCGGAGTTCCAGCAGAAGATGCAGGACCTTGGTTTCATGCTGATAGATGTCCCGCTGGAGAATATGGATACCTTCATCAGTGAGCAGCAGCGTGTCTACGAGGCATCCGCACGTGAGTCTGGCCTGATCGACTGACTTCAAGGAGGTGTCTCAATGGATATGCTCGCCTATGCACTGGCGGCCCTGTCGCCGATCAATCTGGGGTTGGCGCTGGTCGGTGTCACCTCGGGGATCATTATCGGAGCGCTGCCGGGTCTGTCCGCTACGATGGCGGTGGCTGTGCTGGTGCCCGTGACCTTCGGGATGGCGCCGGAATCTGCGCTGATCATGCTGGGCGCCATCTACACTGGCGCAATCTATGGTGGCTCCTATTCCGCCATTCTCGTCAATACCCCAGGGACCCCCTCGGCTATCGCCACCACCTTCGACGGTTTTCCGATGGCCAAGCGAGGAGATGGCGATCTGGCTGTCACGCTCTCTACGCTGGCCTCGGTGGCAGGGGGATTGGTCGGGGTGCTGGCGCTGTTGACCCTGGCGCCCCTGTTGGCACAAGTGGCGTTGAGCTTCGGGCCTGTAGAGTATTTCTGGCTGGCGATCTTTGGACTGACTTTGATTTCCGCGTTGTCCGAGGGCTCCACTCTCAAAGGGTTCATGGGAGCGGGCCTGGGGCTGCTGCTCTCGACGGTAGGGGTGGCGGTTGTCGGCGGGGATATTCGTTACACGTTTGGAACCCCGGTACTGCTGGGCGGTATCGAGACGGTGTCTGCCTTGATAGGGCTGTATTGCATCCCCGTGCTCATCGATCTGGTCGCGACGCCCGAGGCGCACCTCAAGTTAGGTGAGCAGCAGCGAGGGATCCGTCTGCGTGAAGGGATAAGCCATGTATTGAGTGGCAAGTTCAATTTACTGCGCTCTGCAACGATCGGCACGGGGGTCGCGATCCTGCCTGGTGCCGGAGGCTCCATCGCCAGCCTGGTCGCATACTCCGAAGCGAGGCGTACTGCTCGAGACAGCGCTTCTTTCGGCAAGGGCAATCCCCAGGGGGTACTGGCTACCGAGTCCGCCAACAACGCCACCGTAGGCGGCGGTTTTATCCCGACACTGGTACTGGGTATCCCCGGAACTCCGCCGGATGCAGTGATCCTGGGGGCGTTGCTGGTACAAGGATTTCGCACCGGGCCAGAATTATTCACGACCAATGCCAGCATCACCTACACCTTTGTTGCCGGACTCTTCCTGGCCACCTGCTTGCTCTTGCCGCTCGGGTTGTTGATCGGGCGCTACGCTTTCAAGTCGATCATAACTATTCCCAAGGCACTATTGGTGCCCACTATCGCCTTCATGACGGTGATCGGCACATATGCCATTCGCAATAGCGTCAGTGATGTGATCATTATGCTGACCCTCGGCATTGTGGGCTGGCTGCTCAACCGCTATGGCTTTCGGCCGTCTCCCATCGTGCTGGGACTTATCCTTGGCCCCATTGCTGAGCAGGGGTTCGTACAAGGTTTCCTGATGGGCCGTGCCAGCGGTTCATATGGCATGACCTTCTTCGGAGGACCGATCTCGCTGACGATCATCACCTTGTCATTGCTCAGTGTCTTCTACCCAATGATCAAGACATTCCGTGCTCGGCGGAGCGTTTCTGCAGAGGGTAATACCCACCAGGAGGTGCTCTGATGACAGTGGTTTCTCGCAAGGTCCAGGCGGAGTGTTCTGGGCGGGCTGAGTTCCTTATGCCGGCTCTCTTCATGACCGTAAGTGTGATCTGCCTCTGGCAGACCCGAGACATGAGCCAGCTCGGTGCCGTTTTTCCCGCCACCATTGCTGTGGTGATCCTGATGGCGGGTGTGCTCCGGCTAGTGCAGTTGATGCTGCGAGGGGTGCAAGGGAATGCGCAGAGAACACGAGGATCGGCCCCTCGCAGGTTGCTGCTGGTTGTGGCAATGGTGGCCTGGGCTCTGGCCATGCCATGGATAGGCTTTCTGACAGCAGGGCTGACGAGCTTTTTCCTATTGATGATGATTGCTCAACATGGGGGCTGGACATCACGCAGGTTGTTGGCACACCTGGCCATCGGCGCCATTCTGGTCGCTTTTTTCTACGGACTTTTCGCATTGCTGCTTCATGTACCGCTGCCAGTAGGCCGATGGTGGCTGGGGTAAGGCTCCGGATGAAAGCCAACACTGGAGTCGAATTTCCGACAAGGAGGTAAGTGTCATGCCAAAGATAGTGATTACAGAATTCATGGATGAGGGCGTCGTCAAAGAGCTAGAGCGTCATTTCGAGGTGGTCTTCGATACTGACCTGGTCGACGATCGGCGCTCCTTGTTAGCTGCAGTCGCGGATGCTGATGGCCTCATCGTGCGCAACCGTACTCGAGTAGATGGCGAGCTACTGAAAGCAGCTACCCGTCTGAAAGTGGTCGGCCGCCTCGGTGTAGGGCTGGACAACATCGACTTGCCTGAATGCGAAAGCCTTGGAGTCATCGTCAAACCGGCTCATGGGGGCAATGGCAGCTCGGTTGCCGAGTACGTTCTGAGCGGCGCCCTGATGTTGCGCCGCCAAGCCTATATGGCCAGTCAAGACATGCTGGCAGGAAAGTGGCCGCGTCAGTCGCTCATTGGACGCGAGGTGGCGGGTAGCGTGCTGGGATTGGTAGGTTTCGGAGCCATCGCTCGGGAAACGGCGCGTCGCGCACTTGCACTGGACATGCAGGTAGTGATTTTCGACCCTCATCTGGCACTCGATGCACTGAAGGGCTGGCCTACCGTCGTACGCCATCAAAGCCTGGACTCATTGCTGGCGGAGTCTGATGTGGTCAGCTTGCATGTGCCGTTGACTGAGGCGACTCATCATCTCATCGACTCGAAGGCTCTTGCGCACATGAAGTCAGATGCTGTGCTGATCAATGCTGCCAGAGGGGGCATCGTCGATGAGAAGGCTTTGGCAACCGCTCTGCGTCAAGGCGGCCTGGCTGGAGCACTGCTGGATGTCTTCGAACAGGAGCCCCTCCCAGCGGGATCGCTGCTTCAGGGAGTCCCGAATCTCATCCTGACGCCCCATATCGCCGGTGTCACCGAGCAGTCAAATGCTCGTATCAGCCAAATGACCGCGGACAATGTTCGCGAGGTTTTGGGGCAACTGGAGGTCGGCGCATGAATGCCAACATCGAGCTCGAAGTATCACAGGCACGACAGCTGGCCATGGCTGCCATGTGTGGGCGTGGCTTTGGAGAGAGTGAGGCTCGGATCACTGTCGAGGCATTATTGGCTGCCGAGCGTGATGGTCTGCCGTCCCATGGCCTGTCTCGTCTGCCTTTCTACCTGGACCAGGCGGCCAATGGCAAAGTGAATGCTGGCGCGGTTCCGCGGGTCGAGGCCGATGGTGCCGTGATTCGTGTTGATGCAGCGCACGGTCTGGCTTTCCCCGCCATCGCGCGTGGACTGGAGGCTGGGTATGAATGCCTATCTCGATTTGGCATTGCCGCAGTCTCCATTGCGCGTTCCCACCACTTTGGCGTCGCTGGCGCTCCCGTTGAAGCTGCATCTCGTCGTGGTTACATGGCTTTGGCTTTCAGCAACGCTCCCTCTGCCATGGCGCCCTGGGGAGGAACGAAACCGCTGTTTGGCACCAATCCCATCGCTTTCGCTTGCCCACGCCGTGACGGTGAGCCGCTGCTGATTGACCTCTCTTTATCCAAGGTGGCTCGTGGCAAGGTGATGTTGGCCAAAAAGAAGGGCGAACCAATTCCTGAGGGGTGGGCCTTGAGTGAGCAAGGCCGGCCTACTACTGATCCTGATCAAGCGCTGTCAGGCAGCATGGTACCCGCTGGGGATGCCAAGGGAGCCGCTTTGGCTCTGATGGTGGAGTTACTGACGGCGGGGCTTGCCGGGAGCCATTTCGGGTTTCAAGCATCCTCTTTCTTCGATGCTGAGGGGGGAGCTCCGAATATCGGCCAACTGATCCTGCTTTTCGATCCAAGCCGTTTCTCGGCGGATTTCGTCGATCACGCTGAGCAGCTCTTTGCGGCCATGCAGGACCAACCGGGAGTGCGATTACCTGGAGATCGGCGCTATGCGTTACGCCGTGAGCGAAGAGGCCATATGTCACTACCGGCATCGCTTGTTGCTGAACTGGAGGCTCATGCCGCCTCGAATTGAAGATTATCGGCTTTTGGGCGGGGCCGTAGATTCACGGATTACCAAGGGGGCCTCCATCAGATGATGATGTGTCACGCTTTGCCCATTGATGCGAGCCACCAGGGTATCTGCCACACAGGTACCGATATGGGTTGCAGGCACTGCAACGGTGGTCAGTGCAGGTGACATGAATCGTGCCTGGGGGAGGTCGTCAAAGCCCGTTACTGAAAGTTCTTCGGGGATGCTCAATCCTGATCGCTGGGCGGCCAGCATCACACCAAAGGCAAGCGTATCATTCCCGCAAAGGATCGCAGTAGGCCGAGGAGAGGTGCTCATCAACTTATTCAAGGCGAATGATCCCTCTGCAATGCCATAGTCGATAGTGATGATACGGCCTTCATCTATGCAAATGCCGGCAGAAAGAAGAGCATCTCGGAAACCTTTCAATCGTGATCTAGCGCGGTCATTGCTCTTGGTCGGTGCAGATACGATGGCGATATCCCGATGCCCGAGGGTGACTAGGTGTTCGGCGAGCTGGAAGGCAGGTGTGGCATTGTCGAAACCGACATTTGGCCAATCAGGGTCATGCTCCCCATGCCAGCAACTCTGGTAGGGCACATCATATAGTTTGAGAAGGTTCAGGATTTCCGGGCGGTGTTCGTGGCCAATCAATACAGCACCATCGATACCTTGTTGGATCATGCCCCTCAGAGCCTCCACTTCATCCTGGAGGTCATAATGATATGTCGCGATCAGTAGACGATAGTCGTGCTGCTTAAGTCTCCTCTCCAGTCCCGCGATCATGGCACTGAAGATTGGATTATCGAGTGTTGGAATAAGCGCTGCTATGGCTCCGATACGACTCGTTGCCAGTGCTCGAGCAGTACCGTGAGGGACATATCCCAATTGATCAATGGCTTCCTGGACACGTGCCCTTAGCCGTTCGCTGACATGAGGGGCCTTGTTGAGTACACGAGACACGGAGGCGGTCGAAACGCCCGCCGCACGCGCAACATCTTCGAGTAAATATCGTTGAGAAGCCTTTGTCATTCGCATTTCTCTCCTGGGTTTTTCCTCATGATTTATTCAGCATCATGGCTAGACGAAAGGATAGATGGACAGGTCATATATATGAGTCTAGTTTCAAAAGAGTGGAAATTGTAAGCGCATACAATTCCTCGTCTGAGAAATTCAGGCTCTGGGTCGATAGAGATAATGGCCTGAAGTGAATATGGGGTCTGTTGCATGTCCCTGCAAGCTATGAGCGACGATTGTTGGTAATTGTATTATTTTCATATGCCATAAAGCCATGCGAAAGGAGTCATGATCATGTCTGTCAGTGATGATTATGAGAAAGAAAAATCAACTAGGTGGGGGCTGCGAGCTGCCTTGATTATGACTTTGTTGTTTTTTGCCAATATCGTAATGCAAAGGTTTTGGCCAGGAACTCTGGAAGTGGCGCCGGCAGAGGAGGCTGTGCTCCTTGTCTTGACGATAGCGTGCTTTATCACCGGCTGTCTGCAGAGCGAGCGAATACAGGTAGCCTCCAGGCAAGATAGTCAAAGGCACTGAACGTAATTTCCAATACAACTATAACAATACAGCGGAGACTTGATCATGGCGCGCCTTATCAGAACCCTACGCCACATGAAGCACACCTCAGAGGAGCCCAGCCAACCGGAGCGGCGGCACTTCATGCAGACAGCGGCCCGTTATGGTTTCAGCGCTGCAGTCATTGGAGCCGTAGGTGGCACCCTGTTCTCTGAACGCGCCATGGCGGCGACTTCTCAGGAAGAGAATGAGCGTGAGGCTGCTGCGGACACTACCTTGGTTATGGCGACTGGTTATGCATTGGGTGCATCGCGTGCATATCCAATCATGCAGTTGAATTTCAAGGAGAATTTACAGAATTTTACCGATGGGCGTCTTTACGTGAAGTTGTCTCCGGGTGGTCAGCTCGGAGCGGGTAGCGCACTGATTACCAAGGTGCAGAATGGCACTATCGCCATGGCACAACACTCTCTTTCAAATCTCTCGTCATTCGCTCCAGAAGTCGACCTGGTCAACATTCCTTATTGGTGTGGTGAAAACCAACGGATGGTCAATTTGCTCACGTCCAAGACCTGGAGTGACGTTGTTCACCACAAGATCGAGAAGCGAGGATTCAAGGTACTTAATTATATCTGCATAGACCCGCGGACGGTTGCCGTTAGAGAGGGACTTCTGGATGGGCCTGTTCGCGTTCCAGAAGATATCCAGGGGGTAAAATTCCGAGTTCCAGCTTCTGAGATTTTACAGAAAGTCTATCGATTAGCGGGAGCCAATCCCACTCCCGTCTCCTGGGGGGAGACTTCATCAGCAATGAAGCAAGGGGTTGTCGATGCCCTCGATCCGAGTGTTCAGGCTTTGTTAGTGTTCGGGTTTACTGATGTTCTGTCCCACATCTCGAATATACAGTCTGTGCCAGATGCACAAGTCTATACCTGCAACAAGGAATGGTTTGATACACAGCCTGCGGCGATTCAGGACGCTATTCTGCAAGCTTCGGATGTCACATTTCGTGAGAACCTGGCCAAGGTACCTGCGGCGCGTGCCTATGCGCATGATCAAATGCGCCAGGCTGGCGTTACAGTCTACTCTCCCACGGAGAGCGAGTTGAACCAATGGAAAGCCAAGTGCGGCCATCAGCTACCGGCCTGGGACGATACCAAGCGAACACTGGCTGGGTCACTCGAAGAATTCGATCGGTTGTTAGCCGCTACGGAGGTGTCGAATGGCTACTACGTCGATAGTGATGTCTAAGAAGCATTCCTGGCGGGCATTACGCCTCAAGTGTGATCAAGTTGATCGCAAGGGTGAGCGGTGGCTTCTGTTGACCTTCTATGCACTGATTATTCTGACTGTGGCTATTGAGGTCATTCGGCGATTCGCACTGAATTATTCTTCGGTGTGGGGAGAAGAGCTGGCCCGCTATGCTTTCATTTATCTTGTCTGGATAGCAGCGGCAGCCGCAGTCCGTGATCGCGCCCATATCCGTATCGATGTATTGGTCAATCTTGGCGGCCCACGGATACAGCGTCTGGCCTGGTGGCTCTCCGACATTGCCACCTTGGTCCTGGCAGTGTGGGCTCTCTGGTTATCACTATCACCAGTACTGACATCGATGAACTTTGGCTCCGTATCACCAGGGTTGAGATTGTCACAAGCCATCTTTCTCATGGCAATTCCCGTTGGTTTCCTGCTGATCGCTTGGCGAGTCATTCAGACCATGTTGGCGGACATTCGCCGTATGCGTCGCGGTGAACCGCCTTTCGGTGGCCACAAGCTATTCGACTGAGGAGGCGGTCATGGAATTTCTAGCTCTGCAACAGGCCGCCGCAAATCTGGGGTGGACCTTCTACCTTCCTCTGGCGATATTGGTTGGCTTGATCGTATTCGGGGTTCCTATCTGGGTATCCATTGGCTTGGGCACCCTCGGAATGTTGACGATGACTGAAACACTCCCGCTTTCGGTCTTTGGCGAATCTCTGTTCGAAGGGATAAATGCCTTTGCTCTGATTGCCGTACCGTTGTTTATCCTGACTGGGGACGCACTGGTACGTTCCGGGCTCTCGGACAAGTTGCTCGATGTCGCCGAGGCTACCGTCGGAGGCATGCGCACCGGGCTCGGAAGTTCCACTACTTTGGGTTGTGGTTTCTTTGCCTGTATCTCTGGCTCAGATGCCGCGGGTGCGGCAGCCGTAGGCCGCATGACCATCCATCGCCTGGTAGAGCGTGGTTATCCGTTGCCGGCAGCCTGTGCGCTTGTCGCTTCGGGCGCCTGCACTGGCATCCTTATCCCACCGTCGATTGCCTATATCGTGATGGGGTTAGTACTGGGGATGTCAGCATCTACCTTGTTCCTGGCTGCTGCCATTCCCGGGGTGCTGGTGATGCTTGCAGTGATGACCACGAATGTGGTGGTCAATCGCTTGCATGGTTTCGAGGGTGGTCGCGAGCCTTTCTCCTGGCGCCGCTGGATCGCAACGGTCTGGGATGCTCGTTGGGCACTGTTCGTCCCGGTCGTGATTCTCGGGGGAATTTACTCCGGCCTCTTTACCCCGACGGAGGCTGCTTCAATCGCCGTGGTGGTTGTGGTTCTGATCGGATTTCATCAGAAGCGCCTCAACCTTGGCGACATACCGAGAATGCTTGAATCATCGGCACGTGTATGTGGTGTCATCGTGCCCATCGTCGCCGTGTCTCTTCCTCTGGCTCAGACGCTGGCAAGTCTGGCGATACCGCAGTCCCTGGTAAGTGGTATCAGTGAGCTGACCGATTCCTCAACAGTCATGATTCTACTGATGATCGGCATTCTGATCCTGGCTGGCTGCGTGATGGAAACGACGCCCAATATAGTGATTCTCGCGCCTCTTCTGCTGCCGGTGGCGCATCAGGCAGGCATGAATGATTTCCACTTCGCCATCATGATGGTTACCACTCTGGGGCTTGGGTTCATCACGCCGCCACTGGGGCTCAATCTCTTCGTGGTTTCCGGGCTAACGCGTTGCTCGATACTTTCCATTGCTCGATACGCCTTACCGTTCGTGTTCGGCATGCTGCTGATAGTGTTGCTGATCGCTTTCGTACCTTGGCTGTCGACCTGGGGGTTATGAACGAACAATCAAATCATCCAGTTTATCCCTCAACTGATTGTAAGCGCTTACAAGAATTCGTTGGCAATACGTGGCTGGTATTCGCCAGCAACCAGAAGCTGCAGGGGTGCATGAGGCACGTCACGGCTTGGCAAGCTGCTCGACAGGGCTTGCCACATTTATGGAACTCGGGCTCCTTCGAGCTCTTTTGACAACAACACTGAGAGGCTGATGAAAATGGCGATTCACTATTACAAGAAAGCCGAGAAAAACTCGTCTACCGGCTACGACCAGACTCAGGAAATCGTTACTCGCATGCTGGCGGAGATCGAGGCCGAAGGAGAAGCCAAGGCAAAGGAATACTGTCGAACCCTTGACGGCTGGGAAGGGGATATCATCGTCAGCCGCGAACAGATCGAGGCAGCGAAGAGTAAGGTGCCTGAACAGCTCAAGCAGGATATCCGCTTCGCATATGAACGGGTCAGCCGTTTCGCAGAGGCCCAGCGCGACAGTATCGGCGAGTTTGAGCGTGAGCTGTCACCGGGGCTGTTCGCCGGTCAGAAGTTGATCCCGATGGAAACGGCCGGCTGCTATGTACCCGGCGGACGTTATGCCCATATCGCGTCTGCGATCATGAGTGTCGCTACAGCAAAGACGGCGGGCGTCAGAAATGTCGTGGCCTGCTCTGTTCCCAGAGACGAAAATGGCATTCATCCGGCAATTCTCTATGCCATGGACCTGGCCGGTGCCGATACCATTCTTCAGATGGGAGGGGTGCAGGGGATCGCTTCCATGGCCTTCGGTCTGTTCACAGGCAAGCCGGCCGACATTCTTGTCGGGCCTGGCAATCGGTTCGTGGCTGAGGCCAAACGGCAACTCTTCGGTCGTTGTGGCATCGACATGTTCGCTGGCCCGACCGAGATCGGCATCATCGCTGATGAGAACGCGGACCCTGCAATCGTCGCGGCAGACCTGGTCGGGCAGGCCGAACATGGCCCGGACTCCCCCGCTTGGCTCTTTACCACCTCGCGTGAGCTTGCAGATGCCGTGACAGAATTGATGCCGGGTCTGATCGAAGCTCTGCCTGAGACTCAGCGCAAGGCGGCCGATGCAGCATGGCGCGATTATGGAGAGATCATCCTGTGCGACTCCCGTGAGGAAGTCGTCAAGGTCAGCGACAGCTATGCCTCCGAACACCTGGAGCTTCAGGTTTCCGATCTCGATTGGTGGATGAGCCAGCTTACCAGTTATGGCTCCTTGTTCGTCGGTGAAGAAGCGACAGTAGCCTTCGGGGACAAGTGTTCCGGGACGAACCATATCCTGCCGACCAAAGGTGCAGCTCGTTATACCGGCGGCCTGTGCGCCCAGAAATTCCTCAAGATCGTGACGTATCAGCGTCAAAATCAGGAAGCGACACGCAGTGTGGCAGCTGCCACCGCCCGTCTTTCTCGCTGTGAGGGCATGGAGGGACATGCACGCACAGGTGACGTTCGTCTGGCCAAGTATTATCCCGACGAGCGCTTCGATCTAGTGATCCCCGAGGAGGTATGAGATGCAGCCAGTCTTCGATCTCGACGGCAAGGTAGCCCTGGTCACTGGCGGTAGCAGTGGCCTCGGGAGAGCCATGGCCGAGGCCCTGGCAGCAGCGGGAGCGAAAGTTGTCGTCACCGCTCGCCGCCCAGAAGCCTTGGAAGAGAGCGTAGCGGCGATCAGAGAAAAGGGCGGCCAGGCGGCTGCCCTTGTCGCTGACCTTGCCGATTCAGCTTCTCTGGAGGAGGTTGCCCGGCAGGCCGCTGAGCCTTTTGGTCCTGTTTCCATCCTCATCAATGCTGCAGGTGTCAATCTGCGTCAGCCTATCGACGAAGTCGATCTGGCCTCGTGGCAGCTGACGCTGCAGTTGCACCTGGGGACTCCCTTCTTCCTCTCCCGAGCCTTGGTGCCCGGGATGCGGAAGCTGGGATACGGACGCATCATCAACCTGGCCTCACTGCAATCCCAGCGCGCATTCCCCAACAGTGCGCCCTATGGTGCGGGGAAAGGAGGGATCGTGCAGCTGACACGCGCCATGGCGGAGGCCTGGTCGAGCGAGGGAATCAATGTCAATGCCATTGCTCCAGGGTTCTTCCCAACCGAGCTTACCGCTCCGGTCTTTGATGATCCCGCCTCAGCCGAGGCACTGGCTCAGCGAACTGCCATCGGGCGCAACGGTACTCTGGATGATATCGCGGGACCTACGGTCTTTCTGGCCTCCCCGGCAGCGTGTTATGTGACTGGGCAGACCCTGTATGTCGACGGCGGCTTCACGGCCCGTTAAGACTCACCTTCAAGGAGATGTCTCATGCAAGCACTCTACTACGTGGGCCCCGAGCGGCTCGAGTTGCGAGAGACCGAAGAGGCACCATTGGCCGAGGGCGAGTCCCGGGTACGCATCCAGGCCACCGGCATCTGTGGGTCCGATCTACACGCCTTCCATGGTCATGATCCACGTCGACAGCCACCATTGGTTCTGGGGCACGAGGCTGCCGGGGAGGTCGTGGAAGGAGCTCTGACGGGCAAGCGGGTAACGATGAATCCGCTGATCGTCTGCGGGCACTGCGATTACTGCCTCGAAGGGCGCCAGAATCTCTGCAGCAATCGCACCATGATTGGCATGACGCGACCCGGGACCTTCGCCGAGACGCTGACCATCCCGGATCATTGTCTGATAGAGCTGCCCGACTCCTTGCCTGCCGTAGCAGCGGCGCTGACAGAGCCGGCTGCCACCGCTTTGCACGGGATCAACAGACTGGAGCGGTTCCTGTCCCGGCCGCTCTCCGAAGCTCGGGTGCTGGTCATCGGGGCCGGTGCCGTGGGGCTGTTGGCTGGATTGATATTGCGCCATAAAGGAGTGCGCCATCTTCAGCTCGCTGATACCAACCCGTTGCGTCGTCAGACCGCTGAGCAAGCAGGGCTTTGCGTGTTTGATCCTCTGAGCACATCACCTGGGGATGGTGCTTGGGAAGCCGTCTTCGATTGTGTTGGGGCTGCGCCTACCCGGGACATGGCTGTTCGTTCAGTGCGCCCTGGCGGCGCAATCATGCACCTCGGTCTGCAGGACAATGAGGGGGGGCTGGATGTCCGAGCCATCACCCTCAAGGAGGTGACTTTCCTTGGCGCCTACACCTATACCCCTTCAGACCTGAGAGCGACTGTCGATTTGTTGGACTCTCAAGCGCTGGGGCCTCTTGACTGGGTGGAGGTTCGCTCGCTGGGAGAGGGAGCTGATGCATTTGCCAAGCTTGCGGCTGGCCAGACCTCAGCGGCCAAGGTGGTGCTTGAGCCTTGAGAAACGAGATAGAGAAGTGCGGCTCAAGATCCGAGGCGCTAATAGGGGCAAGGGGCTTGCTCATTGGTGCTACTGTCTTCAACAAGGATGTGATCACGAGTTTTCATGAGTGAAGCAGGCGTGGATATTGTTGAATTAAAACACGCCTGCCTTGTCTGAGTTCGTTATCTGTCTGTAGAGCGAAAACCCCCTCTGCTCTAAGCCTTCACTACCAGGCCATGAGTCATGGCAATCAGTAGCCCAAGCCTCTTACTACCCCATCAAGATGTGGTAATCACCAGACTTCAGGATTTCTTCTTGTATCTTCATGTGGCGATGCTTCAGAGGTTACACATCCGTCGCTTCAAGATCGCAATATCTCCCCTTGAAATACAACAACGGCTGCGCCGTCCCTACCACATCCAGATTCATTCCCTTCACTTCCCCGATCGCGATCAGGTGATCACCTGCGGGGTGCTCTGCGTGAATCTTGCAGTCGAGCCAGTGCAGGCTGTCATTGATCACCGGGTTGCCGAGGGGGGAGAGCTGCCAGTCTATGCCTTGCCATTTGTCCGCGCCTCGCATGGCGAACTGGTTGGAGACATGGCTTTGCTCGCTGGAGAGAATGTTGACGGCAAAGCGCTCTGCCTGGCGGATCTTCGGGTAGCTGAAGGAGCTGGCCTTGACGCTGAAGGAGATCAGCGGCGGGTTCATCGAGACGCTGTAGAACGATTGGCAGGTGAAGCCGATCGGTTCGTCGTCGACCTGGGTAGTGATGATGGTGATGCCGGAGGCGAAGTGGCCGAGGGCTTCACGGAAACTGGCGGGGTCGATGGTGGTGTCAGCTTTGGTGTCAGTATCGGAGAGTGACATGGCAAATCCTGGGAGAGTGGGGAGGTGGTAATGATCAGCCGTGGGGGAGGGGCTGCAGCGATAGCGCGAGACTGGGGGCTTGAGTGACAAGGATGTGAGTGATGAAAAAATGGCCGTCGTGAATCCTTCACGATGGCCATTTTTGTTTGCGGCGGTATCAGCCGCTGCTGCTTTCACTTTCGAGCACTATCGTCGGGCCAACTCGGTTTGGAACTAGCTGGACGCTATCTGTCAGTGCTGTGCCCTGGCCCGCGCTCTGTCTCGGCCAAGCGATCAGCGCTGTGCTTCGAGTTCCTTGCGCACGATAGCGGCGCCGGCGCTGAGTGCCTGCAGCTTGCCGCGGGCGACTTCACGGGAGAGCGGGGCCATGCCGCAGTTGGTGCAGGGATAGAGCTTGTCGGCATCCACGAACTGCAGCGCCTTGCGCAGGGTCTCGGCGACTTCTTCCGGCGTCTCGATGGTGTTGTTGGCAACGTCGATGGCGCCAACCATGACCTTCTTGCCACGGATCAGCTCGATCAGCTCCATCGGCACGTGGGAGTTGTGGCATTCCAGCGAGACGATATCGATGTTGGATTGCTGAAGCTTGGGGAAGGCTTCTTCGTACTGACGCCATTCGGAGCCCAGGGTGTTCTTCCAGTCAGTGTTGGCCTTGATGCCGTAGCCGTAACAGATGTGGATGGCGGTCTCGCACTTGAGGCCTTCGATCGCACGCTCCAGCGTGGCGATGCCCCATTCATTCACCTCATCGAAGAACACGTTGAAGGCCGGTTCATCGAACTGGATGATATCGACGCCTGCCGCTTCGAGCTCCTTGGCTTCCTCGTTGAGGATCTTGGCGAATTCCCACGCCAGCTTCTCGCGGCTCTTGTAATGACCATCGAAGAGGGTGTCGACCATGGTCATCGGGCCAGGCAGTGCCCACTTGATCGGTTGATCAGTCTGCGAGCGCAGGAACTTGGCATCTTCGACAAACACCGGCTTCTGGCGAGAGACCGGGCCGACCACGGACGGCACGCTGGCCTCGTAACGATCACGGATCTTGACGGTTTCGCGCTTCTCGAAATCCACGCCATTCAGGTGTTCGATGAAGGTGGTGACGAAGTGCTGACGCGATTGCTCGCCATCGCTGACGATATCGATCCCGGCGTGCTGCTGCTCCTGCAGGGAGACGCGCAGGGCATCCTGCTTGCCCGCGATCAGTGCTTCACCTTCGAGCTTCCAGGGGGACCACAGGACCTCCGGTTCAGCGAGCCAGGACGGTTTCGGCAGGCTGCCAGCGGTGGAGGTCGGGAGTAATCTCGTCATGATGAATAACCTTGTCCTTGGAATGGTTCAGATAGCGAATGTCGTTCGTCGATCAGCGCGCGCTGTTTGCGGATTGGTGAGCTGATCAATGATGAATTTATTGGTTGGCGGCCCAGTTGGCCGACCACTGCTCGAGCAGGTTCTGGTAGGGCTTGATGAAGCTCTCTTCCACGAACTTGCCCTGCTCGATGGCGAGCTGGCTGCGCTCTTCGCGGTCGTACACGATGCGCGTCAGTGAATGGTCCTGCTGCTTCAGGCTCGCCTGATAGGACTTTCCGGCCACGGAATTGGCGTTGTAGACCTCGGGACGATAGATCTTCTGAAAGGTGTCCATGGTGCTGATGGTGCTGATCAGCTCCAGATTGCTGTAATCGTTGAGCAGATCGCCGGTGTGATAGAAGGCCAGCGGCGCAACGCTGCCCGGCGGCATGAAGTAACGCACCTTCAGGCCCATCTTGCTGAAGTACGCATCGGTCAGGGAATCGTCGTCCTGGCGATATTCCACCCCGAGGATCGGGTGCACATTCTCGGTCTGCTGGTAGGTCTTGGTGGTCGAGACGCTGATGCAGATGATCGGCGGCTTCTTGAAGCATTCCTTGTAGGCAGCAGAACCCACAAAGGCCTGGAACAGATTGCCGTGCAGCACGCCGAACTGCTCCGGCACACTGAAGGAGTCCTTGCCCTTGTTGTGCTCCAGCAGCCGCACGCTGAAGTCATAATCGCGCACGTAGGACGAGAAGTTGTTGCCGGTCACGCCGTCAATGCGCTGATTCGTCTGGTGGTCGACGATGGTGGTCTGCAGGATCTCGATGATCGGCAGGGCGTTGTCGGAACGCGCGGCATCGAGATTCAGCTCGACGGAGATGATGTCCAGCTCGACGGAGTAACGATCGCCCTTGGGGTTGTCCCAGTTGGCCAGCGCATTGAATCGGTTGTTGATCATGTTCAGCGTGCTGCGCAGGTTCTGCTGACGGCTTTCGCCACGCGCCAGGTTGGCGAAGTTGGTGGTCAGGCGGGTGTTTTCCGCCGGAACGTAGTTCTCGTCAAAGCGCAGACTGTTGATGCTGAAACCGAATTCGTTGCTCATGGCGTTCACCCTGATCCTGAGAGAGAAAATTCACTGTGTCGTCGACATCTTCCCGTGATCTTTCAGGCGTCTCGTGAGCGGGTTGCTCTCTGTGAGAACGCATCCATGCCGGGAGAGGCACGCTGCTCGCCATCACGTTCCGTGTGCTGGCTGTGAAGTGCAGCGTCATGGGAAGTCTTCATCAACGATCTGATGCAGGTGAGTATCTAGTGCCTGGCTCCATGAGACAAACTGGATTTTTTAATGTTCAAGTTGAGTAAAATTCATGATGAGCGTGCAGACACGATATCTCGAAAGATTCATGCCAGAGCCACGCCCAATGTGAATTGGGCATGAGCCAGCGCCAGATCGGCAGGGAGCTGGGCCTCCACAACGAATCAGTGGCTTCATGGCGCCTTAGGCCAGCGTTAGTGTCAGTCATCAATGGATCTAATGTTTGATTTGGGATGACAAGGTATGGGGTGGTGATCTTTGGCGGTATCTTAGTCAGCCCAAACGCCACAATAAGCACCGCACGCACGCCAAGAGCATTGGGTTGGGCAAGATCCCTAACCGAGTCGGGATCGAGCACCGCCCAGATGAATTTGATGATCGGCGCTTTATCGGAGATTGGGAGGGCGACACCGTGATTCAGGACCACAAGCAGTCAGGCCTGGTCACGCTGGTCGTGTGACGCAGCGGCTATCCACTGGCGGTACGTCTGCCCTGGACTTGGCCGAGCTAACGTAAGCGGCCACGGTCCGCTTGTTGAAGCCGTGTCGGGAGCGATCCAGACGATCACGCTAGATAATGATTCGGAGTTCGCCAGCCATAAAGTGGTGGTCAAGGCTGTGAGAGGGGGAATGTACTTCTGTGAATTCTACTGCTCCGGGCAGCGTGGTACCAACGAGAACACCAATGGCCTAATGCGGCAGTACTTCCCCAAAGAAACGGATTTCCGCCAGGCCACCGATGCCAAGCTGCGCAAAGTGGTCTGAAGCTGAAAGGCCGCCCTCGTAAACGACTTGGCTATCGGACACCGACGCAGGCATTTCTGGGGGAATACTCAGGAGGCTTGGATACCGCAGGTGCTGCGCTTATTGCTTGAATCAGGGCATCTAAGTGCGAGCCATCTCCGATATCCGCTTTGTATACCAGTTGCTCTTACTACTGGTGATCAGCAGGTGACGTCGGGCTCTCGTCATACCAACATATAGTAAACGCGCTTCTTGAGCTTGCTTTGATTCTTTCTCATTTAATGCGCCTAGACCACATAGTACTATAGTGTCAAATTCAAGCCCTTTGCTGCTTTGTCGGCTAAGTATTACTACTGAGTCATCTTGAGGATTGTATGTTTGTTTATCATTCTTGCTTTGCATGAAGTGGGTCGGGATTTTTGCATCACGCAATGCCTTATCAAAAAGTCGTCCTTTTTTATTCTCAGTATAGATAACTGCGATACTGTTTAATTTGTATCCTTTTTCGCGCCAAGTCTTGATACAGCGGACCAGGTACTCCGACTCATGGTCTTGGCTATTTAATAGGCGAAATACTGGTTCAGGGCCGCTTACTCCAGCGACTTCTGGAGCTATTAGCGGAATATGATCATCATCAGCGTCATGTGCTTTCAGGAAGTCTTTGGCAAAGTCGTAGGCAAAGTTCAGAATCTCTCGGGTATTACGGTAATTAAATTTGAGTATTGTAGTTCGCCCTCTCGCTTGAACACCGGCGGCCGAAAGAGGAAAGGAGAGTGAGTTTTTTTGATAGATAGATTGTGCATCATCGTAAAGCAGCAGCAATGAATTGGTATCAGGATCAATCATTTGGACGATCAATTTAAGCCAGGCTTGATCAAAATCATGTCCTTCATCAATCATTACCGCACCATATTGGGCCCTAGGGATGTGCGACTTATCTACTGCTTGAATGACACTTTCTACTTGTTTTTCCCAAATAGGTTGTTGGCCTTCAATTATGTCGACGTGATAGGTCTTTAGTTGAAGACTACACCATTCGTGGAAATGATGAACTTTAACTTTTTCGCTAATTCCTTTCTCTTCAATAAAACAGCGCAGCCGTGCAGCAAGGGTTATATTGAAGCATAATACAAGAATCGGCTTGCTGGAGGCCTGTGCCAAATGCAGGCAACGATAACCGAGAATCAATGTTTTACCTGATCCGGCTACCCCATGGATGACACGATGACCATCCCCCATGCTCCGGGCGAGCTGCTCTTGATGCAGATCCATGACACGTACAATATCAGGAATTGGTGCGTTCGTAAGATTTTCATCTATTTCTTCTTTTTCTGCGAATAGGTCTCCTGTGGGGGCATCAATTCGGACCTCTGGGAAGAGGCGCCACCGAATTCGATCAATCTGTGGAATGGTGAGCTTTTCGCCAAATTGATAATCGAACATGTCCCATAGACGCTTTTGGAATACTTCAGGGTCTATTGTCGTAACCATTTCATCTTTACAAATTATACGATTTGATGGTAGTAGTAGCTCTTGCTCTGTATCCGGTACGATACTATTCCATTGGCGACGTGTGATATTGGGAAATACTACCCCGTGTCCGTATGGGAAGCATAATTTACCTTGATAGCGATCACTATCTTGAGTGAGCTGTGGGTCACACTTAAGTTGATCTATAGCTGAGTAGGCGCACTGTCTCGCCTGCACTAAGGGGTTACTAACAGTCTTTCTACCTTCTTGAGTGTCGATCTCGACAGTATCAGGAGTTATCGATCGAATGGTTTCGACTTTCCAGTCCTTGACTTCGAGGAACAGCAAGCCGCGAGCAGGATGCAAGATAATGAAATCAGGAAATCGGCGTTTACGGCCTATAGGAATGTCGTACCAGACGAGATAATCCTCTTCTAGCAGAGAGTCCAATCGTCGGCCAAAGCGACGCTCTCCAGCTGTCATTCTTGATATAGTGGTAAGCGCGGGTATAAATGTGGCCATCGTGTCCATGTCCAAGAGAATAGAGTTACATCCAATATACATCAAGATTTATTTAAGTCTAATATTCTTGATGGCGATCTTCAAGGACATGTCATGGGTTCTGCCAATAAAATATTCGATTACCCTACGCGTATTGTGTCTTCGATTTCTGCTCTATCTGTTGCCTGCATGTGTAATCGCTTGAATTTATTTTGCCATTTTGTTGGTTGGCATGAAAATTCTCTTCCATTGTTGCATCGCAAAGTTACTGCGGTCATATTTTAAACACCATGATGCCAAGAGGGGATCGGATCCTACTGGGTCTGGTCGCGTTAATAGATCATTACAGCGCAGATATTAAGAATACACGCTGGCCCGAACTTCCGTTCGGGCCAGCGTGTGTGGCAAGCACCTGACGCTTCAGGGCACGACATTCTGATGCACCCCTCACGCCATTCATTCTCGGCCAAGAAGATGCAGCTGGCTCATGAGGCGAGCGGCTGATGATTGGGCGCCACCAGGCCGTGGCGTCGCATGCGGCGGTAGATGGTGGGGCGTGAGACATCGAGTTGGCGGGCGACCTGGCTGACGTTCCAGTCCGTATGACGCAACAGCTCGAGCAGTTCGCTGGCGCCCGCATCAGCCCCAGCAGACGCGAGCGCAGGAGAGGCCGGGTCCGGGGAAGCGCCGGAGGCAAAGGGGGTGGCAGCGGCAAGCGGGCTGGCAGCCCCGCGGGCGCTGCCGGTGTGGGTCTGGCAGACCTCCGGCAGATTATGCAGGGTGATTTCATCGCCTTCCGCGGTGGCCATCGCGAAGGCAATCGCATTGCGCAGTTGGCGGATATTGCCCGGCCAGTGATGACTCAGCAGCGCACTGATGGCATCGGCGCGCAGGTGGAGTGTCTGGTCGCGTTCGGCTTGTAGCTCCGCATGCAGCTGGCGAATGAGGTAGTGGAGGTCGGCGCGCTCACGCAATGCAGGTAGCAGGAGTTCGGCGCCATTGAGTCGGTAGTAGAGGTCTTCGCGGAATTGCCCGCTGGCGATCAGCTCCGTGACATCGCGATGCGTGGCAGTGATGACGCGAATATCCACCTTGATGGGCGTCTCGGCCCCCAGTGGCGACACCTCTCGCTCGGCGAGCACGCGCAGCAGGCGCGACTGGAGCGGCAGCGGCATGTCACCGATCTCATCCAGAAACAGCGTGCCGCCGTCGGCCTGTTGGATCAGGCCGCGCATGCCCTTGGGCCTTCCTCCCGTGAAGGCGCCCGGCAGATAGCCGAAGAGTTCACTTTCAATCAGCGATTCCGGAATGGCGGCGCAGTTCACCGCCACGAAGGGCGCCTTGGCGCGTGGCCCGCTGTCATGCAGCGCCCGCGCCAACACTTCCTTGCCGGTACCTGTTTCGCCACGAATCAGGATGCTCACGCTCTCATGGCGCATGCGGCGCGCCAGCTTGAGCAGCCGGTGCATGGAAGGGTCATCTCCCGCGAGCTGGTCCAGCTCGGGCACCGGGTCATCCTGCTGACTGACAGTGGGGAGGGCCCGCACTGGATAGCCGCGTGGCTCGATCAGCGTCACGAAGACGATGGCGTCATCCGCCCGCAGGCGGAAGGCGCGAATCTGATCCCGGCTTGCATGCGGAATGCTCAACAGCTCATTGAGCTCCCCATCGAACAGTTGCGTGACGGCGGGCAGGGTGGAGACCGTCCACGGTGGCCAGCGCTCCAGATGCGCATCGATCAGGCGTCGGCCTTCGTGGTTGGCGGCGATCACCTTGCCATCTTCCTGAATGGCAAACAGGCCACGACCATTCAGGTGCACAAATTCCCGGGCGGTGTCGAAGCGCAGGATCAGGCAATCCCGATAGCGATGCAGGAAGTAGGCATCCTCAATCATGCGAGCGTGCAGGGTGACCAGGGAGAGCGCAAAGGTCTGGCTCTCCTGCGGGCGGGGTGACTTCAGCGCCGAGATGTCGAGAGCAGCGATCACTCGGCCCTGGGGATCGGTGATGGGGGCTGCGGTGCAGGTCAGGTCGATGTGCGTGGCGTCGAAGTGCTCACGCTGGTGGCAGGTGACGGCTGCACCATCGTGCAGACAGGTGCCCGCCGCCGAGGTGCCGGCATAGCGCTCGTTCCAGTCCGAGCCGAGATAGAGGCCGGCGCGCCGCAGCTCACTCAATTGATCACGCTGACCGCGAAAATCCACCGCGATGCCGCGTTGATCGGTGAGGATCAGCGCATAGCCATGTTGTGCGATCTGACTATAGAGCCGCTCCACCCCGGCGCGCGCCACATGCAGCAGCTCATCCGCCGACTCCTGATGATCGCGCAGCGCCTGCTGGGTGAGAACGCGGACCGGGCGAGGGCGGCTAGGGTCCAGCTGATATTCCTCCAGACAGCGCTGCCAGGAACGACGGATGACATCGCGCTGCGTCTCAGGGAAGACGTCGCGGCCTTCGCCCAGTTGCATCAGGGTCTGGATATGCTGCCGCTTGTCGGGCTGCATCGTTTCGAGTTGGCGGATCATGGCTGCCTCGGCGCTGGCCGTCTCGGGACGGCTCTTTTGGTAGTGGCTATGGCTCTCGTGCAAGTGGCGATGGCTCTTGTGAAAGTGGCAATCGCGGTTGTCACAACAGCGTCCATAGCAAAAGCGGCGTGTGCTCCTTCAAGCGTATGCGGTGTGGCGGGAGCGTCAATCACCCTGCCCTGCATCCTTGGTCGGGGCGTTACAGGTGTAACGCCCCGTGTCAGGCGTACGGCGTACAGTTGTCACAAGGAAGGTGGAGAGCCCGGCGAGGCGAGGAGGTTGGTGGCGCGGTAGTGGCGAATTTTTGTCATTCACGACAAGTGCTTACGAGCTTTGTCAGTCGTGCATGACAAAGCTGGCATGCTTGATGCCTTGGATGGAAGGCGTGACTACAACATCCAACAACACGCGGAGAAACGCCATGACCGCACGCACGCCAACTCAGATCGCTCAGCAATGGCTCGATGATTTCGAGTCCTCCCTGACTCAGCGCGATATCGCCCGGGTTCTCTCGTTGTTTGGCGAGGAATGCTACTGGCGCGATTTGATCGCCTTCACCTGGAATCTCAAGACGTCGGAGGGCAAGGACGAGATCCAGTCGATGCTCGCGGCGACCCTTGAGCATGTCGCTCCCTCTCGCTGGCAACTGGATGGCGAGGCCAGTGAGGCCGGCGGCATCGTCGAAGCCTGGTTCACCTTCGAGACCGCAGATGCACGCGGCAAGGGCTTGTTGCGCCTGAAGGAGGGGCGCTGCTGGACGCTGTTGACTGCCATGCGCGAACTCAAGGAATTCCCGGAGCCGCTGGGCATGCAACGCCCCAAGGGCGCCGAGCATGGTGCCAACAAGCAGCGTGAGACCTGGCTTGAGTCGCGTCAGCGCGAAGAGGCCGAGCTGGGCTACGAGCGCCAGCCGTATTGCGTGATTATCGGTGGCGGTCAGGGCGGCATCGGGCTGGCCGCAAGGCTCAGACAGATGGATGTGCCAACCATCGTGATCGACAAGAATCCGCGCGCGGGCGATGCCTGGCGCAATCGCTACAAGTCCCTGTGTCTGCATGATCCGGTGTGGTACGACCACATGCCCTACATTCCCTTCCCAGCAAACTGGCCTGTGTTCGCCCCCAAGGACAAGGTCGCGGACTGGCTGGAGATGTATACCAAGATCATGGAGCTCAATTACTGGAACTCCACGGCTTGTGAAAGTGCGCAGTTCGATGAGGCGAGCGGCGAGTGGGTGGTCGAGGTGGTACGCGACGGCAAGCCCGTGACCCTGCGTCCCAAGCAGTTGGTGCTGGCCACGGGCATGTCGGGCATGCCTAACGTGCCGCACTTCCCGGGGGCCGAGTCCTTCGAAGGCGAGCAGCAACACTCCAGTCAGCATCCGGGGCCGGACGCCTATCGTGGCAAGAAGGTGGTCGTGGTGGGCGCCAACAATTCCGCTCACGATATCTGCGCCGCGCTGTGGGAGCACGACGCGGATGTGACGATGCTGCAGCGCTCCTCCACGCATGTGGTGAAGTCCAACTCGCTGATGGAAGAGGCGCTGGGGCCGCTCTATTCCGAGCAGGCGGTGCAAAATGGCATCGATCACCACAAGGCGGATTTGATCTTTGCCTCGATCCCCTACCGGATACTGCCTGACTTCCAGCGCCCGATCTTCGAGGCGATCCGCAAGCGTGATGCGGACTACTATCGTCGGCTGGAGGCGGCAGGCTTCCTGCTCGATTTCGGCGATGACGACTCGGGCCTGTTCCTGAAATATCTGCGCCGCGGCTCCGGCTACTACATCGATGTGGGCGCCTGTGATCTGGTCGCCAATGGTGACATCAAGTTGCGCAGTGGCGTCGGCATCGAGCGCATCAATCCGCGCTCGGTCACTCTGACGGACGGCTCGGAGTTGCCCGCTGATCTGATCGTCTATGCCACCGGCTACGGCTCGATGAACGGTTGGGCGGCACGAATCATCTCGCAGGACGTCGCCGACAAGGTCGGCAAATGCTGGGGCATGGGCTCCGATACGCTCAAGGACCCCGGGCCCTGGGAGGGCGAGCTGCGCAACATGTGGAAGCCGACCCAGCAGCAGGCGTTATGGTTCCACGGCGGCAACCTGCACCAGTCCCGCCACTATTCCCAGTATCTGGCGCTGCAGCTCAAGGCGCGGCTCGAGGGTATCCCGACGCCGGTCTACGGCCTTCAGGAAGTCCACCACCTGAGCTGAGGCCAGTGGCGCTGGACCGTGTGCCAGCGCCATGGCAGCAGCGCAGCATTTGTAGATTTCAGTGAGAGATTCAGGAGACGACTCATGCAGCTGAACGACAGGATTGCACTGGTGACAGGGGGTGGGCGCGGTATTGGGCAGGGGATCGCGCTGGCATTGTCCAAGGCGGGCGTGGATGTCGTGGTGGCGGATCTGGATCTCGCCATCGCCCGCGAGACGGCGGCAAAAGTGGAGGCACTGGGTAGACGGTGTCTGGCGCTACAGGTCGATGTCGCGGATGCGGCGTCCGTGCGGCGCTTGATCGAGGAGGCCGAAGTCGGACTCGGCCCGCTCGATATCGCCGTCAATAATGCCGGCATCATCGGCATCCATTCCATCGACGCGCTGACGATGGAGGAGTGGGACCGCGTCATGAACGTCAACGCCCGCGGTACCTTCCTGTGTACTCAGGCCGAGGTCGCCGTGATGCGCGCACGCCGCGTCGGGCGGATCATCAACGTGGCCTCGATGGCCGGCAAGGTCGGCTTCCCTGATCTGTCGCACTACTGTGCCTCGAAGTTCGCGGTCATCGGCTTTACCAATGCCGTCGCCAAGGAAGTGGCAGCGGAAGGCATCACCGTCAATGCGATCTGCCCGGGCGTGGTGGGTACCGGCATGTGGCGGGGCGAGAGCGGGCTCTCGGCACGCTGGAGTCAGGAAGGCGAAAGCGAGCCCGCTGCATGGGAGCGCCTGCAGAAGAGCCTGCTGCCCCAGGGAGTCGCCCAAACACCTGAGGACATGGGGCAGCTGGTGGTCTACCTCGCCCAGGCCGAACACGTGACAGGGCAGGCCATCGCCGTCGATGGTGGCTTCACGCTGTGAGTCAGCAATGAGCCAGCATTGAGTCAGCACAGAGAGCAAGGTTGAGCTCAGTGGCTGACGGCAAGGGCTGATCGCATGACACAACGCCGCCTTCCGGCAACGGGAGGCGGCGTTGTGGTGTCTGGTCTGTTGCGCAGAGTATTCAGTCCAGCTTCACCCTGCACTGAGCGGCCAGCGATAGGGATCAGTAGAGGTGAACGGCCTCCAGGCGGGCACGCGACACACCTTGCTCATCGGTCAGCGTCAGTGTCTTGCCGTCTATCTGCCAGCCCGACACGTCATTGAGTGTCGCGAGGAAATCGCGTTCGAGCGTTGCTACTTCACCGGGGCACGCCATTCGCGTGGTGGCCAGACGGCCGAAGCCGAGCTCTTGCTCATCATGGTGATATTCCCCCATCAGGCGATTGCAGCCGGTGGAGCCAGCCACTCGCGAGTTCTGTGTCGAAGAGTCAGGGGTATGCAAGACGATATGGGCTTCACGCTTGCCTTCCATTACGGGTGTCGGCTGCTCATCGAGTGCCACCAGTTTCCAATAGGTGTTCTCCAGCGGCTCGTCGACGCCTTGATAATCCTTAGAGGATTGAGCGCCTGCGCAGCCGCCCAGGGTGAGTGCTGCGCTCATCACGGCGGCCCATGTCATCACTTGCGCTTGTTTCATGCGGATGTCTCCCTCACTAATAGGTTGTCTACGGCGATTTCGGGGCTGTGCTTTCAAGGGCTGTGTTCCGGGAGCGCTGGAGGCTCTCGCAAACAGCAACATCGCCAGCGTGGTCATCTGAAGCGTTGTAGGCTGAATCAGGAAGACGCGTTACGCATTCTGAAACAATCGCCAAGGAGTTGTCATGCCAGCCACCCGCACGCCCTCGTCCGCCAGGGAGCGGATACATCTGTGGTGGGATCTGTTCATCATCGTGCTCGTGATCGCCAATCTGGCATTGCTGCTGTTCGATAGCCTCTTCCTGATTCCACCACTGAACACGGCCTTCGAGGCCGTGACACCCGGGTTGCATGAGGCCTATGAGCAGAACATCCACGCCAATTTCCTCTCCATCGACCTGGCGTTCGTCGCCGTCTTCCTGCTCGATGTGCTGGCGGGGTGGGCAGTGGCCATTGCGGAGCGGCGTTATCACCGTTGGTTCTTCTATCCCTTCGTGCACTGGTATGACGTGCTGGGGTGTATCCCGCTGAGTGGCTTCCGCCTGTTGCGTGTGTTGCGTGTGATCTCGCTGTTGTTCCGCCTGCAACGTCTCGGCTTGATCGATGTTCGCCGCTGGTACGTCTACGGCGTGGCGGCCAAGTATCTCGATATCCTGCTGGAGGAGCTGACGGACCGTATTTCCCTGCGCATGCTCGATAACGTCCAGCAGCAGTTGCGCGACAGCGATGATCTCTCATCTTCGGTGATCGAGCGTGTCGTGGAGCCTCGCAAGCAGGCCTTGATCCGTGAAATTACCCAGCGCCTCGAGACCATGGCGGGGGACGTCTACACCCAGAATCGCGACGATACCCTGCGCTATGTGCGGGGGCTGGTCAGCCGCACCCTCGCCGAGAGTCCGGAGCTCCAGCGTGTCTCGCGCCTGCCCATGGGCACTCAGCTGACGAAAGGGCTGGAAAGTTCGCTGTCGGATCTGGCCTGCCATCTCGTCGATGAAGCGCTCGTCGGCCTGCGCTCCAAGGAGTTCTCGGCATTAGTGGGGCATCTGGCAGAGAGTGGTTTCGATGCCTGGTCGCGCACTGACCCGAGGACGGAGCAGATCACCGAGCAGGTGCTGATCGACATGCTGGATCTGCTCAAGGAGCGGATCGCCGTGAAGAGTTGGCAGAAGAAATACGAGTGATGTGATTGACCTGCGTCACCCTGATGGGCCACTCGCGGCGTACGGGATGAGATGGGCTGGGGTTTGGCGCATGGAAATGTGTTTGCGAGAATGCTGATACATTCATCCCACGCTGAGAGTCTGTGAGCCGCGAGTGTCGTCGCGCAGCGATAGCGCGGCCTGATGACACATCAGCGTCTCGCCAGCGTGGGAGCCGCGACAGGAGGTCAGTGTCATGGCGAATCCAACACGCACTGAGGTAGCCGAGTCAGCACCGGGCGTTCCGTTCGACCCGGCACAGGTAGCTGTCATCGAGCAATTCGGCGGCAGCATCACTCCGCTGGAGCCGATTGGCGCCGAGGTGCGGGGGATCGATCTATCCGCTCAGGACGCGCCGACCGCGCCAGTGCTTGAGGCGCTGGAGCAGATCATGGCCGAGCGCGGCTTCCTGGTCTTCAAGCGCGATACGCCCCTGGAGGCCGATGACTTTCTGCGCGCCAGCTGCTGGTGGGGCGGCAAGGAGCTGCACAGTACCCATGGGATGCATCCGGCCACGCCCGATGGCAACCGGCACATCTTCCGGCTGTCGAACGATCGCCGTCACGGCATCCCCGGTGTCGGGCCGCAATGGCATAACGACGGCAGCTTCAATACCGATACGTTTTCGCACTCGGGCTACCACATCATCCGTCCGGCCGAGAAAGGCGGCGGTACCTGCTTTGCCCATCAGGGTGCGGCCCATGACGCCTTGTCTGCCGAGCGTCAGGCTTTCTGGCGCCGTCTTGCTTCAGTGAATTCCTCCTCCGGGGCCGTACATCCTGTGGTACACGAACACCCCATCACCGGTCGCAAGTGCATCTGGCTTCATCTGGGCATGACCGGCGCAGTGATCGAGAAGCTACCCGACCAGGAAGCCTTCCGGCTGCTGACCGCCGAAGAGCTGACGCAGCTCTGCCGTGAGTACAACGCCATCCTGAATGCCGGTTTCACCGAGGGTTACGCCCTCGACTTCGAGTACCAGGAAAACGACTGCGTGTTCATCGATAACCTGGCGGTGGCCCATCGGGCCGCGCCCGGCGCGCACTTGCCGGCACAGGAGCAAGGCCTGCGGATCATGCATCGCAGTACCGTGCGTGGCACTCAGGATCTGGCACCTGGCTTCGGCCTGCCGCTGCAGGTGGATATCCATGGCCCCAGCCCGCTGGAGAATGGTGTATGGCAGGGCGGCGGTATCGGCTTTCGTTGGGAAGAGAACATCCCGATGCAGAACTGAGGCTGGCGCGCTCAGGCAAGACACTTGCAGCGGGACGTGCGTTACGGCGAAGTGAAGGCCAGGGCAGATCAGGGCAGATCAGATCAGGGGGAGATCAAGGTGCAGACCTAGTTTCAGAGGAAAGACCAGAGCCCTTGAAGAGTTGGCATCAGCCGCACGAGTGATAGGGTGGGGACATCATCCCGGCCAAGCGTTGATGGGGCAGGGGAGGCGTGTCAGCCGTGCTGGCCGTCCAAGCCTGTCCGATCACGTTTCAGGGAGAGAACCAGACTCGCAAAGGAAGCCATCATGTCATCTGCCCATGACACCGTCATCGAAAGACCCGATAGCCTGCATGCCAAGGAGTGGCTACGCGCGTACCAGCGGGTACGCGCCGCCACCGAGGCGATCTGTGCGCCGCTGCACAAGGAAGACTACATGGTGCAGAGTATGGCAGATGTCAGCCCGCCCAAGTGGCACATCGCCCATGTCACCTGGTTCTTCGAAGCCTTCATCCTGAAGCCGTTTCAGCCGGACTATCAGACGCTCGACCCCGCCTACGACCACCTCTTCAACTCCTACTACGAGACCCATGGCGTACCGTTCCCGCGCGCCGAGCGTGGCACGATCTCGCGCCCGACCGTCGACGATGTCTATCGCTATCGCGCGCACGTCGATCAGGCCATGCAGGCGCTGCTTGAGAATCCGCCACGGGAACATCTGCCCGAGATTCTTCGCCGCCTGGAGCTGGGGCTGCCTCATGAGCAGCAGCATCAGGAGCTGCTGTTGATGGACATCAAGCACATCCTGGCGCAGAACCCGCTGTGTCCGGCCTATCGAGATGATCTGACTCCGGGATTGGCACCGACATCTGCGCAGAAAGTGCCGCCGCTCGGCTGGCTGGCCTATCCTGCCGGGATTCGCGATATCGGCCATGACGCATCCAGAGGCGGCTTCGCCTACGACAACGAGATGGGTTGTCACCGTCAGTTCGTCGAAGCGTTCCAGATGGCCGACCGTCCGGTGACCAACGGCGAGTTTCTCGAGTTTATGCAGGGCGGCGGATACGCCACCCCCGAGCACTGGCTGGCGGATGGCTGGGCGACGGTCAAGGCGGAAGGCTGGCGGGCGCCGCTTTACTGGGTCGAGCGCGACGGCGTCTGGCATCACTACACGCTGGGTGGCTTGGTGCCGGTGGATCTGAGCGCGCCGGTCTGCCATGTCAGCTTCTTCGAGGCCGATGCCTACGCCCAGTGGGCGGGCGCGCGCCTGCCCACCGAGGCCGAGTGGGAGACAGTCGGTCAGGATGTCCCACTTACGGGCAACTTCGTCGATCAGGATCATCTGCAGCCAGTCGCGGCCGCGAGAGCCGAAGGCACGCCGGGTCAGATGTTCGGCGATGTCTGGGAGTGGACGGGCAGTGCCTATCTTCCGTATCCGGGCTTTCGCAAACTGCCGGGCAGCTTGGGGGAGTACAACGGCAAGTTCATGTCCGGTCAGATGGTGCTCCGCGGGGGTTGCTGCGCCACGCCTGCCGATCATATCCGCGCGACCTATCGCAACTTCTTCCCGCCCGAGGCGCGCTGGGCGTTCTCTGGCTTTCGGCTCGCCAAGGATGATGGTGCGTGATGGGCTGAAGTCCTTCATGACTCGCTGCCAAGTGCCTTCATCTGCCGCTTTCATCTGCCAACCTGTAAAGGAGTGTTCATGGCCGACCAACCAGAACCGCGTATCACGCTGCACCCGCTATCCTCGCGGGTGCGAATCCTGGTCGGTAAGACAGTGATCGCTGACACCGGCCCCGCGCTGGAATTGCGCGAGAAGGGCTATCCGCCGAGGCTCTACTTGCCGCGCGCCGATGTGGCGATCGCGAAGCTCTCGGTCTCTCACACCGTCACCCATTGTCCCTTCAAGGGCGACAGCACCTATTACTCGCTACCGGATCTGCCCGATATCGCCTGGAGTTACGATCATCCTATCGAGGAAATGCAGGCGATCGCCGGGCGACTGGCGTTTGATGCCGACAAGGTCACGCTGGAGGCGTAGTGATGCCACTCAGGGCACCAGGCTAGCAGCCCTGGCTTGACCCGCTGATCCAAATCACCGCATGTTTAACATGAGCTATAGCTTGATAACTCCAACTCGGACGGAGATGACAAGATGCGAAAAATGATAAGAGCGCTGTCATTATTCTCGGCAATGTTGCTGTTAGCGGCATGTGCGGATAGCCATCAGCTCACGAAGTCGGCTGGTTCACCGACATTTTCCCTGGATTCCTCTGACACTATCTATGTATCAGTGCCAAGAGATGGTGTTTATGGCTCTCAGCGTTATACCGGCTCTGGCATGACGACCGCTCAGATAATTCAAGGCGCGTTTCTCAAGCACGTAGATAGCGTGAATTACGGCAACTCAACGCAGTCAAGAGACGATGCGTGGGAAGCTGCTATGGAGGCTGGCGCTCTCTATCTGGTCTATCCCACTATCTTGCACTGGGAGGATAGGGCCACTGAGTGGTCGGGCAAGCCTGACCGAGTCGAGGTCAAGATGCAGGTGATAGACGTTGCGACGAATACCACGGAAGCCACCGCGATAGCCAAGGGCAAGAGTGGGCTGGCCACCATGGGAGGGGATCATCCTCAGGATCTCTTGCCAGACCCGGTCAATGAATTCGTTTCATCGCTGTTTAATGCCCAATAAGTTAATGAAAACAGTGGCTTGATCGCTGGTCAGTCATTAGAATCCTGCGCTTGCTGCACCGCGCCCAGCCATCGGGCGCGGTCAGTGTTCATCTGCATTGGCCTGCCGCAAGCGCGCCGCAGCCTTATCGCTCTTTCATCACGACTCAGTACTCTCGGTTGGACGAATCACCCCGCTTGATTCCTTTCCGTACAGGCTGCACCAGGAGTCATGACAGTGGTTGTCCCATCGAACATCGCGTCGGTGATGAGTGTACTGCTATGCCTCGTGCTGGCCTCCTGCGTCAGTCGTTATCTCAAGTCTCCCCGCATGAAAGGTCGCATCGGCGAGTGGCGGGTGCGCTGGATGGCGCGCCGACTCGGCAAGCAGGGCTATCGGGCCTTGCACAATGTCACCCTCAATACCACGAACGGCACTACCCAGATCGATCATGTGCTGCTGTCGCGTTACGGCTGCTTCGTGTTGGAAACCAAGAACATGAAGGGCTGGATCTTCGGCAGTGAGCATGAGGCGAACTGGACCCAGCAGTTTCCTCGCCAATCGTTCAGCTTCCAGAACCCGCTACGTCAGAACTACCGTCACCTCAAGGCGCTGGAGACGACGCTTGGCGTGCCATTCGAACACCTGCATTCGGTGATCATCTTCATCGGCAGGGCCAGGCTCAAAGGTGAGATGCCGTCCAACGTGACGCGCGGCACTGACTTCGTTCCCTTCGTACAGTCGTTTAAGACCCCCGTCTTCAGCGAGGCGCAGGTCGAGGCCATGCACGAGGCGCTGCTGACAGGGCGTCTGGCACCGACTCGGGCGACGCAGCGTGCCCATGTACAGCATCTCAAACAGCGCAATGAACCACAGGCGAGACGTGAATGCCCGAAATGCGGCAGCCGGATGGTGCTGCGCACTGTCAAGGCCGGTGCGCGAGAGGGCCAACAGTTCTGGGGATGCTCGGCCTATCCGGAGTGTCGTGCAACACAGGCGGTGTGATGCTTGGATTTAGGGAACAAGTGCTGCAATTATTCTATGAATCCAGAAAATTATCCCTATAGGGATAATTAGCCAGACATAGCGAAGCTAACCATAAATTTTCCCTGCAGGGAAAATGGTTAGTATGCGAGCTGTGAGCGCTTTGATTTTTCTCTTTAAGGACAATTTGGGGCGATCAGTCTTTCAAAGTATCAAGGAGATCATCGCACCACGCATGAACTGCTAATGCCCCATCCGTGTGTACAGACTCGGACGGCCTACTGCACCTCCTGATTCATTCCGACCGCCGGGCGTGAGATGGCGCAGGTGGACTCTGAGTGCAACACCGCAAGTGATGGAGGGTGATGCATCGGGGTTGGGCTATCTCTAGCCCGTCGACCACCTGCGCTTCGGCTTCGATAGGCGACAGCCAGTATGCGAGTATGCGGCCTTCGCCTTCAGCGTCGCTTCATCAGCTCTAGAAGTACCTCACCATGTATCTCACCCAGCACGTGCGTGTAGTGATATGTCAGTGTTTGAGAGTTGCGGTGCCCGATCAACTTGGCGAGTAACTCGAGACGGTGACCTCGTGCCTTGGCATCTTTTTCCAGTACGTCGTAGACCGCTCGGCGGCAGTTCGCCTGTGCTGCAGGAGTGAAGGACCAATGCCCTCGGCAGGCGGAGGAAAGACGATCCAGAAGCTGAGGGTAGTCGTCGCTGTAGAGGCGCAGTACGAGCCACGAGATTGCATTGTGCCTCAAGAGATGAAAGTCGAAGTGGATGTCCTCCAGCTCCAATCCGGGTGTGAGAGCACCGCGGAGAGACTCCCGGGCCCATGCCATGAGCGGGGTCAGCAGGCTCTCTCTTGAATAGCCCAGCGGAGAGCTTTCTGGCCCCAGCAAGGCAATGTTCTTCAAACGCTGCTGGCCAGCAAAGGACTCTCGGCGTCTATCAATCCACTCTCTCACCAGCGTCATCAACTCTGGGGATATCAGAAGATGAAGAGGAACGCTGCGCCGAGCATTTGCAGTCTTGCCAGCATGGATTTCTACGTAACAGTAGGTGGGGCCGTCCTCTCCTGGCTGATTGATGATGACGTCATGTAGTGTCAATGCCATGACTTCTCCAGCTCGCAGGCCCCCGTAGTAGCCAAGCAGGAAGGCGATCAGCCAGCTGCGCCGTAATCCACTCCGTCTTCGGGAGAGCGCTCGGGTCAGATGTTCCGCTTCGTGCGGCATGATCAGATGTGTACGCAATGTACTGATGAAGCGACCTCCCTCACCCTGTACGGGGGGGATACCCGTTAATCGATCGTTACCTTGGCAGAAGCTGATGAACTGATTGAACGTCTGGAAGAAGTTGTGGGACGTCGAAGTGTCCCAGCCTTTCTGAGTCGGTAGCTGTTCGCTGATCGCCTCCATCAGTTCTCCATCCCAGAGCGTCAACCATGGGATATCGGGCAACATCATCAAGGAGGTGGGCGTCAGTCGACTCAGGTAAGTCCTGAGCGTGCTGGCTTTGTTGCCTTGAGTGCTCGATTGATAAGACAGCCATAGCAGTATCCAGAGTGGGTAGCTGTCTTCGCCCAGCATGTGTATCAGCTTCTTCGCGTAGCGAGACGTAATGGCGTCATGCCGCTGGATCGCAGATTCCCCTCTGGGGGTTATCAGACCTTCATGCTCCAGTTCGGTGATATACGCATATAGTTGGTTGCCTGCTTTCACATACCAGTCTGTTGATAGTTGATCCTGCCGGTATCGGGAAGAGGTAGATGGTGACGATTCGTTGCTCCTGTCGCCTCCTCCCATAAGAAGTTCAGGGGTGTGAAGATCGGTCTCGATGTCTTCCGGTTCAGAGGCATCCATGGCGCCGGAAGCGCTTGACGTACCGGAGGTAGGGCGGGATGCCGCCGAAAAAAAGAGGCTTTCGTCATGTTGCCAAGGAGAACGCCAGCTACACACTGGCAGGGGATAGCGTCGAAGCAGCTGTGACCAGAGGGGCGCAGGGCCCAATAATGTCGTGCACCGGAAGGCATGACGAAGCAATGATCGGGCATTCTTCAGCGAAGCGGAGGAACCAGTCCTGCGTGATGCCTGGCTATCTAGTAGCTGTGACAGACCGGTGACCAAGAGCTGGTCCAGATGGGTAGCTCGTGCTTCCAATGGACTGTTCAGATCCAGCGTAGCATCCGAGGAGAACCACCATACATCTGCTTGCTGGGAGGAGGTGGCTGGTGATGGGACAGGGGACTGACGGCAAGCCCTGAGTAGCCTTCTGAGATGATTCGGGATTTTTAGCCGGTAATGGGCTGGATGTGTTCGAGATAACCCTGGCAGGCAGCCGATGAACCAATGGTGGGGACCGCGCTTGGTGTTCAGGCGTGGCAGATGCTCTGAGCTCAAGTTCAGCAAGGTATGGCGAATCACTTCTTCCTCCATCCCCAGCAGGGTACCCATGCTCAAGGCCAGGAAGAGAAGAGACTGCTCTGGCGTACATTGGTTGGCGGGAATGCGCTGCAGGGCGCGTACTGAATCCAGCACCCGTCGCTGAACCTTGATATCTCGTGATGAGGTAGCCGCGGATGAGGGTCTGACCGGGCGTTTGATACTGGTCGGAATCGTAGCCTCGAAGTCAGGCTCTCGGTTGAGATGAGTCAGTACAAGCGCGACTTCCTTGGTGACCTTTCGGGAGCTGAAGTCGAGTTCAGCTTCCTTGGCAAGCTGGATGGCGTTGCGAATCAAGGCTTGTACAGCTCGCTGGTTCAAGCGTGTGGCATTGTGTCGAGCGCGAGACGGCTTGGTGGAAGGCGCACTTTGCGCTCTAGCCTGTGCTCTGGTTACCTTTTTCTTATGCCGTCGCCAGGCGTAGCGTGCGACATTCTTGCGGAAATGTCTGAGCTCTTCAGATGAGGAAAAAAGGCGATGACCTGGATCATCCCAGCGACGGAATATCCTACCCAGTGTTTTCGAAAGCTCGATCGGAGACAGCTTCGGAGTTGTAAGCTCTTGGTGCGTGACCTGGGCAGGTACATCGGTTTTCTTCCGAAGATCAATGGTGGTAACAGCGCTCATCCTCTATCTCCTTGAATGGCTGGTCCGGCGTGCTCAATGGGCCATGGGAGGTCGTCTCTGTGAAGCAGATCCGGTGTCAAGCCGCATAGTCTGGCGATATCGGTTAGTGCGCTTCGTGTCGCCGATTGAATCAGGCTCCGATCACTGGCCGGGGATTGGAGTGAGTGCCCCTGGGTGGTGTGCCCAGCGAGTGCGCTAAATTCAGCGTGAGAAAGTCGCGATTGGAGCGCGGTGAGCATGCTGTGGCGCGTGATATTGGAAGGCTGGTGGCCCCACTGGCTCAATTCAGTTGCCAAAGGCGAAGGCATGAATGTTGGAAGATCCTTGAGCCACTGTCGCCAGTCAGCATGCTGCATGCGTTGCTGCGTCAACATCATTGTCGAGGCATTGAACTTCCATTGAACGGGGTAGGCGACTTGTTCATGCCTAAGAAAGTCTGCTTTGCCACCGTGGCGTTTCCACCATCGTTGCCATTCCTCCCGCCACTCATGCTGAAGCCGGAGCAATGCGCCAAGGGCAGGGACAAGTGGAATTTGGCGGCTTTCCTGTGCCCGAGCCGAATCCTTGTCGCGTAGCCAGAGCGTATTTTCCAGCTGCTCACATTGGGTTTTGGATCCAATTGGGCGAGCCAAGGTGCAGAGCTGCCATGCAAGTAAGGTCAGCGCTCCCAGTATCTGACCTTGCCGGGCAATGGCTTCGCCGACTGCCCGTAAGTCGTTACTACGATTCCCTTGTGAGGTAATCAATGAGGTAACCAGCATGGCGTGGTTCTTGGTAAGTTGCGTCAGCAAATGAAGCGGACGTTTGAAATAGCTCGTCTCCTGGGCTTTTGTGGATCCCACGGTGTGATCTTCGCGAGATGTACGACAGTCCTCTTCTAATAAGGGAAATAGGCCAAGCACAGCTTGAGCCGAGAGAAAAGCCTTCTGAATCTTGTGCAGAGGTATCGTTCGATACGTTGCCGGGGCAGAGAGTGAGAGCGGGAGCTCGCCTCGCAACCAGGTCGCGATCACTTCATCTTCACAGGCAGGCACCACCCAATGATGATGACTGGCAGACACGCGCCTCAACGTCAGGGTACTTCCCGGGCGATTATCCCCCCAGCGCTTGAGTTTTTTCTCGATTATTGATTTCAGTGCTTTGAAAGGCTGGGCGCCGGGTAGCCATACCTTTTCGGCCATGAGTGAGTGATTGAGAGCGTTGGGCAAGGGCAACGTGATGATGGTTTCGGTAGGTGCCTTGTTGACAGAGTAGTGGAGTAGCCCCTCCTCCGGTGACCAGCTGGGAATTTGATCCAGCGTCTGGCAGATGATCCACTCACGATTGCTGTCGCTATTGAGGGGCAGCTTGGGGGATCGGGAGATTACCGTCGTCTGCAGCAAGCGCTCAGGTGCTATTCCACTGCAAAGTAGAATGCTAAGAAATGCCAAGGCTTGTCGGTTTGCAATAGCACTCTCAGATTCTATGAGAAATTCCTCATCTTTCGGTGGCTGGAAGATACGTAAAGCTGCTAGAACCTCTTCTTGTGGGCGTAGGCTGATGTCTGCAGATGTCTTGAGACTGCGGGCCTGTTGCAAGAGCTGTACGCTCTCAAGGTGAAGCGCCTGATCGCCTTGTGAAAGCAGCGTGTTATGGAATAGCTCTTTCACTGGGTCGAGGGGTGAGATACTGCTTTGGTTCAGATCATTAGATGATGATTCATTCTGATATTCATTGCCATCCGTGAGCTCTTCATCATCCTCTATTAAGGCATGGTCAAGTGCTTGGATTGACCTGTCAAGGGAGCGATAGTCGGTATATTCAGCATGAATTTTGTAAGATTTGTCACTGGCCCAAAGCGGCGAATCACGAAGAATGGTATCGACATGTTGACGTCTTTTTTGATTTTCATTTCGAGCTCTATGCTGTTTTCTTATTGGGCTACGAGTGAGCTGGCTCGACTGATAAATTTCGTCAAGCAAAGCGCGTGTCGCTTTCTTATTGCGCAGATGGTTGGGATGCTCCGATGGACGATCAGTTGCTGTATCATAGGCATGAAGAAACTGTTCGAGCAGCTCCAAATCAGCATCGGAAAAATGCTCCGGAGGAGGAACTAACTGCTCTCCCAGGGTAGGGGGAATGGGTCTGGGGAAACTGTTTTGAATATCATCCAGGTCGCCCCAGTTAAGTAGCCGCTTAAGCGTCTTTCTAAGCTCAAGTATCTGGGTGTAATATTTGATGGCAGAGCCACGTCTTACAGTACGACGAGGCTGACAAAAAATCAGTCTAAGCAGCTTTCGGATACTGCTTACGCGAGGATCAGTGAGCGATGTAAATCGGTAGTTCACCGTGTAATGAAGGCAGTGAGACATTCTATGATTTCGATGTGACTCATCTTCCATAAAAAATTGGCTTTCTAGAAACTCTTCTACTTGGGGCACAAGGTCTGGCTCCGAGTAATCGGCGGCAAAGAGGCGAGCACTGAGGCGATATTCTGAGGCAATCAAGGGTGGGAGGCTCCTCTTGAGCCACTCCGGTACAAGGGGCCAGCGGGACCCGATCGCATTGAGGTCGTAATTAGCCAATATTTGGTCAGGTAGTTGGTGTTCACTCACGTGAAAGCCTCCTGTTTATCAGTCAAGCGAACTTGGAAGTGCAAGTCCCATTTGCGGATTCGAGTCGGTTTCCTCCTTGTTATTCGAGTGCTTGCTTTTTTCTTTAGCGTTGCTTTTCTTATTGATATCTGGTTGCTGCTTCCTATTATCTTTTCTTTTGCTATGGGTGTTCTTCTTACTTGTTTTAGCGACAGTGGCGCCGTTTGCTATATTTCTATCTTTAGATGCATTACTTTGACTTTTATTAGCGCTATCCATTATTGTGTTCATAAACTTTCTAATCGAGTCAGTGGAATAGCGATGCTTGAACATTGATGAGATTTGCTTGTGTGTTATTGGCAAGTTTTGTTGAGTGACTACATTGCTCCATGCGTATTGTAATCTTTTATCACTAATGAAGTTTCTGAGTATATAGTTCCATATTTTTTTATCGTTCATTTTGAAATCGCCAGTGGTATGTAGTTTGTGGATATTGATCCATTCCCAGCCAAGCTCGAGCAGAGGCTGTAGCACCTGGTAATAGAATCTCACCACCTGGACTTCATCTTCGTTGAGTCTGCCGATATCGATCTCGATGCAAAATACACTTTGTGAGACGGGCACTTTCTGTGTGGATACGATGGCTTTGATGACATGAAAATTCACGAACTCCTCGGAAGTGTGAGTCGACTGAACGTTGCTGCGGAAGCGGACAGGCGCTAGGGGCAGGCTCTCTGTCGCGACCGTTGGTCGAAAAGCATGCTCCTCGTTCATAAGCTCGGCGGTGTCCACCTCGAGTACTCGCTGATAGATGACAAGCGTCTTTTCAGCGCTGATTTTCACTAGTGACGGTGTATAGGTAGCATCTGGCATATTGATGACTCCAACGATAGGCAAAGGGGGGCCGAGACGTATGAGAGAATCATTCGTCGAGTTCATGTCCAGCAAACGCGAGTAACTTTGAGTAGTGATGATCAGTCGAGTAATACACCCGACCTGTAGAACGATATCTCTGGGAGTGCCGCCTCCTGATATATCCAAGCTGAATCAGTGTGTACTAATAGCATAACTCAAGTGGCAAGAATCTAAGGTATCTTTTAACCGTCAAAATCGACCGTTTCGAGAGCATTAGGGATTTTTGACGTCAAACTTGGTAGATGTTTTATATTACGACGCCTCGAGCAATTGCTTTTGTCAATTCATCGATTATTGAACGGTAATATGCTGCTCATGTTCATCAAAAGTCGTTGGCGCTGTTTTCGAAGGGGTCTGCGACCCGAATGTACTCCGTCAAGGTGCTGAGATGTCTGTGACCTGTCACGCGTTGTATCTGCTCCAGGCTCTTCCCCCTCAGATGAGCTTCAGTGATCAGGCCAGCACGCATGCTATGTGTGCTGAATCCGCGTGAAGCCAGGTTTGACCGCTCAAGCCCCCTGATCAACGCATTCTGAAAGGCAGTTCGAGAGAGTTTCGAGCCTCCTGGCCTGCCGCCCAGCGAGACGCTGCGAAATACCGCACCTCTCTGGATATGGGCGGCTTCCAGCCAGCGATACAGGAGATTGACGGGGCAGTAGGGGAGCGAGGTATCCGCATGGTGAATGGCTTTGACTTCATGTCGTCCTTCTTGATTGGTCTTGCTGCGGGAGAGCCTGACCAACACGCCTCGTGTATCCCATGTGAGGTGCTCGACACGAAGGTTGAGGACTTCGCTGTAACGAAATGCTCCATAGAACGTCAGGCAGAACATGGCGGCGTCGCGCAGATCTCGCAACTCGCTCAAATCCAGGCTATTCAGCAGCTGATGCAGATCATCTCTCATCAAGGCTGGTGCACGTTTCACCGGCACTTCATTGAGGCGTGCACAGCCGCGCATGACCCCCTTGATCATTTGCTCATTGCCCAGGGTGGGGCAATTCATGACAAGGTGCCAACGCCGTAACGAGCACAGCTGTCGCTTGAGCGTATTCGGTTTATAACCGTCCTCGAAACACCGGGTGAGGTAGTTGGCAATCTCCGTGTCGGTGCTGGGGAGGGTGCCGCCACGTCTGAGAAACATCCGTATGTCGCTTTGGAAGGCTTGGATGGTACTCGGTGCAAGGCTTGCCATGATCAGCTTTCGTGCCGAGACCGTCAGGCAAAGTCCCGGCAGAGAGTCCTGGTTTCCCTGATAGGGGATCACTTGCATTGCCTGATGTCTTCGTCTTTGAGGCGGGTGAATGCCTGTCGGTGGTCTGGACATCATGAGGGGTCTCCATCGATGTCGAAAAGTTGGAATGATGGCCGACATGCGCTTGTGAGGCGGCCAACCAATTTCACGCTATCACTCTTCGTAAATCAGCCAACCCGAAATGCATGCCTCAGAAGGCATGGAAAGTCGAGAGTCACGCATGCTTAGGGTCATTGGAGGGATACCACTAGCAAGTGAATGATATGTGTGTGTTATCTCTGGTGTGGGGCTGAAAAAAAGTGAAATCATCTGCCTGGTCGTGCAGGCGGTGCAGCCGAATCGCTGCCTGTGGTCAGAGCGATACCAGGCGCGCCAAGAAGGCGTTGGAGAACGCCACATCATTTGCCAGATCGAGAGTTATCTCTCGTATTCCCTCTGACAGGCTCACACACTCACTCATGGGGGCCTGAGCATGTAGCGCGCCATTCATTTCAATCGTGGGGAGTTCACCGCTTGTGCCAGGATCGTTGGAGCCTATCGAATCATTGGCTGGATAGACGTTTGGGGCGGGTACTGTCGGGTAAGAGAAGGGATCCAGTTGGATCGCAGCATGCTCGTCGGGCAAGTCGTCAAACAGCCGGTAGGCGTAGTGCCGTAACGTGCTTTCGTTGAGCGCATAGAAATAGCACGCATCATCCTGTGCATGTCGACGCCGAATGATTCGGCCCAGTACCTGGCGAAAATACTGCTCGGTTCTGACGTGGCTGAGGTAGCAACATACTTGCAGGCGGGGAATGTCGATCCCTTCACTGACCATGTTGACAGAGACAACCCACGAGGTATGGCCGTAGCGAAACGCCTCAAGTCGTGCGTGCGCTCCTTCCGTCTGGCTGGTTACTAGGCACACCGTCTGCCCCATCTGTTTCAGACAATCGGCGATGTCTTCTGCATGAGAAATATTGGATGCCACCACCAATCCTGCGGCGGTCGGGTCTTTCTCCTGAAGCTGTCGCAAGCGTTGGCAGCTGATGTCCAGCAAATGCTGCTGAGGCCCCGGGTGACGCAGCAAGGCGGCGTAATGCACCCCGGGATGACGTAACAAGGCCGGGATGCTTTGGTAATACAGTGTCTCACGCTGCGCCTGCTGTTCTGCCACCAGGCGTATGTCGTCGTTATCTATCAGGTATATCTGGGGAGTACGGCAGACATCATCCTGGATGGCATCACGCAGGGGATAAGTGAAGTCTGGGATCAGCGCGAGGCGGTCACTGTCAGCCGATGTCAGTGTTGGCACCGCTTGCTCGGATGTCGTGGCGACTTCATGACTCGGCGCCATATAACGCAGCATGGGGAGACAGCTGCCATCAGTGCGCCAAGGAGTGCCTGACAAGGCGAGGGTAAAGCGAACATCGCGCTCCAATGCCAAGAGCGCCAATCCCCACTGATTGGCGCCGGTGGCTGCCGAGCTGGTGTAGGCGTTTTTTGCGGCGCATGCTGTTGCGCCGGCGGCATGGTGGCTTTCGTCCCAGACCAGCAGGACACGTCCTTGGCGACAGAGTTGCTTGAGCTCCTCCAGGCGGAAGCTGAGCGCTTGATAGGTCAGTGCGATACCGACATCCCCCAGCCGGCCCTGCATGGGGCGCCCCAGAATTTGCGAAAACGTCTCACGTGCACGCTCTACCACGGCGGAGGTGGGGCCGAGATAGATGACGTGCTCAATGCTCCCGTTGAGAATCAGCTCCTCAGTCAGGACGGCTGCCATCAGCATCTTGCCTGCACCCGGGGTGGCCTGGCACAGGAAATGGGGCTGCTGATCCGAAAGGCGTTGAAGCGCTGTCTCAATACAACGCGCTTGCCAGGCTCTGAGTGTCGGGCTTGTCAGAGAGGGCAGTAATCGATTGATCTGACGCGGCGTCATAATGCACCTCCAGCATGGCGTTTTGCAGAGAGCGCTAGCACGGCGGATAGTTGTCCCTGAAGTTCACAGGCGCGCTGAATCGCATCTTCCTGAAGTGGAACGATGTCGGATTTCGCTTCTGGATAGTTCTTTGCCAACTGATAGAGGTGCTCGGCTTCCGCCTTCGCGGCCCGCATGGATTTTTTCAAGACTCGACGTTGTTCCTGCAGTGCTTCATCGAGTGACAGGTGCGATGTGTCATCGGTTTTCGACGTGGCGATATCCTGCCGATTACTTGGCAGTGAGGTGCCATTAGGGCCCTCCGAAGTGCTATCGATGAGTTGATAGACGCGACGACGCTTGCCGATGGTGTCGGATTGCACAACGTGACCATCAATGACTAGGCGGTCGATCAGGTCACCGACACGCTGCAGGACAATAATGGGCTTGTAGCCCGCCAACTCTGGGTGTTTCATCAGCTCGTTACGGCAGCTGACTTTTGTGAAATGGGTCGGCTTATCCTTCAGTACTTGAAGCCACTGTTGGAAGTGCTGTTTGATCAGCTGTCCTCGCCGATAAGCTGCCGCAGTCGAGGAATCTTGGAAAGTTGAAGAGCTCGGGGTGTGAGGGGGAGGAGAGCGATGTTGACTTTCTGAAATGGCAGCAGATGACGAGTCATCAGGTGACGCTGAAGTCTCAGGCGTCTTGGTAGACCCAGCTATTGTCTTGCCCGTAGCAGAGGGCACATGAGGAGTAGATGAGGGTGTTGGTGTGGTGTGAGAAGAATTCGAGGTCATGACAGCACCTCGCTGCAGTCGCAAGCGATACGTGCACGACAGTCTTGGGAAGGGGGATCGGGATAGCCGCCATAGGGGGTGGGCAGATCGGGGCTACGCGGAGATGCCGTAGTCTGAATGACCATGGTTGAAGCTCCTTGGATATGGGAGCCGCTCCCGCTGTCGCCAAACAGTGATGGGGGCGGCCGTACACGGGTTGGCGAACCGGCATCCAAGAAACCGGCAGACCCGGAGGTCTCCCGCGCACGACCGCCATAACGCATGGCAGCCACAAAAAAAGCGCCAACCATGGTCTGGGGCGCTTGTGCGCCTTGGATGATTTCGAGTCGCCAAACCCGACCGAGGATTTTGCCTCGATAAACCAAATCTAGCAGATGAAAGAGAGGTCGTAAATATCACCCAGCGGGAAAAGAGGCGTCTATTCGAAGTTGTCCTCAATATCGCGAAAATTCGCCTCTGGCGTGGCACGTTGTCATGGCATTCGATCGAGGGAATCGGGAGAATGCTGCCTTTCTTTCAGCCGCGTAGCGAATCGACAGTCATGACGGAGTTGGTGGATCGGCCCTTGGCCGGAATTGTTCTCAGGTTGCTGTCCGGTGTGTTGTTCACCGGCATGATGGTGTGTGTGAAGGCGGTCAGCGAGGCGGTGGAAGTGGGGCAGACGGTGTTCTTTCGTTCGGCCTTTGCCTTGATTCCGATCATGATCTTCATGATGTGGCGCAAGGAGTTCCCGCGTGGTCTGGCGACCCGTCGACCGGGAGGGCATCTGCTGCGCTCCGGTTTTGGTGCGGCCGCGATGTTTGCCTCCTTTGCGGCGGTTGCCTTGCTGCCCATTTCGGAGGCGACGCTACTGGCACAGCTGACCCCGGTCATGATGGCCGTGGGCGGTGTGATATTGCTGGGGGAGCGGTTCAGTCGCCAGCGGGCGTTGGCGCTGGGGTTGGCCTTGGCGGGAGTATTGGTGCTGATTCTGCCGTCGCTGAACCTCGAGAGCAGTACCGGCAATGTGACCGGCTACGTGCTGGGGGTACTCTCGGCACTGCTGACGACTGGTGCGTTGCTGACGGTGAGGCGTATCTCGCGTACCGAGACGGCCGGGGCGATCGCCTTCTACTTCATCCTGGTCTCGGCCTTGGCAGGCCTGGCAACGCTACCGATGGGGTGGGCGCCGCTTTCCCAGGAGGCGTTGGGACTGTTGGTGCTGTCGGGATTGTTCGGGGGTGCCGCGCATATCTGCATGACACTGGCATTGCGTTACGCTGAGGCGTCCCGCCTGGCACCCTTCGAGTATGTCGCGTTGCTCTGGCCGATTCTGGCGGACCTGCTGATCTTCCATGCTCCCATCTCGAGCGGCTTCCTGTTTGCCCTGCCCCTGATGCTGGCAGGAGCAGGGCTGGCCGCCTTCGAAGGGCGTCAGATCAAATGGCCTCTTCGACGATGAGCTGTGGCTGCCCTTGGGAGCAGGGCTCGATGCGGGCAGCCACGCGATAGACCTCTCGCAGCCGCTCCGGAGTGACCACCTCAGCGGTCGGGCCGCTGGCGATGAGGCGGCCGTTCTGAAGCAGCATGGCCTGGTCCGTGAAGCGCAGTGCCTGGCCCAGGTCGTGCAAGGCGGCAATGATCAGCATGCCTCGCTCGCGGGCGAGGCGGCGCAGAATGGTCAACAGCTGCAGCTGACGGTGCAGATCCAGTGCGGAGGTTGGCTCATCCAGCAGCAGGATCTCCGGTGACTGCACCAGCGCCTGGGCGGCACCCACCAACTGGCGCTGCCCCCCGCTCAGATCACCTATATCCCGCTCGCCAAGCGCGCTGATTCCCAGATCGTCCAGCGCGCGCTCCACCTCGGCCATGTCCTCAGGCTGAACCTTCAGGCTGCGCCCCTGCATGCGCGCCAGTAGTACCGATTCATAGACCGTCAGCACGGCATTGACGCCGGTGTCCTGTGGCATGTAGCCGATGGGGCGCTGACGAGTCGCGCCCTCGACGCGTGCCTCCCCACCGCCGTCGATCAACCCGAGGATACGCCGGAACAAGGTCGACTTGCCGGCGGCGTTGGGCCCCAGCAAGGCCACCACCTGGCCCCCTTCAAAGCAGGGCGTCGTGACCTCCGCCAGAATCTGGCGGCGACCATAGTGGGCGGACAAGCGATCAAGTGTGAGCGTTACCATGAGGATGACTTCTGTCGCAGGATGAGGAACAGGAAGAAGGGAATGCCGACCAGTGAGGTGATGATACCGATCGGGATCACCGTCCCCGGCAGGATGATCTTCGATAGCACCGAGCCGATCGAGAGAATCAGCGCCCCGCACAGGGCAGAGCCGGGTACGAAGAAGCGTTGGTCTTCCCCCAGCAGCAGTCGCGCGATGTGAGGCCCTACCAGACCGATGAAGCCGATGGTGCCAACGAAGGCCACGGCAATGGCAGCCAGTAGCGAGACCAGCACCAGCACTTCCAGGCGCAGCGCCTTGGGCTTGACGCCCATGCTTTCCGCCTTGGTGTCTCCCAGACGCATGGCCGTCAGTGCCCAGCCATGACGTGCCAGCAGCGGCAGCACGATCGCCAGAACGCCGAGTGAGACCCAGAACTTGGGCCAGGTGGCCTTGGTCAGGCTGCCCATGGTCCAGAAGACCACGGCGGCCACGGCTTGCTGGCTGGCGAAGAACTGGATCAGGGCCATCAGCGAATTGAAGATGAAGACCATGGCAATGCCGAGCAGCACGATGGTCTCGATCGTCACACCACGCTTCATGCTCAAGGCGTGGATGAAGAAGGCCGTGATCATGGCCATGACGAACGCATTGATCGGCACGACATAGTCGAGGGCCGCCGGGATGATCGCGACACCGAAGGCGAGTCCCAATGCTGCACCAAAGCTTGCGCCTGCCGAGATGCCCAGAGTGAAGGGGCTTGCTAGGGGGTTGCTCAGGATGGTCTGCATCTGGGCGCCAGCCACCGACAGGCTGGCACCGACCACAAGCGCCATCAGCGCGACGGGCATGCGGATCTCCCACAGGATGACACGCACCTGATTACTGACGGAGTCCGGTGAGATCAGTGCCGCGATGACCTCGTCGAGAGGGAAGCGTGCCGGACCGAGCGATAGATCCAGACACAGGCTCACTAACAGTGCCAACCCCAGTGACACTAGAATCAGCTGCCGCTTGACCACTGAGGCGCGGTAGTGACTCCCCCCTTGCGAGAGGGGAGTGGAAGAGGTGACATCATTCATCTTTCAGCGATACCCAGTAGCCAGGTGCATAGTCCACGGGCAGGAAGCGTTCGTGCAGCTCCTGCATGGTGGCTTCCGGGTCAAGATCGGCAAATAGCTCCGGGTGGAACCACTTGGCCATTTTCTGAACCGCCACGAAGTAGTAGGGGCTGTTGTAGAACTGATGCCAGATGGCGTGGAAGTTGGCGTCGTCGACGGCTTGAATGCCCGTCATGGCGGTGCGCTGAGTCAGAGCCTGAAGCTTCTCGCGAGCGAGACCCTGATCGGCCCCCGGGCCGACACCGACCCACTTGCCGCCCGGCACATAGGCATTCCAGCTCCCCCCTGTCACGACGACATGCTCAGGATTGGCGGCGATGATCTGCTCGGGGTTCAGGGTGCCGAAGGTGGAGGGAATGATGCCTTCGGCAATGTTGTGGCCGCCGGCCAGATCAACGTATTCGCCGAAGTTGCCCGGCCCGAAACTCATGCAGCAGTCGTCGGAGTAACCGCCGGCGCGGTCAATGAAGACGTCAGGGCGCTGTGGGTCTTGCTTCGCGATGACATCGGTGATGCGTGCCATCTGCTCTTCGGTGTAGGCGATGAACGCCTCCGCCTTGTCTTCCTTGCCCAGCAACTGGCCCATCAGCCGCATGGAAGGCGTGGTGTTCTCGAGTGGATCCTCGCGGAAGTCGACATAGACGATCGGGATGTCCAGCTGTGCCAGCTTGTCGTCATAGGCTGCGTCCTCGGTTGCCTGACGGGCTTCCAGATTCATCAGCACCACATCCGGCTTCAGGGCTGCTGCCTGCTCGACATCGAAGGTGCCATCCTTAAAGCCGCCGAAGGTCGGAATCTTCTCGAGTTCGGGGAAGCGCTTGGCATAGTGGGCGTAGTTGTCCGGATCGGCTTGAGAGAAGTCCTCACGCCAGCCTACTACCTTGTCGAAGGGAGCCTCGGGCTCCAGTGCGCCCAGCAGATAGACCTGGCGGCCTTCACCGAGAATCATGCGCTTCACGGGAGCATCGACGGTAACCTGACGGCCAGCGATGTCGGTCAAAGTGATGGCTTCGGCAGAGACGCTGCTGCTGACTGCTAGTAACAGGCCGCAGGTGGCCGTGGTGAGAAAGGGCTTCATGGTGTGCTCGTTGAGAAGTGGAGGGACAGCGATAGCGATGGGGAGATGCTGACTTTTGCACAGGAGTTCACATCACCAGCAGTTGCATATCATTATCATCAGCGTTGCGATTATGAAGTAATTCCCGGGGAGCGTCGATACGGCTCAATGACGTGTATTCGCAGTCAAGTCGTACCTATCAGATTCCACTCTAGGGGAGCGCCATTGGGCGAATTTGGTGGGACGCAGAAGGGGGGAGGTTGGGGGAAAATACCCAGAGAGCGCTCAAGGTATTGGAAGGGAAGACGGTAGTTGTGCGAGTTCTTGTTGTGTGTGTTCGCGGGTGGGGTGAGAGAAGAGCGTCGAGTGGCCAGCGGGCTTAGTGTCTTGTTAGCGAGCGGCCAATATCCGTTAGACGCTGCAGCGTGGGGCTTTGATAGCCCTCGCGATATGGTCTGGAAACTGTGGGGAGCATTCACTGGCAATACCGGCGAGGCATTGACGCTAGAGATCGTCGCTGACTTCTAGCCCTGGGATCTCTTGAAACGACGTCATGGCATCAAGATTTGCCGGGCTTGCTGTGAAGGACGTAGTCCTCGAGAACATCGCTTTGGGGGCTGGCCGCCTTAGGACGGAATAAGCGGCCCATCTTTGCACGGTAGTGATGGCGATATGCTCATGAGCCCGAACGAAGTAGCTAGACCCTTCTACGGTTGAGGTCGTGTCTTCGCATCTGAGGCCCGGGTGCCCTACAAGCTACACCCGACAAACCGACATCATGCAAGGAAGGGTGAGCATACACAGCGATGCATTTGGCATGCCATTCAGGCCTAGGTCTGCTGCTACTAAGCTGTTAAGTCACTTGGCGTGTCTGCTGTTCTTTTCATTGTTCGGAGCGGCCACCTATGGGTGACAGTGCATAGAGTAAAGCAGGGTGAGTTGCAGCCGATGACGTTGTGATGTGCTGGCATTGGTATGACTTAGGAGAGTCCCAGCTAGAACAGAGAGGGTGCGCTTTAGTCAGGCGCCATAACAGGCGGTTATCTATGAGAGGATAATTAGAAATATTTCTTATTGACAGAATGCGTTGTTGTATCGTTGAGACATTGACTTCTATCAAGCCTTCCTTTTGATTACGCTATGGTTACAATTTTTTCGTTCAAGAGATTTCTTGCAATGAGTCAACTAACTAGAGAACTTATTGATAATGGCAGGTTAGGTCAACTATCTGCTTTAGGTGAGGCGATAGAGCATGAAATTTGCCAACGTAACATTACGTTTCGAGAAGTCGTTTTGGAATATAGCGCACTTGGACTAAATTACACATTGGCTAAGTCTGCACATATTGAATTTAAAATTGATCAAGAGATTGCAGATTATCACTGTAATAATGTTTGTATAGCCGAATATCTATGTTAGTAGCGAAGAAATGCAATACTGTGTCGTTGTTATGGATGAAATTTGCTAAATCGGTAGTGTTGATGGTGCTCCTGCGAAGACCAGCGTTGTCAGTTGTCGTTCGTTAAATCAATTGCTTGAAGGGAGAGTATAGCCTACTCACTAGTATTGCAATAATTGGTTATAAGTTGAGGTAAGTAAATTGCCCGATGATTTGGCGTAGAAGATTTTTAACTGCTAGCTCTTCAGTGCTTTATAGAAGTTTGAAGTCCTCGAAAAGCCCATTTTAAGGTGAACGCGATGTTTGATGATATAGTGCCACTTGAATACGTGCAGAGAGCAATGAAGGGGAATTTACAGCCCTTAGGTGAAAGTATTTGTATAATGCATGACGATTTAGGGTTATCACTAGATCAGATTGTTTTTGAATGTACATTTGCATCTCTCTCTCGTGACATTGCCGAGCAAGCTTTGGCTGTTGGCCGTGCTAAGCGTGCTGGGAGATGTCTCTCTAGTATGTAGTGTATTAGAGCTAGAGCTGTTTTAAACGAGGCGAATTGCGCTACCTGTCGAGTGGTTGGTATAGGCGAAGGACCTGGTTAGGTAAGGGGCCTAGTCTCATCTATAACGTGCGATTGAAGCTTGAGGAAATCCTGGGTTATTGGTTACATAGAATTCGAAAGTATCAGCCGGATATACAACTCTTTGACCTATCATAGCAAAAGTGCTGTGTCGGGGTACGACGACGCACCCCGCAAGCGTTATCACCATATCATAGCTTTTAGGTGCAATGTTATTGATGCACCGAGCCGTTACTGAGATCCCTTTTTGAAATATCGCTATGTCGCTGAACGTCAGTTGAAGCGAAAGTCTTGCTCAAATTCATTGCGAGGCTTTGTAAGGCATAATGCTATACACGAGAGCTCATCAAATATGCGATGGAATAGACCAAAGGATTCAGTTGTTTGACGCCTGGTAATGAAAATCTATCCCGAAGCTCCCACATAATAATATGCGGATGTTATTCAAGAATTAAAAAGCCAAGTTATTGTATTTCCATTTAATTTAATAAAATCATTATTTTTTATGTGCTACAAGCCAGTAAGCGATCCCTAGAGAGAGTACCACTAAAGCGGTAGCATATACATAATGAGGAGAAATGTTTCCAAAGTCCATGACGATAACTTTTCTCGCGATTGCCATTAGCGCAGTTGCTATTACCAGTTGTAGCGGGAATATATCAGTGCCGAGATAAAGTCTTATATTGACAAATATTTCAATTGCAATTAATACAACCATGAAGGCGCCAAATAGGCGAAATATATCGCTAACTTCCAGTAATAAGATAGGGGGAGACATTAGCTGTTGATATAAAACATAAACTATATCAATGATGCCCCAGAAGATCACTAACACCATAAGCAAGGCGAGTATTTTCACTCCGACTCGAATAATTTTGTGCAACACACATATGAGCGGATCCTCATGCTCTTGGGGAAGCTCCTCATGGATAATATGGTGATTGTTATTGGAAGTGTCAGATGCTTTTAGGTCGTCAGGGGTGTGCTTCATAATAATCCTCCGAAGTCTCATGCCTCCATTCTTATAATGATGGTTAGTAGAGGTAAAGACCTGAGATGCTTTATTTTCCACTTGATGACAACGATAGTTTGAACTAGCCCATGAGTAACGCTTAGCTAGTGTTCACCCTAAAATTAAGGTATACGCCTTCATCGCCATATACGGATGCTTGACCATGAATAAAAATTCAATTCTAGAGTAAATATAGCTATTCTCATTTAAGTGTTATGGATCTAGTTCTCTGGAAGACTGTCGTACCTGGATTCATAGAATAACCGCAGCACTTTGGACCGCATGGTAGAGGCAGGAGGTCCAGCCCCGGTACCCTTCTCGGCTCACCGACCAAAGTGAAGCAGAGTATGGAATACCGACAGCTGACCCAGACCCAACGATACCAGATCCACGCCCGTTATGACTTGAGCATGAGCCAGCGCCAGATCGGCAGGGAGCTGAACCTCCACAGCAGCACGATCAGCCGTGAAATTCGCCGTAACGCCACCGCTGATGGCTATGATCCCGAGCAGGCCCAGACACTCAGTGATCATCGACGCCGCACTGCTACCAAGTGGACAAAGCGCCTTCCAGGCATGATGGCCGCCGTTGCCGGTCGGCTACGTGAGGAGTGGAGCCCACAGCAAATCAGTGGCTTCATGGCGCCCTTGGCCGGCGTCAGCGTCAGTCATCAATGGATCTACTCCTTGATCTGGGACGATAAGGCACGGGGTGGTGACCCTTTGGCGGCATCTCCGTCAGCCCAAACGCCGCAATAAGCACCGCACGCATGCCAAGAGCGCCGGGTTGGGCAAGATTCCCAACAAGTCGAGATCGAGGCCCTGTTGTCTCGATTTGTCGTCAGTGCCGTTACCTGATGCTCCAAGAGGCAAGGACATTGTGTGATGGTGTCGGTCAACGGCACCGGCCCCAGCAAGCGATAATGTCTGGGGCCGGAGAAGGGGAAGAGGGGGAGAGAAGAGTGGTCGGCCATCCGCTTCCGGGCCGTTACTGCTTTCAGGGCTGTCACTACGCTCAAGACTGCGATGGCGCGCTGGAAGGGGGGGGGTATAGCCCGCGGCTTGAAATGGCTGAGGTCATTTGGCCGCGAAGATTTCCTTCGCTTCCTTGTCACGCACTTCCTTCGTCAAACGAGATTAACTAGGCAGTAGGGAAAGAAAAACTTTATCGCAATGACATCGCCCAATCATCTGAATGCCTTGCGTGCCTTCGAAGCGAGCGCCCGCCACAAGAGCTTTGCCGCTGCGGCAGAGGAATTGCACGTGACCCCTGCCGCTGTCGGCCAACTTGTGCGGGGACTGGAGGAGTGGCTGGGTGACTCGCTGTTTCATCGTGCCAGCAGTGGCAAGACACGCCTTGTCCCGACAGAGCTTGCAGAGCAGGCACTACCCGATATCCGTGCCGGATTCGAGAAGTTGTCGCTCGGGGTGGAGCGCCTCAAGGATGGCACTCGGCGTAGCGTATTGACGGTAACGGTCAGCCCCGCCTTTGCCGCCAAATGGCTACTGCCGCGATTGCATCGGTTTCAGACGGCGTGGCCGGACATCGATGTGCATCTGGACACCAATCACAAGCCGGTCGATTTCTCACGGGAGCGGGTGGATATCGGGGTACGCTACGGGCCAGGCAAATGGAGGGGGGTGGTAGCGCAGGAGCTGATGCACGAAGAGGTCTACCCCGTCTGCTCGCCCCAGCTGCTGCGTGACCCCGGAAGCTTGAAGACCCCCGCAGCCCTGTTGGAGGAGACACTGATTCACGACTTGTCCATGGAAGGCTATGACGGCTTTCCGTCATGGAGTGGCTGGTTCAAGAAGGCGGGTCTCACGGATGTCGATTCATCGCGCGGTCTGCAGATCAACAACTCTGCCGCAGTGCTGCAGGCCGCGATCGATGGTCAGGGCATTGCGTTGGCGCGTGGAGTCATGGTGCATGACGACCTTGTCTCGGGGCGCCTGGTCAGGCTGTTTGATGAGGTGATGTGTGCCTCCTCTCTGGCCTATTACGTGATCCACCGGCCCGAGGTCACTCAGGTGGCCAAGGTACAGGCATTTCGGGAATGGTTGCTGGAAGAAGCCGGGCTCAGTTGCCGAATACCTTCCATCCCAGCGTCGTGAATGGCTCTGTGGTCAAGCAAGTCTACCTGGCGGGCCATTAGCCAATGACATCAACGAGCAGGCATCCCGGGAATGGTTACTGGAAGAGGTCAGCTGAGTGTTCAGTTGACGTGGTCGAGTGGGCAGGTCCCCTCGGCTTGCAGCTTGGGCAGTATCGGGGTAGCCATCGCACGCCTCATCCTGCCCGATAACGCGCCTGAGTACTCGAGGGACTCTCACCGAACAGACGGCGATAGTCCCGGGCAAACTGGCCCAGATGATAGAACCCCCAGTCGCTGGCGACCTGACCGATCGTGCTTGTTGACTGAGGATCGCAAAGCCGCCGCCGTACTTGATTGAGTCGGTTGAAGCGGATGAACTGCATCGGACTGAGACCGAGGATGCTGGTAAAGCTGTTGTGCAGTGTCCGCTGACTGACGTGGGCGATACGACAGAGACTCTCGATGCTGACCGGTGCAGGCTCCCCTCGGTTTACATGCTCGCGTACGCGCTCCACTACCTGCCGTCGGTGGTGATAGCTGGGGTAGCGGTCGGTGAGAGGTGTCCACTCCTCAAGAATGGCGGCAACAGCCAGTGACAGGATGCCCTGATGCACCTGAACCTCGAATCCCGGCCCCTGTCGCTTGATCAGGCGGTCCATCAGGAAGGTGACCCCTCGCCGAGTCCCTTGCGTCACCCCGAGTCGCATCGTGTGCTGCGGATCCCCTTCCAATAGCGTCAGTGCCGACTCCCCTGCGACCTCGAGCAGCCAGTCACGCCGCAGCACGAGACAATGGATCGCGAAGGTATCGGGCGTGGTCAGCGCGAAATCCTGCCCACCCGGCTGACACATGATGTCGCCTTTCTCAAGCGCGTAGCCATTGATCCGGCAGGGCTGTCGCTCGGCAGGAATACCGATCCACAGCGAATCCGGCCAGACATGACATTGCTGGTCCAATGCCTGACTGGTGTATTCCTTGAATACCTGCATTCCCGGCAGATGGAGTTCATCGATACGCCCATAGAAGGCGCCCTGACCGTATTGGTCGTAGTGTTGCGACCAGTCGGTCAGGTTGTGCGCCTGCTCATTGACGTCCCATGCCTCCCGTGTGCACTTGCCTGGTGCATGCTCGAAAATCCCGTGCCGCCAGGTGGCATCACTGTCGTCCGTTCGTGATACATCTTCGTGCATTGATCAATCAACTCATTGTTCTTGATGGTGTTTTCAGCTTTGCCGGATGCTGATAACGCATCACCTCACGCTGTCGTTAGTCTGAGTCATGCAACTTTCGCGCACAGCGTCATGCCGTGAGCCAGATCGTGGGTCGTGAGATTGGCCACTGGCTTCTGACCGCAGACGAAGTGTGACACCGAGACCGCAAGATCCCCGGTCTTCCCATGTCAGCGAGGTGGTGAGATGTATACGGAAGCTCTGATAAATCAAACAAGACACGAGTTGGTCACTTGCCTGGAAAAGTGGCACATGGCGGAAACATCGCGGATCTCGCTGCTGACCATGTCAGAGAACGCGACCTTTCTGGCCGAGGATGACGAGGAGGGGCGCAGGATCATCATTCGGGTCCACCGCCCGGACTATCACTGCCGGGAGGAGATCGAGTCCGAGTTGGCCTGGATCGATGACCTGCGCACGACGGCACGGATCAATACGCCTGCCCCGGTCATGACCACAACAGCCAGCCCTGTGCTGAGCATCTCCGCCGGCGGGCAATCCTTGTATGTGGTGGCCTTCGAGCATGTGGTCGGCAGTGAGCCGGATATCGACGAGGGTCTGCCGCAGTGGTTCGAACGGCTGGGCGCGATGACTGCCACGCTGCACGAACACAGCCGTCGCTGGCAGCCGCCGGAAGGCTTCGTGCGCAAGCGCTGGGACATGGAAAGCATGATCTCACCCCGTGGGCTGTGGGGCGATTGGCGAAATGCGCCGCGCATGACGCTGGAAGAGGCCCAGGCCATCAATGCTGCCATCCCCTATCTCAAGTCGGAAATCGCGCTTTATGGCACGGCACCAGAGCAGTTCGGACTGGTCCATGCCGACCTGCGCTTGACCAACCTGCTGGTATCACGGGACAGCATGGCGATCATCGACTTCGATGACTGCGGCTTCTGCTGGTATGCCTATGACTTCGCTGCCGCGATCAGCTTCCACGAGATGGAGCCGAGCGTCCCGCAGCTGCGCGATGCCTGGATCAAGGGGTACCGCTCGGTGGCCGAGTTTTCGGCGGCAGATGAGGCAATGCTGGATACCTTCATCATGCTGCGTCGCATTCTGCTGTGTGCCTGGCTGGCCACGCATCAGGAAAGCAAGGAAGGCAAGACATTGAGTGATGGTTTCAGCCGGGATACGGCCCTCATGGCGCGGCGCTATGTTCAGCAACGAGGGGGCCAGTCACGAGAGGGCCAGCAAGGTGTCGTGCAGACACTGGGCGTGCAGACACCGGGCATGCAGGAACACGACGATCAGGCGGATGTTGATCGGACGAGTACTGTTCGGACAGGTACAGATCGGACAATCAATGACAAGGTGAGGATGGCGTGATGGAAAAGGTACGCGGGATTCTGGATCAGAACGCCTTCAGCATGGCGCACATCGACAAGGCAGATGCGCGAATCGGCGCACTGGTACGCAAGCGGCTGGAAACGGTAGGGCCGACGTCCATGCTCTTCTATGAGGAGCCGCTGCACATCGTACGAGGGGAGCGGGTCTGGTTGTTCGATGATCAAGGTAAGCGCTACCTGGATGTCTACAACAATGTGCCGTCCATCGGCCACTGCCATCCTCGCGTGGTCCAGGCGGTCGCCGAACAGATGGGGACCCTCAACGTGCACAACCGCTATCTGCACGAAGGCATCCATCGCTATGCCGAGCGCCTGCTGGACACGCTGCCGCGCACGCTCAATCGACTGGTGATGATGTGTACCGGCAGTGAAAGCAACGACATGGCGCTGAGGCTGGCGCGTGGCTGGACGGGCCGGCAGGGGATCATCGTCACCGAGGCGGCCTATCACGGCAACACGGCCGCCGTGACGGAAGTCTCACCATCCTCCTACAAGCAGGGAACGCCGCCGGATCACGTGCATATCCTGCCGATCTCCCGGATGAGTGAGCAGGCAGACCCGGCCGCCTGGTTCGCCGAGCAGGTGCGGTTCGGCATCGAGCAGCTGGAGGCCCGTGGTCATGGATGTGCGGCACTGCTGGTCGACTCCATCTTCTCGAGCGATGGCATCTATGCAGACCCCGCCGGTTTCCTGAAGCCCGCGGTCGAACTCCTGCAGGCCCGGGGCGGCCTGTTCATCTCCGATGAGGTCCAGCCCGGCTTCGGGCGCACGGGGCAGGGGATGTGGGGCTTCTCGCGCCACGGCGTGATGCCGGATGTGGTGACCATGGGCAAACCGATGGGCAACGGCTTCCCGATGTCCGGGCTGGCGGCACGCGAGGAGTTGCTGGCGGTCCTGAATACCGATGTGGGCTACTTCAATACCTTCGGCGGCTCACCGGTCGCCGTGGCGGCGGGCACGGCGGTGCTGGACGTGATCGACGAGGAAGACCTGATGGCCAATGCCACACGTCAAGGCGAGTACTTCAAGCGACAGCTCCGAGATATTCAGGCACGTTTCGAGGAGGTGAGCGATGTACGAGGCGCCGGGCTGTTCCTGGGATTGGATCTCTGTGACCCGACGCGTGACGGAGCGCCGGACGCCCAGCGCACCACGGCGTTGATCAACGACCTCAAGCGCAATGGCGTGTTGATCGGCGGGGCCGGCAAGTCCGGAAGTACCTTGAAGATACGCCCGCCACTGTGCATCGAGCGCTCGGAAGCCGACCTCTTCCTGGACAGGTTCGAGCAATCCTTGAGAACAACTGCCAGGTAACCCACTCGCAATACGTCATGGATCATCGATGAATAACTCCGCTTCGGAGCGGCAGGTTGCAATTGATAAGCAGGGTATTGCACTGGCTCGTGCGGTAATGGCTCACGATGTAATTGCTTGAAGGCGTCTGGTGAGACTTTTCGATGAGGTAATATGCGCGTCTTCCTTGGCCTATTACGTGATTCATCGGCCTGGGGGCAACGCTTGCCAAGGTGCAAGTCTTTCGCGAGTGGTTGCTGGAGGAAAGTGGCAGCGAGTCTCGTGGATCTGATGGAAGCTGCTGATGAAGACACCGGCCCCATGACTGACGTCTTGTTTTGAAACCATGAGCTGCAATGCATCAAGGGGAGCCTCGGCTCCCCTTGATGCGTAAGCATGAGTGGATCTGGTCGAGGGTCAGAAGTCCATGGTCAGCCCCAGGTTCAACCGGCGGCCATCCAGCACCACGCCGTAGGTGTCATTGGTGACTTCCTTGTCGGCGATGTTGTAGAGGCCTGCCTTGACGCGAGCGTTCTCGTTCAAGGCATAGACGACACCCACATCGAAGAAGGTATAGCTGGGCGTGCCTTCGCTCATGCTGGTACGTGACAGATAATCACTGGTTTCGCCACGGTAGTTCCCCTGTGCCCATAGATTGAGGTCGTAAGTCGCTTGCCAGTCCAGCCCGACGTTGAGCATATGTTCCGGGACTTTGTTCAAGGGCTCGCCCTTGAACTCACCACTTTTCTGCTCGGAGTCGGTGTAGGTGTAACTGGAACTCAGGTTCACGCTAGGGGTGATGGCATAGTCAAGTGACAGCTCGATCCCCTGCATGACAGCTTCGTCGATGTTGCGGTAGGTGCTGACGAAATAGTAGTCAGTTCCGGCATAGCTGCACTCGCGGAAGGCGGGATCGGAGAAACCTGCATCCGGGCCTTGGCAGAGGCGGTCTTCAGAGATCTTGTCCTTGAACTGGGTGTAGAACAGGGTAGCACCGGCACTGAGCGTCCCTGACTGGTTCTGGAAGACGGTGCCCAGCTCGTAGTTAGTGCTGGTTTCCGGATCCAGCTCCTCGTTACCGATGATGACGGCGCTGCCCCGACCGGTTAGGCGTCCAAAGCCCTCTGTCGCAGCGGATAGGCTTGGCTGACTATAGCCCGTGGAAACCCCGCCCTTGAGTGTCCATTGTGGGTCAAGGCGATAATTGGCATAGACGCGTGGCGAGAGGTGGCCCCCAAACAGTTCATCGTCGTCGTAGCGGACTCCGGTGGTGACGTTGAGATCTTCGGTCAGACTCCATTCCATCTCGACGAATAGCGCGGCAATCCAGCGATCGACGTTGTCGACGGCGCCGGGGACATTTGAGGCCAGTAGACCATTGGTCTCATCGGTCAGCTGCTCGAATTTGTACTGACCGCCGAAGGTCAGCATATGGTCGCCCCAGAAGTACGTAGTCTGGTTGTTGAGCGTGGTGACTTCTTCGCGCTTTTCGTCATCGGAATCCAGCACGTTCTCCGAGATGTCGTGCTGCAGATAGGTGTCCGTGAGGAAGCTGCCGTAACTTCCCTTGTGACCCAGGGTGTAGACGTCCTTGTCATAGCGGTAGCGACTGGTCTCGGAGTCGTCTGCGATGCTCACACCCGCATTGTGAGTATATTCTTTCTTGGATGCGGTATAGCCGAGCGTGAACGCATTGTCCTCATCCGGCGTCAGCGTGAATTCGGCTCCTCCTTGACGTGTGTCGCTGTCGGGCATGCTTTCAGCATTGTCGCTACCGCCCTGGTAATCGCTTTCTTCATAACCGGTCCAGTTTCCGTGGACCTTGAGACCGAGCAAGCCTTCGATGAGCGGCCCGCTGGTATAGAAACTCAGCTGCTGCCCGTCATTGCTGATGTCGTTGAGCGAATGGGTGTATTCCGTCGTGACAGACCCCGACCAATCATCCGCCACCTTCTTGGTGATGATGTTGATGACGCCGCCCATAGCTTGTGAGCCGTACAGCGATGACATCGGCCCGCGAATCACTTCCACTCGCTCGATCATCGAGATCGGGGGGAGGCCAATCTGCTTGCCTTCATCATTGCCATTGGTATTGACGGAGCGGCCAGCCGAGAGAGGGCGGCCGTCGATCATGTAAAGCGTGTAGCTGCTATCCATCCCTCGAATACTGATGTCCTGAGAATTTCCGCCCCCCGTAACATAGACGCCAGGCACATTATCCATGGCATCTGTGATGTCCGTGTACGACTGCTTGTTGAGCTGCTCGCCGGTAATGACCGAGATACTGGCAGGGGCATCCGAGATCACCTGTTCGTAGCCGGAAGCTGTCACCACCACAGGTTCCAACTGGCTGGATTCGTCAGCCTGTACGCCAGCAGGTAGGCAAGCGGCGGCGATACCGATAGCCAAGGCTGATCGAGCAAAGGGGAGTGCGGGGGCTGTCATGTTCCTGGATCCTTGAGGTCGCGATTATGCCGTTATTGAGCCACGAGGTTTTTTAGAGTTGTGGGCCATTGAGTGCTCTGTTGACGTCGACTTCGAGTAGGGAATGCGACAGGCGCTATCGCATCAGTGTCGATCTTTTTCTCGTATTTAAGAAAACAAATGATAAACATTCGTATTTTTTAGTTTAGGTGTGTTTCTTTGCTATCAGAGTTGCGTTTTTCGCAACCCTCGGTGGTGGCAGGGAGTTGCTCATAAATTGCGGGTTGTGCAACGCACAGTTGCATGATTTTGAGTAAACAGCCGTGATATGATTGAGAAATTAAATGATATTAATTATTATTCAATATAGGGGGTGTCGATGAACGTCGCTGGGCTCACCTTGTCTGTCTCTACTCTGTTGTTGGCTGCTTTACCTTTTAGTGCCCAGGCACACGAAGTCGCCGGGGGAGAGCATGGCCCTTCCGTCGTGAGTTTGGACTGGGGCGCTACCGATACGCTGGATGAGTTGGGTTTAGCCGAGCACCTCGTCGGGGTTCCACATCAGTCTGCGCCCGCCTATGTGTCACATCTGGTCAAAGGTCGGTCAGATATCGGCGGGCTCAAGGAGCCTGATGTCGAGGCGATCGCGGGATTGGAGCCGGACCTGATTCTGGTCACCGGTCGTCAATCTGGATCACTTGAGGCGCTCAAGGCTGTGGCGGAGACGCGTGATGTCACTCTCGAAGAAGGCGACTACTTCGAAGCACTGAACAGCAAGGTACTGAGCCTGGCGTCCCCGTATCATGCTGAGGAAAAGGCGCGTGAGCACTTGGCAGCGCTTGAGTCGGATATCGCGACGGCTCGTGAAGGGCTGCCGGAGGATCTCGAGGCACTGGTCGTGATCCATAACGACGGTCGCTACATCCTGAGCCAGGAGCCAGTCGTGACGGAGCTTCTGCAGATCGCTCAGCCTGAGCTGCCGGATTCCGTGGAGCCGGTCAGCCGTGGCAAGCGCACCTTCTACCCGCTGTCACCGGCAAACATCGCCGAGATGGCGCCGGATGAGCTCTATGTGATCGATCGCAGTGCCGCCATCGGTCAGACCCCGATGGATGCTGAGGCGCTGAGAGCCGCGTTGGCCGACGCTGGCGGTGAGACCATTGGCGTTACCGTGCTCTCACCTGGCCTCTGGTATCTCTCCGGCAGCGGCCTGCAGAGCGTGCGGGCCCAGATGAATGAGATTCTCGAAGGACTGTAAGATCACGCTTAGACCACTACCAACACCGCTCTGGCAGTCTGCAGAGCGGTGTTTTTCGTTCTATGCATCGCGTTGCATGCTTTGCGTTGCAGGGTGCGGCCGCTACAGGAACAGATGCGCCCGATACGGGGTCTGACGTTCCTGAGAAGAGAACTAAAACACCCTTCTTTGCATCCGCGCTCTGGGAACTGCCGTATTTCATTGCATCAGTCATGCAGGAAGAATAGCCCTGAAGACATCACTACCGGGGAGCATGATGAACGCTGAGGCCGACAGGTTTCGTGAATCGAGATGAGTGGAGTGAGGATGAGGCATGCAAGGTAATCATCAAGAAATCAAGCAGGGCAGTATCGGCTATTACGTTGGCGTATTCGGTGTTGCGTTGCTCTTGCTATGGCTGGGAGTCTACAAATTCACTCCCACGGAAGCGGGCCTCATTCAGCCGCTGGTCGAGAACCATTTCGCCGTGGGTTGGCTCTATGACGTGATGTCGGTACAAGCGGTATCGAACCTGGTCGGCCTGTCCGAGATCCTTGTCGCTATCGGTATTCTGATTGGGCTCAAGTACAGGAAAGTAGCGTTCTATTCTGGTCTCGCGGCCAGTGCCATATTCTTGACGACACTGAGCTTTCTGTTCACGACCCCCGACGTGTGGAAAGTGACCGATGGCGTATTGATCGCCAACTTCTTCCTGGTAAAGGATATACTTTTCCTGGCGATATCCATCAGCATGATAGAGAGAAATGCCCCAGAAAAGCGTTGATACGCTGAGCGACCTGTTTCGTGGCGGTAGTGAGGTATTCGCACATCCTTCATCCTCGCCAGGTAGCGCTCCAGCGGCTGGAAAATGCAGACTGACTAGGTGGCTCAGGGGCCCGCTGACGATTCAGCGGGCCCTTGGCGTTGCAAGGAGAGAGTCTGTCGTCTATCAGTGCATCATCTATGGATGCCGATCGACGCTGAACAGATTCCAACACGATTTACGATGCTGCGTTGGACCAGGTTATGGAATGGTGTGATTTTTCTCACGCAAAGTATGATCTGATAGGATTATTACTCTAGGAGTGGTTGCTATGCTGGGGCACACGCGGGGCTTCCGTGCGTGTTAACAGAAATCAGGAAAAGTCGCATGGCAAAGTATTGCTAGGCCAGTTATGTAATGCTGATCTTCCAGGGCAGGATATCAAGAAGGCGAAATCCAGGATGAATAGTGTGACACTTGACGATGTAGCAAGACACGCGGGTGTATCGCCGGCGACGGTTTCTCGTTATCTCAATAATCCTGATATCGTTAGCGAGCGCACCAAGCTCAAGATAGAGAAATCAATCTCGATGACTGGCTACGTCCCGCATGCGGCGGCGCGTGCCTTGGCATCCAATAAGTCACGCATGATCGGTGCCATCGTCCCATCATTGGACAACACGCTTTTTGGCCACTCACTTGAAGAGTTTCATCAATATATTTCCAATTCCGGCTATACTATGGTGGCGGCATCGTCGCGCTATGATGTCGATGAAGAGCGTGAGCAGATCATCCAGATGGTGGCGCATGGCGTAGATGCATTGCTGTTAGTAGGCCTGTCACGAGATGACGGCATCTACGACCTTCTCAACGCTAAGGGGATCCCATATGTCATCAACTGGTCAATTGATACGACGTTGAGGCATCCTTGTATCGGCTTCGACAATCATGATGCAGCCAGTAAGGTAACTCAGTATTTGTTGGACTTGGGGCATCGTGACTTTGCGATGATTTCCGGACGACTGGAAGGCAATGATCGCGCCCAGCATCGATTGCAGGGAATACAGGATACCTTGTCATCACATGGAATTGTCATGCCCGATAGCTCTGTCATACAGAGTCCCTTCGGCGTGCAGCATGGCCAGCAGGGGTTTCGAACCCTGATGTCTCGAGACAAGAAGCCAACCGCCATCATTTGTGGCTCGGATCCCTTTGCTTATGGGGCTATCTTCGAAAGTAAGTCCATGGGGATCGACGTGCCGCGCGATGTTTCCATTACCGGCTTTGATGACACTTGGTTGGCAGAGCATTTGGTACCGGCCCTGACGACGTTGCGAACCCCGCAACGGCGAATGGGGGTACTGGCTGCGGAATATCTGGTCGCACGACTGAAGGAGCAGGCGCATCCGGTTCCCGCCTTGCTGGACGTCGAGCTGGTCGTACGCGACTCCTGTGCGCCCCCGCGTTCTTGATCGAGGGGGCAGTTCACTGCAGCAGGTCATTTGTCTCTTGCGCTCCCCATTGCCGCGCTTGCCCGTCACGCGAATGGCTTTCTGACGTCTGACCCTTATTTCACCCCTCAGCCCATGGGGGGAGATATCATTCTCCGGCCATGGCATGTGGCTGGCTGCTTGAACACGCCTCCTGTTTCACTACCTGTCGCCTGGTGCGCTTTTCCTCTGATTTCTCATCTGCCAACACCGTCTGTCGCATTGCGACCCTTCGTCTGGTGCCTCCCCATGGCCCCTTGGGCGATCACGAAGAGGGGACGGCTGTGATTTTTTTCATGCTCCCGTGTTACCAGCCTGCCAATAACTCCGCGATTGCAACCCCTTTTCAGGACTGCCTTTCTTTCATAGGGCGATAGCAATTGCTATGTGCCGAATCCTTGCCAGTTTTTTCCACTGGATAACGAGCTTGGTTGATTCCGCGTTGGACTGGGGTTGGAAGTAGGTCATTTGCTTAGAGGTAAAAAAGTGAGCAGGCGTACCTTGTCAGCCCTGGATTCTACTGCTAGAAATGAAAGCGCTTTCATTCATTGTGACGCACGGCCGAAAGACACCGCCCAAGGAACAAGTACAACGCTGAGATGAGCTCGTTCGTGCCGGTAATGTTTGATGTTTTATCAATAAGAACAAGCTGAGGAATATCAATGAAGACACATGCAAAAGTCGTAGTCATCGGCGGTGGGATTGGCGGTTGCAGCACGCTGTATCACCTGACCAAGGAAGGGTGGACCGATGTGGTGCTGGTGGAGCGCAACGAACTGACTTCAGGGACAACCTGGCATTCTGCTGCACAGGTGACCAACTTCGGCGCGGTTCAGACGATGGTGGGGCTGAAGAGCCACAGCATAAAACTTTACAAGGAGTTGTCTCAGGATCCGGATCATCCCATCAATTACCACCATGCCACCGGGGGTATCCGCCTGGCGTCGACCCAGGAACATATGGATGGCTATAAGCACTTTATCTCCCTGGCCAAGGGCATGGGGGTCGACTTTGAACTGATCGATGCTCAGGAGTGTGCCAAGCGTCATCCGCTGCTGGAGGCCGATGAAGAGCTGTTGGGTGGCCTTTGGGATCCACTCGATGGCGATATTGATCCGGCCCAGCTGACCCAGGCGCTGGCACGTGGGGCGCGTAAAGCCGGGGCGGAGATCTATCGCCACAACCCGGTGGAGAATGTCTATCAGAAACCCAATGGCGAGTGGGTCGTACAGACCAAGAATGGCGATATCACCTGCGAGATCATCGTCAACGCCTGCGGGTACCGGGTAAACGAAGTCGGCAAGATGCTGGGTGTCGAGTACCCCGTCATCTCGATGGAGCACATGTATTTCCTGACCGAGTCGCTACCCGAGCTGGAAGCCCGCGAGGAACGTGTTCCGCTGCTACGTGACCCGCGTGATGACTTCTACAGCCGTCAGGAGAAGAAAGGTCTGCTGGTCGGTATCTACGAACAACGCTGCAAGACCTGGGGCATGGACGGTATCGACCCCAACTTCGTCAATGCCCTGTGCCCGGATGATCTGGACCGCTGCTTGGACAACATGGAGCGTGTCTTCAAGCGCATGCCATGCCTGGAGCGCACCGGGATTCACAGCATCATCAATGGCCCCATCACCTATTCTGCCGATGGCAACCCGCTGGTCGGCAAGACCCCGGGGCTGACCAATGCCTATTCCATCATCGGCCTGCGTGCCGGGCTGGGCGAAGGTGGCGGCCACGGCAAGATTCTGGCCGAACTCATTGTGCATGGTGAATCCGAGTGGGACACCTGGTGTCTGGACCCGGCGCGCTTCACCGGTCATGCCAATACCGAGTTCACCGCGCTGAAGGCGATCGAGGACTATCAGAATGAATTCCGCTTCCACATGCCGCATGAGCATCGTGACGCGGGACGTCTGGCCAAGACCACGCCGTTGTATTCCGTGTTGAAAGAGAAGGGCGCCGAGTTCGGCACCGTCAATGGCTGGGAACGTGCACTGTTCTACAAGCCGACGCCGGACTTCGAGTTCAAGCACAGCTTCCGCTTTACCGAGGTGGACAAGATCGTCGCCGAAGAGGTCAAGGCGGTGCATGAAAATGTCGGCCTGATGGAAGTCAGCGGTTTCAACCGCTACGAGATCAAGGGGCCCAAGGCGGCAGAATGGCTGGATAGCCTGATGTGCGGCAATGTGCCGAAGAAGGTCGGCCGTGTGGGGCTGTGCTACTTCCTGACCGACAAGGGCAATGTCGCCGGTGAGGCGACGCTGGCCAAGTTGGCCGATGATCGCTTCTGGTACGGCTCTGCCGCCGCCGCCGAATATCACGACATGGAATGGTTGAAAGCGCACCTGCCGGATTGTGGTGTCGAGCTGGTCCCCATGACCAATTCACACACCATCCTGGTCGTGAGCGGGCCGAAGTCACGTGATCTGTTGGCCTCTCTCTCGCCTCGCACCGACTGGAGCAACCAGGCATTCCCGTGGCTGACGGCCAAGAAGGTCTATATCGGTCATGCCGAGGCCATGGCGCTGCGGGTGAGCTTCAGCGGGGAACTGGGTTGGGAGCTGCACGTCCCCAACGAGCAACTCTATCTGGCCTACAAGCTGCTGGATGAAGCAGGACAAGCCTTTGATCTGAAGCCCTTCGGCTCACTGGCTACGGAATCCATGCGTCTCGAGAAGAGCTATCGCCACTGGAAAGCCGATCTGATCACCGAATTTGATCCCTTCGAGAGTGACCTGGGCCGCTTCGTGAAGATGGACAAGCCGACCTTCCCGGGCAAGGAAGCGCTGCTGGCCAAGGAAGGCAAGCCGATGCGCCGCAAGTTCGTCACCCTGGTGGTCGATTGCCAGCATGCTGCCGCGCACCCCGGTGATTCCATCTACGCCGATGGCAAGGTGGTCGGCACCGTGACATCGGCTGGCTACGGCTACCGGGTCAACAAGAACATCGCCATGGGCTTCGTGAACCCGGAGCACGCTGAAGAGGGCGCGGATCTGCATGTCGACATCATCGGTGAGCAGCATGCGGCACGTGTAGTGGCGGTGCCATTGCTCGATCCCGACAATGCGTTACTCAAGTCATGACGTTCGCGTGAGGTCTTGAGCCATCACATTGCAGTGCCGTGATGCGTGTTGTTGAGCAATGTTGAGAGCACCTCTCTGTCGTCGTTGTTTGGCGGGCCGTCATGGCCCTGCCGAGAGGTGCTGTCTCTCAATCACTGTTTCTCAAACACTCACTGCCTCTCAAACAATCATCGTCTCGCGCACACCGTTGCTTACAACAATACAAATCGACGCTAGTCGTGGAGGGATCGCATGAAGATTCTGGTAGGTGTCAAACGTGTCATCGATCACAACGTACAAGTCAGGGTCAAGGCCGATGGCTCCGGGGTGGATCTCGACAACATCAAGATGGCCATCAACCCCTTTGATGAGGTGGCCGTCGAACAGGCCATCACACTGAAGGAAGCCGGCGTCGCCGAGGAAGTCATCGTCGTCTCCATCGGGCCGGACAAATCCCAGGAAACGCTTCGCCAGGCACTGGCAGTCGGAGCTGATAGAGCCATTCATGTGCCTTTCGACGGGAGTACCGAGTCGCTGTCAGTGGCCAAGGTCTTCAAGGCGCTGGTCGAGCGGGAAGGGGTGGACCTGGTCATGCTGGGCAAGCAGGCCATCGATGATGACTGCAACCAGACCGCCCAGATGTTGGGCGCCATGATGGACTGGCCGCAAGGCACCTTCGCTTCGACGTTGACCACGACGGACGGTGCACTGGAAGTCGTGCGTGAGGTCGACAACGGCCTGGAAACGTTGGCGTTGTCCTTACCGGCGGTGGTCAGTGTGGACCTGCGTCTGAATGAGCCGCGTTATGCCTCACTCCCGGCGATCATGAAAGCCAAGAAAAAGCCGCTGGAAACCGTGGAGGCCAGTGAGTTGGGCGTGGACCTCACGCCACGACTCGAGCTGGTGTCGATGAGCGAGATGCCGGTACGCGAATCCGGGGGAGTGTTGGTCAATTCGGCCGGCGAACTCGTGGAAAAACTCAAAAACGAAGCCACCGTCATTTAAGGAGTGCGTCATGTCGATTCTTGTCATCGTGGATCACGATAATCGTGAAATTGCCTCGGCCACTCTCAATACACTGACGGCGGCACATCAGCTAGGCAGTGACATCGACCTGCTGGTCATGGGGCATGACTGTGAGGCAGTCACCCAGGCAGCCGCTCGGTTCAGTGGAGTTCGTCAGGTAATGACGGTAGACGCAGCACAATTCGCGCTGCCGGCAGCAGAAGATATGGCACCGATCGTCAAGGGGTGTGCAGAGGGCTATACGCACCTGCTGGCCCCAGCCAACAGCTTCGGCAAGAACCTGATGCCGCGAGTGGCGGCGCTGCTCGATGTCGCGCAACTCTCCGACATCAGTGCGGTAGTGGACGCCAATACCTTCGAGCGTCCCATCTATGCCGGAAACGTGCTGGCGACCTATCGCAGCCAGGAGGCGACCAAGGTCATTACCGTACGCAGCACCAAGTTCGAGGCCTTCAGTGAAATGGAGGGCAGCGCAGAGTGTGTGGCATTGCCGGCGCCGTCACCGCAAGAGAAAGCCCGGGTCATGGGGCGCTCCGCGCCACAATCCGAGGGCCCGGAGCTCGCCACCGCCCGTGTGGTCATTTCAGGCGGGCGCGGCATGGGGAACGGTGAGAACTTCGCAATGCTCGACAGCGTGGCCAACAAGATGGGGGCTGCCGTGGGGGCCTCGCGTGCTGCAGTGGACGCCGGCTTCGTTCCCAACGACTACCAGGTTGGCCAGACCGGCAAGGTGGTCGCACCTGAGCTTTACATTGCTGTAGGCATCTCCGGCGCCATTCAGCACCTGGCAGGCATGAAGGACGCCAAGGTCATCGTGGCCGTCAACAAGGATCCGGATGCCCCGATCTTCCAGGTCGCTGACTACGGCATCGTCGGTGATCTCTTCGAGGTTATGCCGCAATTCGATTCCGCTCTCTAAGAGCCCGATCCAGGAGCGTAAAAACAACAATCATGAAAAACAAGAATTCCTATATCCTCAAAGTCTCCTGCCCAGGACGTGTCGGCATCGTAGCGGCACTGGGCAACTTTATGTCCGACCGTGGTTGCTTCATCAAGGAACTGCACCAATTCGATGACCAGGAAACCGGTCGCTTCTTTTCGACCATCGAGTTTGTCTTTGAAGGGGATCGCACCTTCACGGTCGACCAGATGAAGGCGGCCTTTGAAGTCACTGCCATGAGTTTCGACATGGAGTGGGAAATCCATGATGCCTCGGAACGCGCCAAGGTGCTGATCATGGTGTCCAAATATGATCACTGTCTGCGTGACTTGCTGTATCGCCGTGCGACCGGCGAACTCATGATCGACATCACGGCCATCGTGTCCAATCACGAAGACCTGCGGGAGATGGCTGAGCGCGAAGGCATCGAATTCATTCATCTGCCAGTGACCAAGGAGACCAAGCCGCAACAAGAATCGCGCCTGCTGGAAATCGTCCGTAGCACTGATACGGAATTGGTCGTCCTCGCACGTTACATGCAGATTCTCTCCGACACGCTAAGTAAGGAGCTGGAAGGGCGCTGCATCAATATTCATCACTCCTTCCTGCCCGGCTTCAAAGGGGCTAAGCCGTATTACCAGGCCTACGATCGTGGTGTGAAGCTGATCGGAGCTACCGCACATTATGTGACGGGAGACCTGGACGAAGGTCCCATCATCGAGCAGATGGTCGAGCGGGTCGACCATGCCCATGATCCGAAGCATCTCACCCAGGTCGGGCGTGACATGGAAGCGCAGGCGCTGGCGCGAGCTGTCAAATATCACGTCTCGCATCGTGTCTTCCAGAATGGGTTGAGAACTGTCGTGTTCTGATGCAGAGGAGTTAAGCAATGAATCAGCTGAGTGCCTCCCAGGCAATCGAAGAGACGTGCAGCATCGTGATCGATGGCAAGGCCTTCGCCAAGCGGCTGCGAGGCGAAGTGGCCGAAGAGGTCGCCTCCTTCGTGGCCGACACCGGGCATCAGCCGGGGCTTGCGGTGGTGTTGGTGGGTAGTGATCCCGCCAGTCAGGTGTACGTTCGTACCAAGATGCGTCAGGCCGAAGAGGTCGGCATCGCCTCATTCCAGCATCTACTGGGGAGTGAGACGACCGAGACGCAACTACTGTCACTGATCACACTGCTCAATGAAGACGACAGTGTGGATGGCATTCTCGTACAACTGCCGTTGCCTGAGCACATTAATGAAAGCGCTGTCATCGAGGCAATCGATCCTGCCAAGGACGTCGATGGATTCCATCCCATCAATGTAGGCCGCCTGAGTGCTGGCGAGCCGGGCATGGTGCCCTGCACGCCACTGGGGTGTCTATTGCTGTTGCAAGATCGCCTTGGCGATCTATCTGGCATGAAGGCAGTGGTGGTCGGTCGCTCCAATATTGTGGGCAAACCCATCGGTCAGTTGCTGCTCAATGCCAACTGCACGGTCACCACACTGCACTCGCGTAGTCGGGATATGGTGGCGGAGTGTCGGCGGGCAGATATTCTCGTCGTCGCGGTGGGGTTGCCGGAAATGATCGGCGCCGAGCACATCAAACCGGGGGCCACTGTCCTTGACGTGGGTATCAATCGCATCGAGAACGCTAAGGGCGAGAAGCGCTTGGTGGGGGATGTTGATTTTGACGCAGCGGCCAGCAAGGCCGGCGGCTTGACGCCGGTCCCTGGGGGGATCGGCCCGATGACCGTTGCATGCCTGATGCGCAATACCCTGGCGGCGGCGCGTCAGCGTTCACATACCTCGGTGACCGGGGGAGGAAAGACTTCATGAGTCAAGATGATCGCGAAGCCATGGAATTCGATGTCGTCATCGTCGGAGCAGGCCCATCGGGCCTATCGGCTGCCTGTCGGCTGATGCAACAGGCGCAAGCGAACGAGACAGAGTTAACAGTGTGTGTCGTCGAGAAGGGCTCGGAGGTCGGGGCCCATATCCTGTCCGGTGCCATTCTGGAAACGCGTGCTCTTGATGAGCTGTTCCCGGATTGGGAGGCGTGCGGGGCCCCTCTTGGTGTGCCTGTGGCTGAGGACCAGGTGCTTTACCTGCCCAATCAGGAGCGCACGTTGCAGTTTCCCGATTGGCTGGTGCCTAAGACACTTCATAACCAGGGCAACTACATCGTCAGCCTCGGCAACCTGTGTCGCTGGCTGGCAGAGCAGGCGGAGGCATTGGGGGTCGAGATATTCCCCGGATTCGCCGCCAGTGAGGTGCTGTATCACGACAATGGCGCCGTGAAGGGTATCGCCACCGGGGACATGGGGGTCAGTCGAGATGGCCAGCCCAACGACAGCTATATGCAGGGGATAGAGTTACACGCCCGCTATACGCTGTTTGCCGAAGGCTGCCGGGGCCACCTGGGCAAGTCGCTCTATCAGAATTTCTCGCTGGACGCCGAAGCCGACAGTCAGCATTACGGTCTGGGTATCAAAGAGCTGTGGGATATCGCACCGGAGCTCCATCAGCCGGGGTTGGTTGTGCATGGCACTGGCTGGCCGTTGAGCGATGGCACCTCAGGTGGCTTCTTCCTCTATCACGGCGACAAGCAGCAAGTGGTTGTCGGCTTGATCGTCGATCTGAATTACTCCAATCCGCATGTCAGTCCCTTCGATGAGTTCCAACGACTCAAACATCACCCGGCGCTGGCGCAATACCTGACGGGAGGCAAGCGCGTTTCCTACGGGGCGCGTGCCATCTGCAAGGGGGGCTACAACGCCTTGCCAAAGATGACCTTCCCGGGCGGGCTACTGATTGGTTGTAACGCGGGCACACTGAACTTCGCCAAGATCAAGGGCACACATACCGCGATGAAGTCGGGATTGTTGGCGGCAGAGACTGTCTTTGAAGCGCTGCAACAAGGCGATAGCGGCGGCAATGAGCTGCATGAGTATCGCGAGCGCTTCAAGGCGTCCTGGGTACACGAAGAGTTGTATGCCAGTCGCAATTTTGGGCCGGCATTGCACAAACTGGGACCAGTGCTCGGCGGGGCCTTCAATTTCCTCGATCAGAATCTATTCCGAGGCAAACTGCCATTTCGTCTGCGCGATGATACCCCAGACCACGCTCAGATGAAGCCCGCCGAAAAATGCCGTGCTATCGAGTACCCCAAACCCGATGGCGTCCTCAGTTTCGACAAGCTCTCCTCGGTGTACCTCTCCAATACCCAGCATGCAGAAGACCAGCCGTGTCATTTGACACTGCAGGATGCGTCGATTCCGATCAGCGTCAACCTGCCCAGATATGAGGAACCGGCGCAGCGTTATTGCCCTGCTGGTGTATACGAAGTCGTGCAGGAAACGGCAGGCAAGCGCTTCCAGATCAACGCGCAGAACTGCCTTCACTGCAAGACATGTGACATCAAGGACCCGGCGCAGAACATTCGCTGGGTCGTGCCGGAAGGTGGCGGCGGGCCCAACTATCCCAACATGTAAGTCACTCATACCAAGACAACAACAATACAAGGAAGCAGTGATGATACCGATGAAACATATCACGTCGACATTGATACTCTCCCTGTCCAGTGGCCTGGCAAACGCTGCAGATGTCACCGTGGGCGTCCCCAACTGGCCAACCGCTGCGGCGACCAGCCACATTCTGAAAGTCGTGATGGAGGATTATCTCGGTCTGGATGTCGGGCTGCAGAATGGCACCAACGCCGTCATCTTCGAGGCGATGGACAAGGGCACTATCGACGTTCATCCCGAGGTGTGGCTCCCCAATCAGCAGAGTCTGCATGACAAGTACGTCAAGGAGCGCGGCACCGTGCTTCAGGACATGAATGGAGTGGAGGCAACACAGGGTATCTGTGTGACCCGAGAGGTATCAGAGCAATATGGCATCTCGTCCATCTATGATCTGACCAATCCCGAGACGGCGAAGCTATTTGATCGTGACGGGGATGGTTACGGCGAGCTCTGGGCGGGGCCTCCTGCTGCAGCCTCCAGCATGGTCGAAAGAATCAAGGCCAAGAGCTATGGCTATGATCAAACCATGAAGCTCTACGAGCTGGACGAAACCTTGTTCGTCGCCGAGCTATCTGCCTCAGACAAGGCTGACAAGCCGATCGTCTTCTTCTGTTATAGCCCGCACCAGATGTTCCAGATGTATGACCTGGTCCATCTTGAGGAACCTCCGCATAACCCGGATACCTGGCATATCATCCAGCCGACTGATGACCCTGATTGGCTGGAGAAGTCCAATGCCGACAGCGCCTGGCCGGAGGCCGCGCTTTATATCCATTACGCCAAGAAACTCGAGTCCGAGCAACCTGCTGCCGCGAACCTTCTGAGTCATGTAAATCTGGATCTCGAACAGATCAATGACATGAGTTATGCCCTGACCGTCGACAAGAAAGACCCTGAGGCCTACGCCCATGAATGGGTGGCTGACCACGCGGATCTTGTGGAGTCATGGCTTGCGCAGTGACGCCATGCATGACAATCGACTGACAAGTGAGACGACTCCTGCCTTTCCATGAGGGGAGGGCATCAGTCACGGATTCGCCCACTGGCTTGGCTAGAGTCACGGCGCTGCCGACAGGACAAGGGGTACGCATCATGCAGGAAACGGTCATTCGCCTGGAGGGTGTCTGGAAAATCTTTGGTCAAAACCCTTCGGATGTCTTGAAGGCCATTGAAGAAGAGGATCTGGACAAAGCCAGTGTCAGAGACAGATACGACTGTGTCGTCGGGATCTCTGATGTCTCCTTCAGCGTCGAGCGCGGTGAGATATTTTGCATCATGGGGTTATCGGGCAGTGGCAAGTCGACCTTGATTCGCCACTTCAATCGGCTCATTGAACCTACCTCAGGCACCATCGAGGTGCTTGGCAAAGACATGGCGACACTGTCGCGCGATGAATTACGTGATATACGCGCCAAGAATATTGGCATGGTCTTTCAGCACATGGCATTGCTTCCCCATCGCAGTGTGCTGGATAACGTCGCCTTTCCGCTCGAGGTCCAGGGAATTCCCAAGTCCAAGCGTTGGGATATCTCCCAACATGCCCTGTCCCTCGTCAATCTCGATGGCTATGAGGATTATTATCCGTCTCAACTTTCTGGAGGGATGCAGCAGCGTGTTGGCTTGGCGAGGGCGTTGGCCAGTGACCCAGAAGTGTTGTTGATGGATGAGCCATTCAGTGCACTGGATCCCTTGATTCGCCGTGAGCTTCAGGACCAATTCGTATCACTGACCAAGACGCTCAAGAAGACCACCATCTTCATCACTCACGACCTGGATGAGGCGATCCGTATCGGCGATCGGATCGCCATCATGAAGGATGGTCAGCTGGTGCAGGTGGGAACGCCTGAGCAGATCGTTATGCATCCTGAAGACGATTACGTACGTGAATTCGTCAAGGATATCTCGAACCTCAAACTCATCTCGGCCAGCGCGATCATGCAGGAGATTGATGTCGAGATGCTCAGTGATGCAGATGCGATGCGCCAAGCGCCACGTGTCACACAAGAGACGTCTCTGGAAGCATTGATCGAGGTATCCACCTCCAGCGACTTGCCCGTACTCGTCACTCAGAGCGATGGCGAGGAGGTCGGCATGATTACCAAGGACAGGCTGCTGTTGGGTATCCGGGGAGGGCAACAGGATGAAAGATAACGTGAAGCCATCGACGGTATCAGGAACCGATCATTCGGTTCAGAATTTTGCCGACAGAAACGGCAAGTACTACGAGACACAATTCCACAAGGTGCAGTCACATACCGGCATGGCGTGGACCTTCAATGTCACCGCTGCCGTCTTTGGCCCACTGTGGGCTGCATCACGACATCTCTGGGGCATGTTCTGGTTGAGTGCGATCGCCAGCCTGTTGGCGATGGTGCAGATCGGCAAGGGCCTCTGGGGGGAGCTTGGGGCAGAACAGATCTCCCGCGCCACTGGCTTGATGGCCAAGTCAGAGGAAATGGCCGAGAAGGCCAGGGTGGCCCTTGAGGCGGGGGCGGCCAACGCGGACTCCCTGCAACGTGCCTCGGATAACCTGCAGCAAGCCGCGGAAAGGATGATGACGGCGGCCAATGCCTCAGCCTCCGGTGGCAATGAGTTGATGCTGTGGGGTGGGGTAGCCCTGGTGGTGATCATGGTCGTACAGGGTCTGGTCGCGATTCCTGTCTATGAGAAGAAGTACTGCCGCTGGCGGGTAAACAAGCGGGAACGTAGTGGTTTCAGCTGGCTGAGTCTCTTCTATGGGGTGCTTGCCCTGGTGCTGATATACCCGGTCACGCTCTATCGCTACACGGTTGAGAAGCCGGTCAGCTGGTTGCTGGCATTCCCCAGCAATCAGGCCATCTATTCTTCTACGGCCAGCTGGACCGACGGTGTCTTTGATTACATCGCCCTTCACGGCGGGAGTGTCTTTGACGGCATCGCCAACGGCATCAGCCTGCTGCTCGACACGCTTGAAGTCATTCTGGTCGATACGCCCTGGCCGGTGATCATGATCCTGACGCTGGTCATGGCCTGGCGTCTGGCGGGGCCCAGAGTCGCCATCTTCACCGCAGCGGCCCTGGGCTACCTGGCATTCCTGGGCTTCTGGGAAAAGAGCATGTCGACGATAGCGCTGCTCGGGGCCGCCGCCACGATCTGCGTGCTCATCGGTGTCCCGCTTGGCATCTGGTGTGCCAAGAATCGGTACGCGCATGCCGTCACAGAGCCCGTGCTGGACTTCATGCAGACCATGCCTGCCTTCGTCTATCTGATACCCATCATCGCGTTCTTCGGGACCGGCAAGCCACCGGGGATCATGGCGACCATCATCTTCGGGCTGCCACCGGTCGTCAGACTGACGGCATTGGGGATTCGTCAGGTGCCACCCACCATCGTGGAGGCGGCATTGGCCTTCGGCTGCACGCGACGCAAGCTGCTGCTCGATGTCGAGATTCCCTTGGCGATGCCCAACATCATGACAGGGGTCAATCAGACGATTCTGATGTGCCTGTCGATGGTGGTCATCGCCTCCCTGATCGGTGCCGAGGGCTTGGGGTCTGATGTGCTGATGGCGCTGCAGTACGCCGCCAAGGGGCAAGGATTGTTGGCCGGTATCGCCATACTGCTGTGCGCCATGGTGATTGACCGTATCGTGCAGGGGCGCTTCAAGAGCGTGGCGTGACCCGCCACTGCCATTTGGCAAGCGAGAAGGACAGAGAGCGCAGAAGGACGAAGAGCGCAGAAAGACAGAGGTAGACGACAAGGGCCCGCTGCATCAGCAGCGGGCCCTTGTCGTTATGATGCACTGCTGGCGGGTCAGAGCACCTCTGTTCGCGTCAGCTGCCAGTTGGCATGGCTCAGCGCTGCTTGAGCTGATCACGCAGGCCCGTCGGGACCTGTTTGATGATCAGACGGTCACTCGCTTCATCGTATTCCACCGAGTCGCCCAGCAGGTGCGAGTCAAAGCTGATCGAGACGCCCGCGGCGCGCCCGGTGAAACGCTTGAACTGGTTGAGCGTCTTCTTGTCCGGCGGGATTTCCGGTGACAGCCCATAGTCACTGTTGCGAATGTGGTCGTAGAAGGCTTGCGGGTGCTCTTCATCGATCAGCTCTGACAGCTGATCCAGCGTGATCGGCTCGCCGAGCTTGGCCTGATCGGTGGCGTAATCGACCAGGGTGTCGGTCTTCTGCCGGCTGGCTTCCTCGGCCATGTCTTCCTTCTCGACATAGTCGCTGAACGCCTTGAGCAGGGTGCGGGTTTCCTGGCCGGCATCCCGCTGCTCCTGTGCGCCCAGCGTCTCGGCGAAAGCTTCGGCGAGCTTGGTGCGTCCGCGATCGCGCGCCCAGGACAGATAGGGGTGAGACGTCGAACTGCCTTGCCACTGACTGATATCCAGTCGTGCGGCCAGCGACATCTGGGTCATGTTGAGCTGTCGGGCGGGCGTTACCGCGAGGGACTCGTCGATCGCGAAGCCATCACGATGGTGCAGCAACGCCATGAACAGATGACGCGTCTCACCCTGTTGGTGATCCACCACCAGCAGATGGCCGCCTGTCGGGAGGTTGTCATCGATCAACGGCATGAGTCGACTGGCAAGCGTCTGGGTCAGGCTCGAGAAATCGGTATCACCTGCGAGGAAAGACGCCAGCTCGGCGGGGAAGGCAGCAGGCGCGTCTTCATTGAAACGGCCCCAGTTCTTGGCCTTGCCGTGGTAGGCATCATTGAGCCCGGACACCAGATCCTCCAGTGCATCGGATGCCGGCAGGGCGGTGGCGGCAGGCACCAGCTGGGCCGGCGTCTCGCTATTGCCCTTGTCGATACGGTGAATGATGCTGTGCAGGATCGGCATGGAAACCTCCCTCGGCTGCGATGAACGGGCTGGGGATGATACCTGCCACATCCTGAAGCGTCACTTCTGATATATCCTGCTTGGTAGACCACCAGAAATGAGCTTGCCTCTGTCACTAATGAGCCCTGAAGGAGTTGACGGAGTTTTCGAAGCGACTGATGACGAAAAAAGAAGGCTTAGCCCGGAATTCCGTTTGGAGTCGCCCAATTCGTGGTCTGCCAGGGTTACACGCTGAAGGCGGCGTGTGAGGCCATGGTGGAGCAAATCCACCATGGAGTATTGGGTTCGCAGACTTCGATCTGAGCGGGCAGGCAAGGCGCCGCTGATTAAGGCGAGGCGCTGATGTCGGAGCAGCATTATTTTTTTGTGTGCCACCAGTCAATAAGCGATTCCTAAAGAGATGATGACAGCAGAAGTTGCATAAATATACTGAGCAGAAATGGTGTTGAAGTCCATGATGATTACTTTTCTCGCAATAGCCATCAAGGCTGCGCGATTACCAGTTGCAAAGGAAAAACATCTGTCCCCAAATAAAATCGAATATTGACAAATATTTCAATAGCAATTAACACTACCATGAAAGCGGCAATAAGACAAAATATATCACTGACCTCCAGCAAGAGGAAAGGAGCAGAAACTAATTGTTGGTATGGCACATAAAGGATGTTAATGTCACCCCAGATGATTACCAACACCATAAGAAAAGCTAGAATTTTAACTCCAATTCGAATAATCTTGTGTAAGACTCTGATTAACGAATCTTCGTGCGCTTGAGGAAGTTCTTCGTGAACAAGATGGCGAGATTTAAAGTCTTGTTCAGAGTGAGGTCTTTTATTAGAGTCTGTTTTCATTGATAAGCTCCAAGGTTGCTTATTGTTTTCTTATAGACTGTATGCCTACAGTAGTAAAGGCTTAGCTTTTAGTTATGCTAAACGAGATTTTTAACTATGGGCCATGGTATAGCGTATCGGATTAATGGCTTTCCAAGGTTTTTATGAAAGCAATTCAAGTAGGAGTTTAAAATCTAGATATGAGCGGGTTACTGTCATGAGTATAGTGACTGTAATCTATTGTATAGTGTAAAGTAAATAGCGTAGGATAAATGGTTTGATAAAGTTTGATGATTTTAGCATGTGATGCTCTACTCTTATAAGGTGTTTATAAATCTGATAGTCGATATCCTACTCCCGGTTCTGTTTGAATAAATTGGGGGTTGTCAGAAGAGTCGCCGAGTTTATGTCGAAGTTTGCTGATTACGATTCTGAGATAATGAGTGTCTGCTACATGTATCGGGCCCCAGATTTGCTTGAGAAGTTGTGTCTGAGTAATAACACGACCCGGATGCTCAGTGAGCATGGTGAGCACAGCGTATTCCTTGGGAGTGAGTTTGATCGGGCAGTCGGAGAGTGTCACTCTTCGTGTTTCGAGGTCTATGATCAGTTCACCCGCTTGCAGACGTTGCGAAATATCTACTTGGCTAACAATACGACGCTGTCGCAGTACTGCCCTAACTCTAGCGAGAAGTTCCTGAATGCCAAAGGGTTTGGTGATGTAGTCATTGGCACCGGCATCGAGGCATGCGACCTTTTCATTCTCTGAGGCACGGACCGAGACGACTACGACTGGAATATCGCTTTGATCGCGGATAGTGCGAAGCACTTCCTGGCCATCAATATCGGGCAAGCCTAGATCAAGCAAGACAAGATCTGGTTTGTCACTCATAGCCATGAGTAGTCCTAAGCCACCTGTTTCAGCTTCGGATACGACATAGCCTTGTGAGGTTAAACTGATACGCAAAAATCGCCGAATCTGCATTTCATCGTCGACAACCAGTATGCGGGGATGATCAGCGCCCATGCTCGCCCTCGGTCTTCTGTTTAATACCTTCTGAATCAATCAATGGTAGGCGTATCACAATACGAGTTCCTGTGTCTCCTGAATTGGCTTCGGCGTCGATAGAGCCACCATGCGCACCGATCATACCTCGGCAAATAGCCAATCCTAAGCCGCTTCCATGTTTACCACGATCGCCTTCACCACCGGTAAAGAACATGTCAAAAACCTGTTCGCGCAGGTACTCGGGAATACCAGGTCCTTCGTCGGTGATACGGATAATCATATCATCGTGCTGGCGGGCGGCATTAATGTGGATTCGCCCATCGTAAGGTGAAAATCGGACTGCATTCTCGATAACGTTGACTAGTGCCTGTTCGATCAGCGCGGGATGAACATAGAGTAGGGGCAAGTTATCGGCCCAGTCTCGCTCGACTCTGATATCACTTAGTGCTGACCCCAAGCGGTTCAAGGCGGCATTGATCAGATCGCTGAGGCTGACCCAATCTCGTTCGATTTTCAAAGAGCCATGGCCTAAACGCGTCATGTCCAACAGGTTCTGAATATAGCGGTTCAGACGCTCGCTTTCACTCAGTACTCCGTCGAGCAGTTCGCGCTTGTCATCTTGGGAGAGCTGGTCGTCGAGATCTCTCAGAGAGCTGGCTGACCCTATGATAGATGCTAGAGGAGTACGTAGATCGTGAGATACAGAGGAGAGCAAGGCTGAGCGTAGCCGTTCATTCTCCTCCGCCAATTTCGCTGTACCAAGGTCATTGACCAGTCGTGTTCGTCCGAGAGCCATGCTCAGCTGGTTGATCAGAGTATCGGTCAAAATTTCCTGACTATGGTCGAGCGGGGCCTCCCTGTCTCCTAGAGCCAACCCGACGACCCCTAGAGTAGTATCTCCCTCGACCAATGGGATAAATCGCCACCGCTGGATCGCTAGTGTGTGAGATCCGTGGCCACTCCGCCTCCGTTGATGATAAGACCACGCAGCCGCTTGCTTGGCGGTATTATCCAGCGTTATCAAGCCGGGATATGACTCAGTCACTTGCGGAGCTTCATCTTCTGGACTTAGTTCTAGGTAGACTGTGGGGACTTGTAACCAATCGGCTAGAGTGCTCATGCCAATAGTACGGACACTGGCGTGATCTGCTGCTACTGCTAAAGCACGTGAGAACTGCAAAAGTCGCTGAGTTTGGTCACGGCTTTCCCGCAAGGCAACTAATTGACGACGAGCTCGTCCTGCCAATTGGCCACCAATCAGGGCTACGACAAGAAAGAAGAATACTGTAATAAATTGATCCCGATGGCTCATCGCTAGGGTGTAACGAGGCTCGGTGAAAAAGAAGTTATAAACCAGAAAGCTGAGTAGAGCGCTAAGCATGGCAGACCGTGTGCCACTATAGACAGCTGTTACTAGCACCCCTGTCAAGAAGATTAGCGATAGATTCGCAAGTGTCATCATATGATCGATAAGTAATGACAAGCCCAGCGTGATAGGCAATATACATATTGGAAGGAGCCATTCACGAATAGACAATCGTGCTAGTGATCGCTTCATACGATGCAAGGGCTTATATCGCTCAGTTTCGGCGATGACGATCAGGTCGAACTCATGAGCTTTCCGCAAAAGTTGTTTGCTGAAGGAGCGCTGCCAGTTACACCAAAAAGAGTTCTCAGAACGACTGACCATGAGAGTGGTAACATTTAGACGACGAGCATAATCAAGTAGCTCGCCAACACGGCTTTCTCCGGACAATACAGTAATTTCGCCACCGAGGCGCTCGATCAACTGGCTACTTTTCTCAAGTTCCGAGCGTTCTGAAGAATCGGCATTGCCTATGTCCACATACACAGCTTGCCAAGTAGCGTTACCTCGTTCAGCCATACGGTGGGTTGCACGAATCAGAGTGGCATCATCGGTGCTGCCTCTCAAGGCAACGAGAATTTTTGGACGTACCGGCCATGGGCCAGGTACGCCATGTATGCCCATGGAATCGCGTACATCGTTCTCGATGCGTTCTGCCATGGTCTGCATCGCTAGCTCGCGCAGTGCGGTTAGATTCGCTATGTTGAAGAACCCGTCTAACGCCGCGCGTGCTTGCTCGGGAATATAGACTTTGCCCTGCTTTAGTCGTTGGATAAGCTCTTCGGGTGTCAAATCGATGAGTGTAATATCGCGGGCGCGGGTAATGAGAGAATCAGGAATCGTTTCGCGCATTCGAATGTTAGTGATACGAGCAACAGCGTCATTCAAGCTTTCGATATGCTGGACATTCAGAGTTGTCCAGACATCAATGCCTATATCGAGAAGCTCCTCGATATCTTGATAGCGACGTGGATGACGGCCGCCGGGTATATTGCGATGGGCTAATTCATCGACCAATACGATTGCTGGTGCGTGTTCGAGAGTGGCATCTAAATCGAACTCCTGAAACTGATGTTCCCGATGTTCTCGCGTAACGAGCGAAATGCGGTCGAGGCCATGGCAGAGTTGCTCAGTCTCCGTCCGCCCATGAGACTCAATAACTCCTATCACGATATTCTCGCCTTCGGCGGCTCGCTCATGGGCCGCTCGGAGCATGGCGCTCGTCTTCCCGACACCAGGGGCGGCGCCGAGGAAAATTCGTAGATGACCGCGCCCCTCTTGGCGCGCGATCTTTAGAAAAGCTTCTGGGGTAGGGCGTGAAATCGTGGTGTCACTCGTCGTATTCTTGTAGCTCATCTGAGGTACCCTCGAGTGCACCTGTATCCAGGGCAAGATTCAAAGTCAGGACATTAACGGAAGGTCTGCCAAGAAAGCCTTCGTACTGAGTTGCCGCCTGAATCGCCTGTTTTATCGACGATGCTTGTAGACCCCGCTCCCGGCTGATCCTAGGGACTTGAGCCATGGCGGCAGCAGGAGAGATGTGCGGGTCGATACCTGAACCCGATGCGGCCAGCAAGTCGATAGGGATTTCTCCAGGCTTAAGCCCATCGCGCAAATGCAGTTGGTGTACCTCCTCTAGAGCACGTGCTCGTAAGGCGGGGTTACTCGGTGCAAGGTTGGAGCCTGAGACTTCGTTAGGGGCATTCTCGGCTGCTGAAGGACGCCCATGAAAGTACTCGGCCCCCCTGAATGACTGGCCCACCAGCGTTGAGCCCACCACCTTACCCTGAGGACCATATAGCATACTGCCAGTCGCTTGGTGGGGAAAGAAGGTGCCACTTAACGTTGTAACCACAAAGGGGTAAAACAATCCCAGTAAGCTGGCCAGTACAATCACTAGCCGCAGCGACGCTAGCATTGAAATACGTGTCATAGGTATAGCGTTCATGATCGAACTCCTAGTAAAAGCTAGCCATTAGCATGTCGAGCAGCTTGATTGCAGGGAAGGGCAGCAAGATACCACCGAGTCCATAGATCAGCAGGTTTCGACGAAGCAGTTCTGTCGCTGAAGAGACGTTAAAGCGTACGCCTCGCAACGCAAACGGCACCAGTGCCGGGATGACGAGAGCATTGAAGATCACAGCGGATAACACAGCAGTCTGCGGTGAATGCAGCTCGAGGACGTTCAGAGCTTGTAGGGCCGGGATATTGGCGGCAAAGAGTGCTGGCAATATGACGAAATACTTGGCGATATCATTGGCGAGCGAAAAAGTAGTCAGCGCCCCTCGGGTAATGAGTAGCTGCTTGCCGATCTCTACCGCACTCAGGAGTTTGCCTGGATCAGAATCGAGATCCACCATATTGCCGGCTTCACGGGCTGCTTGGGTACCTGAATTCATGGCTAGGCCAAGATCGGCCTGGGCCAGTGCCGGAGCGTCGTTCGTGCCATCCCCCATCATTGCCACCAAGCGTCCCGAAGCCTGCTCCTTTCGAATGATCTCCAGTTTGCGCTCTGGGGTGGCTTCCGCTACGTAATCGTCTACCCCAGCTTCTGCTGCGATCGCTGCTGCCGTGATTGGGTTATCGCCGGTGATCATCACCGTCTTGACTCCTATCTCGTGAAGCTGGGCAAAGCGTTCCGCGATACCGTCCTTAATAACATCGGATAAGGCGATGATCCCTAACAGTTGGTCGTTTTCGGCTACTGCTAGTGGCGTAGCCCCATCGCGAGAAATACGCTCTATAAGACGCTGATACGAGGCAGGTACATGGCCGCCCTGTTCTTGTACGAACGTCGCGATGGCATTCGTAGCGCCTTTTCGTAGCTGTCTACCATCGGGAGAATCGATGCCGGAAAGGCGTGTCGAGGCCGAGAAGGGTATGAATGTGGCTCGATTATCTAGAGAGAGTGCGGCACCCTTATCACGAGCCAGATTGACAATGGACTTCCCTTCCGGTGTGGGGTCATCCAGCGAGCACAGGAACGCGATATCACGTAACCGATCGTTGGGAACATTATCACAAGGAGTGAATTCAGTAGCTTGGCGGTCACCTAGCGTAATAGTGCCGGTCTTGTCGAGCAGCAGAGTATCGATGCTACCAGCAATTTCGACGGCCTTGCCCGATTTGGCAATGAGGTTGGCGCGCATTGCCCGCTCCATCCCGGCAATACCGATGGCCGGTAACAATCCGCCAATGGTGGTTGGTATTAGACATACCAGCAGTGCCACCAACATGACTGGCGATGGTGTGATACCGACAAATTCTGCCATGGGCACCAAGGTGACAATGACAATCAGAAAAATCAGTGTGAGGGTAGTAATCAATACTGATAAAGCTAATTCACTTGGCGTTTTCTGACGGTTGGCACCTTCCACAAGGGCGATCATACGATCCAGGAGTGACTCGCCTGGATTGACACTGACCTCTATCACCAGCTCGTCAGAGAGCAACTTAGTACCGGCACTAACTCCGCTGTTATCGGTACCGGATTCTCGTAATACCGGTGCAGACTCACCGGTGACGGCAGATTCATTGATGGAGCCTGCGCCCTCAATGATTTCGCCATCGGCTGGAATTAACTCGCCGGCAATGACCCTAACGTAATTACCACGGCGCAGCGTATCGGCGGCCACCATGGTTTCACTACCATCCTTTTCCTGCTTACGTGCCTTGAGTTGACCTCGTGTTGCCCGCAGGCTGCCAGCGTGCGCTTTTCCTCGTGATTCTGCTAAGGCTTCCGCTCCATTAGCGAACAATAGGGTCGCGAGCAGTACTAGTGTGACGGCCAACGAAAAAACGAGATTCTTGCCTTGAGTAGCAGCCAGCACTGTATATAGGCCGCAGACCAGGGTACCTACACCGACTACGGCCATTACTGGGTTTCGGGACATGGCTCGTGGCGCTAGCCTGAGGAACATCTCTTTGACCAGATTGCTCCAATCAGGTCGCCAATCTTCGCGGTGTGAAGAACGAGGCGTTTGTGATGCAGTAGACATACGAACCTTCTCCTCAGAAGCCGAGAGTAAGTTGTTCGGCCACAGGGCCAAGCATGAGTACAGGCAGGAAGCCCAGAAGATTGACGATGACAATCACACCCGCTGTGAGACCGACGAAGGCGCCGCTTTCCATATCCAAGCTGCCGCGTCCAGAGGGGGCAGTACGTTTAGCTGAAAGCCAGGCTGCGATCGCTAATGGAGCAAAGAGGGGGAGAAAGCGTCCTATCAGAAGCGCGACTACGCCAGTGAGATTCCACCAGAGAGAGTCGTCAGCCAAACCCTCAAATCCAGAACCATTGTTAGCGAACGATGAGGTATATTCGTAAAGGATTTGAGTCAGGCCGTGAAATCCCGGGTTAGAGCTGATAGCTAAATCAGGGAAAGATACCGTCAGCGCCGTTAAACTGAGAATCACCAGTGGCTGAGCGAGGATTGCCAGCGAGATCCAGCGTATCTCACGAGCTTCCAGGGGCTTACCTAATATTTCCGGCGCTCGCCCGATCATCAGCGAACCGATGAAAGCCGCCAACATGAGGTAGAGGAAATAGCCAATCAGACCGACTCCGATGCCGCCAAAGGTTACATTAACGAACATGTCCATTAATGTTATTGCGCCACCCAATGGATTGAAGCTGTCATGCATGGCATTGACTGAGCCATTGGAAGTTTGTGTCGTCCAACTAGCCCACAGCGCCGACATGTCATGGCCGAAGCGTACCTCCTTTCCCTCCATGTTGGAGGCGCCGGGAGTAGATAGCCCTATAAAAGCGGCGTTGGGTGATCGTTCCGAGAGGATTGTTGATGTTGTCGAGACAATAGAAAAAGTAAGCATAATAAAGGCAATGCCGAGCATCAGCTTATGTCGCCCCGTCAGGATGCTAATAGCCACAAGCAGAGCCATCGGGATCAGCAATATTGAAACCGTCTCAATCATGTTGGAAAGTGGGGTGGGGTTTTCCAGCGGTACGGCTGAGTTCGCGCCATACCAGCCACCCCCGTTAGTGCCGAGCTGCTTGATAGCGACCATCGAGGCGACTGGGCCGAGTGGAATGACTTGAGTGGTGGTGACCTGGCTGTCCAGTGGCTCTAGCGTTTGTGCACCTTGATAGGTACTAGGCACGCCTTGCCACGACAGTAACAGTGCGACCACGATGGCGACTGGTAGCATGACACGCAATAATGTACGCATGAGATCGCGATAATAATTGCCCAAGCTGACCACTGTGCTATTCCCATCTGAGGCTGCGATAGTCGATGGCTTCTTGAAGAGAATGCGCGCTATCGCCAACAGCACTGCGAGAGCCGTTGCCGGTGTAATGAACTGCAGAGTCACGACGGCGAGAGTCTGGCTAAGGTATGATAGGTGAGCCTGGCCCGAGTAATGCTGCTGATTTGTATTGGTGGCAAAAGAGACGGCTGTGTGAAGCGCTGTATCCCATGGCATGCCGGGTATCCCGTCTGGATTTAGCGGTAGCATGTCTTGTGACATGAATACGACCCAAGCCAGTAGAATCAGTATGACGTGTAGTTTTGTTACGGCCCAAGCATAGCCATGCCAAGTCATTTCGCATCGGACATCTACTCCTGACAAGCGATACAGTATCGCCTCGATGGGGCCGAAGAAGTTGTCAAAGGGGGCCTTGGACTCAGTATCCAAGGAACGGGCCATGTAATGACCCAGAGGAAGCGCTAGCCCAATGACCAGCACATAGCAGAGTATTACCTCGTTCATGGTGCCTCCCCTAGAACCGTTCCGGCCAGAGTAAAGCAGCGAGGAGATAACCCCCTAGCGCCATGGATATTACGAGTAACAGTATTTGCATTGCCTTGTCTCCTTGATGGATAAGGCAAGCTTAGAAAGGTGAGGCGTAAAAAATCTACGGTGTTCTAGAAGTATTGGCGTAAAAAAAACGTAAAAACTGACGATGTGCTGCGCTATCTAGAATAAGCTGTCCAAAGCATGTCCTTCCGTGCTTGGTTTAGTCTTACTTGTATCTCTCATTGAAGAGTAACTTGCAGCATTTGAAGCAGAATTATTTTTGCTCTCAAACGAAGTTAAGGGCGATGTATATGAATATAGCAAGCTATATGCTCTATTATCGCCATTGATTTTTCTCAAAATATTTCACTTCTTTTCGTATTTTAATCAATGGTCAGTAGTCGAGTTGTTTTGCTTGTGTATCTATTATTTTGTAAGATAATTGTTGGTCAGAGTGTAATTAAGATATTATTAGAAATTGTAAGTGTATCTGCTTCTAATGTGAAGGCCGCATTTGTTATCAGGCTGATGGCCAATCGACAGCCGTTTGGCGCAATATTTCACAAAACTCGTTGACTGGTTCTTCATATATAGTGTTTTTTCGCGTTAGTAGACCAAAAGGGGCTAGAGTGCGACCCAGTGATAGCGATAGACGAGTAATCAGATTTGCATCTAAATGATCACGTAATACGGTCTCTGCCATCACCATCAAGCAATCACTTTGCTGTACTAGTTGTAAAGCGGCAAAGATCGAACCACATTCGATGATATCGCGGGGTGACACTAGGCCAGCCGCTTCGAATTCTTTCTCCAGTGCCTGTCGTGCTGGCGTAGAAGTCGGCTGCAATATCCAAGGCCATTCCTCAATCAGACTCGCCAACGGTGGAAGCTGTTGTCGACATAAAGGGTGATCTTTACGCACCACAGTAACAAGCGTCTCGTTGCCCAGTGGTTCAAAGTCGAACTGGTTATGCTGAATAGAGGTGACATAACGGGCTATGGCAATGTCGACCTTGCCTTGCTCGAGTAATTCAACGAGCTGGTCGCTGGTCTCGCCCATTAGGCGGAACTGAAGCATGGGGCGGTCGCGCTTCATCGTAATCACGGCCTTTGCGACGAGATCCGGTGCAGCTCCCATGATGGTCCCTACAGTGAGTTGTCCACGACCACCGAGCTGATAACGATTAATTTCCTCGGCACAGCGATCTAGGCGTGTGAGCGCATTGTTGGCAAAGTCGATGAGCATTTCACCTATAGTGGTAGGCGTCATCCCGCGAGCCCCCCGTTCGAATAGCCGACAGCCAAATACTTTCTCAATCTCGCCGAGCATTCTGGTAGCAGCCGGCTGTGACATGTGCATAGCGGTCGAGGTTTGATGCAAATTACGCAATCGTCCCAGTGTTGCTACCAATAAAAGATGTTTGTAGCGCAGTCTTGCCAGTAGTGCCTGATAGCCTTCCATTGTGCTCCTTATCGATACCTATCCGTTATGACGTCGGATCAAGGTTTTTAGACTGCGACATTGGTCGTGCAACCAAAGGCCAGCCGCGGTTAAGCTGCCACCGACAACCAGCCTAGCATGCGGGGTTCATCGTTCCGATACCGAAAAGGTATCAGGAGAAGCGTGAATCTCATTGGTCTCACTCAAGACTCTTGGGTAGAACTTCTCTCAGTATCTCTTTGCATTCAGCCCTAGAGGAGAAGTTCATGAGTGAGGTTGTTATCAAGCAAGTCCGCGCCTTTACTGTCCGAGGCGGTGGGGCGGATTATCACGATCAGACTGAAGGGCACTGGATCGATTCCCAGATTGCTACGCCAATGAGCAAGTATCCTGAGTACCGTATGAATCGTCGTAGCTTCGGGCTCAATGTGCTCGGCACCCTGGTCGTCGAACTGGAAGCCAGCGATGGGACCGTCGGTTTCGGGGTGACGACTGGTGGCGAGATCGGTGCATGGATCGTTGAGAAGCACTTGGCTCGTTTTATTGAAGGCCAGCGAGTCACTGATATTGAGAAGATCTGGGATCAGATGTTCAACGCCACGCTGTTTTATGGCCGCAAAGGTGTCGTGATCAACACCATTTCCTGTGTTGACCTAGCGCTATGGGATCTACTGGGGAAAGTGCGTGGCGAGCCAGTGCATCAACTATTGGGTGGCCCGGTGCGTGACGAGCTGACTTTTTACGCCACTGGTGCACGGCCTGATCTTGCTAAGGACATGGGGTTCATTGGCGGGAAGATGCCGTTGATTCATGGTCCTGCTGAGGGGGAAGAAGGACTGCGACGTAATCTCGAGCACTTGGCTGAGATGCGTAGTGCTGTGGGCGAAGATTTCTGGCTGATGTATGACTGCTGGATGAGCCTTGATCTCAACTACGCGACTCGTCTGGCTCAAGGTGCACGGGAATATGGTCTGAAATGGATCGAGGAGGCGCTTCCGCCTGACGACTATTGGGGATATGCCCAGCTCAAGCGAGATGTGCCTAAGGGCATGTTGGTCAATACCGGCGAACATGAAGCCACGCGCTGGGGATTCCGGATGCTTATGGAGATGGATTGCTGTGATGTGATCCAACCTGACGTCGGGTGGTGTGGTGGCATCACTGAGTTGATCAAGATCTCAGCGCTGGCGGATGCCCACAACAAGCTGGTGGTTCCCCATGGCTCCTCGGTTTACAGCTATCACTTCGTGATCACTCGTCACAATAGTCCCTTCGCTGAGTTTTTGATGATGGCGCCCAAGGCAGATGAAGTAGTGCCGATGTTCAATCCACTGCTGCTCGACGAGCCGGTCCCGGAAAACGGCCGCATGTCAGTCTCAAAGTTGGATAAGCCTGGTTTTGGGGTTCGTTTGAATCCCGAGTGCGAGCTCGCGCGTCCCTACACTCACTGAGTTAGCTGATCACGAGAGTTAAAGGAGGCTAAAGATGCCGATCCACGCGTTTCGCATGAACCTACATAAGGGACAGGAAGCCGAGTATTGGCGCCGGCATCAAACATTGTGGCCTGAGCTCGCGGCGGCGTTAGAGGAGGCGGGTATTGAAGACTATCGTATCTTCTTGGATCACGAGACCTGTCACTTATTTGCCATCATGTTTTCAAGAGAAGATCACCATGTCGATGCGCTATCCGACCTTCCGGTAATGCGTCGCTGGTGGGAGTACATGGCCGATATCATGGAAACATACGAGGACCATGCCCCTGTCAGCGTGCCACTCGACCAGGTATTTGCGTTCCATCCCGGAGAGCTCTGATGCAAGTGATCGACCCTCATGTGCATTTCTGGAATCTTGGCCAGGGCAATCAGCCCTGGCTTGATCATCCATCGCCTAACTTGCTTGGTGACTACACACCGATGGCACGGGACTACGGCCCGGAAGATCTTTTGGTTGACGCAGGCGACATCGAACTTCTCGGTGCGGTTCACATTGAGGCCGATGCCGTCGATCCACTGGCCGAAACCCACTGGTTGGCTGGGCGCATTGAGGAAGGACGAGCGCCGAGGCTGCCATCTGCCCTGGTAGTAGGTGCTGATCTGTCGCGGCAGGATGCCGATGAGCAACTCGCGGCGCAGTGTCAGGCCTCCGAGAAGGTACGAGGCGTGCGTCAGATCCTCAATGTCCATGCCGATCCGCTGTATGACTATGTCGGTCGTCATTACATGGGTGAGCCGACCTGGTGCGCCAATTTTGCTCTATTGGCGCGCTACGAGCTTTCCTTTGACCTACAAATCTATCCCTCGCAGATGTCACAGGCGGCACGTCTTGCCGAGGATCATCCTGAAGTCCCGATAATATTGAATCATGCTGGTATGTACGTAGACCGTCATCACATGACCGGTTGGCGAGAATGGCGTGATGGGCTTCGTCGCCTGGCCGCGTGTGACAATGTCAGCCTCAAGCTCAGCGGGTTCGGCATGCTGGATCATCACTGGACAGTTGGTAGCCTCCGCCCCCTGATCCTTGAGGCTATTGATGCCTTTGGTGTGGACAGAAGCATGTTTGCTTCCAACTTTCCGGTAGACAGCCTGTATGCCTCTTACCCAACGATCTGGAAAGCCTACGCCGAGATTGTGGCCGATGCTTCGTCAAGTGAGGTGCAAGCACTATTTGTAGAGAATGCCCGGCGTATTTATCGCCTTTAAGCCAACCTTATCCTGCCTGTAAGTTTCGTTGCCAAAGGCAGGGAGCCATTGTCAGATTCAGGAGCCGTTATGCTGCTCAATGAGAAATCCGTCATCATCACCGGGGCTTCCCGAGGTATCGGGCGTGCCGCGGCTCTGGAGTGTGCTCGCCAGGGGGCCAACGTAGTCATTGGCTACAGCGGTAGTGAATCCAGTCGCCCCGGTGTCGAGGCTTTGATCGCCGAGATCGAGGCATTAGGACGTCGTGCCTGTGCTATAGGAGCCCCAGCAGGTGACCCCGAGACAGGCGAGTTATTGGTCGATGCCGCAGTAAAGCACTTCGGCGGCGTTGATATCTTTGTCAACAACGCTGGTATTTGTCCTTTCCATGCCTTTCTCGATATGCCCAAAGAGCTCTATCAAGAAACGGTCGATACGAACTTGAATGGAGCCTTTTTCGCCGTTCAGGCGGCTGCCAATCAGATGAAGATTCAAGGGCGGGGCGGTTCGATCATCGCTGTGAGTTCCATCAGTGCACTGGTCGGTGGCGGCATGCAGACCCACTACACGCCGACCAAGGCTGGGCTCGTCTCGCTGATGCAATCCTGTGCCGTCGCCTTGGGGGGCTATGGCATCCGTTGCAATGCTGTATTGCCAGGCACTATTGAGACTGACATTAACAAGGATGACCTGGCTGACGAAGAGAAGCGCCAGTACATGGTGAGTCGTACTCCCCTGGGGCGATTGGGCCGCCCAGACGACTTGGCGGGCCCAATCGTCTTTCTGGCATCCGATATGGCGCAGTATATCACCGGCGCTTCGCTTCTTGTCGACGGTGGCATGTTCGTCAATCTGCAGTAACTCACGCACGCGAGACCATGGATCGAGGATGCCTGATGCACTTACCAACGAACACCTTCAAAGCTGCCCTGAGTCAACAGGAACCACAGTACGGCATATGGGCCGGATTCGGTACCGGGTACGCTGCAGAAATCTGTGCCACGACTGGTTATGACTGGATGCTCATCGACGGCGAACATGCACCTAATAACGTGAGGTCGCTTCTTGAGCAGCTTCAGGCGGTAACCCCTTATGACACCGCGCCAGTGGTTCGGGCTGTCAATCAAGATCCTGCACTGATTAAGCAATTACTGGACATCGGGGCTCAGACCCTAATGGTTCCTATGGTGGAGACTGCAGAGCAAGCCCGGGAGCTAGTGCGCGCCATGCGTTATCCGCCGCATGGCATTCGTGGTGTCGGCGGTGGCCTGGTTCGTGCCACACGTTGGGACGGTATCGCTGACTATCTGGCGATCGCTCATGAGGAGCTATGTCTGATCGTCCAAGTGGAGTCTCAACAAGGGGTTGAGAATGCTGAGGCAATCGCAGCGGTAGAAGGTGTTGATGCTGTCTTTATCGGACCAGCGGATCTGTCGGTGAGCCTGGAACATCCTGGAAACCCTGGGCATGCCGATGTTCAGGAAGCTATTGAAAAGGTCATTCATAGCGTACGCGATGCCGGAAAACCGGTCGGTATATTGGCACCTGTAGAAGACGACGCTCACCGTTATCTCTCTCTAGGCTGCCATTTTATTGCCGTCAGTATCGATATCAGCCTGATGCGACAGGCCGCCATCGCGAACCTGAGTCGCTATCGGAAACAAGATAAGTCCTGTGTGCCCTCAAGTACCTACTAAACCAGAAAGTCAGATCGAAAAACAATAATGGAGACGCCATCATGTCTAGCCATCAGCCTATCTATCAGAACTATATCAATGGCACCTTCGAGACCACTAGTGATCATCTCGAGGTCTTCAACCCCGCCACCGGCGGGAAGATATCGCGGGTTCCAGAGTCAAGCGTAGAGGATGTTGATCGTGCTTTGGCGGCGGCACGTAGCGCCCAAAAAGGCTGGGCCGCAAAGCCCGCCGTCGAGCGAGCCGCCTACCTGCGCCAAATTGCTGCGTGCATCAGAGAGAATGTACCACGCCTAGCACGTATTATTTCCGAGGAGCAGGGCAAGGTTTCGGCACTTGCTGAGACGGAGGTCAATTTCACGGCTGACTACCTGGATTACATGGCAGAGTGGGCACGGCGTATTGAAGGAGAAATCATCGAGAGTGACCGCCCCAATGAAAATATCTTCCTATTTCGTAAACCGCTCGGGGTTGTGGCTGGCATCTTGCCATGGAATTTCCCGTTCTTCCTTATTGCGCGAAAGATGGCCCCAGCGCTGGTGACCGGCAATACAATCGTCATTAAGCCTAGTGAAGAGACACCCAATAACTGCTTCGAGTTCGCCAAGTTGCTCGACACGGTGGGGCTACCCGCAGGCGTGTTCAACGTGGTTAGCGGCAGCGGCGCCAGCACTGGCAATGCTCTGACCAAAAGCGCCGAGGTCGATATGATCAGTTTTACCGGTAGTGTGGCTACCGGGTCGAGAATCATGACCAGTGCAGCTGGCAACATCACAAAGCTTAACCTCGAGCTGGGGGGGAAGGCGCCCGCGATTGTCCTCGCTGATGCCGACATTGATTTGGCGGTCAAGGCGATTCATGGATCACGCATCATTAATAGTGGTCAGGTGTGCAATTGTGCAGAACGCGTCTACGTCGAGCGAGGTGTCGCGGACGAGTTCATTGATCGAATGGGGCGGATCATGCGAACGACGACCTATGGTGATCCGCTGGCTCAGCCTGATGTGGATATGGGGCCGCTAATCAATCAGGCCGGTCTCGACAAGGTCGATGCTATGGTCAAACGAGCTCTCGCTGACGGAGCAGACCTGGTAACAGGCGGGGCGCTCGGTGATTTGCCGCGTGGCCATCATTACCAGCCTACTGTCCTGGCCGGTTGCCACAATGACATGCAAATTATGCGTCAGGAAATCTTTGGTCCCGTACTCCCAATCCAGGTAGTCGAGGATATGGAGGAGGCCATCGCGCTTGCCAATGACTCCGACTATGGCCTGACATCGTCTATCTACACCCGAAACCTCTCTAGTGCCATGCAAGCTTGTCGCGAGATCGACTACGGGGAGACCTACGTCAATCGCGAGAACTTCGAGGCTATGCAAGGATTCCATGCAGGGGTTCGCAAGTCAGGTATGGGGGGCGCCGACGGAAAGCATGGACTCTATGAGTATACCCATAGCCATGTGGTCTACCTCGAGGCCTGAAAGCCTAAACGCTGAAATAGTGGCTTTCTGCTATTAAAATAATGAGAGGTGCGCGCCATGAGCGATAATATACAAGCTGCTGGGGGCGGCTCTGACGTTAGTAGCGAATACGAACGACAGGTCGTTCCTGACCAAGCAAGAATGGGGTTCAAGAGCTTTCTCGGCATGTACGCTGGGGAGCATACTGCTGGTACTGAGTTGATGATCGGGCCGCTGTTCGTATTGGCGGGGGTGGCCGCATTCGACGTCGTTGTTGGGTTGCTGATCGGCAATTCATTGGCGGTATTGAGTTGGTTGTTACTTACCGCGCCCATCGCGACTCGAGTACGCCTGACTCTTTACTACCACATCGAGAGAATAGCCGGGCGCTATACAGTCGTACTCTACAATCTGGCAAACGGATTGGCATTCTGCTTCTTGGCAGGCGCCATGATCACGGTATCCGCTACTGCCGTCGGGGTTTGGTTCGGATTCCCACTGCCAACACTTGCAGATCTGACGCCTAACAGTATTGGCTGGGTGTTGAGTGTGCTTGGTGTCGGAGGAGTGATCACCTTGGTGGCCGCCTACGGTTATCGTTTTGTTTCGTGGTTTGCCAATATTGCTGCGCCCTGGATGGTATTAATCTTCCTTGGCTTTGGGATTGTCTCGTTGAAGTGGTTCGTGGATGCAACGGGGGCAGAGATCGGATCGGCTACCGAACTCTGGACCTTGGCTGAAACGGCGATCTGGACAGGGGTACGAGTGCCAGGGCAACCAGATTTCACCCTATGGCACGTAATATTCTTCGCCTGGTTTGCCAACATGGCCATGCATGTAGGGATGTCAGATCTTTCAGTGCTGCGCTTTGCTCGCAAGAGCTGGTATAGCATCGCCTCGGCTGCAGGGATGTATGTAGGTCATTTCATGGCATGGATTGCCGCCTCAATGCTGTTCGCTTTCCAGATGTACGATGCGGGCTTGACCACGGACAGTGCCATGATCGCTGCTGCCGAGGCAGGACGAATCCCCAACCCACTTCCAGGACCACTGGCTGATCAAGCGTTGGGTGTTGCCGGGTTGATCTGTGTAATCATCGCTGGGTGGACTACTGCTAACCCAACCATTTATCGAGCCGGTTTGGCCTTCCAGGCGATCATCCCTAATGTTTCGCGCTTCAAAGTGACCCTGGGCACGGGACTGCTGACCACATTCGTAGCGATGTTTCCGGGAGTGGCGATGCAGCTACTTGGTTTCGTGGCGCTATATGGATTGTTGTTGATGCCCATCGGGGCGGTAATTGTCATCGATTACTGGGTGCTCCCCAAGCTGGGGCTCAAAAGCTTCTATGCCGAAGGGGTAAATCGCAAGTTCACGTATCCAGTCTTGGCGACTTGGCTGATCACGTTGGCGATTTGCCTGGGACTAGTGGAATACGCGGAAATCGAGATCTTCTTCGTTGCCTTGCCAGGCTGGTTCATCGCCGCATTACTCTTTATCGGATTGAGCTATCTGGCTCAGAGAGAAGATTCGACTCAATCTATTGGAAGAGACAGTAGCTCCAATAGTGCGCAGGTTGGGACAATGCATACTTCGGTGAAGGAGTGATCGCTATGCGAAAAGCATTACAAACAATTTCAATGTTAATGCTGGTCCTGACAGTATTGTTTCCTGTGCTGTATCTTATCGACGCTATCGATGCGTCATTAATGAAAACCAGTATTCTAGGAGTTACAATAGTCTGGTTCGTCGTCACTCCTTTTTGGATGGGACGTCAAACAAATAGCCAATGTTAATTAACTGGCTAGAATAACTAACGAAAGAGTGGGGGCTTTCCTTGTAAAAAAAGCCCCCGCCAATTAATGCATGATTTACCGTGTAAAGTAATAGTTCGAAGCTATAATAAATGCTAGAATCTATTTGTAATAAGAATAGGAATAAATCGGTGCAATTACCTTGTGTTTTTATGTATATTTTCTCGTGATAATCGAGTCGCAGTAGTCTTTTTATGTGTATACTTGTTGAGTGCCTTACATACAATAGTCAGGACTAAAAATATTATTGGTGTAAGTCAATAAATTTCTGTCTACGATGCCAACAGTACCAGTTGATTTGACTTCTCTGTTCTACCGTCAGCCCTCAAGCTATGTGGTAAAAATTATACTTTAGTCAAGGTGACGCACAAAAAGTTGGCTGCTCTCCAATTCCGTTTGTATGATGTATGACAACAACGAGGTGAAGGCTACCTGTACCACCGATTCCCCATCGGGCATTCGAAAACAAGACAAGAGGATGATTCAATGCATTTTCAACACACAGAGGTCAAGCAGGCGATCAGCGATGGATTGCTATCGTTCCCCGTAACCGATTTCGATGCTCAGGGACGTTTTGATGCCGAAAGCTATCGACAGCGTTTGGAATGGTTTATTAGTCACGAGATCTCCGCTGTATTCGTTGCAGGCGGTACAGGTGAGTTCTTCAGCCTCTCCATCGACGAGTTTCGAGAGATTGTACGTTTGGCTGTTCAGACGGTTGATGGGAAATTGCCTGTTATAGCTAGTGCCGGTCTCAGTGTAGAGATGGGGAGTGAGTTTGCACGTATCGCTGAGGAAGAGGGCGCAGATGGAATTCTGCTGATGCCTCCTTATCTGACAGAGTGCCCACAAGAGGGGCTCGTGGATTATGCTCAACAGATCTGCCAATCTACCTCGATCAGTGTAATTTATTACAACCGTGGTAATGGAGTGATGAACCCCAACTCAGTACAGCGCCTGGCTAATGTTTGCCCAAATCTTATCGGGCTCAAGGACGGCAAAGGCGATATGCAGGCCCTAAATCGAATCATTAAGACGGTAGGCAACCGTTTGGCATATGTGGGCGGTGTTCCTACGGCCGAAATCATCGCTGAAGCATATCTTGCCGTCGGCGTGAACACATATTCGAGTGCTGTATTCAACTTTGTGCCAGACATGGCCGTCAGATTTTATAAAGCATTGCGATCCGGTGATGCTGAAACCGTACATCATATTTCGCGAGATTTTTTCCTGCCTTTCGTCAACTTGCGAGACCGCAAGTCAGGCTATGCCGTCAGTTTGATTAAAGCTGGAACCGATATTATTGGACGTCCATCCGGTAGTGTACGTGCGCCATTAGAAATGCCCACTGAGAATGAAGTGCGAGTCTTGAAGGAACTGGTGGCGGTCGCTAATACCTGAGATTTGTACTAGATGAATTTTTGATTTTCCTTAACAGGAGAAAAATGATGAGGCTAGAGGGTAAACAATTGGTGGGTGCTGAAGCTATCGCAGCCACAGGTACAATGATTTACGCTGTAAATCCGCAGACCAATGAGCAACTCGAACCGGGCTATGCGGCGGGCGGCACAGTGGAGGTAGAGCAAGCCTGCTCATTGGCCTGGGAAGCCTTTGACGCCTATCGCGAAGCTGAGCTGGAGATACGGGCGCAGTTTCTCGAAGGGATCGCTGACGAGGTTGAGGCCATTGGGGATCTTCTGATAGAGCGCGCGATGGCTGAGACCGGCCTTCCAAGGCCTCGTCTCGAAGGCGAGCGCGGGCGCACCTGCTCTCAGCTGCGCTTATTCGCGAACGTTGTAAGGGCCGGTGAGTGGCTTGATGTACGTATCGATTCTGCACTTCCTGAGCGTCAGCCCATGCCGCGGGTCGATCTGCGGCAGCGGCACATAGCGCTGGGTCCAGTGGCAGTATTTGGGGCATCAAATTTCCCGCTAGCGTTCTCTGTCGCAGGTGGTGATACTGCCTCCGCCCTGGCAGCTGGCTGCCCGGTGGTGGTCAAAGCTCACTCTGCGCACCCAGGAACTTCAGAGCTCGTGGGTCGCGCGATTCAGCGAGCAGTAAAGAAATTCCAGCTCCCTCCGGGTGTGTTTTCCTTGCTCTATGGTTCTGGTCGTGAGGTAGGACAAGGACTAGTCACTGATGCTCGTATTAAAGCGGTAGGGTTTACGGGATCGCGCAGTGGCGGAACTGCACTGGTGGCAGCAGCTCAAGCGCGTCCAGAGCCGATTCCAGTTTATGCAGAAATGAGCTCGATCAATCCGGTATTTTTATTGCCGGCAGCTCTAGAGTCACGTGCCGCTGAGCTTGGAGAGGCCTTTGTCGATTCTTTGAACATGGGAGCAGGGCAGTTCTGCACAAACCCTGGTTTGATAATTGCCCAGAAGAGCGATGGGTTGAATCGCTTTTTGCAGGCTGCGGGCGCTTCTATCCAAGAGGCTGCATCGCACACGATGCTGACGCCGGGAATATACGAGGCCTATACACAAGGTGTTGCTAAACTTACGCTTAGTGGCAAGGTTCGGGTCGTGGCGCATGGGCCTGCCGGGCAAGGGGCTAATGCTTGTCAAGCTAATTTGTTCGCGACTTCTGCGAGCGATTTCTTGTCTGATGCAGTTTTGCAGGAAGAGGTTTTCGGCTCTACGTCTCTAGTCATTGAATGTAACGATCAAGATGAGATGGGGCGTGTAGCAGAGCAACTCGAGGGACAGCTGACAGCGACGTTGCAAATGGATAGTGCCGACATGGAACTCGCTCGTGGCTTGCTACCGATACTTGAGCGTCGTGCGGGGCGTGTTATGGCCAATGGCTGGCCAACGGGAGTCGAGGTTTGTCACGCCATGGTACATGGTGGCCCTTATCCGGCGACTTCTGATTCACGTACTACTTCGGTAGGTAGTGCTGCCATTCATCGTTTTCTGCGGCCAGTATGCTATCAGAATCTCCCCGGTGTCTTGCTGCCAGCAGCTTTGCGAGACGGCAATCCGTATGGCGTTAGCCGCCTTGTCGATGGTGAGCGCAAAAGCTAAAGGTCGCGATAATGCAGTGTGGCTGGGATGGAGAGGGGGCACGCGATGTTACCAAGGTCTTATGCGAGAGCGATTCAAATGTCTTCTCCCACCTCCGCCACACAGCACCGTCTACCTATTCAAAGTCAAACCTTGGACTCCATAGGGAAATTAGAGATTCAGCGCCTTTGATGAGTGTCCTCGATAAGCCAATAATCCTGTCAGGCGACTCGGTTTATGGTATGTGCGGTAATGTACCAAGTTTATTGAGTCGCCTGTTGGGCGTGAGGTGTATTGCTTTGAGCTGAAAGTGCAGTCACATCGAATCATGACGTTGCACTTTGGTCGCGAAGTGAGAGAGGCGACTTGTAAAGACCACGCAGCTTGATTAGGTTTTCATTAGTATGATGTATGACGTTTGGTGGCCAGCTTTCGTTACCTCCGATCGCTCATGGTTTTGTGAGGTATCGCTGTCTGGCACTCGCGCCTTTGCTGTCTGGTATGACAATGAGGCTCTACAACTAGCGTCAATTGAATAATTACAATATTTCCAGAGTACTTCTGGAAGGAGATCGCCATGCTGACCCAGAAAATTTTGTTGCCCCGTCATTCTCTCAAGATCGCTGCAGCTGCCGGTTTGATGACCGCTACGGCTTTCCCGGTTCAAGCAGAGCAATGGAGAGGCTGGAACATACAGCCGCCTGGTTATCCTAATACGGTTGCTCTTGAGACTTTCGCGAGCGAGGTCAGCGAAAGGACAGAAGGACGTATTGAACCTAAGGTGTATAACAATGGTGTGCTCGGGGCACAGCCAGATGCGATTGAGCAAACACGTAATGGTGCCTTGGACTTTGGGAACTTTAATATGGGGCCGATGGGTCCGATGGTGCCAGCCGCTAATGTGCTGTCTCTACCCTTCATTTTTAATAGTGAAGAGAGCATGTATAAATTAATGGATGGAGAAATTGGTCAACGCTTTGCAAGTGCAATGAAGGATCAAGGATTGATTGCTCTGGGATGGTTTGGAGCGGGCTCAAGAAGTCTCTATAACAGCGACCATCCGATTGAGACGCCTGAAGATTTAAAAGGTATGAAAGTCCGCGTGATGAATAATGATCTTTATGTGGATATGATCGAGGCTCTTGGCGGAAACGCAACTCCCATGGCTGCCAGTGAGGTCTATCAGTCATTGACTACCGGGGTGATCGATGGTGCGGAAAACAATATTCCAACTTATGAAGCTAGTGGGCACTATGAAGTGGCCAACTATTTTTCATTGACCAATCATCTAGTGATTCCCGAATGCTTATGTGTAGCGAAAAGCAGTTGGGATGAACTATCGGAGCAAGATCGTAATTCTGTGAAAGCAGCTGCAGAACTAGCCGTCACTGAACAGCGTAAATTGTGGGAAGAGCGCACGACGGCAGGTCGCAAAAAAGTACTTGATGCTGGCGCTAAGATAAACGAAGTGTCAAATAAGGCAGCCTTCCAGGAGTTAATGAAGCCAGTATACGATGATTTCTTGGAAGATCACCCTGACCTTGCATCACTGGTTGAAGATATTCAAATGGCCCAAACCAAATAACTATATTTGATTTCAATGCCCGCTTTCTGAGCTTCGGAAAGCGGGTAGGGAGGCGGGGCATGAAAATATCCAGTAAAGTATTAGACGAAGGCGCTGATAGGGTAGATCACCAGAAATGCATGCCACAAGCATGGATTGATCGAACTCTTGATAACATTGCGCATAGCTGTGTCGTAGTCGCAGGTGTCTTGCTTGTTCTACTAATCATTAGCTTTGGCTGGTTGGTCTTCGGCCGCTATGTACTTAATGACACCCCGACTTGGGTTGAGCAATTTGCACTTCTGAGTGTAGCTTACATTACATGTTTGGGAGCTGCAGCAGGGGTTCGCAATAATAGCCATCTGTCGATCGATTTGCTTAGAGATAATATGCCAGAACCATTTAGGACCTTGATGCATCATGTGGCAGATCTCATTGTCACTATATTCGGGGCTATCATGGCATGGCAGGGGGGGATACTGCTATTAAGTAACAATTCGCGTCCAATTCCTATGCTGGGACTTATGGAAAGTTGGCGTTTTGCCCCTCTTGTGATCTGTGGTGTGCTGATGGTGCTTTTCTCTCTAGCCAGTATAGTCAAGCGTCATAATGCCCATTTACCCACCGATGAAGAGGTTTGACCATGGGATTAGCAATTGTGTTTGGGCTTTTCGTGCTAGGGCTGGCTGTGGGGGCACCAGTGGCCTTTGCTGTTGGTTTGGCGGCGGTAGGTGGTTTTCTATATGAAGGGCTGCCATTGTTTGTGGCTTTTCAACGTATTCTGTCTGGGATCTCGGTGTTTTCTTTATTGGCCATCCCATTTTTCATCTTCGCCGGTGAGTTAATGTTGCATGGTGGGATATCCCAGAGATTGGTGCGCCTGGCCTCTGCCGCTGTTGGTCGCGTACGAGGTGGCCTTGGGGTGGTCAATGTGACTTCATCAATGCTTTTTGGTGGTATTTCAGGTTCAGCGGTAGCTGATACGTCAGCTCTTGGTTCTATCTTAATCCCAGTAATGAAAGAGAAGGGATACGATGCAGACTATGCTGTGAATGTCACTGTTACATCCTCGGTTGCTGGTGTTGTGATTCCTCCAAGCCATAATATGATTCTCTATGCAGTAGCCGCAGGTGGTGGGCTCTCTATCACCAAGCTGTTTATGGCTGGAATTATGCCGGGGATATTGATGTGTGTACTGCTGGCTTTGGCTGCCTATGTTGTGGCTGTCAAACGTGGCTATCAAGGAGAACGTTTTCCTGGTTGGTCGTCGCTGGTCATTAGTTTCTTCTCTGCCCTACCTGGTCTGTTGACTGCCGTTATCATTGTTGGCGGTGTGCTATCTGGCATCTTAACCGTAACAGAATCTGGTGCTTTTGGAGCTATATATGCGATTATAGTGACTGGTGTAGCTTATCGCGAGTTACATTGGTCAGCATTTAAAGTGGCGGTTTATCAGTCCGTCCGTACTACAGCATTGGTAATGATTTTAGTAGGTTGTGCATCTGCTTTCTCTTATTTGCTGGCTCTCTATGATGTTCCAACATTGTTGATTGAAGCATTGGTAGGTATCTCAGATAATCCGCTCATCATTTTGCTGATGCTAAATCTGATACTACTGGCACTCGGCATGATTATGGACATGGCAGCACTGATCCTAATTTGCACACCAATCTTTCTTCCAATTGCTGCTCAATTTGGTATGGATCCAATCCAGTTTGGTATCATGATGATGATGAATCTCGGACTTGGTTTATGTACACCACCGGTTGGGGCCTGCTTATTTGTGGGGAGTGTGGTGGGAAAAATCAAGATTGAGCAGACTGTACGTACCATTTGGCCATTTTACCTAGCGTTATTCGCTGCTCTTATGTTGGTGACCTATGTACCGGCATTGTCAATGGCACTACCAAATTGGCTCGGATGACTATGTTTAATACCATACCGTCTATCAGTGGAGGTACGCGCTGATGAAGATAGCTAAGGTCGAAGCTCATATATTGGACTATCCACTTGAAGAAGCCTTCGAGAGTGCTTCCATGCACTTTACTCGTCGCCAGCATTGTCTAATAGAAATCACGTGTGAGGATGGTACTGTAGGATGGGGCGAGTGCCTGGGGCCGGCACAAGCTAATGCTGCGGTTGTCGCAATCTATGCTAAATCTTTAATAGGAATGGACCCACGAGAGCATGAAAAGTTATGGCTTGATCTTTATAACCGTCTACGTGATCAAGGCCAACGCGGGTTGACCATGACTGCCCTCAGTGGCATCGATATCGCATTGTGGGATATCAAAGGTAAATACTATAGCGCTAGTATCTCCGAGCTAATGGGAGGTCGATTCCGCGAACGCGTTCATGCATATGCGACAGGCTCATTTCGTCGCGAAGGAGTGGATCGCATCCGCAGCGTAGCTACTGAGGTCGCCGGCTACGCCGCGGAGGGTTTTTACGGAGTCAAGATCAAGATTGGTTTCAATGTTGATGAGGATATTCGCGTTATCGCTGCTGCACGTGAGGCTATCGGCCCCCAATGTCGATTGATGATCGACGCCAATCACGGATATGACTTATTGGAGGCTATCGAGGTTGGTAAGCGGGCGTCTGTATATGGCGTTGATTGGTTTGAAGAGCCCGTCCTTCCCGAGCAGATCTCTACTTACCGTGCAGTGCGTGAGGGTCAGCCATTGCCTGTAGCGAGCGGCGAAAATTGGCATGGGCGTTACGCAATGCTGGAACCTCTAGCTAGCCGAGCTGTTGATATCTGCCAGCCAGATATTTGCGGAGTAGGTGGCTTTACCGAAATGCGTCGTGTGGTTGACTTGGCGGCGTTGCATGGTGTCCGTGTAGTTCCTCATGTGTGGGGGACTGCTGTCTGTATTGCCGCGAGCCTTCAGGTAATGGCGGCCTTGCCTCCTAATCCGCCCAGGCGTGAACCCATAGAACCCATTCTGGAGTTTGATCGTACCGATAATCCATTCCGTCAGGCGATTGTTAGCCGGCCGTTAGAGCACACCAATGGTTGGGTCGAGATCCCCAATGGCCCTGGGCTTGGAATTGAAATTGATCGTAATGCTCTAACCCATTTCGCTTTAAGGGGTATTTAATTGAATCTCCCTAACAATACTCGTCCTTTGATCGGTTCAGAGCCAACCCTAAAAGCACCGCCAGGGGCTACCGACTGTCATATGCATGTCTACCTACCTGGGTATGAGTCCCAGCCAGGTGGTCCGTCGATTCCTGAGTTAGCTACGGTAGAGGATTACTATCAAATTCAAAAGTGGCTTTCGCTGGAGCGTGTCGTCGTGGTTCAACCTAATGCCTATCAATGTGATAACAGTGCTTTACTCGTCGCGCTTGGTGAACTTGGACTGACAAAGGCACGTGGCGTCGCCGTGGTTACTCCGGAAACTCCGCAAGCCGAGTTGGAGGCATGGCACTCAGAGGGTGTGAGAGGCGCACGTATTATGGATCTGCCAGGGGGAGCTCAGAGTTGTGCTGATATGGCATTAATCGAGCCTCGTATACGAGAGCTGGGTTGGCACATGATGGTGCAGTTCAATGGTCGTCACCTTAATGATCACTTAACTTCATTGAAATGCTTGAAGACTGATTTTATCATTGATCATCTCGGTAAGTTCATGGATCCGGTCCCGAGTGAAGATATTCGAGTAGATGAAATATTAAGATTGTTAGATCGCGGGAATGCATGGTTTAAAATTTGTGCACCTTATGAAACGAGTTTAGTAGGAGGCCCTGATTACTCAGATGTCGGCGCAGTTGCACGACGCGTGATTGAACACGCACCCGAGCGAGTAATTTGGGGCTCCAACTGGCCACACGTTGGTGTGCCACGTTCCCAGTATCCGAATGATGCCATGCAATTGGATGTTTTACTCCAATGGACCACTCAATCGGAGTGCGAAAAAATACTAGTCGATAATCCAGCAAGGCTTTATGGCTTTGACATTAACTAAGCACTTACATGACAAGTAGTATCTTCAATTCGCCTATATTACGGTCTCGTAATAATTGTGAGTTGGCTGATATTTTAACAAGGAGATTCATCATGCTTAATCGTCTTTTAGTAACCGGAGCTGCTGGTGGGCTTGGTCAGGCTTTGCGTCCTCATCTTTCCCGTTTAGCTCACTGTGTACGATTATCAGATATCTCGGATCTGGGTGAGGCTGATGATCATGAAGAGCTTGTGGCTTGTGATCTTTCCGATGCCAAAGCGGTAATGTCGCTGGTAGAGGGGTGTGATGGAATAATTCATTTGGGTGGTATCTCTGTAGAGAGACCATGGGAAAATATTCTTCAGTCTAATATCATTGGTGTATATAATCTATACGAGGCAGTTCGACATTTTAGACAAGCTCGTGTCGTGTTCGCTAGCTCTAACCACGTCATCGGCTTCCACCCACGTACTACACGTATCGATACCCAGTGTGTACACCGCCCCGATTCGCTTTATGGGGTGTCGAAGTGTTTTGGAGAGGATCTAGCTAGCCTTTATCACGATAAGTTCGGCATCGAAACTTTGAGTGTTCGTATTGGGTCTTGTTTCCCTGAGCCGGCCGATACTCGCATGATGGCTACTTGGATGAGCGTAGATGACTTTGTTGCCTTGCTCGAGCGTGCATTTGTAGCGCCCAAGCTTGCATACACCGTGATATATGGTGTTTCAAATAATCACGAATCTTGGTGGGATAATAGTAAATCCTCGTTCCTGGGCTGGGCGCCTAAAGATAATTCCGAGCCATGGCGTGCAAAGGTTGAGGCAGCTGCAGGAGACATTGACCCTAATGATTCGGCTGTAATATATCAAGGTGGCAAGTTTACCTCTTTAGGGCACCCGGATGATTGACAGCCTCTGAACTAATTGACTCGTTGGAAAAGGGGAGGGATCGATGACTACGTTCGTTACATTGACTCAGGAAGAAGCTAGTCAACTAAGTCATGAGATTTTAACGAGATACGGATATAGTCAGCCTCATGCAGCTGCTATTACTCGTAATATTGTCGCGGTTCAGCGAGATGAGGGGCACTCTCATGGATTATACCGACTCATCAGTTGCGTCGACACTCTTCGTCTCGGTGGTGTGAGTCCCGATGCAGTGCCTCGAATAGAGGATACTGCGCCAAGCGTAGTTAGAGCTGATGCCAATAATGGCTGTTCATTATTAGCTTTTGAGCAAGCACGTCCATTACTGATCGATAAAGCTAGGACGAATGGTATTGCTCTGCTAGCGATAAATAACTCCTTTCATTTTTCTGCTCTCTGGCCAGAGGTCGAGTCACTGGCTGAGGAGGGGTTAGTGGCGCTGGCTATGACCCCAAGCCATGCATTTGTGGCACCAGCTGGCGGGAGTCGGCCTCTGTTAGGCACCAATCCGTTAGCCTTCTCCTGGCCACGTCCCGGAAGAGATCCTTTTACGTTTGATTTTGCTACTAGCATGGTGGCACGAGGAGAGATCGAGCTACATCGTCGTGCAGGTAAGTCGATTCCCGACAACTGGGCGGTTGGTGAAGATGGTCTATCCACTACTGATCCCGAGGAGGCTCTCAAAGGAGCAATGCTGACATTTGGCGCTTACAAGGGGTCAGCGCTGTCGATGATGATTGAGTTGCTCGCCGGTCCTTTGATCGGCGATGTGTTGGGCCATGAGACTCGACCGGCTACTACAGAGAACTCAGGAAGACCATGGCACGGTGAATTACTTATAGCGATCGATCCTCATAAACTACTTGGTGATACGATGCACTATCATTTGGAACACGCTGAAACATTATTCGAGGAAGTGCTATCTCAAGGAGCACGTCTACCATCACAGCGCCGGTATGAGGCTCGTATGAGAAGCAAAGAAACCGGTATCAATATACCAGAAGCTTTATATAAGGAATTAACGATGTTGCGTGATACTTCCCTTTAAGCTTGTTGTTTTTTTGCATCATTATATAATAGCTTTCATTATTATTATTGCTTTGTAAGTTAGATAATCGTAGATCTGAATATGGTTATCTTATTTTTAAAGTGCATAAGATCGAAGCTAATTTTTTAGCGCGTCAGTATACTTGCTACAACTGAGGTCGCTAGTATAGCGTTGGCTAAAGTTTGTTATATGCTTAGCATTATTCAGGAATGCCTTTTGGAAGGAGGGAGGGCTTCCTGTTTCACACTCGACTTGCTCCACATGGTGACCAATGCAGGGCAGCATAGCGGGTCTATTCAATTATTGGTTTTTTTTCAGTATGATGTATGATAAGTGCAATCCGTAAACGTCATCCTAGCGCGTCAAGCTAGACAATGTATTTTTAGTAAGGTGGATGGAAGGTGAATAAATGACGAGATTTTGGGAGGTTCAACGGGTCAGTCGTGAAGGCAGCTTGTCACAAGCGGTCCTAGAGCAGCTTGAGCGTCGTATTACCTCGGGAGAAGTGCCTGTAGGAAGTAAGTTGCCCACCGAAGGTGAACTGTGTAATGCATTTGGTGTCAGTCGAACAGTGATTCGAGAAGCCATTACTCATCTAAAATCTTCGGGGTTGGTAGAAACTCGCCGTGGCGTGGGTACGACAGTTCTGCGCAATACATTGGCTGAGTCGCGCCCTGCGAAACAAATCAGTGCAACAACAGTCGAAGATATTCTGGAAGTGTTGGAGTTAAGGCTGATATTAGAGCCCGAAGCCGCTAGGCTTGCCGCACTTCGCTATGACGAGAACGATCAGCGTTCATTGGAATCACTACATGCAGACTTTTTGACTCCACGTGCTACGCAGTCTCATTCTGGTTCACAAGATTTTGCCTTTCATCGCGCAATTATCAAAGCGACTCATAATCCATTCTTTGAACGCTTTTATGAACCACTGAGCGATAGCGTCATTCCACGCTCAAAACTCTTAAGTACAGATATCGACATTGAAGCAGCACAGCGTTATTTATATCTCGTTCACGAAGAGCATACCCGTATTCTGGAATCAATTTTGAATAGGGACGAGGAAGGTGCACATAAAGCGATGTTTCAGCACCTCGGACGAGCTAGGGATATGTATGCTAAATACCGAGGATAGTTAGTGTTTTATCTGACTTGACTTTTAAGTTTACTAGCTTTTCAGCATGTGGTTGGGGGCTGATCTGCGCAGTCAGCCCTTAATAAATAATAAGTCAAAGGCTCACATTGTTATCGTGCTTTATTTTATACCGATAATATATGGCTTGAGTTTTTAGTGTTCTTATAGTGTAGCCCTTGTTAATCAGTAATTAAATTATGTTACGGGCAAGTCTCGCCTTGGATTAGCTGTGTCGAGAGCCGGTGTGATGACGCGGGCTCCAGCCCCAGAATCATTCGCGCGGCAAGGCGGCCTTTCTCGGTACTGTCCTGGTGGACGGTGGTCAGGCGCGGTGACCGATATTGTCCTTCCTCGATGCCATCGAAGCCGGTGATACGCAGATCCTCGGGAATTCGGATGCCACGTTGTTCCGCCAGGGTCACGGCGGTCAGAGCAATGCGGTCTGACATGCACAGCAGGAGGTCTGGCCGCTCGTTGGCCGGCAGGTCGAGTATCTCTGCCAGCACCGGTGCGCAGACTTCATAGGTGTTTTCCTCGATGTTCCACATCGCGACGTCTTGCAAAGACACCTCTCGCTCTGCCAGGGCGCGATGAAACCCCGCCAGACGCGAGCGAGTAATGGTACGGCCGGCCGGAAGCAGCGTATGGGCATCGGTGATGGGGCCATTGCAGGGCGTGTCGGTCAGGCGCAGGTTGACGATGGCGATACGACTGGCGGGTGTCTGCAAGGCATGTTGCGCGATGGCGTAACAGGCGGGCTCATCATCCACATGGATGGCGGGGTGATCGCCCAGATCGAAGTCGACCGCCACGATAGGCTTGTGACCCGCACTCTGGAGTTCTTCCACCAGCGCCATGCTGGCCATCAGCCCGTAGACGATGAAGCCATCGGCGATGCTGGAAGATCCGGGCACCTGGGAGGCATTCTGGCGGCCTGAAAGCAGCAGCAGGGTATGGCCGTGAGCATCCAGCACTTCCGCGATGCCCGACAGCAGTTCGCTGGCGACGGCGTCCTTGAGGCTGTAGGTCAGCGTCTCCGCGAGTACCACGGCGATGATCCGTGAGCGCCCCGTGCGCAGACTGCGCGCCTTGGCATCCGTGCCACGGTAGCCAAGGCGTCTGGCCTCCTCGAGCACCCGCTCGCGCAATGCTGGCGAGAGCTGGTCGGGGCGGTTGAAGGCGTTGGAGACGCTGGCGGTGGAGACGCCGAGTTGAGCGGCTAGCTCCTTGAGAGTGATGCGGCGAGGCGATGACACAGGCGTCGGGTTCCTGAAGATGAAAAGCTTGAACGATTAAGTGCAGAGATAGCATATCGCCACGTACCAGAAATGCCCAGAAAGTGACGGAGTTGGCCGAACGAGCGGTCAACTGCGCACAAGGCGTCCAGCCGGGCAACGCCTGCTAGCGGTCCTGCACTTGCGAGGTATCGGCTGGCAGGACCAGCCAGGCTGCCATCCCCGGCGCCAGGCTCAATTGGCCTGCTTCAAGCGAGGGCGTTGCCATGCCGGGCAACGAGACGACCTCTATCGGGTCATGATGCTGACCATGAGGCATTCGCGAGCCCATCAGGGTAGGCAGGTCGAGCATGACGGGGGCGTTGTCGTGTTCCGGGCCGTGACCTGCCTCGTGTGCCAGATTGGCCAGGCACACCATCTGCTGGTGAGGAGTGTGACGTATCACGCCAAAGACACCCTTCGGCAGCACGGACGGGGAGATGAGCGTCTGTTGTCCCGTCCTCAGCGTCGCATTCTCGCGACGCAGTTCCAGCAGCTTGCGAACGCGATTCAGCAGGCTCTCCGGCGCCTCTTGTTGCAGCGAGACCGCCTGTGACTGATGAGGGGCCTGGACGGGAAGCCAGGGCGACAGAGAGTCAGCGCAGAAACCACCATTGCGTTGGGGCGCCCACACCATGGGCGTGCGACAGCCATCGCGTCCTTTGACCTCGGGCCATAGCGCGATTCCGAAGGGGTCCTGCAGCTCGGCGTAGCTCAGCTCCGCTTCCTCGAATCCAAGCTCTTCGCCCTGATAGAGGCAGAGGCTGCCCCGCAATGAGCAGAGTACCGTCAGTGCCAGCAAGGCGCGTGCGCTCCCCCAGCGACTGGCACTGCGCGGAACATCATGATTGGACAATGCCCAGCACGGCCAGGCGTCTTCGCCATGCTCGGCAAAGCGTGCCAGCACGGCGTGCAAGTCCACGGCATCGCCCGTGCTGTTGAGCAGGTCGAAGGTGTAGGCCATATGCAGGCGGTGCTGGCCCGCGGTGTAGGCTGCCATGGCGGGAAGCGGGTCGCTGCCCCCGACCTCGCCGACGCTGGTGGCGCCGGGGTATTCCTCCAGCAGGGCACGAATCTCTTCCAGATAGTCGAGATTCTCTGGCTGATCCGCATTGTGTTTCAGCAGTTGATAGCTGCGGGGATGACCACGGCTACGGTAGTCGTCCGAGGACGGCGGATTGTCCGTCAGCGCCTGGTCATGGAAGTAGAAGTTGGCGGTGTCGAAGCGGAACCCGTCGACGCCCAGCTCCAGCCAGAAGCGCAGATTGTCGAGCTGTGCCTGACGCACCTCGGGATGATGGAAGTTGAGGTCCGGCTGACTGGCGAGGAAGTTGTGCAGATAATACTGGCAGCGCCGTGAATCGAAGGTCCAGGCCGGGCCACCGAAGGCGGCTAACCAGTTGTTGGGCGCACCGCCGTCCGGGCGCGGGTCTGCCCAGACATACCAGTCAGCCTTGGCATTGTCCCGGGATTGGCGACTTTCCCGGAACCACGCATGCTGATCGGAGCTGTGTGACAGCACCTGATCAATGATGACGCCCAACCCGAGCTCATGTGCGCGGGCAACGAGCCGCGAGAAGTCCTCCAGAGTGCCGAACAGGGGATCGATGTCACGGTAGTCCGAGACGTCATAGCCGAAGTCCTGCATGGGCGAGGTGAAGATGGGGGAGACCCAGATGGCGTCCACCCCCAGGGTCGCGAGGTAGTCCAGACGTTGGATGATGCCGGCAATATCGCCGACACCATCGCCATTGGCGTCCATGAAGCTGCGCGGATAGATCTGGTAAAGAGTTGCACCGCGCCACCAGTCGTGTGCGGCATGGCGATGGAGTTGGATAGATGTCATTGCACGATCCTTGTTGTCGAGGCGGCAGGGGGCACGGGCAAGCAAGAGCGCCGGAAAGGCCCCGCGTCTCTGCGCGAGACCTTCCGGGCGTCATCAGTCTGCAGGCGCAAGGCCTGGCGGGGTGAGGCCGTTGGCGTTACCAGCCGCGGCGTCCGATGCGGGTGAGTTCTCTCCCGAGCGCTTCCACCGCCTGAGCACCGGTTTCCTCGCCCGACAGCACCTGATGGGTGCGGTTGAAGAAGGTATTGGAGACGCGTGCGTAGGCATCGCCCGTCACCGAGGCCGGGCGCGCGACGCCGGTTCTGAGCGCTTCATAGAGCTCGCCCATCGAGGGGTTGCTCGCCAGCACCTCGTCATCCTGATAAAGGTGTTCGATGGTGGGGTTGCGCCCCATCTTCATGGCATGGGCCTTCTGCTGCGGAGCGGCGGTGATGTAGGCGACCAGCTCCGCTGCGGCCTGTGGGTGCTCCGAGTAGCGTGATACCGCAAGATTCCAACCGCCCAGAGTCGCGCGTGACTCGCCCTGCGGGCCATGCGGGAGGGGTGCCATGCCGACCTTGCCTGCCACCGGGCTGCCCTCGGCCTGGCTGAGCTTCCAGACATAGGGCCAGTTGCGCAGGAACAGCGCATTGCCCGACTGGAACAACCCACGTGACTCCTCCTCGGTATGATTCAGCGCGCCTTCCGGAGCGATGCTGCCGATCCAGGAGGCGGCGAGGTCGAGTGCCTCGGCGGCGCGCGAGTTGTCGATGGTGACCTCACCGGCATCATCCACCAGGGTGCCGCCGCCCTGGCTTGCGACCCACTCCAGTGCGTTGCAGGTTAGCCCCTCGTAGGCGCGCCCCTGGAAGCTGTATCCCCAGAAATCGGCATTGCCGGCGTCACGTTCCGCCGCCTGGATCGTGCGCGCCGTCTCGGTGAGTTGCTGCCAGGTCTCTGGCACCTGCTGGTCGTATTTTTCCAGCAGGTCCTTGCGGTAATAGAGCACGCCTGCGTCGGTGTACCAGGGCATGGCCACCAGACGTTGCTCTACGGTGCCGTTGTCGACCAGCGCGGGGAAGAAGCCCTCGGTGGCGTCGTCGGGCAGGTAACGGGAAAGGTCGACCAGGTGATCGTCGAGCAGCCCTGGCCACGCCATGTCGACGATCAGCACGTCGATGTCACTGGAGCCGCTGCTCAGCAACTGCTGATACAGCGAGAGCTTCTCGGTGGTGTCGTTGGGAGTGGAGATCACATTGACACGATTGCCGGATTGCTCGGCCCATTGCTGGGCGAGCTCCGGGCACATGTCGGAATCTCCACCGGGGCCACAGGCAATCGTGACCTCGGTGGCCAGTGCGAGGGGGGCCGTCAATGAGGCTCCGCTCGACAGCAGGGCACCGGCGCTACCCTTGAGGGTCGTGAGCATCCGTTGGCGTGGGGTGCTGATAACAGAAGGCATGGCGTGCGACTCCATCATTGTGATTGTTGTTGCGGCGTCCGGGATGACCGTCATCCACCGAGCATCCCGTGAAGCATCGAATCTGCCAGGCGTCAGTTGAGGGCGAGCCACATGGCGCTGCCTGGCATCAGCGACAGGGGGTGGTGAGAGGCGTGTGTCGCCGTGACACCGGCGATCTCGAGGGTGGTCCAGGTGGTGATATCTGGCGCCAGTTGACTCGGGTCGATAACGCTCGGCGTATCGCCCGTCCCGAGGTGTGCCAGACACAGCAGGCGTTGCGCTCCATGCTGACGCACGCTGGCGAAGACGTCGTCCGGGAGCCGCTCGGGGGCAATCAGGATCTGATCGCCCTCGCGCAGCACCTGGCTGGTGCCGCGATAGCGCAGCAGGCGACGCGCTTGCGACAGGAAGCTGTCATCACGGCGTTCCTGCTGCGCCACCGACAATGGCAACTGGCGTGGGGAGACCGGTAACCAGGGCGTGGCCTCAACGCCGGACTTCGAAGCGCAGCGGCTGAACCCACCGTTCAGGCTGTCATCCCAGACCATCGGCGTGCGACAGCCATCGCGGCCCTTGATCTCGGGCCACAGGTTGATGCCGAAGGGGTCCTGCAGGTCCTCGAAGGCCAGCTCCGCTTCGGGAAGCCCCAGTTCTTCTCCCTGATAGAGGCACAGGCTGCCACGCAGCGAACACAACACCGTCAGGGCGAGCAGGGCGCGCGATTCTCCCCAGCTGGTCGCACTGCGTTCCACGTCATGATTGGACAGGGCCCAGCAAGGCCAGGTGTCTTCGCCTTGCTCGGCAAAGCGCGTCAGCACGTCGTAAAGCGCGCGAGCATCGCCATCACTGTTGAGCAGGTCAAAGGTGTAGGCCATGTGCAGGCGGCGTTGGCCGGCGGTATAGGCCGCCATGGTCGGGAGAGGGTCATTGCCGGCGATCTCGCCGACACTGGTGGTGCCCGGGTACTCATCGAGCAGGTCGCGGATGCGCTCCAGATACGCCAGATTCTCCGGTTGCTCGATATTGTGCTGCATCCGCTGATAGCTCTGCGGGTTGCCCGGGTTGACGCCTTCGCGCGCCATCGCCGGGTTGTCGGTCAAGGCGCGGTCATGGAAGTAGTAATTGACGACGTCGAAGCGGAAGCCGTCCACCCCCAGATCCAGCCAGAAGCGCAGGTTGTCCAGCTGCGCCTGGCGCACCTCGGGATGATGGAAATTCAGGTCCGGCTGACTGGCCAGGAAGTTGTGCAGATAGTACTGGCGGCGCTTGGCATCGAAGGTCCAGGCGCGACCACTGAAGGCCGCCATCCAGTTGTTGGGCGGGTTGCCATCCGGAAGCGGGTCGGCCCAGACATACCAGTCGGCCTTGGCGTTGTGACGGTCCTGACGGCTTTGCTGGAACCAGACGTGTTGATCGGAGCTGTGAGACAGCACCTGGTCGATGATCACGCGCAACCCCAGCTGGTGGGCTTGCGAGACCAGGTGCTTGAAATCCTCCAGGTGGCCGAACATCGGGTCGACATCCCGATAGTCCGCGACGTCATAGCCGAAATCCTTCATCGGCGAGGTGAAGAAAGGGGATAGCCAGATGGCATCCACGCCGAGACTGGCCACATGGGGCAGGCGCTCGATGATGCCGGCCAGGTCGCCGATGCCGTCGCCGTTGGCATCCATGAAACTGCGGGGGTAGATCTGATAGATCGTGGCACCACGCCACCAGTCGAGGCGTGCGTGAGGGTCGAGTTGAGACAGGGTCATCATGACCTCCTTGTGAGTCGCGTGATCGGCAAGCGGGAGATTCAGTGCGCCTCGCCAACACAGCGCGCGATGGCAACGCCGTGGGGCGGCAGCGTCAGGCGACCTGCCTGCCAGTGACCATTGATCATGCCGGGGGCATCCTCGAGGGCTTCCGCTCGCCAGGCGGTCTCCAGAGTCAGGGCCTGGGCAGAGAAGTTGAGCGCGATCAGCAACGACTCGCCGCCTGAGTGACGCGTGAAGCAGATGACCTCCTCATGCAGCGAGTGGAAGTGGATCTCCCCTCGGCTGAGGGCGGGGTGACGGCGGCGGAAGGCGAGCAGCTCCCGGCTGGCATTCAACAGCGATGCCGGGTCGTGTTCCTGATGGTCGACGGCCAAGGCATGGTGGAAGTCGGGAACCGGCAACCAGGGAGACACGCGAGAGAAGCCCGCATGTGACTCACCGGCCTGCCACGGCATGGGCGTCCGGCAGCCGTCGCGTCCCTTGTAGCGTGGCCAGAAGGTGATGCCGGCGGGGTCCACCAGCTGGTCATGGCGTAGCTGGGCTTCACTCAGCCCCAGTTCTTCGCCCTGATACAGGCAGACGCTGCCGCGCTGGGTCAGCAGGAAGGCGAGATAGAGGCGCAGGCGCGCCGGCGAGGCTTCGGCGTCCCAGCGCGTTGCCAGGCGTGTGACATCGTGGTTCCCCAGTGCCCAGCATGGCCAGCCGTCCCCGATCTGCGCTTCCATCGTCTGTAGAGTCGCCAGGAGGTGGTCAGGTGAGGCGTTCTCGGTCAGCAGATCGAAGGAATAGGCCATGTGCAGCCGCTGGTCGCCCCGGGTGTACTCGGCCATCACGCGCAAGGAGTCATCGTCGCCGACCTCGCCAACGCTGGTGGTGCCGGGGTATTCATCGAGCAGACTCCGCAGCCGCTCGAGAACCGCGAGGTTCTCGGGTTGGGTCTTGTCGTGAAGATGTTGTTGATAGCCGTAGGGGTTGTCCGGGCGCACGCCAATGAAGCCCTCGGCGATCTCACGCCGCGGCGGGTTATCCTTTAGCTCACCATGTGTGCAGAAGTTGATGGCATCCAGGCGGAAACCATCCACCCCCCGCTCCAGCCAGAATCGCACTTCTTCAAGAATGGCCGTCACGACCTCGGGGTGATGGAAGTTGAGGTCCGGCTGCTCGATCAGGAAGTTGTGCAGGTAGTACTGGCAGCGGCGAGTGTCCCATTGCCACGCGGAGCCCCCGAAGATCGATTGCCAGTTGGTGGGCGGTGCGCCATCGGGTCTGGGGTCTGCCCAGACATACCAGTCGGCGCGCGGGTTATCGCGGCTCTGGCGGCTTTCCTCGAACCACGGGTGGGCGTCGGAGGTGTGTGAGAGCACCTGATCGATGATGACTTTCAGGCCGCGCGCATGCGCTGCCTCGACCAGACGGTCGAAGTCCTCCAGGGTGCCGAACATCGGGTCGACATCGCGATAGTCGCTGATGTCATAGCCGAAGTCCTTCATGGGCGAGGTGAAGAAGGGAGATAGCCAGATCGCATCGGCATTCAGCGAGGCGATGTAATCCAGGCGCTCGAGGATGCCCGGCAGATCACCGATGCCATCGCCATTGCTGTCCTGAAAGCTGCGCGGGTAGATCTGATAGATGACGGCACCGCGCCACCAATCGTGGGCCGACACCTGGGTGTCTTGAATCGTGGACATGCGAGTCTCCTGGGCGGGAGCCATGGCTCCCGCCCGTGCGGTCCTTGCGGAGAATGAAGCGGTTGGCCTGAGGCGCCGTGAGCAGGCGCTGGATACTCAGTCCTGGCTGCCAGGCCCTCGAGGAAAAGCCCTGCAGAACAGGCCCTGAACGTCAGGCTGCCTGGCGTTGCTGGGTCAGGCTCAGCGCGCGATCCTGGCTGTCGAAGAGATGCACGTGCTCCAGGTCCGGCACCAGCGCGACGCGTTGGCCGATCTTCCACTGACTGGGGGCTTCACTGCGGTGGATCAGCAGGCTGTCGCCGTCTTTCGGATCCAGATAGACATAGACTTCGTTGCCCAGGTACTCGACGTTGACGATCTCGAAGGCGTTGTCGCCACGGGCCTCTTCCAGGCAGAGGTGTTCGGGGCGAATCCCCAGCGTCAGGCGGCTGCCGGTGCGTTCGTCGCCGGCATCGCGAGGCAGATCCAGTTCGCCGATCCCGGGCGTCGCGATGCGACAGCCATTGCCCTCGCTTCGCAGCAGCTCTGCCGGCAGGAAGTTCATGGTCGGGGAGCCGATGAAGCCGGCCACGAAGCGGGTCGCCGGCGCCTGATAGAGCGTCTGGGGGCTGCCGACCTGCTCGATGCGCCCATCACGCAGTACCACGATCTTGTCGGCCAGCGTCATGGCTTCGACCTGGTCGTGGGTGACGTAGACCATGGTGGAGCCCAGGCGATGGTGCAGGCGGGCGATCTCGTTGCGCATCTGGACGCGCAGCGAGGCATCCAGGTTGGAGAGCGGCTCATCAAACAACAGGATCTTCGGCTCACGCGCCATGGCGCGCCCCATGGCGACGCGCTGGCGCTGGCCACCGGAGAGCTCCTTGGGTTTGCGATTCAGCAACTCCTCGAGCTGGAGGATGCGCGCCGTTTCCATCACGCGCTGTTCGACGTTGTCCTTGTCGGCCTTGGCAAGCTTGAGGCCGAAGGCCATGTTCTCGTACACCGTCATGTGCGGGTAGAGCGCATAGGACTGGAAGACCATGCCCACGCCGCGCTCACGCGGGGGGAGGTCATTGACCAGATCGCCGGCGATATGCATCTCACCCTCGGTGATCGATTCCAGCCCGGCGATCAGGCGCAGCAAGGTCGACTTGCCACAGCCTGACGGCCCGACGAAGACCACGAATTCTCCGCTGCCGATCTTCAGGTCCAGGTCCTTGATGATGTGCGTGCTGCCGAAGGTCTTGTTGATCTTGGAGAGGGTTACGCTTGTCATCTTGCGACTCCCAGCCGGTGCTCGGCACCGGCTTTCGAAAGAAGGTTAGTCGAGTGCCAGGAAGGCAGCCTGATAGGCCGGCAGTACCAGGCGCGCTGCCTGGGGCTGAGCCTCGTCCAGTTCGGCAGTGAAGCCCGTGCCCTCGAGAAGACGCGCGCCGCCTGCGTAGGCTTGCGGCAGTGCGGTGGTCCGTTCGCTGCCGGTCAGGTTGAAGAGACACAGCATGCGCTGGCCATCGTGCTCGCGCTGAAAGCCCAGCAGCTCGTCACCCACGTCCACCAGTTCAATGTTCCCCTCGCGCAGGACCGGGTGTTGGCGGCGGAAATTCAGCAGGGTGCGTGTGGCATGCAATACCGAGTTGGCGTCGTCTTCCTGATTGGCCACGGCCAGCGGCAGGTGGCGTTCATCGACCGGCAGCCAAGGCTCGACATTCGAGAAGTCCCCCCAGGCCGTCTGACGCCAGGGCATGGGAGTCCGGCAACCGTCGCGGCCCTTGAATTCCGGCCACAGCACCTTGCCGTAGGGGTCCTGAATGCGCTCGAAGGGCACCTCGGCTTCCGGCAGGCCCAGCTCCTCACCCTGGTAGAGGCAGACGCTGCCGCGCAGTGACAACACCATGGCCAGGGCGACCTTGGGATAGGCCACCGGGTCTTCGTCGGCACCCCAGCGTGTGGCGCTGCGCACGACGTCGTGGTTCGACAGGGCCCAGCATGGCCAGGCATCACCGGCCAGGCGCTGGAAGCGCTCGATGACTTCTCGCAGATAGCCTGCGGAGTGCGGGGCATTGAGCAAATCAAACCCGTAGGCCATGTGCAGCTTGTCGCCCCCGGCGGTGTACTCCGCCATGCGCTCCAGCGGCTTGTCATCACCGATTTCGCCCACTGTGGTGGTGCCCGGGTATTCATCCATCAGGGCGCGCAGGTCTTTCAGGAAGTCGAGGTTTTCCGGACGGCTCAGGTCATAGACGTGTCGCTGCCAGGTATAGGGGTTGGAATCCGGCGCGCCCAGTGTCTTGGCCTCGCCCGCCGGTACCGGCGGATTGTCGCGCAGGGCCTGATCATGGAAGTAGAAGTTGACGGTATCCAGACGGAAGCCATCGACGCCCAGCTCCAGCCAGAAGCGCATGTTGTCGAGCTGTGCCTGCCGGGCTTGCGGGTGGTGGAAGTTCACGTCGGGCTGGCTGGTCAGGAAGTTATGCAGGTAATACTGCTGGCGACGTGAATCGAAGGTCCAGGCCGAGCCGCCGAAGATCGACAGCCAGTTGTTGGGCGGCGTGCCGTCGGGCTTGGGGTCTGCCCACACGAACCAGTCGGCCTTGTCATTCGTACGGTCCTGACGGCTTTGCTGGAACCAGGGATGCTCATCGGAGGTGTGGCTGATCACCTGGTCGATCATGACCTTGAGATTGAGCGAGTGAGCGCGCTCCAGCAGCACCTTGAAGTCCTCCAGGGTGCCGAACATCGGGTCGACATCACGGTAATCGCTGATGTCATACCCGAAGTCGAGCATCGGAGAGGTGAAGAAGGGCGACAGCCAGATGCCATCCACGCCCAGTGATGCCACGTAATCGAGTCTGGCGGTGATGCCCGGCAGATCCCCGATCCCGTCGCCGTTGCTGTCCAGGAAGCTGCGCGGGTAGATCTGGTAGATGACGCCACCGCGCCACCAGCTGGAGGAGGTCTGCATTTGGGCTTCGAGCAATGACATGAAGATTATCCTTTGACGGCGCCGGCGGTCAGGCCGGATACGATGCGGCGCTGGAAGATCATCACCAGGATGACCAGCGGTATGGTGACGGTGACGGAGGCGGCCATGATGGGGCCCCAGGGGAGCTCATGCTGGCTGCCGCCGGAGATCAGGGCGATGGCGACCGGCACGGTGCGTTCGCTGTCGGTCAGCGTGAAGGTCAAGGCGAACAGGAACTCGTTCCAGGCCGCGATGAAGGCGAGCAACCCGGTGGTGGCCATGGCCGGCCACATCAGGGGCAGGAAGACCTTGGTGATGGTCTCCCACGGCGTGGCGCCGTCCATGATCGCGGCCTCTTCCAGTTCCATGGGCAGCTGACGCATGAAGGTCGTCAGCACCCAGACAGTGAAGGGCAGCGTGAAGATGGTGTAACTGAGAATCAGGCCACCGGGGTTGTTGTAGAGATTCAGGCTGCGAATCACCTCGAACAGCCCTGACAGCACCGCGACCTGAGGGAACATCGAGACCCCGAGGATGATCAGCATCACGGTGGAGCGGCCGCGAAAGCGCACGCGTCCCAGTGCATAGGAGGCGGTGATGCCCAGCAGCAAGGCGATCAACACGACGCTCAAGGCGATCAGGATCGAGTTGCCGATCGCCTGCAGGAAACTCTTCTGCGCAAAGATCTGGGCGTAATTGCTGAAGTCCAGTGAGGTCAGCCAGTAGTTGACCTCGAACAGCTCACTGGACGGTTTCAGTGAGGTGATGACCGCGTAATAGAAGGGGAACACGGCGTAGACGATGATGATGGCGATCAAGGCCCATTTGCCGACCAGCTTGGCGAGTCGGGTCATCTGGTAGCGATTCATCGGATGCTGATTCATTTATCCACTCCCAGTTGGCGGCGGCCAAGGTAGAGGTAGACCACGACGGCCAGCGCGATGATCAGGAACAGCATCGTGGAGGCGGCACTGCCGTAGCCCACGTCCTGGAACTCCACCAGTTGCTGGCGGGCGTAGATCGACATGGTCATGGTGCTGGACGAGTTGGAGGTCAGCACATAGATGACGTCGAAGACGCGCAGTGCATCGAGAAGACGGAAGATCACGGCGACCAGCAGGGCCGGGGTGATCAATGGCAGGGTGACACGGAAGAACACCTTCACCGGGTGGATGCCATCGACCTCGGCGGCTTCATAGCAATCCTTGGGCAGCATCTGCAGCGCGGCGAGTACCAGCAGTGCCACGAACGGGATGGTCTTCCACACATCGACCATGATCACGGCCCACATCGAAAGATCGGCATCCGCCGTCCAGGCCAGTGGCGCATCGATCAGGCCCAGCCCCATCAACAGGTGGTTGATGATTCCGAACTGGTCATTGAGCATCCAGGCCCACATCTTGGCGGAGACGATGGTCGGGATGGCCCAGGGGATGAGCACCGCGGCGCGGACCAGCATGCGCCCCTTGAATTCGGCGTTGAGCAGCAGGGCCACGATGATGCCGAAGACAACTTCCAGCGACACCGAGATGACGCTGAAATAGACGGTGTTCCAGACGGAATTCCACCACACCGGGTCAGCCAGCAGGCCGTACCAGACGCCGTCGTCCTTCACGAGATAGTTTTCAAAGCCGATGAAGGCGGCGCCGGTCGTGTCCGAGAGCGAGGCATCGGTCAAGCTGAGGTAGAAGGTTCTCAGCAGTGGCCAGCCGGCCACCAGGGCCAGCGCGACCAGCATCGGCGCGAGATAGGTCCAGGCCGCACGTACCCGCTGGCGTCTGACCTTGGTGCCGCGTTTGCGGGTCCGGGCCGAGGGCGTGTCCGTCGGCACTGACTCATTGAGCGTGGTTGTCATGCGAAACCTCCCGGGTTACCAGCGACGACGTTTGATGCGAGCCAGCTCGCCCTTCAGCTGAGCCACGGCCTGGGCGCCGCTCTGCTCGCCGCTCAGCACACTGTGGGTCGCATTGAAGAAGGCGTTGCTGACCTGGCCGTAGTTGTCACCGGTGACGGCAGACGGACGTGCCACGGCATTGGTGAAGGTGTCGTAGAGCGTGCCGAAGAAGGGCACGGCGGTGAGCACCTCTTCATCCTGATACAGCGCCGTGAGGGTCGGGTTGTAGGCGGCCTGGATGGCCCGGCGTTTCTGCTCGGACTCACCGGTGAGGAAAGCCACCAGCTGTGAGGCGAGCTCGGGGTTCTCGCTGTACTTCGAGACCGCCAGGTTCCAGCCGCCCAGCGCCGCTGCGCTTTCTCCCTCGGCGCCGTGAGGCAGCTTGACCACCCCGACCTTGCCAGCCACCTTGCTGTCATCGCTCTGGGTCAGCGACCAGGCGTAGGGCCAGTTGCGCATGAAGACGGCGTTGCCGGACTGGAAGATGCCGCGGGCTTCTTCCTCGGAATAATTGAGCGCCCCCTGCGGGGTGATCTCGCCGATCCAGCTGGCGGCCAGGTCGAGAGCGGAGGCCGTATTGGGGTTGTCGACGGTGATCTCGCCATCGGCATCGACAATGGCGCCACCGTCATTGCTGGCGACCCATTCCAGCGCATTGCAGGTCAGGCCCTCATAGGCACGCCCCTGGAAGACATAACCCCACATCTTCTCGCTGCCGGTCTCGCGTTCCTTGGCCTGGATCCGCGTGGCAGTCTCTGTCAGCTCCTGCCATGTCTCGGGAGGTGCGAACCCGTACTTCTCCAGCAGGTCCTTGCGGTAGTAGAGCACCCCGGCATCCGTGAACCAGGGCATGGCCACCAGGCGGCCATCGACCGTGTTGTTGTCGATGATGGTCTTGAAGTGGCCCTGCGCTGCCTCTTCGCCGAGCGTCTGGTGCAGATCAAGCAGGTGATTGCCGAGCAGGCCCGGCCAGACCACATCGATCTGCAAGACGTCGATGTCACCGGACTGGGCCGACAGAATCTGCTGGTAGAGCGAGAGGCGTTCCGTCGAGGAATTGGGCGTGGAGACGATATCGACCTCATGGCCGGTCTTGTCTTCCCAGGCAGCGACGCCCTGTTCACAGAGTTCCAGTTCGGCTCCGACCGCACCGCAGGAGATGGTCAGGTCCGCGCCCATGGCAGGGGCGGTGGTGGCTGCTCCCAGCAGGGCGAAGCTTGAGGCGATTAGCGTCTTGCGTTGCATGGTGGATCCTCGTCACTTGTTGTTGTTTGACCCGCATCGGACGTCTGGGTGGGGGAGAGTCACAACGTCGTCCGATGAAGGTTTCTTAATCGATTAAGGCGTAGTCACAGTCAAGCGATTGGCGTCGATATCCGCAACCTGAACTTTGGTCTTGCCGTCACCGATATGTCGCCAGAAATGGGAGTTTTACGCGGTGATCGCTCCCCTTTGGTCGAATTTCGACATAAGTCGTGTGTCTGGAGCGCCGGATTGCCACTAGGGTCTTAAACGATTAAGTGAGTGTGGCCACCCCTCCAACGCCAACGCCAACGCCAACGCCAACGCCAATGATTCGGGCGCCACTTCGCTGATCATCGCCAAGCGAGTGAATCGTCAACAACAACAAAGGCTCTCTTCAACATGACAACTCCCCCTCAGCACCCGCTCAAGACCCCACTTGTCATGGCCGTTGCCATAGCGGTCATGAGCACCAGCGGACTCGCCAATGCCGACGGGACAGGCGATATCGAGGCGCGGCTCGCAGAGCTGGAACAGCGTATCGATGACGCCGAACAACGGGCCAGAGCGGCTGAGCGTCGCGCCGCCGAGGCAGAGCGCGCGATGGCCGTTCAGCGCCAGTCGAATGAGGCTGATCAACCCGCGCGCGTGACCGCGCAGACCGAGGACCTCGAAGAGCGTCTGGCGGCCGTCGAGCGCCAGGCCAGTGGCGAAGAAGGTTTCTCCTTCAATGCCTATGCCCGCTCTGGGCTATTGATCGGCGAAGGAGGCAAGAGCATCGAAGGCGGCCCCTATCTCACGCCGGCGGGCTCGGTGGGCGGGGCGGTCGGGCGGCTGGGGAACGAGCCCGACACCTACGTCGAGTCGGTATTCAACTACAAGACCCGCTACGACAACGGGACGAAGGCGCTTTACCGCACCATGATTGCCGACGGAGTAGAGACCAGTAACGACTGGACCTCGGACGAGTCCAGTCTGAACGTACGACAGGTCTTCGTGGAGTTGAGCGATCTGCCGAGCTTTACCGGCGCCTTCGAGAATTCCTCCATCTGGGCGGGCAAGCGCTTCGATCGGGACAACTTCGATATCCACTGGCTAGACAGCGATTTCATCTTCCTCGCCGGGACCGGCGCAGGTATCTACGACGTCCAGCTTGCCGATGACTGGAAAGCCAACTTCTCGGTCTACGGGCGCAGTTACAGTGAATACCCGACAGAGGACTCCGATACTGGCGGCAATACCGACAACCTGACGTTCACCATGAATAACTATGTCGGCCACTGGCAGTGGATGGTCAGTGCCCTGTCGGCGGCAGACAATGAAGAGCGCGCCATGGACACGGGGGCCGAAGCGGCCGATTCCGGCTTCCACACCATGCTGGCCTACCATGGCGACAGCTTCTTTGGCCTCGCCGATGGCAGCTTCAAGGCCGCCGTGCTGCATGGTCGCGGGCTCGGCGCGGAGACCAAGGTCATCGGGGCTGACGGGAACCTGACGGATGACGCCACTTCTACTCGTCTGGGGCTTTACGGCACGACCTATCTCGCACCCAAGTGGCGCTTCGCACCAGCCGTTCTGGCAGAGGTGAGCAAAGATCGCTACGACGACGGAGATGAATATTCCTGGGCGACCTTCAATGCGCGTCTGGCCAATGAGCTGACGACGAATTTCGAGATGCAGTACGAGCTGAGCTATCAATGGATGGACCTGGACCCCGGCTCGACAGGCACTGCCGTGGAAGGCGGGTATCGCAAGTTCACCATTGCACCGACCTTCAAGCCTGAAGTCGGTGGCTTCTGGAAGCGTCCGGAAATTCGCCTGTTCGCGTCCTGGAGTGACTGGGATGAGGAGCTCAATGATTACTCCGAAGATGATGCTCTCGGGAGTGCAGGTTTCACGGGAGGCGAATGGGCCTTCGGTGTCCAGAGCGAGGTATGGTTCTAGGAGCAGGATGCCAAGCTGATCATCGCCTGCCAGGGTTTCGATCTTGCCCGCGGCTAGCCGCGGGTTTTTTGTAACGCCATCGCTGGATGGTTGAGACGCTGACCGCAAACTGACGAGGAGATCTTGTTCGTAATGCTGGGAGGAGCTGCTTAGGAAGTCGGCATGAATTTTCAGTATCGTTGTCTCTTGATTGTGCAGCTTGATACCCATGATGCCTTTTCTGTATGAATTGCTTGATGGGCATACGAGAGGCTAATAAAGGATAGATTCGTTGCAAGAATCGATCATCCGGCACCTTATAGTGAGTTGTTGATGGGGTATGCTGAATATTTTGCCCTATACATTTAATGACAGTTGTCACACTGGTTGTTGAAAGCTGGGAAATGGCGGTATGCCACGGAAAGATGAAGGGAACTTTCTGTCGATGATGTTGTATTAAGTCGGCTGGCTCGCGCTATATTTCATGTAAAGTCAGTGGTCGCGCCACCAATGAGATGAAGCGGTAGGGCTGTTGTTGAGCCCTAATATCTGTGCTAGCTTATATTTGTAGCCTGCCATGAGGCTCAATCACAGCATGTGACTGGTCATTGGTTGATTTTTATTTGTCGCATTATCTATTTGATTTAGGAGACTGCCATGAATAGTGATATCGCCGAAGGTAAGTGGAAGCAACTCAAAGGTAAGGTCCGCGAAGGTTGGGGAGAGCTTACAGATGAAGATGTCGACGAAATTGCGGGTCGCAAGGAGCACTTTGTCGGGAAGGTTCAAGAGCGTTATGGCATGAACAAAGAAGACGCTGAAAAGGAATGGAATAAATTGTCTGATTCGTGAAGTTTTTTAATATATATTCCATGTTACCGATGCTTGCGCTTTGCAGGCATCGGTTTTTTGTGTCTGAGCTCCAGCAATCAGAGCAGCACGCATGGTATACAGGGGTTTAGAACATTCTCTCGAGAATACTTGGGATGGCTATTCGATAGCCGAGGCGCTGTCGGGAATGGTCATTCCGTTTGTCGACACACCTTGCGTAGCTCAGTATTACTGACATTCTTGGAGACTGCCCCTTGGAGAAGTACTGGCGTGTCAAGCCATTGATATTCTCCTTGGTCCCTCGCCGGGTGGGGCTATAGAGGGCATAGCAATACATTTACTGTCAAAGCCCTTTGCGACATCTTCGTGATTGGCGACCTCCGAGTCGTATCCAGGGTCATCGTCTGGGGGTACCGCGAAGAGGCTCCAACAACCGATGCATCGGCTGTTGCGTCAGTTCTACTGTGGTCCTGAGCCGTCGTGCTGCCAGAGATAGTCGCCAGGGTCGTGTTATCGAAAGGCAGCTATTGACTCCCTGGTGGCACACGTCAAAGCCAACGTGATATGGCTGTATTCTTCATCATGCGCCTGCTGCATGCTTGCGTGATCCGCGGTATGGTCGGCCAATGATTATCCAATGTGGGGTGGAATGCCTTGATGAGATGTTGAGCATTGAGCCCCGTTAGGGAGTGAGCATGAAGAAGTCCGAGGACATATCCTCATCCAAGCGTGTCACCATCACTGAAGTTGCCAAGGAGGCCAACGTCTCGATTGCGGCGGTCTCTCGGGCAATGAATCCTGAAGGCAGCAGCTCCCCCGAGATGCGTAGCCGGATCCTGGCGGTAGCCGAGCGAATGGGGTACAAGCCGAATCGTCTGGCACGAGGCATCAAGTCGCAATCCAGCCTGATCGGGATTCTCGTGACCAATTTCGAGAACCCTGTCTACCTGGCGATACTCAGCGAATTTTCTGCTGCGATTCAGCGGCATAACTGCCACACCTTGTTGATCAACGTGAATACCGAGAAAAGCATCTCGGAGGCTGTCTCGTTGGTGATGGAATATCATGTCGATGCCTTGATCGTCACTTCTGCATCGGTGCCGCCGGAGTTGGTCGAGGCCTGTGCGAAGCAGAATACGCCTGTGGCCATATTCGGGCGTGATGGAGAAGACTCCGGCGCCTGTGTGGTGACCTGTGACGATGTCGAGATGGGGCGCATGGCAGCAGATCATCTCATTGATCTCGGTTATCGTCGGCTGGCCTATGTGGGGGCGTCGACCAAGGAGCAGGCCACGCTGGATAGAAAGCGTGGCTTCATCGAGCGGCTGGAGCAGCGCGGGCTGACCTTGCATGGCGTGGGGGAAGGGCATCGCCACAGCTACGATGCGGGTTATGAAGCTACCTGTGAGTTGTTCGCAGAGGCGGAGGTCATTCCTGATAGCATCTTCTATTTTGACGATATCATGGCATGTGGCGGCATGGACGCCATACGTCATGAGTTCTCGCACCGCATACCACAGGATATCGGTATCGTCGGGGTGGATGACATTCGCTTTGCCTCAAGCAAATCCTATGATCTGACGACGATCTGCCAGCCATTCACGGAAATGGTCAACAAGACGGTGTCGTTGTTGTTCGCGCGCATCAAGCAAGGTGGCATGGCGCCCAGTCGGGTCATCATGCCGTGTCAGATCACGCAACGCGGGTCGACTCGTCACGTCAACTGACACGCGCACTGCAGAACGCTTGATAGTTTTCTCGTGAAATCTTCTCTGGTGGCGGAGCAGCACTCTCTTGGTAGTCCGCCTGGAATACTGGCGATTCGTTGGCACATCGGTGGATTTTCGTTCTTTCTCGTCCCTTGGTCTAAATGGCTTTGAAAACATTTTCAAAGCCGGTTTGGCTGCGCTAGGCTGCTTGATATGCAGCGTACCAAAGCCAAGGAAAAGCCCCTGTGGTACGCGATAGAACAATAACGCCATCCACGCCTGAAGCCGAGACGCCCAATGACTCAGCAGACACCGCCCTCATTCGATCACCGTTCAAGCTCACAGCAGACAGCGGAACACCAGTCGAGCACTTTGGCCCCCAAAGTGCTGCGCATGGGGATGATCGGGGGAGGCGTTCAGTCTTTCATCGGTCAGGTCCATCGTGCGGCGGCGCAGATGGATGGACGGTATCGTGTCGTCGCCGGTGCGCTGTCATCGAATCCCGAGCGTGCTCGCCAGCAGGCGGAACAACTCAACATCGCACGTGGTTATGGCGATGGTGAATCACTGCTACGCGAGGAAGCTGCCCGCGAAGATGGTGCTGAGGTGATCGCCATTCTCACGCCCAACGATAGTCACTTCGTCCTGGCCAAGCTGGCTCTGGAGCTGGGCTTTCATGTCGTCTGTGAAAAGCCGCTGGTCAATGATCCGGCTCAGGCTCGCGAGCTTGAAGCGATTGCCGAGCGGGCAGGGCTGCGCTTCTGCATGGCCTATGGCTATACCGGTTATCCCATGGTGCGTCAGGCACGCGCCATGATCGAGAATGGCGAGCTCGGTGAAATCCGTCAGCTGCAGTGTGACTACGTTCAGGGGCACCTGGCCTGCCTGACGGATGCGGAAAAGGCAGGCCACGACTGGCATATGGACCCCGCCATCGCGGGGGAGTCGATGATACTCAATGATATCGCGACCCACGCCTTTCATATGCTCGAGTATGTTTCCGGGCTTGAGACCAGTGAATTGAGTGCCGATGTCACGGCCAGCGTGGCCGGACGCGAAGCGCACGATAATGCCAACGTAATGTTGCGCTATGGCAATGGTGCCCGCGGCCTGATGTGGATTACCCAGGCGGCTGCCGGCGCCGAGCATGGCCTGAGCTTCCGGATCTTCGGCAGTCTCGGGGGGCTCGAATGGCATCAGGAAACCCCCAATCAGCTCCTGTTCCGCCGTCTTGATGGCGCTCCTGTGCTGCTCTCCAAAGGGGCAGCGGGACTTCATGAAGCCTCCACGCGCATCTCTCGTGTGGCCTTTGGACACCCCGAAGGTTATCGCGAAGCCTTTTCTTCCCTGTATAGCGACCTCCATGAGGACATCACTGCCTGCCAGCAGGGGACTGAGCCGCACCCATTGGCCTGCTGGTATCCCGACCTGCGCAGTGGTGTGCGTGGTGTCGAGTTCGCCGCCACCGCGCTCGACTCCAGTCGACGAAATGGCGATTGGGTGTCTCTCCCATCATGGCGGACAGTCAATTGACGCGCTGATTCGGCTGTGGAATTGAGATAGCCAATGCCACTTCATTCAGGAATGACGCAATGACGGGCCGCCCTCGAGGCAGCCGGTGCGGATTCTGCTACGCCATTGTTCGGTCAATTACGTTGTAAGGAGTACGGGATGAACAGGAAAGGGGTCGACGATCTGCGCAGTAATCGCTGGTTCAAGCAGGATGATCTGCGCTCTTTCGGGCATCGCTCTCGCGTCAAGCAGATGGGTTACTGGGGAGAGGAGTTCGTCGGCAAGCCGGTGATCGCCATCATCAATACCTGGAACGACCTCAATACCTGCCATTCTCACTTTCCTGAGCGGGTCAAGGATATCAAGCGTGGTATCACGGCAGCGGGGGGCTTTGCTGTCGAACTGCCTGCCATGTCATTGGGTGAGCAATTGATGAAACCCAGCGCCATGATGTATCGCAACATGCTGGCCATGGAAGTCGAGGAATTGCTGCGCAGCTACCCCGTGGATGGCGCCGTGGTCATGGGCGGGTGTGACAAGACCACGCCGGGCGTGCTCATGGGCGCGATCTCCATGAATCTGCCGACCATCTATGTCCCCGCTGGTGCCATGCTGCGCGGCAATTACCGTGGTCAGGTGTTGGGGAGCGGTACGGATGTCTGGAAGTACTGGGATGAGCGACGTATCGGCAACGTCAGTCAGAGTGACTGGAACGAGATCGAGAATGGGATTGCCCGCTCTCCGGGCACTTGCATGACCATGGGCACGGCGGCAACGCTGATGTCGATCGGTGAATCGCTGGGCATGAGCCTGCCGGGGGCCTCAAGCATCCCCGCGGTGGACGCCAATCACAACCGTATGTGCTACGCCAGCGGCAAGCGAGCGGTGGAAATGGTCTGGGAAGATCTCAAGCCGACCGATGTCATGAGCGAGGCCTCCTTTGATAACGCGATTGCTGTCGACATGGCGATCGGTGGTTCGACCAACGCCATCATCCACATCGTGGCCATGGCACGTCGTCTCGGAATCACGCTGCCGATGGAGCGCTTCAACGAGATATCGCGTCGTGTGCCGCTGGTGCTGAACCTCAAGCCTTCCGGCGAATATCTGATGGAAGACTTCTTCTATGCCGGAGGGCTTCCGGCGCTGATGACGAACATCGGCAGTGAGCTGAAGCTCTCCGCGATGACCGTGACCGGCCGCACCCTGGGCGACAACATCGAAGGCGCCAAGGTCTGGCGCCCGGAAGTCATTCTCCCGCTGGACACGCCGGTCAATGCCTCGGGCGGGACTGCCGTACTGACCGGCAGCCTGGCGCCGAAGGGGGCCATCATCAAGCCGACCGCGGCGGACCCTCGTCTGCATGTTCATCAAGGGCCTGCCTATGTGTTCGAGAATATCGCCGACCTCAAGGCGCGTATCGATGATGAAGACCTCCCGGTCACGGCTGACAGCATCATCGTGCTCAAGAATGGCGGACCGGTGGGCGGCCCCGGCATGCCGGAGTGGGGCATGATGCCGATTCCGGCCAAGCTGCTGAAACAGGGCGTGCGCGACATGCTGCGTATCTCCGACTCGCGCATGAGTGGCACCAGCTACGGGAGCTGCATTCTGCATGTGGCGCCGGAAGCCGCCGTCGGCGGCCCGTTGGCCATCGTCAAGACCGGCGACATCATCGCCGTGGATGTCCCCAATCGGCGGCTGGACCTGATGGTCGATGATGAGGAGATCCAACGTCGACTGGCAGATTGGCAGCCGCCCAAGGACCGGCACCCTCATGGCTATGCCTCTCTCTACAAATCGCATGTCACCCAGGCGGATGAAGGCTGTGACTTCGACTTTGCCAATGGTGCCCCTGGCAGTACTCCTGAGCCCGATATCTATTGAGCGCCGCTGCCTGAAGCAGGGAGATAAGGTCGAGGGTATCGGGGGCAGAGAGATAGAAGGTGTAAGCCCGCAGGGGTATCCACGCATGTGCCGTAGCCATCGTCGACGGGAGTCCAGGAAATGGCGGAAATCGAACTGTTGATAGAGAGCCGGGCGGAATTGGGTGAATCCCCGGTCTGGGATGCCAGTCGCAACAGCCTGTTATGGGCGGACCTTTATGCCCCGGCGATCGAGCGCTACTGCCTGAGTGATGGCAAGCGAGAGCGTCGCGTGCTGCCAGAGACCTTGGGTGCCTTCGGGCGCTGTGCCGATGGGCGTTTGATCGTTGCCATGCGTTCGGGTATCCATCTGCTCGATTTCGAGTCGGGTGCACTGGAGTTCCTGGCCTGCCCACCCGGTGAGCCGTTGGCTGGCACGCGCTTCAATGACGGCAAGGTCGCACCGAATGGACAGTTCGTGATCGGCACTATGGATGAAGCGAGCCGCTCCCGGCCGTTGGGGCATTTCTACTCGGTCACGCCTGCGGGCGAGACACATCGTCTGCAGTCAGGCCTCATTGTCGCCAATGGACTGGCCTGGAGTGCTAATGGACGGCGCATGCATTTTGCGGATACGCGGCGCGACACGATCCATGTCGCGGACTACTGCCCGGAAAATGGTGTCATGGGAACGCCGCGAGTGTTTGCCGAGACCCAGCCTGCACTGCACGGTCGCCCCGACGGTGGGGCGATGGATATGGCGGGAGGCTACTGGAGTGCAGGTGTCTTTGGCGGAGTCCTCAATTATTGGGATGCCCAGGGACGTCTGGCGCGCCAGGTCCGCCTGCCATGTCCCGGCCCGACCATGCCGTGCTTTGGCGGGGCCGATATGACAACGCTTTACGTGACCACCTTGCGCAAGGGCATGAGCCCTGAGGCACTGGCCGCAGCCCCCTTGTCTGGCAGTGTCTTCGCGCTGGAGGTCGAGGTGCCGGGTGTCCCCATCGCCACCTTTGCCTCTCGCTCTCCAGCATCACCCGACGTGCTGAATGGAGAACGCTCACCCTCCCTGGACACGACCCGTGAACCTCACGCGTGACTGACCTTGTGGCTGCTCTTGTGCCCCGTCCCTTGTGACCTCCACCGTTGATGAATTCCAGAGGGAGACCCCATGCGCCTCAATCGCCTCAAGCAACGCATTGCCCAAAAAGAGGGCGTCGTGAATGGCTGGCTCTCCATGCCGTGTGCCTTCTCGGCAGAGATCATGGCCCATCAGGGCTGGGACAGCCTGACCATCGACATGCAGCACGGGGTGATCGATTACAGCGATCTGCTGCCGATGCTGACGGCCATCTCCACCACTGACACCGTCCCGCTTGTCCGGGTGCCAAGTCTGGAGCCGGGGTTGATCATGAAGGTGCTGGATGCGGGGGCCTATGGCGTGATCGCGCCTTTGATCAATACGGCCGATGACGCCAGGGCACTGGTGGCCGCCTGTCGTTATCCCCCGCTGGGGATGCGCAGCTTCGGCCCTCATCGCGCCATGCTGTATGGCGGAGCGGATTATGCGAAGCATGCCAATGACGAGATGCTGGTGCTGGGCATGATCGAGACCAGCGAAGGCGTGGCGAACCTGGAAGAGATTCTGGCCGTCGAGGGGCTGGATGGCATCTATATCGGCCCTGCGGATCTGGCGTTGTCACACGGGCACACACCTGGGTTCGATCACGGTGATGGCCCCATGGATATCTTGATCGACGAGATTGTCGCACGGGCTCGGCAGCACGGCAGCGTCATCGGCATTCACAACGGCAGTGCCGCGCATGCGCGACGGATGTTGGCGCGTGGCTGTGATCTGGTCACGGTCGGAGCCGATACACGTCTGTTGATGGCAGGGGCACAGGCAGTACTGAAGGACATGGAGCGCAGCGCGAATCATTGTGAAGGCTATTGAATGCACCTGGCCGTGGCAGTCGTTCGCCTGAGCCAGCGATACGCTATCAGAGGAGAGGCAAAATGAATCAGTTCGCACGTTATCCCAGCCTGGAAGGCCGGCATGTCTTCATCAGTGGCGGCGCCAGCGGCATCGGCGCGACCTTGGTAGAGCATTTCTGTGAGCAGCAGGCGCGAGTGAGTTTCATCGATATCGATGATGCCTCAGGCGAGGCCCTGGCGGCGCGTCTGACCGATCAGGGAGGAGAGGTGCATTACCGACATTGCGATGTGACTGACATCCAGCAGCTGCGCACGGTCATCGAGGCTGCAGCAGATGAGTGGGGGCCGATAGGGGCCCTGGTCAACAATGCCGCGCGTGATACCCGGGTACCGCTCACGGAGCTGGATGTCGAGACATGGGATGACCTTCAAGCCACCAATCTTCGCCATGTGGTGTTTGCCTGTCAGGCAGTCTTTGCCGGGATGCAGGCGGCGGGCGGCGGGTCGATCATCAATTTCAGCTCGCCCAGCTTCCTGCGTCGCTCGCGGGACATCTCGGCCTATTCGAGCGCGAAGGCGGCCACCATCGGTCTGACGCGCACCTTGTCGCGTGACATGGGAGATGCGGGGATTCGCGTCAATACCGTGCTGCCGGGGTGGATCATTACCGAGCGTCAGAAGGCGCTGTGGTGGAATCCCGAGCTGGAGAAGCAGGTATTGGAAAATCAGAGCCTGCACCAGCGGGTACAGCCCGAGGATGTGGCTCGGATGGTGTTGTTCCTGGCAGCGGATGACAGTCGCATGATGACGGCCCAGACCTATATCGTGGATGGTGGCCTCGTCTAGCCATGCTGAAGTGGTCATGGCGTTTTCGCAGAGCGTTTTGGGAGGCTGCGTTTTGCATGCATCACTCCCCATGAAGCGCTTTTCGTGCCAGCGCCACTGGCAACGAGATGGCGGCTTTCGCCGGAGTGGTATCGAGTGCTCCTTGGGATGATCAATAGGATAAGGGTGATCGAAGCGACAGTTTTATAGGCTGCTTCAATCATGCCAAGACATCCTTATTGAACTTTGATCCAAGGAAAGCACTTTTTTTGAAAATGAGGGTGAAAACGTTTTCAAGCGCTGCTAGTGTCTTTTCAAACGGCGAAGAATTCAGCGCTGACCATCATTTTCCTACGTCATCATCACTGAGCTTCAGGTGCGGATTTTTCGACCTGAATGCACACAATAAAACAACGCCATATGCTCGTCGGGAGAGAGGAATGAAAACGATAAAATTGACCGTCTCCGAAGCCATCGCCAGATACCTGGCGGCGCAGAAGATTGAACTTGATGGCAGTGTCGAGACCTTGTTCGGTTGCGGGTTCGCCATCTTTGGCCACGGTAACGTGACCTGTCTGGGGCAGCAGCTGCACAACATCCAGGACACGATCCCGATCTGGCGCGGCCAGAATGAGCAGTCCATGGCGGTTGCCGCCGTTGCCTACGCCAAGGCCAACAAGCGCCAGCGCATCGGGATCGCCAGCACCTCCATCGGGCCGGGTGCCACCAACATGATCACGGCTGCGGGTATTGCGCACACCAACCGCCTTCCGTTGCTGATGTTCGCCGGCGATGCCCATGTCTCACGCCTGCCAGACCCGGTGCTGCAGCAGGTCGAGCATGCCCATCAACCAGGCCTGAGCGTCAATGATGCCTTCAAGCCCGTCACTCGCTATTGGGATCGCATCACTCATCCCGCACAGATCATGCAGTCCTTGCCGACAGCGATCGCGACGCTGACGGATCCCGCCAATTGCGGGCCGGTCATGATTTCATTGCCACAGGATATTCAGGGCGTTGCCTATGACTATCCAGAGGCGCTCTTCGAAGAATGCATCCATCATATTCGTCGTCCGGAAGCCGATACGCGTGCTGTACAGGATGCCATTTCCCTGCTGGAAAAGGCGGAGAAGCCGCTGATCATCGCTGGCGGTGGCGTTCATTATTCCGAAGCCAATCAGTTGCTGGCCGACTTTGCACAACGTCGTAATATTCCGGTGGTCGAGACGATTGCGGGCCGTTCTTCGCTGCTGCAATCCCACCCCTGCAATATCGGCCCGATTGGTGTGACTGGCTCGAATTCCGCCAATGCCATGGCGGCACAATGTGATGTGCTGGTGGCCATTGGCACACGCCTGCAGGACTTCACCACCGGATCCTGGTCGGTGTTTCGTAATCCAGCGCTGAAGATCGTGTCAGTCAACGTGGCGCATATGGATGCCATCAAGCATCGCGCCATGGCGGTCATCGGCGATGCTCGCCACACGCTGGAGCGTCTTGATTCCGGGTTGGGTGAATGGCAAGCCGATCAGCGCTGGCTGGAAAAGGGCCAGGCTGAGGTCGCCGAGTGGAAATCCCTGTGCGCCAACCGTGGCGAGATCACGCCCGGCGAGATGGCGTCCTACGCCCAGGTCATTGCCAGCGTCAATGCGGTGCAGGAACCCGGCGATACCGTGCTGACTGCCGCCGGTGGCTTGCCGGCAGAGCTCAACATGAACTGGCAGAGCAAGCAGCTCGGCAAGTTCGATATCGAGTTCGGCTTCTCCTGCATGGGATATGAAGTGGCGGGCGGCTGGGGCGCCAAGATCGCCAATCCCGACAACGAGGTCGTGGTCCTGGTCGGCGATGGCTCCTACATGATGATGAATTCCGACATCTACAGCTCGGTGCTGACGGGCCACAAGATGATCGTGCTGGTGTGTGACAACGCCGGGTTTGCGGTCATCAACAAGCTGCAGAACAACAGTGGCAATCCGTCCTTCAACAACATGCTGGCCGATTGTCGCAGCCAGGCCGATGAGCTGGTACGCGTCGACTTCCTCAAGCATGCCCAGTCGCAAGGTGCCTATGGTGAGCACCTGAGTGACATCAGTGATTTCCGGGCCGCCTACCAGCGCGCCAAGGAGAGCCCGCGGACCTACGTCATCGTGGTGGATATCGATTCCAGCAAGTGGTCTTCCTGTGACTGCTGGTGGGATGTGGGGCTACCCGAAGTCGTCCGCGAGGACGTGGATGAAGCGCAGGTCACCGCCATGAATGCCGGCCGTGTCCATCAGCGTCGCGGGCTCTGATTCTGCGTGAGGCCTGGCGCACACCGCAACGGGCCTCATGAACACGCTTGGAATGACAACGCCAATTACCAGCACCCATGCATTTGCAGGAGAACCCTGATGTTCAATGAAGAACACAATATCGCACCGCTGCGCTGGGCCATGGTCGGTGGTGGCCGTGGCAGTGAAATCGGCCACGCCCATCGTGCTGCTGCCCATCGTGACAACTTGTTCCAGCTGGTCGCCGGTGCCTTCGATCTCGACGCTGAACGCGGGCGTGAATTCGGCACCAACCTGGGACTCGATCCAGAGCGTTGCTACCCGGATTACGCCAGCCTGTTCGAGGCCGAAGCTGCTCGCGAGGACGGCATTCAGGCGGTCAGCATCGCCACGCCCAACAGCACCCACCATGCCATCAGCCTGGCAGCGCTCAAGGCCGGTCTGCATGTGATCTGCGAAAAGCCGGTGACCTTCACGGTTGCCGAGGCCGAGGAGCTCAAGGCCGAAGCACAGGCGCGCGGTCTGGTCTTCGGTGTCATGTATGGCTATAGCGGCTATCAGATGCTGCACCAGGCCCGTGCCATGGTGCAGTCGGGTGAGCTGGGGCAGATCCGCATGGTCAACATGCAATTCGCTCATGGCTTCCATAGCCAGCCGGTCGAACAGGTCAGCAGCGGCGCCAAGTGGCGTACCAGTCCTGCCGTTTCCGGGCCGACTTATGTGCTGGGGGATCTCGGGACGCACATCTTCTATGCCGGCCAGTTCATCACCGGACTCAAGGTCGAACGCCTGATGTGCCACCGCCAGAGTTTCGTGGCCTCGCGTGCGCCGCTGGAAGACAACGCCCAGGTGTTGCTCCAGTACCAGAACGGCGCGGTGGGGTCGCTTTGGGCCAGCGCCGTGAACGCGGGTTCCATGCACCAGCAGAAGATTCGCGTGGTGGGAGAGAAGGCCAGTATCGAGTGGTGGGATGAGTATCCCAACCAGTTGCGTCTGGAAGTGCAGGGCGAGCCGGCCCGCATTCTCGAGCGTGGCATGGGCTATCTCGCCGAAGGCGACAGCGCCGTGAACAGCAATCGCATCGGCGGCGGCCACGCGGAAGGCTTCTTCGAATCCTGGGCCAATGTCTATCACCGCTATGCACTCGCCATGCAGGGCGCCGAAGCGCGCCGTGATGGCAGAAGTACCCAGCATCTCGGTCTGTCAGAGCAGGAGTTGGAGTCGCTCTGGTTCCCCAATATCGACGCCGGTATCGAAGGTGTGCGGTTGCTGGAGTGCTGTGTGGAATCGTCTGACAACGAGAATCGCTGGGTCGCGTTCTGACCTGACTGCCGGCATCTGGAGCGCCTCACTCTGACGCTATCACCGCCATGGATTGGCGGTTGCTGTGAGGTCGCTTCGCCAATGCGCTACTGACGATGGTTATTTCAAAAGACAACGACAACGCCAAAGAGAAGGACATCCTCATGCAAATCAAGCTTTCCAACGCGCCGTGTTCCTGGGGTATCGAGTTTGCCGACAATCCCGCCAACCCCAGCTGGCAGACCGTACTGGATGAGATCGCCGGCGCCGGCTTCAAGGCGACGGAGCTGGGTCCGCTCAACTATCTGCCGACCGAGCAGGCAGCACTGGCGTCCGCGTTGGACAGCCGAGGGCTCGAGCTGATCGCCAGTACCATCTTCAAGCATCTACATGACGCGTCACGTCGTCAGGAAATCCTGGATTACACCCGCGCGACCTGTGAAGTGCTCAAGCCGCAGCAGGGCAACTATATGGTCATCATCGATCACGTCAGCTCGCCGCGCACCGATGAGGCTGGCCAGCAGGAAACCGCGACACGTCTCAATGATGAGCAATGGAACGAGATGATGGTCACTATCCGCCAAGTGGCTGAAATCTGTCAGGAATATGACGTGATGCCGGTGCTTCACCCGCATGCCGGCACCTATATCGAGTATCGTGATGAAGTCGATCGCGCCATGAAAGAGCTGGACTCTGACCTGGTCAAGCTGTGCATCGACACTGGCCATTGCACCTATGCCGGGATCGACCCCGCCGAGCTGATTCGCACCTACGGCGAGCGCGTCGCCTATATCCACTTCAAGGATATTCAGGCGCCGGTGCTGGAAAACGTGGTTAAGGATGGCATCGACTTCTATACCGCCATCGGCCAGGGCGTGTTCTGCCCGCTGGGCCAGGGCTGTGTCGACTTTGATGCGGTTCGCGAGAGTCTGGAATCCATCGGCTATCAAGGCTGGATCACCGTCGAGCAGGACGTGGACCCGACCAAGGACAACAGCGCGCTGGAAAATGCCCGCGAAAGTCGTGAATTCATTGAACGCAGCATTCTTGAAAAGGGCCTGGCGGAAGCCTGATCCGCATGAAGCCCTGTCGTCATCGCGCCAGAAGACGGCAGGGCACGGAAGATACCGCAATGACTTGTCTCGATAGCGTGGTGCGTCAGATGCCACGAGCACTCGAGCCACACCTGCCTCAGCAGTTCTCGTAATACTATAACAATCGATCACGAGAGGTCGTCATGCCCACTTCACACCCCGGTAGCGACACCGCTACCCCCTCAGCATCCACCGATTCCTCCTCACCCGACAATCAAGAAAAGCTGACGCCAGCGCAGCTTGTCTTCCTGATCAAGATCATTCTAGTGGCCGCCCTGGGTGGCCTGCTGTTCGGTTATGACACCGGCGTCATCTCCGGGGCCATCGGGCCCATCGCGCAGTATTTTGATCTGTCCGCCGCCGAGAAGGGCTGGGCAGTCTCATCTGTGGTCATCGGCTGTATCGGTGGCGCACTCATCGCCGGACGGCTGTCCATTGCCTATGGGCGCAAGGCCGTCTTTATGCTGTCAGCGTTGATGTTCACGGCGTCAGCACTGGGATCCGGCCTGGCGAGCACCTTTGATGCCTACATCTGGTGGCGCATTCTCGGCGGGATTGCCGTCGGCATGGCCAGTGTCATGGCACCGATGTATATCTCCGAGATGTCACCCGGGTATATGCGTGGGCGCACCGTCAGTCTGTTCCAGCAATCCGTGGTCTTTGGCCAGATGGTGGTGTTCTTCGTGAACTACTTCATAGCCAAGGGCATGGCGGAAACCTGGATCCTGAATCACGGCTGGCGCTGGATGCTGGGGTCTGAAGCGATCATTTCCATTCTGTTTGCGGTGCTGATTCCTTTCGTGCCGGAATCTCCACGTTGGTTGGTGCTGAAAGGGCGCCTGGACGATGCCCGCCGAGTCCTGGCGCGCTTCTATCATGGCGACGCCATTGAACGCACGCTGGGCGAGATCCAGAAATCCTTCCAGCACAATGAGAGCAAGCGTCACGCGTCGCTGCGTACCAAGGGGATGCTGGGGCTGGTGGCCATCGGGATCTTCATCGCTGCTGCTCAGCAACTGACCGGCATCAATGTGGTGATGTACTACGCACCGGATGTGTTGTCCGCTGTCACTTCCAGCAATGAAGATGCCCTGTTCCAGACCTCCATCATGGGGGTGACCTTCGTCGCCGGTAACCTGCTGGGCATGCTGCTGATCGACAAGGTCGGGCGTCGTCCGTTGTTGATTGCGGGGAGCCTTGGCAGCATTGTCGGCATGACCTTCCTGGGTGTCGTGATCGGCAATGGCGAACCGGGCATCAGTGCCTTGATCGCCCTGATCGTCTATGTCGTCTCGTTTGCCATCTCCTGGGGGTGTGTCTGCTGGACACTGGTCTCCGAGATATTTCCCAATGCCATTCGCGCACGAGCCATGTCACTGGCCGTGGCGGCGCAGTGGCTGCTGGGCTTCATCGTCACTCAGACCTTCCCGATGATGCGCCAGAGCGACTTCCTCAATGAACTCGTCGGTGGTGGATTCAGCTTCTGGCTCTACGCTGTCCTGACCTTCATCAGCTTGATGATCGTGCTGCGCTACGTGCCGGAAACCAAGGGCAAGACATTGGAGGAGCTCGAGAACATCACAGGCACTCGCTTGAGCAAGCGTCGCCGCCGTCTTGCTCGTCAGGGCTTGCCGCTGACCGCTGAGTAAGCCAGGAGCGCTCTGGACTGTTCATCAAGCCGTCGTTATCTACCCCCGCTGGCAATCTTCACGTGCTGGCGGGAGCATGTCTTGCACCGGGCACTATCGTTCTGCCCTGATACCGATGGCATGATCAAAGGACATCAAGCCACAGCCAGAGGACACATGGATGAAGCATAACGTCGCACGGTATGGCCTGATATTGAATACAGAGCGGTTCGATGAGTGTGTCGCGTTCTACCAGGGCCTTTTTGAACTGCCGCTTCTGTTCAATAAGGAGGATGGCGGTTTCAGGCTGATCTGCCTGGCCTATGGAGACGGATATTTGATGATCGAGCAGGGCGGAAGAGCGATTGAGGGAGGCAAGAGTCCCGAGCAAGGTAGCGCCAAGCTGCGCTTCAATGTCAGCGACATCGAAAAGGCCTTGGCGGAGGTCAGGGAATGGGGGATCGATGCCGAGATCGAAGAGACGCCCTGGGGGAGGACGATCCATCTGCATGACCCGGATGCTAATCGAGTAGGGATTCGAGATGAGGCCGGATTCGAGTGGCAGGTGTCGAGTTGAGTATCTCCCCAACTTCGGGGTGTTATCTGGTAGAGCGAGGGGGCTCGTTTTCCTGATGCTAAACACCTGCCCCTTGCGAGCCATCGCAAAATGATGGCAGGCAAGGGGCAGGTGTTACGACAAGTCAGTCTTACGATGGCGAGGGTAGAGTATCAACTGCTGGCATTGGCGCTTGCAAGCTCCCGGCGGCGCTTACTTAGACGTGTACCAGTAATATCTTCCAATTCTTCCAGCGTCTTGCCTTTGGTCTCGGGCACATAGCGCATCACGATCAGCATGCTGAGCAAAATCAAGACGGCATATAGCCAGAAACTGAAGCCAGTGCCGAAGGCCGAGTTGAGGAACTCACTCTGACGTAGCATGGGGAAGGATTGGGTGACCACAAACCCCATGAACCATTGAGCCGCCAGAGCGATGGCCATTGCACGGCCGCGGATGGCATTGGGGAAGATTTCTGACAGTAGCGTCCAGCATACGCAGCCCCAAGAGACAGCAAAGGAAACGACATAGACAATAAGCGCCAGTAGTGCGCCGTAGCCAATGGCATCGCGCGAAATGATCAGCCCGAGTGCGCACATACCGATCATGCTGCCAATGCTTCCCGCTATCAGCAGCGGACGGCGGCCGACCTTATCGATGAGTAGCATGCCCAGCAAATTCCCGCCCACGAAGGTCACACCCATGATGGAGGTTTGTAACAGCGCATCTTCACTGCTTGAAGTTACGGTGGAGAGGACTTCCGGCGCGTAATACATCACGACGTTGATTCCTGTCAGCTGCTGGGCGCAGGCCAAGAATGAGCCCAGCACCACTAAACCAAGCAGGCCACGCTCTTTGAGGCTGATGCGATTCTCCAGGGTGGCGTCACGATAGGAAGAGACGATTTCTTTCAGCGTGCTCTCGACACGAGAGGCAGGGGTAAATTTGGCCAACACTCCGCGTGCTTGTTCGTGTCGTCCACGGAGGACCAACCAGCGAGGTGATTCGGGAATGAACATCAACAGAATGGCAAACAACAGGGCGGGCAAGGCTTCTGATCCCAGCATCCAGCGCCAGCCATGCTCAATGATCCAGGCCTCTGCCATGCCCTTGGCAATGAAGTAATTCACGAAGAAAACGACCATCTGACCAAAGACGATCGATTGCTGGAAAAGGCTGACAGTGCGGCCTCGCAGGTGGCCTGGTGACATTTCTGATATGTACATCGGGGCGACGACACTTGCCAGGCCGACGGCCATACCACCGATGACTCGCCAGATACTGTAAACGGTGAAGTCCGTAGCTGTCGCTGAGCCAATGGCAGACAGGAAAAAGAGGATGGCAGCAATCAGGAAGGCCATACGCCTTCCGAATCGAATAGAGACCCAGCCTGCACAGATGGCGCCGCCGATACAGCCGATAACCACAGACGATACGGCCCAACCTTTCTCTGCTGGTGCTAATTGGAAGTAATCCGTGATGGGACCGATAGCACCTGAGATGACGCCGGTGTCATACCCGAATAGCAGTCCCCCTAGGGTTGCAATCAGCGTGATACGAATCAGATAGCCCAGTTGTCCTTTGGTCAGCCCCTGATGTTCGGAGCCGGTCTTGTGATGTGTCGATCCTGACGTGACTGGCATGCATGTCCTCCAGCGTCATGCTTGTGCAAGACGCGGTTGGCCAGGGTTCCGGCGGGTTGGCGTGGCCGGTCCTGATATTGTTCTGTTCTGAGGATGGACGTCTTGACGTTCTTGGCCCATGCGGGCCTATCCATCCTGACAAGACCGGAGCCAGCCATAAGGCTGACTCCGATATAGTGGGCACTATGAAGTTAGATTGCGGTAGCGGGGGCGAATTGCTCGCGGAGCGCTGTAACGCTCAGTGACAACTGATGTTCAAGCTTGGTGAGGTAGTCGCCCTCTTTGACAGGAGTGAAGGGGTCAGGGCCCATAGCTGGCGCCTCGATGATAATCGGCCCTGGATAACCCATTTTAGCCAGTTGTTCGAATTGTGGCTGCAGGGCGCTGTGGCCTTGGCCAATTCCGCCTCGATTGGAATCTGCGACGTGGTAAAGGCCGAGCTGCTGGCCGGTCTGCGCCAGTGCCTTCACAGGGTCGGCTTCCTCGATGTTCATGTGATAAGCGTCCAGCAACACTTTCAGCTGATCGCTGCCGACATCCTTGATCAGTTGGCGGCATTGCTCCCCAGTATTGATCAGGTGAGATTCGTAGCGGTTGAGCACTTCGAAAACCAAAGGTACCTGCCGCTCTGCAGCATAGGCACAGATTGGCCTGAGGAATTCAACGAGATAGCCGTATTCAGTGGCATGATCGCTACCTGCGGAGGGGCGGATGCGTCCCACCAACCCATGGAGTGATACTCGAGCACCGCCAATTGCATGCGCAAAATCAATAAGATCTCGGTAATACTTATCAGCGGCTTCCCGATCTGATGCATCCGGAGATGCCGGATCACAGTCACCCGGCGTCAGGGAAAAGACTTGCAGGTTGTGCTTCTGGCACAAGCCCAGTACATACTCGGGAGTAAAGCTTTCCAAGTCTCCGTGCAGCTCGACACCGTCAAACCCCAAGCGCGAGACGCGCTCAAAGGTATTTTCCAGAGAGATCGGGCCGAAAGTCCAAGTGCAGACACCTAGTTTCATGAATGACTCCATTGATCGCTATTGTTGTTGAAGGAAGTGAGTGCCCCCTGCCAGGATTAGATGTATGGCAGGGGGAGACATCAAAGTGTTGGCATCGTGAAGTGGCTTGTCTGCTCGCTTCTGAGTCCATCCGGCCAGCGAGTCGTTACGGCCTTCATGCGGGTATAGAAACGCACACCATCCGGGCCGTGCATGTGAAGCGGACCAAAGAGTGAGCGCTTCCAGCCGCCAAAGCTATGGAATGCCATCGGCACAGGGATGGGGACGTTTACGCCGACCATGCCGACCTGAATACGGGTGGTGTATTGGCGGGCAGCATCACCGTCGCGAGTGAAGATGGCCGTGCCATTGCCATACTCGTGGGCATTGATGAGGGAAATCGCCTCGTCGAGTGATTCCTGGCGAACCAGACACAAAACCGGCCCGAAAATTTCTTCGGCATAGATGCGCATATCTGGGCGCACATGATCAAAGAGGGTAGCGCCCACGAAATAGCCGTTCTCGTGCCCGGGAACCTTGATGTCACGGCCATCCACGACCAGCTCCGCACCTTGCTCGACACCGCTGTCGATGAACTCGATGACCTTGTCGGCATGCACGCGCGAGATCAGCGGTCCCATGTCATTTTCTTGCCCCTCGACTTCGCCGGGGCCAACTCGCAGGGTGGCCATCCGCTCGAGGATCTTGTCACGCAGTCGCTGAGCGGTTTGCTCACCGATCGGTACTGCTACGGAGATCGCCATGCAGCGCTCACCAGCGCTGCCGTACGCCGCTCCCATCAGAGCGTCTGCGGCCTGATCCAGATCGGCATCCGGCATCACGACCATATGATTCTTCGCCCCCCCCAGGGCCTGAACACGCTTGCCATGTGCAGAAGCTGTGGAATAGATGTATTCGGCGATCGGGGTGGAACCGACAAAGGAAACGGCCTCGACGCGCTCATCGGTCAGCAGGACATCGACGGCTTCCTTGTCCCCATTGACGACGTTGAATACGCCCGGCGGCAGTCCGGCTTCTGTCAGCAGTTCTGCCATGCGCAGCGGAGCAGAGGGATCTTTCTCCGAAGGCTTCATGATGAAGGTATTGCCGGTTGCCAGGGCAATGGGGAACATCCACATCGGTACCATGGCCGGGAAGTTGAACGGGGCGATGCCTGCGCAGACACCTAGCGGTTGCATCAGAGAGTGGCTGTCTACGCCGGTACCGACGTTAAGAGAGTGTTCACCTTTTTGAAGGTGAGGCATGCCACAGGCGAATTCGACGACTTCCATGCCGCGAGTCACCTCACCGAGCGCATCCGAATGCACTTTGCCGTGCTCACGCGAAATCAGTGTGGCGAGTTCGTCGCTATGCTTTTCCAGCAGTGCCTTGAAGCGGAACAGGATGCGTGAGCGCTTGAGGGCTGAGGTGTTGGACCAGCCGGGGAAGGCGGCGCTGGCGGCAGCAATGGCGGAGCGGGTTTCCTCGGCACTGGCCAGTGACACACTTGCGGACTGCTCGCCCGTGGCCGGGTTGTAGACTGGTGCATTACGACCGCTGTCGCCGGGTTGCGTTTGACCATTGATGAAGTGATGTAACTGTTGCATGAACGTGTCCTCGTGGAGAGTGGTATTGGCGCTGACTCAAGCGAAGTGATCTGAGTCGTGCGGGCTGTCTATGCAGCCTAGTGGCCTAGAGCCGGCTCCCTCCGTGCGCAGAGGAATAAGAACCGTTCTATTTGTTGAGCGCGGTTGCCACATCATCCCGGCCCAAATATTTCGGATAACTTTGAAATGGCAGATGAATCAGGCGTTGATCAGCTCTGCCTCGCGTGCGAGATGAGCCAGATTGTCGTGACCGAGCGTTGCGTAGGTCAGCGGGTCGGCGACGGCAGGGTCTTGCTCGGCCTCTACAACCAGCCAGCGATCATCGTGCTGACCATATCCCTGACGCTTCAGCTCGGTGAAAAGCGCGGCAAAGTCAACACCGCCGTCTCCCGGCACGGTGAAAACGCCATCCAGTACGGCATCCAGGAAGGACTTGTCACGGTTGATCGCGTTGTCCATCAGTGCCATACGGATGTCCTTGCAGTGGACGTGGGTAATGCGTTTGCCATGCTTGCGTGCCACAGCGACGGGATCGCCACCGGCATAGGTCAGGTGACCGGCATCCAGCAACAGCTTCACGTGTTGTGTGGAGGCCATCAAACGGTCCACATCGGCTTCACTCTCGATGACGGTGCCCATGTGATGGTGATAAGCCATTTCCACGCCTTGAGACGCCATCTCTTTTGCGACAGCATCCAGGCCGGTTGTTAAACGCTCCCAATCGGCATCATTCATGACGGGGCGGCGTGAGACAGGAGTGTCTTGATCCCCATGTACACAGCGGCTGACTTCGCAATACACCATGACAGTAGCGCCACACGTCTTGAGCAGCTGAAGATGATCATTCAGGGCTTCCAGCTCTTCCTCGACGCTACGCTCCAGCAGGCGGCTTGAGTACCAGCCAGATACCAACGCCAGATCGTGAGCATTGAGTACCTGAGACAGGGCGTCGGGGGTGCGCGGGAATTTGTTTCCTAGCTCGAAACCAGCAAAACCTGCCTGGCGGCCTTCGCTGAGACATATCTCCAGCGGTGTGTCGGCACCGAGGCTCGGTAGATCATCATTGGTCCAGGTCAGCGGGTTGATGCCTAGGCGAATGCTCATGGCGGTATCCTTCTTCGAGATATTGAGTGTGCAAGGAGGCACCGTGGCCTCCGAGGGCATGGCGTAGACTCAGGGCCGGAGAGGCTGGCTGCACCCGACCCTGTGGATGTTTTAGTGAGCTTGTTGCTGTTTTTGCGTCACATAGCCCTGGTAGGCGTCACGGACCTCAGTACGTTCGCTGACCTCGGGAATGGCGACCTCCCACCAGTGCCCGCCTTCCTGGGTGGAGGGCAACGGATCAGTGTCTAGCGCGATGACGTAGGTTGTCTCTGAGGCCCGGGCACGCTCGAGGGCGGCTTCCAGTTCGCCAATCCCTGTGACCTGTTCGGCCTGACAGCCCAGCGCACGAGCGTGTGCCGCAAAATCCACCTTGGGAGCGCCTTCCGGAACGGTGCGACAGTCCTTGAGCAGATTGTTGAAACCGGCACCGCCAGTCGCGTGTTGTAGGCGATTGATGCAGCCGTAGCCTCGGTTATCGAGCACGACGACGGTCAATTTGTGGCCCAGCATCACTGAGGTGGCCAGCTCGGAGTTAAGCATCAGGTAACTACCGTCTCCCACTACGACGGTCACATCACGCGATGGGTGAGCCATCTTGACGCCCATCCCGCCGGCCAGTTCATAGCCCATGCATGAGAAGCCATATTCCACGTGATAACTGCCGGGGACAGTGGCTGCCCATAGCTTGTGAAGCTCACCTGGTAAGCCGCCGGCGGCACAGACCACGGTGGTGTCTTCTGTCGCTTGACGATTTACGGCACCGAGTACCTGAGCATCGGTTGGCAGCGAGAGCGCCTGGTCAGCCATCACGCTTTCCCTGGCCGCTTCCCATTCCTGCTTGAGCCCAGATTGGCGTTGCACCCAGCTATCTGGTGCAGCCCAGTCGGCTAGCCCCGTCGTTAAAGCTTCTATTCCGCGCAGTGCGTCGCACTGCAGCTGCTGTGCGCCATGCTTGACGGCATCGAAGCGACCGACATTGAGGCTGATGAGTGTTTGATCGGCGGCTTCAAAGAGCGTGCGAGAGCCGCTGGTAAAGTCTTGGAGTCGTGAACCGATGGCCAGAATGACATCTGCTTCACGTGCCAGCTGATTGGCGCTGGCCGCGCCCGTCACCCCAATCGCGCCCATATTGCGAGCGTGGCTCCAAGGCAGGGCACCTTTGCCTGCCTGTGTTTCGACCACGGGGATACCGTGCTGCTCGGCAAAGGTGGATAGAGCATCGCACGCCTCGCTGTAGTGCACGCCACCGCCTGCAATCAAAAGTGGGCGCTTGGCTGAGCGGAGCGTGTCTAACGCCATCACAAGCTCTTCCTGGGCGACAGGAGCACGGCGGATACGATGGAGCTGGCGGTCGAAGAAATCGGTAGGCCAGTCGTATGCCAGCGTCTGGACGTCCTGTGGCAGACACAGGGTGGCAGGGCCGCAGTCCACGGGATCCAACAGCATCGCCAATGCTTGGGGAAGGCTGGTCAGCAACTGTTCCGGCCGTGTGATGCGATCAAAGAAGCGCGAAACAGGTCGGAAGCAATCATTGACGCTCAGGCCGGGGTCGTTGAAATGTTCGACCTGTTGAAGCACCGGATCTGGTGCGCGGCTGGCGAAGGTGTCACCGGGCAAGAACAGCACCGGTAATCGGTTGACATGGGCAAGCCCGGCAGAGGTCACCATGTTGGTGGCACCAGGTCCGATGGACGAGGTGCACGCCATGATTCGGCGACGGTTGTTCGCCTTGGCATAGGCGATGGCAGCATTGGCCATGCCTTGTTCGTTATGAGCACGATAGGTGGGGAACGCATCACTTGCAGCGTGCAAGGCCTCGCCAAGGCCTGCCACATTGCCGTGGCCGAAGATGGCAAAGCAGCCACCGAACAAGGGGACTTCCTGTCCGTTTTGCTCGATATATTGCGCACTCAGGTATCGCACCAATGCCTGAGCGACTGTCAGGCGCACGGTACCCGGCGCTGCCGCTGAGTGAGAAACAGAGCTCATTGCAGGACTCCTTCTGCGAGCGTGGTGGCAGGACTGGCATCCTCTGCGTTGCAATAGGCATCACGCAGTTTCTGCCAATGGGTAATCAATTCGAGATAGTTGTCAGCGGCCTGTCGGGTCAGGGTCGCGTCATCGATAGTGCCCGAAAGCCAAGCTTGGCTGGGGGCGGTGAATAATGTACGGCCGACGGTGAACCCTTTGCAGATCGGGAAACGTGCTGCCTGTTCGAATCCACGCTTTACGTCTTCGATGGGGGCATCCAGTCCCAGAAGTACGACACCGTGACACCAGCTATCGCGTGTACTGATGATTTGATTCACCTTTTCCCAGCCCTGGGCTGTAAGAGCCGGAAGTTTCCACCAATCGGGACGAATGCCGAGGTTGTAGAGACGCTCCAGACTGCGCGGAATGGTGGTCTCATCGCAGGTGGGGGCGTCTGCCTGACGTGGCGGAATCACTTCAATCAGCAGTTCATGTCCGGAAATGCAGCAAGCGTCATACAGCTGGCGCAAGCGGGCTTCCTGGTCAAGGCGCAGTGTGGCTTCGTCATCGGGGTGGTAGAACACCAGGCACTTCACGATGTGGTGGCGCGGCCAGCGTCTCAGCTGGCTACCGATGTCATCGCCATGCTGGAAGCGAAGTGGGCGTGAGCTGGGGAGCTCGACCGGGCGGCCGACCCACCATTCCAGTTCAGCGGTGTCATTGAGTGCATCCTGGCCCAAGACATCATCACAGAGGATCGCCGGCCGTGTGATGCCGGCCTGCTGTGCCGCTGTGCGGGTGGCTTGTACCAGTAACTGCTTCAAGCGAGGCAGGCGATCGGGGTTACCTTCGACATCGCGTGCCATGTCCAGGAATTGACGGCGATGGTCGAATGCCAGTCCCAGCACGCTGTCCCAGTGCGCTACACGACGGGTGGTGACGCGATGCAAGTGGGTTAGATGATCATCAAGATCCGGGCGAGGCACGGACTCGCGGCGGCTCAGATAATCGAACAGTTCCGCTTCTGTGGGCATGGCTGGTGCACACCCGTGACGGGACACCACCAAGGCGCCGCACGCGTTGGCGTAATGGCCGCAAGTTTCCCAACTTTCATCGCGCAGGTAGCCACGCAGGAAACCGCTCATGAAAGCATCGCCGGCACCGAGTACATTCATGACCTCGACCTTGACGCCCTCGACCAGAATGCCGTCTTCAAGTTGTTGCGGGATCTCTTCTTCGAAGATGACGCAGCCACGCGCCCCTATCTTGCACACGAGCACTGCCTCGCTATGACGGCGAACTTCACGCAGCGCTTCTAGCGTGTCGGTACTGTTGCCGGCAATGTGAAACTCTTCTTCCGTGCCGACGATCAGGTCAAAGTCGCCAAGCCAACGTGCCATGTGCTGGCTTACGCTTTCATCCGCGACGAACCGAGTCTCGCCATCGCCAATGCTGGTCAGCCCCCAGAGTACTGGCCGGTAGTCGATGTCCAAGACACGCTTTACACCAGCGTTTCGTGCAGCATCCAGTGCCTTGCGAGCAGCGCGCTGCGTACGCGGTGTAGAGAGATGAGTGCCGGTGATGGCTAAGGCACGTGCTCGGGAGATAAATGCCGGATCGACATCATCTTCATCAATGGCCATGTCAGCACAGTCGTTACGAACAAAGAGTAGGGGGAACTGGTCTTTGTCCTTGATGCCGAGGAGCACTAGGCCCGTCAGGCGTTCAGGATCGCGGATTAAGTGGCTGACATCACAACCGGCCGAGGTGAGCTCTTCGCGCAGAAATTCCCCCATCTGCTCGTTGCCAACTCGAGCTAGCATCGAGGATTTGAGTCCAAGGCGTGCCGTACCATACGCCATATTGCCGGAGCTCCCGCCCAGGTATTTCTTGAAGCTGGTGGCGTCCTCGAGACGCGCACCGATCTGTTCAGCGTAGAGGTCAACGGCGACGCGGCCGAGGCAAATGACATCCAGATCCGGTGAGTGAGGAGAGTGGCGCGTCATGGGCATATCCCTTAATGGGCCGGTGTTACCCGGCATTGACAATAATCGATGTAGATCGAGGTATCGGGGGGAGCCCCGTAGTGCTTATTGATGATCTACGTGTACGCCTGCTCGCGGTCAGGCAACAGAGGCGGAATCCGTCCGTTGGAACTCCGCCAACTCTGCATCCAGGCTGGCCATTTCCTCGCCACCGGCCATCATGTTGAGCACTTCCTCACGAGTGATGTCCTCTTTGCGCCAGCTTCCTAATGAGGTGCCGCGCTTGAGCAGAGTAAAGGCATCACCGATGGGGTAGGCGTGATGGACGTTATGCGTGATGAAGATGACGCCGAGCCCTCGGTTGCGCGCCTGAGCGATATAGCGCAGTACCTTCGATGCCTGCTTGACACCTAGTGCTGACGTTGGCTCATCCAGAATGAGCACCTTGGCACCGAAGTAGACAGCGCGTGCGATTGCGACACACTGGCGTTCGCCGCCTGACAGCGTGCCGACTGGTTGAGACGGGTCACGCACATCGATCCCGATCTTGGCCATCTCTTCACGTGCCACCCGATCTGCAAACTCCCAGTCCACATATTTGAAAGGACCGAACCCCTTGGTGGGCTCACGGCCCATGAAGAAATTACGGGTGATCGACATCAAGGGAATCATTGCGAGGTCCTGGAAGACCGTTGCGATGCCGGCATCGAGTGCCTGGCCGGGGGACGTGAAATTGGCAGGATTCCCCTCCAGCAGCAGTTCACCGTGAGTCGGGGCATGCACTCCTGATAACGTCTTGATGAGGGTCGACTTGCCGGCGCCGTTATCGCCGAGCAGGCACATGACCTCGCCTGCGTAGACTTTCAATGAAATATTGGAAAGGGCGACTACGTTGCCGAAGTGCTTGTCGACAGCCTGCATCTCGATAAGAGGAGTGCGGGTGTCAGCGGCTTTCGGAGTATCACCTCTGGCGCGATCGGCGGCGGTCGTAGTCTGTTCCGGCGTCTGTTGCAGGTTGGCGTTAGTAGTCATTACTTAGCCTCCAGAGCTTTCTTGCGCACGTAATTGTTGAACAGTACTGCGATCAGGAGCATGGCGCCGAGGAAGACCTTGAACCAGTCAGTGTTAACGCCGGTGTAGAAGATGCCCATCTGTACCGTGCCGAAGATAAGCGCACCGAATACGGCACCCACGGCAGAGCCATAGCCGCCTGTCAGCAGAGCTCCGCCGATCACGACGGCGATGATGGCTTCCAGTTCCTTGAGCAGACCGCGAGTCGTGTCGGCTGAACCGGTATCCATGACTTGCAGGCAGGCAAAGATGGTGGCGGCGACAGCGGTAAAGATGAACAGCAGGATCTTGACCTTCATTACAGGGACGCCGACGTTGCGTGCAGCATTCACATCACCGCCGCAGGCGAATATCCAGTTGCCGAAGCGGGTGTAAAGCAGCAGCCAGGTCGCGGCAGCGGCCAGTACAATCCACCAGACGATAGAGACCGGGACACCAGTGACACTTGGATTTCCCGCGAAGTTGGTGGCAATCCAGCCTTGGGCTGCCATCCAGCTGAAGAGGCCAGTAAATACCTCGCCGGAGAAAAACGGTGCCAACCAGTCATGATCGGCAATCTCTTGCAGACCGCTGACTTGGGTGCGTCCAGTCGTCAAGCGGGTCAGGCCGATGGCCAGGCCGCGCAGGATGAACAGAAAGCCCAGTGTGACGATGAAGGAGGGCAGACCTGTGCGCATCACCAGATAGCCGTTAATCCAGCCAATCAGGACGGCGCAAGCAAAGGCGAAAGTAATGGCCAGCCAGAGGGGCCAGCCGTATTGCACGGCAGGGATGGCAATCAAGATGCCGGCAAAGCCGATCATTGAGCCTAGGGAAAGGTCGAATTCACCACCGATCATCAGGAGCGATGCCGCGATGGCGAGGATGCCTAGCTGTGCAGAGACTTCCAGGAAGTTGAGAATGCCCGCCAGGCTGAACATGCCGGTCCCCGAAGCGGCGACAGAGAAGAAGGCAAATACCAGGATGGTGCCGGCAATGGCGCCAAATTCGGGACGTTTCAGTGCGGCCTTGAGAGGGTGGACGCGGCGAAGCCGTTCGTCATCAGCGGCCGGAACGGCACTGATAGTATGATCAGTCATGATGCTCTCTCCGGGCGTCCTCATAGGGGGAGGACGCCATGTCATGGAAATGAAAGTTTTGCCAAATTTAGCTTTTCGCTTAGCGAATGCCTTGCTCTGAAAGCTCGATGACCTGACCTGCATTCTCGGCGGTGACAAATCCGGGGCCTGTGGCGACATCGCCAGCCGGCATCAGACCGTGTATGTGGTACTGATGCATGAAGACCACCGGCAGATAGCCTTGCAGGTACTGTTGTTGATCAATGGCAAAGTTCATTTCACCCGACTGAATGGCGGCGAGTATGTCGGGGGAGAGATCGAAGGTGCCGAGCTGGAATTTTTGAGTAGCGCCAGCTTCTTGCATTGCCTTGAGCATTGGCTCGGAACCGAGAGGCCCCAAGGCGAGGATGGCATCCACTTCGCTGTGCTGATTGAGGTAGGCAACGAGAGAGTTTTTGATTTCGGTGGGATCGGTGCTGGTGGCTAGTTCACTGGCGCTACCGTCGAACCCCTTGATGAAGCCCGCGCACCGTGCATCTAGCCCTACGTTGCCTTGCTCCTGATTGATGCAGAGTCCGTGTTTGGCGCCGCTCTCTACCATGCGTTCTGCCGCACCTCGCCCTGCTTCATATTCACTCTGACCAATGTGAAGTTGTGCGCCGACCTCCTTGGACTTATCGCCACCAGAATTGATGGTGATGACCGGGATCTGCTGATCCACAGCATTCTTGATGCCTTTGCCCAGTGCATCAGCGTCGGTCAGGGAAATGATAAGGCCATCTGGCTTTGAAGCTACTGCAGCATCCAGCAGTTGCGCCATCTTTGCCATGTCAAAGGTAGAAGGTGCGCGGTACTCGACTTCGACGCCAAGTTCTTCAGCTGCATCGTCAGCGCCGCGCTTGACGACTGACCAGAAGGGGTCGGAGTTCTGGCCATGCGTGATCATGACGTAGCGCTCGGTTTCGGCTGCCCAGGCGGCATTGGCCACAGAGACTGCTAACAAGGCTGTCGTGAGACTGGCTATCGCACGACGCAGGCGTGGCATCCTTCTGTGAGAGTTCGGAGAGGTGGCGAGAGGCTCGACTTTGTACATGGTTGGCTCCTGACGTTCTTTGGTTATTGTCTTTGTCAGTGAGGAAGAGCGGACTGGCGCTGCTCTCTTCCAGTATGCGAGTGCCCGGTGGTCTGGAACATGGCGTATTCCATCGCGACCGGTAGTTGGAATGTAGATTCCACTCGGATGGAATGCAACCGGAATATTCATTTTATTTTGATCTTGGAATTTTCATTCCATGCGCCTAGACTCCTCCCTATCGCCTACCGGGGGATCGCCAAGATCTCAGCGCCCAGTCAGGTAGGCACAGCGAGGAGTATTTATGCCAGATCCCACTTCCTTGCAGCGCGCCGCGCGTCAGCTGCAGACTTTTGAAGCCCTAGAGGCGCATATAGGCGAGCAATATCCCGAGCTCTCCAAGCGCTTGCAGCAGAGTGCTCGCTTTCTTCTGGATCATCCCCAGGAAGTGGCATTCGGCACGGTAGCCGCACTGGCTGACAAAGCTGGGGTGACACCCTCCACCATGATCCGCTTTGCGAATGCGCTGGGATTCTCTGGCTTTTCGGAGATGCAGAAGCTGTTCCGCTCACGCTTGGTTGAGGCAGAGCCCGATTACAACGAACGCATTCGTGTGGCTCGTGAGGTCACTGGGACGAGCCCAAGCGTCAACGAGCTACTGATGAATTTCGCCGAGGCCAATCTGCAAGCTTTGGCTCAGTTGCCTCATCGCGTGCCGACGCAAGATATCGAGCGGGCGCTGGACCTCATGCAGGCCGCGGAGGCCATTCATCTGTTGGGTGCTCGCCGTAGCTTCGTGGTCTCAAGTTACCTGGCCTATTCGCTGCGTCACGTGGCCAAGCGTGCGTTTCTCATGGATGGGATGGGGGCGATGTATCGCGAGCAGGCCGAGGCAGTGTCTGAACGGGACTGTCTATTGGTGACCAGCTTTGCCCCCTATGCCGAGGAGGTACAAAACGCCGTCAGGTCGGTCAGGGAGCGAGGGGTCCCCATCATATTGATTACGGATTCCTCGTTGAGCCCTCTGACTCGCCAAGCGGATGTGGCATTGGTCGTCAATGAGGCGGAAGTACAGGGATTCAGAGGATTGACCTCCACGTTATGTCTGGCACAAGTGCTGGCAATCGGGCTGGGGGTTCGCAATGAAGCCAATATGGCAACAGATAGTCAGAAATTGCAGATAGAAAACTGATGTTTCAATAACCAGCGGGTTCTCTTGGCAAGTCAACACAGGAGGTGTTGCCTTCCAGCCCCGCGACTTCTCGCAATGCAGTTGCAACAAGCTCAACAACAAACGCCATGAAGAGGAAGTCTTATATGAAAATCGCTCTGTTAGGTGCCGGTCGCATCGGCCGTGTTCATGCTCGCGCTATCTCTGACCACCCGACGGCCGAGCTGGCTTCGGTTAGCGACGCCTTTTCTGCAGCAGCCGAGTCACTGGCTAGCGAGTACGGCGTGCCGGTGCTAAGTGCTGATGATGTTTTCAGCTCTGACGATATTGACGGTGTCTTGATTGCGTCTTCAACACCAACGCATTCTGACTTCCTGGAACGCGCCGCTCGTTCTGGCAAGGCCGTACTGTGCGAAAAGCCGATTGACCTGGATCTAGTGCGTACGCGCCATTGTCTCGCGGTGTTGGAAGAGTATCCGGTCACCTGCGCTCTGGGGTTCAATCGTCGTCACGACCCCCAGTTTTCCGCGCTGAAGACCGCAATGGACTCAGGACGCATTGGCAAGTTGGAAATGATCACGATCACCAGCCGTGACCCTGAGCCGCCCCCCGCTGAATATATTGCAGCCTCGGGCGGTATCTTCCGTGACATGAGCATTCATGATCTGGATATGGCTGCCTGGTTGCTCGGAGAGCCTGTAACGGAAGTGACAGTAAGTGGCAGCTGTCTTGTGGACCCGGCTATTGGTGAGGCAGGTGATCTCGACAGTGTCCTGATCAATCTGAAGAGTGCGTCGGGCAAGTTGGTCAATATCAGCAATTCTCGCCGGGCCTGCTATGGCTACGATCAGCGTATTGAAGTGTTTGGCAGCAAGGGGATGTTGGAGGCGCGCAACGAAACGGATACTCAGTTGCGTTTCACGGGTGCCGAGGGGGTCGTGGATGAGCGTCCACAGTGGTTCTTCCTCGAGCGTTACTCGCGCGCTTATGCACAGGAAGTCGCCGACTTCGTGGCAGCCTGGCAGGAAAATCGGGCGCCGTTGGCAGGAGCGCAAGATGGTCTGGCGGCACTTGAACTAGCAGAAGCCGCGCTGATTTCCTACCGAGAAGGTCGGCGAGTCTTGCTCAGTGAAATCCGCTGAGACCTGCTCAGTAACTTGAATTGCCATCGCCATGATAGGAGTCGACCAATGAGCCTTCTGGTAAGACCGCATGCCCCGAGTGAAGATGGCACCTTGCTCGAGGTAACCCCGGAATCTGCAGGCTGGACACACGTGGGCTTTCGCGTGCATCGCTTGAAACAAGGTGAGCGTTTCGAGCGCCACACCGAGAGTCGTGAGCAATGCCTCGTGCTGCTCTCGGGGCGCGCGACCGTGCGTACCGGTGACCAGACTTTCGAGAATATCGGCGAGCGCATGAGTGTTTTCGATCACTTGCCTCCCTATTCGGTGTACCTGCCAGATGGCGTCGCCTACTCGGTAGAAGCCCTGACAGAGCTTGAAATAGCAGTTTGTAGTGCTCCGGGGCATGGCAACCATGCCGCGCGCCTGATTCGCCCCGAGCAGGTGGCCTGTTCGACACGAGGCGAGGGGACCAATACGCGCCATGTGCAGGACATTCTTCCGCAGACAGAGCCTGCTGATAGTTTGTTGGTGGTTGAGGTCTATACACCGCCGGGTAATTGGTCCAGCTACCCGCCGCACAAGCATTGTGCGGACAACCTCCCGGAGGAGTCTTTCCTTGAGGAAACCTATTATCACAAGCTCAATCCGTCACAGGGCTTTGCGTTCCAGCGCGTCTATACCGATGATCGCTCTCTGGATGAGACCATGGCGGTGGAGGACGGTTGCTGTGTGATGGTGCCGGAGGGATATCATCCCGCCGCCGCCCCGCACGGCTACGAGCTCTACTACCTCAATGTCATGGCCGGCCCCAAGCGGGTGTGGAAGTTCAAGAATGATCCTGCGCATGAGTGGATCGTCGAGCAGGCGTGATAGACAGGCTATTCTTCGGTAAGTCGTAAAAAAGCCCGCCTCTGGACAATCCAGAGGCGGGCTTTTGCGTTCCTGGCGTCACATTACGCCAGGAGCTTCATACCAGCTCGCGCTTTTCTTCCCGTGCGATGCGGCGATCACGTGCGACCGCGCGGCAGATGACGATCAATACCGCCAGGGTGAGCACTGGCCATACCAGTACGTAGGTGGCAAATAGCAATGTCATGAGTGTTGTCTCCTTGTTCTGTCTAGGACGTATCCAGAATCATGCGCCGGTGGAGGCGGCAGGCTGCGTCTGGATCGGTGTTGTCGTATCACGATCGCCTGAGTCGAGTGCTTCGTCATAGTTGCCGACACGTGCGGTGATGGTGTCGAAGTCGAAGCGTTCCTGGCGGCTGTTGAGGCTCATGACCACACACACCAGGGTGCTGGTGCCGTAAGCGGTCAACGATGCCAGCAGGACGGTGTAGTCGCGCAGGAAGTCAGTCGCGAAGATCAGCATGGCGATCATGGCCGCGATTCCCGCAAGGATGCCGAGAATGCGCCCCAGGAAGCCGAATACCATCAGGCCGATGATCACGCCGCCGCCGATGCTGGCGAGCAGCTCGAAGAACAGACCGCTCATGCCCGTCAGCGGCACCAGTTCAAAGCGTGCCAGGCAGAACATCACCATCGCGACGATGACCGACGTGGTGAAGGCGGTGTTGGTCACCCGATTCCAGAAGCAGCTGGCGATGACCGGGAAGACGATCGCGCCCCACAGAGCTCCGACGAAGACCAGCATCACCAGGATATCCAGTGAGAAGCTGGCGAAGACGATGCCCAGCACCGTGGCGATGATCATGGTCAAGCGGCCGATGAAGAGCATGCGCTTCGGGTCTGGCTTGCCGCGGGCGATATTCTTGCCATAGACATCGGCCATGATGATGGCGGACAGCGCGGAAAGGTCGGAATCCGCGGTGGAGGACAGCGAGCCGATCACCAGAATGAAGAACAGCGCGATGAAGAACGGCGGCAGGTACTCGGACACCATCTGCGGGATGAGGTTGTTCATGTCGCCGTTGAGCGGCTCCACCCCGAGTGTCAGTGCCATCAGGCCAATCATGCCCAGGCCGATGACGATGGCGCCATAGCCCAGTGTCGCGGTGAGGAAGGTCGGCTTGATGTGGTCTTCGTTGACGGCGAACAGGCGCTGGGAAATGGTCTGGTTACCGATCGCATAGGCCAGTACCGCGACGAAGAAGGGCGCCCCCTGGTTCAGGATGGCATCCGTCGAGAAGAAGTTGGCCTGCTCGGGCGTCAGGTTATCCAGGCCTGCGACCAGCTCTGTCGGGCCACCCATCGCAAAGAACACCGCCGGAATGATCACGATGGCGATCGCCATCAGGGCAACCAGTTGCGCGAAGTCGGTCAGTACCGAGGCGCGGAAGCCCGACCACAGGGTATAGAACAGCACCCCCACGCCCGCCATGATCACGCCCGCCTGGAAGGACAGCGGCGAGAGCACGGAGACGAGCGCCCCGGCGGCAGTGAAGTTGACCATCAGGCTGATCACGCTACCCAGCAGGTTGGAGAGCGCCAGAATCAGCTGACTGGAGGAGCCGTGGCGCGCATGGATCAGCTCGCCCAGTGTATGCGCATTGGGCGCCAGCTTGCGGAAGCGGCGGCCGAAGGGGTAGATGAACAGAATCATCAGTGCGCCCCACAGGCCATAGTGGATCGGCCCTGAGACACCATAGGTATAGCCGGAGGTGGCGGCAGCATAGAAGGAGGCCGCCCAGATCCAGGTAGCCGTCATGCTCGCCGCGCCCATGCCGAAGCCAACGCGATGGTTGGAGACCATGAAGGCATCGGCATCTTCATTTTTCTTGCGGATCCCCAGCGTCATCAGGTAGGTGCCGCCATAGAAGGCAAGCAGCAGCAGTACGACAGTCAGGGTAGAGAATTGATATAGCGATTCGTTGTTCAAGAACTGGCCCTCGGTAGGGAAACAGGGCGCTACGCAACGCAGTCGCCCGAGGGCAAACGGTTGTCGATAGCGACGAGTAAGGAGGGGAAGGTTCTTAGCCGTGGACGTAGTTCTGCGTCATTTGCTCAAGCAAATGGCATCCAGCGCAGCACGTGGGCCGCGTCATCAATAATCGGCAATCTCGGTCAATAAAGACGGAGTTGGTGGCACTTCCCGGTCAGGCGGGAACTTGGGGGAGGGCGGCGTGGCATGCATCTGCCTTCATCGGAATAATGATATCGCATACGCGTCCTTGTTATCGGTCAAGCCTTGCAAGGGCGCTGATGCGAGTTGTTGGTCAGCCCCAAGCTTGGCAAAACGGTGTTTTTATTTTCTCTCGTTATCAAATTCGTTGACAACGATAAATTATGCGCATGTCAATGTCTACACCCTGGCGGGCAAAGCTTGCCTCTCATTCACGTCAACGGTGGTTGGACGAGCGGGTGCGACGATGTTCAGTTGCGTGACACGTGCCAGAGCAGCATGGAAGACATGACTTATTATATATAAATAATATTACTCGGCATGAGTTGTGTTTATTTGCTGAGTGTTCTGAATGGTGCCAGAAAGTGGAATAAATCGTTGTTATTACGTCATGCGTATTACTTGTCCAATGCTTGAAGAAAAGACTCCCTCAATGGCTCAGGCAACGACTGACTCGGCTTGGAGGGGGTGTTGACCCATGGGAGAGCGAGTCTTCAAAGCGGCCTACCCACAGTAAAACGCCCTGTCCGAAGACAGGGCGTAGTGGGCATGCTCAACGCAGGGTTTGGCTTACCGAGAGCTTTCTGCTGTCTTGCGAGTGCTTTCCCAGCGCAGGTGCGCTTCGGGAGAATAGCTACGTGACGGCGTGTGCTCGAGACCGATCTTGGCGGTACCGATCGACACCAGACGCAGCAGGGACGCCGTGGCGGCAATCACGATGAACAGCGCCGGCACACCGCCGAGATTGGAGAGCATCTTGATGCCATCAATGCCCACGAAGGCCGTCATGATCCAGGCGACGGCGCCGATGGTGCAACCCCAGATGATCTTCATGAGCAGACGATCATTGGTATTTTCATCACTGTCACCGGCCATGGCGGCCTGGCTGTCAGTGCTGCACAGCTGGCTGATCGCTTCGGTGTTGGAGTCGGCTGCCGTCACGAAGGACAGGAAGGCGATGATCAGGAAGACGGCGCTGACCAAGGTGCTCATCGGCAGTTCGTCAAACAGGGCATAGATGACGGAGCCTGCACCAGACTCATTCAGCAGTTGGTAAAGCGCACCGCCACTTTGCATGTCGAACTGGATAGTGGAGCTTGCGAAGACACTCACGTAGGTGATCGAGAACAGGGCCGGCGCGACCAGGTTGATCAGCATGAACTGTCGCACGGTATAGCCACGGGAAATCTTGCCCAGGAACAGGGCGGATATCGGTGCCCATGCCATCCAGTTGGCCCAGTAGAAGATACTCCAGCTTTTCGGCCACGGATCGTCATCGAAGGCCCCGGTGAACAGGCTCTTTTGCATGAAGTTGTTGAAATACTCACCCGCAGCTTCGGTGCCATAGCCAAGAATGGTCTGGGTCGGGCCGCACAGGAAGACGAAGGCCATGAAGACGAAGAAGGCCTTGGCGTTGATGGCGGACAGACGCGCAATGCCTTTCTGCAGACCACTGGCCGCGGAGGCGGTAAAGCAGGCCACGATGGCGAGAGTCACCAGTGCCAGCATCAGCGGGCCAGTGCCGGTCCCCAGGAAGCGGTCCAGGCCGCCGGCCAGTGTCATGGCGCCGGTGCCCAATGACGATGCCATGCCGCAGACCAGTGCGAACAATGCCAGTGCATCCAGCGCGCGGCCCTTGCGGCCGATCAGGCGATCACCCAACAGCGGCACGAAGAGCGTGCCGAGCGAGAACGGCTTGCCCAGGTTGTAATGCATCAGAGCGAACAGCAATGCCGGGACGGTATAGATCGCATAGGGCGTGAATGACCAATGCAGGAACATCGTCGAGAGTGCAAAGCGTGCTGCCTCAGGAGAGTTCGCCGTCACCTCCAGTGAGCCGGGCGGAGTGTGTAAGTGATAGAGCGGTTCTGCGGTCGACCAGAACATGATGCCGACGGCCAGCGTGGTACATAGCGTGATGGAAAACCAGCGCCAGGGTGTCAGGATTCGCGTGGCATTTTCACCACCGATCCGCGTGCGGCCCAGTGGTGACAGGTAAGTGATCAGGCATGTCACCACCATCGCCAGTGCCGTAATCGAGAACAGCCAACCGAACTTGTTGAGTACCCAGTCATTCAAGGCCGTCGTGGTGGCGAGAAAGCCTTCGAGATTGATAAGGCTTGCTGCCACTGCGACTATCAGCAGGATGAACGGTGGCCAGAAGACGAGGGGGCGGATGGAAGAACTAAACATACGCGTTCCTATAATTTTCTTGTGTGTCTGAGGATGCTAACCCATAAAATTCTGTTTTGTCAGCGTTGTGCTTTCAGCCTTGTATGGGTATACACGCGCGCGTTCAGGTAAGGAATCTGGGTTATTTTTTGAGGGTTCTGTCAGGAAATCGCTTCAGTGGCTAACGCACCCTAGCCGTAACGCAGGCTGCATGGCCCATGCCACTGTGCGGGCCATGACACTCAAGAGAAAACCACGACACCCCCGTCGCCTCTCGGCCCGGGGGTGTCGTGGTTTCTCCTTGAGGACTTGAGTGTCACGCCATCTCGAGTTGGCTCAGCTGGACTGGGAAGATTGCCAGCGCTGGTGAGCTTCCGCCGAATAACTGCGTGACGGCGTGTGCTCGAGGCCGATCTTGGCGGTGCCGATCGAGACCAGTCGTATCAGAGACGCCGTGGCACCGATCACGATGAAGAGCGCTGGTACCCCGCCGAGGTTGGAGAGCATCTTGATGCCATCGATGCCGACGAAGGAGGTCATGATCCAGGCGACGGCACCGATGGTCGAGCCCCAGATGATCTTCATCATCAGGCGGCCCTTGCTGCGGTCTTCGCTTTCGTTGCCTGCCAGAGCCTCCTGGCTATCCGAGCTGCAGAGTTGGCTGATGGCATCGGTATTGGAGTCGGCCGCTGTCACGAAAGACAGGAAGGCGATGACCAGGAAGATCCCTCCCACCAGAGAGCTCATCGGTAGCTCATCGAATAGTGCGTAGATCACCGAGCCAGCCCCGGCCTCGCTGAGGATGGTGTTGAGTGCCCCGGCGGTATCCATGTCGAGCTTCAATGTCGTGCTGCTGAACACCGCGACATAGATGATCGAGAAGAGTGAGGGCGCCACCATGTTGATCAGCATGAACTGCCGCACGGTATACCCCCGTGAGATCTTGCCCAGGAACAGAGCCGAAATCGGTGCCCATGCCATCCAGTTGGCCCAGTAGAAGATGGTCCAGCTCTGTGGCCAGGGGTCATTGTCGAAGGCCCCGGTGAACAGATTCTTGCTCATGAAGTTGGTGAAGTATTCGCCAGCCGCTTCCGTGCCGTAGCCCAGGATGGTCAGCGTCGGACCGAAGGCGAACACGAAGATGAGAAAGGCGAAGAAGGCCTTGGCGTTGATGGCGGACAGGCGTGCGATGCCTTTTTGCAGACCACTGGCCGCCGAAGCGGTGAAACACAGCACGATCGCGAGGGTGACGATGCCCAGCATCAGCGGGCCCGAGCCAGTGCCGAGGAAGCGGTCGATGCCGCCTGCCAATGTCATGGCCCCTGTACCGAGGGACGACGCCATGCCACAGACCAGGGCGAAGAGCGCGAGTGCATCGAGCGCACGTCCCTTGCGACCGATCAGTCGATCTCCCAGCAGCGGCACGAACAGGGTTCCGAGCGAGAAGGGCTTGCCGAGGTTGTAATGCATCAGGGCAAAGATCAGCGCAGGGACGGTGTAGATCGCATAGGGCGTGAACGACCAGTGCAGGAACATGGTCGAGAGCGCGAACCGCGCGGCTTCCGGGCTATTGGCGGCAATGTCCAGCGAGGTGGGCGGCGAGTGCAGATGATAAAGCGGCTCTGCGGTCGACCAGAACATGATGCCCACGGCCAACGTGGTGCATAACGTGATGGAGAACCAACGCCATGGGGACAACAGTCGCGTCGCGTTCTCGCCGCCGATACGCGTGCGGCCCAACGGCGAAAGATAGGCTATGAGGCAGGCCACCACCATGCTGAGCGCCGTGATGGAAAACAACCAGCCGAACTTGCTCAGTACCTGGTTGTTGAGATTGGTAGTGACAGCCAGAAAGCTGTCGAGATCGATCAAGCTCGCCAATACGGAGGCGAACAGCAGAATGAAAGGTGGCCAGAAGACCAGTGGGCGCACGGATGCTCCGAACATTTGATACTCCTCGATCTTGTTGTCGGGTGTAGCCGATCATCTTGTTGTCAGGTGTTACCGATCATCTCGGGGTGACGCTTGACGTCTTGTCTGCGCCGATCAGGGGCCTCATCGGTAAGGGGGGGAATGAGCGTCTGATCATGTAGGGACGATCATCTGATTTTGCAACGTCAGTGCTCGAGGAGGAGGCGGAATGACGTCAGCTTTCCGGGCTCCCTGTGACATGCAGCGAACTGCCGTGCAGCGTATTGCAGGGCAGATCGGAAAATCTTCCATCCTGTCGCAGGCAGAATGTCAGGGGTCGTAATGGAGATAGTAAAAACGCCCGTATAAGCAGCAAGACCAGTGATCCTGATGAGGACTCATCGCTCCTGAGGTTTCTCTCGCAACAATTCGCGAATCATCTCTGCGCAAGTATCGAAGATCGGATGCGTCAGGCTGGGGGAACGATGGAGTTCAATTTCGGCAGTGGGTAGCGCCGGAAGCCCCGCTTCGGTGCCCAGCTCGCACCAGTCCTCAGGCAACGAGCGTCGATCTGCCACCGTGATGGCATGGCCCTGATTGACGATGACTCTCAAGCCACTGGGGCTCTGACTGGTGGAATCGATACGCCAACTGCGTTCTGCCTGGGTCAGGGCGGACAATGCCCTTTCGCGATAGATGCATTGTTCGGGGAACAGCGCCAACGGCAGCGGAGCGGAGGGGTCCAGCACAAAGCGTTGATGCGCCGCCCACACGACAGGCTCGCGAGACAGCAGTTCCCCCTGGCGTTGTTGGTTGTGGCTGACCGCGATGACCAGATCCAGCTGGCCGGCATCGAGCTGTTCCAGCAGTTCCGTGGACATCCGGCAGTGGATGTGCGGACGGATCTGGGGGTGGCGCTCGCCGAGATGTGCCAGCAGCTCTGGCAACCAGGTGGTGGCGTAATCCTCCGGCAAGCCGAGGCGCAACGTGATCGGGTGGTCGTTTTCGCTGAGGGCCGCCACGGCTTCGCGCTGCAGTTGCAGGATGCGTCGTGCGTAACGCAGGAACGTTCGGCCGGCATTGGTCAATTCCATATGACGGCTGGTTCGCATCAGCAGTCGATAGCCAAGACGCTCCTCGAGGGTGCTGATGCGCAGACTGACAGTGGACTGCGTGCGATGCAGATGCCGCGACGCCTGAGTGAAGCTCCCGCTGTCGGCCACCGTCACGAATGCCAGCAGGAGATCCGTATCCAGCGATGGCAGCGGGCGAGGGGCGTCTGCGCTTGATGTATCGGGTTTGCCGATGGATTTCATTGGAATGACTCGTTTCTCAAATGCATGGATTCTGGCCAGCATAGTGCCTGACCCACGAGCTGTCTTGTCCCCCAGCCCCACGACGTGAGGATACCTCCGTGACTGACCTGACTTCCGCGATGCCCCCGCAATTGGCCGATGCCGAGACCGTCGATCTCTCCGCGTTGGTTGATACCGAGCGTTACCCCCTGCATGACCCCCGATCTCCAGCGCTTGAGGCCACGATCGCCAAGGCGCGTGAAGATCTCGAGCGTGAGGGTTGCGCCGTATTGAGAGGATTTCTGCGTCCGGAGCGCCTTGCGCAGATGCAAGCGGAAACGGCCCGTCTCGCCGAGACCGCGTTCTACAACACCCGTGAGGTGAATGCCTATTTCACGGCCGATGACGACCGCTTGCCCCAACAGGACCCGCGTCGCTTGTTCATGACGCGCACCAGTGGCTTCGTGACGCGTGACATGATCCCTGCCGATAGCCTGATGCAGCGGCTGTACGTCTCGCAGGCCATGAAGCAACTGGTGTCGGCCTGTCTTGGTCGTGAGCGGGTGTACGAGTATGCCGACCCCTTTGCCGGGCTCGTGCTCAACGTGCTGCCAGATGGCACCGAGCAACCCTGGCACTACGACACCAACGAATTCATCGTCACCATGATGACGCAACAGCCCGAGAGCGGGGGTCAGTTCGAGTATTGCCCCGGCATCCGTACCCCCAACGATGAGCACTACGCTGCCGTAGGCGAAGTGATCCGGGGAGAGTCGCGTGAAGCGGTGAAGACCTTGAGCCTCAACCCGGGCGATCTGCAGTTGTTCAAGGGGCGGTTCAGTCTGCACCGCGTCACGCAGGTGTCGGGTGAGGTTCCCCGGTTGACGGCGATCTTCGCGTATTCCGAAACGCCGGGAGTGGTCGGCCGGCTTGAACGTACGCGTCAGCTGTATGGACGAGTCTCGGAGCAGCACATTCTGGCGGAAGCTCAGCACGTCCAGCGTGCCGATGGTCTGCTCGACTGAGACGGGCGCGACATTCCCGTGACGCCTTCCCCCTTGTACGCGCCTTGGCGCTTGACCGAACTTTTCCCACAGGGCACTTCACATGAAAATGGACCTGACAGCGATGGGCATTCTGGCCCCGACCCATGCACTGGAAGACTGCGAACCGACTTCGGAAGAGATTGCGCAGATCCAATGCGACCGACTCGCGCGTGTTCGCCAGGAACTGGCCCGTCGCGATATCTCGGCGGCAGTGCTGTTCGACCCGGCCCATGTCCGCTATGCCACCGGGTCTCGCAACATGCAGGTATACAGCTCACGCAATCCCGCTCGCTACGTATTCGTCCCCGCGGCAGGGCCGGTCGTGCTGTTCGAGTTCTCGGGGTGTGAACACCTGGCCAGCCATCTGCCGACCGTGGACGAGATTCGTCCGGCCAAGGCGATTTCCTATTACTTCAATGAGAAGAATACACAAGACGTCACCAGGGCCTGGGCGGATGAAATCATTGACCTAGTGCGCCAGTGTGGCGGAGGTGAGCGGATCGCCCTCGAAAGCGCGACTGCGGAAGCCGCTTTCATGCTCGAGCAGCGTGGCTATCAGGTGTTGGATGCCCATGAGCCCCTTGAGCAGGCACGTGCCATCAAGGTACCCAACGAGATAAAGATGATTCGCTCCTCCCTGAGAGCGGTCGAGGAGGGGGTGCGCAAACTGGAGACCTCCATCCGTCCTGGCGTCACCGAGAATCACGCCTGGTCGCGGCTGCACCAGCACATCATCGAGACAGACGCCGATTTCATCGAGACACGCCTCATGAATTCCGGGCCGCGCACGAACCCCTGGTTCCAGGAATGTTCCGACCGTGTCATCCAGGCAGGAGAACTGGTCGCACTGGATACCGATGTGGTGGGACGTTACGGATACTATGCGGATTTCTCGAGAACCTTCCTGTGTGGTTCGGGGGAGGCCAGCGCCGAGCAGAAATCGCTCTATCGCATGGCGTATGACCAGATCCAGACCAACATGGAAAATCTCAAGCCCGGGGTCAGCTTCAAGGAATACGCCGAACGCGCCTGGCGAATCCCTCCCGCTTACCGCGCGCGTCGTTACTTTGCCCTGGCGCATGGTGTCGGGATGAACGGCGAGTATCCCTACATCGTTCATCGCGAGGATATCGAGGACAAGGGTTACGACGGCATCCTCAAGCCGGGGATGACGCTGTGTGTGGAGAGCTATATCGGGCATGAGTCCGGTGGTGAAGGCGTCAAGCTCGAAGAGCAGCTGTACATTCGTGACGATGGTCAGGTGGAGCTGTTGTCCGACTACCCCTTCGACGAGCGCCTGCTGAGCTAGGCCGTCTGAGTCAGGCCGGTTGAGCCGGGCCTGTTGAGCCGGGCCTGTTGAGCCGGCCCCGGGTAGCTTGCCGACGCGCATCGGCATTACGCGGCATGGCGGCTTTGGTAACATGAGGTCAATTGTGCGGGTGGCTGTCAGCGACGGTCACCCGCTTTGCCATTGTCTCATGGCGAAAGAGAGCCAGATGGCAGCCGTGTGCCGTGAACGGGAGAGTGTGTCGAGAACGTCTATCGTTCATGGGATACCGGTTGCTTCCTGCTCGCCTTTTGCCTTTCGTGAGTGTCGTCTATGCCAACCCCTCTGCCACTGCAGAAACTGCCGCCCTTGAGTTCGCTGAAAGGGTTTGAAGCTGCTGCGCGTCTGCTGAGTCTCCGCGCGGCTGCCGAGGAACTGAACCTGACGCATCCGGCCATCGCCAACCAGATTCAGCGTCTCGAAGAGAGTCTGGAGGTGAAACTGTTTGCCCGTGAAGGCCGTCATGTGGTGCTGACGGCGGCTGGCGAGCGTTTCTATCCGGTAGTGCGTGAAGCGCTGGCGGGCCTGGTGCAAGGCGCCGAGTCTCTGCGCCAGATGCAGCATGCCCAGCCGCTGACGATTCAGGTCTATGTGACGACCTCGATTCGCTGGTTGGCACCTCGCTTGTCGCATTTCCAGGCCATGCATCCTGAAGTCGAGCTCAAGCTGATGACGTGCAGTCTCGGCTGGGAGTTCGATGAGGCCAATGCCGATGTCGGTATCGTCTTTCGCGATGCGCCGCTGGCGGACCACCTGCACTGGCAGCCGTTGTTCGAGTCACGCCTCCTCCCGGTATGCAGCCCCCAGCTGCTGGGCGACGATGCACGCCCGGTTGCCGCGGATGCCTTGAAGACGCTGCCGTTGATCGGGGTCTACACCGAGGGCTGGAATTGGGAGAGTTACTTCGAGGCATTGTCGCTAGGCCCGTGTCCCACCCGCAATTGCATCGTGGTCGACACCCTGGCCGTCGCCCTGGAGATGGCGGCGCGCGGGGAGGGCGTCGCATTGGTCAACGGGCCCTTTGCCGACGATGACCTGGCGAACGGTCGACTCATCAACCCGACCGGACAGGTGACGACCGGGCGCGGTGAATGGGGGGCTGTCTGTCATCGCGAGCTGGAGCGGGACCCCCGCGTCGCGACCCTCCTTGGCTGGCTGGAGGCACAGAGTCGCAGCGTGCCCATCTGATCCGCCAGAGCGAGAGCTGTTACGTGACAACGCCACCTTCGGGTGGCGTTTTTTGTTTCCGGGTTCTGACTTCTGTGTTCTGTGTTCTGAGTTATGGGGGGGCTGGGCATCTGGCAGCTGCCGGTTGATCGCTGTTCGCCATTTGCTGTTCGTTCGGAGACGTGGGGTCTGGGGGCTCACAAAAAATTGTTACCAATCGCCAAATTCTTATGAATTGTTGGCAGGCAGGTCGGCCAGTAGGGTGAGCTTCAAGATGACATGGGCCACGACGGACAGGATTCCACTCCGTCCCAAGCGGCCCTGTGCAGTACACCGGACAGCCAGCAGGCAGACAGCAAAGAGGACAGCACATGAAAGTCGGATTCATCGGTCTCGGTAACGTGGGTGGCAAGCTGGCAGGTAGTCTGCTGCGCAATGGACATGACGTCACCGTGCGTGACCTTGACCCGGAAGCCGCCAAGCCTTTCCTCGCGCAGGGTGCCAAGTGGGCGGATTCTTCCAAGGAACTCGCCGAAGCCAACGACATGGTCATCACCTGCCTGCCGTCTCCGGCTGCCTGCAGCGCCGTGATGGAAAGCGACGACGGCATCATCGCCGGTCTGCGTGAAGGCAAGATCTGGCTCGAGATGAGCACTACCGACGACGGCGAACTGCGTCGCATCGCCGACAAGGTGCTGGCCACCGGTGCCAAGGCACTGGAAGCGCCGGTCTCCGGCGGCTGCCACCGCGCTGCCACCGGCAATATCTCCATCTTCGTCGGCGGTGACCGCGAATCCTTCGAGCAGGTGCTGCCGGTGCTGACCAATCTGGGGCGTCGTGTCCTGCACACCGGGGAGCTGGGTACCGCCTCTGTGCTCAAGGTGATGACCAACTATCTGGCCACCGCCAACCTGTGCGCCGTCGCCGAAGCCCTGACCGTCTGCAAGAAGGCCGGCATGGACATGAATACCACCTACGAGGCGATCAAGATTTCCTCGGGCAACTCCTTCGTCCACGAGACCGAGTCCCAGGTCATCCTGAACGGAAGCCGCAACATCAGCTTCACCATGGATCTGGTGCTCAAGGATGTCGGCCTGTTCGACACCCTGGCCAAGAACCTGGATGTGCCGCTGGAAATCTCCCCGATGCTGATGGACATCTTCCGCGATGGTCAGGAACGCTTCGGTCCGCGTGAGTGGTCCTCCAATATCATCCGTCGTCTCGAGGAAGCCGCCGATGTCCGTGTGCTCGGCACCGGCTTCCCGGCAGAGCTGACCGATGACGAGCCGGAAGAAGTCGGCTACGAAGTCGGCGTTACCGGCCGCAGCTGAGCCGTGAAGACTGCCCCGGAGTGCCGTGTGAATGGCCTCCGGGGCATTTGCGTTTGAGACTCACCCTCAGGGAAAGTGTTATCTCCCACCAGCAACGAGAGGTCTGGCATGCAACATCACGACAACTTCTACATCAATGGTCACTGGCAGGCACCCTTCGGGCGCGAGCGCATGGAGGTCATCAATCCGGCCACCGGCGAGCTGTGCGCCAGTGTGCCGCGCGCCGGTGAGCAGGATGTGGAGGCTGCCATCATGGCAGCACGTCAGGCGCTGCCTGCCTGGTCCACGACATCCGCGCAGGAACGCCACGATATCCTGATGGCGGCAGCGGATGAGATGCAGCGTCGCTTCGATGAGCTGCGCGACGTGCAGGTGCTCACCATGGGTTGCCCGGTGCAACTGGCCGGCGCGCTGCACGTGGAAGGCCCCATCGAAGGCATGCGTTACTACGCCGAACGTGCCTTCCAGATGGAAGAGGACGAGCGCAAGGGCGATGTGACTCTGATGCGCGAGCCCATCGGTGTCTGCTCGCTGATCAACCCGTGGAACTATCCGCTGCATCAGCTGATCGGCAAGCTGGCCCCGGCGCTGGCGGCAGGCTGCACCGTGATCGCCAAGCCGGCGGAGCAGACGCCGCTGCAGGACTTCATCATGGCCGAGATCTTCGAGAAGGTCGGTCTGCCTGCTGGCGTCTTCAATGTGGTGACGGGCGAGGGCAGCGAGATAGGCCCGGTGATGTCCGGCCATCCGCAGGTCGACATGGTGTCCTTCACCGGCTCGACCATTGCCGGTAGCAAGGTCGCCGAGAGTGCCGCGCCCACCGTCAAGCGGGTCTGTCAGGAACTGGGCGGCAAGTCGCCGCTGCTGGTGACGGAAGATGCCGACCTGGCCGCAGCCGTGCGCTTGAACGTCGAGAACGTGATGGCCAACACCGGCCAGACCTGCGACGCCTTCACGCGTCTGCTGGTGCCGCGTTCGCGCATGGAAGAGGCGACCCGCCTGGCGGTCGAGATCGCCAATGAGCAGGTGGTGGGTGACCCGAATGATCCGGCGACCACCATGGGGCCGCTGGTCTCCCAGCGTCAGCGCGAGCGGGTGCTTGATCTGGTGCAGCGGGCCATCAACGATGGTGTCGAGCTGGCGCTGGGTGGCGTCGAGCCGCCCGAAGGGCTCGAGAAGGGCTGCTATGTACGGCCGACCATCTTCACCAATGTCAGCAATGAAATGGAGATCGCCCGTGAGGAGGTCTTCGGCCCGGTGCTGTGCATCCTGCCCTACGACGACGTGAAGCAGGGGATCGCCATCGCCAATGACAGCATCTATGGCCTGTCATCTGCGGTCTATGCGCGTGACGCCGAGGCAGCATTGCCGATCGCCCGCTGCATGCAGGCAGGGCAATGCTATCTGCAAGGGGCAGAGTTCTCCTTCGATGCGCCCTTCGGTGGTTACAAGCGTTCCGGCAACGGCCGTGAATGGGGCGACGAAGGCCTGGCGGAATATGTCGAGGTCAAGGCACTGCTCGGCGCGCCGGTCATCTCCTGACAGGAGGCGAATGACGCTGCCGTGATGCCACGCAAGATGCCCGTGATTCGTGAGGCCAGGCTGGCCTTGTGAATCACGGGTATCTTGCATTCGCGCCATCGACCATTCGCGCCATCGACAAAAGACACCCTCAAGGCGCTTGTCGGCTGTCGCGGATGCGCTTCGCTATCAGAGCAACGCCCATCGCGTCTGTCACATCGCTGAGTACTGAAAAATACCTATATGCTCAGTGCTAAAAATACCTATATATAGTGGCAAGACTTTGTGCGGTGCAGCATGGCTGGCTCGCCAGGTGCCGTTTTCGACCTCAGATGATGCGCGAGGAGAGCTGACGCGCCGCCTGAACCAGATGCTTGGAGTAGGCGCGAGCCTGCTGCGGATTCAGGCAGTCCTGGCTGATGACGGCGCTGATGGCGGCAATGGGCTCGTTGCGCATGTTCAGCACAGGCGCCGCGATACAGCTCAGCTGTCCTTCAGCCTCGCCGCTGGACACCGCATATCCCAGGCGTTGTGCACGTTCAAGCTCGGCATCCATCTCGTCACGGCGTTCGGCCAGGCCAGGCGTGCTCCGCGTCGCAGCCTCCAGATACAGTTGGCATGAGGCCTCGGGGCGCATGGCGAGAATCGCCTTGCCGGCAGCACAGGCGTGCTGGGCCATGGTCTTGCCGATGTAGAGGTTGTAGCTGCCACTGCCGGAGGCATCGACCTTCGAGATCACCACCACCTGATCCCCGATGGGGATACACAGGAAGATCGAGCGGTGAATCTCGTTCTTGAGAATCTCGGCGATGGGGTAGAAGACCGGAATCAGGCTCTGCTTGTTGTAGATCGTCGAGGAGATCTGGAAGATGCGCGAGCCGATGCAGTAGGACTTCTTGCGTCCGGGATCATGGGCGACCAGCTGATGGTGCAGCAGGGAGTTGATCACGCGGTGTCCGGTAGCAGGCGAGATGCCGGTGGACTCGCAGATTTCCGAGAGCGTCAGCGGGTAGGAGGCTGCCGCAAGCAGATCCAGAATCATGACACTGTGGTCGACGGCAGGGGCTTTGGTCTTCTCGTGATTCATGAACGCGGGGACACTCCGAAACGCGAATCTCGGCCACAGGCGGCGTGCATCCGGGGCTGTGACACCTTGACGACGGATGAACGATGCCACACACGGCATCTCTCATGCGCTGAAAATAAAACGGCCCATAGGGTACCAGACCCATGGGCCGTGCGCGGGATTGGTGGCTGACCTCGGCTCACTCGGCGTGATCGGCCAGCACCAGGTCCGCGCCTTTTTCCGCCACCATCATCACCGGCGCATTCAGGTTGCCGGAGGTGATATTGGGGAAGATGGCGGCATCGATGACGCGCAGCCCCGCCACACCATGCACCTTCAGCCGGCTGTCGACCACGGCGTTCGCCTTGTCCGGGCCCATCGCGCAGGAGCCGCACAGGTGGTAGATGGAGCCTCCCTGAGCGCGGAAGTACGCCAGCATGCTGTCCTCATCCTGGACCGTCTCGGCCGGGGCGACCTCGCACTCGGTGATGGCCTTGAGTGCGGGCGCGCCCATCAGCTTGCGCACCAGACGACTGCCCTGGATGACCTCATCAATGTCTTTCTGGGTGCTGAGGTAGTTGGGGCAGATGGTCGCCGGCGCCGCCGGGTCTGCCGAGGTCAGTGAAATGCTGCCACGGCTGGTCGGTCGACAGGAATTGAAGGCCAGCAGGAAGCCGGAATACGGCTCCGGCGTCAGCTTGGCCTTCGGGTCGTTGGGAATCTGGTAGGACATCGGGTTGAAGTAGAGCTGGATGTTCGGCTCTGACTCCGCGTCGCTGCCGCGGAAGAATCCCCCGGCCTGATTGACGCTCATGCCCAGCGGGCCGCTGCGATTGACCAGATACTGCAGTCCCGCCTTGGCCTGGCCCCAGAAGGACGCGAAGTCGTCATTCAGCGTGGTGCGATTGGCGCGGTAATAGTAGCTGGCACACAGATGGTCCTGCAGGTTCTGCCCGACGGCCGGCAGGTCTACCTGCGTCTGGATACCATGCGTGGCCAGCGCCTCACGCTCGCCTATCCCCGAAAGCTGCAGCAGCTTCGGGGAGTCCACGGCGCCAGCGCAGAGAATGACCTCGCGCCGTGCCGTCACCTCGATGACCTCGTCATCAAGCCGGTAGACGACACCCGTGGCGCGCTTGCCGCCATCGGATGCCTCTTCCAGCGTCACGCGCTCCACCCGACAGATATGCTTGAGCGTGAGGTTGTCGCGTGACAGTGCCGGCTTCAGGTAGGCGGTGTTGCTGGAGTCCCGCTGTCCCTTGCGGATGTTGGCCTCATAGATGCCAGCACCCTCGAAGTGTTCGCCATTGAAATCATCATTGAGCGTGTAACCCAGCTCGCGGGCACCTTCCAGCCACGACTGGCAGATCGGGTGCGCGCCATGTTTCAGCGGCGTGATGCCGATCGGCCCCTGGCCGGAGCGATACTCGGTGTCGCCATCCGGGTGGCATTCAAGACGCTTGAAGTAGGGCAGTACCTCGCGATAGGACCAGCCGTCGTTGCCGGCGCGCGCCCAGTCATCGAAGTCCGAGGCCTGGCCCCGGACATAGATCATCGCATTGATGGAGCCGGAGCCACCCTGCACCTTGCCGCGGGGGGTATAGATCTTGCGCCCCCCCATCGCGGCTTCTTCCTTGCTGTAATACATGTAGTTGTAGGTCGGGTTGTAGTAGGTCTTGGCGAACCCGACCGGCACCTTGATCCAGGGCGAGGTGTCCTTGCCGCCGGCCTCCAGCAGCAACACCCTGTGGCGTCCGCTGGCGCTCAGCCGGTTGGCGAGGATGCACCCCGCCGACCCGGCACCGACAATGATGAAATCGTATTGCATCGGCGTTACGCCTCCGGCTTGCGCTTCCAGTCGGTGCTGGACTGTTCCTTCACGTCATAGGGACGCGGGTCCATGCTCAGGTGCAGGGTTCGGCCGGTGTAAGGCGAATTGGCCTTGACCACGTCCATGTCCAGTTCAACCCCCAGGCCCGGCTTGGTGGAGGGGATGATGTAGCCATCACGCCACTCGATCTTCTCCTTGAGCACATCGGCGTGGAAGCCATCCCAGGTGCCGATGCTTTCCTGAATCAGGAAGTTGGGTGTGGCGGTCGCCAGCTGGATGCTGGCCGCGGCGCCGACCGGGCCGTTGTAGAGATGCGGGGCGATCTGGGCGTAATGGACTTCTGCCAGCGCCGCGATCTTCTTGCCTTCCAGAATGCCGCCGACGCGTCCCAGGTTCATCTGCAGGATGGAGGCCGCGTTGTTCTTGAGCACATCGTGGAATTCGTACTTGGTGGTCAGGCGCTCACCGGTCGCGACCGGGATGGAGGTGTGGTCTGCCACACGCGCCATGGCCTCGCTCTGTCCCGGCGGCACCGGCTCTTCCAGCCACAGCGGGTCATACGGCTCGAGATACTTGGCGAGACGAATGGCGGATGCCGGCGTCATCTGACCGTGGGTGCCGAACAGCAGATCACAGCTGTTGCCGACCGCTTCGCGGATGCGGCGGCAGAAGGTGGCGCTCTTGTCCATGCCTTCCAGAGACAGCATCTGGCCGGAGTAGGCGGTGTAGGGGCCGGCCGGGTCGAACTTCAGCGCGGTGAAGCCCTTCTCGCGGTTTTCCAGTGCGCATTCGACAGCCAGCTCGACGTTGTCATAGTCGTAGTTGCCGCGTACATCCTTGGGGTACAGATAGGTGTAGGAGCGCAGCTTGTCGTGGACCTTGCCACCGATCAGCTCATAGACCGGCAGGCCAGCCGCCTTGCCGACGATGTCCCAGCAGGCCATCTCGAGACCACTCAGCACGCCCATCATGGTGAGATCAGGGCGTTGGGTGAAGCCACTGGAAAAGGCTTCGCGGTACAGGCGTTCAATATGATGCGGGTTCTTGCCTTCCAGATAACGCGAGAAGACATCGGCGATCGCCTTGCTCATGACTTCCGGATGGAAGGTGGCGGCGTAGACTTCACCGACCCCTTCAATGCCGCAAGCGGTACGTAGCTGAACGAAGATCCAGTACATGCCGCCGACGTGGGGCGGCGGGGTGGCGACGATGTGTGTCTCGCAACTGACAACTTTCATGGTGGCAGGCCTTTCAGTGGTCACTGGCTAGCAGGATGGTGTGGAAGCGCACTGCCTGGGATGCAGACATTCGACGCCAACAGCGTGCTTCCGGAAAGAAATGGGGTGGGGCGTCAGGGCCTCCGGGGAGTAGGGCCCCCCGGAGGCGTGACAGGTAAAACGGAATGGCGTGATCAGTAGTTCATCACGACCAGACGGGTCTGGGTGTAGTCGAGCATGCCGTGCTTGCCATCATCACCGCCCAGGCCAGAGCGCTTCCAGCCGGCGTGGTAGCCTTGGTAGGGGTCCGCCGGGGTGCGGTTGATGTAGAGCTCGCCGGCTTCGATGTTGTTGGCGACCTTCATGGCGGTGCGATAGTTATCGGTGAAGACCACGGAGGCCAGACCGAACTGGTGGTCATTGGCCAGTGCCAGCGCTTCATCCACATCGCTGTAGGTCAGCACCGGCAGTACCGGGCCGAAGATCTCTTCCTGCACGATTTCCATGTCCTGACGGCAACCGGTCAGCAGGGTCGGCGGGTAGAAGTGACCCTTGCCTTCGGGGATGTAGCCGCCGATTTCCAGAGTAGCGCCGTCATCGATGGCGCGTTCCACCATCTGATGGATGTTGAGGCGCGAATTCTCGTTGATCAGCGGCCCCATCAGGCTGGCATCTTCCAGACGGTTGCCGAACTTGACGCCTTCCATCTGCTGCTTCAGCTGGGCGACGAAATCGTCATAGACGGATTCGTGCACATAGACACGCTCGATGGCGGTACACAGCTGGCCACAGTTGGTGAGGGTAGAGGCCGCGATCTGTGCCGCTGCCTTGGCCAGGTCGGCATCCGGCTCGACGATGGCCGGTGATTTGCCGCCCAGTTCCAGTGAGGACTTGGCGATGTTGACCTGGGAATATTCCAGCACCTTGCGACCGGCGCCGACGCTACCGGTCAGGGTGATCATGCCCACCTTGGGGTGAGTGCAGACGGCTTCCGCGGTGCCGTGGTCCATCGCCAGGATGTTGACGATGCCTGCCGGAATGCCGGCATCCTGAATCGCCTTGGCGATCTCGAAGGCGGAGGTCGGGGTGTTGTTGCTCGGACGCACGACCACGGCATTGCCGGTGATCAGCGCCGGGGCGATCTTGCGCAGCAGGGTGAACACCGGGTAGTTGAACGGAATCAGGCAGGCCACGACGCCGATGGGCTCGCGCTGCAGCAGCAGGCTTTCATTGGGAGTGTCGCTGGGGACGATCTCGCCCTCGATACGACGTGCCCACTCGGCGTGGTAGCGCGTGATGTCGGCGGCGTAGACGGCTTCATTGGTGGCGTCTTCCAGGCTCTTGCCGGACTCATCTGCCAATGCCTGGCCGATGGCATCCTTGCGCGCCATCAGCGCCTCGGCAAGCTTGTGCATGTAGCCGGCACGCTCGGTGCTGGTCTTGGCACGCCAGTCCTTCTGAGCCTTGGCCGCAATGCTCACCGCTTCAAGCGCTTCGTCAGTGGTTGCTGCCTGCACCTGACCTACCAGTGCTTCGGTGGCCGGGTTGTAGACCGAAATCATCTCGCCCTGGGATGAGGCGACGAATTCGTTGTTGATGAAGTTCTTGTCAGTGCGCATGCATCACTCCTCCTGAATTTGGCCTACAGGCTATGAAGTGACGTCAAAGGTGTCAAACTGTTTTTCACATGTAGAAATAGATTTCCGTATATGGAATTTTTTGCAGGAGTTATGGGTGGGAGAGTACTGCTGGTGGGAATGGCGTGAAGATGATTTCGTACGCCATTGCCTACCCATGGCCATCAGTCGGGAAACAGGGGGCTCAGCGTCCTGTCAGTGCGTTCAGCACCAACTGGTCAGCCTTGTTGTCGGGTACTCCAGCGTTTCCGCGTTCAAGGTTTCATTGAAAGTCTTTCTCCGCGCCGCGGGTTTTTCAGCCAGGCAGCGAAAGATAGTGTCAGTCACTTCCCGAGACAGACCTGCTGCCACGTGACGCAACAGCTCTTGCCGATGAGCCGATGACAACCACTGACTATAAGGGGCATCTCCATGCTCACCTTGATCGTGAAATTCGACGTCAAGCCCGAACAACTCGATACCTTCAAGCGGGCCTTGGCTGACAACAAGCTGGGCTCAGCGGATGAACCGGGGATGCTGGAAATGCGTTTCTTCGCGGCCAAGGATTCTCCCACCGCCATCCACGCCTGTGAGCTCAACCAGGCGGCTGTCATGAAATCCTGCAGCGTCAGCGGCACATAAGCTGGCAGGCCAGTGCGAGTCACGCGAATGTGATAGTTTCTGGAGCATCCAGCCGTTTGTCGGCGCAGAGTCCCGGGCATTTTCTTCGCCGGCGGGGCAAGCGGCGCCATGTTATTACCCGGTAGTGGCAACCCTCTTCATCTTTGGTCAGGACTCCTCGTCATGAGTGATGCGTATTACCTCCACCTTACCGATCGCCTGCGCGAACAGCTGAAGGATCCTGATGCCTTTGAAGAGGGGCGTTTGCCTTCTGAACGAGTGCTGGCCGAGCGCTTCGATACCACGCGCGTGACGTTGCGTCAGGCGTTGGGGCAGCTGGAGGGAGAAGGGCGCATTCATCGCAGCAATCGCCGTGGGTGGTTCGTGTCGCCGCCACGGCTGGATTACGACCCCACGCGTGACTCCGGCTTCAATGACTATGTGACGGCGCAGGGGCGGCGGCCACGCACGGAAGTGCTGCTGACCGATGTTCAGGCCTACCCACCGGCTGCGCAAGCGCTGGGCCTGGCGGCCCAGACACCGCTCTATCATATTCGCCGCCGGCGTTTCGTGGATGAGCGCGCCGTGCTCAGCGAGTCGATGTGGGTGGTGCCGGAGCGCGCCCCGGGACTGCTCGAGGAGGGCCAGTTCGGGGTGTCACTGTGGGCGGAGCTGCGCGGGCGCTATGGCCTCACGCTGGCCCATCGTGAGCTGCGCTTCTACTCCGAGTCGCTGGGGGAGCAGGCCGCCCGGGAGCTGGGGGTCGCCATGGGCAGCCCCGGTCTGACCGTGCGTCGCGCTACCTTCGATGAGCAGCATCGACCCATCGGCTATGACGAAGAGCGCTGGCTGCACAATGCGCTGTGCATCACCGTCACGCTCAAGAACAAGCCCTGAGCCCGCGCTGCAGGGACACTATATGAGATAACACTGTTTCACCGGGCCTTCAACTGACTGTCACGGGGGTGTCATTCGGCCCGCCCATACTCTTGGTATATACCAGATGGCGAGAGCCATTCATTCCAAGCGTTGGAGAGTCCCGATGTCCTTCTTGACCCGTTCCTTCCTCACCCGTTCCTTGCTGGCCAGTGCCGTTGGTCTGGTCGTTTCCCTCAATGCCCAGGCGGCCACCGAGCTCACCGTCTATACCGCGGTGGAGTCCGATGATCTGCAGAAATATGCCGAGCGCTTCCAGCAGGCGCATCCGGATATCGACATCAAATGGGTACGCGACTCCACGGGCGTGATCACCGCACGATTGCTTGCCGAGAAGGACAACCCGCAGGCGGATGTGGTGTGGGGCCTGGCCGCGACCAGCCTGCTGGTGCTCGAGAAGGAAGGCATGCTGTCGCGTTATGCCCCCAAGGGAGTCGAGGCGCTGGATACCAAGTTCGTCGACCCCGCCTACCGTGATGGCCAGGACCCGTCCTGGGTCGGGATGGACGCCTGGGTCGCCTCGCTCTGCTACAACACCGTCGAAGGTGAGCGACTGGGAGTGCCCAAGCCGACGTCCTGGGAAGACCTCACGCGTCCCGAGTTCAAGGGCCACGTGATCATGCCCAATCCGAGTTCTTCCGGTACCGGCTATCTGGACGTCGCCAGCTGGTTGCAGCTGTGGGGTGACGAGGGCGGCTGGGATTACATGGACCGCCTGCACGACAACATTGCCCGCTATACCCACTCAGGCTCCGCGCCCTGCAACCTGGCCGGTTCCGGCGAGGCCGTGGTCGGTGTGTCCTTCGCCTTCCGAGGCGCGCGCCTCAAGGCACAGGGCGCACCGGTGGACCTGGTCTTCCCCGAGGAAGGGCTGGGCTGGGACATGGAAGCCGCGGCGATCATGAAGGGCACCGACAAGCGTGAGGCGGCGCAGACACTGATGGATTGGGCAGTGTCCAAGCCGGCCAATGAACTCTACAACGAAGGCTATGCGGTCGTGGCCTATCCGGGGGTGGCCAAGCCGATCGAGCATTATCCGGCCAATATCACCGAGATGATGATCGAGGCTGACTTTGCCAAGGCGGCCAACCAGCGGGATGCAGTGCTCGCCGAATGGCAGCGCCGTTACGACGGCAAGTCCGACAGTCAGTAAGTCACGCCCAGCCACCTTCGTCATTGCCCCGGCGCCTTGCGCCGGGGTCGGGAGTTTCTCGCATGTCTCTTGTGACCGCCCCCCCGCGTCATCACGCCTCGCGTCAAGCGCCGCCATCGACTGCCGGCGCCTCGCCACGCGCGGCCTCCGGCCCTGCAGCCCGGGCGCCTGCGCATAACGCAGCGCCTCAGGCACTCACCACGCGTTCTGCGTCGTCGGACAGCATCCACCTCAAGATCAGCGGCCTCACCAAGCGCTATGGCCAGTTCACGGCCCTGAGCGAGATCGACCTCGCGATCCGCGAAGGCGAGTTCGTGTGCTTCCTCGGCCCCTCCGGCTGTGGCAAGACCACCTTGCTGCGCGCCATCGCCGGGCTTGCGCCGCAGAGCGAAGGCACCATCCACCAGCGCGGCCAGGACATCTCACGGCTGCCGCCGCAGGCGCGCGACTTCGGCATCGTCTTCCAGTCCTATGCGCTGTTCCCCAATCTCACCGTGTTCGACAACGTGGCCTATGGGCTGCGCAATCGGCGCGATGCGCGTGACGCGATGCGCCGGCGCGTGACGGAGCTGCTCACCCTGGTGGACCTGGCCGGCAGTGAAGGCAAGTATCCGGCGGCCCTCTCCGGGGGCCAGCAGCAACGCGTGGCACTGGCGCGGGCGCTGGCGACCGAGCCGGGGCTACTGTTGCTCGATGAGCCGCTTTCAGCACTGGATGCGCGCGTACGCCTGCATCTGCGCAGTCAGATCAAGGCGCTGCAGGCACGGCTGGGCGTCACCACCATCATGGTGACCCACGACCAGGAAGAGGCCCTGGCCATGGCGGACCGCATCGTGGTGATGAACCATGGCGTGATCGAGCAGATCGGCACCCCCGCCGAGATCTACCGTCAGCCGGCGAGCGCCTTCGTGGCCGAATTCATCGGCAGCATGAACTTCCTGCAATGCTGTCCCGAAAACGCCAGTACTTTGCGTCTGGGCCAGCAGCGACTGGAATGCGCGGCGCATGATCTTGAAGGGCTGGATCAGGCGCGTCTGGCCATTCGCCCGGAAGCCGTCTCGCTGTGCGCAGTGGGTGAGGGGCTGTCGGCGCAGGTGGAGCACGTCGAGTTTCTCGGCGCCTTCCTGCGTATCACTCTGACGCTTGAGGGCTGTGGGCAGACACTGTCGGCGGATGTGGCGCTTAAGGACAGTGAGTCACTGGGCGTGCGGGTCGGCGCCAGGGTGGGTGTGCGTCTGCCGTCCGAGGCGATCCGCCTGTATCCGCTGGTGGAGGCGCAGGCATGATGGCGCGCGCATTGCCCTTGTCGGGAAGGCTATCAGGCGAGTCCGGCTTGCGTCTGTTGATGTTGCTGCTGGCCCTGGCGCTGCTGGTCATCGGGCTGCTGTTGCCGCTGGCCACCATGCTGATCAAGAGCGTGCAGGACCGCAGCGGCGACTTCGTCGGCCTGGCCAACTTCGCGCGCTATGTGCAGACGCCGGCGCTGGTCGGCTCGATCATCAATTCCGTCAGCATCGCGCTGATCAGTACCCTCACGGTGGTGAGTCTGGCGTTCCTGTGCGCGTACGGCATCACCCGTACCTGCATGCCGGGCAAGCGCGTCTTCCGCATGCTGTCCATCCTGCCGCTACTGGCACCGTCACTGCTGCCAGCCATCAGTCTGGTGTATCTGTTCGGCAATCAGGGCTGGTTCAAGGATGTGCTGCTGGGGGAGAGCATCTACGGCCCCATCGGCATCGTGATGGGCATGACCTTCTGGATCTTCCCGCATGCGCTGATGATCATGATGACGGCGCTCAGCAACAGTGATGCCCGTCTCTATGAAGCCGCGGATGCGCTGGGAACGCCAAAGTGGCGCAGCTTTCTGACCATCACCTTGCCGGGCGCGCGCTACGGCATCATCTCCTGTGCGTTCGTGGCCTTCACGCTGGCGATCACCGATTTCGGCGTGCCGAAGATCATCGGCGGGCAGTTCAGTGTGCTGGCCACCGATGTCTATCGCCAGGTGGTGGGGCAGCAGAACTTCCAGATGGGTGCGGTGGTCAGCGTCATCCTGCTGTTGCCGGCCTTGCTGTCCTTCGCGGTGGACCGCTGGATCCAGCGCCGTCAGGTCGCACAGCTCTCGGCGCGCGCCGTGCCCTGGCAGCCGACGCCAAGCCCGCTGCGTGACTGGGTCTTCGCGTTGCTCTGCTATGGCGTGGCCGCCGCGATTCTGGCCGTGATCGGCACCGCCATCTATGCCTCGCTCGTGCAGTTCTGGCCCTACAACCTGAGCCTGACCCTCGATCACTACGCCTTCAAGGCGCTGGCGGGTGGTGGCTGGGACGCGTGGCTCAACTCGCTGACGTTGGCCTTCTGGGTCACCTTGATCGGCACGCTGGTCATCTTCTTCAACGCCTGGCTGACCGAGAAGAGTCAGGGCTATCGCCCGCTGCGCCAGGGGCTGCACTTCATGGCGATGATGCCGATGGCCGTGCCGGGCATGGTGCTGGGTCTGTCCTACATCTTCTACTTCAACCAGGCCGACAACCCGCTGAACTGGATCTATGGCACCTTCGCGATTCTGGTGCTCAACACCCTGGTGCATTTCTATACCGTCTGCCACCTGACCTCGGTGACTGCGCTCAAGCAGCTCGATGGGGAATTCGAGGCGGTCGGTGCCTCACTCAAGGTGCCGTTCTGGAAGACCTTCTGCCGCATCACCTTGCCGGTGTCCCTGCCGTCAGTGCTGGATATCTCGGCCTATCTGTTCATGAACGCGATGACGACCGTCTCGGCAGTGGTATTTCTCTACAACAGCGATACCCGACTGGCCTCCATCGCGGTGATGCATCTCGACGAAGCCGGGCACTTCGCCAGCGCGGCCGCCATGGCAGTACTGATCTTCTTCACCTGTCTGGGCGTCAAGCTGCTGCATGCGGTGGTCAGTCATTTGCTGTTGACCCGTGCCCAACGCTGGCGACAGGCGACCTGATTACGCCGTTGGCCGTCTTTTTTTTGTGCAAATTAACTGGTATATACCAATGAGTATTCAACATCCGTACCTGCTGACTCCCGGTCCCTTGACCACCAGTGAGAGCGTCAAGGCCGCCATGATGAAGGACTGGGGCTCCTGGGATCAGGACTTCAACACCAAGACCGCCGAGATCTGCCAGCAGTTGCTCCGCTGTGCCAATGCCAGTGAGCACCATGAGTGCGTGCCGATGCAGGGCAGCGGTACCTTCGCGGTCGAGGCGGCGCTGGGCAGTCTGATCGAGCCGACGAGTACGACGCTGGTGCTGGTCAATGGCGCCTATGGCAAGCGTCTGGTCAGTCTACTGACCCGCATGGGGCGCGACTGCGACGTGCTGGCGTGGGGCGATGCCGAGGCGCCGTGTGCCAAGGCCGTGGCCGACAGACTCGCGGCAAGGCCCGAGATCGGCCATGTCGCCATGATTCATTGCGAGACAAGCTCCGGGATGCTCAATCCGGTGGCGGACATCGCCGAGGTGGTGGCAGCACACGGCCGTGAGCTGATCCTCGATTCGATGAGTGGCTTCGGGGCACTGGAGATCGATGCGCAACGTATTCCGTTTCTGGCGCTGATCTCCTCGGCCAACAAATGCTTCGAAGGGGTGCCGGGGTTCGGCTTCGTGATCGCCCGGCGTGATGCGCTGCAGGCGGCACAGGGGCGTAGTCACTCGCTGTCGCTGGACCTGCACGATCAATGGCAGTACCTCAAGCGCACCGGCCAATGGCGTTATACCCCGCCGACTCACGTGGTGGCGGCATTCCATCAGGCGCTGAAGGAACACGCCGAGGAGGGCGGCGTCGCGGGCCGCCACGCCCGGTATCACGCCAACATGCAGCGACTGGTGGCAGGCATGCGTCAGCGCGGCTTCACGACCCTGCTCGACGATGCCTGGCTGTCGCCGATCATCACCACCTTCCTGAGCCCGGCACACCCCGACTTCGACTTTTCACGTTTCTACGCCGAGCTCAAGGCACGTGGCTTCATCATCTACCCGGGCAAGCTCACCGACGTGGAGAGCTTCCGCATCGGCAGCATCGGGCAGCTGGATGTCCGCGTGATGGATCAACTTCTGGCCGCCGTGGATGACGCGCTGGCCACCCTGGGTGTCGACGATGCCCGCCCGTGCGCTGACGCTGTCGCACTCAACTGACTGGAGAACTGTCATGCAATATCACACCCCGGATCGTCTGCAGGCTGCCATCTTCGATTGGGCCGGCACCCTGGTGGATTTCGGCTCCTTCGCGCCGACCCAGATCTTCGTCGAGGCTTTCGCGGAAATCGGCGTGGCCATCAGTCTGGAAGAGGCGCGCGGCCCGATGGGCATGGGCAAATGGGAACACATCCGCACCCTGTGTGATGACCCTGCAATCGCGGCCCGTTTCGAGGCGGCCTGTGGCCACGCCCCCAGTGATGCCGATGTCACGGCGCTTTATGAGCGCTTCATGCCGCTGCAGATCGACAAGATCGGAGCGCACTCTGCACTGATTCCCGGCGCGCTCGAGGTCATCAACGGGTTGCGCGACAAGGGCATCAAGATCGGCTCCTGCTCCGGCTACCCCCGCGAAGTGCTCGAGCAGGTGGTCGCACGGGGCAAGGGCAATGGGCTGGTGGTGGATCATGTCGTGGCCACCGATGAGGTGCCCAAGGGGCGACCCTCTCCGGCGCAGTCTCTGGCCAATGTCATCGCGCTGGGCATCACTGACGTGACGGCCTGCGTGAAGGTGGATGACACGGCGCCGGGGCTGCTGGAAGGTCGCAGTGCCGGCATGTGGACAGTCGCGTTGACCTGCTCCGGCAACGCCATGGGGCTGGATCACGCGGCGTTCATGGCCCTGTCAGAGGCAGAGCTAAATGAAAGGCGCAGCGCCATCGAAGCCCAGTTCGCGCCGTCCGGTCCGCACTTCATGATCGACACCATCGCGCAGCTGCCCGAGGTGATCCGCGAGATCGAGGCGCGTCTGGCGCGCGGTGAGCGCCCCTGACAGCCTGGTGACGGGGTGGCGACGCCAGGCCTGATGCTGCACTGCCTGTCACCTCGCTCGCCCACCTTGATCTACCATTTCACCCCACCACTTCACTCCACCCCTTCAGGCGCCAGCCTCGGGTCCTTGCACAAGGCCTTGAGGCTGGCGTCTTCTCGCAAAAGGTAAGGACATATGCTCATTGGCGATTGCCGCCTGGTTGCCCTGAAAGCCCGTAATTCCCGCATGCCCGTCCGCATGCACGGGCAAGCTCACTCTCAAGCCCAATTTCATGTTCAGGCCCAATCTCATGTTCAAGCTCAAGTTCAAGCTCAAGCTCAAGCTCAAGTTCAAGCCCACACGATTGCCGTGAGTGCCTCTTGAGCCCACTGGCGCTGGGACTCATCCTGATCTCGGTCTGTCTGCATGCCGGCTGGAATCTGCTCGGCAAGGGGCGGGCGCCGTCGCTGGCCTTCTTCATGCTGGCCATGGCCAGTGGTGCGCTGATCTTTGCGCCGCTGCTGGGACTGGGGCCGTCGTTTGCCGTGCTGCCCGCTGAATTCTGGGGCTGGCTGGTGGCCACGGGGTTGTGTCAGGTGCTCTACATGGGCGGACTTGCCTGGGCCTATGCGCGCGGCGAGGTCAGTGTGCTGTATCCCATCGCGCGGGCCTTGCCGGTGGTGCTGGTGCCGCTGGTGTCACTGAGTCTGCTGGGCAGTCAGGCACTTACGGCGTTGGATCTGGTCGGCATGGGGCTGATCGTGCTCGGCGCGTTGGTGCTGCCCTTGAGCAGTCCGCAGGGCCTGCGCCCCTCGACCTACCTGACGCCCGCGTTGGGGTTCGCGCTGCTGGCAGCAGTCGGCACCACCGGCTATTCGCTGATCGACAAGCAGGCGCTGGATATCATGGTGAGTGTCGGTTACTCGCCCACCTCGGCGGGCGCTGTCTTTCTGGTGTTGCAGGCCATCATGACCGTCGCCTGGGGCGCGCTGCTGGTGATGTTGCTGCCGGCAGAGCGTCGCCGTCTGCCCGCGCTATGGCGGGGGGAGCGGAGCAGCATGGTGCTGACCGGCGTGATGGTGATGGCGACCTACGGGCTGGTGCTGGTTGCCATGACGCTGACGGCGGAGGTCAGCCTCGTCGTGGCGATGCGTCAACTGTCGATCCCGCTGGGCGTGATGCTCGGGGTGCTCTGGTTGCGCGAGCGAGCGGCCATCGCCAAGTGGATCGGCATCGTCATCATGCTGGCGGGACTGTGGACCGTTGCGCTGGTATGAGGAAAGGCGTGGCGTGAGGCACAAAAAAGCGAGACAGGCGGCTGCCTGTCTCGCTTTTGTCTTTCTGCGGGCGCTGGCGGGGCATCACGTTGTCGTGAACCCCTTCACCGCCATGCTTACTTGGCGTCTGCCACCAGCATTTCCAGCGTGGCGCGCGCGCCGTTATCGTGCAGGCTCTTCAGCGCTGCCAGGTAGGCGTCGCGGAAGCGCGGCTGATCGACCAGATCACCGAACAGTTCACGGTTGTCCAGGAAGGCAGTCGGCTCTTCGCGCTGACGGCTGGCACGCTCCATCAGCTCGTCCTTGAGCGGGTCGACCACGTCGATAGTCTCGCCTTGCTCATCCACGCCTTCTGCATAACGTGCCCAGCTGGCCACGACGGCTGCGGTACGACGCAGTTCGCCGTCGGTCTTGATCTGGGCGTGTGCCACCGGGATCAGGAACTTCGGAATGCGGTCGGAGGTCTCGGCGCACAGACGCGCGAGGGTGTCCTTGACTTCCGGGTTGGCGAAACGCTCGATCAGCGTGCGGCAATGGGCGTCGAGATCGATACCCGACAGCTGGGCCAGCGTCGGGCGAGCTTCCTCGTTCATGTAGCCGAGCAGGAAGTCGACGATCAGTGGGTCGTTGCAGGCTTCATGCGCGTAGCGATAGCCGGCCAGATAGCCGAAGTAGCACAGCGCCTGGTGACCGGCGTTGAGCAGACGCAGCTTCATCAGCTCATAGGGCTCGACATCTTCCACCGGCTGCACGCCGGCATCTTCAAAGGCCGGGCGGCCATTGGCGAAGTGGTCTTCCAGCACCCACTGGGTGAAGGGCTCGCAGACCACCGGCCAGGCGTCTTCCACGCCGAAACGTGAGGACAGCTCTTCGATGTCAGCCGGCGTGGTCACCGGCGTGATGCGGTCGACCATGGAGTTGGGGAAGGGCACTTCGGCTTCGATCCATGTCGCCAGTTCTGCATCACGTGCGCGCGCGTAGGCAGTGAACATCTTGTGAGCGACGTTGCCGTTGCCTTCGATGTTGTCACAGGACATTACGGTGAACGGGGCGACGCCACGCTCGCGACGACGGGCCAGGGCTTCGGTGATCAGGCCGAAGCTGGTCTTGGCTTCCCCCGGGTTGGCCAAGTCGTGCTGGACGTCGGCATTCTCGAGATTGAATTCGCCGGTGACCGGGTGGAAGTTGTAGCCCCCTTCGGTGACGGTCAGCGAGACGATGCGGATCGCCGGGTCAGCCATCAGCTCGATGACGGCCTCCGGAGAATCCGGGGCAAAGCGGTAATCGATGATGGAGCCCACCACGCGCGGCTCATAGTTGCCGTCCGGGTGCTTGAGTACCACGGTGTAGAGGTGGTCCTGCGAGGCCAGGGCTTCCTGCATGCGGCGATCACCCGGCATCACGCCGACGCCGACGATGCCCCAGTCCAGCGCCTTGCCCTGATTCATCAGCTCGTCGAGGTACATGGCCTGGTGCGCACGATGGAAACCGCCCACGCCGAAGTGGACGATACCGGCGCTGACTGCAGTGCGGTCATAGTTCGGAGTGGCTACCTTGGCGTCCAGCTGAGTCAGACTGGCATTGGAGAGACGGGTCATGGGAGGTCTCCTGCCGCGTGTCGCGGTCGAGTCGAGATGGGTAAAGAAAGGGTAGGTCGTAACGGCCAGCGGCGAAGGTCACCCGTGTGATTCAGGCTTCCTTCGCCGCTGGCATGGCAGGGGGCTAGCCCCTGCCGACTCAGCTAGCGGTGGCCGCTTGCTTCGGGGACTGCTTGTTGAACAGCGCCTTGCTGCGCTGCAGCTCCCAGTACGCGAAGATGAAGTAGATGATCGTCGACCAGATGGTCACGTCATAGAACATCTCACGATTCGCTTCATAGCTGGCCAGGTCCGGGCTACCGAACAGCACGCGCAGTGCGAGGACCATCGGCACCGCCAGGCCCAGCACCATCCAGACGGCCCTGATGGCCTTGGTCAGACCCGAAGTGTCCTTGACCGGGGCATGGTTGGTCGTCTCGGCCTGCTTGGCGTGCAGAGCCTCGACGCGCTCCTGGAATTCCCGCTCGGCCGCTTCGGCTTTCGGGTAGGAGGCGGCAGCACCGGCAGATCTGGCCATCAGGGTGTAGAGGATGATGGAGACGAACCAGGTCGGCAGGAACAGGTAGTAGAACGGAATCACATCGACCATCTCGAGGCCAAAGCCGAAGATCAGTGACAGCGCCCAGGTCGCCAGTGCCGGCGTGTTGTGCTTCACCCCCTTGTAGCGCGCCCAGTAACGGCTGAAGCCGAGTTTCGGGAACAGATGATGCTCAGCGAAGATGATCCCGCCGACCGGCACCAGTACCAGACCGGCATAGGTCAGCAGCGGCAGCATGCTGCGATAGACGAACGGGAAGCAGCTGAGCACGGCAACGCAGATACCCACGGCCAGCGTCGCCTTGTTGCGCGACAGGTTCGGCATGGCCGACTGGGCGGCAAGGCCCGCGCGGTACAGGTTGGCGTTGGCGGTGGTCCAGCCTGCAACGACCACGATCACGAAGCCGGCGGCGCCAAGGGCGTGCAGTGCCACTTCACCCGGTTCCAGCACATCAATGCTGATACCGGCGACGGCTGCGGTGGCCGCGCCCATCAGGCCGGCGGAGATCCAGGCGACATAGTGACCGAACATCATGCCGGTGCTGGTCGCAAGGCCGGAGCGCATGCGCTTGGCATAACGCAGCAGCGCCATGTCGATCAGACCGAAATGGGAGAAGGTGTTGGCTGCCCAGGAGAAGCCGATGACTTCCCAGATACCGATGCCTGCCTCGCCCTGGGAGTTGATCCCTGTGAAGACGGTACTGCCGGCGACATCAATGAAACTCGAGAAGCTGTTCAGGCTGGTTTCACCGGTGACGGACTCCGCCAGTTCCGGCAGCAGTACCATGCCGCCGACGGTGAACATCAGCATCAGCCACGGGGCGCAGATGCTGGCAAACTCGGTCAGGGCGTTGAAGCCATAGACCGCGACGAGCACCACGATGGCGGCAACGGCCAGTGCCAGCAGGATGAACTCGAAGCTGGTGGGATAGGCCTGGGTCTGGGCCGGGATGTCGAACAGCAGCCTGACCGCCGTGGCGGAAACGGTGATCATGGCCGCCGATATGGCGGTGAATATGACCACGTTGGCCCAATTGTAGAGCCGTGACATCGAATCACCGGCAATACGGTGAAGATAGGTGAAGAGGCTCAGACGGGTCTCGATCGCGATTGGCGTCGTGATCAACCAGAAGCTGAGCACTGCGAGGCCATTACCGATCAGCAGGCCCAGCAGGATATCCCAGATACCGGCACCGAGCGCCACGAAGGTGGCACCGATGACGAACTCGGTCGCGGCAACGTGCTCGGCGGCATAGAGACCGGCAAAGTGCGGCCACCGGTGCAGTTTATGACGTGGCACCGGCAGTAGCTCATCGTCCATATGGGCGATCTGCCGATCCAAATCTGGCGCAGTACTGGCCATGATTGGCTCCTGTTTTTTTACGGCTTGTCTTGCTGCTCCTACCCGAGATGTCACGCAGCCGCCTTGGCGATCCTGTCGGCGATGACGAGGGTAGATCGTCTATTATCGATCAAATGACTCAGGTGTGGTGCAAATGATCGGTGAATGGTCATCAAAACGCAAAGCCCGCGTGCTTGAACTTTGGGCTATGACCTCGAGTGATCATTGCTATGGAAGTCAGGAAGGCGCTGAAGACCGCATGAAATCTGGGATTGTGCAAAGGTGTCTCGATTCAATGACACGATTCAGCAAAATGAATTTTTCCGTTCTCACACCCCGTTCGGCGCCTGAAGCATTGTGTCCTGGCTAAAACGGCCAACGATCCAGGGCCAGATATCTCACAACTTTGAGGGTGGTCTTGCACCGATGTGGTGCGATCGGCGTATCAGGCATCGTCGCTTTCTTGCCATGCCTCAGCAGTCTCCTGATCGAGGCCCGAAAGTCGAAAGGGGAAAAGGAGTAACGGGAAGGGAAGCGGGGAGGGCAGCGGAAAGGGCAGCGAAAGTCGGGTCGCTGCGAGAGAGAACTATATAGAGAGCGTTATAGAGGTGGCGGCATATAAAGGTGGGTGTTGGTCAGTGGCGACATCGGTTTCGGTACAATGCGACGGAAAGTGCATGAAATAACGACAAAGAACGAGAAAAATGAGACATCTTGCGGCGTTCCCCAGTTCTCGCTAAGGTTGCGCAACACTGTTTCCTAACTAGGAAGCCCCCAACACGACTCCCGGCGCTTGATTGGTGACGGGGCAAGGCGAGGAGGCCAGCCATGCGAACGCGCACACTGACCATTCTGATGATGATATTCACGCTGCTGGGAGCCCCGCTGGCTCAGGCAGGACCGCACGATAGAGGCCATGGGCACCATGACCGTGGGCATGGCCACCATGACCGCGGCCATCACGGCAAACAGCACAAGAAGCACCACAAGCAGCAGCGTCACCATGAACGCCGCCGTCATGAGGCGCGACGCCATCACCAGTGGCGTCGTGGCGACCATCTGCCACGTCATTACTACTCCGATAGCCGCTACTGGGTGAAGGACTGGCACCATCGTCATCTGTCCAAACCGCCGCGCGGTCATCGTTGGCTGAACATCGATGGGCGCTATGTGCTGGCTGCGGTGGCGGGTGGCGCGATCACGGCCATCATTCTCAATCGCTGATTCCAGCCGCGTGTTCATACGTCAGTAAGTCAGCAAGACCAAAGACAAGGGCCTCCAGTGAGGCCCTTTCTCGTGCTTGTCGTTCACGTTTTGACATGGCGAGGCTGCCAACGCTCGCCAGGCCCGGGCAGCATTCTCAGGCGTAGGCGCTGCATACCCAGGTCATGGTCGCTGGGGTGTCACCGTTGTAGGTGATGGCGTGTCCGAGGGTGCTGTCGAAGGCCAGGCTGTCACCGACCTTGAGCTGGATGGGGTCGTAGAGTTCGGTCCAGACCGTCACCTCGCCGCTGGTCACGATGATCTGTTCCTGGCCGGAATGTTTTTGCAGGCCGCCGAACTCCTCGAGACTGCGATTGAGCACGGTGGTTTCCAATACCATGTATTCCTTGGACGCCACGTTGTTGCAAAGCGGTCGATAGCGGTAGTTGGGCGTCTCGATGACTTCTCCCTCCTGCGCTCGCGTCAAGGCGAGCCAACCCCGAAATGACGTGTCCTCCGTGTGATAGAACAGCTCGCTGACATCCACGTTCAGGCCCTTGGCGAGGTTCACGATCGCCTCGAAGGTCGGTGAGATGCGTCCATTCTCGATTCTCGACACGCTGGCCGCCGAGATGCCCGACGCGCTGGCCACGGCCGCGATGGTCAGCCCCTTCTCCTTGCGTAGTGCCTTGAGATTGTCACCAATGGCGCCTGCCTTGCGTTCTCGGTGCTTCAGGGCGATCGGCGTTTCCTGGTGGGGGGTCATGTCAGCGTGCTCCATCGTGTTCGTCTGCTGGGGTGGCGTCTGTGCTGCCTATGCCGGTGTAGCGCAAGGGCACGAGCTTTCAGGTCATGCTGCGGCAGGGGGAGGCATGAACGCCATGATGGGGACCATTTAGGGCTTCCATGAGCAAAATGTCGAGCCTGATATCCATATTTGACCCAATATTGCGTATATGCAATTGTGGAGGCGAATGCGCAATCGACAGTGGCCGCTCATTGGGCATGTATCAGGCCTCAGCCTGTATCAGGCATTCGCCTGCAGGTACGCATAGCATTGCACTCTAATTAAAATAATCTCGGGAAAACAATAATGTACAACTTCAAGAAACAGCTCCTCGGTATGGGTATCGCTGCCAGTCTGTTGGCGACTGCCACGACTCAGGCGGCGGACACCGAGTGGAAGATGGCGACTCCGTGGGGCGGTGGGCCCTGGCTTGAACGGGATGCCAAGACCTTCGCGGACTATGCAAACGAATTGACCAATGGTGACGTGAGCATCCAGGTGTTCCCCGGCGGCACCTTGGGTGGTGCGTTGCGTGTCACCAACACCGTGAAGTCCGGTGTTGCACAGATCAGCCATAACTACATCAACTATGACTACGGAACTGACCCGACGGCAGCGCTGCTGGCCGGGCACTCCAGCGGCCTGACGCCGGAAGAATTCATGCTGTGGATGTACGAGGGCGGCGGCGTCGAGCTCTATGAAGCCTTCCGTCGCGAGGTATTCGGCGTCGTGGCCTTCCCGTGCTCGACCCTGGGCACCGAGATATTCCTGCACTCGAGCAAGAAGGTGCAGACTCTTGAAGACTTCCAGGGACTGCGCCTGAGAACATCGGGTGCCTGGGCTGAAATCGCCTCACGCCTTGGGGCCTCTACCGTGGTGATGGCCGGCAGTGACATCTATACGGCGCTGGATCGAGGTGTGATTGATGCGGCGGAGTGGGGGAGTCCTGAGCTCAACAAGCCGACGGGTTTCCAGAATGTGGCGCAGTACGTCATCTTGCCTGGCATCCATCAGTCGGGCGGCATTCTTGAGTGTGAAGTGAATGTCGATGCCTGGGATGGCCTGAGCGAAGCCCAGCAGAGCCAGTTGCGTCTCGCGGGCAAGCTGAGCGTGTTCGAGTCCTGGCTGGATAGCTCCTTTGCCGATCTCAAGGCCTTCAAGGAACTGGAGGAAGGCCCCAACGAAATCGTGCAGCTGGATCAATCCTTCATCGATGCCATCTACGAAGAGACCCGTGCCTGGGAAGATGAGAAGGCGGGCGAGAATGAGTGGTTCGCACGTGTGCTTGAGTCGCAACGTACCTTCAAGCAGAGCATGACGACCTGGCAGGACTATCGTTTGCCGATCGGGGAAATGGGACGCTGAGTCTTCTTTAATGATGTCCCTGGCCCGGGCGATACCTGTATCGCCCGGGCTCTCTCCTTGTCGTCATCCTGGTGAGTTGCCATGAAAATCGTCGCTGTCATTGAGCGCCAGACCCGCTGGGCCGGGTATCTGGGGGCAGTCTTGATACTGCCGCTGGTGCTTGCGTTGGTCTATGAAGTCTTCAGTCGTTATGTGCTGGGAAAGCCCACCTTATGGGCGTTTGAAGTCAGCTACATGGTGATGGGCGCCATCTTCATGCTTGGCATGGCAAATGCCCTGCGTGTCGGCCAGCACGTTAGTGTGGATGTGTTGAGCCAGAATTTTGCACCGCGTCTCAGGGCTGGAGTTCATCTGGCCTGTTATGCGGTGTTGCTGCCGGTACTGATGTGGCTTGTCTGGGAGCTGTCGCTCTATGCGCTCGAGGCGTTCTCCAGCAATGAGCGCTCCGGACGTTCTGCCTGGAATCCGGTGATCTGGCCGGTCTTCGGCGTGTGGTGGCTGGGCTTCGTCTATCTGACGCTGCAGGTGATCGCGGAGATGTTGAAGCTCTGGAGCACACTGCTGGGCCATGATCATGGCGCGGAGGTGTCCTCATGAGCGACTTCATTGCCCTCATCATGTTCCCTGCGCTCATCGCTCTGATCGTGCTCGGTTTCCCGATCGCGTTCTCGATGATCGTTGTCGCTACCGTCTTTGGTGTTGCCCAGTTCGGGGATGCCGCGGCCTATCAACTGCTGACCAAGATCGAGGACACGGCGTCCAATTCCATTCTGGCTGCCGTGCCCTTGTTCATCTTCATGGGCGCGATGCTCGAGAATTCCGGCATTGCCGAGCGACTGTTCGGGGCCATCCATCTGTGGACACGTCGGATGCCCGGCGGGCTGGGCGTCGGTGCGGTCATCATGGGCACCATCTTCGCCGCCGCCAGTGGTGTCGTCGGGGCCACCGAGGCGGTGATCGGCATGCTGGCCGTGCCGGTCATGCTCAAGCATCACTACGACAAGTCGCTGATCTCCGGCACCATCTGTGCCAGTGGCTCATTGGGCACGGCGATTCCGCCTTCCATTACCGTGGTCATTCTCGGGCCTGTAGCCGGGGTCTCTGTCGGATCACTGTTCAGTGGTCTGCTGATCCCGGGGCTGTTGATGGCGCTGCTGTTCCTCCTCTATATCGTCGTGGTCTGTGCGCTGAAGCCAGCACTTGCGCCGCGACTCAAGGAAGATGAGCAGCATCCGGGGTGGGGCAAGCTGCTCACCATTACCCTGAGTGCGCTGCTGCCGACCATGAGTCTGATCCTGGTGGTGCTGGGCACGATTCTGATGGGCATCGCCACGCCGACGGAAGCGGCGGCCTGTGGGGCGCTCGGCTCCGTATTGCTGGCACTGGGGTATCGCAATCTCACGCTGTCCATCCTGTGGAACGCGGCGGTACGCACACTCAACATCACCGCGATGATTCTGCTGATCGTGCTGGGCGGCAACATGTTCGCGGGCGTCTTCTTCGCCTCCGGCGGGATGGCCACCGTACAGTCGTTGCTGCTGGATACCGGCTTGAGCCCGTGGCTGATTCTTGGCGCCATCCTCCTGATCGCCTTCCTGGCCGGTTTCGTGCTCGACATGATCTCGGTGGTCCTGATCGTCATCCCCGTGGCGATGCCGGTCATCGGCCTGCTCGGGTTCGATGAGATCTGGTTCTGCGTGGCCTTCCTGATCGTGATGCAGACGAGTTATCTGACACCGCCGTTGGCGCCCTCCATCTTCTATCTGCGTGCCATCACGCCTCCTGAAGTGACGCTGAAGCACATGTACAAGGGGGTGATGCCCTTCATCTTCCTGCAGCTGGTGGTGTTGGCGCTGATCCTGGCCTTCCCGGGACTGGCGCTGTGGTTGCCTGATGCCATCAGCGGACCGTCATGGAAATGATGGACACCTTATTGGAAAGGAATGAGTTCGTATGAGTGATGCAACACAGGAAGAGACAGGAATGGACGTCAATCTCGATCGGGCAGCGCTCAAGACGCTATGTCACGAGGTGCTGAGCCACCATGGGTTCAGTGAGCCACATGTCGATGCCATGAGTGACGCGCTGGTAGCGGCTGAAATGGACGGCTGTCGTTCCCATGGGCTCTATCGCCTGATGGGGTTCGTCGCGACACTGAACAATGGCGGTGTGGTGCCGGACGCCGTGCCGGTCGTCGAGGATACGGCACCCTCCATCGTCAAGGTGGATGCCAAGGGGGGCTTCTCGTCGCTGGCCTTCCAGCAGGGCGTGCCTGAGCTGCTCGACAAGGCGCGTGCCAATGGCATTGCCATTCTGGCCATCAATCATTGCGTGCATGGCACGGCATTGTGGGTAGAGATCGAGCGGCTGACGCGTGAAGGACTGGTCGCTATCGCCTGCAATCCGACTCAGTCGTACATGGCGCCGTATGGTGGCAGTCAGCCTCTGCTGGGGACCAATCCCCTCGCCTTTGGCTGGCCGCGTGAGGACGGAAACCCGTACGTATTCGACTTCGCCACCAGTGCCATCGCGCGCGGCGATATCGAGCTGCATCGTCGCCAGGGGGACAAGATTCCGCTCGGCTGGGGTGTCGATCGAGAGGGCGAGCCGTCACAGGACCCGACGGAAGTGCTGGACCATGGCGCGATGCTGCCCTTCGGTGATCACAAGGGCTCTGCGCTGGCGATCATGATCGAGTTGATCGCAGGGCCGCTGATCGGCGACATGCTGAGTATCGAATCCAGCGAACACGATCAGGGCAAGGGGAGCCTGCCGTATCATGGGGAGTTGATCATCGCGATAGATCCCGCGCGCCTCACGGGCGGCAGCACCCAGCAGCACATGCTGCGCTCTGAAAGGCTGTTCGAACTCGTGAAGCAGCAGGGCGCAAGGCTCTCCTCCGAGCGTCGCTTCAAGGCTCGCCAGAAGCATCAAGAAGAGGGCGTCACGCTTTCGAGAGGCTTGTATGACGATATCCTCAAGCTGGCCTCATGAACCTCCGTGTAGACCGAGCAGCAGAGTGATCGCTGAGAGCACACCGCGGAAAGTCACAATTGCATGAAGAAGAACGGCCGCCTCCTGGGCGGCCGTTCTTGTATGAAGGTCTCTATCGTCGGGCTTGTCATCGGCGTTGTCTTCGGTGCTGCCAACCTCACGCCTGCCGATACTGAGCGCCCATCCAGTTCTGCCTGATTATGCGCACCACTGGTTGAGCCTGCTTTTCAGCAAATGCGCAGATGCTGATAGCGTAAGACGTATTGAGGGTGGCTGACGCCACCTGAAGGTCACGCAGGGGAGAGGCACATGACGCTTGAGATGACATCGCGGTTTCGTGGTTGCCTGTTGGGCGGTGCGGTGGGTGACGCCCTGGGGGCGGCGGTGGAATTCCTGTCGCACGAGGAGATCCAGGCGCGCTTCGGCAGTGATGGAATAGCCGACTATGCACCGGCCTATGGTGGGCTGGGGCGGATTACCGATGATACGCAGATGACGCTGTTTACTGCCGAGGGCCTGCTGCGCAGTCATGTGCGTGGCTGCTTGAGAGGCATCACGACGCAAAGTGGTCTGGTCAGCAGCGCCTACGAGCGCTGGCTTTACACCCAAGGCGAACGCTCGCGGCAGGAGACCGAGCAGGAATGGTTGGACAGTGGCTGGCTGATCAAGCAGCGCGAGCTCCATTCGCGGCGCGCCCCGGGCATGACATGCCTGTCAGCGCTCAAGCAGATGCGTGCCTACGGTGACAAGGCGCAAAACGACAGCAAGGGCTGTGGTGGGGTGATGCGTGTGGCACCTGTCGGCTTGTTCGCGCATGCGATGGGAGCCTCCCATGAGATGTGCTTCGAACTCGGAGAAGAGGTCTGTGCGCTGACCCATGGGCACGTGACCGGCCAGCTGACCGGCGGCGTGCTGGCGGTGATGATCCAGTGTCTGGTGGCGGGGGATTCGATGGCACAGGCACTCGCGCATGCTCTGCGTATTCTCGAGCGCAAGCCGAGCTGTGATGACACTCTGCAGGCCCTGGAGCAAGCCCGCGCGCTGGCCGAGTCCGAAACGTCGGCGCCGGCCGCAGTGGTATTGCTGGGGCTGGGGTGGATCGCGGAAGAAGCCTTGGCAATCGCTGTCTACTGCGCGCTCACTGCCCGGGATTACCGCTCTGCGATTCAGCTCGCGGTCAATCACGATGGGGATTCGGATTCCACCGGGGCCATCACGGGCAATCTGCTCGGGGCGCAATGGGGCGAGGAGGCGATACCGAGTGACTGGCTGGCGCCCCTTGAACTGCGTGACGTCATCGGCGAGATCGCCAAAGACCTGCACGACTGCCCCCGCTGGGAGCTCTACACCGATGGTGGGGGCAAGGATGAAAAGTGGGCCTGGGAGAAATACCCGGGCTATTGAGGCGCGGTGCAGCAGCATGAAAAAACGCGGAGCCATCTTCCAATGGCTCCGCGTTTTCGTGTCTGGACAACAATTTTCATCGCCCGTCGCGATGCAAGGGGAGCGCAGAGGCGCAGGGAGTGCTTGAAACAGGTGACTTGAGAGGGCGTCCACGGGCTTCGTAAGCGGTTGATAATACTATGCTTATTACCAAAGTCGTAGATGAGCGTCTGTCCAGCGGGTCAGGTGAGTGACGCATTGGTTCGTGATTGGAATCAATGCTGTTCCAGTGGAGGGATATCTCGCGTGGCGGGTTTCGTCCACAATGCGCTCATTCCACATTGCACGAAACGGCAGTCTGGATTCGGTCGATGGCTGGCGCCTGTCAAGACGTCTTCCACTTTTTTGAAGATGGCATGCATCCAACCCGTTGGCGCAAGCGTAAGACTCTACAAGCACAACGGTGAGGGTTTCAGCAGGGTAGAAAGACATACTGCTGACGAATGCCTTCCTCATGATCGCGACCAAAGTTGAAGTGTCAGGCAGCGGTACCGGAGCAGACCTGAGTGACTGATCGACATTCGATCACTGGCGACATGCACCTTCATGGTTGTACAGAAGTGATGCAAAAAGCTTGCAAGGGTTTTGCGTGGTGAGGGACTTAACCACTTACGGGTACCGAGGCAATGACAAGGCATCGCAATCTGGTTCTTTGATGGAAACAGTGAGCTGCCAGCGACATGGCTAGTGTGATAGCGCAATAATCATTAGTCTGTTAACAAGTTAGGCGGGTGCAGCCGAGACTGCACACGACATCACAAGGGCAACATCGCCCAGGACAAGCAAAGGAAAATCATCATGAAAACTCTGAACCTCAAGACTCTGATCGCCGCCGCCGCTCTCGCTACCGTGAGCACTGCCTCCTTCGCAGCGGATGACAGCCCGGCCGCACAGCGTGTTCAGCAGTCCGTCAGCCAGGACGTCGTCGTCGGCACTGCCCAGCAGGCACCGACTGCCCAGGCCACTTTCGCCGATACCGGCATGAGCGTTGCCGCAGGTCGTGTCGAGACTGCCCTCAATCAGTCCGCCATCGAAGGCAAGGGTGTTGCCACCGTCAGCCGCGAGCAGGCCTTCGACAACGACGCCGGCAAGAGTGTCGCTGCTACCCGCGTTCAGCACGCCCTGAGCGACAGCAACGTCTGAGCCATTCAGTCGTCTTGCCCGGGCACTCACGCCCACTGACCACTTTGTTCATCGAGGAGATTCATCATGAAAACCATCAAGACTCTGATCGCCGCCGCCGCTCTCGCTACCGTCAGCACCGCCACCTTCGCCGCGGACGACAGCCCGGCCGCCCAGCGTGTCCAGCAGTCCATCAGCCAGGACGTCGTCGTCGGCACCGCTCAGTCAGCCGCTACCCAGCAAGCCAGCTTCGCGGAAACCGGCATGAGCGTCGCGGCAGGTCGCATTCAGCAGTCCATCAGTGCCGATCGCATCCATGGTCAGTCGCACACCGTGGCCACTGCCAGCCAGGCATTCGATAACGATGCCGGCAAGAGTGTCGCAGCGACTCGCGTCCAGCACGCCCTGAATGACAGCAACGTCTGAACCATCGTCAAGCCTGACCTGGATTGCCGGGTCTGATCATCGCTTTGCTTTTTATCGAGGAGATACACCATGAACACTCTCAAGACTCTGATCGCCGCTGCCGCACTCGCCACCGTCAGCACTGCATCCTTCGCCGCCGACGATAGCCCGGCTGCCAAGCGCGTCCAGCACAACGTCAGTGATAGCGTCATCCATGGCTCTGCCCAGCAAGCTCCGACCGCCCAGGCGACCTTCGCGGAAACCGGCATGAGCACCGCTGCTGGCCGTTTCCAGGTGGCATCCGGTGACGACGAGATCCGTGGCCATGATCGCTCCATCCATCTGCAGGAATTCGATGTCGCCAATGATTCCGGCGATAGCGTTGCCGGCACCCGTGTTCGTCACACCGTGAGCGACGTCAACGTCTGAGACGCCCGACGTCTGCGTCAGGCGCTTGCAGGCCAGGTGTCTGCACTGACATGACCTTTTTCGACAGGAGAACCCCCATGCAATCCCTCAAGTCTCTATTTGCCATTGCCGCATTGTCCGTTGCCGCCACTGGCGTGGCCTCTGCCAATGACAGCGAAGCCGATGCCCGCGTCCGTGCCACCCTCAGTGATCGCGTGATCATGGGCCAGGCACAGCCGGTGACTCAGCAAGCCGCGCTGCATCACGATGACGCCGTGGAAACCGGCATGAGTGTCGCTGCTAGCCGCGTCCAGAAGTCCATCAGCAACGCCGGCGTCCAGGGCACCACCCGTGCACTGGCGAGCGATTCGGCTGATTACGTCAATGATGCTGGCAAGAGTGTCTCTGCTACACGCGTCGAGCATGCCTTGAACGAAAGCGCATGATCTCTCGTCGGCGGATGAACATCCTCCGACTCTGCAAGACAGCCAAGGATGCCGATATGCCATCGACTTGCCCCTGTCAGTTGCTGAATGGACCCACTGACCATCGTGTCGCGTCATGATGGTCAGTGTCCCAGAGAAGAATACGTGAGAGAGAAGAACGCTTGAGCAAGTGTTTTGGCTGAGTGGAAGCCAGTGTGGAAGTGCGCACTCGTCGTCAACTGCAGAGCCCTTGCTCAAACGCTTTCCTGTCCTGAATGTCCTGTCCCGACATTCCCTGCCCGCCATTGGTGGGCTTTTTTCGTTGCATGAAGGTAATCAGCAGCGGAGATCGGCAGCAGGGAGAGGCAGCCGGGACAGGCGGGCCGGACAGAATGGTGGGACAGAAAGCCGGGTCATGCCGCGACCAGCTTGGCCTCCATCAGGGTTTGCACATAGGGCGGCAGGTCCCCTGTGGCGAGGCTTGCGACATCTCCCAGATGCTCGGTGCGGCCATTGCGCAGCACCAGTACGCGGTCCGCGAAATGACTGACCAGCCCCAGGTCATGGGTGACGAAGACCAGGCTCAGGCCGCGCTCACGCTTGAGGCGTTGCAGCAGGCGAATGATGGCCGCCTGTACCGAGACATCCAGCGCCGAGGTGATCTCGTCACACAGCAGGATGTCGGGCTCGGCGGCCAGCGCGCGGGCGATGGCGACGCGCTGCTGCTCCCCCCCTGACAGCTGACTGGGCAGACGGTCGAGATAAAGCGCGGGCAGGCGCACCTCTTCCAGCAGCGACTGGGCACGCTGGCGGGCGCCATCGCCCTTGAGATCGAACCAGCGAGACAGCACCGGCGCGAGGGATTCGAACACGGTCAGACGAGGATTCAGCGCCGTGCTGGCATGCTGGAAGATGTACTGGATCTTCTGACGCTGCACCGGACGCCGCTCGGCGACCAATCCCGCCAAGGACTCCTGACGCAGACTGAGCTGTCCGGAGACGGGGGAGAGCAGGCCGGCCAGCGCCTTGAGGATCGAGGTCTTGCCGCTGCCGGATTCGCCGATCAAGGCCAGCGTCTCGCCTTGCTGGAGCGAGAATGCCACATCGCTGACGGTGAGCGCCGGCGTTTCACCGCGCAGGCGCGCCAGCCAGCCGGGCATGCGATAGCACAGGTTCAGCGACTCCACGGCCAGCAGCGGCGCGATGTCCAGTGACGTGGCTGACTGCGAGTCGTTCTTTACGCGATCGGCCCGCTCATCGGTTGCTGCGTTACTTTCCGCACTTTTCGCACTTTCTCCGCTCTCCGCATGCGCTCTGCCCACTGATTCATGACCCTCCAGCGCATGATGGCAGGCGTAGCGACCTTGCCAGCTCGGCACGCTGTCACGGCACGTCTCACTGGCGCGCGGACAGCGCGGTGCGAAGGCACAGCCCTTGATGGCGCTTCCCACCAGGGGCGGAGTGCCTTCCAGCGCGGCGTCAGGTCGATAGCACTGACTGCCCGGAGTCGCGGCCAGCAGCGCGTGACCATAGGGGTGGCGCGGGCCGTTGAGGAAGTCGCGAGTCGCGGCGACCTCCACCAGCTGACCGGCGTACATCACCGCGACGCGGTCACACAGGTGAGATACCGCGCCCAAATCATGACTGACGAAGACGATGCTCATGCCCAGCTCAGCGCGCAGCGAGGCCAACAGCGCCAGAATCTCATTCTGGGTGCTGGCATCCAGGCCGGTGGTCGGCTCATCCATCACCAGCACTCGTGGGCGTTGCGCCAGGGCCAGCGCCAGACTGGCGCGTTGCTGCTGTCCGCCGGAAAGCTGGTGCGGATAGCGCTGCATCAGCACTTCGGGGTGAGGGAGGTGGACGCGTCGCAGCCATGCCACGGCCTGCTGTTCACGTTCCGCCTTGCCTTTCACGCCCTGTGACAGCAGCGTCTCGCACAGCAGGCTGCCGAGCGTGAGGTGAGGCGTCATGGCCTTTTCGGCATGCTGGGACACCAGCCCGAGCCTGAGTTCGCCCAGCCAGCGCCCCGGTTGATGATGAAAGCTCAGCTGGCGGTGCTCGTCGTGAAGAGGGTCATGACTTGTAGAGGCAGTGGCAGAGGTAGAGGCAGTGGCAGAAGTGGAGGCAGTGGCGGGCGCAGATGAGGCGACACTCACCTCGCCGGTGCGCACCAGGCTGCCCCGACGCAACAGGCCCAGCATGGCCGTGGCCAAGGTGCTCTTGCCGCTGCCGGACTCGCCCACCAGACCCAGAATCTCGCCCTGGCCCAGGCTCAGGTCGATACCGCGCAGCACGGGTCGCCAGGTCTGCTGGCGATCATGAAAGCCGATGTTGAGATCGCGAACGCGGATCACGGCGTTGTCCGTCATGGCGTCACCTTTGGAGTTCGGAATCATTCGGGGCGCCCCGCACGGTCGATGCCCAGTGTCTTGGCCAGGGTGTCGGCGACCAGATTGATGGCGATGATCAGGCTGGAGAGCGCCACGATGGGCGGCAGCACGGCCCAGGGCGCAAACGACATGAAGCCGCGGCCATCGGCGACCATCAGTCCCCAGTCCGGGGTCGGCGGGGAGACGCCGAAGCCGAGAAACGACAGCGAGCTGAAGGCCAGCAATGCCCAGGACCAGCGCATCGCCAACTCGACGAGGATGGTGTCGAGCACATTGGGTTTGATCTCGCGCCACAGCAGGCGCCTCAGGCTGTCGCCGCGCAGTCGTGCGGCCTGTATATAGTCAAGGCACAGCACTTCGCGGCACGCCGTGACCATCACGCGCACCACCGCCACGCCATAGAAGATGCCCAGGGTCAGGATGAAGACCAGCGGGCCGGGGCCCATCACGCCGATGACCAGCAAGAGGAACAGTAGCCAGGGAATCGACAGCAGGGCGTCCACCAGGCGCATGGCGATGTTCTCGACCCGCCCACCGATGATGGCCAACAGCATGCCGCAGGCGCTGCCCCATACCACGGCCAGCACGGCGGCCGGCAGCGAGGTGTAGATGGCCTCGCGGCCCCCGGCCAGGGTGCGGCTGAGGACATCGCGGCCGAGCTGGTCGGTGCCCAGCCAATGTTCGGCACTGGGGGGCAGCAGTGAAGCGAGACTGTCACCCGCAGAGATGTCATGGGGCGCCAGCCAGCGGCCAGCGACGGCCAGCAGAAGATGCAGGCCGATCAGCACCAGGCCCAGGCGGCCCTGGCGGTTGGCCCACAGCAGCGCCAGGGTGTGTTGACCCGGCAGGCTGGCCAGGGCCAGTCGCGGGCCGCGCGCGGTCGTCGAGGAAGAAGCGTTCATGAGTGACTCAGGCTGTCTTGAGTTTGGGGTTGAGCACGATGACCAGCATGTCGGCGACCAGATTGCACAGCACATAGGTGACGGAGAGCACCAGCGCGCAGGCCTGCACCACCGGCATGTCGCGGTCATTGATGGCCGAGATCATCAGGCGCCCCAGCCCCGGATAGTTGAAGACCTGTTCGACGATCACCACGCCGCCCAGCAGCCAGGCGATGGTCATGGCGGCCAGACTGATGGTCGGCAGCAGGGCGGCCGGCGCCAGATGGCGGATCACCAGACGCCAGCGCGGCAGCTGGCGGATACGCGCCATGTTCATGAAGTCGCTGTCCATCACGCTGATGGTGTTGGAGCGGGTCATGCGCATCATGTGTGCCATGGCCACCAGCGCCAGCGTGATGGCGGGCAGCCAGACACCGGGCAGCAGGTTCCACAGGCTCTCATTGGCACCGGCCACGGTGATGGCAGGGAACCATGGCAGCCAGATGGCGAAGGCCAGGGTCAGCAGGATGGCGCTGATGAATTCCGGCACCGTCATGGCGATCAGCACCAGGCTGGAGAGGCTGGAATCGATCCAGCTGTCGCGCTTGAGCGCCGCGATCAGCCCCAGCAGGATGGCCAGCGGGATGGCCATCACGGTCGCGATGCCGCCCAGCAGCAAGGTGTTGGCCAGACGCGGCATCAGGGTATCGCTGACCGGTGCACGACTGGTCAGCGAGGTGCCGAAATCACCACTCAACAACTGCCCCCACCAGCTGACGAAGCGCGTCGTCACCGGCGTGTCCAAGCCAAGTTCGGCGCGACACTGGGCGAGATTGATCGGTGTCATGCTGCGTCCCAGATAGTTGACGCAGAAGTCGCCGGGCAGCATCTCGATCACCCAGAACACCACGCAGGCAACGAAGACCAGCGTGAAGCCGCCATACAGGCAGCGCTGCAACAGCATTGCCCACATCTCAGTTCACCTCTTGAAGATCAGGTGCCCGCTGTGGCGTCGAAGCCTCACCGAGGGGCGGCAGGCCCAGCACCTGACGCAGGCGCGGGTGGAGGGCCAGTGACTCGAGTTCAAGGCGCTCGCCCGCAGTGATTGACGGGCCGTGCAGAATGGCGAAGCGCTGGTCCGACGTGGCACCGGGGCCGAAACCGTGCGTGGAGACATAGCCGGGGGCTGCCACCAGCTCTGCGTGATGGGCATGCTTGCAGGCGGGTTCGAAGCTCATGCCCGGCGGCGCCTGATAGAGCTGGATATGCTCCACATCCGGGGGCAGGAAGTCGGCGGCCGCGAGCAGCGTGACGCCGAATTCGGCCAGGCGCGCGGCCTGCTCGCGTTGGCGTTCGTCATCATCACAGGCCACCAGCAACAGGCCACCATCACATTGCAGCGCGACATCCGGTAGAAGGCGGTCTGCCACCAGTGCCCGCTGGACCGGGGCATGACCATGATCACTGAAGACACACAGGTGATAGGCCTCGCGCTTGTTGATGGCCTCAAGGCCGGCCAGCAGGCTGCCGAGCTGGGCATCGACCATCATCAGGGCCCCATCGACCAGGGCGTCATCATTGCCATGCACATGCAGGCAGTAATCGGGAGTGTTGAGTTCGAGCAGCACCAGCTCTGGCGTTTCGCGCTCGATCAGCGACAGTGCCTCGTTGAGCAGTTGCTGGTCATTGCTCATCGCGCGCATCAGGGCGTCATTGCGGGCGTCCCAGTGATTCAGACGCGGCGCGGTCATGCCCTTGGCGCGCAGGTCGCCTTCCTCCCACCAGGGCGACAGATACCAGTCGCAGCTCTCGGGGCGGGCCAGCCCGAAGCCGAGGCTGGCCACCCGCAGTCCTGCCGCGCGCGCGGCCTCGAGCAGGGTTTCGCCACGCAGGTCCTCGACCGTTGCTGGACGAAAATGCCCTGCAGTGGCGCTGGCGTCTGAGGTGTGACTGTCGCGATCCGTCTCAGAACCGGGGCAATAGATACCGTTGGAATAGATGCCGTGCACCTGAGCCGGTTGCCCGGTCAGGACACCCGCTCGCGCGGGCATCGAATTGGCATTGGTATCGGCACCCAGGCGCTCGATCAGCAGGCCGTCTCTGGCCAGGGCATCGAGATGCGGCAGGCGCGCTCGCGTCTCGGCGAAGCGCTGACTGCTGATGCCGTCCATCAGAATCAGGATCAGGCCAGGGCGGGACATCAGCTCTCTCCCTGCTTGTCGACCTGGTGCCAGCGAATCGCGAAGTGCTCGACCGCCGGGATATGCACCTCACGCTTCATGACGCGGTTGTTGTTGAGGTGGAAGGGAATCAGCGTCGCGCCGGTCTCGGTCAGCAGCGCCTGGGCCTGGTGATAGAGCTCGGTGCGAGCTTCGTCATCCAGGGTGGCGCGCGCCTTGGCGAGCAGGGCATCGAATTCGGGGTTCTTGTAGGCCGACTCGTTCCAGTTGGCCTCGCTCTGGAAGATCTCGTTGAGCACCTGATCGGTGGGGCGCTGGCCCCAGGCCGCGGTGAAGGCCGGCTTCTTCATCCAGGCGGTGTTCCAGTAATCCGCCGCGGGCACGTTGTGCACGTTGACGGTGATGCCGGCCTCGGCTGCCTGACGCTGGTAGAGCTCCGTCATCGGGCGGAAGTAGTTGTCGACGCCGCTGGTGTAGACGTCGATCTCCAGCCCATCGGCATACCCCGCGTCGCTCAGCAGGCTGCGAGCGGTGTCGAGGTCCTGCGGGCATTGCTGCGCCAGCTTGTACTGATCGCCATTCCAGACCGGGTTGTCACAGGTAATGGTGGCGCCGCCCTTGCCGAACAGCAGGTTGACCATCTCTTCACGGTCGGCCACCAGACGCAGTGCACGGCGCACGCGCACATCCTGGAAGACCTCGTCGTCGGCGCGGAACACCATGCCACGCCAGTCGCCGGTGGCGATGGAGTCGTAGTGGTAGGCCGGGTTGCTGGAGAACAGGCGCAGCTGCTGGGCGTTGACGCCATTCCAGCCCGACCAGTCAATCTGGCCGGCCAGCAATGCCTGGGTGCGGGCGTTGTCATCGGGAATGCCGATCAGGTCCATGCCATCCAGCTTCGGAGCGCCTTCCCAGTAGTCAGCGAAGGCTTCGAAGGTGGTGGTGCCCTGCGGATCGAATTCGACCAGCTTGAAGGGGCCGGTGCCGATGCCCTGCAGTGAGATGTCGTCATCAAAGCCGACCGGCACGATCTTGGCGCGGTAATCCATCAGCAGAATCGGCAGGTCAGCATGGGACTGGCTGAGGCGGAACACGATCTGGCCGGCCTCATTGACGCTGACGTCCTCGATGACTGACAGCGCGGCGCGTGCCGGGGCATCGCGCTCGGGGTCGAGCAGACGCGTGAAGCTGTAGATGACGTCATCCGCGCTCAGCGCCTTGCCGTTGTGGAAGCTGACCCCGTCACGCAGCGTGAAGGTCCACTCATCGGCAGCGGGATTGGCCTGCCACTCGGAGGCCAGGTCCGACACCGGCTCGCCCTTGCTACCCTGACGGACCAGGCGGCTGTAGATCAGCTGGTTGGCCGAGTAGAAGCGCGTCGGGGAGATGGGATCCAGCGACTCCTTGCCACTGAACTCGACCCAATGCGGGGTGCGCAGTGTCTCGGCATGGGCCAGCTGGGGGACGGCCAGTTGGGCGAAGGCGGCAAGGCCGATGGCGGCGATCAAGGGCTTCTTCATGTCAGGCTCCAGGCAAGGACAACGGTCAGGGACGGTAGTCAGGGACAGTGGTCAGGGGCGGTCGTCAGGTACGGTCATCAGTGACAGCAAGCAGGTTCCGCAAGACCGGGTCAGGTCGACAGGCAGGCCGTTGGATGGCTCGTGGCGCAGTCCGCCGGGACGGCCGGACTGCGGCAACGCTGTCGTCTTGAGGCGTCATCTTTGGCGCAGATGATGACGTTTCCGTGACAGATGCCAGCCGTTGGCCGCAACAAAAACTGCGACTGTGCCTTAGAAATTCTGAGGCTCGCGTCTTCCTGCCCGTGCTAGCGGGGCTGGGAGGGCATCTCGCTGGTGACAGGATTGGCCTGAGAGGTGTGCATGGTGCTGCGCAACCAGGCACAGAAATCGTTGACCGCCGGGGCATGGCGGCGCTCCGGAGACACCAGCAGGTACTGGCTGCTGGTGCTGGGCATGCGCAAGGCGTGCGCCAGTTGCAGGCGTCCGTTCTTGATCAGGTCCATCACGAAGGACTGGCGGACGAGCAGGAAGCCATGCCCCTCGAGTGCCGCGGCAATCGCCAGACTGGCATTGCCGAACTTGAGGCCGGCCGGCGGGATGTGGCCGCGAAACTTCTGCAGCCGGAACCAGTCCAGCCAGCTTTCGCGGTAGCCGATGCACTCGATTCTGGGCGCGCGGGCCAGCTCGTCGAGTGGGCTCGCGGGCGAGGCATTGGGAGCGAGGGAGTGGTGCAGGAAGGTGGGGCTGGCCACGACGACCCACTGCTCATCGGCCAGTTTCTCGTACTCGCGCCCGCACCAGCCGCCGTAGCCATTGATGATCTCGATATCGACGTCGGGCTGCTCTTCCGGGAGTACCTGGTTGTGCGGCAGCACCGTGACCTGGATGTTCGGATGCAGGCGCTGGAAGTCCTTGAGCCTGGGGATCAGCCAGTATTCGACGAAGCTGTGATTGGAGCGCAGTGTCAGGCTCTGCTGCTCATCGTGCTGGAAGAGGGTGGCGGTACCGCGCTTGAGGGTCTCGAACACGCCACTGACCAGCGGCAGATAGGCATGCGCCTCGTCGGTCAGCTCGATGCGATTGCCGCGGCGCACAAACAGGCTGACCGCGAGGAAGTCTTCCAGCTGCTTGACTCGCTGACTGACGGCGCCCTGGGTAATGCACAGTTCGGCGGCGGCGCGGGTCAGGCTGCCGAGGCGGGCGGTGGCCTCGAAGGCGGTCAGGGCATTGAAGGGGGGCAGGCGCTGAGCGAGGCGCTGGGAAGGGTGATAGGCAGGACGCGACATGCAGAACTCCAGCTTGACTGAGCCAGTCGCCGCATCGGCGGCTGGTGCTGAAGCCATGACTGCAGATCCTGCCGCGGCACGCGGCCGGGCGCTCATTCTTGCAGCCGTGCATGACGATGACGTGACAGTCTGCGCGCATAAAAACTAAGGCTCGCCGCCAGAAAGTCTCGCTATGGTCACGGGGCTGCGTTCACTAGCATGGCGGGCATTCCCTGGCGGATCGCTCGTTTGACATGAGCGCCAGCCACACCCGTTCGTCATGCCGTGCCTTGCGGCTTGTGATCGCACTCGACAGACAGGAAGACTCTGCATGCCTCGCCTCGCGTTTGACGCCGAACAGCTTCACCTGACTCTGGATGATGGCCAGACCCTTGCCCAGCATGTGCTGTGGCTGCAAGACCATGACCCCGCCCGTCGCCATGCCAATGGCCAGCGTCTGGACAGTGTGCTCGACCTCGACTGGGACGCCGCCATCAGCGAGGCGGCGCTTGAACAGGGCGACGTCCTGCGAGTGACACTGAGCAATGCACGCGAGATTCGCTACGGCGTCGATGAGCTGGCCGCCTTGAGCACCGGCTTCCCCGATGAGCGCAGCAGTGCGCACAAGACGCTCTGGCAGGGCAGCGAGTTCTCGGTCGCCCGGGTCGAGTGGGCCGATGTCATCGCCGGGGGAGAGGCACGTCGCAAGGCACTGGCCTGTGTCCGTGACACCGGGGTGGTGTGCCTGCGTGGCGTGCCTGTCGAGCCGGGCAAGGTGCTCGAGGTGATCGAGCAGTTCGGGTATGTGCGCGAAACCAATTACGGCAAGCTGTTCGATGTTCGCACCGAGGTCTCGCCGAGCAATCTCGCCTTCAGCAATCTCGGACTCGGGGCGCATACCGACAACCCCTATCGTGATCCGGCGCCGAGCATCCAGCTGCTGCATTGCCTGAGCAACGAGGTGGAAGGCGGCCAGACCCTGTTGGTGGATGGCTTCGCCGCCGCCGAGCGCCTGCGCGAACTGGCGCCCGAGAGTTTCGCGCTGCTGACGCGCACGCGGGTGCCGTTCCGCTTCCATGACGCGGACCATGCCGATCTCAGAAGCTGGGTGCCGTTCATCGAGACCGACCACAAGGGCAACATCCGCCAGGTGCGTTACAACAACCGCTCCATCGCCTCTCTGCCGCTGCCGCTTGAGGCGCAACGCGCCTTCTATCGTGCCTATCACGACTGGGCGCGCGTGATCGGTCAGCCGGAGCAGGCCACGCGCCTGCGCCTTGCCCCGGGGGACTGCCTGCTGTTCGACAACAGTCGCGTGATGCATGCCCGTACCGCCTTCGTGGCCGGTGGCAATCGTCATCTGCAGGGCGCCTACGCCGATCTCGACAGTCTGTATTCCACTCTCAACCTGCTGGAGAACGCCCGATGATCACTCAGCCTGCCAACGCCGAGGGCATCGTCGGCCTGATCGAGGACATCTTCGCCCTGCACGGTGCGGACTCCTATCTGGGCGAGGAGGTGACCATGGCCGAGCACATGCTGCAGGCGGCGCATCTGGCCGAGCAGCAGGGAGAATCCGAGTCGGTGATTCTGGCCGCCTTGCTGCATGACGTGGGGCATTACGCCAATGCGCTGCCGCCGGAGGTCTTGATGAACGGCCAGGACAATCGTCATCAGGTCAGCGGTGCCGACTGGCTGGCGCGCTTCTTCCCGGCCGAGATCGTCGAGCCGGTACGCCAGCACGTGGCGGCCAAGCGTTATCTGGTCGCGGTGGAGCCGAGCTATCGCGCCTGTCTGTCACAGGCCTCGCTGGATAGCCTGGCCCTGCAGGGCGGGGCGATGGAGCCGCACGAGGCCGCGGCCTTTGCCCAGCTGCCCCAGCTTGCGGCCATTCTCAAGGTGCGTCGCCTGGATGATGCCGCCAAGGTGGCCGGCATGCAGACGCCGGACTTCGCTCACTACAAGCCGATGCTCCAGCGCTGGGTGCTGGCGGCGGGATGACGGGCTTTCCGGCGTCTCAGCCCTGTTGAACATCCCAATAGGGCGGGCTGCCGAAGTATTCGGAGAAGTAGTCCAGGAAGGCGCGCACCTTGGGGGCCAGCTGGCGGTTGCTGGGATAGACCGCCCAGATGCCGGTCTCGCTGATCAAGGGCGTCTCGGGCAGTACCTCTACCAGGCTGCCTTCGGCCAGGTGGCGGTAAATGCTCCATGTCGAGGACAGGGTGATGCCCAGGCCAGCGGCGCAGGCGTCACGAACGGCTTCGCCATTGTCGGTGCGGATACGCCCCTTGACCCGAATCGGCTCGACGCCGTTCTCGCACTGAAAGCACCACTGGTCCATGCCGATCAGGGTCAGGCATTCGTGTTCGTGCAGCATCGAGGGGTGCGTCGGCGTGCCATGGCGCGCGAGATAGTCCGGCGAGGCGCACAGAATGCGCTTGTCCGGTGCCAGGCGCCGCGCGATCAGGCTGGAATCCTTGAGGGCGGAGTTGCGGATGGCGATATCAAAGCCGCCCTCGACCAGATCGACGATGGTGTCGGTCAGGCGCAGGTCCAGTTCCAGATCAGGGCAGCGCTCGAGAAAACCGGCCAGGCCCGGCACCAGGTGCATGCGCCCGAAGGAGGCGGATGCGGTGATGCGCAAGGTGCCGCTGGGGGAGGTCGTGCCGATGCCGACGGCAGCCCGCGCGGCCTCGGCGCTGATCAGTACCTCCTCTGCATGGGGGAGAAAGGCACGACCTTCTTCGCTCAGTGCCACATGACGCGTGGTGCGATGCAACAGGCGCACCCCCAGACGGTCCTCGAGCTTGCGCAAGTGAGAGCTGGCGACGGCGGGTGACAGCCCCAGATCCTCGCCGGCCTGACTGATGCTGTTCACGGCGGCCAGACGGACGAACAACTTCAGGTGCTCAAGATTCATGCGGGTGTCCTCATTTGCGTCGATGTGCGTGGCTCCCGATGGCGAGAGGCACGCCAGCAACGGCTTGGCGCAATGTTCGTGATGTTCAATACGCCCAATACGTCCAACACATCTATTACTTTCAATAAAAACAATAAACTGATTGTAGTTTATCGCCGTTTATCATTCAGGCCCATGACAATTATGCTGGCTCCACATCCACGCAGGAGACAGACTCATGAAAGCGATGCTCGTCAAATCATTCGGTGGTCCCGAGGTGTTCGAAGCGGCGGAAATCGCCAAGCCCCAAGCGGCGGCAGGTCAGGTACTGGTGCGCATCGCCGCCACCAGCATCAACACCGTCGACACCATGATTCGCGAGATGGGCCCTGAGCTGCCGCTGTCTCCGGCACTGCCGGCGCTGCTGGGCATGGACTTCGCCGGTACCGTCGAAGCCGTGGGCGAGAGCGTCGAAGGCTACGCCATCGGGGATGAAGTCTATGGTTGTGCTGGTGGCCTGGCCGACCTTCCGGGCACCCTGGCCGAGTATATCGCCGCCGATGTCCGCCTGATCGCCCACAAGCCGAAGTCCTTGAGCATGGTGGAAGCCGCGGCGCTGCCGCTGGTCGGCATCACGGCCTATGAAGGTCTCAAGCGCGCCAACATCGAGGCCGGTCAGAAGGTGCTGGTTCACGGTGGTGCGGGTGGTGTGGGTCACATCGCCATCCAGCTGGCCCGTCACTTCGGTGCCGACGTCGCCTCTACCGTCGGTCGTGATGAGCACGAGACGCTGGTCGAAGGGCTGGGTGCCAGTGCCATCAATTACCGCAATGAGCAGGTCGCCGACTATGTGGCCAAGCACACCGACGGCAAGGGCTTCGACATCGTGTTCGACTCCGTCGGCGGCGCCAACCTGCTGACCTCCTTCGAGGCTGCCGCGCTCAATGGCCATGTCTCGACGACCGTGTCCTTCATGGAAATCGATCTGACCACCGCGCACTTCAAGGGCCTGTCACTGCATGTCGTCTTCATGCTGATCCCGATGCTGCATGACTTCCGTCGTCAGCAGCACCACGAGATTCTGGCCGACATGGCGCGTATCGCCGATGCCGGCGCGCTCAAGCCGATCATCGATGATCAGGTCTTCCCGCTTGAGGAAGTGGGCCAGGCCCACGCCCGTCTGGGCAGCGGCAAGGCAACCGGCAAGGTCATCGTCGAGGTCTGATGCCAAGACCTGCTGCTGAGGCCTGATGCCGAGGTCTGATAGCGAGACCTGATAGCGAGACCTGATAGCGAGACCCGCCAGCCATCCAGGCGGCAGTATTTTGACACTGCGCTGGCACAGATGAACGACAGGGAGTGGCCATACGGCACACCCTGTAGTTCGCGTCTCAAGCGTCGTGTGACATTTCAAGGAGAGAGCGCATGAAAACCATCCTCATCACCGGTTCTACCGATGGCATCGGCCTGGTCACGGCCAAGGCCCTGTTGGAGCGCGGCCATCGCGTGCTGATTCACGGGCGCAGTGAGCAGAAGGTCAATGGCGTCGTCGCTGAACTTGCGGCGCTGGCAGGGGCTGAGCGTGTCGCCGGTTTCGTGGCCGACCTGTCCGACCTGGCCGCCATCGATTCACTGGCAAGCGAAGTGCTGGCGGCCAACGCCAGTCTGGATGTCCTGATCAACAATGCCGGTGTCTTCCAGGCCCCCAGCGTCGTGACGGCTGACGGTCTCGACCTGCGCTTCGTGGTCAATACCCTTGCCCCGTATCTGCTCACCCAGAAACTGGCTTCGGCACTGCGTCCGGCCGGGCGGGTCGTCAACCTCTCCTCGGCGGCTCAATCCTCCGTGGACCTGAAGGCGCTGACCGGAGAGGTCGCGTTCAACGACCACTACGCGGCCTATGCCCAGAGCAAGCTCGCGATCACCATATGGACCCGCATGCTTGCCCAGGACTGGGAAGGCCAGGGGCCGATCCTGATCGCGGTCAACCCGGGCTCTCTGCTGGCCAGCAAGATGGTCAAGGAAGGCTTCGGCGTGCCGGGCAAGGACCTGGGCATCGGTGCCGATATCCTGGTGCGTGCGGCACTGGATGAGGAATTCGCCGGCGCCAATGGTCAGTACTTCGACAACGACGCCCAGCGATTCGCACCGCCGCACGCTGACGCACTCGATGATGCGCTGTGCCGTGAAGTGGTCGCGACGATGGAGAAGACGCTCGGCTCTCTGGCTGGCTGAAGCGCGCCGGGAACCGCTGTCACGCTGCAATATGATGCCCCGCTCATGCTGATCTCTCAGCGTGGGCGGGGCGTCGTCGTATGCAAGGGCATGCAAGGGCTGGCGGATGGATGGCGCAGGCTAGCCTCAGAGGCGATCGATCGCGGCGCTGACCTGCCGGGCACCGGCCAGGATCTCGGCGATGACCGCCTGGGTCTGATCGACGCTCTGCTGGCCGGCTTCACTGTGGATGACGACGGTGTTCATGCGCTCGCCCGCCTGGCGGATCAAGGCGGTGTTGTCGCGCAATACCTTGCTGATCTGCTCGGCGGATTGCGTAGTGGCTTGTGACAGACGTCGAACCTCATGGGCCACCACCGCAAAGCCTCTGCCATGATCTCCCGCGCGGGCGGCTTCGACCGCCGCGTTCAAGGCCAGCAGGTTGGTCTGCTGCGCAATGTGGGAAATGCTTTCGGCCATCTGGTTGATGCTTCTCACATGATGATTGAGCGCCTCGATGACCTGCCGCGCCGTCGCGACTTCCGTGCCGGCACGGGTGACATCCTCCACGGCGGCCGCCAGTTGTGTCAGGCCGTCAGCGGCGATGGTCTCCGTCTGCTGGGCGCTGGTGCGCGCGGCAGTGACGGCGTCTCGCGTGGCCTGATGCTGCTGCATCTCGGCGGTGATATCGCTGGCGAACTTGATGACGCGCACCACCTTGCCGCGGGCATCGAGCACCGGGTTGTAGGTCGCTTCCAGCCAGATCGGGCTGCCATTGGCCGTGACGCGCGCAAAACGCCCCTGTTTGAAGCTGTTGTTGGCCAGCTCGCGCCAGAAGTCGGGGTTTTCCTCATAGAAGCTGTCAGCGCAGAAGCGGCGATGATGCTGCCCGATGACGTCATGGGCCTGATACCCCATCACCTTGAGGAAGTTGTCGTTGGCCTTGAGCACGGTGCCATCCGGCGCGAATTCGATCACTGCCATCGAGGTGTTGAGCGCGGTGAGAATGGCGTCCTGACTGCTGGCGCTCTCGTGACGCTCACTGACATCGCGGGCAATCTTGATGATGTAACGCACACGCCCGCGGCGAGTCATGACCGGCAGGTAGGTCGCCTCCAACCACAAGGTCGCGCCTCTGGCATCACGTCGCTCGAAGGTGCCACCGCGTGAATGGCCGGCGGCCAGCTGTTGCCAGAAGTGTTGATAGTCCGGGGCCTGATGGACCTCGCTCGAGCAGAACATTCGGTGATGCTGCCCCACGACCTGATCACGGCGATAGCCCGTCGCTGACAGAAAGGCGTCGCTTGCGCCAAGAATGCTGCCATCCGGGCGAAAGAAGATGCAGGCAGTGTGGTCTTCCAGCGCACGGCGCAGGGCCTGGGCACGATCGAGCAGCATGGGAGAGTTCCTGGCAAGAGAGGGGAGGCACCAATCCGTCATCGACTGCGGACATCCTTGATGCGATTGTGCTGAAGTAATGTTTATTTACTGTTGAATCTACTATCGACACTGCTTCGCCAATCTTTAGCATCAAATTCCTGATGCTGTGGGTATCAGGATTCTCATCAATACGCTTGCCCCGCACGATTGCTCGGGCGGGGCGGGGTGGGATGTGAGGAGTGAGGTGTGAAGCGAGCTGAAGCCAGAGGCTTGAGGCATGCCATAAGCTCGGCGGCTGGTTGATGGACTTCTCTTGGCTAGGGCTTGGGATAGACAAGGCCAGGAAGCATCTCCTCAAGCAACATGGCCGCATGCATCACTTTCATATCCTGGAACTTTCCTCCCACCAGATGCAGTCCGACAGGCAGCCCATTGTCATCCAATCCGCAGGGGAGTGATGCCGCGGGTTGTTGGGTCAGGTTGAAGGGGTAGCTGAACGGCGTCCAGTCCATCCAGTCAGTGTATTTCTCGCCGGGTGGGACGTTGTGCCCAGCGACAAAGGGTGAAATGGGCAAGGTGGGGGTAACAAGCAGATCCCATTGCTCGTGGAAGGATTGCATGTGTGCGCAAAGTGCAGTCCGCTCTCGTCTTGCCGCCAGATATTGCGACAAGGAAATGTTGTTGCCGCGCTCTGCAATGTCCAGCAAGCCCGGGTCCATTTGCTCTCGCTGGCTGTCGGTCATCTTTTCGACCACCTGGGTGGCACCCGCGAACCACAAGGTATTGAAGGTATCGAGGGGACAGGAAAACCCGGGGTCTATCTCGATGACGTCAGCGCCCAGTCTCGACAGTAGAGCGACCGCTTCGTCCACTCGCAGGCGTATGTCCTGTGCAACGTCGACATACCCAAGCGTCGGGCTGTAAGCGATTTTCCATCCTTCAAGAGACAATGGGAGTGGCGCATTCCAATGAATGCCATGCGGGTTGCCGAGCAATCCGTCTCGGGCATCCGGTCTTGCCATGCTGGCAAGCATCAGGGCGCTATCGGACGCCGTCCGCGTCATCGGTCCCAGGTGTGAGAGTGTCGACATGGCGCTGGTCGGCCACTGAGGAATCCAGCCAAACGTGGGTTTCAGGCCGAAGGTGCCGGTAAAGCTGCAGGGTATGCGGATCGAACCGCCCGCGTCACTTCCTTGATGGAGCATGCCCAGGTTCAGCGCGGCCGCTGCTCCAGCCCCGCCTGAGGATCCACCCGACGTCAGCGCGGTATTCCAGGGGTTGCGCGTTACGCCATGCAGGGGGTTGTCCGTCACTCCCTTCCAGCCGTACTCCGGTGAGGCTGTCTTGCCGAGAAAGACGGCGCCTGCCTTGCGCAGGCTCGCGGCGACGGGGGAATCGACGTCACTCCCCCCGTCGGGTGATGTGGTGGCGGAGCCGTACCGGGTCGGCATGTCCTGGGACAGCGTCAGGTCCTTGAGCGTTGTCGGCACACCGTCCAGCGGGCCGCAGGGCGAGCCGTTCATCCAGCGGGCTTCGGCGTCTTTCGCCGCCTTCATTGCCCCATCATGGGCGATATGCACGAAGGCATTGACCTTGGGGTTGAGCGTATCGATACGCTCCAGGCAGTCCCGGGTCAGCTCGACAGGGGATAGCTCACCCTGGCGAAATAGCGTCAGGGCGTCAGTGGCGGTCAATTCAGATAATTGCGTGGGAAGAGAGGCTGGGGTCATGTCAGATCCTGTCCATTGGCTATCAAGTGCCGGCTATCAGGTACTGTGATCAAGCACTCGCACGTGGGACGTTCTCGGCACGTGAGATGTTCTCGGCAATGAAAAGGGCCTGCGCAATGCAGGCCCTTGTCGCTGGTCAGCGGGCTTCGATCACCTGAGGTGAGGGAGCCGCATCATCTTCCAGCTGCTCCGGGTGATATTCCGCGGTGTAATCCCGACGCGCCCGCGCGAAGCGTTCCACCACATCGGCATCCTTGCGCTGCAAGGCCAGGCTGATGATGACGAAGGCTGACGCATTGAGGATCAGGCCCCAGATGCCGGCATGCAGGCCAAGCGGGTTGCTGACGCTGGCGCCGTAGGACAGCCAGAGGACGGTCACGATACCCAGGATCAGGCCCCAGAAGGCCGCTTGCGGGTGTGCCTTGCGCCAGGTGATGGCGCCCAGTGTCGGCACGATCAGCTGAGCAGTGCCCGCCAGTGCCGCGATCCCGATGGTGACGAGCAGCCCCGGAACGGTCAGTGCCAGGATGTAGGCCGCCAGAGAGAAGCCGACCAGAGACAGGCGCCCGATGTGGACGATGCGCTTCTGATCCGCTTGCGGGTTCACGTAGCGCTTGTAGATATCCATGGTGACGACGGTCGATACCGCATGGATCTGGGAGTTGGCGGTGGACATCGCCGCTGCCGCGCCAGCCGCCATGATCAGTGATGCCAGCAGATAGGGCGCATAGTTCATCAGCATGACGGGCAGGATCTGGTCAGCATTCTCCAGGCCAGGCTCCAGCAGTACGCCGGTGTACCCCGTGAGTACCGAGCCGAAGTAGGCGAAGGCGGCGAGCCCCAGCAGGAAGGGCATCAAGCCGAACAGCTTGCCGCTTTTCACCGAATACATGCGCAGCCAGATCTGGGGACCCATGAAGGCGCCGATGGCCACGATCACGAACAGAGAGAACCACATGGAGTAGCCCATGTTGCCATTCGGCCCCGGCAGCGTCAGATGCGCGGGCGAATCGCTGGCGAGCTGAGCGAACATGCTGGTCGGGCCACCTGCCTGGCCGGCGATGTAGTAACCCGCATACATCATGCCGAAGAACAGCAGCGCCCCGTAGATCACATCTGTCCAGGCGATGGCGCGAATTCCGCCGACCCACACATAGACGATGATGATGAAGTAGAACAGCAGTGCGGCCAGCCAGAAGGGCACGACGCCACCGGAGGCGACCTCGATCAGGTAGGCGCCGCCTGTCAGCTGGATCTGCAGATATGGCACGGTAAAGATCAGCGTGATGACGGCAACGAGGACTCTGAGTGCTTCACTGTTGTAGAAATCGCCCATCAGGTCTGACGGCGTCAGGTAGTCAAAGCGCTTGCCGAGATACCAGACGCGCTTGCCCACCCAGTAGTACATGAAGCCGAAGAGCAGGTTCCACGCAAGCGCGGTGAGATAGATCGGGCCACTGGTGTAGAAGGTGGCATTCGATCCCAGGAAGGCAAAGGCGCTCCACCAGGTGGCCGCCACCGTGAAGAACACGGCAATGCTGCCCATGGCCCGCCCCTGAACGAAGAAGTCTTCGCTCGTCGTCTGGGACTTGCGGGCCGAGACGAGCCCGACGATCAAGGGAATGATCATGAAGGCCGCGATGATCAAGATGCTTCCAGTCATGGTGAGCTCCTCAGCGCTTGCCGCCGGTGGAAGGGGCTCTGGCGCTACCCCAGTTGGTCAGGTAGGCATACAGGAACACGGCGGTGAGGAAGCCCCACCACACCAGGTTCCAGACGAGGAAGAACGGAACTCCCATCACCATGGGCTCGATCTTGTTGGCCATCAGCATCAATGGACTCTCGAGCATCAAGAATCCCAGCAGCATGCTGCCGTAGATGGCGACCTTGCGGGTCGTGAAGCGCTTTCTCATTGCATTCCCCTTTATTGTGGTTGGTGGGGCGGGTTGTGACCTGTCGTGTCGATGGCAGGGAACCAGGCATGGCAAAGCATCAATTATTGTATTTATGCGTATAAATTAACCAATAGGTGACAATCCCCCTACCGTCAAGGAAGTCACGGCGTTTTCGCTTTTCGCCTCACCCGCGACGCAGGCCCCCAAAATCTGGATAATGGCGGCCATCGCGTAGCCGTCAGACTGGCGTGCTGGCGCCCACACTCTTCACAGCGGTGCATCGTTCATGGAAATCAAGGTCAACTTTCTCGACAACCTGAGGCTCGAGGCGAAATTCGACGACTTCACGGTCATCACCGATCAGCCCATCCGCTACAAGGGTGATGGGTCGGCGCCGAGTCCGTTCGACTACTTCCTGGCGTCGTCGGCGCTGTGCGCGGCGTACTTCGTGAAGGTGTACTGCGTGGCGCGGGACATCCCGACCGAGAACATCCGCCTGTCGCAGAACAACATCGTCGACCCGGAGAATCGCTACAACCAGATCTTCAAGATCCAGGTGGAGCTGCCGGAAGACCTCTCCGACAAGGACCGTCAGGGTATCCTGCGTTCCATCGAGCGTTGCACGGTGAAGAAGGTCGTCCAGACCGGCCCGGGCTTCGAGATCGAGACGGTCGACAACCTCGACGAGGACGCCCAGGCATTGCTGATGGCGGAGCCGCCGGAAGGGCAGAGCACCTGGATCGAAGGCAAGGACCTGCCGCTGGAGCAGACCATCGCCAACATGACGGGCCTGCTGAATGATCTCGGCATGAAGATCGAGATCGCCTCCTGGCGCAACATCGTGCCGCACGTCTGGTCGCTGCACATTCGTGATGCCGCCTCACCGATGTGCTTCACCAACGGCAAGGGCTCGACCAAGGAGAGCGCGCTGTGCTCGGCCCTGGGCGAGTTCATCGAGCGCCTGAGCTGCAACTTCTTCTACAACGACCAGTTCTTCGGCGAAGCCATCGCTGACAGCGAGTTCGTGCACTACCCGAACGAGAAGTGGTTCCAGCCGGGCCCGAATGACGAGATCCCGGAAGGTGTGCTGGATGACTACTGCCTGGAGATCTTCAATCCGGATGGCGAGCTGGGCGGCTCCAATCTGATCGACACCAATTCCGGGCGTGCGGATCGTGGCATCGTGTCCCTGCCGTTCACTCGCCGTTCGGACGGTGAGACGATCTACTTCCCGTCCAACCTGATCGAGAACCTGTATCTCAGCAACGGCATGAGCGCCGGCAACACACTGCCGGAAGCTCAGGTGCAGTGTCTGTCCGAGATCTTCGAGCGTGCCGTGAAGCGCGAGATTCTCGAGCAGGAACTGACCCTGCCGGACGTGCCGCAGGAGGTGCTGGCCAAGTACCCGGAAATCGTCGAAGGCATCGAGGCGCTGGAAGCCCAGGGCTTCCCGATTCTGGTCAAGGACGCCTCGCTGGGCGGTCAGTTCCCGGTGGCCTGCGTCACGCTGATGAACCCGAAGACCGGCGGTGTCTTCGCCTCCTTCGGCGCGCACCCGAGCTTTGAGGTCGCCATCGAGCGCAGCCTGACCGAGCTGATGCAGGGCCGCAGCTTCGAGGGGCTCAACGACTTCATGCCGCCGACCTTCAACTCGCTGGCCGTGTCCGAGCCGAACAACTTCGTCGAGCACTTCATCGACTCCTCGGGTCTGGTCTCCTGGCGCTTCTTCAGCTCCAAGACCGATATCGAGTTCGTCGAGTGGGACTTCTCCGGCAGCAATGAAGAAGAAGTCGCCAACCTGTTCGGCATCCTCGATGAGATCGGCAAGGAGTCCTACATGGCGGTGCATGAGGATCTCGGTGCGCCGGTGTGCCGTATCCTGGTGCCGGGCTATTCCGAGGTCTATCCGGTCGAGGACCTGGTGTGGGACAACACCAACATGGCGCTGGATTACCGCGAAGACATCCTCAATCTGCATCGTCTCGATGACGAGCAGCTGGCGGACCTGGGCGAGCGCCTCGAAGAGAGCCAGCTTGATGAACACATGGACATCAAGACGCTGATCGGCATCGAGTTCGACGAGAACACCATCTGGGGCCAGCTGACGATTCTCGAGCTGAAACTGATGATCAACCTCGCGCTGGGTCAGCACGAGGACGCGCTGGATCGCGTCGAGATGTTCCTGCAGTACAACGACAACACCGTCGTGCGCGGCCTCTATTATCAGGCCATGAAGGCGGTGCTGGAGATCACGCTGGATGACGAGCTGGAGCTTGAGGACTACCTCTACAACTTCCGCCGCATGTTCGGGGAAGACACCATGGCTGCCGTGGTGGGCTCCGTGCAGGGCGAGGTGCGCTTCCATGGTCTGGAGCCGACCAACATGCAGCTGGAAGGACTCGATCGCCACCTGCGTCTGATCGAAAGCTACCAGAAACTGCACGCCCATCGTGCTGCCCTGGCGGCCAGGCAGGGCTGATGCTCGCCTGCTGAATCCCGTGGCATGACAAGAACGGCCCCTCACTGGATGGTGAGGGGCCGTTTTCGTAGCCGGGCGCTTATTTTCTGTGCTCTGGGCTCAGGGCTCAGGGCTCAGGGCTCAGGGCTCAGGGCTCAGGACTTAGCGCAGCACCTGCTGTCCCTCCGCCAGACGCTGACAGCATTCAATGATCTGCTCGCGGATCCAGCGATGCGCGGGGTCCTTCTGATAGCGGCGATGCCAGCTCAAGTGGAAGGGGAAGGAGGCGAAGGCGAGGGGCGGTGCCACACGGGTGACGGCGAACTGGCGACAGAAGTGCTGGCATAGCCCGGTGGGCAGGCTCGCGATCAGTGGCGAGCGCTCCAGCAGCGAAGGCACGGCCATGAAGTAGGTGACCGCCAGGGCCACCTCACGCTTGAGCCCCTGGCCCTCGAGCTGTTTGAAGATGCCGCTTTTCAGGCGGGTATGGGGCTGTACCAGCACATGGGCGTGGTGCTCGAAATCCGCCTTTGTCATGCGGCCTTCATCATCCAGACGCTCCAATAGCGGATGCCCGTTGCCGACCAGACAGTCGATGCCTTCCGTGATCACTTCCCTGACCACCAGATTCTCGGGCGGATCGACCTGACGCCCGAAGGCGAGGTCCGTCGTGCCGCTCATCACGCCGGCTTCGCTCATGTCCTGCGAGAGACGGCGTACCTGGAGGGTGATACCCGGCGCCTGTTCACGCAGGATCGTCGCCAGTTGCGGCAGGATCAGCACCTCGAAGTAGTCGTTGGCGGCGATCTCGAAATGACGGCTTTCGGTGGTGTGGTCGAAGTGCCGCTCGCTGTTGATCAGGCCGTCGAGGTCGGTCAGCGCCGCCTCGATGGTCGGGAACAGGTGATCGGCCTTTTCGGTAGGGCGCATGCGCTGGCGGTCGCGGATGAACAGCGGGTCATTGAACAGCTCGCGCAGCCTGGAGAGCGCCGCGCTCACCGAGGGCTGACTCAGGTGCAGACGCTCGCCGGCGCGCGTGACGTTCTGCTCGAGATACAGCGCATGGAAGGTGCGCAGGAGGTTGAGGTCGTAGTTGAGCTTCATGATGACTACCAGAGCAGGCGGAGTGTCGCGGCTGCACTCGGGCGAGTGAGCACTATTTGTCTGGATGATAGCAGCTATCTGTACTATCGATTATCACGATGCCAAGTTCAGGCGGTAGGGTAGTGATCAGAACACGACGAGTGATCCAAGCGACCCACAGGAGTGAGCCATGAGTGATGTGAAGCGGACGCAAGCCGAAGGGGAAAAGATCGTGCTGATCACCGGTGCCTCGAGCGGTATCGGTGAGGCCACCGCGCGCACACTGGTGAAGGCCGGGCACAAGGTCGTCGCGACCGCCCGTCGCAAGGAGCGCCTCGATGCGCTGGTCGATGAACTGGGCAGCGACAAGGTGCTGGCGATTGCCGCCGATGCCACGGAATACGATCAGCTTGCCAAGGTCGTCGAGCAGGCTGTCGCCCAGCATGGCCGTCTGGATGTGGCGTTCGCCAATGCCGGCACCGGCGTCAGCCAGGCAGGCACCGAGAACGGCGATCCCGAGGAGTGGAAGCGAGTCATCGACATCAACATCAATGCGCTGCTGTGGACCGCCCACGCGACCCTGCCGCACCTGAGAGAGAGCAAGGGCCACTTCCTCCTCACCAGTTCCGTGGCCGGCCGCGCCAATCATGCGGGCTCCATCTACAGCTCCAGCAAGTGGTTCGCCTACGGCTTTGGCCAGAACCTGGCGATGGAAATGGCCGAGTGGCAAGGCCGCTGCACCACCATTACCCCGGGCATGGTCAATACCGCCTTCTTCGATGAGCCCAAGCCGGACAAGCTGGACCCGCAGGATGTGGCGGATGCCGTGCTCTACGCCATCAGTGCTTCGCCGCGTGCCAATATCCGCGAAGTGCATCTGATGCCGACCTATTGAGCCGGTTGCCGGCATGCGAGTTGGCGAGCGGGTGCGCTCGATAAGCACGCTGGCGCAAGACAACTATTTGTGTGTGCGATAGTGGCTATCCGGACTATCGATTATGACGATGGTGGCGTGAGCAGTAAGCTTCATTCAACACAGGGCGAGCACCACTTGGTGGCCATCACGTGGTGAGCATCACGTGGTGACCATCACGTCGCCGACATCTTTCGTGAAGTGACCGTTGCGGGCTATCCCGCACGTTGAGGAGAGCATCATGAGCAAGGTTCTGGTAGTAGTGACATCCCACGATACGCTGGGTGACACGGGCAAGAAGACAGGCTTCTGGCTGGAAGAGCTGGCGGCTCCCTACTACGTCATGAAGGACGCCGGCATCGAGGTGACGCTGGCCTCTCCCAAGGGCGGTCAGCCGCCGCTGGACCCGGCAAGCCAAGGCGAGGATTTCCAGACGGATGCCACGCGTCGCTTCGACAAGGACGCCGCTGCTCAGCAGGATCTTGCCACCACCGCCGTACTGGCAGACATGAAGGTCGAAGACTTCGACGCCATCTTCTACCCGGGTGGCCACGGCCCGCTGTGGGATCTGACCAACGACGCGGATTCCATCCGTCTGATCGAGCAGTTCCATGCGGCTGGCAAGCCGGTCAGCTCCGTCTGCCACGCCCCGGCAGTGCTGTTGAACGCCCGCAAGCCTGACGGCACTCCCTTCGTGGATGGCGTGCGTGTCACCGGCTTCACCAATGGCGAAGAAGAAGGCGTCGGCCTCACCAATGTCGTGCCGTTCCTGGTCGAAGATGCCCTGCAGCAGAAAGGTGGCATCTATGAGAAGAAGGCCGACTTCACCTCCTTCGCGATTCAGGATGGCCTGATCATCACTGGTCAGAATCCGATGTCTTCCGAAGGTGTCGCTGAGCTGCTGATCGACAGCCTCAAGAAGTAGATCGGGCGAGTTCAGGCTCCATGAAAAACCCCGCGACCGGGTCACCGGTCGCGGGGTTTTCGTCTTTCAGGTGGCGGGTCTCAGCTGCGCCCGCCTGGTTCAGTTGTTCTGAGCCAGTCGCCTGTTTCAGTAGAACGAGCCAGTCGCCTGTTTCAGTAGAACGAGCCAGTCGCCTGTTTCAGTAGAACACGCCAGCCACCATCAGCCATTCGAGGCTTTCGCTGCCCGCGCAAGCTGGGTCACGTAGGCATCGAGCACTTCCGGCATCGAGAGCGGTGTCGGGTTGGCCGCCGTGCCCATCGGGTCATTCTCCAGCAGGATGACCCTGTCGTTGCTGAAGGTGGGCAGGTCATTGTCCGCAAGATGCTGGTTGAGGCGCTCAATCAGCGCCTGACCACCATAGGTCAGGATGATATCGACGTCGGCCAGCTCCGCCAGTTGTTGCGGGGGCACTCGCCCGCCGATCTTGCCGTCGCTGGCACTCGCCGTCACGAAGGGCGGGGAGGTCAGCCCCAGCTCGGCAAGGAAGCGCCCCCGGGCATCGTTGTCGTTGTAGAAGGCGATCCGGGTCGGGTCTTCGGGATCGATATAGCGCAGGGTGATGGCCGACTTGCCCTTGATCTCCGGGTGGGTGGCGATGTTCTCGGCGACCTGCGCCTCGAGACGCTCAATCAGTGCTTCCCCTTCGGCGGCCATGCCCATGCCGGCACTGTCGAGGCGAATCATGTCGCGCCAGCTGGAAGACCAGCGCGGGCCGGGGCGCGCCACGACCGGAGCGATCTTGCTGAGCTTGGCGTAATCGTCTTCGCTCAATCCTGAATAGGCGGCGAGGATGACGTCCGGCTGGCTGGCGGCCACGGCATCGAAATCGAGGGTCTTGCCCTGATCGAACAGATTGGCCGAGTCGGCCCCCAGTGCTTCGAGGCGCGCCTTGACCCACGGCATCATGCCGTCGCCATCATCATCCCCGAAGTCCTGACGGGGGAAGCCCACCGGCACCACGCCCAGTGCCAACGGCACTTCATGATTGGCCCAGGCGACGGTGGCGATACGTTGCGGCTTGTTCTCGATGACGGTGGTACCGAAGGCATGTTCGATCGTGAGCGGATACTGCGCCGTTGCCTCGGCGGAGGCGGCAGATGTTCTGGCAGACGACGTGTGTGCAGTCGCTGACTCGTGTGCCTGTACGGCAGGCGTGAGGCAGGCAGCCATGACGGTGGTCAGGCCGATGGCGCAGGAAAGTCGCGTGAGTCGCAAGGGAGACTCCTTGTGTGATCGGCTGGCGGCAGACGCCGCTGGCCAGAGACGAGGTGACAGCCCCTGGCGGGGAGAGGCTGTCATTGGGTAGGCAAGCGTTACGTGTGGAGACGAGTGCCCTGTCGGCAGGGCGGGCCCATGCTCAGAAGTCGTAGGTCATGCTCAGCAGCGCACTGCGCGGCGCGCCGTACAGGTACTGGCTGTAGAAGCCCTGCTGCGTGTAGTACTCCTCATCGAAGAGGTTGGACACGTTGAGCTGGGTGCTGAAGTTGTCATTGAAGCGATAGCGCGCCATGGCGTTGGCGAGGAAGACATCGCCCTGGCCGACCTTCTCGGTACCGGTGGGCGTGTCGGTATCCTTGTAGGTATCACCCTGCCAGGTGCCACCAGCGCCCAGCGTCAGACGCGACCAGTCGCCGGGCAGCTGCCAGGTGGCGTAGACCTTGGCCTGCTGGCGCGGATAGCTGGTATTGAGCTGGGTGCCATCGGAGTCCTCGGCGTCCACCAGTGCGTAGCTGGCGGAGAGATTGATGCCCGGCGCGACTTCACCGGCCACTTCCAGTTCGAAGCCTTCGACCACGGCGCCGTCTGACTCGGTGTAGGCCTGATCGGTGGTGCCGGCGACATAGACGCCGGGGATCTCGACGGCCAGATTGTCCTGCTCGCTGCGGAAGACGGCGAAGGACACGTCAGCGCGGTCCTCGAACAACGCCGCCTTCAGGCCCGCTTCATAGCTGGTGCCCTCGAGCGGGTCGAGCAGGGCGCCATCGGGGGCACGTTCGCTCTGGGTGTTGAAGATCTGTGTGTAGCTGGTATAGGCGGTGAGGTTGTCGGTAATGTCGACGATCAGGCCGGCATAGGGCGTGAACTCATCGTTGTATTCGTAGCTGCGCTCGCCACGGTAGTCCTGGTCGATCTCCCAGTCGGTCAGGCGGGCGCCGATGATCAGGTGCACGGGGTCGGCCAGCGAGAAGCGCGTCACGGCGTAGAAACCGCTCTGCTCGGTTTCGGTGTCGTCGGTCAGGCCCCATTCGCCCCATTCCGGCTCGACCAGCGCCGGGTCATCGCGATCGGTGAAGCTGCCCAGCGCCGGCACGGCGCTCGCCGGGGTGCGGCTCCAGATCTCGTACTCTTCCTTGAGCTGCATGTAGCCAAAGCCCAGCTGGTGCTCACGACCGAGCAGCTCGAAGGGGCCCTCGGCGCTCAGATTCAGGTTCTTCTGGGTGCGATCACCGCGATAGTCGACCAGATAGGAGGTCGTCGGATACTCGCGATTGCTGTCGTAGTAGAGGATGCCGTTGTCACGATCCACATAGCCGCCACGGTAGTTGTAGGTCAGCCCGTAGTTGGCATCGCCATGACTGTAGGCGGCGGTCGCCTTCCAGCCGTTGGCGAAGTAGTGGGTCAGGTCGGCGAAGCCGCGCGTGTTCTCGGTGAAGAAGTGCGCCCATTCGGTATTGTTGGCGACCGACTGGTCGAAGTCGGTGCGCGTGCCGTCGGTGTAGTAGAGCGGCACGCCCAGATAGGCGCCATCCTGGTCATAGCGCTGATACTCGACCCCGACGTTCAGCTCGGTGTCAGGCGTCAATTCGGCGGCGATCACCCCGTAGAGGGTCTCGCGGTCATTCTCGACATCATCCATGAAGCTGTCGGAGCGGTCCTTGGCGGCCACGAAGCGCACGCCGACCTTGCCGGCATCATCCAGCGGCGTGCTGACATCCACCACGCCACGTCGTCGGTCCCAGCTGCCGACAGCGCCTGTCACGCTGGCCGCGGCTTCGTCCAGCGGCTTCTTGCGCACGAAGTTGACGGTGGCGGACGGGTCGCCGACGCCTGTCATCAGGCCGGTGGCCCCGCGGACCACCTCGACGCGATCATAGATGGCGGTGTCCCACTCGGCGTCGCCGAACGGCCAGAAGCTGCTGGTGTTGCTCTGTTGGCCATCGAACTGGAAATTGCGGATGGTATAGCCGCGCGACTGGAAGCTGGCGCGGGTGCCGTCCAGGCGATTGGAGGACACGCCCGGCAGGCGGTTGATCGCCTCCGTGGTGCTGGTCAGCGCCTCATCATCCATCTGCTGGCGGGTCAGGAAGCTGACAGACTGCGGTGTCTCGCGCGGCGACAGGGTCAAGCCATTGGCGCTGGTGCTGGAGTCGACCGTATACGCCTGAGTCTCTTCCGTGGTGCCGCCTTGCGCCTCGCCGACGATGGTCATCGCCTCAAGTGTGCGAGTCTCATCCGCGATAGCGGTGGCACTGAGCAGTGACGAGGTCGCGAGCGCAATGGAGAGGGCGAGTGGCGAGCGAGTGAAACCTGGACGGCGGAGTGAGTGAGCCAAGACTGCGTTCCCTAGTTGTTTATAATAATCATTATTATTTACCCGCTGGCGGCACTTTTGTTTTGCGAAATGCCAGACACGCTTTGCGGGATGCCAAGAATGAAAATTTCGGGGAACTTCATGAGCCCGACGTGGTGCTATCGGGCGATGGGTCTGGTCATGCGGCAGGCCAGAGACAGCTGCCGGGCCACTCATGCAGGCCATGCATGCGGGCCACGTGTTCGACACATTCAGGCCACGCACGCAAGCGTCATACTGAAACGCCCCGCGACCGTTCATCCGGTCGCGGGGCGTTTCGTTTCAGATCTGTTGCTCTTTGTCTTGTGGTGCAGGACGGCTCAGGGTTACGGATCAGAGGTTACGGCGCGCTCACTCGCGCTCGACCCACGCCTTCCAGCCGCCGTACTCGCTGATGTCCGTCATCGGCACGCCGCTGTCAGCGGATACCGAGCAGATGAAGCCCGCGACCCAGCGGCCATCTTCGAGTTCGATCTGGCCCAGTCCCAGCGGGAAGGGGATGCCGGCGAGGAAGCTGCCGACGCTGCCGATGGGCAGAGACCAGACCTCCAGCGCGATGCTGGTGCCGTTCTGCGGGGCACGCAGCATGGCCGGTTTGGCGGGTGTCGCGTCATCCAGTTGATAGAGGCGGTAGCTGGGTGCGCTGTGAGTGCGCGCGACCAGACGGGCATCGCGCTGGGTGAGCTGATGATTGAGCGGCATGCCACTGAGGTGTGCGCCGCAGACGGCGATCTCGAGTCGGCCATTGGCCGCCGCGGGCAGCTGGCTTTCCGCGAGGCGCGCCTGGGGGCGGGCGACGGCGCTGGCACCGAGCGGCAGCGCGAATTCATGCTCGAGCAGACGCGCGATGCTGAGCAGCTGCAGGTCTTCGAAGGCCGGCGCGAACAGCGTCACGCCCCCCGGCAGGCCCTGGCGGTTGAAGCCCACCGGCACGGCCAGCGCGCTCAGATCCAGCAGGTTCATGAAGTTGGTCCAGGTGCCCAGCTCCGAATTGACCGCGATCGGCGCCTCGGCCAGCTCCGCCTTGGTCGGCAGGCGCGGCGTGGTCGGCGCCAGCATCACGTCCACCTGCGCCAGCAGCGCCTCGGCCTGACGGCGGTATTCGGCCAGTTGATAGCGCGCATCGAAGGCATCGACGGCCAGCGGCGTGGCACCGCCGAGGGTGATCTCGCGGGTTACCGGGTGCAGCGCCTCGGGATTGCGCTCGATCAGCTCGCGCACCGCGTGGTAGCGCTCCGCCACCCAGGGGCCTTCATACAGCAGGCGCGCGGCGGCCAGCAGCGGGCTGCAATCCAGCTCGATCAGCTCGGCCCCCAGCGCCTTGCACTGGCGCATCGCCGCTTCCATGTAGCCGCTGTAATCGCTGTCGGTATGCCACTGAGTACGCGGCGGCACGCCGATGCGCAGGCCAGCCAGGTCGGGCAGCACGCCATAGGCCTGGCCGTGAACGCTGAAGTCATGCTCGCGCGCCCAGCGGTTGTCGGCATCGAACTGTGCGGTGACGGACAGCACCTTCGCGGCATCATCGCAGCCCAGCGCGAAGATGGAGATGGTATCCAGGGTGGCGCAGGCCGGCACCACACCGCCTGCACTGAGCAGGCCAAGCGTCGGCTTCACGCCGACCAGATTGTTGAAGCAGGCCGGAACCCGCCCGGAACCCGCCGTGTCCGTGCCCAGCGCGAAGCTGACCTGGCCCTGGGCGGTGACGACGGCCGAGCCACTGCTGGAGCCACCCGGCACATAGGCGGGGTCGAAGGCATTGGCCGGGGTGCCGTAGACCGGCAAGGCGCGTTCACCGACCAGCCCGGTGGCGAACTGGTCCAGATTGGTCTTGCCCATCGGAATCGCGCCTGCCGCGATCAACTGCTTGACCACGAAGGCGTCGTCACTCGGCGTGTAGGCAAAGTCCGGGCAACCGGCGGTGGTGGTCACGCCGGCGAGATCGATATTGTCCTTGATCGCGAAGGGAATGCCGTAGAGCGGCAGCGACTCGGGCGCCACGTCGTCCAGACGTGCCAGATAGGGTTCCAGCTGCTGTGCTGACAGGCGGGTGATCCAGGCGGCGTCGGTCTCGGCCTGCGCGGCCAGCAGCTCGTCCACCAGTTGGCGCGGCGTCATCTCACCGGCCTGATAGGCCTTGCTCAGCGCCGTGATGCTAAGGTTGAGCGGGGTATGGGTCATCATCACAGCGTCTCCTCGGAGGACAGGGTCGATCGGGTGTTGTCTGATGCGCTGGCATCAGCGGAATCCGTGGCTTCGATGGCGGTCGACAGTACGATCAGCGGTTGGCCGGGGGCGACGCCACTGCCTTCCTTGATCGGCAGGCGCACGACACGGCCAGCGGTGTGGGTGCGAATCTCGACTTCCATCTTCATCGACTCGACCAGCGCCACCACCTGGCCGGCCTCGACGTCATCGCCCTCGGCGACTTCCAGCTTCCACAGGCTGCCGGTGACCGGCGTCTCGATGCCCAGCTCGTCATCACTCAGGCTGTCGGCTTCCTGCACCTCGTTGATCTGATCCTCGAAGGTGAACTGGCCGCGCTCATGCCAGTCGTCGATTTCCTGCTGGAAGGCCGCCTGGCGGCGTTCACGGAAGGCATCGGTCTCGGCCTGGTGCTCGGCGATCTGCGCCTGATAATCGGCGAGACGGAAGCGCGTCTTCTCGATCTTGAGGTCGTAACGCCCCTGCGGATGATCACGACGGATCTGCTCGAGTGCTTCATGGCTGACCGGATGGAAGCGCAGCTGATCGAACACGCGCAGCAGCCACGGGGTGGTGAAGTGTTCGGTGCGGCGATAGCGATTCCACATCTGCAGCGTGCGGCCGACGAACTGATAACCGCCCGGGCCTTCCATGCCATACACGCACAGATAGGCGCCGCCGATGCCCACCGAGTTCTCGGCGGTCCAGGTACGTGCCGGGTTGTACTTGGTGGTCACCAGCCGCTGGCGCGGGTCCAGCGGCGTGGCCACCGGTGCGCCGAGATAGACATCGCCGAGGCCCATCACCAGATAGCGGGCGTTGAGTACCGTCTCGCGCACTGCCGCCTCATCGCCGAGGCCATTGATGCGGCGAATGAATTCCAGATTGCTCGGGCACCAGGGGGCGTCCGGGCGCACCGAGCGCTGGTACTTGTCGATGGCCTGCTGACACGCCGGGTCATCCCAGGACAGCGGCAGGTGCACGGTGCGGGCCTCGATCTCGATGTCCTCGACATCCTTGAGCGCGACTTCGGCCTGTTCGAGATGCGCCATCAGTGTCTCGAGCGTCAGGCTGCGCGGGTCGTAATGCAGTTGCAGCGAGCGGATGCCGGGGGTCATCTCCATCAGACCGGGCAGCGGGTGCTCCTTGAGCCACAGCATCCAGGCATGGGCGCGGAAGCGCAGCGCGATATCCAGCTCCATCTGGCCGAACTCGATCAGCAGGAAGTCATCGCCGGCGCGGCGATAGACGATCTGCTCGCCGCCTTGTTCGGCACTTAGACGCTTGAGCACCGGCGAGTCAGCGGGGCGCGGACGTTTTGCGGCGATGGCGCTCAGCGTGGCGCCGCTGGTCTCCGCTAGGCCCTTTTCCAGAGTGTCGAGCTGGCCACTGGCGAGGGCGGCGATCACGGTGTCCTGCTGCACCTCGATGGTGCGGGCTTCCTCCAGAGTCAGCGCGACGAAGCGGATGCGATCACCGGCGGCCAGCTGGCCCAGCTTCCAGCGCTCGGCACGCACCACGGTGGCCGGACACACGAAGCCGCCCAGCGACGGGCCGTCCGGACCGAGGATGACCGGCATGTCACCGGTGAAGTCGATGGTGCCGAAGGCGTAGGCGTTGTCATGGATATTGGAGGGGTGCAGACCGGCCTCGCCGCCGTCGGCGCGCGCCCACTGCGGACGCGGGCCGATCAGGCGTACGCCGGTGCGGCTGGAGTTGTAATGCACTTCCCAGCGGTGGCCGAAGAAGGTGCTGATGTCGTCTTCGGTGAAGAAGTCCGGCGCCCCGTGCGGGCCGTAGAGCACGCCGATCTGCCATTCGCGGCCCGTTGTCTTGCCTTGATCATTCTTGCCTTGCGCCTCATTCACTGCACCAGCGCCCTGCGGGATCAGCGCCTCGGGCAGCCGGGTCAGGGCGGGCAGGTGGCACTCGGCGAGATCGGCCAGCGGCAGGATGTCGCCACTGCGCAGCGCACGTCCGGCATGGCCGCCGAACTGGCCCAGGGTGAAGGTCGCGCGCGAGCCCAGATACTGCGGGCAGTCGATGCCGCCGGCGATCAGCAGATAGCTGCGCGCGCCAGCGGCGACCTTGCCCAGACTCAGGGTGCTGCCAGCGGCGATCTCATGCACCTGCCACAGGGCAAGCTCGTGAGTCGCGGCGTCATCAGCGCCGTCTTGCGGTGCTGAAACGGACAGCGTGGCGGGCAGCGGCGCGCCGGCCAGTACCACGCGCGTGGCGCGGTGGAAGTGCAGCGTCGGGCCATTGAGGGTGATCTCGAGGCCTGCGGCATCGGCGGCGTTGCCCAGCAGCGCATTGCCGAGACGGAAGGCGTAGTCATCGAAGGGGCCGGAGGGCGGCACGCCCACATCCCAGTGGCCCAGGCGACCCGGCATGTCCTGCACGGTGGTCAGAGTGCCGGGCACGAGTACCTCGAAGGTCGGCGCGGCCCACTCGAGGCCTTCCAGCCAGCGGGTGTAGATCTCGACATTGATGAAGCGCGGGTCTTCCAGCAGGTGCGACAGCCACTGACGGTTGGTCTCGATACCGTAGAGGCGAGAGGCCGCCAATGCCTTGGAGAGATCGCCGCGCGCCTGCTCGCGGGTCGGTGCGTGCACCATGATCTTGGCCAGCATCGGGTCGAACCAGGCGGGGACCTCGAAGCCGGCCTCGATGGAGTGATCCACCCGCAGCTGGCTGTCGTCGGCGAGGGCGGCGGTCACGGCGTCATTGGCGAACTCCACCTCGGTGAGCAGGCCGCTGGAGGGACGGAAGTCGTGCTGCGGATTCTCGGCATAGACACGTGCCTGCATGGCGTGGCCGCGGGGAGTGAGCGGCGCGACCATCTCGCGCAGATTGCCCAGCTCACCGGCGCCCAACTTGAGCATCCAGGCGACGATGTCCACGCCCCACACCAGCTCGGTGACACCGTGCTCGACCTGCAGGCGTGTATTGACCTCCAGGAAATAGAAGGCCTGACGCTCGGCGTCATAGATGAATTCGACGGTACCGGCGCTGCGGTAATTGACGGCTTCGCCCAGGCGGATGGCGGTGGAGATCATGTCGTCGCGAACGCGCTCGGGCAGATCCGGTGCAGGGCATTCCTCGATGACCTTCTGGTGGCGGCGCTGACTGGAGCAATCGCGCTCGCCCAGCGCGATCACCGTGCCTTCTCCATCACCGAACAGCTGCACTTCCAGATGACGGGCGCGGGCGATGTACGCCTCGAGGAAGACGCCACCATCACCGAAGTTGCGCTCGCCCAGGCCCTTGACCGAATCGAAGGCGCGGCTGAGGGAGGCTTCGTCGTCACAGACCTGCATGCCGATGCCGCCGCCACCGGCGGTGGACTTGAGCATCACCGGATAGCCGATACGGGCGGCCTCGCTCAGTGCGCTCTCGACATCGTCCAGCAGGCCGGTACCGGGCACCAGCGGCACGCCGGCATTCTCGGCGATGGTGCGCGCTTCGTGCTTGAGGCCGAAGGCGTGGATCTGCTCGACGGTCGGGCCGAGGAAGACAAGGCCGGCGGCGTCACAGGCCTGGATGAAGCGGGTGTTCTCGGACAGGAAACCATAGCCCGGGTGCACGGCCTGAGCGCCACTCTCGCGGGCGATGGCGATCAGCTTGTCGATGTCGAGATAGGTCTCGGCGGCGGCACCTTCGCCGAGGCTGTAGGCTTCATCGGCCTCGCGCACGAAGGGGGATTCACGGTCGGCTTCTGCGTAGACGGCGACGCTCTGGACACCGAGGGCACGCAGCGTGCGCTGGATTCGGGTGGCGATGGCGCCACGGTTGGCAATCAGGACCTTGTGGAACATGACGGAGTCATCCTTCCGGCGGCGGGTCGTCCCGCCTTCAAACTGTGAGCTGCCGGTCGTCCGGTAGCCGGGCAGAGCCTTGGAGAGCTGACGAGTGATGCAAGAGAGATGACATCGTCAGGTGGGGCTCGGCCGTTTCTTGTCGTATGCGTGTTCGAAAGCTTCGCTGTCAGCTCGGCGGCTCAGCTCGGCCGATCAGCTCGGCGGATCAGCCTAGCGGCGAGTCGCTGATGCGGATGGCGACCGGTGTCGGGTCGTAGCCATTGCAGGGGTTGTTGAGCTGCGGGCAGTTGGAGAGCAGCACGTAGACGTCACGCTCGGCGACCATCTCGACGTACTTGCCCGGGCCGGACAGGCCGTCCTCGAAGCTCAGGCCGCCATCGGCGGTGACCGGCACGTTCATGAAGAAGTTGATGTTGTGGCCGATGTCGCGCTTGGTCAGGTCGTACTTCGGGTAGCGGGCGATGGCCAGCATCCAGTTGTCGCGACAGGAGTGCATGTGGCGCTTCTCCAGGTCGTAACGCACGGTGTTGGACTCGCTGGAGCAGGCGCCGCCCAGGGTGTCATGCCGACCGCAGGTATCGCCGGTGATGGTCAGCAGTGCACGGCCACGCGTGGAGTAGAGCACCGTGCCGGTGGTCAGGTAGACCTTGCCCTGCTCGCGCACGGTGTCCATCGCGCTGTAGCGCTCGGCGGTGTCGTCGGCGGAGAAGAACAGGGTGTCGGCGGCCTGATTGCCATGCAGGTCGGTGATGCGCAGGTGCTGGCCGGCGCGGACCAGGCCGATGAAGTGATCGCCGGCCTCGATGGTGCGCTCAAGCTCGCGCGGCTGCTGTGCGGGGTCGGCGTAGCTCAGCGGGGCGCCGTCCGTCGCGGCCGGGGTGTGGGCATGTGGGAGTTCGAGTGTCGAGGTGCACATGGGGATGTCCTTTGTCCTTGTCATCTGGGGCGTCGTTTGCCACTAGCCAGTCGGCGTGGCGTCCATCTGCTGTCGGGGGACGCCTCAGCCCGCCAGGTGATAGAGCTGGTTGTTGGCGTAGGCGCGGGCATTCTCGGGGCGCGACAGATAGCAGGCGTCATGCTCATCCATCGGCGTCGCGGTGCCGAAGGTCATGTCCACGCCGCGCAGCGGATAGTCCTCGGCGGGGTCCAGCGGATGCGGACAGGTGTGCAGCATGACGAGGGTGTCCATCTCGAAGCGCAGGGTGACGCTGTCGCCGGCGGCGCAGTGGTCCGCGACGTAGTGCAGATTGGCGTCTTCATCGGCGCGCACGCGGGAGAACAGGTTGAGGTTGGCGCACAGGTCGCGCTCGCCCAGACCGTACTTGGCCATCTCGATCAGCAGGCTGTCGTGGCCGCTGGGCGTGAAGTCATTGAAGGCTTGCTGATAGGCCTTCTTGTGCCAGCCCTTGGCGGCGAAGTGGTGCTCCATCAGGTTGCCGCTGGCGCTGTCATGCCAGCCGAGATCGTCCTGGATGATGGAGGCGAAGATACGGCCCATGTCGGAATACAGGCAGTGGCCTTCGGTGAGGCGGAAGGTGTGCTGACCCTTGAGGGTATCCGGCAGATTGAGGCGCTCAAGCGTATCCAGCGGGTTGTACATCACCAGGCCGACATTGGCGTTGGCCTCGCTCGCGGTCAGCTTGAGCGCGCTGCCACGCGGCATGCGCATCGACCAGTGATGGCCGCCGGGCAGATGGGTCTTGTACTTTGCAGTAAAGCTCGCGGTAAAGCTGGCGCGGTCGGTGGTTGCGGCATCAAGCGGTATGTTCATTGAATTGGCCTCCGGTGAGAGTGGCTTGGGAAACGGAGTTGGCTGGTGTCGTCAGCGCTTCGTGCTCGCGCTCGAGCGTCGTTTGGTCAGAGCCCGGTGGGTGAGCCCCCGGCTGCTGGGACGACGCCTTGGTCTTGCTACGCTCGGTGGGCAGGTCATAGGTGATGGTCGAGCCATAGGCCTGCGGGGCCTGCGCATCGACACGCACCTTGTCGAACACCCAGACGCGCGAGCCCAGCTCGAAGGCTTCCTTGAGGTCGTGGGTGATCATGAAGATGGTCAGCTGCTGTTCTTCCCACAGGCGCAAAATCAGCTGGTGCATGTCCTTGCGAATGCCCGGGTCCAGCGCGCCGAAGGGCTCATCCAGTAGCAGGATGCGCGGCTTCATCATCAGCGCCTGGGCGATGGCGAGGCGCTGCTGCATGCCGCCGGACAGCTCATGCGGGTACTTGTCCAGTGCGTGGGACAGGCCGACTTCCGCCAGGCGCGCTTCGGCGGCGACCCGTGCTTCACGGCGCTTGGCCCCGAACAGCTTGCCGGTCAGCGGGGCTCGTGCCAGCTCCTCGGCCATGATCACGTTGCCCAGCACGGTGAGGTGCGGGAAGACGGAATACTTCTGGAAGACGATGCCGCGGTCCGGGCCCGGCTCGCCGGGGATGGGCTTGCCATCGAGCAGCAGTTCACCGCGCGAGACGCCCTCGGTGCCCAGCAGCAGCTTGAGGAAGGTGGTCTTGCCGCAGCCGGAGGCGCCGACCAGGGTGATGAATTCTCCGGCCTCGACGGTCAGGTTCATGCGTTCCAGCACGACCTGCTGGCCGTAGTGCTTCTCGAGGCCCTTGGCGTGGATCAGGCTCATGATTGGCTCTCCTCAGCGTGGTACCAGGGGAAGGCGCGGGTCGAGACGAGCACCAGCAGACGGTCGAGCAGGAAGGCCAGCAGCGTGATCCAGGCCACGTAGGGCAGGATGACGTCCATCGCCAGATAGCGACGCACCAGGAAGATGCGGTAGCCGAGGCCATCCTGGGCGGCAATGGCTTCGGCGGCGATCAGGAACAACCAGGCGCTGCCGAGTGCCAGGCGCGTGGCGCTCAGAAGGCGCGGGGTCAGCTGGGGCAGCAGTACGCGGGTCAGCACCTGCCAGGAGCTGGCGCCCAGCGTCTGGGCCTTGATCAGCTGCTCATCGGGCAGGCGCAGGGCCTGATTCTGCAGGTCGCGAATCAGGAAGGGCGTGATGCCGATGACGATCAGCGCGATCTTGGCCAGCTCGCCGGTACCGAAGGCGATGAACAGGATCGGCAGGATCGCCATCGGCGGAATCAGGGACAGCACGGTGATCAGCGGTGACAGCTTGGCGCGCAGCAGCGGCAGGCCACCGGTGAGCAGGCCGACGCTCAGACCGATCAGCGCACTGATCAGCACGCCGGCCAGCAGGCGCTCGAGACTGGCGAAGGTGTCGGTCCACAGCGGCAGGTCGCCGGTGCGCACGTTGACCTCGGTGGCCAGTCGCGAGAACGACTCGCCCATGGCGGCGAAGGACGGCAGCAGGCGGTCATTCGGGTTGTCGAGTAGTCGCTGGTTGGACTGCACGATGTAGAGGATGGCCAGCAGCGCGAAGGGCAGGCCACCGAGCAGCCAGCGGCCACCACGGGAGGGTGTCAGATTGATCAGGCGTTTCATGCGCGGGCTCCACGGGTGCGAACGAGGGTGCGGTCGAGGGAGGCGGTCGGTTCACGTTCCGCGAGGCAGGCTGCCCCGCGGAGCGTGTGCGGCATCCACCGCGTGGCGTTACTGACTGTTGGCCAGTGCGGCGGTGTAGCTAGGGTCGAAGCGCAGCATCACGTTGCCTTCATTGCCGATGACGCCGGCGGGGGTCTCGATACCGATGAAGCCGGCATCCGGGGCGCCTTCGCCCAACAGGCCCTGCGCGAAGCTGAAGTCGGCGATGTGCTGCATGGTGTCCTTGAGGCTTGGCGCATTGAAAGCGGCCACGGCCTCGGCGGGGGTGTAGTACATGTGGGTCGCGGCCAGCTGGGACTGATAGCCGGCGAGGTCGGTGCCGGCGGCATCGGCCATCTGGGAGAGGGCGTCTTCGTCACCGGCCTTCATCTTCTCCATCACCTCATACCAGGCACCGACCAGTGCGTGGCCGAAGTCCGGGTTGTCCTTCAGCGTCTGGGTATTGACGACCATCAGGTCGAGAATCTCGCCGGGAATGTCGCTGGAGTTGAAGACTTCGGTGTAGCCGGGCATCTCCTTGAGCGTGGCCAGCTGCGGGTTCCAGGTCACCACCGCCTGGGTGTCGGTGTTGCTGGCCAGAGCCACGATATCGGCATCGCCGGTATTGGTGGTGGTCAGGTCGCGCTCGCTCATGCCGACGCTGTCCAGTGCGCGTGCCAGCAGGTAGTGGGAGACACTGAACTGCACCAGATTGACCTCGCGGTCCTTCAGGGACTCGATGGAATCGCCATCGCGGACCATCACGCCGTCGTTGCCATCGGAGTAGTCGCCCAGGATCAGCGCGGTGGAATCGACACTGCTGGCGGCGGGGAGGGTCAGGGCGTCCATGTTGGTCATGGCGCAGCCATCGACATTGCCGGAGGTGTACTGATTGATGGACTCGACGTAATCGTTGACCTGCACCACATCGATATTGATGTCGTACTTCTTGGCCCACTTGTCGACGATGCCCTGGGTGTCCGCGTATTCCCACGGCATCCAGCCGGCATACACCGACCAGCACACGCTGAAGGAATCCTGCGCCACGGCCTGCGGGCTCAGCGATGCGCCAAGCAGCAGGGCGCCGGCCAACGCAGCACGTCTGGAAGCGTTTCGGGAAATGGCAGATGAAGCAGATGAGACAGCAGCGGATGACACCTGGGCGCTGGCATCCGAGGGGGAAGTCGCGGACTGGGAAAGGCGAGTGAGCTGGGTCATTGTCGTTATCTCCGGCGGAAAAAGTGAGAGGCGCCGACCTTTACAGGCTTTGCGTCTCCCGGGCTTTTGTCCCGCCGTGTAACCCCCAGCTTGGAGGTCGAGTGCTCTCGGACCAGTCGTGACGGCTATCAGCCAGTCACCGGAACCCTAGCGCTCCATTGGTGTAGATTTTCGATTGTTGTATGCCTATCGGTGCCTCGCTGAATGTCTAGCAGGAAGTGTGCCATATAAAAAATATAACTATATTTCAGTGGTTTGTAGTAAAATCAATCTATTATGTAGATGCGTTCCTTTATAAAATGCACCATGATGGTGAGGTTCTGGATCTATGCACCAGTTTGTGTTGATTGTTGGTTTTTAGAAGTTGATGCTTTACTGATATTTTGATATATGATTGTCTGATTATTCTTAAGGTGAGCGCCATTATGAACGACGAGAATATGAATGTTGCTTTAGAAAATGTGGAAGAAAATACATTCTATGAAGACGAATCGGAGCAACAGCCGCCTTCTGACATAGTTGCATATAATGAATTGAGGTCTTGTGCTGACCTTTTTAGAATGTACGAAAAAGGAATGCTTGATATCACACCAGAATTTCAAAGGGAATCTGTGTGGAAGTCTGCGGGACAAACTCGGTTCATTGACTCTCTTATAAAGCAACTGCCTATTCCAAGTATGTGTTTTAGCTTAGATTATAAGACACAGAAATGGCAGGTTATTGATGGATTGCAAAGGATGTCCGCTATTATTCGTTTTATGACGGATAAAGATTGGCGCCTGTCAAATCTTGATGATATAGATAAGAGGTTATCAGGTGTTAAGGTTTCTAGGTTACGCGATCCCGAGTCTTCAGAGCATATTTTATATCAGAGATTAGAAAACTTAACTCTTCCAATCACTGTGCTCCGTTGTGACCATGCTAAAAAAAGTCATATGGAATATCTGTTTACTATTTTTCATAGACTGAATACTGGAGGGATGCGCTTAAACAATCAAGAGATAAGAAACTGTATTTATAGCGGAGATTTTAATAGCCTCCTCAAAGAGCTAAATGAAAATGAAGACTGGCTGCATATAAATCATATTAAGGCCTCCGAGGATCAAAGGTTTAAAAATGTAGAGGTTATATTAAGATTTTTCTCTTTTTATGACAACCTTCAAGAGTATAATGGGGTTTTATCCAAGTTTCTTAACGAATATATGCGGAGAAATAGGAATCCAAGTGAGCAATTCTTGGATAGTAAAAAGGTACTTTTTAATCGCACTGTCCAACTTATTAATAGTTCTATTCTTAGAGATGAAGACCGCATCGGGTCCTCAACACTTGAAGCTTTGCTTGTAGGTGTCGCTACGAATATTGATTACCTGGAAAGCCTTGATCAAAGACGGCTTAGAGTAATGTTTGATAATTTGAAAAGTTCAGCATCATTAGCTCCTGCTTACCTAAGTGAGGGGATTGCGAAGAAGACTAAGGTCGAAGAGCGGATTTCGACATCGATTCAAATTTTTAGTGAGTGATCTGAGGCTATGATTGCCAAGTCTTACATCAATGAAAATTTATATAGCTTAGATCGATTATATAATAAATCTACTGGAAACAAGAAAAAATTATATTACTCTAAGCTGGCTTTGCTTGAATTGTGCGGTTGGCTTGAAGAGAGCATGGATGATATTGCACTAAGATCTTCAAGCAGAGTTCTTAAAGACGCTTCCAGTAAGAAATATTTTTCTGACCGTGTAGTGAAAAGAACTTTTGGGTTTGAGTATGAGAAACATTTTAAGAATATGATTGTTTCTTTGATAGGGTTGACTGGGTGGGAGAAGCTTGAAAAGAAAATCGATGCAGCCGTCCTGATTACATTTAAAGCGACGCTCGGTAATCTTAAGGCAATGAGAAATAAAGAAGCACACACCCATTTAAAAGGTACGCAAAGATTAGTTGATGCTCCCTCTCTGACTATAAATAATTTCGGAAAGTTATATAAAGGGCTGAAGGAGTTTGAAAAAAAGTTAAAGGAAATGGGGTATTGATATAATAAGTTAAGCTAAGTTTGGTTAAATTGGGAGGGTGGATTTTTCTCGCTCCCATTAAGTTATATAGATTGTGAGCTTTTATATCTCAGCGACCGTAAATAATTGTAGGTGCTAGGAGTGATTGTGATTTATTATTGGTTTTTAGTTCATTAACTATCATATTGCTTCTATCTAAGCGCTCACAATGCAGCGCGCAGCTTTCTCAAGGGGTTGCCCTTGCCGCGGCGCATGGTTGCGCGATCCGGCGCGTCGTTTCGTTGTGCCTCTCACCAAAGTCTTATACGTTGGTGGTGCTTTATTAGCACATACAAAAACAACGGCTGGCTCCCGATTGCCCGTGTGGTTTCACACGAGGGGGAAGGGCAGCAGCGACAGACAAAGGACACACGATGACAGACGTAGTCGAGAAGGATCTGCAGGAGTCTTCTGTGGTTCAGGCGGTTGAGAAGGGCTCTCCATCATCGCGTTCGCGTCGTGGTTTCCTGGGCATGAGTGGGGCGGCAATTGCCGGGGCGGCGTTGGGTCAGTTCCTGCCGGGTATCCCCAGTGCCTTGGCCAAGGAGACGGCACCTGCGGCGGCGGTGCTCAAGCCTTCCGCCAAGTCACCGGTGCGACTCAACTACAACGAGAATGCGCTGGGTATGGCACCGTCTGCACAGCGTGCCGCAGCGGCATCCATCCCGCATTCCAATCGCTATCCCTTCGCCCATCTGGGCAAATTGCAGTCATTGGTGGCGACTCACCACAAGGTGCCGAGCGAGAGCATTCTGTTCACGCCGGGCTCCTCGGATGCGATCCGTGCCAGTGTGCTGGCCCATGCGACTCCCGATACCCAGCTGGTGATTCCCGAGCTGACTTATGGCGATGGCGCCCTGTATGCCGGCTTCTATGACCTCGCCATTCGCAAGGTGCCGTCCTCGCGCGAGGACTGGTCATTCAAGATTTCCGACATGAAGCAGGCCGTGGCCGACCACTCCGGCCCCTCCATCGTCTATCTGGTGAACCCCAACAACCCGACCTCGACCATCATTTCCAGCGATGAACTGGAGGCCTGGGTCAACGACAGCCGCGACGATACGCTGTTCATCATCGACGAAGCCTACGCCGAATTCGTCAATGACCCGGCCTTCCGCTCCGCCGATCACCTGATTGCTGGTGGTGCCAGGAACGTCCTGCTGCTGAAGACCTTCTCCAAGATTCATGCCATGGCAGGCCTGCGTGTCGGCTACGCCGTCGGCGATGTCGATCGTCTCGAGCACGTCTCCCACTACGTCGAAGACGATGCCATGACGCTGTCGTATCCTGGCGTGATGGCGGCGACGGCCTCCATGCAGTCACCGGAGTTTCTGGTCCACAGCAAGCAGAGCAACGATGAAGCGCGCGCCATCTTCACGGCGACGTTCGACGAGCTGGGTTGGGAGTATCTGCCGGGGCAGACCAACTTCGTCTTCCACCGTATCTCCAGGCCGCTGAAGGAATTCCAGACCGCGATGAAGGAACGCCACGTGCTGATCGGGCGCGCCTTCCCGCCGGCCGATGGCTGGTGTCGCATGTCACTCGGCACGCCGGAGGAGATGCACTATGTCGCCGCCGTGTTGCGCGAAATGAAGGCCAAGGGCATCGTCTAGCCGTGACGATCTCCCTTGCAGGAAGACGCAAACGCCCGCCATTTGGCGGGCGTTTGCGTTTCAAGGCGGGGTTGTCAGATCAGCTATTGCGCGTCAGACGAGTGGCCAGCCACCAGCCCAGCAGCATCGTCACCAGAAAGCCTGCCAATGGCAGACTCATGGCGCTGCTGGAGACGATGGCAGGCCCGGGGCAGTAACCGCTCAGCCCCCAGCCGATACCGAACAGGGCCGCGCCGAGCAGCAGGCGGCCATCGATATCGCGACGCGTGGGCAGTTGGAAGCGCTCGCCCAGCAGGGGAGTGCCACGCCGCCAGACGAGGCGATAGCCGAGGAAGGTGGTGATGACGGCACCGCCAAGCACGAAGATCAGCGTGGGGTCCCAGTCTCCGGCCACGTCGAGAAAGCCGACCACGCGCGCGGGGTCGGTCATGCCGCTGAGTGTCAGCCCGAGGCTGAAGACCAGCCCGGTGAGAAAGCCGATGACCGTTTTCATGGTGACTCCCCCAGCAGATGTTGGCTCACGAACACCGTCAGCATGGCCACAGTCACGAACACCACCGTGGCCACCAGCGAGCGGGGGGCGAGACGCGCGATACCGCAGACGCCATGACCACTGGTACAGCCGCCGCCGATGCCTGTTCCGATACCCACCAGCAGACCGGCGAACATCATGCTCAGCACTCCGCTGGTGGGATTGCCGATCAGCGCATCCGTGCTTGCGGCCACGTTGCCCCAGTCAAGGTTGAGCAGCAAAAGCAGCAGTGGGCCGCTGATCAACCCGAGTACGAAGGCGAGACGCCAGCGGCGGTCCTGGCCTGATTCCAGCAGCGCACCGCGCGTGATGCCACTGATACCGGCGATACGTCCCAGAAAGGCCATCAGCATCACTGCCGAGAGACCGATCAGGACGCCACCGGCGAGTCCTTTCATGCTGCTTATCATGTCCATGTCGTTCATCCTCGTGTCGCGGTCATCCTGCGGTGCGTCGATGATATGCTCGTGGCTGGCGAGCGCCAACCGGTTGTCTGGCCGCTTGGCTGTACGACAAGGACGCCGACCTTTCGATGGAGGGCACAGCAGGAGCACCATGAACGAACTGACCCAACGCCTGCGCACCTTTCTCAAGGTGGCGGAGCATCAGAGCTTCAATGTGGCGGCGCGGGAGCTGGATATCGCCAGTTCCACGGCGACGCGTCACGTCAATCATCTGGAGCGCCAGCTGGGCGAGCCGCTGCTGGTGCGCACCACGCGCCATGTACGGCTGTCGCCGGCCGGCGAGCGCGCCCTGATCCGCTTTCGCGCCATTCTGGCCGAGGTGGATCAACTGGAGGATGAGCTGGAAACGCTGAGTGAGCGGGTCGCAGGGCCGCTGCGCATCTCGGTGCCGTGGCGCTATTCACGCCTCTATCTGGCCCCGCTGGTGAGCGAGTTCATGCAGTGCTATCCTGAGGTGGCGCTGGATATCGTCAGCAGCGACCAGCGGGTGGACCTGGTCGAGGACCACTTCGACGTGGCCCTGCGCATCGGCCATCTGGAAGATTCGAGCCTGATCGCGCGCCATATCAGTGATCAGCGCTTCGTGCTGGCTGCCGCGCCGTCCTACCTCGCCGCCCAGCCGCCTATCCATCAGCCACAGGACCTGGAGCAGCACCGTCTGCTGACCTTCAGCTATACCACCGCCAATCATCACTGGCGGCTGGTGCAGGGCGATCGGGAGCATCGCATCTCGGTGCGCGCCCGCGCGCTACGCACCAACAACGCCGACATTCTCACCCAGGCGGCGCTGGGGGGCGCCGGTGTGGTGGTGCAGCCGCTCTGGGCCATCCGGGAAGAGCTGGCAAGTGGCCGCCTGCTGCCGGTGCTGGAGGACTTTCAGGTCACTTCATCGGATTTCGACACCGGTATCCACGTCGTCTTCGCGCGCGAGAATCAGCACAACCCGCGCGTACGTGCCTGGGTCGACTTCCTGCTTGCCCGCCGCGAGCGGCTGTCCTGCTGACAAGCCCTGTGAATGGCACGCAGGAAAACACGAAGGGCCCGGTCTCGAGAGATCGGGCCCTTCGTGTTTTCAGGCTGCGCGCTGGGTACTTACCAAGCGGCACTTACCAAGCGGTACCTGCCAGGCGGTATCTGCCAAGCGGCGCCTGGCCACTGCTGCTCAGGCAGCCATCAGTAGAGGATATCGCTGCGGATGATGTACTTGGCACCGTCGCGGATCGGCTCGCCGGCATGCACGCAGTGCTGCGGATGCGAGCCATGCGGGAAGCACAGTACGCCACCCTTGGGCGTGGAGACCGAGACCTTCTGGATGTCATCCTGCGACTGGGCCGGCTTGCCGGGGTCGCGACGGCTGACCAGAAACTCGGTGCGCCCGCCGGTATAACCATCGCTCAGGAAGATGAGGAAGGTGTACTGGCTCATCAGGCCCGGATAGGCGTCCTGGACGATCTCGTCATTGATGACGCGACTGCCTGGCCAGGCACCATCGGTATGCGGCTTGAAGAAGTCGCCGGCCTCGTAGCGATAGACGCGGAAGCGCGCATTGATGCCCTTGGCGCCTTCGCCCTGGATCTGCTCGGTCACCAGCGGTGCCGAACGCTGCCAGATGACCTGATCGACCGCTTCACTGACGACCCAGTTGACGTTGTGGTTGTGGCGTACCGAACGCGGGAGGGAGACGGGCGCATCTTCCTCGAAGCCCATTTCCTCCAGGGCGGCGACGAAGTTGTCGCACTCGGCGGGTGTCAGCACATTGAGCAGCTGGAAGGCACCCGGGACACCCTCGACCTCCTGACGGACCACCTCTGGCGCCGCGTCGGCCTGGAAGAGATCAGACACGTCGCCGTTGTCGGTCCAGATGGGCAGGGGCGTGGGAGAGAAGCCGCGTTCGTGGCGGACGACATGGAAAGACAAGCTCATGGCAAAGCTCCTGAATGACGAAGAATGTGTGACGAGAACGTGGTGGCCGCCAAGTGGTGTCCGCCAAGCGGTGGCCGCCAGGCCTGCAAGGAGGGAGGCCTGGACGACGGTCATCTGGCGGCGAGTGCCGTTAAGTTCGGGCGAGGGGCGGGCGAGGGGCAGCTACCCGGATGGGCCAGGTGTCTGCCATCTCGACCGCGGCGCTCAGCCGCCACCAACCAGTCATTTTCAACCAGCCGCCACCGACCAGCCGTTTTCAACCAACGGCCGTGTCACCTCAGTCGGGATAGCGGACCAATACCCGCGTCTCGAGACTGGTGCGTGTCGGCGCATCGTCGGGCGTATCGAGCAGCTCGGCCGCGGTATGCGCGACCGGCGGCTTGCCGGCGCTGTCGAAGGCATTGAATACGATGGCTTCGTCGGGGCGCATCCGTGAGGCGAAGTACCAGCGGTGAGCCGGATTGTGCACGAGGCCCTGGATCTGGCCGCAGCGGTCCGGATAGAGGATGTCGATGTTGACCCAGTCCTCGTGTTGCACGCTCTGGGTATCGGCGAAGGCCAGCGGGTCGCGTGCGACGGCCTGCTCGACTGGCTGCCAGACATTGACGATGCCGTAGTGGCCGCTCAGCCACTGCTCCGCCTGCTCGGGCGGGAGCAGATCGCGCAGGCGCTGCGGGCCAGAGCGCGGCGAGTAGTCGACATGCACATGCTGCGCCGGCACGCGCTCACCCTCGAAGCCGCGCAGGGTGTGGTCGAACACCTGCACTTCACTGACGCCGAGCTGCTGCTTGAGCAATGCCTCGATGGCCGGCGTGTGCAGGCGATCGCGAACCTTGGCATCGCGCACATCGACGGCAAGCTCGGGTGTATCCAGAAACAGCAATCCCTGGCAGGCGAAGCTGGGCGGTGTGGCGCGCAGGTCCTGCAGCCTGACACCGCGGCGGTCATGCTCCGGCTCGATGCGGCGACCGGTCTCGCCGTTCGGGTCCACCTTGATCTGCAGGCCTTCCGGGCGGTCGAGCTGATAATTGACGAACGCCATGCGGGTAGGGACGGGCGCTGACATGAACGAGACCTCCTTCACGATGGGTTGTCAGAGGATGCCGCAGGGACAGGCACTCAGGCGGGTGCCTGCGGTGCCGAGTCCGGGAGGCTGGTTCACGAGGCTAGTGCACTGGCGCGGGTAGAAAAAGGCGCCTGTCGGCAATTGGTTATTGCACATGTGGCAATAATCAAGCGCCGGCCGGCGCTCAATGCCCGCCGGACAGGTGCAGACCGGCGATGGACAGCACGATGACGCCGATGCAGGCCATGCGGCGAAACGAGAAGTGCTCGCGCCAGAACAGCACGCCGATGATGGCGCTGACCACGGTCCCGATGCCGGAGAACACGGCATAGGCGATGCCCAGACTGATGGTGTCCATGGCCAGATACAGCAGGCTCAAGGAGGAGCTGAAGCCCAGCGCGACCAGCAACACGCCCATGCGGCGGTGCTGATTGGCGTACTGGTTGAAACCGGTGACGCCGACGACTTCACAGCAGCCGGCGGCGATCAGATAGACCCAATCCATGGCGTCACTCCTGGTCATTCACTGAGGGTGGTCTGCGGTGTGGCACTTGCGCGAGGCTGCTTGTCGGCAGGCGCGCTGGGGGCCGTCTTGAGCACGATGATGCCGATCAGCATCAGCACCACGAAGCCCAGCGTGGACCACTGGAATTCGAGATCGAAGAACAGCAGGTCAGCGACTACCGTCCCCACCGTGCCCAGGCCAACGAAGATGGCGTAGGTGGTGCTGGCGGGCAGTGTCTTGGCGATCTGGGTGACCAGACTCAGGCTGATGATGACCAGCAGCACCGTCAGTGCCCATTCAAGCGGACTGTCGGCGACTTTCAGGCCCGTGGCCCAGCCGATTTCGCACAGGGTCGAGATCAGGAAGTAGAGCGTGATGCGCATGGTGATCGGGTGTCCTTGTGGGGTGTCGAGAAATGCGGTGTTTCATCACCTGTGAGAGGCCTGCGTTTCATCAATATCCAACATCAGTCTATATGAGTTTTTGTTGATGTTTTGATGCAGGAAAAGGCGGAGGGAGCCCCTCCGCCAGTTGTCCCTCCACCTGTTGACCCTCCACCTGCTGCCTGGCAAGTCGTTCGTGCAGCCTTGTTTGGCCAGAGCCCCTGTCAACACGAACCCCTGAGACCAGAAGCCCCTTTGAACAAGCGCCCTTGTGACCAGGAGCGTCAGGAGGCCAGCGGCGTGGTCGTCGCTTGAATGTCTGATTCCGCATCGGATGGTGTCGCGGCCTCGGAAGGCTGGGCCAGATAGGCTTCCAGCGAGTCGTCCATCGCCTCCAGCCACGGCGTGTGATGCCTGGGCGCCAGGGTGCCGGTCATCAAGGAGCGATAGCCGTGATCGCGGAAGGTCATGATGTTCTCGTGCTTGTGATGCTCCCATTCCAGGAAGGTGCGATTCACGCCATCGATATCGAAGCTCGGGTAGTCGGTCTCCTCGATCAGCGATTTCACGTAATCGCCCTGGAAGAGAATCATGTCCTCATCACTTTCCAGCGTTTCCTCGCGGGCCCGCCACGCCAGACTGTCTGCACGCATCGCGTCCAATGACGGCAGGGGCAGGGTGCCGAGAATCGCATCACGCACCCACCAGGCCTGGGCATCGAACATGTTGAAGGTGTACCACTGGTCCTGCATGCCGAGATAGAACAGGCGCGGATTCTCTTCCCACGCCACCCCCTTGTAGAGCCCCAGCGGCCACATGCGGTTGGCAGTCTTGAGGCGCAGCGACTCCTCGAGGAACGGGAAGTGGTGCAGATAGCCGGTGCACAGGATGATGGCATCGACGCGCTTGTGGCTGCCGTCACTGAAATAGGCGGTATTGCGATCGACCTTCACCAGCAGCGGTTTCTCTTCCCAGTTGTCCGGCCATTTGAAGCCCATCGGGGCGGTGCGATAGCTGGTGGTGATGCTGCGCGCACCATACTTGTAGCACTGTGAGCCGATGTCCTCGGCGGAATAGCTGCTGCCGAGCAACAGCAGGTCCTTGCCCTTGAATTCCAGGGCATCACGGAAGTCGTGGGCATGCAGAATGCGGCCATTGAAGCTCGAGAAACCGGGGAATTCCGGCACATTGGGCGTCGAGAAATGCCCGGAGGCCACGATGACGTGATCGAATCTTTCGCTGGTCACCAGATCGAGTGCCTGGTCATGCACACTGACCGTGAATTGCTGGCTGGCATCATCGAAGGTGACCTGGCGCACCGGGCAACCGAAGCGGATGTACTTGCGCACGCCGGCCTTCTCGACGCGCCCCTTGATGTAGTCGAACAGCACCGCACGCGGCGGATAGGAGGCGATAGGGCGCCCGAAATGTTCTTCAAAGGAGTAGTCGGCGAATTCGAGACATTCCTTGGGGCCATTCGACCACAGGTAGCGATACATGCTGCCGTGGACCGGCTCGCCGTGGGCATCCAGTCCGGTACGCCAGCTGTAATTCCACAGACCGCCCCAGTCATCCTGCTTTTCGTAACAGACAATCTCGGGAATCTCGATGCCCTTGTCGGCGGCGGATTGAAAGGCACGCAATTGAGCCAGGCCACTGGGTCCTGCACCGATGATCGCGATACGTTGGGTCATGGATACCTTCCTGTTCTTGTTGTGTCTTCATGCGTTATCCGAGGCTTCAGGACGTGGTGACGTCGTGAAACACTGACAACGAAACAGGCTAGCGAGATGTGGTCCGGCTGCACATTGCTCGGAAAGGGTAGCCATAAAGGGGTACATCAGTTCATGTCTCAGTTCATGTCTCATTTCATGATTCAGTCGATGGCGGTACGCCTGGAATATCCGAAGTGTCGACGGCGAAGATGATGCCCTCCACCGCCAAGGGCGTGCCATCCGGTGAATAGATGCCATGGCCCTTTTCTTGCACCCGGATGACCTCGCCGTCGCGATGGCGAATGCGGTAGGCAAGGGTGAAGGGGGTGCGGGCCTCAAGGGCTGCCTGCACCTGATCCCACACGCGGTCGGCATCTTCGGGATGGATCATCTCGCCGTAGGTGAGGGAGGGATGGTCGAGCAGTTGCTGGGGGCTGAGGCCGGTGATGGCCAGGCAGCCGTCACTGATGTATTCCATCGACCAGTGGCGGTTGTTGCGCGCGCGATAGACCATCGCGGGCAGCCCCTTGATCAGCCGCGTCAGGCTGCGCAGGTTGGCGGCGTCGATCTGCTCCTGCTGCACGCGCTCGCTGATGTCATGCAGGGTGAGCGTGGCGGGCCAGGGCGAGGCCAGCGAGAGCGACTGGCTGCGCACTTCACACCAGCGATAGTGGTGGTCCGCCCCCATGATGCGCAATCGCCAGCAGTCAGGGCGTTCGCGGCGCGAAACGTGGCGGGCGAGCATGTCCCAGCGCGATTGATCCGCGGGGTGCAGGGCATCGCGCAGGCGCTGCGCTGCCGTGCCGTGCCCGTCCGCTCGAGTGGCGGTTGGCATGTCTTCCCGTGGGTCGCGCGATTCGTGTCCGCTCAGGGACTGCCAGCCGCGCGAGGCATACAGCAGCGTACTGTCGGCATTCACCACCAGCACGGCATCACTCAGCCCATCGAGAATCGCCTGTGCGCTGAAGGGCGAGGCAGTCGAGGCGGGCGAGGCAATCGAGGCGGAGGCGAACTGTTCGAGAAAGCGCATCATCGCAGGCTCTCCTTTTTGGCCCGGGTCGTATCCGTTTCGGCGCCTGTCGCGTCCTCGGCGAGCGCTCGGCTGGCATCGCTCGCGGGCGTCAGCGGGTGAGCGTAGACCCAGGCGGCCAGCTCCAGTCGCGAATGCAGGTTCAGCTTGCGCAGCAGATTCTTGACGTAGACCTTCACCGTGCTGTCACTGATGCCCAGCTCGCGGGCAATCAGCTTGTTGCTGAGGCCGCGCCCGATCCATTTGAGGGTATCGCGTTCACGCTCGGTCAGGCCTTCGTACCATTCAGGTGCCGTGGGCCAGTCAGGTGCCTTGGGCCAGTCAGCTGCCGTGGGCCAGTCAGGTGTCGTGGGTCGGTCGAGAGCGGCGGCCCCGTCGAGCGTGGGGCCAGCAGGGGGATTCGCCACAGTTGGCGGTGCCTCAGTCTGCTCCCGCTCCTGCTGCTGTTTATGCTGCTGTTTATGCGTTTGAGCTTGCGAGTGTTGTTCGCGCTGGCGGTGGTCCTGCTGCAGACGCCGAGCGAGCAGCAGCAAGGTCTCTTCTTCCAGCCCCAGCTTGCCGTCGACCACGGCCTGCAGGCGCTCGAGAATGCGTTCGGGGTCGGTGTCCTTCATCAGGTAGCCATCCGCCCCTTGCTGGATGGCATCCAGCAGGTGACGGCTGTCATCGGAGGCGGTCAGCAGCACTACCTTGAGAGTGGCATCACGCTGCTTGAGATGGCGCATCAGGGTCAGGCCATCGAGCTGCGGCATCTGCCAGTCGACGATCACCAGCTCCGGGGTGAGGGTGGACAGGGCGTCAAGCAGATCGGTGCCGTCATCGAAGTCGGCCACGACCTCGAACAGGCCACCTTCACTCAAAAGCTCGGCAAGCCCGCGTCGAAACAGCGGATGGTCGTCGACAAGCACGACTCGTGTCGGGGGTGTCGAGGGTGTCTGGTGTGTCGAGGGCACCTGGCGAGTCACGGTCATGTGTCGTGGCGCTCCCAGCTCAGTGTCACGCGGGTACCGCCCTGGCGGGGTTGGGTGATGGCGAAGTCGGCCCCGAGCTGGCGCGCGCGGTCCTGCATGATGCCCAGTCCGAAATGGGCGGGGGCGATGTCGGCGGGGTCAAAGCCGCAGCCGTTGTCCTCGATGGTCAGCAACACCCGCTCCGCCGGCTGAGGCCCTGAAGATTGATGAGGCCCTGAAGACTGATAGAGCAATTGCAGGCGCAGGTGGGTGGCCCGGGCATGGCGCACGCTGTTGGTCATCGCTTCGCGCACGATGAACATCACCTGCAGGGCCTGGGCATCGGGGAGGTGCAGTGACTGGATGCGGTTGTCGAGCTCGAACACCATCCCTGAGCGTGTCTCGAATTCCTCGATCAAGTCATCCAGCACGCGGGCCAGCGGCGCGTCTCCCCAGGTGGCGTGCGCGCCGTTGATCAGCTCCCGGGTCTGGCGCAAGGTGCGCCGCGCCTGGGTATGCACGTCCTCGGCCAGTGCCTGCACCTCCTGTGGCGCATGGCGGGCGGCGCGATTCAGGCGTGCGCTCTGCATCTGCAGATAACTCAATTCCTGGGCGAGGGTATCGTGCAGCTCCGCCGCCAGATGTCGGCGCTCGTTCTTCAGCGCCTGTGCCACCGCTGCCTTCCTGTCTTCAGCGTGACGCGCCTGTTGCTGCTGATGCAGTGCCAGGCCACGGCTCAGGGCATCGATGACGGCGCTCGCGGGCCCTGATTCGAGGGCTGCGGCGGCCGGCTCTCCAAGCCACAACCAGTCATCGCCTGTCGCCTGTCTGTCAGTGGTGTGCGTGAGGGCGATCAATACCCCGTGGGGCTTGCCCGAGACAGCTAACGGCTGGCGGCTGGCGTGCGCGTCATGGGCGATCTGGCTGACGGTCTCCTGCAGGGTCTGACGCGTCTTTGTGGGCAGGGCGAGGCCAGTCGGTGCGATCACCTCATGGCGTTGCTGATCGACCCCACGATGCAGCACGCAGCTCTCGACAGGACGTGAGCAAGCCTGAGTGCCGGCAACCTGCTGGCTGAAGAGGCCCATCCTCTCTCCCTGAAGTTCTCCCCAAAGCTCTCGCAGCAGCTCTCCCAGCAATGATGGCAGCGTCTCCGTGAGGTCAGCGCAGGTGGCGATGCCCAGGGTGATGGCGTCGAGCTTGGGCGTCTCGCGTCTCGCATCGCCGGGGGAGGAGTGCAGTGGCTCGTCGGCACGGCGGGCATTAACCAGGGCGGCCGCCGTTCGTGCAGCAGGCACCTTGCCTTCCTTCCCTGCGGCGAGAATGACTTGCATGCGAGCTCCTCTCTCTACTTCCTGCTTCGGGGTTCTTTCTTCGGGCTTGCGATGTCGCGCCAGCAAGCTTGATGAGCAAGCTTCATGCCAGTGAACGGCTTACCCCTTCATGGGTAACTCTCTTGATGGATTGTCGCGATCTCCACTGTGAGTAAATTTAATTAACCATGAAGAACGTGGTGCGTCACAGAAGGGAACATGCACCATCCAGGCACATCGGGGAGCTGCTTCGCCCCATCACGCGTGCAACGCCGAACCCACTTGCCATGACCACAAGAGGTATCACCACGATGGAGCTTGCAGTCGAGATACCCGCTGCCACGCCGTGCCAGCCGTATCGTTATCGAATACCCGGGCTGGATGCGCTGGCGCTTGAGCTGTCGCCGGGGGACAGCGTGCAGGTGTCATCCGTCGATGGTGCCCAGGCCTGCGAGTGGCTGCTATTGCCGCCAGGGGGCCGGGAGGGACAGCACGGGGTGGTAGAAGCTGGAGGGGCAGAAGCTGGAGGGGCAGAAGCTGGAGAGATTGCAGACACAGTCGATGGACTGACACTCGCGCGCTACGCCAGCATCACCTGTCTGGAAGAACATGCCTTTGCCAGCCAGCCACAAGGGGGAGAAGAGGGTAAGGCCGAGCAGGCACGAAGTCCGTTCACCCAGCAGCGTCTGGCAGCGCTGGGAGTCGCGCAGGTGCCACTGTCGCAGTGGCAGCGCTTGTCAGTGGCCGGGTTGCCGGCCGAGATTCGCTGGCCGCGTGAAGCACCTGCCGCGCGCCTGATTCTGCTGGCTCCCGGTGATGACATGCAGCTCGATGGCAAGCATCTGGCCACCGAGCTTGAGGTCTCGCACTTCTGCGAGGGGCTGGTGGGGCAGGAGCAGCTGCCAGCGCCCTTGGCGCCGATCAAGCAGGAGACGAGAGTCTCGGCGGGCACGGTCGAGGTCTATGAGGTCAAGCAGGGCGAGTGGATCCAGATCATCGATGTGGCGGGTCGCCAGTGCTCCGATTTCGTGGCCTTCGATGCCAATGCCTGGGCGCAGGGTGAAGAGCTGGGGCTGGACGCCGGCGCCACGCGCAGCCTGTCCGGTCATTGCATGCCCAACCCGGGGCTCTATTCGGTGTTCTTCGATCAGCACCTGCATCCGATGCTGGAAGTGGTGCAGGACACGGTGGGACGCCATGACAGCTTCATGCTCGCCTGTTCGCCGCAGTATTACGAACACCACGGCTACTTCGGCCACGATAGCTGCACGATCAATTTCAACAACGCCCTGTCGGCGTCGCATGGCATTCAACAGCGTGCCAGCTGGCCGGCGATCAACTTCTTCTTCAATGCCTATGTAGAGCCCTGCGGGACCCTGGCGGTGGACGAGCCCTGGTCGCGCCCCGGCGATTACGTGCTGCTGCGCGCCGACCGTGACCTCATCTGCGCCTCATCGGCCTGTCCGGATGACATCGACGCCGCCAATGGCTGGGTGCCGACCGATATCCAGGTGCGCATCTACGCCGCTGAACATGATTTCCCCCGTGGGATCGCCTATCGCAATCGGCCCGAGGAATTGCCGCGCATGACACTGCCCACCGCCTTTCATCCCTGCACCTCCGCCTTGACCAAGCAGTTCATCGACTACCACGGCTACTGGCTGGCCACGCATTACGAAGGGTGGGGCGCGCGGGCCGAATATCTGGCCTGCCGCGAGCGGGTCGCGATGATGGATCTCTCGGCGCTGCGCAAGTTCGAGGTCGCCGGCCCCGATGCCGAACGCCTGCTGCAATACGCATTGACCCGCAATGTACGACGGCTCTCCATCGGCGAGGTGGTGTACTCGGCCATGTGTCAGGAAACCGGCGGCATGCTCGATGATGGCACCTTGTTCCGCATGGGCGAGCAGACCTTCCGCTGGATCTGCGGTGACCCGGCCAGCGGCCAGTGGCTCAGGGAGCTTGCCCAGCGCCAGGGCTATCGCGTCACGGTGCGTGACTCCACTCATCAGCTGCACAACATCGCGCTGCAGGGCCCGAAGAGCCGCGAGGTGCTGGCGCCGCTGATCTGGAATGCGCGTACCCAGCCAGACGTTCAGGGGCTGGGCTGGTTCCGCTTCATGATCGGTCGTCTGTCGGGGCCGGATGGCATTCCGCTGATGGTGTCGCGTACCGGCTATACCGGCGAGCTCGGTTATGAAATCTGGTGCCATCCCAAGGACGCCCCGGCCGTGTGGGAGGCGATCTGGGCGGCGGGTGAGCCCCATGGCATCGCGCCGCTGGGACTGGATGCCCTCGATATGCTGAGAATCGAGGCGGGGCTGATCTTCGCCGGTCATGAATTCTGCCCGCAGACCTCCCCCTATGAGGCGGGCATCGGCTTCACCGTGCCGATGAAGAGCAAGGAGGATGACTTCGTCGGGCGGGCAGCGCTGCAACGCGAGGCGCCGGAATCACGGCATCGCGTGATGGGCCTGAAGATGCACAGCAGCGAGTTGGTCAGCCATGGCGACCTCGTCTATCACGGCCGCTATCCGGTGGGCGTGGTCACCAGTGCCACCCAGTCGCCGCTGCTCGATCGCTCCATCGCGATGTGCCGCCTGGCACCGGACTTCGCAAGCCCGGGAACCCAGCTTGAGATCGGTCAGCTGGATGGCCATCAGAAGCGCCTCGCCGCCGAGGTGGTGACATTGCCCTTCCATGACCCGGAGCGCCTCAAGGTGCGTAGCTGATCTCACTGCCAGGAGGGGAAGCATGAGAGATAAGTCGCGCGCAATGACCTGCGTATATGCAGCGCCCTGCAAGTCATCTCACGGTGCATGCCGTGGCCGGCATGCCTCAATAACGCCCATCCTCCTCGCAGGGAAGGCTTCATGGGCTTCATATCTGAAGAGGAGTCCTCGGTTTCAAGAATGATGCAGTAAAAACAACGAATTGCTGAGGGTGGCCAATCAGGGTCATCTGGCATGTCGCTTGCTTTATCCAGCAGGTCCCCTTGAAAAACAACAACAACCCCCGGACGGGCAGTGCCGCTTGCACAGTGAAGCGCGCTGATCCACAGGCTCCGGTAAAGGAGAAAAGACGATGGATGAAAAGACGTTGCAAAGCATATTGGATATGCATCAGGCGATGAACATCGAGGTGTTCTATTGGTGGTGTACCGCCATCATGTTCCTGATCCATGCAGGCTTTCTGGCCTATGAGATCGGTGCCTCGCGTTCCAAGAATGCGTTGGCATCCGGCATGAAGAACGTGCTGACGCTGGCCTCGATCATCCCCGCCTTCTACTTCGTGGGCTGGTGGATCTACAACGCCTTCCCCAACGGGCTGATCCCCATCGAGGCGTCCGCCGCTCTGCCGTGGAGCGCGAGCATGCGTCCGGACGCCGATGACATGGGCACCGGCATCTTCTTCGCTGCCTTTGCCCTGTTCGGCGCGACTACCGGCTCCATCCTGTCGGGGGCGGTGATCGAACGCATCCGCCTGGGGGCCTTCCTGATTCTGGCGGTGATTCTCGGCGCCGGTGTCTGGATCATGGCGGGCGCCTGGGGCTGGCATCCGGATGGCTGGATGCTGCACAAGCTGGGCTACCACGATGTCGGCGCCGCCGGTGTGGTGCACGCCGTGGCCGGCTTCTTCGCGCTGGGGGTGCTGCTCAATCTGGGCGCGCGCATCGGCAAGTACAGTGACGATGGCAAGCCGCAGGTGATCGCGCCGCACAACATGCCGATGACGTTGATCGGCCTGATGCTGATCATCGTCGGTTTCTTCGGCTTCCTCGGCGGCTGCATCATCTTCAACACCGGTGACATCGGCTGGACCACCATCTACGGCAATCGCACCAACCTTTCTGCCTTCGCCTTCAATACCCTGATGGGCTTCGGCGGCGGCGTGATCGGTGCTTATCTGTCCTCGCGTGATCCCTTCTGGACCATGTCCGGTGCGCTGGGCGGCATCATCACCGTCGCGGCGGGGCTGGATCTCTACAACCCGGGCCTGGCCTTCGTGCTGGCGGTCACCGGTGGCGCCCTGATGCCGAAGATCGGCGCACTGCTCGAGAAGCGTGGCCTGGATGATTCCGTCGGCGCCTTCGCGGTGCATGGCTTCTGCGGCTTCTACGGCGTGGTACTGGTGGGCATCTTCGCGGCCGGCTTCCCGAATGTCGGCGAAGGCGTGCCGGACGTTTCCTTCACCGGCCAGCTGACCGGCGCGGTGGTGATGGCGCTGACGGGCTTCATTCCGGGCTGGGGCGTGGCCTATCTGCTCAAGAAGTTCAACCTGCTGCGTGTGCCACCGCATGTCGAGGTACTGGGTCTGGACCTGTTCGAAGTCCCGGCCAAGGCCTATCCGGAAAGCCTGTCCTCCGAGACGAGCTCCAGCGTGCCGGCACGTTCCGGTGGGGTGGTCGCGGCGCCAATGGACAAGCGTCCTGACATCAGCTGAGCCCCGGCGCACATTCTGAAAAGGCCGGTCTGTCGAGATAAGCGCTGACTGGCCCCGTTATTGCAGTCCTGGTAGACCCAACCGATATCCGCTTTCGCAAGGAGTCTTGCAATGGAAACTGTCGAAACTGTGGTACACGCTGGCAACTACGCCTTCTTCTTCAGCAACTCTGGCGCCGTGGCGGTGTGCCTGCTGGTCGCCGCTGGCGTCTGCATTGCGCTGAGCGCCAACATCCTGCGCCACGAGAAAGCGTCCTTCGAGAGCAAGAAGACGCCGTGACCCTCCGGGCATCATGACCGGCACATCAAACGCCGCAGCGCTCAGCGCTGCGGCGTTTTTGATAGGTGCCATTGCACCCGATTGGCTTTGCGCGAAGAGAGTGTGGCGTGCGTCACGCAGTCGTCACCTGAGAGCTTGATAATGGCGGCCCCTCAAGGTGGCACTCATGGAACGCGCGATAGCATGAAACTGATTCATCTGACCGATACCCATCTGGTCGCCCCTGACAAGCGACTTTACGGGCTGGACCCACGTGCACGGCTGGCGGCTGCCGTCGCCGATATCAATCTGCGCCACGGCGATGCTCAGGGCGTGATCATCAGTGGTGACCTGACCGATCGCGGTGAACCGGCCGCCTTCCAGGCGCTGCGTGAGGTACTGGAAGAGCTGTCGATGCCGTATTTCCTCGGCATGGGCAATCACGATGCGCGTGAGGCTCTGCAGGCCGCCTTCCCGGAGCTGCCCTGTGATGACGATGGCTTCGTGCAGTATGCGCATGCCTTCGGACCCGACGCCGATGATTGCGTGCTGGTGATGCTCGATTCGGCCGTCGCGGGGGAGCATGGTGGTCTGCTGTGTGAGTCTCGCCTGGCGTGGCTGGATGCCTGTCTGGCTGCGCATCACGATCGCCGTATCCTGCTGGCGCTGCATCATCCGCCCATGGCCCTCGGCATCCGCTACATGGACGACATCCACTTGCAGAATTCACAGTCGCTGCATGATGTGATCCAGCGGCATGGCAACGTCGAGCACTTGCTGTTCGGGCATGTGCATCGTCCGGCCAGCGGTGTCTGGCGGGGGCTCTCGTTCTCGACCCTGCCGGGCGTCAATCATCAGGTCGGGCTGGATCTGGTCTCCGCGGCGGATTGTCTCGCCGGCAGTCATGAGCCGCCGGCCTATGGCGTGCTGATGATAGGCGAGGAGCAGATCGTCAATCACCTGCACCTCTACATGGATGACAGTCGCCGCTATTTCTTCCACGACACGCTCGAGGCCGCCCAGTCGCTGGAGGCGCTCGATGAATTGATCGCTCTGCAGCGCGATGAGCGGATTCCGACTCGCGAGCGCGAGCCGTTGAGCAATACCTTGCAGGCAGCTGAGGCAGCAAAAGAATGAACAAGGCGTTATATGTCTTTGATTTTGATGGTGTGATTGCCGACAGCCTGACACTGTGCCTCAAGGCCTGTGCACATGCGGCGCACCTGGAAGGGCGGACGATCGTGCTGGAACGCGATAGCTGGGAGTCGCTGGACAACGTGACCTTCGAGGAGATGGCGCGTGTGCAGGGCTTCACGGGCGAGGCCGTCGCGCGCTTTGCCGCGCATGTCTTTGCCTATACCCGCCAGGCGACGCCGCCGGCGGTCTTCACCGGCATGCGCGAGGCCTTGTCAGCACTCGCCGAACAGGGCGACGTCATGGTGCTGTCGGCCAATCACAGCGAGATGATTCGTGCCACGCTCGCCGCCGCCGGTCTGTCGGATTGCGTGTCACAAGTGCTGGGCGGTGAGATCGCGGGCAGCAAGGGGGCCAAGCTGGCGGGTCTGTTGGCGGCGCCGCAAGTGGCGGTGGAGCGCAGCTGGATGGTGGGCGACGCCGTCAGCGACATTCGCGCCGCGCACGAGGCAGGGTGTCGTGCCGCTGCCGTCAGCTGGGGATGGCAGAGCCCCGAGCGTCTGGCCAGCATGGCGCCGGAGCGGGTCATCGCGCAGCCGCAGGCGCTGATGATGCTGAGTGACCCGAGCATGACCACGTCATTGACGCACGTTTGAGTCGCTGGAAACTCAACCCATATCGTTGAGTTGGCGATGCTGTATTTTCAGTGTTCAGTCCCTCGCCAGGGATTGATTTGTACTTGGCGAGGTCTATAGTCGCTGTGTTGATTCATCGACGACAGGAGAAGACACGATGACCCACAAGCGCAAGGTGCAGGACAATGCGCTCAAGGCGGTGCTGCGTACCCCGATGTTCAAGCAACGCGTGGTAAAGGCGCGCAAGGGCAAGGGCAGCTATCAGCGCTAGGGCAAGTCGCAGGGAAACAGGGGCGGCAGTGAAGCGCCTTCAGTCAGTGTGCACAACGCTGCCTGAAGACGCTTCATTGGTGCGGTTTCCCACGACCTGACATGTATCACTGCAAGGGACTGAAACATGAACGCCGCAGCGTCAGCGCTGCGGCGTTCTGTGTCTGTCCTACTGAAAGCGACTCAGTTCGAGAAGTGCGCATTCCAGGTCTCGGCGCGTGCGGCGTCACGGGCTTCATAGTCGGCCAGCACCGTCCCCAGTTCGCCCAGTGACTCATGCTCGCGATCCTCGCCCAGCTGGGTCAGGCGCAGGGTATACCAGGCTGTCACCCCGCCTTCAGGCGGCGCGCTGAAACGCGGGAATTCTGGCGCGGGGCATTCTCCGGCCTGCCAGAGGGCGGGCAGTGTCGGGTGCAGCGCCAGTGGGCGGGCCAGGCCGACGAGGTCGACGGCGCCCTGTGCCACGGCGTCTTCGGCCTGGGCGAGAGTCTTGAAGCCGCCGGTTGCCATCAGGGGCAGGGTCGTTACCTCGCGTGCACGCTTGGCGAATTCGACGAAGTAGGGGCCGCTGGCACTGGCATCCGACGCGGAGCTGGCGCCGGGGAAGTAGGTGCCACCACTGATATCGATCAGATCGATGGGCAACTCATCGAGCGCTGCTATCACCTGCAGCGCTTCGGCTTCCTCGAACCCCCCTTGCAGTTGGTCGCTGGAGTTGAGCTTTACCAGTACCGGGTAGTCGTGGCCAACGGCCTCACGCACGGCAATGATCACCTCACGCATCAGGCGCATGCGGTTGTCGAGGCTGCCGCCGTAGTCATCCGTGCGCTGATTGAAGAGGGGAGACAGAAACTGACTGAGCAGGAAACCGTGTGCCGCATGTACCTGTACCCCGCCAAACCCGGCTTCACGCGCCAGGCGAGCCGTCGTTGCCATGGCGGCAGGTAATGCCTTGATGGCCTCCAGGCTCATGGCCTCGCAACGTAGCCCGGGAATATCCAGGGCACTGGGGCCGTGCGCCGTGCTGGTCGGTGGGTAGGCCATCGCACCGGCGTGGCCGAGCTGCAGCCAGAGGTCTGCACCGTGCTGTTGACCGCGCTGGGCCAGTTGCGTGAAGGCCGCGAGATCGGACTGCGCGTTGAGCACCAGATTGCCCGGTTTCTCGGCATGGTGGTGGTCAGGCTGTACCTCACCGACCAGTGACGCCGCCACGCCACCCTCTGCCCAGCGCTCGTAAAGGCGCAGCTGTGCCTCACTGGGGTGCCCCGTGCCATCGCCGAGAGAATCTGACATCGCAGCCTTGACGATTCGGTTGGCGAGCACCCGGCCGCTTGGCAGCGTGAAAGGGGTGAACAGGGCGGAGGCTGTCGGCTGGTCTGTCATGGTGGCGATGTCTCTCTTGGTGCTGGTTAAGTAAAAGATGTGGCAAGGAATATGCTGAGCAATGTGGCACTGAATCTGTCATTTCAGGAACTGATGACAGGGTGACATGCCTTGCGGACGGTGATAATCCGTTGTGCGCGCACAGTATCCGTGAGCAAATGGAACATATGAAAACGCATACGGACCTCGACATCTTTCACGCCGTCGTCGACGCCGGCACCTTCACCGGGGCGGCGCGCCAGCTTGGCATTACCCACTCCGCGATCAGCAAGCGCATCGCGCAGCTGGAACAGCGTCTTGGTGCCCAGCTGTTGATTCGCTCCACTCGGCAGATGCGCTTGAGTGAAGCAGGGCAGCTCTATGCCCTGGAGACGCGCGAGTTGCAGGAGCGCCTGCGCAATGTCGAACAGGATATCGCCGAAGGCAGCGGTGCGCTCAAGGGGCGCATTCGCCTCTCGTGTTCCAATGCATTGGGCAAGCTGCAGGTGATGCCCCTGCTGTTGCGCTTCATGGAGCGCTATCCCGAGGTGATCGTGGACCTGACGCTGTCGGACGCGGTGGTCGACCTGGTCCATGAAGGGATGGATCTGGCGATACGCAGTACCGCACAGCCCGAGCTCGGCCTGATCGCCAGGCGGTTGGCCACCAACCATCGCGTCATCTGTGCATCACCGGACTATCTGGCAAGCCACGGCACGCCGCGCTCAGTGCCGGAGCTGGCGGAGCATGTCAGCCTGATCCTGAATCTCCCAGGCGGCTTCAATGCCTGGGGGCTCAAGTCACTGCCCGACATGCGTTGCGGCTTCCTCTCCAATTCCCTGGAAACCCTGCACGCCGCCTGTCTGGGCAGCCGCGGCATTGCCTGTCTGCCGCACTACCTGATCGCCGATGACCTGGCTTCTGGACGCTTGCTCCCGCTGCTGGAAGACATACGTGGGGACGGCGCAGATACCAGCATCTACATCGTCCGCCCGGAGACGCAGATTCTTCCTCGACGAGTGAGGGTGCTGATGGATGCCTTGATAGAGGGATTTGAAACCGGCTAGGAGGTGTTTGCCAAGGGTATGACTTATCTGGTGAGCATCAAGGTCATTACATGACATATTATCCCAAGGAGAGATAACAGGATTTCAGTGACGTACATCATGGAGCGATACATGTCACAGATAGGACGCAATAGATTGGCGGTACTTATTGATGCTGACAATGCGCAGGCTGCTATCTGCGAAGCGCTGCTGGCAGAGATTTCAAAACTGGGTGTCAGCACCATCAAGCGGGCTTACGGAGACTGGACGACGCCAAATCTTGCGCCATGGAAAGAGCATCTTCTGCGTCATGCCATTCATCCGGTTCAGCAGTTCAGCTATACCCAGGGCAAGAATGCAACTGACTCTGCGTTGATCATCGATGCCATGGACTTGCTGTACTCGGGGAACGTGGAGGGGTTCTGCCTCATCTCTTCGGACAGCGACTTTACACGGCTGGCGGCTCGTTTGAGAGAGAGCGGCATGCTGGTATATGGCTTCGGTGAAGACAAGACACCTCAGCCCTTCGTGTCTGCCTGTGACAAGTTCATCTACAGCGAAGGACTGCGCAAGGTTGTAGAGAAGCCTGTCCCGGCCATGCCAGTCAGCAAGCCGGCCGCTGAGCCGGTAGCCCTCGTCAAGCCGACCAAGGCACAGAGGCAGTTGAGATCACATATTCTGAATGCGGTGAATGAGTTGCCACAAACGGATGGTTGGACTTCTCTGGCAGCATTGGGCGCATACTTGAGAAAGAAGATGCCTGACTTCACACCGGCCGATTATGGGGCCAGCAAGCTTGGAGTCTTGATTCAGACGCTTGATTATCTTGATAGATGGCATCGGCCTGTAAAAGGCGGTGGCCAACATTTATATATCCGGAAAAAGGTTAGCCGGCCTGCAAAGGCCAGCTGATCAGGCAATCTCTTGAGAGAGGTAGTCAGTCACACAAGCCGATGGATAATAATCGGCTGCTATTTCCAGGTAATGAGCAGTCGTCGCTTTACTCAGTCGCCATCATTCGCTCGTACAGGCCATCCTTGAGCAGGCTGCGCTGGTGTTTGAGCTGGTGCATGGAGTCATCGCCGATCGGCGATTCATCGACTTCCAGGGCGTGAATCTCGATATCGATACGGGTATAGGCTTCCGCGATGCGGGCAAACTCTTCATTGCCATTGATCAGGCGCAGAATGAGTTCACGTTGCTGAGGGAAGTCGTTGCACAGGGAGTGGTCATCGATATGCATGGTGTGGCTCCGAAATAGGGTGGGAGAATCCAAAAAGAGGGAGTGTTGCCACTCCCCTAAAGGGCATCCTTGCTTACGTTGCAGGACGTATTCTCAAACGATGGACTGGACGTCGATCACGATCTGGTCCCAGTTGCGCTGGGCGGTCATGTCGTTTCGACATCGCTGTCATAGGCATTCTGGAAACGCTTGATGGCGGCGGTCTGGCTGGTGGCCTGATAGAGCCAATAGGCCTCTTCCTTCAAGGCGTCTTCGATGGGCTTGTCGATGGAGGCGTAGACGGCCTGTTTGCAGGCGTTGATGGCGGCTGATGGCCACAAGGAGATTCGCTCGGCCAGCGAGTCGACGAAGGGGCCGATCTCCTGCGGGTCCAGCGCACGATTGATGGTGCCGTATTCGGCGGCCTGATCGGCATCGAAGTCCTTGGCGCTGAGGATGATTTCCAGCGCTCGGCCAAGGCCTGCCTGACGTGCCATGCGTGAGGCACCACCCCCGCAGGGCAGAATGCCCATCGCGACTTCCATCTGCATGAAACGGGCCTTGCCACGTGCGGCGAAGCGCATGTCACAGGCCAGGGCAAATTCGTGACCACCGCCGCGGGCAAAACCTTCAATCTTGGCGATGATCGCCTGGGGCAGGCGGCTTACGCGCTCGAGGACCACCTGCAGGTCCAGCAGCTTGACCTCACCCTGGTGGACCGCATGAGTCGACATGTCCTTGAGGAAGTCCACGTCGGCATGCGCGACAAAGATCTCGGGATGGGCTGACTGGAAGACCACCATCTTGGTGTCGCTGTCACGCTCGAGCTTCTGCAACAGCATGGTCAGGTCGGCCAGCATGGGAATGTCCTGAATATTGACCGGCGGATAATCGAAGGTCACATACAGAATGGCGCCTTTCTGTTCAGTGCGGAACGTCGTAAATTCTTGTATATCATTATGTTATCTCGGTTCGTTCGCTGCCCGTCGTGTGTGATTAACGTTAGCACCGAGTCCGGGGATTGATTACCGAGAGATTGGAAGAAAGAAATTATTCGATTGATTGAGAGTCGGGGTTCGCAAGAGGAATCAATGGGTTATCAGGCGGTATCAACAGCCGCCAATAAAAAAAGTCCCGCGATAGTCGTATCTGGCAACGACTTTCACGGGACTTTTGCCTTCGAGCGGGTCACAAGCGTGGAGGGACGAACCTAGCCCTTGCTGTCATCGGCGCTCTTGGCAGGCCCTTTGGCAGAGTTATTGGCAGAGCCCGCATCTTGCTCGGTTTGCTCGTAGACGGGTAAAGCGCCTTCACCAGAGCCAGCTTCATCGCCCGGGACAGCACCTTCACCAGCCGCCGTTGCAGCGGAAGGTTGGGTGTTTGAGGTGTTGGCACCGATACGCTTGGTCCAGCGCTGGCGGGCAAAGCGGCGCAGATTGGCCACGTTGTCCGTCTCGTCGATGATGTCCTCGCCCAGAATCGTCTCCATCACGTCTTCCAGCGTGATGACACCCAGCCAGTTGCCGAGGTTGTCGTAGACCACGCACAGATGCTGGCGTTCGCGCTGCATGAGCCCAAAGGCGTGTTCGACGTTGTCTTCGGCGTGCAGCTCGCTGATCGGGCGCATCAGGTCCTTGAGCGGCGTGGTGGGCTCTGCCTGATGGGCATCGGCGCGATGGATCATGCCCAGCGTTCGCTCATCGTCGGTCATCACCGGGTAGCGGCTGAAGGGCCAGACCGTCAGCTGGTCATTGAACTCGGCCACGCTCATCTCGGGACTGACCGTCTGGCAGACAGGGCGCGGCGTCAGCACGTCGCGCACCTTCATCTCATGCAGATTGAGGATGTTGGTGATGACGCGCTGTTCATCATTTTCCAGGGCTTTCTTGTCGAGCCCCATCTGGGCCAGTGCCTTGATCTCGCCACGCACATCGATGTCATGGGCATCCTTGCCGATGCGCGAGGTGATCAACTCCGACAGCCAGATCAGCGGCTTGAGCGCGATGACCATGGCATTGAGCACGCCGGGCAGCATCGGCGACAGCTGACGCCAGTAGGTGGCACCGATGGTCTTGGGGATGATTTCCGAGGCCACCAGGATCAGCAGCGTCATCACCGCCGAGGCCACGCCGACCCAGGCTTCCCCGAAGACGACCGATACCTGCGCGCCCACCCCCGTGGCACCGACGGTATGCGCGATGGTGTTGAGCGTCAGGATGGCGGCCAGCGGCTTGTCGATATTGTCCTTGAGCTTGGCCAGTGCGGCGTGGCGCTTGGGGTGCTGGTCTCTCAGGCTTGCCACATAGCTGGGGGAGAGCGACAGCAGCGCCGCCTCGAGCACGGAGCAGATGAATGAGATGCCAATCGCGATGGCAGCGAACAGGATCAACAGAAACATGAGGCGTGCTCCTTGGGGGGGAAAGGCATCCATTAGTGACATAAGGCGCAGCACTGTCAAACCCGTGAATTCTCGCGGAGTTTTCAGCCTGCTGGCCAAGCTTGCCAGCCTGTGACGCAAAGTGCCGTTGACTCGAGGGATGCAAGAGGGCTGCAAAAGGGAAAAGGGCTTTACATGAGACAAGATGCAATACTTATATAATAATGAGATTGTTTTGCTTTCGGCAATCATTGTATTTTGTGTTCGCCAGCCGTATTCGCAAGCCACGGCCTGGCATGGCCGCTGAGTGGCACCGTGCGTCCCTTCAGCCGTCAGTGCGACCCGCAGCAGGCGGTAGGCCTTCACCAGGATTCACATTGCAGGGATTTGCAGCGACATGTCACAGCCGCTTGGAGACATAGCCGACAGTCGGATTACACGCCGCGTCATGGCCTCACCTCAACAGCGCCCTTCATCGCTCAGCGAGCGGCGAGGCTGGCGAGCAGCGAAATATCCGCATTGCGAGGGGCAGGTGCATGACCTGCATCCCTGGCGGGATGCACATCTGACGCTGTGTGATCTAGAGGTGTCACGCGCCTATCACGGCCAGCATCAGTTTCACGAGGGTCTCTATCTCTGCCTGGTGCTGGAAGGGCGACTGACGCTATCAGGTGTGGACGGCGCGGGGATCGACTTGTCCGCGGGGCAAGGGGGGATATTTCGCCCGGCGAGAACGCAGTCTGCGCCGCCGACGCTGAAGAGCTATCACCCTCAAGGCCGCCTGCGCTGTATCAGCTTGCATCTGGAGGGCGAGGCCAGCCAGTCCCTGCAGGTACGGCGAGGGCTAGAGAATTGGGATGCATTGCCGTGCGCGCGTGACTCCAGCCCGCTGAGCTGGGCGCCGGGGCTCTGGCTTCATCAGCAACTGGATGAGCGTGTCAGAGCCCCTGATGGTGAGGGCCCACAACGAGAGTGCGAGACGCCAGCGACCCCCGCCTGCGAGGGAGAGATGCTGGAGTGGCAGGGGATCGCGCTGCAGTTGTTGGGGGCGGCACTCAAGCGCCGCGCTGGTGAGGCGCAGGAGGTTTCGGCGTTCTCCGCAGCCGCCGCACCCCCTGCATCGCCATTGGCGTCCCCATCGCGCCCCCACGGCGCCTGTCGACATCTGGAGGCGGTGCGCCAGCGTCTTGCCGCCGTGCCGCATGGCGCACACTCGCTGGAGGAACTGGCGCGGCTGGCCTGCATGAGCCCCTCCGGCTTGCGCCACAAGTTTCGCCAGGCCTTCGGGCAGTCGCTGGGTAGTTATCAGCGCGAATGTCGCATGCGGTGTGCCGAGCAGGCTCTGCGTCGCGGGGTGAGCATTCAGCAGGTGGCGCATCAGGTGGGGTATGCCCATGCCTGCAACTTCGCCACGGCCTACCGGCGTCATTTCGGGGTGTCGCCACAGGCGGCACGAGCCAGGTTTCATCGCGTCGAGTGAGTCGTGATGGCGGCGAGCACCTGACAATGGGCTTGGGGTTGTCACAATACGCAAGCGGGCACCCAATGGGTGCCCGCTTGCGTATGTCGTACTTGTGAGTTGAGTGCTGGTGATGCCCGCTGGCCTTACAGGAAGGGAATCATCGGCAGCACCACGTCATCCAGCAGACCCGTCGGGTAGTGCAGATTCATCGCCGCCTGCATGCCGAGCAGGAAGACTGCAACGCCCAGCGCGAAGAGCCCTGCGAACAGCGGCGACTTGCGCGCGATGGTGAGCTGGAAGCCCAGGCAGAACAGCACGGCGGTGGAGACGAAGCCCAGCAGCGCACTGACGCCGATCAGCACGAAGAAGCCAAGTACCACACCCACTGCCTTGAAGGCCGGTTGCTGGACGCGAATCATGCCGCGACGCCAGCCGTTGAAGACCACGGCGATCACCGAGAGCAGCGTGATGAAGGCGGCCAGCGTCGGGAAGGCCTTGCCCAGCGGCATCAGGTCCCTGACGTCATAGAGCGCCCACAGGGCGGCTGCGCCCATCATCAACAGCAGCAGGAAGTCGACGCCACCGAAGCCACGCGATTCCAGGACATCCTCTTCCGGCGACGGCGCGGTCTCGACCACTTCATGGGTCTGGCGACGACGCATGATCGCCTTGCGGATCACCGGCAGGAAGAAGGCCAGCAGGATCAGGCCGAGGATGATCAGTACGCCCGGACGCAGGAAGGCTTCGGCGCCGTGGAACTGCATGCTCTGATAGAAGTAGTTCTCGGCGCCCGGGGCCAGCACGAAGCCGATCAGGAAGGCCGGACGCGACCAGCCAGCACTCTTGAACAGCACACCGATCATGCCGATCATGCCCAGCGCGGCCCAGTCACCCAGCGAGCGGCTGGCCTGATAGGCAGCGAACAGGATCAGCACGGTGATGGCAGGGGCCAGAATGGCGAAGGGTACACGCGTCAGCTGCGCGACCGGACGCGCCAGCATCAGACACAGGCCCGCGCCCAGGATATTGGCCAGCGCCAGTGACCAGATGATGGTGTAGGTCATGTCCAGATTGGTGGTGATCATCGACACGCCGGGTTCCAGGCCCAGCAGCAACAGCCCGCCCAGGAAGACCGCCGCCGTGCCGGAGCCTGGCACCCCGAACAGCAGTGTCGGCACCATGGCACCGCAGGCACAGGCATTGTTGGCGGATTCCGGCGCGATGACGCCGCGGATGTCGCCCTTGCCGAACTGGCTCGGGTCCTTGGCGGTCTTGACCGCGAAACCGTAGGTGATCCAGTCGACCACGGAACCCGCCAGACCCGGAATGGTCCCGATCAGGCTGCCGATACCGGCACAGCGCGCGACCAGCCACTTGTTCTTGACCACGTCCTTGATGCCGGCAGACCAGCCCTTGCCCAGGTCGGTGTTGCCGTTCTTGGCGATACTGCCACGTCCCAGCAGCAGCTCGACGATTTCCGGCAGGGCGAAGATGCCCAGACCCAGCACGATCAGCGGCACGCCGTCGTACAGGTAGTCGATGTCCAGGTTCATGCGGTACTCGCCGGTCGCCGGTGCGGCGCCGATGGCACCGACCAGCAGGCCGAGGCCGCAGGCAGCGGTGCCCTTGAACAGGTTCTTGCCGGACAACACCGCCACCATCGTCAGGCCCAGCAAGGTCAACACGAACAATTCGGCTGACGAGAAGGCCAGTACGAGGGGGCGTGCGACGAGGATGAAGCCGGTCAGGATGATGGCGCCGATCACGCCACCACACAGGGAAGACAGGAAGGCACTGGTCAGCGCGCGGGCTGCCTGGCCCTTCTTGGCCAGCGGGAAGCCGTCCAGCACCGTGGCTTGCGACGCGCTGGAACCGGGAATGCCCATCAGGACAGAGGCGAAGGTATCGCCGGTAGGAATGACCGCGACCATGCCCATCAGCATGCCCAGGGCGTAACCCGGGTCCAGTCCATAGAGGAAGGGCAGCAGCAGGGCCATGCCGGCGATGCCGCCCAGGCCGGGAATGATACCGACCAGCAGGCCGACGAAGATGCCGATCATCATGAACAGCAGATGCGTCAGCGTGAAGACGTGTCCAATGCTGGACAGGAGAGTGTCGATCATGGCGTTACTCAACCTCTTGTTCTTCTCTAGATGCTTCTCTAACACTCAGAGGCGGTGCCGGGGAGAGCATGGGGAGGCAGGGAGTGAAAGGCTCACGGGGCTGCTGGTCGGCAGCCCCGTGAGTGGGTCCCCATCACACCCGGGGGGTCAGACCGTTACGGGTGTGATTGCGCGCCTCAACGAGATTGCAGGCGGATATTGTGGCGTTCCATCAGCCAGTTCTTGACCCATTCGTGCTCGGCTTCGCTCAGCTGCATGGCTTCCTGAAGCTGGGTCGCGGCGGCCTTGCCGACCATCAGGCCATAGGGCCCGACCTTCTCGGCGGCCTCCTTGAGGAACTCGGGGTCCTTGGCCAGATCACGCGCGGCCTGGCGGTAAAGCTCCAGCAGTTCCGGGTCCACGTCCTTCGGCACCAGCAGCATCTTCTGCATGGCGTAACCGGAGGCGAAGAACTTGTGGAAGATCTGGTAGGCCTCGTCGTCACGTGAATGGCCTTCCTGGGCCAGATACAGTTCGGAGAAGGTCGGCAGGTCCGGGAAGGACGGATCGCGCTCGATATGGCCTTCGTCATCCATCACGCCAAGGCTGAACAGCGGTACGGCCTGGCCGGCGTCGACCAGCGGCGTGACGTTGCTCTTGTAGGCGGAGGTGGTCTGGAAGTCGAGGGCGACTTCGCCACGCTCGAAGGCCAGGCGGCCTTCACCACGGCTCTTCATGCCGAAGACCGGGTCGACCTGGAAGTCGAGCAGATCGAAGGCCATCAGTACCGGCATTTCGAGCCCGGTCGGGTTCTGGCCGGCGAACTTCACTTCCTGGGAGGCGAGGGCCTCGAGCGCACTGGCGCTGTCCTTGCCCAGCGAGCTTGAGGCGTAGACGACACCCCCTGTCGGTGCGGCGAAGATCGGCTCCCAGTCGGCATAGTCATAGCGCACGCGACGGTCGCGCAGCATGGCCGGATACTGGGTAGAGGCCGAGGTGACGACCATCTCGTCGCCGTCATCGCCGGCACGCTTGCTGAACAGGTTGACGCCGGTGATGGAACCACCGCCCGGGACGTTGTCGATGACGACAGCCGGGTTGCCCGGCAGGTCCTTGGTCACCCAGTTGGACATGAAGCGTGCCCAGACGTCCGTGCCGCCCCCGACACCGAACGGGACGGTCCAGGTCAGGGTATCGGGGACTTCCGCCGCGGCGTGAACGGCTGAGGACAGTGGCATCAGGCCCATGACGGGCAGCATGAAGGCCAATGCGGTGGTGCGGGCATGACGCTTGAGGGTCTGGCGCTTGGGGGTAGACACGATGATGGACATGGTCTGACTCCTGATTATTGTTGGAATGCGTTGTCGATCAGTGATGCGCTATCTGCATGGCGGCGCAGTCAGGCTATTTCGTTTAGCGAAAATTCATTGTAAATCAATATACTGCAGTACCTGCTCGTTGCCTGTCGACGAACTCTTCGCCTCTGGCGCTTGCCAGTGCGGTCGTCTGGCGTGTCATGCACGCCCAGGCATTTCCACCGAGTCGGGGAGGTTCAAGAACACCTCGCCACTCATGATCTTGCGTGCCGTGCGCAGCAGAGACACGCGGCTGGGGGTCATCGGGTCGGCATTGGCATGCTCGACCTCGACATCCAGAAATCCGGCGGGATGTTCCAGATGAACGTTTGCCGCCAGGCTATCCGGTGCCAGAGTGCCGGCCGCGAGTGCCACACGATTGGCCAGGGTGCCCGGGATGCTGGTCGCAACGGCCAGCGTGATGGCACCCGTGACGGCCAGGGCGCCATGGCAGCGATGCGGCACGAAGTAGCGGGCGCATAGAGTGCCGTCCTGGGTGCGCGGGGCGGAGAGGATCACCGGCTTGGGCAGCACCGAGCCGCTGACGTCGCCCATGCCCATCAATTCCCCCGCCTTGAGGCGAATCTGCTCGAGACGTGCCATCGCCTCGCGGTTGGCGTCCATCTCGGCCGGCGCTTCGTTGCCTGCCCAGCCCAGACTTGCCGCTTCGATCAGCACCACCGGCGTGGCGGAGTCGAGACAGGTCACCTCGACGCCATCAATCACGTCGATGACCTGGCCGCTGGGCAGCATCTTGCCGGTCTTGGCGCCCACCGCGCCGAGGAAGCCCAGCTTGATGGCGCTGCCGGCGCCGGGCACGCCACTGATGCGCGTGTCACCCTGGTAGGCCACCGCGCCACCGGGCGTCGGCACCTGGCTGTCGATCAGCGTGCGGGTATTGAGGTTGTGGATCCGCAGACGCGTCAGGTCACCCTGTGGCGCAATCATGCCGGTCTCGATGGCGTAGGGGCCGACGGCGGCCAGCATGTTGCCGCAGTTGGGTGAGAAGTCGACCTTGTCGCCTTCTACGTCGACCTGAGCGAACAGGTAATCGACATCAGCTTCAGGATGACTGGGCGGCCCGACGAGGGCGACCTTGCTGGTCAACGAATTGCCGCCGCCCAGGCCATCGATCTGCAGTACGTGGCCGGAGCCCATGACCTGACGCAGAACTTCGCGACGGCCTTCGTCATCGGCGGGGAGGTGATCCAGACGCAGGAAGGGACCCCGAGAGGTACCGCCACGTAGGATCATGCAAGGAAGTGAATGCATCATGTTGGAACGCGCTCCTGTCTGTTTGCGCCTTCATGAAGCATCACAGCCGATGATCTATGCATCAAATGCAAATAAAACCTATACTGTCATCATTGTGCGCATTAATCCGAAAACTGAAACAATAAGGTAGTTGCATGCATAGATTGGAGTTTCTGGATCTGTCGGCGTTCGTCGAGGTCGCCGAGAATCATTCCTTCAATGAGGCGGCAGAACGGCTGCATATTTCGCAGCCGGCGTTGTCGCGCCGCATCCAGAAACTGGAGGAAATTCTGGGCGCCAAGGTGCTCGAGCGTACCACGCGAAGAAGTCGTTTGACGCCCGTTGGGCGTGATTTCCTGCCCAAAGCCCGCAAGTTGCTCGAAGATTACGAGTCGTCTCTGGTCGGCGTCCGCGAGCTTGCCACCCACCGCAAGGGGGTGCTGACCATCGCCTGCCTGCCCACGGCAGCCTTCTACTTCCTGCCCAGCGTGGTGCGCGAATTCAATACCGCCTATCCCGGTATCCGGATTCGCATCCTGGATGTCAGTGCCAATGAAGGGGTCGAAAGGGTGGTTTCGGGGGAGGCAGACTTTGGTATCAATATGGTCAGTGCCCACCATCCGGCGGTGGATTTCACCTCCATCTATCGTGATCCCTTCGTGCTGGCCCTGCGTCAAGACCATCCTCTTGCACAGAAACAGCGCGTGGAATGGAGCGACCTGGACGATGTGCGCCTGATCACGGTCTCGCGTGACAGCGGCAACCGCATTCTGCTCGACAACACCCTGCTGTCCGCCGGCCTGCATCTGGATGGCTTCTACGAGGTACAGCACCTTTCGACGTCACTGGGTCTGGTCGAGAGCGGGCTGGGCGTCGCCATCCTGCCGTCGATGGCCATGCCGGGGCCAGAACACGAGGTGCTGTGTCAGCGTGAACTGCCCGAACCGCGCATTGACCGCACCATTGGCCTGCTGCGGCGGCGCGGTGAGTCCCTGTCGCCGATCGCGGAACTGTTCATCGAGATTCTGCTCAAGCGCTGGAACTGAGTCGCTCGTCTGGGGCGAAGAGGGGCAAGGCCACAATGGAGAGCAGAGTGGCAGGCACCTCTCGCCAGGGTTGGCGTGGCGTGGCCTAGTACATAAGATGGTTGTGTATAAGACATTCATATTTCACGGCAAGGCCGATGAAACCGTCTTGATGTCGCGTGGTCAGCTGCCGCCGGGTGGCGGTGAGGTGCTTCTCCTCATCGCTTGTCTCTGCGGCCATTGATGATGTGGCGTCTTGCCTAACACAAGGATGTACATGCCCATGAGTACCCGCACAGCCACTCACGCCACCTCTCGTCAGACGGCCCTCGCGCTGGGTCTGGCACTCGGGCTCGGCAGCGCACTGCCTGTCAGTGCAGACGAGCCGATGGCGGCCGATGACACGGGCAAGCGCGCACCGCAGGGCGAACATACCCTCAAGCGTGCCCAGCTGGTCAGCTTGATCGAACAGGGCCGGCAGGAGCTGGCGCCGGACTTCAATGGCTTTCTGACCCAGGTGGCCGAACGCAATTCACAGGACACGGCCGTCAGGGCCGCCATCGAGCAGTATCAGGCCGGTGAGACGCTTGAGGGCGATGCCTTCGTCAACATCTATCGTCTGCTGGGGGTATACAACCGTCTGCAGTACGGCGATGACGTCCAGGCGCTGCTCAAGGAAATGGTCGCGATCCCGACCGCCAAGGTGGGGGAGAAGCCGCAATTCGAAAACCCGGAAATCGCGCGTTTCGGTGAGTTGATCAAGGCGCGCGCCGAGGCGTTCGGCCTGACGTTCCGTAACGTCGACAACCGCGTCTTCGAGGTTGAGCTTGAGGGAACTGGCGATGACGTGTTCGGCATTCTGACCCACGGCGATGTGGTGCCGGCAGGCGAGGAGGGCTGGACACTCGACGACGGTACCCATCTCGACCCGTTCGCGATGACCGAGATCGACGGCAAGCTCTACGGGCGCGGCACCGAAGATGACAAGGCCTCGATCGCCGCGGCGCTGTATGCCATGAAGTCGCTCAAGGAGAATGAGGTGCCGCTCAAGCGCACCATTCGCCTGATGATCGAGACCACGGAAGAGACCGGCGGTGATGGCTTCGAGTACTACAAGGCCAGAAATGACCTGCCGGAATACAACATCGTACTCGATAGCGGTTATCCGGCGATCACGGCCGAGAATGGTTTCGGCACCATCGATGCGCGCTTCCCCTTGACGCCCAAGGCGGGCGAGGCGTCATCTGGTCAGGCAGTCGACGCTCTGCCGACGATCACCGACTTCCAGGGCGGCTTGGCGACCAACCAGATTCCGGAGCGCTCCACTGCCACGCTGCACGCGGCTGACGCAGCGGGCGCCAAGGCGCTCAGCCACAAGCTTGAGACGCTCGGCAGCCGCTACGTCAAGGAGCATGGCCAGGACTTCAGCGTCGCCAGTGAGGTGGAAGGCGAAGAGGTCAGCGTGACGGTGACCGGCAAGTCGGCCCACTCCTCGGCGCCGGCCAACGGCGTCAATCCTGTCACGCGGCTGGCGGGCCTGCTCGCCACCTCCGGCATCGATTTCCATGACAATGCCTATGAAGATGCCATCCATTACCTGAACGACAACTACGGGCTGGACTATCACGGCAAGCAGCTGGGCATCGCGTATTCCCATGATTTCATGGGGCCGCTCAAGGTGACGCCGACCTTCTTCGCCAAGGAGGACGATGCGCTGCGGGTCGCGGTCAATGTGCGTGCACCCGCCGGCGAGAAATCACCTGAGGAATTGAGCCAGACGATTCAGGACAAGCTGAACGCCTATGCCAGCGAGCAGGGCATGGACATGACGCTGAACGTCGAGATTCGCGACTGGATGCTGCGTGATCCCAGCGGTGCCTGGCTGCAGACGCTGCTCAATATCTTCGGGGATACCACCGGCATGAAGGCCGAGCCGCGCTCCTCCGCGGGCAGCACGACCGCCAAGCTGTTGCCCAATGCGATCAACTTCGGCCCGTCCATGCCGGGCGAGACCTATACCGGGCATACCTCCGAGGAGTTCAAGCGGGTCGATAACCTGATGCTCGACATCCAGATGTTCACCGAGATGATGGCGCGCATCGGCAATCAGGATTCGCTCAAGTAACCGGGGCGGCTCACGGGGCCGCGTTAATGTGAATCGCCTTTTGCAGGGCGTATTGAAATAGCCCTGTGAAATAGCCTCTTGCCTGGACGACAGGCATCACGGCCAACGCCCGCCACCGCCCTGATGAAGGGGCAGTGGCGGGCGTTGTCGTATGTGCAGGCCGCCGGTCAGACAGTGCGGCCGCGATTTCACCTCGGGCGGTAGGGCTCGGCGGGATGCGCGGTAGGGTAGGCATCCATATAGGCAGCGGCGGCCCGCAGCAGTCGCACATCATCGTGCTTGCCGCCTGCCAGCTGAAAGCCGACGGGCAGCCCCTGAGACGTGAAGCCACAGGGCACTGATGCCGCAGGTTGGCCGCTCAGATTGAAGGGATAGGAGAACGGTGCCCATTCCTCCCAGTCATGCATCTGGCTATCCGGGGGTACCTGGTGATTCAGGGCGAAGGGGGTGACGGCGACGCTGGGTGTCAGCAACAGGTGGTAATCCTGATTGAATTTCTCCAGCGCCTGGGTGATCCGGTAGCGCTCCTCGAGTGCCTTGAACAGATCCAGCGACGACCATTCGCGTGCACACATGGCATTCTCGACCAGCCCGGGGTCGAGCTGTTCACGCTGCTCGGCATCGCAGTCATCCCAGAGCCCCAGCGAGGCGGTGAACCAGATCTTGCGAAACGTCTCGAGGCTTGTCTCGACCGGGGGATCGACCGCCACGATGTCCGCGCCAAGGTTCGCCAGACGCTGTGCGGCGCGCTCCACCAGGCTTGTGATCTCGGGGTCGACCTCGACAGACCCGAAACATGGCGAGTAGGCGATGCGCAGTCCTGCCAGCGACTTGCCGATATCCGCGCCCCAATCCTCGGGTTGGCCGCGATTGGCGTAAGGGTCCTGGGCATCGTGACGGCCGATGACATTGAGCATGGCGGCGGCGTCACGGGGGCTGCGGGTCATGGGCCCGATACTGGACAGGAAGGCAGCCTTGGAGGGTGGCCACTGCGGTGTCCAGCCGAAGGTGGGCTTGAAGCCGAAGATGCCACTGAAGGCGGCAGGGATACGGATCGACCCACCGGAATCACCGCCCTGATGCAGCACGCCCAGATTGAGGGCGGCGGCGGTAGCCGCGCCACCGGAAGAGCCACCGGGTGTCAGTTCGGTATTCCAGGCATTGCTGGTGGTGCCATGCACGAGGTTGTCGGTGACGGCCTTCCAGCCGAACTCGGGGGTGTTGGTCTTGCCCAGTAGAATCGCGCCTGCCTCACGCAAGAGCCTGACCGGAGGCGCATCCTGCTGGCATGGCGTAGCCGGTGTGATCAGGGAGCCTGCTCTCGCCGGCATGCCGGCAACATCGGTCAGGCCTTTCAGGGAGGTCGGAATGCCATCGAGCGGACTCAATGGCTTGCCGGCCTGCCAGCGCTGCGTGGATTCACGCGCCTCCTCCAGCGCCGTGTCATGCGCGACATGCACATAGGCATTGACGAGCGGGTTGAGCCGCTCGATACGATCGAGCACCGCTCGGGTCACCTGTAGCGGGTCGAACTCACCGCGTTGATACCCGCGTGCCAGTTGCTCGGCGTCCAGCGCCGTCAGGTCATCCTTGGCAGTATGGGGCGAAAGATGTTGAGGAAATTCGACGTCACGCATGGCGGCTCTCCTGCTGCTGGATGGCGATATTATTGTTGAGGACAGTCATCTGTCTCTCCTGCATGGCCTTGGGTCAGAGAGGGGAAACTCAAGGCATCGCGAGGCTTGAAAAGGGCGAAGGAGGGCCGCATGGCCTATGGAGAGAGACAGCAAGCGGCATGGTCGAGCTCATGGCGGCCGACCATGGTTCACGATATTCGCCCAGAGGGAGGACAATCATGCCAGCCAAGTCCAAGGCACAGCAGATGGCAGCCGGGGCAGCACTGTCAGCACGTCGTGGCGAGCAGAAGGTCAGCGAACTGGATGGGGCCGCCCGCTCGATGTATGACTCCATGAGTGAGGAGGAGCTCGAGAAGATGGCCTCGACATCACGTGAAGACAAGCCGCGACACGACAATCAGAGCTGAGCCCTGCGGGATGCCCATTGCGGCTTCCTGACGCGATAGCTGAAACGACAAGGCGCCTGGCAATTGATTGCCAGGCGCCTTGTCGTGGATGCATGTCGTGGGTGCGTGTCGTGGCTTGTGTCGCTGATGCGCCGCTGGCCTCAGCGGCTGTCGTTCAGGCTCTCATGCGGCGGCTGGTGGGACTCGCTGTCGGGCGGGGTCGGGCCACCGTTGGCCTTGGGGCTGACATCGGGCAGTGGAATCTCGGCGCGCTTCCGGCGGCGCTCCTCGGTACTGATGCCCAGGCGCTCATCACGGCGCTTCATCAGCTCCTCATCGATCTGACCGTCACGGGTGAAGGCCATCATCAGCTGCGGGATACCGTAGGGGAAGTCGTCGCGGTCGATCTGCCAGGTGTGGAAGGTCTTGCCGTAGGTGGTGACGAGGTCCTCGAAGTAGCTGCGCTCCGCCAGTTCCGGAATCCCCGGGGCCACCAGGATGCCGGACTTCACTTCATAGTGATGACTGTGCCAGAGCGGCTTCTCTTCCTCGGGCAGTTGCTCGTAGCGCTCGGCGCTGATGATGTATTCGATCCCGATCAAGCGGGCATCACTGCGATTGGAATCGAAGATCACGCATTGGTGCAGATCATGTTCCAGGTGGATGCAGAAGTGGCTGGCCTCCACCTGACGCCCCATGTCATCGGCGTAATGGTGGAAGCCGTTGAGGTAGGTGCTCATCGCCTCCATCGGATACTTGCGCTGCATGACCTGCGAGGCCGCATCGAGCACCTGATGCTTCAGCGGATGGCCGCTACTGACCTTGCGAGCACTGTTGAGGCGTCGGCCCAGAAAGAAGGCGGTCGCCGCGGCGGCGCCGGCCAGAAGGCCTGTGCCGAAGCCGGACGAGTGTGAGGGATGTGAACATGTGCGGGAATGGCGATGACGCATACTTCCTCCTGCATGGGTGTCTTGATAAGGCAAGAATTCCTGTCATGACGTTGCCATTGCAGTGCATTACCCTTGAGCGCGTCAAGTCACCTACCGGCAGACTTGCCTCGGAAAATCCTCGCCCAGGTCTGCTGCAGAGTGTCGGGATTGCTTTTCAGTTTTCTGCCCTCATCAATGAGGGATATCACTTCTTGTGGCCGCTTAATGCCTTGCGCGACAAGGTGTCTTGTTCATCACGTGTTTCGGCCATCTTTTCTCGAATTGGAGCTCGCATGAAGCAACTTATCTTTGATTGTGACGGTGTATTGGTGGATAGCGAGATCATCGCTGATGGCGTGCTCAAGGAAAAACTTCCCGTCTGGCTGCCAGACCTGGGGAGTGCAGAGCAGATCGAGCATGAGCTGGACCGCTGTCTGGGCATGATGACGCGCGATATCCTGCTGGACCTGGAAGCCCGCAGCCAGCACACGCTGCCCGTGGATGCGCTCGACCAGGTACGTCATCTCGTCGATGCCCGCCTGGCCGACTCGCTCAAGGCCATGCCCGGGGTGCGTGAGACGCTGGAGTGGATTCGCGATCAGCGTCTACCGTTGGCGATCGTGTCCAACAGCTCTGAGCAGCGCATGAAGATCAATCTCGAGAGCTCGGGGCTGCGTGGCATTCTCGATGAGATTGCCGTGGCCAATGGCGACGAGCAGCTGCCGATCTTCACCTCCGATGAGGTCATGAACCCCAAGCCGGCGCCGGACCTATATCTGCTCGCCCTCAAGACGCTGGGACGCTCCGCCGAGGAATGTCTGGTAGTGGAAGACAGCCGCACGGGAATGCAGGCAGCCGTGGCCGCGGGCCTCAAGGTCGTCGGCCATCTGGGCGCCAGCCACATCCCGCCGGGTCACGCCGAGGTGCTGCGGACCACAGGCGCCTGGCAGGTCATGAAGCACTGGGATGAATTCAGCCGCCTGTGCGCTGATGCCGGTTTCGTGGCCAATGAAGAAGCCATCAGCCAGTGAGGTGTTGCACTGATATGTGCGCTGACCGCTCAGCTGGCATGTCTTGAAAGACGAATGCTGCTTACGTGGTTTCCTGATTCTTGTCATCGGTGAACAGCTTCATCGATGACAAGTCTTCATTCTCTGTTGCAAGCCCTGTCACAAGCCATGTCACAAGGCCAAGACTTGTCCTCGACTCATCCGGCCTTGCACATTTCCTCGAGTTTTCCCTTCTGTTAGACAATTCTGCAAACTATCGGTATTTTTACGCGATTCGCGTTATTTATCGTTACCTATGCGCTGTCATGGGTAACTAATACCTGGGTTGCCTGATGATCAATGCATTCATTCGAAGCGATACTTTCGAGAACAAGGGCTATTGGCTGCGCAAGCATGTTGCGTGGTTCAGCCATCGCTACAATGCGCATTATGGAATCGCGCAGCTGTCGCCACAGAGTCCACGTTACCAGGTAGCACGGGATTCACTCGCAGAATTGCAGCGTGCGGCGTCATTGGGGCCCAATCCGGGGGCGGCGACTCAGTCACAAGCCCAGCCCAAGATAATCTGGATGTACTGGGATGCTCCGCTGGAATCAGCACCGGAAGTCGTACGTCTGAGCGTTAGGTCTTGGCAGGCGCTGAATCCAGACTACGAAGTACGACTGCTCAGTGATGACAATATCCAGCAAGTACTTGGCTTTGATTTCCTTGCTGCCTTCGAGCTGTCGACGGTCAGGTTGAACCCTGCCATCAAGGCGGACGTATTGCGGCTGTATCTATTGAGTCGTTATGGAGGAGTCTGGGCTGACAGCACGACGTTCTGCCTGACGCCATTGTCGGAGTGGTTGCCTGTGGCAATGAGTGAACTGGGCTTTTTCACCTTTCGTCAAAGCAAGGCGCCCGCCAGGCCGATGGAGGTCTGGTTCATTGCGGCGGTGCAAGGGCGGGAAATCGTGACCCATACATTGGGTCTGTTTCTGGAACATCTTTTCTTGCCCCGGCGCAGTGCGATCTTCATTTCCAATCGTGCCAAGAATCACGCGAAGCTGGGGGTCGGGCGTCAGCATCCTGAGTTGCTCTATGCGGATTTTGTCCGCCGTGCCGAGCGCTTTGGCTTCATGCCGTATTTTTCGTTCAGCTATTATCTCAATGACAGCTTGCGGGAATACCTGTCCTCGGCGGATATAGAGCGCTTCATGGCGCTCGAGAATCGCTACGTAGGGAATGGAGAGGAGTTTGAAGCATTCCAGGAGGCGCTGGTCTCCAAGCAGACCTATAAAAGAGATTACCAACAGCGTCCCGTATTTCTGAAACGCAAGGACTACCTTCTGTCCCTGTTGGCTGACACCAAAGAGGCTGAGGCTCGTGTCAGCGTGAGCTCTGCTTCAGCGTGAAACTTGGCTGGTTAAAATTCTGGCTAGAGGGAATTCTGGATAGAGTGAGTACCGAATAGGGTAAAAGGACAAGAGCCTGTGGCCATTGGCTGCAGGCTCTTTTGGCTTGTCATCCGCCTCCCCATCATTTGAAGGCCTTCAGCCTGATGGTCTCTCGCCAAGGTGCCTGTGTCCGTGAAGTCGCAGGCTCTGGTATCTTCCCTGGCATCGTGAGGCTATTCCTCACTTGAAACAGATACGCGTGCCCCAAGCGAGCAGTTCTTCCTGATTGAGGCTGCGCGATTCGACCCCGATCATTTCATCTCCCCATTGATCCGCCCAGGTCAGCACGCCGTGGCTGATGCCGCGTGCGCCCATCAAGTCGCGTATCTCACCGGTACCCTTGAACCAGAGTGCGCTGTGATCATTGCGCGTCAGGTCCGAGATGCCGTGGCAATGATGGATTCTCACCTTGTAGATGCCATCCAGTGACATGACCTCGACCACCGGCACCATGCCGTGCTGCAGTGCGCGTGCCAGCGACTCGAGTGTCATGCTGGTCTCGTCCTGGTGGGCGAGCGGTTGATCGGCGAGCTGGCTTGGGGGTAGTGGGGTAGCAGGCGACGCGTGGGTGGGGGGCACAGCGGTGCGTGGCGGATGTGTTGCAGTGGTATGTGCAGGCATCGGGAATACTCTCAGTGGGATGTCATGTCGGTGGTGAATCGCGTTTTATAACTATCGTACAAGTAATGTAGAGGTTATCTGGCGATCTCGCCATCGTGACTGGCCAGCTTGCCCGGGACTTCCCGTCTCCCTGCTCCTTCGTCACTGTCCTTCCAGGGCCTGCGCTGTCCCTCCAAGGTCTGCACTGTCCTTTCAAAGCCAGCACTGACCTTTCAAAAGCGGCTTTCTCCTCCCACGCGGAGGCTATGGCCCGGTTGGGGCAAACGCCTACCTGTACAGACGGTGACAAATTTTCCTGTGCTGCTGACGTCGTCTGCCCTTGAAGTTCTGGGGAATCAGGTTCATGTCTAGAAGGCACTGCGAATATTCGTTGGCGATACGCTACTCGTTTCTCGCTGGTGCGCGATCCACCTCACCGCTGTCACAGCTCACAGGGAGTAGCGATTTATGACATCTGGAGGAAAGCGCGTATTCAGCGCGTCGGTCATCATCATTCTGGGGCTGGTCGCATTGGGGGCAGGATTCCCCACCCGTTTCGGTGAATTGGCAGATCAGGCGCTCGGCGCCGTGACCAGCATGTTCGGCTGGTTCTATCTGATATCCGTGTTTGGTTTCGTGATCTTTCTCATCAGTCTCGCGTTGAGCAAGTACGGCAAGATCCGGCTCGGCCCGCAGGATAGCCGGCCTTCCTATACCTTCTTTTCCTGGGTCAGCATGCTGTTGGCAGCAGGGTTTGGCGTCGGGCTGGTGTTCTATGGCATGGCGGAACCCATGCAGCACTATCTGAAGCCGCCGTTCGCCGATATGCCGGGCGAAACGCCCGAGTCTGCGCGCTATGCCATTCAATATGCCTTCTTCAACTGGGGCGTCCATCAGTGGGCTGCCTTCTCGGTGGTCGGCCTGATCATTGCCTATTTCCAGTTCCGCAAGGGACAGGCGGGGCTGGTGTCCTCGGTGCTGTCTTCCGTGACGGCCAAGCATCCCAAGGTACGCCGCTACGGCCCGGTGCTGGATGTCTTTGCGGTGGTGGCGACCGTGATGGGGGTCGCGACATCGCTGGGCCTGGGCGTGTTGCAGATGAATGGGGGGCTGCACTTCGTCTTCGGTGTGGAAGAAGGCTGGCAATGGCAGTTCATCATCATGGGCGTGATGTTCTGTGCCTACATGGCCTCGACCTGGTCCGGGCTCGACAAGGGCATCAAGCGCCTGTCCAACCTCAACATGAGCATCTGCATCGCGCTGATGCTGTATGTGCTGTTCACCGGCCCGACGCTGGACATCCTCAAGACGATCACCCTGGGCATCGGCGATTATCTGCAGAACTTCATCGGCATGAGCCTGCGCATGTCGCCCTATGACGGCAATGACTGGAACAGCTCCTGGACCGTCTTCTACTGGGCTTGGGTCATCGCCTGGTCGCCGTTCGTCGGCACCTTCGTCGCGCGTGTCTCGCGTGGCCGCACCATCAAGGAGTATGTGGTGGGCGTGCTGATCGTGCCGCCGCTGCTGGCGTGCCTGTGGATCGGTGTCTTCGGTGGCGCGGCGATCAACATGGAGCTGGCCAGTGATGTCGGTCTGGCGGCCGCGACGGATGCCAACATCACGTCTGCCTTGTTCGAGATGTTCGATCTGATGCCCTTCAGCAGCGTGCTGTCGGTGGTCGCGATCATGCTGATCTTCATCTTCCTGGTGACCTCTGCCGATTCGGCGTCCTACATCGTGGCGCAGATGACCGACGGTGGCTCGATCAATCCGCCGCTCTACAAGCGTATCGCCTGGGGCGTGCTGATCGCGGCCATCTGCCTGACGCTGATCTCGACGGGCGGTCTCAAGGGCTTGCAGTCAGCCTCGGTACTCTCGGCCTTGCCCTTCACTTTCATCATCTACGGCATGATCGTGGTACTGGTGAAGGAGCTGCGGGCTGATCGTCGCCAGATGCTCAGTCAGCTGTATCGCCGTCATGGTGAGACACCGGTCGGTGCGGATATCTTCGAGGCTGACAGCCTGGCGGAGGAAGATCGTATCCGCCGTGCGCCGGACGTCAAGAATCGTCGCGTGAACCCGCGCGACCATCATTGAGCCGAGTCGTGGCATGAACTTATCGTCATGAACTCATCGCCTTGAGTTCATCGTTTTAAGTTCATCGCCTTCAACTCATGACGTCAATGCGTGTCTTCACGGCAGGCTCAGAACGACAGACGCCGCTCACAGGAGATGTGAGCGGCGTCTTGTCTTGGTAAGCCAGTCAGCGTGAAGGGGCCCACGTCATTGACTGGCGTCTGGCGTCCGGCGGCCGGCGACCTCGGCGAGTATCTCGTAGCTCTTCAGGCGGTCGGCATGCTCATAGAAATCCGAGTTGAACATCAATTCGTCGGCCTGCGTCACCTCCAGCAGATGCTCGAGTTCGCTGCGAATGCGCTCTGGCCCGCCGATGATGGCAGCAGCCAGATTCTGGCCGACCATGGCTTCCTCGCGTGCTGACCAGTCCAGTGTCTCGCGTGGGGGCAGGGCGCGTGTGCTCTTGCCGCGGATCAGATTGAGGAATTTCTGTTGCTGGGTGCTGGCCAGGAAGTGGGCACGTTCATCGCTGTCGGCGGCGATCAGCGGCAGGCCGAGCATCACATAGGGCGCATCCAGCACCTCGGAGGGCGTGAAGTTCTCGCGATAGAGCTTGATGGCCTCCAGCATGTAGCCGGGGGCGAACTGGCCGGCGAAGGCGAAGGGCAGACCTTTTTTCGCTGCCAGGCGTGCGCTGTAGTCACTGGAACCCAATAGCCACAGGGGGACATGAGTGCCTTGCCCCGGCATGGCCTTGACGCGCTGACCGGGTGAGGCCTCGCCCAGATACTGCTCGAGTTCGGCCAGCCGCTGGGGGAAGTCATTCACGCCGGCGGAAGGGTCGCGGCGCATCGCCTGCATGGTGATGCCATCGGAGCCCGGCGCGCGGCCAAGCCCGAGATCGATCCTGTCCGGGTAGAGCGTGGCCAGGGTGCCGAACTGTTCCGCCACCACCAGCGGGGGATGATTGGGCAGCATGATGCCGCCCGAGCCGACCCGCAAGCGGGAGGTCTTGCCCGCCACATGGCCGATCAGCACCGAGGTGGCGGCACTGGCGATGCCATCGATGTTGTGATGCTCGGCCAGCCACAGGCGATGAAAGCCCAGCGCTTCGACATGCTGGGCGAGACTGACGCTATTGTGGAAGGTTTCAGCAACACTGCCGGTATCGCGGATGGGGGCAAGGTCCAGCACCGAGAGCGGGATCGTGCCCAGGCGTGAGGTAGGGGCTGTCGTCATGTGCGCTCCTGATAGCGGATTGGCGTGCAGAGAGCAGCCGGGGCGTGGCCCCTCAAGGGTGTGTGGCTGGTCTGCTGAATGGCGTCCAGCATAGTGGACAGCCGCGTCTCTGACAGCGTCTCGCCCTTCATTTCACTGTTTCTGATATGGCATATATGAGGCGGTCGATACGTCATGCCATTCACGGTGGTCAGTCACCCTGGGGCAGGCGAAGCCCGGGGCAGATGAGGGCCTGCATCGCGCACAGGAGGCGAACATGAACGGTTTGCAGCACAAGCAGCGCCGCAAAGGCATGAGGCTCACGTTGATATGCCTTGTGCTCATCGGCCTGGGCGTTGCGCTCCAGCGCGATATCATCGTGCTGGAGCGCTGGATACCCGCTCACTATCTCCCGTGGGCGCCACTGCAATTGGAGGCCCCGCCCGGCATGGTGACCGGCTGGAAGCTCTCACGCTTGAACGAGAACCCGGCCGCCTGTCGCGCATTTCTCGAGCGGGAAGCCCCGCAACGGGTGACCTTCCTGCCGGACCGCCCCAGCGACAACGGCTGTGACCTCATCAACAGCGTACGCATGCATTCGGCGTCAGGCGCGAGTGGTGAGCAGGCCGTTCGCTTCAACCAGTCCTTCATTGCCAGCTGCCCGCTGGCGGTGAGCTGGCTGCGCTTCGAGCGCCATGGGCTCAAGTCAGCGGCACAGGAGGTCATGGGGAGCGAGGTGACGCAAGTGTCCCATGTGGGCAGCTACGCCTGCCGCAACATCTACGGACGAGAGAACGCACGCCGCAGCGAACACGCCACCGCGGATGCGCTGGATGTCACAGGCTTCACGCTGGCGGACGGCCGTCAGATTCGCCTGCCGCGCGACTGGACGGCACCCGAGGATGAAGATGCCCCGGGCCGCTTCCTGCGTGCCGTGCAGGACGCCGCCTGTGAGAGTTTCGGTACCGTGCTGGGCCCGGATTACAACGCCGCCCATCGTGATCACTTCCACCTCGGCACGCGGGGCTGGCGATTCTGTCGCTAGACGTCGTGTTGCAGTTCGTGTGTTGCAGTTGCTGCGTCTCAGCCACTGCACCGACAGTCTCTCAGGACATTGAAAAGATTCTCTTCAAGGCTGCCAATATTGACCAAAGAAAGGCACTGATGCGGCCCGCACAGTGCCTTTTTTGATTGTCATTTTCCCACTTCTCACGTGCATATCTTCAACATCACGAAAGCCGCGCCTTGCCTTTTCTTATTCCGGACACCCTTGATGTGACATTTATCGACACATTGGTTTGCAGTTGGATTTCAAAAAACCGATTAGTCTTAAATTCGTGGACAGTAGGTGCAGACAAGTCGCTGCTTGTGGCCACGATCCATTGAACGGGAAAGTGCAGCTGTCGAAGATATCCTCACTGGAGATTCACAGATGAAAAAGACAACCAAGAAGTCCCAGGCAGGTTTCGTGATGACCACCGAGCTGGTACTGATCCTCTCGGTCATGGTGATCGGTATGGTAGTAGGTCTGGTAACCATGCGCGATTCACTGACTGCTGAGATGGAAGATGTTGCAGAAGCCATCGGTCAGCTTGATCAATCCTACGCTTTTGATGGGTTGGTCAATGCAGAAGGGACCGCCTTCCTGGAAGGATCCGGCTTCGTTGATGCGACTGATGCCAACGCTGGCGATCTCGTCACCTTCGACTTTATCGCAGCGGATTATAGTGAAGCGGCTACCAATGCTGGGGCCAATACCACCGCGGGAAGCGGTGCAGAGAATGCTACCGGTGCGAGTGCCTTCACGCCGTAATAGCCGCTCTTGAGGTTGGGGAAGATCGAAGTTTCTCCGACCTTTTTCCCATGATGAGCAACCGTGACGTCCATCAAGGAGGTTGACATGAATATACGTCTCAATGGCAGCACGACGGTCGCCATGGTCGTTTTTCTGGTGTCGACCTCGATGGCAAGCCTGTTGGGGTACCGTCAGTACGAGCGTGTGGGAGCAGAAGAGGTGCTGGTGGCCAATGACCTGATCGCGCAGGGGCAGATCATCACGCCTCAGATGCTGGAGCTCAAGATGATGAAAGATGTGGCGGGAGGGCTGCAGGACATGAGCATGGCGATCGGCAAGGTCATGACACGTAATCGTCTGCCGGGGGATGTCATTCAGCCTCAGGACCTGAAGCCGGTGAAACGTCAAAGTCTTTCGCAATATATCCCCGAGGATAGGGTGTTGTTCTCACTCCCAATGGCGAGTCATTCCTTCCCTGTTTCACAGATAAAGCCTAGCGATACCTTTGATGTCATCGGTAGCCTCAACGGGCGAGTACGCGTGATTGCGGAACAGGTTCGTCTGATGGGGACGATGAACAACAATCAGCCGGCTCCAGTGGCGAGCGGTCCGCTGGCATCACTATCGTCGCAAGCCACTGGCAAGCAGACAACCCAGTCATCGGGTCTGGTCATCGCAGCATTACCGAAGGATATCTTTCGCCTTGCAAGCTTGAATTCTCAGGAAAGAGTGTCGTTGGTGTTACATGGCAGAGATGTCAAGCTCCGTCTCCCGATGGCGCCTACCTTGCACACGCGTCAGATCGAGATTTTTCAAGGATTACAGCGCAGAAAGGTGGAGATCGAGTTGTGACTCCTTGGTCGATATTGCGGTGTCATGAGAATGCTTGGCTGGTTTTGAATTTCTGAAAAAGTACCAGAATTCCCCTTTCTTCTGATCGCTTTCCTGGGTCACCCCCCGCCGGATCATCATGGCCTGGAGATAATATGAGCAAACCTTCTGCTTTTCTCGCTGAATGCTCTGGCTTCATCCTGTGCCTGTCGCTTGCCTGCGCGAGTGCAGGCCAGTCTGCCGTTGCCGCTGACGTGAGCGTCGACGCGGTTGACGCTGTCAATCCTGCTGCCGGGCTCATCAATGTGGATACCGCCTACAGCAGCGGCAATTCCCGCTCTCGCACTCTGGTGCAGTGGACTCATGCGCGCCTGGCCTTCGGCAAGGACATAGAGCGCATTGCCGTCGGCAAGCAGAGCATCATCGAGGTCGAGGTGATCGGTGGTCGAGAAGTCCTGATGTTGGGCAAGGAAGTCGGGCGAACTACGGTGATGGTCTGGTACGTCGATGGCAGCAATGAGTCCTTCCTGTTCAGTGTCAGTCCCGACCTGAGCGTATTGAGCAGCGCGCTGCGCGAGATCCATCCCTCCATTTCCATTCGTTCCGCGCCGGATCGCCCCGTGCTGGTAATGCGTGGCAAGGTGCCCACGGCGGAGTATCGACAGGCTGCGCAGCAGGCAGCAACGGACTACCTGCTCTCAGGGCAGCGCGGTGCGCTGCCCTCGATGGCACCCCCCGGCATGCCGGCGGGTGCGAGCACGATGAACATGAATGCGAACATGACGAGCCCGGTGATCAATCTCATCAAGGTGACCCAGAAGCCCAAACCGATTACCGACAAGCTCAAGGAAGCCATTGCGTCCTTGGGCGGGGAGGAGGTCAAGGTAAGGCGGTTGCAGTTCGGTGAGATGCCCAACGACCTCTTCGATACATTCCTGCTCGAAGGCGAAGTGCGCGATCAGGTGGCATTGACGCGGATTCTGAACGTGGCAGCGCGAGTCGTTGGCGGTAGCCCACTGGCCGGAGGAGAAGCCGGGATTGATGTGCTGGCGGATGAATCCGGTGCCTTGATGGGCGATAACGTTCGCTCCAGCAGTTACGGAGGCTCCATCACCTCCGGTAGTGGTGTCGGTGGTGGTGATCTCAGCAACAACATCCGCAACAACATCGCCCGTTCCAAGGTGCTTTCCATCGCTGGCGGACGCCTGATCTCGATGATCGAGGTACGTGATGTGCCCCAGGTGCGAGTGGCGATCCAGATGCATGAGGTCAATCGTTCGCGCATGAAAGCCTGGCGTCCTGACCTGAGCATCATGACTAACGGCTACAACGCCAGTGGGCCGCTGGCACTTGGGGAGACCGGTGCAGCCGGGGCCTCGGGACTCGAGAATGCGCTGCAGATTCTGGACGGGACTCTCATCAACAACCTTCAGATCGGCGGTAGTGACATCGCCTTCGACCTGCTGTTCAGCCTGATGGAGAACGAGGGGATTTCACGCACCCTGTCACGCCCGACATTGACGGTGCTGGCCGGTGAGAGCTCGGTCTTCCAGGTCGGGGGTGAGATTCCCGTACCTTCCGCGTTCGCGCCATCAGGCGTCGGTCAGGATGACACCCTGGGTGCCAATACCAACGGGGTGTTCAGCGGTACGGACTTCAAGTCGTTCGGCGTCCAGCTCAGCGTGCGCGCCCTCGTCGATGAAAATGATCGCATCACGCTGGATGTGTTGCCGACCATCTCGACACCGGACACGCTTCTGACACAACAGATTGCCGACAGCACCGGTTCCGACCTCAACAGCACGGCCTTCAATGTGCGCAGCCTGCGTACCACCACGCGTCTGCGCGATGGCCAGCCGCTGATTCTGGGCGGTCTGGTCTCGCGTGACATGAGCGGCCAGGAAGACCGCGTGCCCGGCGCCAGCGATGTCCCGCTTCTCGGCTGGATGACACGTTCCTTCAATCGTTCCGATGTCGACAAGGAGCTGGTCATCATCGTGACTCCGACCTTGATCCGAGAGCCGATCAACGAAGTCGCCCAGTGGAGTTTCCCGGATGGCGCCAGTCGCCTTGCCGACATGCCGCTGAGCCGCCTGCCATCTTCGCGTTGAGGAGTACGCCATGAACATTCGTGAATCCGTGTGTCGTCTGGGTGTGCTGGGAGTGATGGTGGGCTGGTTGGCCGGCTGCAGCTCCATCGACAGCATGCGGGAATCCCGTCCGGACGCAGGCGATCGCCTCGAGTACCTCAATGAGCGGTACCAACAGTTGATGGTACAGGGTCGGACCTGTCTGGAGCTGGACGATGTGGCAAGTCCGATGGTGGATTGCCAGCGCCTGTTGCGAGAAGCGGAGCGGCTGCATGTCGAGTATCCACGCAACCCGGAAGTCCTGTATTTCAATGCATTGCTGAGTCATGCGGCGGGGCGCGGCGACAAGGCTCAGTTCTTTCTCGATCAGATGAGCATCGGGCCTTCACACCCGCCGGAGGCCTTCGTGCTGCGCAGCCAGTTGGCGCTGGAGGAAGGCAACACGACCCTGGCACGCAACGTGCTCGATCGCGGCATGTTGCTGCATCCCAATTATGCCGGTCTTTATGAAGGATTGGCGGCCGTGGGCTATGTCGAGGGTCGCTATGATGATGCAGAACAGCAGCTGACGTTGGCATCCCGCCTTGGGGCTCCCGATTGGCGGGTGGACTATCATCGCGGCTTGATCAATGAAGCACAGGGCCACCTGGCAGATGCCTGCCACCAATTTGATACCAGTCTGGCTCGCAAGCAGGACCACCAGCCCGCGCGAGCACACCTGCTGCGCCTGGCGACAGCGGGGCACTGCCGGGGGGATGCCCTGAAGCAACTGGCCAGTGGTGTGAGGGTTTCCTCATGATTGGCCCATTGTCGCGCATGCGCCGTGACCGAGAGCCCTCGCGTCATGACCCGGCCTCTCAGGTGGATACTTGCGGGAGTGAAAATGCGTCGAGCTCACGCCTTTCCATCGCGCCGGAGGTCATGGACCGCCTGAAACGTGTGCTGGTCACCCGTCTGGCAGATGAGCAGGGGCAAGCATTGCGCCGTAGCCACTCGACACCACGACATGAGATGGAGAGGGATGAGCAGGGCGGCATGGCAGACGTTCAGCAACGTCTAGCGGATGCCTTGACCACCGTGTGTGACGAGTACCAGATACCTCTGGACCCTGAGAGTCGCCAGCAATTGCTCGATACGCTGACCAACGACCTCTGTGGCTTCGGACCGCTGACGGAGTTGATGGCCGATGAAGCCGTCAGTGACATCCTGGTCAATGGGGCGGGGCAAATCTGGGCTGATCGTGCCGGAAGTCTGGACCCCACCGAGCTTGCCTTTGATGATGAGGCGCACCTGCAGCGCTTCGTCTCGCGATTGATCGCCCCGCTTGGCAAGCATCTGGATGCCTCCAGCCCGATCGTTGATGCGCGCCTGGCAGATGGTAGTCGTCTACATGCGGTATGCGCGCCATTGACACCGGATGGAACGCTGGTCTCCATTCGAAAGTTTCGACGTCATTACCTTGATCGTCAACGCCTGGTCGCGACGGGCTTCATGAGTGACAGCCTTATCCAATTGCTGGGGGCTGCAGTGGCCGCGCGCGTCAATATCATCATCAGCGGAGGGGCAGGTGTCGGCAAGACGTCATTGCTCAATTATCTGGCAGGGCATATCAGTCATGGCGAGCGCCTGGTCAGCGTCGAAGAGTGTGCGGAGCTCGACTTGCATCATCCGCATGTCGTCAGACTTGAAAGCTATCCGGTGGCAGGGGATTCTCCCCGTCCTCAGGGGCTAGGCGAGTTATTGAGAGCCGCGTTGAGGATGCGGGCCGATCGCATCATCGTCGGCGAAGCACGGGGTGGCGAGGTCTTCGAGATGTTGCAGGCCATGACGGTCGGTCACGATGGCAGTCTGACCACCCTGCATGCCAACAGTGCACTGGACGTCCCTGTGCGAATGCTGTCATTGGCCTTGATGAGCAGCGCTCACCCCGATCGTCAGGTCATCGAGGAGATGGTACGCCTGAGTGGAGCGCTGATCGTACATCTCGAACGCGACGCCGAGGGTCATCGCCAACTTGCCAGCCTGGCCTGGTTGGGGGAAGAGCGCCCTCGTGAGCTGCTGCACCGTCGCGCGACCATGACGCCCGGTGAGCCCTGCGGCGAAGAGGCCTATCAGGCCAACCCCGATGTGCTGGATGCCTTCATCGCTCATCTCGAGGCACGTGGCGCCACTCTGGCGCCTGGCGTCAGGGACGGTTGGTGTGAAGGTGTGTCACGACAGGAGGGCTGACATGCTTATCCTGCTGCTGGTCTGCATCGCGCTGTCTTCGCTGTGGTTGATCATCAGCATGATCAGGGCACAGCGTTTCATGGGAGCGGATATGACCCTGGGGCTGATGCACCGCCGAGAGATGTCGCGTCTCGAACGTCTGCTGGCCTTGTTGGACATCAGCATGCGTCCAGTGCTGTTCGTGGCGGGCGTGTGGGGAAGCAGCGTGATGATCTTCGTGATCTTCCTTGGCTGGTTTCCCGGCAACCTGCTGCTCGCGTCCCTCGCGCTGATGACCAGCCTGTTGCTGGTTGGCTTCCTGCTCCACGAATTCGCCAGTCGGCGCATCTTCCGTTTCGAAGGCGATCTGATTCAGGCGCTGGACATGCTCGAGGCCAGTCTGAAATTGGGCGATAACCTGCGTAATGGGCTACGTCTGGCGGGATCATCCTCTCTCAAGGCCGCACGGCGCGAGTTGATGCAGCTGGTCTATCGGTTGGACATGGGCCTGTCACTGAATGAGGCCTGCGCGCGAATGCTGCGTCTCTATCCCTGTGAGAGCGTCAGACTCTTCACTGCTGCAATGATCAGCGCCGAGCGGCGTGGCATGAGCTTCGCCAGTCTGCTTCCCTCGCTGCTGCCCACCCTGCATGAGCGTTACCAGATGCGGCGTCAGCTGCGTGCCGAACTGTCCGGTGCGCGCTATTCCCTGTTGGTCATCGCTCTGCTGCCTTACGCCATCGTTCCCTTCATCCTCTGGAAGGAGCCTGACTGGTTGATACTGCTGCTGGACCATCCTCTGGGCAGCGTACTGTTGCTGGGAGCCGTGTGCTGTCAGATTCTCGGCTTTGCCTGGTTGCGTCAGATGATGAGGAAGCAGCCATGAATGTCTTTTCCGGTATCCCGTCATGGACGTTCCCCGAGGCTTATCTGCCGGACATCATCATTCTGTGCATGCTTGGCGCTCTGCTGGCGCTCTATCTGGCCTTGCACAGTACTTTCAAGGTGCGCCTGGAGGAGAGCGGAATTGCGGATGTATTGCAGGAGCTGTTGCGTAACCCCGATAACATCAGCCAGAACAGATCACTCACTCCGCGTCGGCGCATGCGTCAGGCTGGCCTGAACCCGCGGCACGTGATCTGGTGGTGGGGGCTCCAGCTGTTGCTGCCTGCCCTCCTGGCCTTGCTGATCCTGCGCATGACGGGGGCAAACCTCGGGGGGCTTGCGGGCATGCTGCTCGGCATCGTAGTGCCGCATCTATGGCTGGGACAGCGCAGGCGCGAACGCCAGATACACATCGCGGCTGCTCTGGGACACCTGCTGGCCGTATCGCTGGCGTACCAGCGCCATGGCCTGTCTCTTGCCGCTTCACTGCGGGAGGCCGCGCGTCAGGCGCTGCCACCTCGGCATCCGCTGGCCTTTGAGCTTGAGCTGTTCAGCGCTGAGCTGGAAGGCGGGTTGTCGCTCCAGGAAGCTGCCACGCGCATTTCCAGACGAACCGGAAGCCGTGAATTGCATCAGTTCGCCATGTTGCTGGTCGCCGGCAACAGGATGGGCAATCCATTGCACGATGTGCTGGAAGCCTTTGCGGCCCAGCTGGCGCGTCAACAGAATGAGCGGCAGCGCAAGGCCATGCAGCAACGCAGCGTCAAGGCACTGTTTCCGATGTTGCTCGTCGGTGGCCCGTTGTTCTTCGTGCTGGTGATCTTTCCGGCCAGCCTGCGCGTTCAGGAGGTGCTGATCCTGATGAGGGAGCTGTGGTGAGGCGTCAAGGTGGGCATCTTCGCAAGCGCAATCGTCTCGGGAGAAGGCATATGGTGGCAGGACATGATTCGGTCACTCACGCGTGTCGTTCGCGTCGCAGGCAAGGCGGTTTCATCATTACCATCGAGTTGATCCTGATCACCTCGATTCTGATCATCGGCTCGCTGGTCGGGCTGGCGGCGATACGTGATGCACTCTTCAAGCATTACATGACCCAGCAGTCCCGCGAGCTCGTTGTCGAGGATGCCAATGGACGAGCTTTGGGAGAAGTCTTCGATGTCGATGAGCATGATGCCCCGCGCATTCTCTATTTCGATCGCAGCCAACCATCCGGCATCAACCGTGCCCTGATCGGGATTCGCGATGACCGCTTCTCCAGTCGAGAACCACTTTATTACGCCACTCCCAATTGCAGTGGCGATCCTTGCATCAAGTCTGCCAGTGATGAAGCGACGGACAGTCGCGACATTGCGGGTGATGTGAATGCTGGCAGTGTCAGCTACCTGCATGCGCTGCAGGGCGGACCTGTCTATGCCATCGGGCCTGGCGATCCTGCTGCCTTGCCGGGCTTTCTCTATCGCGGGACACCCCAGCAGTGTCCTTTCGATGGCGTTGATGTGCAGTCGCGCTGGATATCGCAGAAAGTGATCGCGGGGGCTCCTTGCGAGCAATTCACCCTGGATGACCCGCAATCCGTCCAGGCTGATACCACCTGTCTGTTGAGCACCGGGATTGTAGATCTATGTACTCCACCCCCCGGCACGGTCGCTCAAGACGATATACTGAGCAACTATATCGGGCCGGTGGATGCTTTGGTGGATACTACCCTGGGTACCGTCAATGCCTTGCCCACCTGCGCATTGCTGGGGGTTTGCGTTCCTGAAGTGGAAGTGGGGACATTGTATTGCCCCGCTGGCACGTCGCTGGATGAGGATGGCGATCTTGTCACAGCGCTGGTACGTACACTGTTTGATCAGTTGCGTGCCACGACGGACCTGGGGTTGATCGAGCCGTTGCTGGAGGCGGTAACGAACACCTTGCCCGGCGAGTTGACCTGCTCGGCAGTGGAAGATTTCCAGCTGGCAGAAAGTGTTCCATCTGCTGATGACCCGACACGCAATGCACTCGACGCGCTGGTGGCCCCATTCCAGCTACGTGCTCCGACGACGGCCTCCAGCAACTGGATTCGTACGCCGCCCGATGGAGAAGGGCTGTGAGACGGTACTGTCGAAAGGCACAACCAAGGAGAGGGGAGGATGTCGTGCTACGTATTGAGGCGTAGTCACGCCATTGCCCTGATGATGGAGATGTTTGCCATAGAGCGAACCGAGAGTAGGGCGTGCAATAAGGACTAACAATCGTCGATTTCATGATGCATAAATTCTGTCCATTACCCTGAATCAGAATAACTGGCAGATTCCTCGCATTTATTTGTTTTCACTAATACCCTGCGGACAAGCATGCCTTCCAGGCATATCTCGCGATAAAGCCTCTTGTTCAATGACAGGGAGTCAAGAATGACAGGGATGACGAAGGCGTTATTGGCAGCTTCCATCACCTTCGTGATGGCCGGCTGTACCTCGGTGAAGGTTCAGCCTCTGGAACGCATGTCCTATCTGGATACCGTGTGCATCGAGCGCAATGAAGCCGTGATCGTGCCCGGCTTCCTGAGTGTGATCAAACGTGGCTTCAGCCGCAATGGCTTGAATACGCGAGTCTATGACGCTCCGGTCCCCGGCCATTGTGAAGTGATATTGACGTATACCGCTTTGCGCTCCTGGGACTTCACGACCTATCTGTCACACGCAGAACTTTGGCTCAATGATCCGTATGGCGATGAAATCGCCTATGCGCAATATCATCTTGTCGCAAAGGGTGGTCTGACGTTCTCCAAGTTTGCCGGGGTCGAAATCAAGATGAACCCGGTCATTGATGACTTGCTGGTCAACTACTGACGCCTCAGCCGTGATGGGCATTCAAGCCATCTTCTTGTACGCCTCACCGGTACGTCATTTCTCGCCATGATGGCGCACTTGATAGCGGGGCCGGCGCTTGTGTCTTGCGCCGGCCCAGCGGAGACTCTCGAGCTATCTGGTGTGCTGGAATCTCAGGGTGCCATGTCCATGCCTCGGCTGATCGTCGGAGCGCAGCGCTCGGGGTTGATGCTGACCACGCGTAGGCGATGCCCATCGGGGAGCACGCAATCGAGCACCTGCCAGGCACAGCCGGGGGCGCTGCTGCCGTGACTCTCGATCAGATGCGCTCCCTGGGCCTGCCATTGGTCGCGGAAGCGGGCAAAGTCCGTTCGCTCGATCTCAAGCGTCAGCTGGCGGCTGTCGGGTTGCTCGGCACTGCGCTGCAACAGCAATACGCTGGTCTGCTTGTCTCGGCGATGGTTCAGCTCCAGGGTCGCGCTGGTGGCGTTGCGCAACAGGATGGGCAGGGCGAGTGTTTCGGTGAAGAAACGGCAAGCGGCATCGAGGTCGCGCACTTCAAGGATGGCTGGGTGCAGGGAAAGGCGCTGAATCATGGCGAAGCCTCATGGCGTGAGGGGAAGAAGGGGAATGGGGAACTGGCTCAATTGCGTGAGCATGGAGACAGTGTCGTGTCCGTCTGGGTGAGACGCACTTTGAATCTGATGATGGTGGTGATGGCTTTACGCTATCTGAGGCCTTGTCGCGCTTGCGAAGGCCCGGGGCAATCGCTGTGGCAACTTGTCGCATTAGTGGTTTCGCGGGTGTGAATGGTTAGCATCCCTGTCATCGACCCTGCTGACTTTACCTTCTCTGCACGCCACGCTGGAGTGTTCATGTCGCCGCGCAAGCTGATCCTGATGGGACTCAGTGCTTTTGCCCTCGTCATTATCGCGTTGATCACGGGGCTTTCTGCCTCGCATCAACCGCGTAATGCGTGGCCGACGACGCTCGAGCTGCCTTCCACGCGTGGACTGCTGCACGCGGACACCCTGTCTCGGGGGGAAGCGGGTCACCTGAGCGTGCTGATTCCCGGCTTTACGCATTGCCCGGACATCTGTCCGTTGTCGCTTGCCCGGCTGCAGATGGCCTGGCAACGCCTTGACGAGACTTCACGTGCGCATCTGCATCCGATGTTTCTGACGCTGGATCCGGCGCGCGACACCCTGCCCGTGCTGTCACGTTATCTGTCTGCCTTCAGCCTGCCGGTGACCGGCCTTCGCCTCCCGTCACAGGACGACACGCGTCTGGAGGAATTCACTCAGCGGCTCGGTATCCAGTTTCAGCGGCGAGAACCCGAGCAGAGTCATCCTCCTGAACACGCGCAAGCGCAGGCGTCGGCCGGTGAGGCCGATTACATGATCGACCACAGCGTGGCGATCTTCGTGATCGATGAGCAGGGCCGGCTGCGTGACACCCTGCCGCTCAGTCAGACGCCTGAGCAGCTTGCTGATCGTCTGACGTTCCTGCTCCAGTCCGTGGCCGCAGCGCCGTCTTCTGACAGTGTTGCGGCCGTCAACACGAGCGAAAACGCTAACGTGCCGGTCACGGGGGGCGCATGACCGCGACTTGCCCCTCGACTCGCCACGCCAGGCGTCAATCCGTCTCCTATCATCGCGCCCTGTCACGCCTGACCGCGGCCAATGGGCATGTCGTCTTCGTGATGCTGATCGCGTTGGCCGCCATGCTGGTCATGCCGCTGGCGGCCCCACGAGTGGTGATGGTCAACGACCATGCCGTCTTCGAGAGCGTTGGTACCGGGCGTTGGGTGAGTGCCGATAGCGACTGGATAATCCGCGCCGCTCGCGAAAGCGGTTCGCAGGCGCAGATCACCCATAGCTCCGCTGCCTCGGATTGTCCGTTGGCCAGCATGGCGGCCTTCACGCTGGCATTGGTCGCCGTTGCCCTGTTGCTGGCGTTGGGGCGGTTGTCTCGCGACGCGGCCCCGCGTCCCTGCCTTGTCGCGTTTCGCGACATCAATGTCTATCTGCGTCCGCCCGGGCGCGCGCCACCTCACGATTCCCTCGCGCCATGAATTGCTGGGCCACCTCGCGGTGGCTCTCCATAGTGTTCGGTGACCTCACGTTGACCGGCGGACAAAGTATCCGTCGCGCGTCGTGGCACCTGTCGATGGGTAATCGAGATGAGTTCAACAACCAATACCGACTCCGCGGGTCGCGCCGCTCGCGGTTTCAGCGATATCTACCGCGCCGTGTGGCGCTGGCATTTCTATGCCGGCCTGCTGGTGCTGCCTTTCCTGACCTTGCTGGCCGTCACCGGCGGTCTCTATCTGTTCCGTGAAGAGATAGATCACTTCGTGCATGCCGACCTGATGAAGGTCAACACGCCGGTGGTGCAACAGGTCAATGGCCAGGCACAGGCGAGTGTCCCGCTGAGCGAGCAGGTGCGTGTCGCCGTGCAAAGTCTGCCCGGCAAGGCCGTGCGTGTCGTGCCACCTGCGGTCAGTGACCTGACCACGGAAGTCGATATCGTGGCAGCCGATGGCAGTGGCAAGCAGGCGGTCTACGTCAATCCCTACAGCGGCGAAGTGCAGGGGCAGATGGCCTACCGTGACAGCATCATGTGGACGGTGCGCAATCTGCACAGCCTCGCCATCACCGGCCCCATCGGCAATGCCGCGATCGAGATCGCCGCCGGCTGGAGCATTCTGCTGGTACTCAGCGGCCTGTATCTGTGGTGGCCGCGGGGGCAGAAGGGTGGCGTCGTCACGCTGCGCACCACGCCTGCGCGCCGTCTGTGGTGGCGCGACCTGCATGCCGTGTGTGGCATCTTCGCCGCTGGTTTCATCCTGTTTCTCGCCGTGACCGGCATGCCGTGGTCTATGGTGTGGGGTGCCAAGGTCAACGAGTTGGCCAACGGGCATAACTTCGGGTATCCCGATGGCGTGCGCGTGAATACGCCGATGTCGGATACCCGTCTGGTGGACCAGGAGCGGACGACCTGGTCGCTCGAACAGGCCGTTATCCCGTTATCTTCCTTGCCGGCTGCAGCAACAAGCCCTGTTGTAGACGAGGGAGAGCATGCCGGGCATGGCGGTGGTAGCACCAAGTCTGGTGCCGAGCAGGCCTCCGGCGCTGCGGCCGTGCCGCTGAGCGCCGCCGCGATTGCCCATGCCGATATCGGCCTCGACAAGGCTGAGCGCATCTTCGCTCGCGAAGGCCTGGCACCGGGCTATGCCATCAACCTGCCGGGCTCGCCGCAGGGCGTCTACACCGGCTCCATCTATCCGGATGCGCTGGAGCGCCAGCAGGTGGTGCATGTGGATCGCTATTCCGGCGATGTGCTGCTGGACATGCATTACGCCGATTATGGCCCGCTGGGTCGAGCGCTGGAGTGGGGCATCAATGTTCACCTGGGGCAGCAGTACGGGCTGATCAACCAGCTGGTGCTGGTACTGGCCTGTATCGCGATGGTGATGATGAGCGTCGGTGCGGGCGTGATGTGGTGGAAGCGTCGTCCGGTGGGCGGTATCGGTATCCCGCCGCTGCCCAAGGAGCGCAAGCGTATCGCCGGTGTCTGGGGCTTGATGATGATCATCGGTGTCATATTCCCGCTGGTCGGCCTCTCGCTGGTCGTGATGGGGCTGCTTGACTGGCTGTGGATTCGCGCCACGCACAAGCGTGGGGATGACCTGCAGGAGGCCAAGGTGTAAACGGGCACACCTCTCCACTGGCGGGCACGTTTACCGTCTTCGCCAGTGGATCTGCCATGCTCGCACCGGTCGTTCGACAAGGCCTACGCCTACCACGTCAATCGTTTCTACGACGATCCGTTGCAGGGCGATGTACAGGTCAATGAGCCGGGGCGTATCTTCTGGACGCACGCCAGCTGGAGCTTCTGAGACCCGCACCCTCTCAATAGTGAGCGCTGGTCGCCGCTATTCGTTAGAACGCAAGAAGCCCGCCATCGGTCATGTCACCGGTGGCGGGCTTCTTGTATTACGAGCGGGCTCGAGTGCTTTCAGCGCTCGCAACTCATCTCTCGAGCCTTCAGGCGTGGCCGACGTGCTCGCGCAGGTGCGTGCGGTAGGCCTGGGTGTAGGCTGCCAGGTCAGGATTCTTGATTACATCAGTGGCCAGGTAGGTCGGCAAGGCCGTCATGCCGAGGAATTCCATCGCCTTGTGTACCGGGAAGTAGACGCCATCGATGCCCTTGCCCTCGAAGAAGTTGCCTTCTTCATCAAAGGCCTCAAGTGGCGCATTCCAGGTCAGTGACAGCATGTACTGGCGGCCCTGCATCAAGCCGCCAGTGCCATAGCCCTGGGTCGGACTGGTGCGATGACGCCCATCGCTGGCATATAGAGAGCCGTGGCCCTCAGTCAGGATGTCATCGAGATACTTCTTCACGGTCCACGGCAGACCCATCCACCAACCTGGGGTCTGATAGATGATCAGGTCCGCCCACAGCTGCTTCTCGATTTCCGCCTTGGCCTCGAAGCCTTCCTCGATGACGGTTTCACGCACTTCATGACCCAGCTCGGCCAGCTCACCGCGCGCCAGCTCATGCAGCGTCGCGTTCAGCTCGCCATTGGAATGGGCAAAGGCCTTGCCGCCGTTGATCAGTAGAATCTTCATGCCGGGTACTCCACAACTGTTGGCTTTTCAGCAATGGCGCACAGCATGAGTGTTCGCAAGTCATTGATAAAGCGGCGCTGGCGTAAAACACCTTTGCTGTGGGTGCAACAATCCGATCAGGTTGCGCGCGATATCTACGCATTCACTCCCTTCATGCCTTCTGCGGTATGAGCGCCGAGGAAAGGGATTGTATTGCTGATGGTTGGGGCACTCGGAATTGCGCTCAGAGCTTTCGGCCAAGTCCACTAACGCAACCGCTTCAATTCCTGCCAGTTGGTGGTGTAGCGGGCGCTGCGGTGGGCGCAGCGCAGTTGCCAGGCGGCGTCGGGGCGTGCGACGCCCAGACGCACGGTGCCGCGGCCCATCTTCTGATTCATGGCGTCCAGTGTCGCCATCAGCTGCTGACTGCGTTCACGCCTGGCGATATCCGCTTCGTCGTCGAGCAACGAGAGTTGCTCGCGTGGCTGGTCGATGAGGTCGAGCAGCATCACGCCAGCCTTCATGAAGCGATAACCGCGCAGGTAGATATGCTCCAGCGCCTGTTGCGCGGCGGCGAGTATCTCGCGGCTGTCATTGGTGGGGGCGGGCAGCTCGACGATGGTGCTGGGTGAGTATTGCGGCAGGTCGGGTCGGTGGCGATTGCTCTTGAGGAAGACCAGCACGGCGCGTGTCAGGCTGCCTTGATGGCGCAGCTTCTCGGCGCCGCGCTGGGCATGTTGGCGGATGGCGTCCCTGAGTTCATTCAAGTCACCGGTCATGCGCCCGAAGGAGCGCGAGGTCATGATGCGCTGGCGAGCGTCATCGGCATCATTCATCTCGAAGCAGGGCGTGCCTTGCAGTTCGCGCGCGGTGCGTTCCAGTACCACGGAATACCGCTGGCCGATGGCGCGCGGGTCGGCGCAGCGCAGGTCCCAGGCAGTGTGCAGGCCTTGCAGTGCCAGGCGTTCGACCAGTCGTCGGCCCACGCCCCAGACATCGCCCAGTGGCGTATCGGCCAGCAGGCGCTGGGTGCCGACTTCATCGGGTTCCAGCACGCAGACACCGCCGAATTCCGGACGCTTCTTGGCAGCGCGATTGGCCAACTTGGCCAGCGTTCGAGTTGGTGCGACCCCGACACACACGGGAATGCCGGTGAACTTGCGGACATTGCGGTGCAGAGTGCGGCTCAATGTCAGCATCGAGTTGCGATCAAAGCCATCGAAACGCACGAACATCTCATCGATGGAGTAGGGCTCGACCCCGGCGGAATATTCCTCCAGCACCTCACGCACGCGCGCCGACATGTCGCCATACAGCTCATAGTTGGAGGAAAGCAGGTGGATGCGCCCCTCACGGACGAGTGGCTGTAGCTGGAAGGCGGGGGTGCCCATCTCCACGCCCAGCGCCTTGAGCTCGTTGGAGCGCGCGATCACGCAGCCGTCATTGTTGGACATCACGCCGACAGGGCGGCCCTCCAGGCGCGGGTCGAACACCCGCTCGCAGCTGGCGTAGAAGTTGTTGCAGTCGACCAGTCCGATCATCGGCGTATTCATACCGCGTATTCGTGGATGACGGAGCGCACCACCCCCCAGACCTGGCATTCGAGGTCGAAGATCGCGACCGGCGGATACAGGGCATTGCCGGAACTCAGGTAGGGGCGCTGACCGATCAGTTCATAACGCTTGACCACCACCTCACCCTCGACCAGTGCCACCACGATATGCCCGGGGCGGGCATCGATGGAGCGGTCTACCACCAGGGTGTCGCCCTCATAGATGCCGAAGCCTTCCATGCTGTCACCTGCCACCGTCATGAAGAAGGTCGCTGCCGGGCGCTTGATCAGCCGCTCGTTGAGGTCCAGCGTGCGTCCCGCGTAATCCTCGGCCGGCGAGGGGAAGCCGGAAATGCCAGCGCGCCCCGTGATGTGGGGGTGTGGCAGTGCACAGGGCTCCGGCGCTGGATGAGGGCGAGCCAGCGAGGCGTGGGACGGTTGAGCGGCAGATACGGTCATGGGTGGGGTCTCCTTTCGATACTGTATTCATATACAGTATCAGCGCTGAGAAGCCCTCAGGCAACCGATAATCCCTGCGAGTGCTGCACATTCACGAGACGCAGATCAGATGAGGTGTACCTGTGTTCAATGGTGGACGGCAGGTAAAGCTGCTAGCGGATATTGCTCAGCGGTATCTCACGAAAAAGCCCGGCCTCCTGGAGGCCGGGCTTTTTTGGGTCTTCCCCAATGCTGTTCTGACTATCAGCCCGCCGGGCTCAGGATGCGGATATCGCCATCGGCGATCCAGTCACCGGCGTTGTCGCGGAAGCGCTGCATGTGTTCGGTCTCACGGTGGGCCTGCAGCGCATCGTGGGATTCCCAGGCTTCCACCACGGTGATGGTATCGGGGCGTGGGTCGTTGTCCTTGTCGGCGGCGCGTTCGGAGTCCAGGCACGGGTGGTAGGCGTGGCAGCCATCTTCCTCGCGCACGGTGGGCGCGACGGCGCAGAGTTCATTGAAGACATCCTGAACATGGCCTTCCTTGGCGGTAACGGTGGCGATTACCCAGATCATCTTGGCTCCTTGTGACGGTGCTGACCGCCGGTGTGGTCGGGATTCTCGTGATGAGATGTCCTGACTATGTGGAGCCGTTTCTGGCCACTGCAAGGGGCAGGGGCTGACTGCCGGCATGACCCTGCATGATGAGCACACGAAAGCGCCGGACAGCAGGGCTGTCCGGCGCAGTTGTTATCAGGCGCAGTTGTTATCAGATGATGATCCGCGGATCAGAAAGCGAAGGCGATGGATCAGGACGGGAAGGCGAACTGGGCGCCTTCACGCAGACCGGCGGAAGGCCAGCGCTGGGTGATGGTCTTGCGGCGAGTGTAGAAGCGCACCGCGTCCGGGCCGTAGGCGGACAGATCGCCGAACAGCGAGCGCTTCCAGCCCCCGAAGCTGTGATAGGCGACCGGTACCGGCAGCGGCACGTTGATGCCGACCATGCCGACCTGGATGTGATCACTGAAGTAGCGGGCGGCTTCGCCATCACGGGTGTAGATGCAGGTGCCATTGCCGTATTCGTGATCATTGATCAGCTGCATGGCGGCTTCCATCGAATCGGCGCGCACGACCAGCAGCACCGGGCCGAAGATCTCTTCCTGGTAGCAGGTCATCTCCGGGGTGACGCCATCGATCAGGGTGCCGCCGACGAAGAAGCCGTTCTCGCCGCCTTCGACCTGCGGATTGCGGCCATCGACCACCACCGTCGCGCCTTGCTGCTCGGCGCTGTCGATGTAGCCGACCACCTTGTCACGATGGGCCGCGGTGATCAGCGGGCCGAAATCATTGCCCTTGTCGCTGTAGATGCCGACCTTGAGGCCTTCCATCTGCTGCTTCATCTGCGCGATCAGCTTGTCGGCGGCGTCATCGCCCACGGCCACTGCGACGGACAGTGCCATGCAGCGCTCACCGGAGGAGCCGAAGGCGGCGCCATTCAGTGAGTTGGCCACGTATTCCATGTCGGCGTCCGGCATCACGATGGCGTGGTTCTTGGCGCCACCGAGGGCCTGGCAGCGCTTGCCGTTGGCCGCGGCGCGGCTGTAGATGTATTCAGCGATCGGGGTGGAGCCGACGAAGCTGACCGCCTGAATGCGCGGGTCGTCCAGCAGCGTATCGACGGCCTCTTTGTCGCCATTGACGACATTCATGACGCCGGCCGGCAGCCCGGCCTCCATCAGCAGCTCGGCGATGAACAGCGTGGAAGTCGGGTCGCGCTCGGAGGGCTTGAGGACGAAGGTGTTGCCGCAGGCGATCGCCATCGGGTACATCCACAGCGGTACCATGGCCGGGAAGTTGAACGGCGTGATGCCGGCAACCACGCCCAGCGGCTGGAATTCGCTCCAGGAATCGATGCCCGGGCCGGTATTGCGGCTGTGCTCGCCCTTGAGCAGTTCCGGGGCGCTGCAGGCATATTCGACATTCTCGATGCCGCGCTGCAATTCGCCCAGCGCATCGTGACAGATCTTGCCGTGCTCCTGACCGATCAGGCGGGCGATCTCGTCGGCGTGTTCTTCCAGCAGCTGCTTGAAGCGGAACATCACTCGGGCGCGCTTGATCGGCGGCGTGTTGCGCCATTCCGGGAAGGCGGCCTCGGCGGCCGCGATGGCTTCCTCGACCGTCGCCTTGCTGGCCAGACGCACCTGACCGCCGACTTCGCCGGTGGAGGGATTGAAGATGTCCTGGGTACGGCCTTCGCTGTGATCGATGTTGCCGTTGATGAGGTGTCCGAGTGTCTTCATTGGGTGGGCTCCCTGAGATGACTTGTGAAATGAATGACGATGAATGAAGTGGTGTTGATCGTCAGTTCTGAATGTTGATGGTCAGCCTTGAGCGTCGACCGTCAGTCCTGGGCGGCGAAGGCATCGCCGAGGGCATTGATCAGGCGGTCCAGCTCGTCGTGTTCGGTGATGAACGGCAGGCCCAGCTGGATGGTGTCGCCGCCGTAACGCACATAGAAACCGGCCTTCCAGCAGTGCATGGCAATCTCATACGGGCGCCGCGCCGGCTCGCCGGGATAGGCCTCGACCTGCAGGGCACCGGCCAGACCGTAGTTGCGGATGTCGCTGATGTAGCGCGTGCCCTTGAGCTCGTGCAGCTTCTTCTCGAATACCGGACTCAGCTCGCGGACGCGGGAGATGAGCTGGTCGTTCTCGAGCACGTCGAGGGCTGCCAGCGCCGCGGCACACGCCACCGGGTGACCGGAGTAGGTGTAGCCGTGGGGAATCTCCATCATGTAGTCGGGGCCGCCGTTGTCCATGAAGGTCTGGTAGATGTCGCCCTTGACGACCACGGCGCCCATCGGCACCGCGCCATTGGTGATCTGCTTGGCGACGTTGAGGATGTCCGGCGTGACCCCGAATTCCTCGGCGCCGCTCATGGCGCCCATGCGTCCGAAGCCGGTGATGACCTCATCGAAGATCAACAGGATGTCGTGCTGGTCGCATATCTCGCGCAGGCGCTTGAGATAGCCCACTGGCGGTGGCAGCACGCCGGCGGAGCCTGCCATCGGCTCGACGATGACGGCGGCGATGTTGGAGGCATCATGCAGCGCGATCAGCTCCAGCAGCTCATCGGCGCGCTCGGCACCGGTCCTGGGCATGCCGGGCGTGAAGACATTTTCCTTGAGCAGGGTATGCGGCAGGTGATCGGCATCGACCCCCTGACCGTAGAGCGAGCGGTTGGCCCCGATGCCGCCGACGCTGAAGCCCCCGAAGTTGACGCCGTGGTAGCCCTTGCTGCGTCCGATCAGCTTGGTCTTGGTCGGCTTGCCTTTCTTGCGCCAGTAGGCACGCGCGATCTTCAGCGAGGTGTCGGCACTCTCGGAGCCGGAGCCGGTGAAGAAGACGTGATCCAGCCCCTCGGGCATCAGCGTCTTGATGCGATGCGCCAGCTCGAAGGCCTTGGGGTGGCCGTACTGGAAGGCGGGTGCGTAATCCAGCTCACGCAGCTGCGCGCTGACCGCCTCGGCGATTTCCGGGCGGCAATGGCCGGCACCGCAAGTCCAGAGACCCGACAGGCCATCGAAGATCTGACGGCCCTGGGAGTCCGTGAAGTAGGCTCCCTGCGCCTTGGTGATGATGCGCGGGTCCTGCTTGAACTGGCGGTTGGCCGTGTAGGGCATCCAGTAGGCATCGAGCTGCTCCTGGCTCAAGCCTGCCTGGGCGGAAGGGGATGTATCGAAGGCGGTCATGATGTCTCCCACAGAGTGTGTTGTTGTTGGTTCTCGGCTCCTGTCCAACTAGATTAGGAAGTCCTTTTGGTAAGATAAATGCCATTGTCTTTATCTTCAGGAAAGCATTTACTTAACTTTCCGCTGGCGTTCGCTACGCCATCTCGGCGCAGTCAGGCGCCGTGTGGCGCGGAACCGTTCAACAACAGGAGGCGCGGGCCTATGCGAGGCGAAGTCATGCGGGGGCAGCTCGGCGATACCGACCTGCGTCTGCTGCGTATCTTTCGCAAGGTAGTGGAGTGTGGTGGCTTCTCGGCGGCCGAGATCGAGCTCAACATCAGTCGCTCCGCCATCAGCATGGCGATGAGTGACCTGGAGACGCGGCTGGGCCTCAAGCTCTGTCAGCGCGGGCGCAGCGGGTTTGCCCTCACCAATGAGGGACGGGAAGTCCACGAGGCCGCGATGCAGATGCTGGCGGCGGCAGAGGGATTTCGCACACGCATCAATGGTCTGCATGCCTGGCTCAAGGGCGAGCTGAACATCGGCATCACCGACAATCTGGTCACCATGCCCGAGATGCACATCACGGATGCGCTGAGTGCGCTGAAGGGCCACGGCCCGGAGGTGATGATCAACATCCGCATGATTCCTCCCAACGAGATCGAGCGCGCCGTGCTGGATGGCCGCCTGCATACCGGGGTGATCCCGACGCTCAAGACGCTGCCGGGGCTCGAGTATCGCTCGCTCTACGAGGAAACCTCCTGCCTTTACTGCGCGCGGGGCCATGTGCTGTTTCGCGAACCCCGGGCGGGCGACACCCTCGCGCGCGGGCGACCGGTGGGCGAGGAAGAGATTCGCCAGCATGATGCGGTGTTGCCGGCCTATGCCCAGACGCCTGCGATCAAGGCGCTGCATGAGCCGCTCAAAGCCGCCGCTTCCGCGACTGACCGCGAGGGCATCGCCTTCCTGGTGCTTTCCGGGCGCTATCTCGGTTATCTGCCCACCCACTATGCCGAGCGCTGGGTGCGCGATGGCCAGATGCAGGCGCTCAGCCCGGTGGCCAATTCCTATGTCACCTATTACAGCGCCATCACGCGCAAGAGCCGCCCACCCAATCTGGTGCTGGAGCGTTATCTGACGGAGCTGGATGCCCTGCGCCAGGCGAAACCGGCCCGAAGAACGCAGCTGGCGAGGGAGAGCAAGCCATGAACAAGCCCAGGCGTGCCGGGGTCAGGGAAGTCGCCCAGCTGGCGGGGGTGTCGGTCGCGACGGTCTCGCGGGTGCTCAACAATCCCGAAAAGGTGGTGAAGAAAACCGCCGACAAGGTGCTGGCGGCGGCCGACGCGCTCGATTTTCTGCCCAACAATGCCGCGCGTGTGCTGTCTCAGCATCAGTCGCGCACCTTGGGAATCGTGATCCCGACCTTCGAGAACCCGATCTACGCCAAGTTCATCGATACATTGGAGGGCGCGCTGGCGCGGGCGCACTACAGCCTGCTGGTGACGACCACCCAGAAGGGGCGGGTGACGGAGTTCGACAAGGTGCGCGAGCTGGTCAACATGGGGGTGGACGCCGTGATTCTGCCCGGTGGCAGTCATGCCGCGGAGACACTGGACTACCTGTCACGCTTCTCGGTGCCGGTGGTCTTCAACAGCATCTACCTGCCGGACTCGCCGTTGATCACGGTGGGCTATGACAACTACGGCCTGGCCAAGGCACTGGCGGAGTATCTGATGTCCTTGGGTCATCAGCGTATCGTCATCCTCTCCGAGCCGCTGGCGCACAACGACCGTGCACGCCTGCGCTACGACGGCGCCGTTGCCGCGCTGCAGGCGCTGGAGAGTGCCGGCGCCGATCGCGAGCATGATCAGTTCGTCGATGTCACCACCGCCGGGGCGAGTGCCGCGATAGGCGAGCTTTCTTGTGAGCCCGGGGGCGCGCTCGATGGCAAAGGGCAAGGCGGCCTGCGGGATGGCATCACCGCCGTGATGTGTCTCAATGACGTGCTGGCCAGCGGTGCCATGCTGGCGCTGCAGCGGCGGGGAATCCGTGTGCCGCAACAGGTCTCGGTGGTGGGATTCGATGACCTGGAAATGGCGGAGTTCCTCAATCCACCGCTGACGACGGTAGACCTGCCGGTGGAGGAGATGGGCGAAGTGATCGCCCAGGCGTTGATCCGCCATCTCGAGGACGACGCGCCCTTGACGTCACGCCTGCTGGACGCGTCGCTTGCGATTCGTGGCAGTGCAGGCCCGGCGCCCAGCCAGGGCTGAGCACCTGTTCACGGGGCCTGACTCACAGCGTCTTGTAGTCGACCCAGCCCGGACCATAGATCGGCTGCAACCAGGCGCGGTGCAGGGAGTTGTCCAGTGACTCGGCCTGAAAGCGCACGTACTTCCAGTCGCCGCCCAGCTCCAGCTCCCACTCTGCAGCAGCGGTGGGGGCCGTGATCTCGATCAGCTGCGGCGCGTCTGGCTCGCCCGGGCCTGTGGGGTCCACGCCTCGCTGCACGATCGCCTTCCACTTCACCTTGTCCTGTGCGCTGACGCGCAAGGTGTAGCGTCCCTGCTGTTCAGACATTGCCAGTGGCGTATCGGCCAGCATCACCCCGGTGCTGGCATAGAAGCGGTTGCGCTTCACGTTGCGCAGGATATCGGCCTCATTGAGCGCCGCGGCCACCATGATGAAGCCCAGTGGCGCGTAATTCTCGTAGACATATTGCTCGCGATAGAACTCGTCGTTGCCGGCAAAGCCGGCACAGCGCACTCCCTCACACAGAAGATCATCCCAGCAGGGCTCTGCCATGTGCGGCGCGTAGGGCCTGGCCCCCATGTGTTCCTCCAGGATGGAAAGGCCGTTGTAGACCTCCATGCCCATGATGTTCATCTCCGCGAGGCGCGCACACGGGTTGAGGAGCGTCTTCTTGATCTGTGTCCATTCGCCGCCTTCGCGTGGGCGGGTGGTCTCGAAGAAGTTGGGATGGGCGCAGATCGACAGGCCGCCGACCTTGCCCATGCTCAGCACATGCAGATATTTCGAATGCTCGCCGGCGAAATAGCCGTCGAGATAGCCGCCATCGTCGATGGTGTCGTTCTGGATCTCGCGCCCCGGAATCACCACGAAGTCATCACGCTGCTCACCACGTGAGAACAGCTCGATATTGTTGAGGTAGGGGTGAACCGAGGTGCACACGAAATCGAAGTGGAAGGGAGCGGCCTGTGAGCGCCGGATCACTTCGTCATGATCCTCGCCATGAATCCGGTCCATCGAAATGCTCTCATCGAGCGCTTCGCGGGTATGCACATGGATATTGCCCTTGAGCCAGCGCGTGCCGGGCTGAGGCCCTGACTCGCTCAGCGAGGCGTAGGGATTATGGACACGATGGGCGGCTGGCATGGCGGCGCTGTGGGAAGTCGGTACTGCTCGGGTCATGTGAGTCATCCTTGTCATGACGACGTGCCAGAGAACTCTGCTGATCAGTCAGCGGGGGAAGAGATCACAAGCAAGCGGCACGCCAGGCACCAGGGGGCGGTGAAATGGCTCGTGGCAACGACAAGCCCCGAGCCACTTCCTGTCTTTATGGTCCTGGTGATCCGGTGTCGCTCAGACGGCCTTCGAGGCAAGCGCGATATCCGGCTTGGCGGCGTCCGGGAGAGCGCTTGCGGCGTGTGACTCGGCACCATCCCAGTAATAGGCCGCGACATCCTCGCTGGGACTATGGCGGGTCAGCTTGCTGACGACCACCAGCACGACCAGCGAGGTCAGGAAGCCCGGATAGGCGGGGTCGATGCCAGTCGACAGCAGTGGCCAGAGGGCGGTGACACTCAGTGCGCTCGCCATGCTGCTGATGCAGCCACGGGACGTCGCATGCTTCCAGAACATCACCGCGAAGAACGGGAAGATCAGCGTGGTGGCCGAGATGCGCAGCGCCCACTGGTAGGCCGAGATGATGTCGGTCATCAGGAAGGTGACGCCCAGCCCCAGCACGCTGATGATGACGACACTCAGACGTGCCGAGGCCATCTTCTGCTTCTCGTTGGCGTGACGATTGATGAAGTTGCCATAGAGGTCATGCGCCAGGTTGGAGCTGCCCTGCAGAATGTAGGAATCCGCCGAGGTCATCAGGGCGGCCAGCAGGCCGACGATGACCAGCCCGCCGATGGCCGGGTGCAGCAACTGCATGGTGACGTAGGAGAAGACGAGATCGGCCGAGGTATCCAACGGCACGAATTGACGTGCCAGTACGCCGATGCAGTAGGGCAAGAAGGAAATCAGCATCACGATGGAGAAGCCTGACACGCCGGCCTTGATGGCCACATCTTCGCTCTCGGAGGCGAAGATGCGTTGCCAGGTGCACTGCCAGACGAGGTAGAACGGCGCCACCGTCAGCGCGAAGGTCACCACTTCCATCGTCTTGCCCTCGGGCAGCGGGGCGAGGAACTCGATCGGCGTATTGAGCAGGGCATGTTCCAGCCCTCCGGCATAACTCAGGGCAGTGAAGCCCAGCACCATGATGCCGGCGATCAGCAGGATGCTCTGCAGGGCATCGGTGACGATGGCCGCTTCAAGGCCCCCCAGAATGGTGAAGCCGAGAATCAGCGCAAAGGACACGAAGATGGCGGTATTGAACTCCAGCCCCAGCACCACGGTGAGGATGGTGCTCATGCCGATGATCTGGATCGCGGTGGCAGGCACCGAGTAGACGAAGGCCGAGAAGAACGAGGGAAACAGACTGGCCTTGCGGCCGAAGCGGCGCCCGAACAGGTCCGCCAGGGTATAGAGCTTCTTGCGACGCAGCGGGCGGCTGAAGAAGATGACCAGCATCAGGCTCGCGATGATACCGGGCAGGGCAAACATGAAGTAGCCGGAGAGCCCCTTGGAAAAGCCCATACCCATCCAGCCGATGAAGGCTGCCGCACCACACCAGGTGCTGATGGTGGTGCCGGTGATCTTCCAGTAGCCCATGTTCCAGCCGGCAATCAGATAGCTGTCAGAGGTCTTCACCTTGCGGAAGTAGTAGTAGCCGATCGCGAACATGATCACGAAATAGCCAATGATATAGGAGTAGTACCAAGCCATAGTCGAGTCTCCGTTTATTGTTGATTGTTCTATGAAGGTCATGCATGGAGCAGGGCGTACGTGGCGTAGCAGGGACTGAAACGACCCTCTGATTGTCGGGGATGACGCAGTGGGGAAGGTGGCGGACATGGCCGAGACAACCATGTCTTGTCTTCGAATGTAACCCGTTACATCGACTCAATCTAGCCGAGAAAAAGGCGCTGTCAAAAACAAATTTCACCGGCGGACGAAAGTCTCATGCCGGCGCGATGGCAAGATTCTCGTGGGGAGGGGAGTCATGCAAGAAGCGGCATCCTCATGCCTCTTCGCGCAGAAAACAGGTGCCGTAGCTGGCGGAAACGACGACAACTCTGCCGCCATTCAGGCGATACGACTGCCAGAGGAATGAAGAGCTATACAGGTCGCGTCTCGCAACGCTGTCATGGCAGGCGATTTTTTCTTCGGCCTGCAGTGCATGATAGCGGGGCGTACTCAGTCCGGAAGGCGGGCGAGCTCGATCAGGAAGGCGTACAGAATCACGGGGTCATCTGAAAGACGCACTGTGTCTTGGCCAGCGTAAAGCCGCAGGCGGCATAGAATTTCCTGGCGACATCGCGCGCCTCATGGGTGCGAACCCGCAGGGTCAGCGTCTCGTCGGTTGCCCAGGCAATGGCCTGCCTGGCCAATGCCCGTCCTGCGCCTTGCCGTTGCGCCTCCTGTGCGACGGACAGGCCCAGTATCTCTATGAAATCGGCCGAAGCGACACGAAAGACATGCTGGGCGTGCAGCCAGCCAATCACTTCGCCCGCCTGTTCCGCCACCCAGATGCGGTCATGGCGTGACGCCAACAGGTGCTCCAGTCGCTGCAGGATCAACGCATCATCGTCGTGGGGCAGATAGCCCAATGCGGACGCGACGCGTGAAATTCCTAGGGCATCCTCGGGTGTGGCAAGGCGAATCTTCATTGATGTTGTCCAGCCCCCATGACGATGATGATGGATGTTCGAGGGTCTCATTCGTCAGAGAGGCTCATTCATCGTCGTAGTGAATGATCGACAGCAGCTGAATCGGCACCTCGTTCAATTTCTCGGGGCCATGCGGCACACCGGCATCGAAGGCCAGGCTGTCACCGGGCCCCATGTCATAGAACTTGTCACCATGACGGTAGGTGAGGTTGCCGGAAAGCAGGTAGATGAATTCATGCCCGGCATGACAGAAGTTGGGGAAGACTTCGCTGGCGTCATCCATGGTGATCAGGAAGGGTTCGTAGCGCTTCTTGGGGCCTTGTTTGTAGCTCAACAGTTGATAGGCATGGCCGACTTCCGTGCCGGTGCGCACCACCTGCATGCCTTGCCCGGCCTTGATGTGCTGGGCACCACGCCCGTTGACATCGTAATCACTGAACAGCTTCGAGATCGGCAGGCTCAAGGCATTGCACAGCTTGTTGAGGGTATCGAGGCTGGTGGACACCTGGGCGTTCTCCACCTTGCTGATCATGCCCTGGCTGACACCGGCGATACGCGAGACGTCGGAAATCTTGTAGCCCTGCGAGACTCGCTGCTGCTTGAGCGCGCGCGCGATGTGCTGCTCGAGCCCCAGGCGTGTCTCGTCGGCTGCCGCGGTGATGGTCTCCTTCACCTCGGACTGCGCGGCAGGTTCCGCGGCCAGCGAAGGCGCTTTCGTGTCAGGCGCTGTCGGTTGAGGGGTATCGGAGGAATGGGAGGATTCTCGCGGCATGGATAACTCCTGTGGCGGAGGTGAATGCGATAGGGATGGGCAGGCGGGATGAGAATACGCGTCCTTGTAGGAGTCGTTGCGCGTCACCCGCGTGCGGATATCGGGTGACATTATCAAGTTTACCGCCAACCCTCATCCACGTTTGTGGCCAGTCCTCGTCCTGACTCCATGGCGTGTGATGCAAGAGGCCTCCTCGACGCCATGCCGAGGAGGCCTCTCAGGTTTCACGCTATCCAGCATCACGCGATTCGCACTGTTGCCGCGGGGCTTGAGCTGTTGCCTCGCGGCTGTGGCGTGCGATCAGCCGCGAGCCAGTCGCTTGGCCTTTTCCGGGTCATCGAAGGGTAGGGAATGGCTGATGGCCGAGAGGCTGGTCTCGCCGTCAGTGCCAGTCTTGAGGGTCAGCGGGGTGCCATGCTCGGCATAGCCGGGTTCGAGACGTGCCAGCGCCATGGAACGATCGCTCAGGCGCGAGTACATGCCCTGGGTGATGACACCGACACACTTGCCGTCGGCGTAGATCTTGTCACCGATCTGGGCGACGTCTTTCGAATCCAGCAGCACGCCATAGACCTTGACGCGCTCCTTGCCCTGCAGCGCGAAGTGTTCGCTGGCGCCACGGAATTCAGTCTTGCCCGGCGAGACGGTGAAGTCCAGGCCCAGTTCCCACAGGGTGTCGCCCACGGGCTGGTCGGGGTACGGGTAGGTTTCGGAATTGTCCGCCGGGTAGAACAGCAGGTGACTCTCGACCCGCAGCCAGTCAAGGGTACCGAAGCTGCACGGCTTGATGCCCATGTCGGCACCCTCCGCGAGGATCTGTTCCCACAGAGAGGGGGCGTCCTTGGCCTTGCAGAAGATCTCGTAGCCACGCTCGCCGGTGTAGCCGGTGCGCGAGATCATCACGTGGCAGCCGAACAGCTGGGTCTGCAGATGGTGGAAGTAACGCAGCTCACGGATGCCCGGCACGTGACGCTCCAGGAAATCCACCGCGACCGGCCCCTGCAGTGACATGTCGTGCATGTCGTCATCGAAGGTCAGGCTGACGGCGCGCCCCAGGGCACTCTTGGCCAGCATTTCATTCGCGGTACCCGTGCCGTGCACCACGAGGTAGGAGTTCGGTGCCAGGCAATAGACGATGCAGTCGTCGACGAACTTGCCGGCCTCATTCAAGACGCTGGCATACACCGACTTGCCCGGATACAGCTTGGACATGTCCCGCGTGGTGACGTAATCCAGCACGGCCTGAGCGTGCGGACCATTGCAGTGGATCTTCTTGAGCCCCGAGACATCCATCAGACCGGCGCGGGTGCGAATGGTCTCGTGGTCATCGGCCGTGTCCGAGACGGCGTAATTCCAGGCGGTGCCCATGCCATTCCAGTCTTCGAGCTCCGCGCCCAGCTTGCGGTGTTGTTCGGCCAGTGCCGAGATGCGCCATGAATTCGCCATGCGTCCCTTTCTCCTGTGAGTCGTGCTGCCTAGCGTAAATGGGGGGTGCCGTAGTCCTGCTGATGCTGGCGATGATGTCGCGCAAGACGCGCATCCGCCGCAGGAGGTGTTGTTGTTCTTTCGCCTTTTCAGGCGCTTCACCGGGGCTTGTGCCTGCTGCTTGCCTTGCCTGATCGCACGAGAGTCGATTCTTGGAAGGAAAGAAACATTCCCCATAGTTAAGCAAGGGGCTTGCCAATTCCGTCAAAGGCCATGGCCACGGCAGCACTTGAGCGAGTCAGGCGCCGATTGGCAGCACGAATCAGGGCGTGAATATTAGCGCTTTGCGTCATGCTGGTGCGAAGAGAGAGCTTTGGGCACCGAAATGATGCCTATTTCGAGAAACAGGTAGAAATTCACTCAGGATCACCTGGCGTTTCCTGTGGGATGAAATGAACTTGGAAAATAAATTTCCATGCAAAACAGTAGGTTGGTGAAAAGTTCTGGCCGGCAGTTGGCGAAATGGCATGCTGCATGCTTTTCTTTGGGGGAAATAAAGTTGACCAGCAGGAATCACAAAAACTCGTTTCATCCGCTATCTTGACGTGGCGAGTCACCACAAGGGGTCAGGTTTCCCGGGGTGGCAGACAGTGTCGAGGGAGATGAAACCCGGTCCGCTCTCAGAGGAAACCCAGATGTCACCCGAAAACGCGCAACAGTTCATCAAGGATCACGACATTCGCTATCTGCTGGCGCAGTTCGTGGATATTCATGGCGCTGCCAAGACCAAGTCCGTGCCGGCCAATTGCCTGATGGATGTGGTCGAGAAGGGCGCCGGCTTTGCCGGCTTTGCCGTCAGTGGTCTCGGCATGTCGCCGGAGGGGCCGGACTTCATGGCGCGGGGTGATCTGAGCTCGTTGTCGTTGGTGCCGTGGCAGCCGGGTTATGCACGCATGGCCTGTGATGGCTACGTCAATGGTCAGCCGTTCGCCAACGACAGCCGCGTGGTGTTGCTCAAGCAGCTGGAGCGCCTGAAGGAGAAGGGCTGGACGCTCAATAGCGGGCTGGAGCCGGAATTCTCGCTGTTCCGCCGGGGGGAAGCGGGTGAGCTGTTGCCGGTGGACGAGAGCGATACCCTCGCCAAGCCCTGCTACGACTACAAGGGCCTGTCGCGTTCGCGTGAATTCCTCGAGCGCCTGGTCGAATCGCTGCAAGCGGTGGACTTCGACGTTTATCAGATCGATCACGAGGACGCCAACGGCCAGTTCGAGATCAACTACACCTACAGCGATGCACTGACCTCGGCAGACCGCTTCACCTTCGTGCGCATGGCCGCCGGCGAGATCGCCAATGACCTGGGCATGGTGTGCTCCTTCATGCCCAAGCCGCTGGCGGACCGCCCGGGCAATGGCATGCACTTCCACCTGTCCGTATGTGATGACACCGGCCGCAACCTGTTCGGCGATGACTCCGACGCCCAGGGCATGGGCCTGTCGCCGCTGGCGTACCACTTCCTCGGCGGACTGCTGGCACATGCCCCGGCGCTGTGTGCCTTTGCCGCGCCGACCGTCAATTCCTACAAGCGTCTGGTCGGTGGTGGCAGCACCAGCGGCGCGACCTGGGCGCCGGTCTTCATCGCCTACGGTGACAACAACCGCTCGGCCATGGTGCGTGTGCCCTACGGTCGCCTCGAGTTCCGCCTGCCGGACGCCGGCTGCAACCCCTATCTCGTGCACGCCGCCATCATCGCGGCGGGGCTGGATGGCGTGGCGCGCAAGCTGGACCCGGGCACGCCCCACAACATCAATCTCTACTCGCTGACCCCGAGCGAATGCGCCGAGAAGGGCATCGAGAAGCTGCCGCAGAATCTTTCGCTGGCCATCGATGCGCTCGAGGCGGACAGCATTCTGCGCGAGAGCCTGGGCGAGGGAATCTGCGCCGAGTTCATGCGCCTCAAGCGCGAGGAATGGCTGGATTACAACGCACAGGTCAGTGCCTGGGAAGTCCAGCGCTACGCCGAATTCTTCTGATCTCATCCGGCGGCGCTCGCGGATCTCGCGGGGCATGCCAGACGAGGGTCGCCACTGTCACCACCACGCTCAAGACACCAGGCAGGAGACGCCTCCTGCCCGTGAGAGGACATCACCATGTGTGGAATCGTAGGGCTTTATCTCAAGAACCCGGCGCTGGAATCGCGCCTGGGGGAGCTGTTCGAGCCGATGTTGATCGCGATGACCGATCGCGGCCCGGACAGCGCCGGCTTCGCCATCTATGGCGACGAATTTGACGCTGGCATCAAGCTGACGCTGCAAAGCGATGGTGCCGATGAGGATTGGGAGGCGATCGCCAAGGGCCTGGGCGAGCAGGTCGGCACGGTGGCGGACTGGTTCAGCAATGCCAGTGTCGCGGTATTCAAGATCGCCGGGGAAGAGAGCGCCGTGCGCGGCTGGCTTGCCGACAGCGCCCCGCAGATTCGCGTGCTGAGCGTGGGGCAGAGCATCGAGATCCTCAAGGCGGTGGGCCTGCCGGCTCATATCGCCAGCCTCTATGGCCTCAAGGGCATGCAGGGCAGCCACATCATCGGCCATACCCGCATGGCGACCGAAAGCGCCGTGACCCTGCAGGGCAGCCACCCGTTCTCCACCGGGCGTGACCTGTGCCTGGTCCACAACGGCTCGCTGTCCAACCACAACTGGCTGCGCACCAAGCTCAAGCGTGAGGGCATCAGCTTCGAGACCGACAACGATTCCGAAGTCGCCGCCGGCTACCTGACCTGGCGTCTGGAGCAGGGCGACAGCCTGGAAGCCGCGATCACCGGCGCCCTGAAGGACCTTGATGGCTTCTTCACCTTCACCATCGGCACGCGTGATGGCTTCGCCGTGGTGCGTGACCCGATCGCCTGCAAGCCAGCCGTGATCGCCGAGACCGATGACTACGTGGCCATGGCCTCGGAATACCGTGCCCTGGCCAGTCTGCCGGGCATCAAGGATGCCCGCGTGTGGGAGCCGGAACCCGGTCGCCTGTATCTGTGGGAAAAAGACACCGCCCGTTCGGAGGCCGCGTAATGATGAAGACACACGATCTGGCCGTTGAAGGGCTACGCGAATTGAACCAGGCCCTGCACGATGCCGACATCCTGAAGGACGCGCGTGAGTGGCGAGTGGTCAATTCCGACGGCGCCCACAATATCGCCTGCGGCATCAATGACGACATCAGTGTCGATATCGATGGCCATGCGGGCTACTACTGCGCGGGCATGAACCAGAAGGCAAGCGTCACCATCCACGGCAACACCGGGGTCGGGGTGGCGGAAAACATGATGTCCGGCTGCGTGCGGGTCAAGGGTGATGCCTCCCAGTCCGCGGGCGCGACCGCCCACGGCGGCCTGCTGATCATCGAAGGCAATGCCTCGGCGCGCTGTGGTATCTCGATGAAGGGCGTGGATATCGTCGTCAAGGGCAATATCGGGGCCATGAGTGCCTTCATGGGCCAGGCGGGCCGCATGGTGGTCTGCGGCGACGCCGGTGAAGGGCTCGGCGATTCGCTCTACGAAGCGCGAATCTACGTGAAGGGCACGGTCGCATCGCTGGGCGCGGACTGCATCGCCAAGGACATGCGTGCCGAGCACCTGGAAGAACTGGCGGAGTTGCTGGCGAGTGCCGGAATCGAGGAAGACCCGGCCAGCTTCACGCGTTATGGATCTGCGCGTCAGCTCTATCACTTCAAGGTCGACAACGCCTCAGCCTACTGATCAGGATGCTCAACATGACCGACGAGACTCAAACACAGCCCTACAACCCGGCACTGCGGGAATCCGCGACCTTCGGCCGCGATGTCATCCATGAGATCCAGCGCGCGGCGGAGACGGGAATCTACGATATCCGTGGCTGGGGCGCCAAGCGCAAGGTGCCGCATTTCGACGACCTGCTGTTCCTCGGCGCCAGCATGTCGCGCTATCCGCTGGAAGGCTATCGCGAGAAGTGCGAGACCGAAGTCGTGCTCGGCACGCGCCATGCAAAGAAGCCGGTCGTGATCAGCACGCCGGTGACCATCGCTGGCATGAGCTTCGGTGCCCTGTCCGCCCAGGCCAAGGAAGCGCTGGGGCGTGGCGCCTCGGAAATCGGCACCTCCACCACCACCGGCGATGGCGGCATGACCCCGGAGGAGCGCGGCCAGTCCTCGCGACTCGTCTATCAGTATCTGCCGTCACGTTATGGCATGAACCCGGACGACCTGCGCAAGGCCGATGCGATTGAAGTCGTGCTCGGGCAGGGCGCCAAGCCCGGCGGTGGCGGCATGCTGCTGGGCCAGAAGATTTCCGAGCGGGTCGCGGGCATGCGTACGCTGCCGCAGGGCATTGACCAGCGCAGCGCCTGTCGCCACCCGGACTGGACCGGCCCGGATGACCTGGCGATCAAGATTGCCGAACTGCGCGAGATCACCGACTGGCAGGTGCCGATCTACGTCAAGATCGGCGCGACCCGCACCTACTACGACGTCAAGCTGGCGGTGAAGGCGGGCGCGGATGTCATCGTGCTGGATGGCATGCAGGGCGGCACGGCCGCCACCCAGGATGTCTTCATCGAACACGTCGGCATCCCGACCATGGCTGCCATCCCCCAGGCCACTCAGGCACTGCAGGAGATGGGCCTGCACCGTGAGGTGCAGCTGATCGTCTCCGGCGGGATTCGCAATGGCGCTGATGTGGCCAAGGCGATCGCGCTGGGTGCCGACGCCGTGGCCATCGGTACCGCCGCCTTGATTGCGCTGGGCGACAACCATCCGCGCTATGCCGATGAGTATCAGAAGCTGGGGTCCGCCGCCGGTTTCTATGACGACTTCCAGGATGGCAAGTGTCCGGCCGGTATCTCCACCCAGGACCCGGAGCTGAGCCAGCGACTGGACCCGGTCGCAGCCGGCAAGCGTCTGGCCAACTACCTGCGCGTGCTGACGCTGGAAGCCCAGACCCTGGCACGTGCCTGTGGCAAGTCGCACCTGCACCACCTGGAACCGGAAGATCTGGTCGCCCTGAACGTGGAAGCCGCGGCCATGGCCCGGGTGCCGCTGGCGGGCACCAACTGGGTGCCGGGACAGAGCGGTTACTGATGGCACGATCTCTATCGTGCGTGTGCCATTGCGCATGAGAGCGATCGTGCATGGCTGGCATTGCGCATGATTGTCATGGCAAAGCTGCGAAGCCTTTTGTCAGCAAGCTCGCCGCAATGTTGTCCAGGCAAGCTGTCGCAATGACAAGAGCTCTGCTCCGGTTGATGTAGAAAAATGTGACCTGATTCCATCGAGTCATTAGAGCGCCTCACCCCTTCGGTGAGGCGCTTTCTTTTGTGCTGAGTTCAATCAAGGAATCCGGCCGATATCGTGCAAGCGAAAGCGCGTCATAATGCTGATGATGGAGAAGCACATGGTGTCGTGTCGACGGAGAGGTCGTGATTTTCTCAAGGCAGAGTTTTTCCATTCTTTCAGGATCTTGTGGTTATTTCATGAGAAAGATGTCAGGCGTAGAGGTTGGCTTGTGGGGTGAGAATGAAACAGAGCAATAATGGTGAATATAAGCCGTTTTACCTGAGCTGAGTGTTCTGTTTTGGTGCGTGAATGTCTCGATTGATGGTTCATGTATGAAGCAGGATTTTCAGGCAATTTTGTCGGGTATGTGGGGCAATGATTTTGCCGTCAATGGCACGAAATATGCTCAAGAAATGGAGTGGTAGTCGGATGCACGTCATCGTCAAGACGGCGGCATTACAACAAGGACAATTTCTCAGAGCAGGGTCGTGTCATGAAAAGCCCGCAATCATCCTCTGTCACTGCCGGGATTCGAAGTCGGCAACACTATCCACGCATCGAGGCGCTGCCCGATGCCCAACGCTATCTGGTGGCGTGCCAGTCTCCCGAGAGCCTGCCAGGTACTGGTGAGGCGGCGGGCAACGCCCGTCAGCAGCTGCAGATGCATTGTCAGCTGATCAGTACGCTGCTGGGGCAGCTCGGTAGCCGCGAGGTGGGAGGCGCCGTGCAATCCGCCCCGGCAACAGAGGCGTTGCCCACGGGCCCCGTCGACAACGCCCGTCTGCATCGCTGGTACGACGTCGATGACCGCCCGAAGGCCTGCGACGCACTGGTCGGCGCCATCAGCGAGATCGGTGTCGCGGGGTGTCTGGTCATCATCGGCAGTGAGCATTTCGTGTGGCAGGTCGCCAATCTGGCTCAGCAGCAGGGGCTGCTGCTGGATGACATGGTGATGTTGCCGGTCGCTGCCCTGGGGCGGCATGTGTTCTGCGTGCACTGTCAGCAGGTCAGTGAGCATGTCATCCACTCGCCGGCAGCCTGTGATGGCTGCGGTTTGATGCTGGAAGTGCGTGATCATTTTTCCAAGCGTCTCGGCGCCTACATGGGCGTGCGAATCGATGCGGAAGCCCCGGGAGAGATTCCCCCACAGGAGGAGGTGGCACCATGTCTCGCTTCATGAAGGCGCGGGTCGCCGCGGTCGATCAGCTCAGCAGCAGCGTGCGCCGTCTCACCCTGGTGCCTGCCGATGAGGCTCCCCCCTTCACGCCGTTCTCGCCGGGCAGTCATGTGGTGCTGGGCATTCCGGGAGAGGGGCGGGTGTGTCGCAACGCCTACTCATTGATCAGCCCGCCGGATGATCCCTCGCATTACTGCATCGCGGTGCGTCGTCAGCCGGTCTCGCGTGGCGGCTCCGAAGCCATCCATTCCCGTGTGCAGGTCGGTGACGAGCTGGAACTCAGCCCGCCGGCCAACCTGTTTCTGCCGCACTGGCAGGCGCGCCACCACCTGATGCTGGCAGGCGGCATCGGCATCACGCCGTTTCTCTCCTACCTGCCGGAGCTTGAGCGGCGTGGCGCCAGCTGGGAGCTGCACCTGCGCAGCCAGGACCTCGACGTCGCCCGCTTCCCGGAGGCCGCGCCCTATCTGGCGAGTGGCAACATCACCCAGCATCGCCTCGAACGCCCGAATCTGAAGGCCATGCTGGCGCGTCAGCCCGCCGGCACGCACGTCTATCTCTGCGGCCCGCAGGCCATGATCGATGCCGTGAAGGAAGCGGCGCGCGAGCTGCACTGGAGTCTCGCGCGCATCCACCACGAGGTCTTTGCCGCCCCGGAACCGGGGACTCCCTTCACGGCCGTGGCGCGCGCCAGCGGCGTGGAAGTGGCGGTCGGCGCCCAGGAATCGATGCTGGAAGCGCTGGAGCGCAGCGGTGTCGAGGTGACGAGCCTGTGTCGTGGCGGCGTCTGCGGGCAGTGTCGGGTCGAGATGCTGGAGGGGGAGGCGGAGCACCGTGACGCCTTCCTCGATGAACAGGAGCGGGCCAGTCAGCGCTGCGTGATGCCCTGCGTTTCCCGGGCACGCAGCCAGCGGCTGGTGCTGGATCTCTGAATACGTCTTTCGCGAGATGGACCCCCAAGGAGCAGGAACATGCAATTTTCCCCGCGAGATGACCAGGCGTTCCATGGTCTGTTCACCTTCAAGAATTCCGATCACGCCATCCAGCGTTTTCCCTTCCCGTTCCCGGAAGATGAGTACCGTTACTCGGTCAATATCGAGCCGCATACCTTGCCCGGCAAGCCGGGTTCCATCACCGAGCACATGCTGGATATCGATGAGCACTATCTGAGCGAGATCGCCGAGCGTGAGCGGGTGCTGGCCAAGGACCCCAGACGCTGTCTGGTGATGCCGCACATGCAGCCGGCCGCCTGGGACTTCCTGGAATTCGTGATGACGCATTACGCCAGGGACTATCCCGAGGCCTTCAGTTTCGAGCGCGACGGCGATGACTGCGTGTGGCGCAACCATCTGCTGGGGCTGGAGCAGGCCTTTTGCATGGGTGATGACGCCAGCCTGCCATTGCCGCCGCTGGACTATATCGGCCGTCAGATGCAGGGCGATATCGCGCTGCTCGACCAGCGCGACGGTGACCTGTTCATGGATGCCGGCATGATCACCTGCCCGGCGGACTGGTCACTGGCCTTCGATGCTGGCATGAGTTTCAAGCAGTGGCATGGCCCGGTGCCGCTGGCGCATGAGATGGGCGTGTTCGATCGCGCGCTCAAATACCTGTGCGCCATCCAGGTCGGCGGGCCGGTGCGGCGTCTGAACTGGACCATGACCATCCATCCGCGCATGGACAGCTCCCCGGAGACCTATGCCGAGTGGGGCAGTGATCGCACCACCATCACGCCAGAGAATGCTGGCCGTGATGTGCATCTGCGGGTCGAGCTGCAGACGTTGGTGCGCATGCCGCGCAGTCATGCGCTGTTCTTCGGGATCCGCACCTATCTGATCAGTCTGGAAGACCTGTGTACCAACCCGGTCTGGCAGACGCGGCTGTTGAAGGTGCTGAAGACCCTGCCGCCGGAGCTGATCGACTACAAGGGACTGACACGCTATCTGCCCAGCGTGCTCGAGTGGCTGGAAGCCCGCGAGGCAAGTGTCGCGGCCAACGCCGAAGCGACGGCGCAGGCAGCGGTCTAGGCCACGCTCTCGGCAAGCCGCTTCTGGCAAACAGCTTCTGGCAAACCGCTCTCCTGATAAAGAGCTCCTGATAAAGAGCTCCTGATAAAGAGCTCCTGATAAAGAGCTCCTGATAAAGAGCTCTTGGCAAACAACTCTCGGCGCCGAGGGCGTGATATGGAATGGATCGCAAGCCACTGTCCACAGCGCTTGCGGATAACAACAAAGGGGAAACGCTGGTGAATATCGATGTGCTGCAACTCAGCTACGCGCTGGATACGTTCTACTTCCTGATGTGTACCGCATTGGTCATGTTCATGGCCTGCGGCTTCGCGATGCTGGAATCCGGGCTGGTACGCTCCAAGAATACCGTCGAGATCCTGACCAAGAATGCGCTGCTCTACGGCATCGCCTGTCTGGTGTTCCTGGTGGTGGGCTACAACGTGATGTATCCCGGTGACAACGCCATCAGCAGCGTGATTCCGGGGCTGTCGTTCATGCTCGGTGCTGACAATAGCCTCAGCGACATCAGTGCCGGCGAAGGCGCCGCCTATTACTCCAGCATGGCGGACTTCATCTTCCAGGCGGTGTTTGCCGCCGCGACCATGTCCATCGTCTCGGGGGCCGTGGCAGAGCGCATGCGCCTGTGGCCGTTCCTGATCTTCGCGGTGGTGATGGTCGCGGTCATCTATCCGGTGGAAGGTTACTGGAAGTGGGGCGGCGGTTTCCTGGATGCGATGGGCTATCAGGACTTCGCGGGCTCGGTGGTCGTGCACATGGCGGGCGCGGCGGCGGCATTGGCGGCGGTATTGCTGGTCGGTCCGCGCAAGGGGCGCTATGGCGCGGACGGCAAGGTACGTGCCATCCCGGGCGCCAATTTGCCGATCGCCATGCTGGGCATGTTCATCCTGTGGATGGGCTGGTTCGGCTTCAATGGCGGTTCGATGCTCAAGATCGCCAGTCTCGATGATGCCAACAGCGTGGCGCGTATCTTCGTCAACACCAATGCCGCGGCCTCTGCGGGCATGGTGGCCGCGGCGCTGCTGTCACGCGCCATGTTCGGCAAGACCGACATGACCATGGTGATGAACGGTGCTCTGGCCGGTCTGGTCTCGATCACCGCCGAACCGTTGCTGCCGTCTGCCGGCCTTGCGGTACTGGTCGGCGCGGTGGGCGGCATCATCGTGGTGCTGTCGGTGGTGGGGCTTGATCGCCTCAAGATCGATGACCCGGTCGGTGCCATCTCAGTACACGGCTCCGCAGGCCTGTGGGGCATCATGGCGGTGCTGTTCTCCAATCCGGAGGCGGACTTCGGCACCCAGATCCTGGGCACGCTGATTATCTTCGCCTGGATGTTCGGCGCAAGCTTCGTGGCGCTGCTGGTGATCAAGAAGGTCTGTGGTGGCCTGCGTGTCAGTGAGGAAGAAGAACTGGAAGGCATGGACATGCATGAATGCGGCATGGGCGCCTACCCGGAATTCGTCAACATGTCCTCGCCGTCACAGGGGGAAGTCAATGTGTCCGGGCACGCCGGCAAGGCGAGCACAGCGGCCTCGGCTGCGGTGCTCAAGGGGGCAACGCGCTGAGCCCGCACTCCAGGTGCTGGAGTCTCATAGTCTGATGATTCAGAGGCGCAGAATTTGATGACTCAGAGCGTGATGCGCCCCGCCAGCATCTGATACGAGAAGGCCCGCCAATTGGCGGGCCTTCTCGTGTTCCAGGGCGAACGGAGGGCGAACGGCGGGGGAAAGGTGAGGAATGGTGGGCAAAGGATAGGAACAGCAGGCGGAAACAAGAGGGATGATGAAGGGCCCGGGATGAACAAGCCGCGATCAGACGGACACGGCGTCAACGGCGGTGCAGGCCACCCAGCTCATGATTGATATGGCGGGCGCAGTCCATCAGCGCGCCGCGCAACAGCAGGCGCCGGCGCTCATCGGCCATCATCGCATCAGGGCCCGAGATATTGATGGCGCCGACCAGATGGCCGGTGTGGTCATACAGTCCCGTGGCGATGGCGGTGGCGTAGTCAGAGCGGCTCTCCACCCACCCCTGGCGGCGGGCCTCCTCGATGGCATCCTTCAGGGCAGGCAGATTCTGGGGTGCCGGCGGTGGGTAGTCATCCAGGCGAATCTGGCGGTAGAGCTGCTGCAGTTCATCCTCGCCCAGCACCGTGAGCAGAATGCGCCCCATGGCGCTGACATGACACGGCAGGCGGGAACCGATGGGGATGTTGACCGACATGCGCTGTGCGGCGAAGGCGCGGTAGAGATAGATGGCGTCCGTGCCCTCGCGAACGCTCAAGTGGCACGACATGGTGGTCTGGTCGCGCAGGGTGTCCAGGTGGGGGGCGACCACCTCGACCAGGTCACGACTGGCCAGATAGCTGAAGCCCAACGAGATGACCTGTGGCCCCAGTTCATAGGTATTGCGGGCGATCTTCTTGAGATAGCCCATGTCGGTGAGGGTAATGACGATGCGGTAGATGGCCGAGTTGCTGGTGCCCAGCTCCTCGGCGAAGTCGTTGGTGGTCAGCACCTTGCGACTGCTGCTGAACATCTCGAGGATTCTCAGCCCGCGAAACAGCGCCGGCACGGTGTAATCGTTCTCGCGTGATGCCGCGAGCGAGGAAAGCGCTGTCGGGGCGCTCGCGACATCTTGCCCGCTGGAAAGCGACACTTGGGAATCGGACATACCTGGTTCCTTTGGCAACGTACGACAGGCGGTTGGCGAAACGCAGCGTCCCCGGCGCGGCCTGTGGGGCAGGCAGCGACGGGGAGCGGGTGATAAAGCGAGAGGCATCCGCGGGCGGATGCCGATGTCGCGCCGCAATCGCTAGTCGTGATGATGGGCCAGCAGGGCAGCGGCTGTCACTTTCTCGCCGGAGTATTCGCGCATGGCATCGAGCATGACGCCCCATAGATAGTGGCTGGAGGCGATGTCGAACAGCAGGTGGAAGCAGGGACACGCAAGGCTCCCCGCATTGACGATGATGGCATTGGTGCGTGCCACCGAGGTCTGGGCGACGCTTCCCGGCGGGAAGGCTTCGCTGCGCAGATCCACCCCACACAGCTTGGCCATCAGGGCGGGCAGGGTGCTGCCGCTCAGGCTGAACCAGGCGTGGGAATCACGCCGTGGCAGGGAATGCACGCGCATGCCCTGGACCAGCGCTTCATCCGCCTGTGCGATGAGCGGCAGCTCGGCCACGCCCGCCTGTGGGCTGATGGCCGGCGCCAGGTGCAGAAACTCACCCACTGACAGCCTGACCAGCCAGCTGCCATCTGACTGAAGCGTTGCCGCATTGGGCGTGCCCGGCACCGTGAAACCCAGCGTGGCCAGCCAGTCGGCGGCGTCGCGGCCGCGCACTCCTGCGCGACCCAATGCGGTCATGTCGGCGAGCGCACAGTGACTGAGGGCCGCCGTCGAGACATCTGCCGTCGCGGTCGTCATCGGGCTGACCAGGCTCTCGGGCAGTGGACAGCGTGCCAACGCCGTGGCGCCGCCCAGCGTGTTCGTCATGGTTGTCGTCATCTCACAGCTCCTGGCGGGCAGACTCGGGATCGAAGAAGGGCAATGCGACGACGTCGGCCTGGACCAGTACGTCGCCCTGCGTGCGGATGGTGATCTTGCTGTCGGGCGTACTGCTGTCGAGTCCGGCGTAGGCCAGGCCGATGATGGCACCCAGCGTCGCGCTGTACTCGCACGAGGTCACGTTGCCGGTGATGTCGCCGCCGGGCTTGGCGGCGTCTGCGCTCTGCTCACCTCCGCTGAGCACCAGCTGACCTTCCAGCGGTTGCGGGCTGTCCTTGGGCAGCATGAAGCCGACCAGCTTGCGGGTCTGAGGCTGGGCGGCAAGGATCTCGATCGCCCGTCGCCCGACGCAGAAGGGCTTCTTGTGGCTGACCGCCCACTCAAGACCAATCTCACCGGGATGGCTCATGCCATCGGTGTCCTGACCGATGATGATATGGCCTTTCTCCAGACGCAGCAGACGCTGGGCCTCGACACCGAAGGGGCGGATATCGGCCTGCTCGCCTGCCAGCATCAGCAGGTCCCACAGTGCTTCGCCGAAACGGCTCGGCACATGGATCTCGTAGCCCAGCTCACCGACGAAGCCGACCCGCAGCAGGCGTGCCGGTATGCTGCCGGTGGTGCCCAGCAGCTCGGTCTCGATGTGGCCGGTGCGTAGTTCCAGATAGGGGAAGGCCTGGGGGCTCAGGTCGATATCGCGACACACCTTGCTCAGCACCTCGCGGGCTCGGGGGCCGGCCAGATTGACGGCGCACCAGGCCGTGGTGACGTTGGTGATATCGACATCCAGCCGCCACTGGGCATTCCACTTCAGCATCTGCTGATAGACCCGGTCCACGCCGCTGGTGGTGGCGGTGACATAGAAGTGTTCCTCACCGAGGCGACACGACACGCCGTCATCGATGATCACGCCTTGCTCGTTGGCCATGGTGGCGTAGCGCGTACGCCCCACCGGCTGCTTGAGGAAGGCGAAGGTGTAGAGGCGGTTGAGCAGTTCGGCGGCGTCCGGCCCGCGCAGCTCGATGCCCCCCAGGGTCGAGACATCGATCAGGCCCACGCCATTGCGCACGGCCAGTGCCTCGTTCTGCATGGCGTCATTGCGCTCTTCCGGGCGGCCATAGAAGGCCGGGCGCGCCCAGTGGCCGGCCGGCATCATGGTGGCGCCCAGATCCAGATGGCGCTGATGCATCGGTGTCTGGCGGTAGGGGTCGAAACTGCGACCGGCCAGCAACGGCAGCGGTTCGGCCACGAAGGGCGGGCGCGCGGTGGTCACGCCGGTCTCGCTGACGGTGCGCTGGGTGGCTTCGGCGACCAGACGCGCGGCCGGCAATGCCGAATGACGGCCCTGGGAGGGGCCCATGCCCAGCGTCGAGAAGCGCTTGACCAGCTGGATGTCGCGATAGCCGTGGCGGGTGGCATTGAGGATGTCGCGAATCTGCAGGTCTTCATCCAGATCGACGAATTCCTTGCCCTTGGGGTGCGCGAACAGCGGCCAGCCATGCTGACGGGAGGGGCGTGACGGCGTGATGGCTGCCGGCTCATTCGCCTCAAGCGTGACATCCACGTCCTTGCCTGCGGCGGCCAGCCCGGCCAGTGCAGACCTGGCGGCACGCTGGCCGTCGGCCATCACGTCCTTGAGGTGATAGAGGCCATTGGCGGAGCCCGCCATGTGCAGGTGCGCCGGCAGGCCGCTGAGGCTGAAGCGTGCATCGTCATCCAGATAGGACAGCTTGGCGCCCGCCTGGCAGGCCAGCTGATAGACCGGCATGTAGCCCGCCGTCATGCAGACCAGATCACAGGGGATCACATCCCCCTCGGCGGCCAGTTCGCCGCGCGCGACGATCCTGCGTACCTCGACGCCCGTGACGTGATGCAGCGACTTCTCCGCCTGCGCTTCATAGATGGCGTGCTCGAGCTTCAGGGCGATGCCACAGTGACGGACGGCATCGGCCAGACTTTCATCATCGGGCTGGGCGCGCATGTCGAGCAGGGCGACGATGTTGACGCCGTGTTCCATCAGGTCCAGCGCCGCCAGATAGCCATCATCGCTGCCGGTGATCACCACCCCTTGCTTGCCCGGCAACACGCCATAGTGCTGCATCAGGCGCTGGGCGGCACTGGCGAGCATGATGCCCGGCAGGTCGTTGTTGCGAAATACCACCGGCTGGTCGAAGGCACCGCTGGCGAGAATGCACTCCTTGGCCCGCACCTTGTAGAGGCGCTTGCCGCGGATCACCGGCAGGTAGTTGTCCGTGAACCAGGCATTGCAGGTCGCCTCGGTCATCACGTCGATGCGCGGATGCGCCGTGACGGCCGCGCCGAGACGCTCAAGCGTCTGGCTGGCCTCATGTCCTTCGGCATCGAAGCGTGCGTAGGTCAAGGCACCGCCGAGCAGACGGCCCTGTTCGACCAGCAGCACGCTCGCGCCGCCCTCGGCCGCCTCAAGTGCGGCCGTCATGCCGGCCGGGCCGGCGCCTACCACCACCACGTCGTGGAACAGATAGGCCTTGTCGTGATAGTCGCCGCGCACGTCCAGATTCAGCGTGCCGAGCCCGGCCTTGCGACGAATCAGCGGCTCCCAGTACTTCCAGACGCCCTTGGGCTTGTAGAAGGCGCGGTAATAGAAGCCCACCGGCATGAATTTCGAGAACTTGCCCAGGCGCATGTCGCGGTCGTTGTCCAGGCTGCCAGAGACGTTCTGGGCGGTGACTTCAAGCCCCGGGCTGATCTGGCGCTCATCGCCCAGCACGTTGGGCTCATCCGGCAATTGCACCAGGGTGTTGGCATCCTGGCCGGCGAAGGTCAGGGCGCCACGCGGGCGGTGATACTTGAAGGAGCGCGACAGCAGCCAGCGGCCATTGGCGGCCAGGGCACTGGCGATGGTGTCGCCGGCAAAGCCCTGATAGCTCTTGCCGTCGAAGCTGAAGGTCACGGGCGTGTCACGGTCGATCAGTCGGCCCATCGGGGCCGGCAGACGTGCGCCTCGGGTCATGGGGACTCTGGCGTTCATGCGCGTTCTCCCGAGCTATCCTTGGTGTGCAGTGGGAACTCCACGCGCTGGGTGAAGCGCTCGGAGGGGTCGAAGGTGCGCAGGATCTCGTCGGTCACGGTGTGACGCTCGGCGAGGAACCAGTAGCTGGAGGCCGCGTGCATCCACCATTCGGTGACGACACCGGCGGTGTTGTCGCTGAAGAAGACGTAGTCGGCCCACTCGCGATCACTGCAGGTATCGGGGTCTGGCATGTCGGCAAGCTCGCCGCCATACACGAATTCGCTGATATTTCGGGGCCCATTGAGTGGGCAGGGCATGATCTTCATCGCGGAAATCCTTGACCGTTGTTCTTGTACATCCACCGTGGGGTGCGCATACCGGGGCAGTCATCGAGCCTTGTAGTTCGAGCCGCTGCGAGCCGTTGCGATCCATCGCGAGCCATCAGTGGCTGGCGGCAGTCGCGCCCATCTCGTTGACCTGACGGAAGCGCGCGAAGCGTTCCAGCGCAAAGGGGGCAATCAAATCCGGGGTCTTGCCGCCGGAGGCGACCAGCTCGGCCATGGTCTTGCCGCAGATCGGCGTCGCCTTGAAGCCCCAGGTGCCCCAGCCGGCATCCAGGTAGTAATTCTCGACGGGACTCTCGCCCATGATCGGGCTGTAGTCCGGCGTCATGTCGGTCGTGCCCGCCCATTGGCGCATCAGGCGGGCCTGGGACAGGAAGGGGAACATCTCCAGCGCCGCGGCGATCAGGCTTTCCTTGAGGTCCAGCGTCGAGCGGGTGTTGTAGAGCGGATAGGGGTCGGAGCCACCGCCGAACACCACCTCGCCACGGCTGGTCTGCTGCACGTAGCAGTGCAGGGCCGAGGAGCTGACGAGCGGATCGAGGAACGGCTTGAACGGCTGGGTGACCATCGCCTGCAGCGGGTAGCTGATGATGGGCATGGTGAAGCCGGCCTTGCTGGCGAGTACCGAGCTATGCCCGGCCACCGCCTGCACCACGCAGCCGCACTGCACGGTGCCGCGATTGGTCTTCACGGCGCGGATCTTGCCGCCTTCGACCACCAGGTCCTGCACCACGGTGAGCTGGTGGATCTCGACGCCACGCTTGGCGGCTTCCTTGGCGTAACCCCAGGCGACCGCATCATGCCGCGCGGTGGCGCCATCGATGTGCCACAGGCCCGCCATGACCGGCAGGTGGCCGGGGTCCAGATTCAGGGTCGGTACCAGCTCTCGGATCTGCTGGCGATCCAGCATCTCGGTGCGCCCGCCGAAGTGGGTGTTGACCTCGGCACGCTGGCGGAAGGCGCGCACGGTGGAATCGGTGTGCGCGAGGGTCAGCTGGCCGCGTTCCGAATACATGATGTTGTAGTCGAACTCGTTGGACAGTCCCTGGAACATGCGCACCGATTCGCTGTAGAAGCGCACGCCTTCCGGCGTCAGGTAGTTGGAGCGAATCACCGCGGTGTTGCGCGCGGTGTTGCCACTGCCCAGGTAGGCCTTTTCCAGCACGGCGATATTGGTGATGCCGTGATACTTGGCCAGATAGTAGGCGGTGGCCAGGCCGTGCCCGCCGCCGCCGATGATGACCACGTCGTAGCGGGACTTCAGCTCCGTGGGCGGGGGGAGGTCGACTTCGGCCGGATACTCGGAGGACAGGCCGTACTTGAGCAGGGAAAAGGGCATCGGTGACTCCCGGTACGCGCAAACGTACCTCTAGTGGTTCAGGCCGACTGGCGACGCGCGGCAGTCAGAGTGTTGGCGAGCAGGCAGGCGATGGTCATCGGGCCGACGCCCCCCGGGACAGGCGTGATGGCGCCGGCGATCTTGCTGACCGCAGCGAAGTCCACGTCCCCGACCAGGCGGGTGCGTGCCTTGCCGGTGGGGCTTTGCTCGGCGGACTGCGCGATGCGATTGATGCCCACATCGATGACCACGGCGCCGGGCTTGATCCAGTCGGCGCTGATCATGTTCGGGCGCCCGACCGCGGCGACCACGATATCGGCCTGGCGACAGAGTTCGGCGGGATTCTGGCTGCGCGAGTGCAGCTGGGTGACGCTGCAGTTGGCGGCCAGCAGCAGACTGGCCATCGGCTTGCCGACGATGTTGGAGCGGCCGATGATCACCGCATGCAGCCCGGAAAGGTCACCGCCGCGTTCGGCAAAGGTATCGCGCAACAGGCGCATGCAGCCGGTGGGCGTGCAGGGCGCCAGGGCATCGGCGCCCTGCACCAGCGCCCCGACGTTCATGCGATGGAAGCCGTCGACGTCCTTGGCGGGGTCGATGGCCTCCAGCACCGCGTCTTCCTGGATATGCGCCGGCAGCGGCAGCTGGACGAGGATGCCATGCACCTCGGGGTCTGCATTGAGTCTGGCGACCAGCGCCAGCAACTCGGCTTCGCGGGTCTCGCTGGGCAGCACGTGCTCGAAGGACTGCATGCCACACTCGACGGTGCGCTTGAGCTTGTTGCGCACATACACCTGGCTTGCCGGGTCTTCGCCGACCAGCACGACGGCAAGCCCCGGTATCACGCCCTGTTGCGCGAGGCTTGCGACCTCTGCCGTGACTTCCTTGAGCAGTCGCGCCGAGGCGGCCTTGCCATCGATCACGGCGGCGGTGGGCTGTGCGAGTGTCTCGTCCGCGCTCGCGGTGGGTGTCGCTTGGGTATTCATGACTGCGCTTCCTCCCTTGGGTGACGGCCGATGATTCACACGTGGTCTGTCTTGCAGGCTTGTGCGACGCCTTGCTTGAGGACTTGTTTGAAGTCTTACTTGAAGATCACGGTGCGATCATTGGCGAGGAAGACGCGGTGTTCGATGTGATAGCGCACGGCATTGGTCAGTGCCTGGGTCTCGGTATTGCGGCCCGCTGCGACCAGATCTTCCGGGGCGAAGTTGTGTTCGACCCGCTGTACGGCCTGATCGATGATCGGCCCTTCGTCGAGATCCGCGGTGACATAGTGAGCGGTGGCCCCGATCAGCTTGACCCCGCGGGCATGGGCCTGGTGATAGGGCTTGGCACCCTTGAAGCCAGGCAGGAAGGAGTGGTGGATGTTGATGGCGCGCCCGGCCAGCTTCTGGCACAGCTCATCGGAGAGAATCTGCATGTAGCGCGCCAGCACCACCAGCTGAGTGCCGGTCTCGTCGACGATGTCCATCAGGGCCGCTTCCTGGCGCGCCTTGGTGTCCTTGGTGATCGGCAGGTAGACGAAGCGGATGCCTTCGCGCTCGACCATCGGGCGCAGGTCGAGGTGATTGGAGACCACCGCGGTGATCCGCATGTCCAGCTCACCCTTGCGGTAGTGATAGAGCAGGTCGTCCAGGCAGTGGTCGAACTTGGAGACCATGATCAGCACCGGCATCTTGTCCTGGCCACCGTGGATCTGCCATTGCATCTCGAAGGGAGCCGCCACGTCCTCGAAGGCCTGACGCATCTGGGCGATATCGCCTTCGACGCCTTCATTGAAGCGGAAGCGGGCGCGGAAGAAGAACTGCCCCTTGTCCTCATCATCGTATTGCGCCAGCTCACTGATGTAGCACTCATGGGTGGTCAGGAAGGTGGTGATGGCCGCCACGATGCCGGACGTCGCCGGGCAGCTGATGGTGAGAATGAAGTGATCGTCTGAGGTGCAGGTCGCGTGAGGCATTCTGGGCTCCGATGTCGGCAGAGAGGCATTGTTGTTGTGATGTGAAGAATGTCATTCACTGACGTGGCTGCGGCTCGGTTATTTCCTGTCAGTGACTTAATTTTCTTCTCAAGTAAATAACAATGTTTTTCTGGCGCTGGGTCAAGCCTGATCGACGCGCCGGCCGGCGTTAGCGCTCATGAAATTAAGACAATCATTCACTGATGAATTTTTCCGCTTTGGGAGAGTGCGGCGCAGGGCAAGGCCATGCGGCGGACGAGGGTGGGACAGGTGTCAGATGAGACACGCTCGTCTCGGGATGGCTACAACTTTTGGATAAGGTGAAAGAAATCGTCATGTCAGGGATCGACAATTGCGAGCTTGAATATCAACACGTTAGTGTCTGCTCATGACAAACCTCGAGGGACGCCCTCCAGGACTCGCTATTCATGCAAGATGACGAGGTAGACACGATGCGCAAGTTGACGATCGCAGCACTGATGGTGGCCAGCATGGCCGGTTCCTCCGTGGCACTGGCCGGCAATCCGACGCTTGAGGCTCACAAGGACAGCGCCAAGACTCAGTACTCCCAGTCCAAGAACAGCGCCAAGTCCCAGTACAGCCAGTCCAAGAACAGCGCCAAGTCATCTGCCAAGTCTGCCGCCCAGTCCCACAAGGCCACGGCAAGCAGCAAGGCGTCGGCCAGGACATCACACGCCAGCCAGGCGGCCAAGTCAGCCAAGTCCAGTGCCAGCAACAAGGCGAGCGATACTCAGTCTCGTTACCAGAAGAAGAACTACGCCGACGTGCTCAAGAACGAGCGCCACTGAGGCATGACATCGCTGCCTGATGGCAGCTGAATGTCCCGGATGATGAAAGCCCCCCGCAGCCTTTGGTTGCTGGGGGCTTTTGCGTTTCGGCCTCTTTTGTTCAGATCCTGTCTCCAGACGCTGTGGCCAAGCCCTTTGCGTCAGGCCCTCGTCTCCAAGCCCTTTGCTTCAAGCTCTCGGATCAGCGCCATGCCCTCTGGCTCACGATGGCAGGGTGTAAAGAGCGAGTGGATATCAGCGTTCTCGAAAGCGCGACCTTCAAGACGTGCTGGGTGTCTGTCAGGCAAGACAGCTTCATCGCGTAGCGAAGTGCTCAGCTCGCCATCTTCAAATGAACGTCAATCAGCGGGGGAGAAGGCCACGATAGCGGGGCATCACGGGGCCTGTCGGCCTCGGCGCGAGCCGTTATCGGAAAATACATATGGAAATTCATATTTTCAGATAATCGTGAAAGTCGCCTTGTCACGCTCGCTCCAGGGCGTTGTCTTTGGACTGTCATGCGAGCGCATCACGTTCGCAATGCAAGCGTCATCCAATCTTCATACGAAGCGCCTACTTTACATCCGCAGCTGGATCTCGGTTCGAACGAAAAAAACTCAAGGGGCAGGGAATATGAAGACGCTTGGCTTGGTGGTAGGCGCGATGATGCTGGTTCCTTCGATGGCGCAGGCGGCGTTCAGTCTGGATAGCCGTTACAACGACGCCGATGGGGATCTGGTGGCGGATATTCCGACGGATGCCTCACAGCTCAAGGACCCGAGCACGCTGGTATTTGCCTATACGCCGGTGGAAGACCCGGCGGTCTATGCCGATGCCTGGTCTGACTTTCTGGATTACCTGGCCGAGAAGACCGGCAAGAAGGTGCAGTTCTTCCCGGTGCAGTCCAACGCCGCCCAGATCGAAGCCATGCGTGCGGGGCGTCTGCATATTGCCGGCTTCAATACCGGTTCCAACCCGCTGGCCGTGGCCTGTGCCGGCTATCGCCCGTTCACCATGATGGCGGCGGCGGATGGCAGCTACGGCTACGAGATGGAAATCATCACCTACCCGGGTTCCGGCATCGACAAGGTCGAGGACATCAAGGGCAAGGAAATGGCCTTCACCTCCGAGACCTCCAACTCCGGCTTCAAGGCACCGTCTGCCATCCTCAAGGCCGATTACGACATGGTCGCCGGCACTGATTTCACGCCGGTGTTCTCCGGCAAGCATGACAATTCCATCCTCGGCGTCGCCAACCACGATTACGTCGCTGCTGCCGTTGCCAATTCGGTGATGGGGCGCATGGAAGATCGCGGCGTGATCGAGGCGGACCAGATCAAGACGCTCTATACCTCGCAGACCTTCCCGACCACCAGCTACGGCGTCGCCTATAACCTGACGCCGGAGCTGCAGGCCAGGATCAAGGACGCCTTCATGAGCTTCCCCTGGGAAGGCTCCTCACTGGCAGCGGAGTTCTCCGAGTCCGGTGAAGCGAAATTCGTGCCGATCTCCTTCCAGAAGGAGTGGGAAGTCATCCGCAAGATCGATGACGCCAACAACGTTCAATACAACTGCCGCTGAACCCCGCAAGAGGGATCAGGCAGTGACATGACGGGCGTAACGCGACCTCCCGAATTGATGCCATATGTGGCTGGCCGGGAGGTCGTGAAGGGCCAGCACCCTGAACGCCAGTGCCGCCAGTCTGGAATATTGGCTTATATGGATCAGTGAATGTTGTCGGGTGGCGTCGCCAGCTGATGATATCTGTCCCGCGCGCGAGGCGGGGGGCAGACCAGAGAACACACGGGAGAAGGGAATGAAGCGTCTTGGATGGTGGTTGGGTTCATTGCTGTTGGTGCCGACGCTGGCGCAAGCGCAGTTCAGTCTGGGCGAACGCTACAGCGATGCCGATGGCGACATGGTGGCGGATATCCCCACGGACCCCGCCGAACTGAAGGACCCCGCCACCCTGGTATTTGCCTACACCCCAGTGGAAGACCCGGCAGTCTACGCCGATGCCTGGTCTGATTTTCTGGAGTATCTGGCCGAGAAGACCGGCAAGAAGGTGCAATTCTTCCCGGTGCAGTCCAACGCCGCCCAGATCGAGGCCATGCGTGCCGGCCGTCTGCAGATTGCCGGCTTCAATACCGGTTCCACCCCGCTGGCGGTGGCCTGTGCCGGTTTTCGTCCCTTCACCATGATGGCCGCGGACGATGGCTCCTTCGGTTACGAGATGGAAATCATCACCTATCCGGGCTCCGGGATCGACAAGGTCGAGGACATCAAGGGCCGCGAGATGGCCTTCACCTCCGAGACCTCCAATTCCGGCTACAAGGCACCGTCGGCGATTCTGAAGTCCGACTACGGCATGGTCGCCGGTACCGATTTCACCCCCGTGTTTTCCGGCAAGCATGACAACTCGGTACTCGGTGTCGCGAACAAGGATTACCCGGCCGCCGCGATCGCCAACAAGGTCGCCCGTCGCATGGAGCAGCGCGGTGTGATCAAGCCCGAGCAACTCAAGACGCTGTATACCTCCCAGACCTTCCCGACCACCAGCTACGGCATGGCGCACAACCTGACGCCGGAGCTGCAGGAGAAGATCAAGGACGCCTTCAGAACCTTCCCGTGGGAAGGCTCGTCACTGGCAGAAGAATTCACGCCGGTGGGGGAAACCCGGTTCATTCCGATTTCCTTCAAGAAGGAGTGGGAAGTCATCCGCAAGATCGACGCGGCGAACAACGTTCAATACCACTGCCGTTGATCGGCAGGGTCGGGAGTCAAACGTGCTGAAACTAGAGAAAGTCACCAAGACCTACAAGACGGGTGATCTGGCGCTCAATGCCGTCAGTCTTGAGGTACCGGCAGGGCAGGTGGTCGGGTTGATCGGCCCGTCAGGGGCGGGCAAGTCGACCTTGATCCGCTGCATCAACCGGCTGGTCGAGCCGACCTCCGGCGAGATCAGTCTGGCCGGCGAGTCCCTGACGGGCCTCAAGGGGAGCGACCTGCGCCGCGTCCGTCGGCGTATCGGGATGATCTTCCAGGAATATGCACTGGTCGAGCGTCTGACGGTGATGGAGAACGTGCTGTCAGGCCGACTGGGCTATGTCTCGTACTGGCGCTCGCTGTTGCGTCGTTATCCGGCGGCAGACGTGCAGCAGGCGTTTGCATTGCTGGAGCGGGTGGGGCTTGCGGGGCGTCACGACAAGCGCGCCGATGAGCTGTCGGGCGGGCAGCGTCAGCGAGTCGGCATCGCGCGGGCACTGGAGCAGAATCCGGAGCTGTTGCTGGTCGATGAGCCGACCGCCTCACTGGACCCCAAGACCTCGCGCCAGATCATGCGTCTGATCCAGGGCATGTGCCGCGAGCGTGGCCTGCCGGCGATCATCAACATCCACGATGTGATGCTGGCCCGCAACTTCGCGGACCGCCTGATCGGGCTGCGTGCCGGGGAAGTGGTCTTCGATGGCCCGCCGGACGCACTGACCGACGAGGTGCTGACCACCATCTATGGTGCCGAGGACTGGACGCAGCTCAATCCGGAAGAGGGCGCCGAGGAGGCGGCAGACGAACCGGCGGTGCGCCCGCAGGCACCGCGCGAGCAGATGGTGGCGGCGACATGACAACGCCAGCTCCCTCTTCCTCCACCATGCCGACCCGCTGGCAGCGTCCGCCGGTGATGTTCAAGCGTCGCTGGCATGCCTGGCTGTTCATGCTGTGTGCCATCGCCTATCTGGTGGTGGCAACCTCGACCATCGAGGTCGACTGGGCACGGGTCCAGGAAGGCATGATCCGCGGCTGGCGCTTCCTGCAGGGCTTTCTGGTCCCGGATTTCACGTCGCGCTGGCGTGATATCCAGCAAGGGCTGATAGAGAGCCTGACCATGACCTGGACCTCGACGCTGGCGGGCATTCTGATCTCGATTCCCATCGGGATCGGCGCAGCACGCAATCTGGCCCCGGCGCCGATCTATTTCCTGTGCCGCTCCATCATCACGCTGTCGCGCTCCTTCCAGGAAATCATCATCGCCATCCTGCTGGTGGCCATGTTCGGCTTCGGGCCCTTCGCGGGCTTTCTGACGCTGACGTTCGCCAGCATCGGCTTCGTCGCCAAGCTGCTGGCCGAGGAGATCGAAGCCTGTGAGGCCGTCCAGATCGAGGCGATTCGTGCCACCGGCGCCGGATGGTGGCAGGTGGTCAACTATGCCGTGCAGCCTCAGGTCATGCCGCGCCTGATCGGCTTGTCGCTCTACCGCCTCGATATCAATTTCCGTGAGTCCTCGGTGATCGGCATCGTCGGCGCGGGCGGGATCGGCGCGACACTCAATACGGCGATCGATCGCTACGAATACGATTCCGCCGGCGCCATCCTGATCATGATCATCGCCATCGTGCTGGTGGTGGAATATTCCTCTTCCTATATCCGTCGGTGGGTGCAATGACAGTCATGACAGACAGTTCCTCGTCTCACGCCCCTGTCTGGCAGCGTTCTTCGTCGCGTCAGCGCCTGGTGAAGTGGGTTGGCCTGTTCTGGCTGGTGGCGTTCAGCGTCTACTGCTGGCAGGTGATGAATGAAGACACCATCTGGGCCTTCGTGGAGGATGCGCCCGCCCAGGCGGCCGATATCGGCGGACGCATGTTCCCGCCTGAGTGGAGCTACCTGGGGCGCTTGTGGCAGCCGCTGTGGGACACCCTCAACATGGCGACGCTGGGTACCGTGCTCGGCGTGATCATGGCCGTGCCGGTCGCCTTCCTCGCCGCCAGCAACACCACGCCGAGCGTGCGCTTCATCCGTCCGCTGGCGCTTTTGATCATCGTGGCCTCGCGTTCGATCAACTCGCTGATCTGGGCGCTGCTGCTGGTCGCCATCATCGGCCCGGGGCTGCTGGCGGGGGTGATCGCCATCGGGCTGCGCTCTATCGGCTTCGTCGCCAAGCTGCTCTACGAAGCCATCGAGGAGATCGATGAGCGTCAGGTCGATGCCGTGCGTGCCACCGGTGCCTCGGGGCTGCAGGTGATGAACTACGCCGTGGTGCCGCAGATTCTGCCGGCCTTCTGGGGCATCAGCGTGTTCCGCTGGGACATCAATATCCGCGAGTCGACGATTCTGGGACTGGTCGGGGCCGGTGGACTGGGGCTCAATCTGCAGTCCTCGCTCAATGTGCTGGCGTGGAACCAGGTCAGCATGATCTTCGTGGTGATCCTGTTTACCGTGATCGCCTCCGAGTGGGTCTCGGCCAAGGTGCGCCAGGCCGTGTTGTAACCTGGCCCATCCCCGGATCCAGATCCAGGCCCAGACCCAGACCCAGACCCTGAGGCATGTCCGCAACACGCGCAAAGCAAGACGCCAACACCTCTGTCGCGCGCAATGCGCACAGAGGTGTTGGCGTTCTGGTTGCGGCAAATGTCTCGCCAGATCGACAGACGACCAGCCAGCAAATGACGAGACAGCTGTGCGCCTGGGTCCCGATCAGGCCGGTTCGCTGAAGGTCTCGACCAGATGCTGGGCAAACGCCTGCACGCGACGCGGCTGGGCGCGCGCCGGCGGAAACAGCAGCTGCAGCGGCGAGGGCGGCGCGGCATGTTCCGGCAGCAGTTCGATCAGGCGACCCGCGTGGAGATCCTCCTTTACGTCGACTTCCGATTTCAGCGCGATGCCCAACCCTTCCAGGCACCACTGACGCACCAGTTCGCCGTCATTGGCGATCCGGTTGCCACTGACGGTGACGATCTGCGGCACCTTGTGACTGCCGAAGCGCCATTCGTTGTCGAGGCTCTTGCCGAAGCGCATCACCAGGCAGTTGTGGTGCTTGAGGTCCACCGGCGTCAGCGGCGCTGGATGCTGTGCCAGATAGGCGGGGGAGGCGCATATCAGTCGGCGTTTCTGGCCCAGATGCCGCACGCGCAGCGTACTGTCCATGATGGTGCCGAAGCGCAGGGCAAGATCGATCCCCTGGCCGACGATATCCACGTAGCTGTCCGACAGCAGCAGTTCTATCTCGATGGTGGGGTGCAGATGCTGGAATTCGGTGATGGCGCGTGACAGGGCATTGCGGCCCAGGTCGCTGGGCGCACTGACGCGAATGCGGCCGGTGAGGGTCTGGGCGCCCAGGCGGATGCGGGTCTCCAGTTCCGAGACGCTGTCGAGCAGGACGCGAGCTTCTTCCATCAGTGTCCGACCTTCTTCGGTCAGGCTGATGGCGCGCGTGGTGCGATTGAGCAGCACCACCCCGTAATGGGCTTCCAGCGCGGCGAGGCGCTCGGACACGGTGGTGGGCGATAGACCCGTCTCGCGTCCTGCGGCGGTCAGGCTGCCTTTCTCGATGATGGTCAGGAACAGGGCGATATTATCCAGCAGCATTGTACGGTTTTTCCGAATTATCTTTGCGTAAGTTGGATGTTTATACGGATGAGGCTTGTGGCTAGGATGACCACATCGCTTGCGCAACTCAAGCTTCCCGATCACGCCACGGAGTGCCTTTCATGACCCAGCTGACCATCATCGCCAATATCCATGCCAAGCCGGACCAGATCGAGTAGGTCAAGGCAGCGCTTCTGGCACTGGTGCCGATCACCCGTGCCGAGGAAGGCTGCCTTGGCTACACCCTGCACCAGAACAACGACAATCCGGCGCACTTCACCTTTCATGAGAATTGGGCCTCGCGGGAACTCTGGCTGCAGCACATGCAGGCCCCGCACCTGGAAGAGTATGTGGCAGCGACTGAAGGCGCGGTCAGCGAATTCACCCTGCATGAAATGACGGCCTTCGACTGAGAGGCGGGCCTGGGCCCTGGATATGGGCTCTGGCCCTGGATAAAGGCCCTGGCTTACCACCGCGGCCATGCAGGCCTGCTCGCTTTCTTTCTCTTTCAACAACCCACTCGAGGCAGTCATGACAGACCCCATCCGTATCGGCCATATCGCGTTGTCCTTCCATGAGGCCAGTGCTCGGGAAGTGGCGCGTGTGCTGGAGAGCCACGGCCATGAGGTGACCTTCGCCTCTGCTCCCCACGAAGAGGCCTTCGCGATGCTGGGGCGAGGGGAGGTCGACATTCTGGCCTCCGCCTGGTTGCCGTCGAGTCATGAGACCTACCTGGCCCCCATGCTGGAGGATGTCGACAAGCTCGCCGTCATCTATGAGCCGTATTGCATCTGGGGAGTGCCGGATTACGTGCCACAAAGCGCGGTGGCAAGCGTCACGGACCTGCTGCGGGAACCGGCGCTCAGCAAGCTGGAGCTGATCATCCAGGGCATCAATCCGGGGGCCGGCATCAGTCGCTTCTCGGCCGAGATGATCAAGCAATATGGTCTGGACGCCGCCGGGTATGTCTTCCGCACCGGCAGCGAAGCGGACTGTTTCGATCGTTACGAAGCGGCGGTGGCGCAGGGACGTTGGGTCGTGGTGCCGCTGTGGCATCCGCAGTTTCTGCATCACCGCTACCGGATTCGCGCCCTCAAGGAGCCCAAGGGGCTGCTGGGTACCCGGGATGACGCCACGCTGGTGGTGCGCAAGGAGGCTCGCATGCGTATCGGCGCCGCGGCCCTCAAGGACCTCTCTCAGCTCTACATCGGCAATCCTCGCTTGAGCGAACTGGAAGACGACCTGCGTCGCCGCGCCTGATTTATCGCACCTGATTTATCGCACCTGATTTATCGCACCTGATTTATCTCGCCTGAATCTCGACAGATCCCGGGCGATGGCCACGTCACCGCCCAGTCTCTTCATCTCATCATCATCGACCCTGCCGGTGCAGCGCACAGCGCCAACCGGCGGGCAAGGAGCCCCCATGCCGTTTTCTCGACTCAAGACTGCCATTCTCATCGCCTCGCTGGGCGTTGCCACTGTCGCCGGCGCCACTCAGGCGGCCGCTGACAGCACGGCCGTGAACCCCCAGAATGCGCAAGCCGCCTCCCTGCGCGACGGCACGCTGACCACCGTCGCCGAATATTCGGACACCCGCCCCGGCAACATCACCTTCACGCCGGATGGCCGCTTGATCATGTCCCAGCAGCCTCTCGATGCACCGGCACTGCGCGTGGTCGAGATCACCCAGGACGGCAAGCGTGTGCCGTTCCCGAACCTGGACTGGGCCGATGGCCCGGAAAAGGGCGAGGTCGGCATCGCCTCGATCATCGGCGTGCACTCCGACAGTCAGGGCGTGGTGTGGATGCTCGACATGGGCAGCCAGGACAGTGCGCCCAAGCTGGTGGGCTGGGATACCCGCAGTGATTCGCTCAAGAAGGTGATTTCGCTTGCCGGTGACAGCGTGCTGCCGATCTCCTTCCTGCAGGATTTCGTCATCGATGAGCAGCGCGGCAAGATCTATATCGCTGACATGACCTTTACCGCGCCGGCCTCCAGCATGAAACCGGCCTTCGTGGTGGTGGATATCGCCAGCGGCAAGACGCGTCGCGTGCTGCAGAGCGATGAAAGGCTGATGCCGGTGGAACACGACATGGTCATCAATGGCCATCTGATGGCGGCCAAGGGCGACAAGAATGGTGAGCCGAAGCCCTGGTACCTGGGCTTGAACGCCATCGCCTTCGATCCGGCGGATGACGTCGTCTATTTCGGTGGCGTGAACGGCAGTGAGATCTATCGCCTGCCGGCGGCTGAGCTGGCCGATGACACTGCCACGGCGGCGGAACTGGCTCGCGCCATCACGCCTTACGCCCTCAAGCGCCCCAATGATGGCTTCATCTTCGATGGCCTCCGCGGCGGCATCATCGCCGGTGACGCGGAGCACAACGCACTGACCTTCTCATCGCCGGAGGGCATGTCGGTGATCGCCCAGGATGACGAGCGTCTGCGCTGGCCGGATGGTTTCGCCTTCGCGCCGGATGGCAGTCTCTACCTCACCACCAACCAGCTGAACGCCCACCCGGCACTCAATCAGGGTGTGGACGGCAGTGACAAGCATTACTACCTGCTCAAGCTGACACCCGCCAACTGACCCTTGCTCCCTTGGGCCTCGGGCTTGGTCCTTGGGCAACTCATTGCCTTGGCGCCATGGCTGCCTCGCTAGCCTGTGATCTGCGCAGGACGTGTCTCACGACCGTCCTGCGTTGTCGTTTTTGTGTCTGGCCGGCGCATCTCGCATCGCAAGCCGATCACCCGTCGGCGTCTCCTTGCACGCAACACGCAAACTCGCCATACATTATCCGCTTTATCCGGATTAACTTTGCGGGTGAGGGCTGTTTTTACGCCAAGGCCAGAGAGTTAACATGCTGTCATCGCATCACGGCAAGGCCATTCAGTGCTGCCGTGACTGACATGATCTTTAGGAGAGACTCTGATGAAAGCCATTGGTTACTACGCTGCCGGTTCCGTTGATCGTGACGACGCCCTGGTCGATATCGAACTCGAGACACCGGTTGCCACCGGTCACGACCTGCTGGTCAAGGTTGCCGCGGTCTCGGTGAATCCGGTGGATTACAAGATTCGTGAGAGCCGCGAGCCGGCCGCCGGCGAAGCTGCCGTCATCGGATGGGACGCCGTGGGCGAAGTCGTCGCCATCGGTGACCAGGTCACGGCCTTCGCCCCGGGCGACAAGGTCTGGTATGCCGGTGATCTCACCCGCGCCGGCACCAACAGCGAATTCCACCTGGTGGATGAGCGCATCGTCGGCCATGCGCCCAAATCCGTGGCGGCCCATGAGGCGGCTGCGCTGCCGCTGACCACGCTGACCGGCTTCGAGATGCTGTTCGATCGTCTGCGTGTCACCGAGCCGGTGCCGGGTGCTGCACGCGCCATCCTGATCATCGGCGGGGCCGGTGGCGTGGGCTCCATCACCATCCAGCTGCTGCGTGAGCTGACCGACCTGACCATCATCGCCACGGCGTCACGTCCCCAGACCCGCGAGTGGGTGAAGTCACTGGGCGCGCATCACGTCATCGACCACAGCCAGCCGCTGCCGGCCCAGATCGAGGCGCTGGGCATCGGTGCACCGGCCTTCGTGTTCTCGACCAACTTCTCCGAGCACTACGCGCCGCAGGTCGCCGAATTGATCGCGCCGCAGGGCCGTTTCGGCATGATCGATGACCCACAGACCCTCGATGTGGTGCCGTTCAAGCCCAAGGCCGTTTCCATCCATTGGGAGCTGATGTTCACTCGTTCACTGTTCACTACCGCCGATATCACGCGTCAGGGCGAGATCCTCACCAAGGTGGCGGGTCTGCTGGACACTGGCAGAATCACCTCCACCGTGACGGAAACCTTCGGCACCATCAACGCCGAGAACCTCAAGCGCGCGCATGCCTTGCTGGAAAGCGGCAAGGCCAAGGGCAAGATCGTCCTCGAAGGCTTCTGATCGAAGCCACTGTCGAGGCGGTGATGTGAAAGGAGTGCGGCCGGGCAACCGGTCGCACTCCTTTTCGTGAAAGACACTCTCATTGCCACCTAGCACTCACAAGCCACCTTGTCTGCTGGTGAGTGCCGGGTGGCTGATACAATGATGGAACCCTGTCATGGGCATACAGCGCCTTGATCATGTGAACCTGCGAACCGGACAGCTGAGTGCCATGCTCCAGTGGTATGGCGATGTACTGGGGCTGCACAGCGGGCCGCGACCCGATTTCCCCTTCGCCGGTGCCTGGCTTTACGCCGGGGAGGTGGCGGTCATCCATCTCATCGACATCGGTTGCCTGCCAGCGATCAGCAGTGATGCCAGTCTCCGGCTTGAGCATTTCTCGCTTGCCGCCACGGATATCGAGGCATTCGAGGCGCGTCTGGCGGCGTCCCGTACGCACTATCAGCGGATCGCGCTCGCGGGTGGCGGGCTTGTGCAACTGCACATGCGAGATCCGGAGGGCAATCATCTGCATCTCGATTTTGCCACCGCACCCTGCCGCGCCGTGGCCTGATCTGGCTCTTGGAGGTCATATCTGACTCTTGGAGGTCATATCTGGCGCCAAGTGGCTGCCAGATTTGAGGAAAGCGTGTAGATCGTGCGTTATCCAACCGCAAATTGCGCCGCTGACGCGATAAGCTGATGGTAGGGAATGGCGATCAGGAACGCAGGGTGTCCAGCCGTCAGCAGGATGGCCTGAGCTGGACTCAGCACATCGCACGCATACGCAATCAGCCGAGGAGGCCAACATGGCGAAGCGGTCATTTGCGGTACTGACCCTGATGTTGTCGTTGCTGGGTGCTGGCCTCGTGCAGGCTGACTCGGCGGGTGATGGCAATGATGACAAGGACGAGGAGCGGCAGCGCCAGAAGCATCATGACCTGGAAGGTCAGGTAAAGGCGCAGCGCGTTCAGGCGCAACAGATGCGGGAATTGAAGAAGATTCAGCACCAGGAAAAGCTGGCTGAGAAGAAAGCGGTGGCAGAGGCTTCGCCGGCACATGTCTGGAAGCGCGGCGGCAAGGTGCCGGACACTGTCGCCCGGGATGATGGCCTTCGGGTCGAGAACTGGCAGCAGCACAAGCTCTCGGAACCGGGCGCCAACCAGCGCTGGCTGCAGCTCAAGAATGCCTTCGTGCTGATGAATACCGAAAGCCAAGTCATCGATGAGATCGTGCTCGAGCAGTGATGCCGCGGGCAGCGATGACATTACCTATCTCTGATGCAAGCTGTCCTCATCTGGCGGCGCTCTGATGGGGCGCCCACCCCCTTGCGACCATGCAATGCGCAGGCACCAATGCTTGCCACGCGCCATGGCGTGCCATATCAACCATTACGAATGTCTGCTTCTTGATGTCGTCATTGCGCAACAAGGATGCGTCAACTGGCGACAAGTCGTTGCGAATTGTGCGCAAAAGTGGAGGTTGGCGCGCTGGCTTGCCGTGGCGAACACGAGGCGATAGTGTTCTCTCATACCGTTTGTTAACACTGTTTCTTAACTCTGTCTCATGACCCCCGTTTCATGACTCCGTTTCATGACCCCTGATTCACAGCCTCGGCATTCCTTGATGCCGAGTACGACGAGGAGGCCAGACATGCGCAATCGCACCCTGACCGTAATGATGATGATCTTCACCCTGATGACCGCGTCGCTGGCGCAGGCATCGCCCAACGACCGCGATAATCGTGGCGGTCAACACAATAGCCAAGGCAACCAGCACAACAACCACGGCAATGGGCATCAGAAGAAAAAGCAGCAGACGCGTCACGACCAGTCTCAGCGTCATAATCAGCAAAAGCATCAGGCGCAGGCCAGGCATCAAGGTCAGAAGTCACACAACTGGCGTCGCGGCGACCATGTGCCGCGCAGCTACTACTCCAACAAGCGTTACTGGGTGAGTGACTGGCGTGCTCACAAGCTGTCTGCGCCGCCGCAGGGGCATCGCTGGTTGAACATCGATGGTCGCTATGTGCTGGCGGCCGTGGCGGGCGGTGCCATTACCGCGATCATTCTCAATCATTGAGGACAGTCAGACTGTCCGCGTCATGAAAAAGGGGCCTCCAGATGGAGGCCCCTTTTGCGTTTTGCGCTCGGCCGCTGCTGAGCTAAGCCATTGCTGCGGTCAGCCGTTGCTGTGGCAGCCATTGCTGCGGTCAGCCGTTGCTGTGGCAGCCATTGCTGCGCTCAGCCGGCACAGCACTATTGCGCGAGCAGTGTCTCCAGCGCCTGGGCGACGCGCAGCAGCGCCTCATCCTGACCCTGAGGGCGTGACAGCATCAGGCCCAGCGGCTCTTCGTTCACCGCTGCTGGCGCCGGAATCGAGATCGAGCTGGCATCCAGGTAGTTGAAGACGCTGGTGTTGCGCAGCGCGCGCTTGTTGAGCTGGGCGAAGAGCGCGCCATCCTGCTCCAGCAGGTCACGACGCGGAGCACGCATGGCAACGGTCGGCATCAGCACCGCATCGACGTCCTGCACCTGCTGGGCGAAGCGTTGCTGGATGGCGGTACGCGGCCACAGGCGCGCCAGATACTCGCTGGAGGTGATGTCGCGCCCGCCGTTCAGGCGTTCGGCGATCAGCGGATCATACTGGGCTTCGTGGGCGGCCAGCAGTTCGTGATGCACGGCGGCCGCTTCCGGAATGACCAGGCCGCCGCGCTGATTGATGGCGTAAGCGGCCTCGATGGCCTCGACCGGTGCACGCTGGAGGCGAACCCCCAGCCCCTCGAGCCGTTCCAGCAGGGCGGCGAAGTCGGCGGCCACATCGGCGTCCACTTCACTGACCAGCTCGCTCTCCGGCACCAGCAGCGTCAGCGGGCGAGTGAGCGGCGTCGCGTCAGCGGCCTCACCGCTCAGGACTTCCCACAGGCGGCGACAGCAGGCGACGCTGGGCGCGATAGGGCCGATGCAGTCCAGGCTGGGTGACAGCGGGAAGGCGCCATCTCCCGGCACGCTGGCCTGTGACGGCTTGAATCCCGTCAGGCCACAGAAGGCCGCCGGAATCCGCAGCGAGCCGCCGGTATCGCTGCCCAGGGTCGCGGCTGCCAGCCCGAAGGCGACGGAGGCGGCTCCGCCGGAGGTCGAACCGCCGGTGATGCGCTCGCCATCGAAGGGGTTGGGCGGCGTGCCGACATGCGGGTTCAGGCCCAGGCCAGAGAACGCGAACTCGCTCATGCTGGTGCGGCCGGCATGCAGGATCCCGGCGGCTTTCAGGCGGCTCAGTGCCACAGCGTCCTGATCAGCGGGGTGACTCTCTGCCAGTGCCCGCGAGCCTGCCAGCGTCGTCATGCCGGTCTCGTCGAAGAGGTCCTTGATCGAGACCGGAACACCCCCCAGCGGCAACGACGTCGCAGCCGCCTTGAGTTGCTGCTGAGCGGCGGCCTGCACGCTCATGCCTGCATCATCGCGGCTGATGATGCTGTGGCTGGCGCTCTCACCCAGGGCCTGATGGCGCTCGGCAAGCACCGTGGCGGTCTGCTCGGGGCCGAAACTGCCTGTCTGATAGGCCTCCAGCAATTGCGTCAACCTGCGCTGGCGGGGCGGGCGCGCCCAGAATTCACGCGCCTGCTCAAGGCGCTTGTTCTCATCACTCATGCCACCACCTCAAGTTCTTCCACCTCGTAACGGTGCTCGATGCGACGACCGGTCTGCGGGTCGATCAGTCGCATGGTAAAGCTCGGGCTGGGGCGGATGCCACCGATCGCCGGCACGGTGCCGCACAGCAGCACGCTGTTGGGGGCCAGGCTGCCGTCCTTGGCGATGCCGGCCGGCAGGCGCTCCATCAGGGTGGCGACCGGCAGCAGCTCGGCGAGGGTGCCCTGCTGATAGCGCACGGTCTTGCCGGCGTCTTCGATCTCGCTTTCGATCTCGAGGCTGTCCCAGTGGTCGATGACCTCACTGAGCTTCCAGGCATGGCGGGCAATCGGCTTGGCGCACAGCTGCTTGGATTCGGCGACGCCGACGGCTTCGAGCTTGCGGTCGGTGTGGTCCGAGGCGATCGTCACCCACAGGGTGCCCTCGGCGTCGCTGACCAGACAGGTCTCGACCTCACCGGAGCCTTCGCCGCCGAGCATCGCGACCTGAGAGGCCTGGGTCAGGGTCTCGCGGGTCACGCGGTAGAACAGCGGGGTCTGGGAGGGCGGCGCTACGCCCAGCAGCTTGAGCTCGTCGATATGGTGCTGCACGCCCGCCTGGTCGCGTCCGGCCCAGCCGGCAATCGCGACGCGCTGGACATCAAGGGTGAATTCGCCGTTGTCATGGGTAAAGGTCAGCATGGGAATCGCTCCGTTATCGGGGGTTGTCGTTGTTCTGTGCAGGAAGTCTTGAGTGAACGGTGTTGCGTCAATGACACCTGCCGGCTTGCCAGCAGGTGTCAGGCAAAAGCGGCTTTACAGCGCCGAAGGCAGCCACAGCGCGATCTGTGGGAAGGCCACCAGCAGCGCGGCCATCACCAGCATCGCGCCCAGATACGGCAGGGTGCCGATGATGACGTCCGAGAAGGCTTCACCACGTCGTGAGGCCTGCACGATGTAGAGGTTCAGGCCGACTGGCGGGGTGATCAGTGCCAGCTCGACGAACAGGATCATCACGATGCCGAACCATACCTTGTCGTAACCGGCCGCCGCGATCAGCGGAGTGACGATGGGAATGGTGATGACCATCAGCGACAGGGTCTCGATGAAGAAACCGAGCACGATGAACAGTGCGATCACCGCCATCAGAAGCGCGAAGGGTCCCAGGTCATAGGCTTCGAGCAGGCCGGTGACCTGCTGGACCATGCCGGAGGAGGCCAGCGCGAAGTTGAGGAAGGAGGCCGCCATGATGATGAACAGGATCATCGAGGTGGTCTTGACGGTGCCGTCCAGCGCGCGGCTGATCATCGCCATATTCAGCGAGCGGTTGATGGCGGCGAGGCCCAGCGAGGCCAGCACACCGATGGCGGCGGCTTCGGTCGGGGTCGCCCAGCCCAGATAGATGGAGCCGACGATGACGATGAACAGCACCAGCAACGGCAGCAGGAATGACAGGCTCTTGATGCGGGTGCTCCAGCTGGCGCTCTGACGCGGGCCGCCCAGTGACGGCTTCCAGACACACAGCAGCAGCGAGGCCAGCATGAACAGCGCCGCCAGGCCGAGGCCCGGCACGAGGCCGGCCATGAACAGCTTCGGGATGGACGTCTCGGTCAGGAAGCCATAGACGATCAGGTTGATCGACGGGGGAATCAGGATGCCCAGGGTGCCGCCCGCGGCGATGCTGCCGCAGAACAGCTTGGCGTCATAGCCGAGCTTCTTGCCCTGGGGGAGTGCCACGGTCGATACCGTCGCCGCCGTTGCCACCGAGGAGCCGGAGGTCGCCGAGAACAGCGCCGAGGTGGTGATATTGGCGTGCAGCAGGCCGCCCGGCAGCCACGACAGCCAGTGGTCCATGGCGCGGTAGGCCTTCTCGGCGATGCCGGCGCGCACGATGATCTCGCCCATCAGCACGAACAACGGAATCGCGATCAGCAGGAAGGAGTCCGCGGCAGACCACAGGTTCTGGCCCAGCGCCTTGGTCAGCGGGAAGAAGGAATAGAACTGGTCGATCCCGAAGGCGAGCAGGAAGAGCGTGACCGCAACGGGAATGCCGGCCAGCAGTAGGGTGAGGATACCCACCGAAAGAAAGCCCAACATCAGCGAGTCTCCTTGGTCGTGGAGGCAGCCTGGGCCAGAGCCCCTTCGCTTTCTCCGTGATCGGGGCCGGCCAGTTTCTCGAGCGTGGTGGTGTCACGCAGACAGGCGGCAACGAGAACGCGCAGTCCCAGCACGCTGGTGGTGATCGCGAACCAGGCATAACCGGACAGCCACAGCAGCTGCGGAATCCACAGCGGTGTCGCCAGCGGGGTGTTGGCGGTGGAGCCGTTGCTCAACGACTTGCCGAGCACCGGCCAGGCATTGATCAGAATCACCCAGGCCACCAGGTTCAGCGCCAGCATCGCGAGGATATCCAGGGTGTGGCGCGAGAAGGCCGGCAGCTTGCCGTGCACGACATCGATACGGATGTGGGCGCGCTCCATCAGGGTGTGGGAAAGGCCCCACGCCGAGAGCATCGCCAGCACATATCCGGCATATTCGTGCACGCCGGGCAGCGGATGATTGAACAGTTGGCGCATCAGGATTTCGGCGCCGATGAAGACCACGACGGCCAGCAACAACAGGCCCATCAGGCGTGCGGCGTGGCGTGATATCGCGCGTGTCAGCGACACGAGGACATCGAGTGCGTGAAGGAAGGAGTTCATGAGTCGGGTCCTGCTGGGGCGCTGAACGAAGGCCGCTTTCTCGAGAAAGCCTGCTTATGAAGCCTGCTTTTGAAAGCTTGCGCTTGAATACACAGGCGCGAGTCGTTCAGCGCTACGTCTCTGGGGAACATGTCTGCCACGTCGGGACAGGGCGGGGCTATCGGCACCTGCTCGCGAACAGGCTTCGGTGAGCAGGTGCCGTTGGATCACTCCGCGCTAGCGGTCAGGCCGACGACCTTGCCGACGCTCTCGTTCCAGGTCTTGCGGGTCTCGGCATCGACACGCGCCGCCCAGGCAGGCAGGACGGTGTCTTCGAGCGCCGCACGTGCGCGCTTGGCGTCGTCATCGCTGAAGTCGACCAGCGTCATGTCGGCGCTCTTGCCCAGCGGGCAATCGCCTTCACCGGTCAGGCAGGCCACGCCACGCGCGGTCTCGCCACGCGCGTTTTCCCACACCGGCGCGGTGAACTCGCTATCCACCTGCTGCTGGATCAGGGTCTGGGTCTCGGCGCCCAGGCCTTGCCACTTGTCCTGATTGATGGCGGTGATCACGTAATCCCAGCCACCCAGCGGCAGCGGCATCAGGTGGCTGGACACTTCATGCCAGCCGGCGCTGTAGCCGGAGAGCGAACCGGTGACGGCGCAGTCGATGACGCCGCGCTCCAGGGAACCGGGCACCTCGTTGAAGGCGATGTTGAGGCTCTGTGCGCCCAGCGCCTCGATGAACTCACCGGTGGAGCGGCCGCTGGCACGCACCTTCTTGTCCTGCAGGTCATCGAGCCCTTCGATCGGGGTGTTGCAGAACAGCACCTGGGCCGGATACGGCACGATGGCCAGCACGTGGCTGTTGAAGCGCTTGTTCATGGTGGACTCCGCCAGGGGGCGGAAGGCCTCGGCGACCTGCTGCGCTTCCTCGGCAGTGGGGGCCATCATCGGCAGGTCCAGCCCTTCGAGTTCCGGCGCATCGGACACGGTGTAGTCGGCCACGGTCATGCCGACATCGAAGACACCATCGCCCAGATAGCGATAGACGTCGGAGCCGGGGATGCCCATCTGGTCGAAGGTGGTCACCTGGGTGCTGAGTTCACCGCTGCTGGCGGCCGGGAGGGTCTCGCTCCAGAACGGCTTCTCGAACTGACGGTTGAGCTCCAGGCTGCTCCAGCTGCCTACCACGTTGAGGGTATCGGCAGCATTGGCGCTACCGGCGGCGGCGAGTGCGAGACCAAGGGCGGAGAGGGCAAAACGTGTCTTCATGGGAATCACCATTGTTGTTGTGCATCTGGTGTTATCGGAAAAGCTTGTTGGCTGCATCTTTGCGGGGTGTGTCTTTCCCGCTGCTGTCCTGTGCGTTGCTGTGCTGTGTTTCGATTCGCGGTGCGTCCCTGCACTGCGCCGGGCGTGATGAGTGCGGATTTCTCTCATGCCCGGCAGTACGCCCGGCAGCACGCCTGGCAGCAGGTCATCCGTACTTGAGGCGATGATTGGGAATGTCGGTAATCAGCATGTGCCCCGGGCTATGCGCGATCGCCAATGGCAGTCGGGCATTCTCCAGCGCCAGTTGTGGTGTGACGCCACAGGCCCAGAATACCGGCATGTCACCTGTCTCAAGCGTAGGCGCATCGCCGAAGTCGGGGCTTTCGATATCGGAAATACCGATCAAGGCGGGGTCGCCCAGATGGACGGGGGCACCGTGCACACGAGGCATGTCGGTGGTGATCTGGATCGCGCGAATGGCGTGCGCCGCCGACATCGGGCGCAGGGATACCACCAGGTTGCCGTGGAAACGACCGGCACTGATCAGCGGAATATTGGTGCGATACATCGGCACGTTGCGCTTCAGGCGCGCATGGCGAACCTCGACACCCTCGTTGAGCAGTGCCTCTTCGAACGAGAACGAGCAGCCGATGGAAAACGCCACGAAATCGTCCTGCCACAGGGCGGCGATATCCTCGCGCGTTTCCTCAAGCTTGCCGTGACGATAGATGTGGTAGGCCGGCAGGTCGTGGCGCAGGTCGATGTTCTCACCGAGCCCTGTCGGGGCGGGAGAACCGACGGCCGTGACATCCAGCAACGGGCAGGCCTTGGGGTTGGCCTGGCAGAATTGCAGGAATTCGCCGGCAGCCTCGGCTGGCAGGATGATCAGGTTGGTCTGGGCGTAGCCGGCAGCGATACCGCTGGTGTGGCTGGCCCAATGACCGCTGCGGATCTGCTCGCGCGCCTCGCGGGGGGACGACGCGGCACTGAGAAGTGTCTGGGGCATCGTTGGAGCTTCTTGTGAAGTTGTTGTTGTCTGTCTTCACCATAAGAAGCGCACTCAGATAAATCCAATCGATTTTTATCGAGTTAAGCCATCGGAAATTCCTTTCATGTGGCGCGGGTCAGTAGAAACATCATGGCCGAAAGGGACGCTATGCAGGGTATGAAAGCCCGATAAGATCAGGCGATTCGTGAATGCGCCTCCTGATCCTGGCGGGCGATCTCGATGGCGAGTTCACACACGCCTTCGGCGAGGGCGCTTTCCATATGGGTCGGCCAGGAGGCGGTGAAGGTCAGTTCGGGCAGGTCGCAGGGCAGGCTGAGCAGGGTGCCCTGGCGGATTTCCTCGGCGACGATGCGTGGCGGGATGGCGCCGACGCCCAGGCCATCCAGGGTCATGCGCACGATGGTCCATAGCGAGCTTGAGCAATGCAGCTTCACGTCATCCAGCCCCATCTGATGGAGCATGGAGCCGAGCTCATGGTGGGGTCGGCTGTTGCGGGCAAACGAGATCAGCGGCAGAGAATTCAGGCGCCGCAACGAGAAATTGTCTTCGGTGAAGCCCAGCGCGGGGCTGATCACGAAGCCCATCGTGTAGTTGCAGAGAAAACGATTGAGTACGCTCTCTGCAGTCACCGGCCCCATCAAGAAGGCGAGGTCGATATCGCCGGCGGTGAGCATGGCGGCAAGTCCCGGGGAGCTGTCGACCTCGAGTTCCAGCGTGAGGTCCGGATAGCGACGTGCCAGTTCGGCCAGAAAGCCGGGCAGCCAGCTATGCGCGACGGTCTCGACGACGCCCAGTCGCAGCACGCCCTGGAAGGGCGTATTCAACTCCATCATGGACAGCGCTTTCTGGCGCGCCTCCAGCAACGCCTCGGCGTGGCGATAGAATTCGCGCCCCTTGAGCGTCGGCTGTACCGGTCGGCGAGTGCGCTCCAGCAGGCGGGTCTCCAGCGTGGTTTCCAGCTTGTTGATGCGTTCGGAAATCGAGGGCTGGGTCAGATGCAGGTGCTGGGCGGCCAGCCGGAACGACCCCAGGCGCGTGATCCACACGAAGGCTTCCACTTCCTTGAAATCGAACATGGCCAGATCCTGTCGTGATTGATGCCGCAAGCTTGAGGCTCACATTACCACTCGTTGAGAAATTGCGTTCTCGATGGCGTACATTCCGGTACGATATGGAGCATCGAGAAATGCGTATTTTCATGAAAAGGAATGATGATGAAGTCTAGCGTGCGAGTTGTCAGCCTGGTGATGCTGAGTGCCCTTTTCGTGGCAGGGTGCAGTTATACACCGGCGCGGATCGATGCCGAACCAATCATCGAGATCGGTGATGGACACCATGACCACAAGCGGGGAGGCGGTGACTTCTGCCCGCCGGGGCAGGCCAAGAAAGGTAACTGCTGATCACGTCGAACCAGAAGGAGCCGCTCATGCGGCTCCTTTTTCGTTGTCGATCGCTTCCCGATATGGGCCTCTGGAGTCGCTCGGTCTGCAAGGATATCCTGCGTGATCCGAGTCTTGCCTCTTCCTCCACTGCTGCTGGCGGGTACTGTCTCCATGCTCAATCCCAAGGCGCTGACGGCGCTGAATGAAATCATCCGCCGAGGCTCACTGCGGCGCGCGGCGCGGCATCTGAATCTCGACCCTTCAGCGGTGAGCCGCCAGATCAAGCAGCTGGAAGAAGAGGTGGGTGTCGCGCTGTGCGAGCGCAGCGAGACGGGCATGCGCGCCACCCAGGCCGGGGTGTTGCTGCTGGATCACTTTCATCGCCAGCAGGCGGCGGAGGCGGCAGCGCTCTCGCAGCTGAGCGCCTTGCAGGGCCTGCGCAGCGGTGAGGTGAGAATCGCGGTGGGCGAAGGCTTCATTGCCGACCTGATCTCGCTGCCCTTGCAGAGCTTCATGGCACGTCATCCCGGCATCGAGGTCGTGGTGCGCATGGCGGGGGTGAATGAGGCGACCGAACTGTTGCGCGACTTCGAGGTGGATATCGCGCTGCTCTATGCCCCGCCCGTCGATCCGATTCTTTGCTGCCATGTGGAGACCTGCCAGCCGCTGGATCTGATCGTGCCGGCGGAGCATCCACTACTCGAGATCGCAGAGCCGTTGACGCTTTCGCAGGTGGCGCAGTGGCCGCTGGCACTGATCGATGAATGCACCGGCATGCGTCAGATGGTCAATCAGGCGGCGCAGCAGGAGCGAGTCTCGCTGCGCGCGCAGTTGCGCACCAATTCCGTGTCGGTGCTCAAGAATTTCGTGCGTTCGGGGATCGGCGTGACCTTCATGCCGGAGTTGAGCGTGGTGGAGGAGCTGCGGCGCGGTGATATCTGCCTGCTGCCGATGCAGCACCCCGCGCTGGCGACGACCCGTGCGCAGATGTGTACGCGGCGTGGGCGCGAGATGACTGTCGCCGTCGAGGCCTGCGTCACCCATCTTCAGCAGGGCCTGCGATTCTTTACCGCGGATGCGCCACGATTGCTGGGCAAGTGACGTTCGACCAGTGCCATTCGCCGCGTGACATTCAAGCAGCATCGCTTGACGCACAGGCCAGGGTATCGGTGCTGACGGGCGCTTGTTCAGCTCTATCTCCTCACACGGCTGTCCCCTTGCACTGGCCATTCTCTCGCTCAGTGCAGCATGTCACAGAACTTCCCGACTGCCCCGTACAGCTCATGCTGGCGGGGCAGTCGTCGTCAGGCAGGGCACTATTCAGGCGCTTTTTCAGGTGTGGACGAAAAAACAACACTCAGGCGATTGATTAGTCTACAGCGGCAACGCTACTTTCGAGGTGTGAAGGCGAAAGTCCCTCACCTTGACTGGCCGCAGGGCCGCACTGACAAAGGCGGCGTCACTCCCGCCGCATACAACGAATATTTACAACAACAAAAGGGAATCCACATGTCCTTGTCCAAGACATCTCTGCTGCGCAAGACGCTCACCGGTTCCACTCTGGCGCTCAGCCTGCTGGCGGCCAGCGTGCAGGCCCAGACCATCAACCTCAGCTACAACGGTGCACCGGATGCCGACAAGAACGCGGTGCATGTCTTTGCCAGCAATCTGAAGACCCTGGTGGAAGAGAAGACCGACGGCGAGCTGGAGCTCAAGCTCTATCCCAACAGCATGCTGGGCGAGGAGCAGGAGCGCATGGAGCAGGTGATCAGCGCCCCGAATCTGAATATCGCCTCCTTCGCGGGCATGGCGCCCATCGTGCCGGAAGTCTATGTCAGCGCGACGCCGTTCATGTTCGACGGCTTTGATGAGGCGCGCCGTTTCTTCGATGAGGGGCAGTACTGGCAGCAGGTGCAGCAGCTATTCAGCGAGCGCACCAATGGCGCCGAGATTCTGGCCGTCGTGGAGGAAGGGGGCTTTCTGGCCTTCACCAACGACAAGCGCCCGATCACCAGCCCTGACGATTTCGAAGGCCTGCGCTTTCGCGCGATGGACCCAAGCCAGGTAGCGCTCTACGAGGCCTTCGGTGCCTCGGGCACGCCGATTCCGTGGACGGAGGTCTACATGGCGCTGCGCACGGGGGTGGCGGATGGTCAGATGAACCCGCCGATGTACATCCTGCTGGGCAGTCTGCAGGAAGTGCAGAAGTACCTGACACTGGCCAACATCCAGTATTCCGATCAGTTCCTGGTCGCCAATGGTCAGCTGCTCGAGAGCCTGTCGGATGAGGAGCGCACGGCACTTCTCGAGGCGGTTCAGGAAGCCAATGCCCAGGCCCGTCAGGACAACCAGAACCAGGTCGAGTCACGTATCGCCTCGCTGGAAGAGCAGGGCATGCAAGTGATCCGTCCCAGTGAGGCTGATCTCGAGGCATTTCGCAGCAAGGGCCAGCCGGCCTACCTCGAATGGCTCAAGAGCCAGGACATCGCGCCAGAGCTGATCGACACCGCCATGAAGGATGCTGGCCTGTCCTCGTGATGGCCTGTCGCGATGGTCTTTCGAGATGGCTTGTTGCGATGGTCTGTTGCAATGACCTGACACGCTGACACGCTGACTCGGTGAAAGGCGAGTGACGCTCAAGTATCAGCGAGCATCCCGCTGCGGTACCCGGTGCCCGGGCAGTGACAGTCCGGGCATCGAGGCTCTGAATTTCCCTCCTTGCTGGTGGATTGCGGTAAATGACTTCCATGACTCCTTCACGACAGCCTTCCCTGCGGGAAGGCCTGCTGCTTGCCTGTGGCCGCGTGACACTGGCGATAGCGGCGGTACTGCTGGCTTCCACGGTGCTGATCATGCTCTACGGCGTGGTGATGCGCTATGTACTGGGCGGCGCGCCCATCTGGGTCGATGAGCTGACCCGCTATCTCATCATCGCCAGTGTCATGCTGGCGATCGGCGTCGTCTGGGCGGAAGGGGCGCACATGCGCGTGGCGCTGCTGGAACGGCGTCTGCCTCCGCGCATGGCCACGGCGCTGATCCATTACCAGTGGTGGCTGACGCTCGTGCTGATGGCGGGCGCGACCTGGATGACCTGGCACTACGCCATGTCGGCGAGCATGTTCCGCACCATGGGGCTGGGCGTCAGCCGCAGCGTGCCGATGCTGTCGATGCCGATCGGCTTCGCGCTTATCACGCTGCAGGTCCTGTTGCATGGCCCGCGGCCGCTGACATCCCCGGCGCTTGAGATCTCGCCGGACGAGGAGGTCGACGAGCCTGCGACACACGATGACAGGACAGGAGGGCCACGCACATGATCTGGGCAATGTTGGCCATCTTCGTCGTGCACGTGCTGTTGGGCCTGCCGCTGTTTCTCTCCCTGCTCGTCACCGCCGTGACCGGCTTTCTGTTCGTCGATATTTCGATGCTGGAGCGCCTCGGGCCGCAGCAGTTCTTCGGCGGCATCAATGCCTTCTCGCTGATGGCGATTCCGCTGTTCATTCTCGCCGGCAACCTGATGAACATCAGTGGCCTGACCGAACGCCTCATGCGTCTGGCACGCCTGATGGTCGGACATCTGCGCGGTGGCATGGGCCATGTCAACGTCGTCTCCAGCGTGTTCTTCGCCGGTGTGAATGGCTCGGCGGTCGCCGATACCTCCGCGCTGGGCTCGCTGTTGGTGCCGGCCATGCGCAAGGAGGGCTATTCGACTTCCTTTGCCGCAGGTCTGACGGCGGGCAGCTCGTTGATCGGGCCGATCATCCCGCCGAGCATCTTCATGATCCTCTACGCCTCGCTGACCAACACCTCCGTGGGCAGCCTGTTCCTGGCCGGTGTCGTACCCGGTCTGGTGCTGGCGGTGGCGTTCATGGCGATGAATGCCTGGTATGCCCGGCGTCATGGTCTGCAGGCACGTGGCCAGGCACCGGCACGTCGCGAAGTGATCGCGGCGGTCATCGGGGCACTGCCTGCGCTGGTGGCACCGGTAATCATCGTCTCCGGCATCGTGCTGGGCATCGTGACCCCGACCGAATCCGGCGCCTTGATCGTGGCCTATGTGCTGCTCTGCGGCTTGTGCCAGGGGCCGCTCAAGCTTGTCGATGTGTGGGGTGCCATCAAGGACACGGCCCGCCTGACCAGCGCCATCTTCGTGATCATGGCGGTGTCGTCCATCGTCAGCTGGCTGCTGTCCTATGCCCAGGTGCCCAATCAGTTCGTGGCATTGCTGACGCCCTATATCGACAGCCCGATCCTGATCCTGCTGCTGCTCAGCGCCATCACCTTCGTTACCGGCATGTTCATGGAGGAAGTCTCGGCCTTGATGCTGTTGACGCCGATCTTCGTGCCCGTGGCCATGGCCGCCGGCATCGACCCCGTGCACCTGGGTGTCATCATCACGCTCAATATCACCATCGCGCTGATCACGCCGCCGATGGGTGCCTGCGTGTTCGTGGCCGCCGCGGTCAGCAAGCTCGAGATCACCTCGCTGTTTCGCATCATCTGGCCGTTCGTGCTGGTGGCGGTCGCGGTGCTGCTGATGCTGATCATCTTCCCGCCTCTTACCCTGTGGTTGCCGACCCTGTCTGGATAACAACTCATGACGTCAACATTGAATCGCCCAATTCCCCCCATCCCGAGTCATGACGAGCCGGACTGGACGCAGGTTACCCGAATCCCCGTCAAGGGTTGTGACAGTACTCTGGTGCCGACCAGCCTCGGGCCGTCATGTCTGAAGGTCTATCCTGCCTACGCGCGCCTCGGTATCCCCGGGGCGGTCAATGAATGTCTGGTACGGCGCGCGGTGTATCAGCGCCTGTTACAGGCCGCGCGCGCCTTGCCGCCAGGGCTGTCGTTGGTGGTGATGGATGGCTGGCGACCCTGGCGGGTGCAGCAGTATCTGTTCGAGACGCTGTATCAGTCGCTCAAGACGCATGACCCTGAGCTTGATGAGGCCCAGCTGCTGGCGCGTACGCGCGAATTCGTCTCGCTGCCCAGCCGTGACCCGGACGCGCCGAGTCCGCATCTCACCGGCGGCGCCGTCGATGTCACCCTGTGTGACGCCGATGGCTTGCTGCTCGAGATGGGGACGCTGTTCGATGAGGCGACCCCCGAGTCCCACGCCGATCATTTCGAGCGTCATCCGCCTGCCAGCAATACGCCCCAGGCCGAGGCACGCGACAACCGCCGTCTGCTCTATCACGTCATGACCGAGGCCGGGTTCACCAATCTGCCCAGCGAATGGTGGCACTTCGATTTCGGTGATCAGCTCTGGGCCTGGTACCGCGGCGAACCCGAGGCGCTGTTCGGTCCGGCGGAGATGGACAGCATCGAGAGTCTCTGGAAACGCTCACTGGCGTGAAGGTGTCAGAGCATGCCTGACAGCCGCTGGCCTGCAAGACACGAAAGCCCCGCTCGATGGCGACTCGAGCGGGGCTTTCGTTTCAGCAGCTTATGCGATCAGCGTTCAGCGAGCCGTGCCTGATGCTCAGCTGACGATCTCGGCCTGATCGAGCATGGCATGGAAGAGCACGTTGCAGCCGGCGTGCAGATCCTTGGGCGCGGCGTTCTCGATCTCGTTGTGGCTGATGCCGCCTTCGCAGGGGACGAAGATCATGCCGGCGGGAGCGATACGGCCCATGAAGATGGCGTCGTGGCCGGCGCCGCTGACGATGTCGAGATGCGAGTAGCCGAGCTGGCTGGCGGCGTTGCGCACCGCGTTCACGCAGTTGTCGGCGAAGTGTTCCGGCACGAAGTCGGCGGTGGGGGTGAGCTCGTAGGTCAGACGATGCCGCTGACTGACGGCTTCGACGACTTCTTTCAGCTCCGCGACCATCGCGGTGAGGGAGTCGGGTTCCAGCGAGCGCAGATCGATGGTCATGTTGACCTGCCCGGGGATGACGTTGCGCGAGCCCGGGTGGACCTGCATCACGCCCACGGTACCGCGGCCATGCGGCGCGTGATCGATGGCGATGCGATTGACGGCGACGGTGATCTCGGCCGCGCCAAGCATGGCGTCCTGGCGCAGTGACATGGGCGTGGGGCCCGCGTGCGCCTCCTGACCGGTCAGGATCAGATCGAACCAGCGCTGACCCAGCGCGCCCATCACCACGCCGATGGTAGTCGCTTCATCTTCCAGAATCGGGCCCTGCTCGATGTGGCTCTCGAAGAAGGCGCGCACGTTCTCGCGGGGGATCTCATCGCTGCCGCGATAGCCGATGGAATCCAGTGCCTCACCGGCGGTCACGCCGTCGCTGTCCTGCTGGGCGAGCATCTCATGCAGTGACAACTGGCCGGTATGCACGCCGGACCCCATCATGCAGGGCGCGAAGCGACAGCCTTCTTCATTGGTCCAGACCACCACTTCCACCGGGCAGCGGGTCTTGATGTCGTGCTGGTTGAGGCTGCGCAGGACCTCAAGCCCGGCCATCACCCCGAAGCAGCCATCGAACTTGCCGCCGGTCGGCTGGGTGTCGATGTGGCTGCCGGTCATCACCGCCGGTGCGTCCGGGTCGGTGCCGGCACGGCGCGCGAAGATGTTGCCGATGGCATCGATACGGATCGTGCAGCCCTCGGCCTTGCACCATTGAATGAAGAGGTCGCGCGCCTGGCGGTCCAGCTCGGTCAGTGCCTGGCGGTTGACGCCGCCCTTGGGCGTGGCACCCAGCTCGGCCAGGGTCATCAGTGATTGCCACAGGCGATCGCTGTCGGTGCGCAGCTCGCTCAGGGTATTCGCGGGCGATGTGTCCATCTGGGCAGTGGTCATCGGCTTCATCCTCTCGTGGATATTGTTGTTGTGCTTCCGGTTCCGCTCTCGGTTCTGCTCTTGTATCAATTCCGCTCTTGTTTTGGGCTCCGCTCCTGTTTCGGTCCAGGCTTCGGCTGCGGGTCAGGCTCTGCTGCCGGCCATCAATTGCGCGGGGGTGACGAGCAACTGGTCGGCCATTTCCACCTCGAGTGCCGTCATGTGGTGCTCGGCATCCTGCATATGTTCTGTCATGAGCTGTCTGACCTGCTCATGGTCCTCGTGGCGAAACGCCGTGATCAGGCCGGAGTGGTAATGCTGATTGGCCTGGTCGAACTGCTTGCGCTCCGGCAGGTAGGCTTTCTTGATGACGACCAGCTCATGCAGCATGTCGTTGAGGAACTGGCACATGAAGCTGAGCAGCGGGTTGGGGCAGGCGCGGGCCAGCACCTGATGGAATTCGATTTCCAGGAAGCGCTGGCGCCGCTGGTCCTCGTCCTGTGGCTGGTGGCAACTGCAGTCATGGACATTGTTCTCGAGCGCCACCAGGTCCTCTTCGCTGAGCAGGCCCACCACCGAGACCGCCATCTCGACTTCCAGCAGTCGGCGTAGCTGATAGACCTGGGCGCCATTGAGCGTCTTGAAATGCAGGAAGCTTCTCAGCATGCGGCTGGCCGGTTCCATGCTTGGCGCATTGAGTACGGCGCCGCCATTGGGCCCCGTCTTCAGGGTGATCAAGCCCTCGACCTCGAGAATCTTGAGGGCTTCGCGCAGCGTGCCCTTGGCGCAGCCGTACTGGGCCATCAGCGCCTTCTCGTTGGGCAGCCGGTCGCCTTCGCTCAACCCATCGCGCACGATGCTGCGCCTCAGGTCATCACTGATCAGCTCGGCCAGCTTCTGCCGCTTGGGCAGGTGGGCGTCGGAGGCGTTGGCACTGGTGCTGGCACGTGAAGTGTCCAGGGGGGAGGGCGATGTCGGCATGCGATGTCCTGAGCGGCAGCGAGTCAGTTATATTTATTCGTATAAATAAGCTTTAGTCGCGGACTCGAGTGCTGTCAAACCCCAAGGTGGCCTCAAGCGTTGCGCAGGCGATCACGCCAATGATGCGTCGCATCAAAGGCAGCGCATTGGCGAAGTCATGCGTGTCAGTCTTGAAAAGCACCTGGTCTGACATAAGGTTTCCATATTCGACCCCGCTAAAGGAGGCCCCTATGGAAACGCATGATCCTCAGCGAACGCGCGACGCCGATATCGTCATCGTCGGTGGCGGTGCCGGCGGACTGGAGCTGGCGGTTCGCCTCGCCAAGGCAGGCCACAAGGACGTCTTGCTGATAGACCGCGACACCAGTCACGTATGGAAGCCACGACTGCATGAGATCGCGGCGGGCCTCGGGCGGCGTCAGGTCGATGAGCTGGGGTATGCCGGTCTGGCCGAGCAGTGGGGGTTCCGCTATGAGTGCGGCACACTCGAAAGCGTGGAGCCTGCACAGCGTCAGATCACCCTGGCCGCGATCCCGGGCAGGGAAGATCACGCGAGCGCCGAGGTGCCGGCGCGCGTCAGGGGCTATCGTCAGCTGGTGCTGGCCCTGGGCGGTGTGACGCCGGACATGGGGGTCGAGGGTGTGCTGGAGCATGCCTGCCTGCTGGATTCCCCCGACGATGCCGAGCGCATCGCCCAGCAGTTCTCGCGTGGCCTGCTGGCCAACCATGTGGCGATGGAAACAGCAGCGACAGGCGATGCTGGCGTGTCAGCCAGCCAGGGCGGCGCTCAGGTTGGCACTGAGGGAGGCACTGAGGGAGGCACGCAAGATAGTGCCAAGCAGTCCCCGGGGCGGCCGTATCAGGTGGTGATCGTCGGTTCCGGCGCCACCGGTGTCGAACTGGCCGCCTACCTGCATGAGGCGCGTGGCATGCATGACGCCCCTGCACCCAAGGGCGCGCAGGTCGAGATCACGATTCTCGAGGCCACCGAGACCTTCATGCCCGGTGTCTCACAGGAACTGCGCGAGTCGATCCATCAGCGACTCGAGGAGCAGGGCATCAAGATCGAACTGTCCCGTCAGGTCGCCAAGGTGTCCCCCGGCAGTGTCGAGATCAGTGAAGGCGACGAGTCGGTGACGCGGGACGCGGATCTGGTGGTCTGGGCGGCAGGGCGCGTCGGGCCTGCCATCGTCGAGAAAATCGATGCCCTGGAAAGCAACAAGAAGCGTCAATTCACGGTGACGCCCGGGCTGCAATGCCTTGGCCATGACAGCATCTTCGCGCTGGGCGATTGTGCCAACATCGATGAGGCACCGCTGCCGCCCACCGCTCAGGTGGCCAGCGAGCAGGCCGAGTTTCTCGCCGATGAACTGCCGCGTCGCCAGCAGGGTGAGCCGGCTCAGGCCTTCGAGTTCAAGGACCGCGGTACCTTGCTGTCACTCTCCAGCGCCGGCAGCGTCGGTGAGCTCAGCGGCAAGTTGAGCGACAAGCTGGGCAATGCCCAGGGCAGCAAGGGCAATGATGATCTGCAGGTGAGAGGACGCTTCGCGCGCGCCGCCTATCAAGGCCTGCAGCGCCAGCACCAGTTCCTGCTGCTGGGGCCGCTGAAGGGCTCCGCCGAGGTGGTCAGTGACGTGCTGCGCCGTAGCATGGGGCCGCGTCTCAAGGTGCACTGAGTCTTGAGCGGCTCTTGAGCGGCTCTTGAGTGTGCCTTGAGAGGCTCTTGAGTGATTCTAGAGAGGCGCTTGAATGAGCCTTGAGAGAGTCGCCACCCAGTGATGACAGGCCGACATGCGCCGTGGTGGATTCCACTGGTGCATGTCGGCCTTGTGCTTTTCAGGGCGTTATTGCTCCCCCGTCGTGTTCAGGAGGTCGTGTTCAGGAGGTCGTGCCCAGCGGGTCATGAGGCACCCGGCGGCGTGATTCTCGCGCTGCTTCAGCTTCTCTCTGCGAGCTGGCCAGTGGATAGGTGCCGGGCCTGAGAATTCGCGTGTCCACGTCGTGGATATCACGCAGTCCGCACAGGGCCAGCGTGGTGTCGAGTTCCTTGTGGATGATCTCCAGGGACTTGGTCACCCCTTGTTCGCCCATGGCGCCGAGTCCATAGAGGAAGGCGCGCCCCAGATAGACGCCCTTGGCGCCCATCGCCACCGCCTTGAGCACATCCTGTCCGGAGCGGATGCCGCCGTCCATGTGGACCTCTGTCCTGTCGCCGACTGCCGCGAGAATGTCCGGCAGGGCGGAGATGGAGGAGGCGGCACCATCCAGCTGACGTCCGCCGTGGTTGGAGACGATCACCGCATCGGCGCCTGCCTGCACGGCCAGCTCGGCATCTTCCGGTTCCATGATGCCCTTGATGATCAGCTTGCCGCCCCAGCGGTCCTTGATCCACTTGATGTCGTCCCAGCTCAGGCTCGGATCGAACTGGCTGGCGGTCCATTTCGAGAGGGAACTCAGATTCTCGGCATCCTTCACGTGGCCGGCGATATTGCCGAAGGTGTGGCGCCTGGTCTTGAGCATGCCGGCACACCAGCGCCACTTGGTGGCCAGATCGAGCACGGTCGCCACGGTGGGGCGAGGGGGCACGCTCAGGCCGTTGATCAGGTCCTTGTGGCGCTGGCCGATGATCTGCAGGTCAGCGGTGAGTACCAGCGCGGAACACTCCGCGGCCTTGGCGCGATCGATCAGTCGTCCGATGTAATCCTTGTCGCGCATCACGTAAAGCTGGAACCAGAAGGGCCGTGAGCTGACCGACGCGACGTCCTCGATGGAACAGATGCTCATGGTCGAGAGCGTGAAGGGGATACCGAAGTCACTCGCCGCGCGCGCGGCCAGCATCTCGCCATCGGCATGCTGCATGCCGGTCAGGCCAGTCGGTGCGATCGCCACCGGCATGGCCACCTCCTCGCCGAGCATCTTCGTGCGCAGAGTGCGATTGTCCATGTCGACCATCACCCGTTGGCGCAGTCCGATCGCGGCGAAATCGGCCTCGTTGGCCCGATAGGTGGACTCCGTCCACGAGCCGGAATCGGCATAGTCGTAGAACATCTTCGGCACGCGGCGTTTCGCCAGGCGTTGCAGGTCATTGATGCAGGTGATGGTCATGCGGGTCTCCATCCGTGGTGGGTCGCGCGGGGGTTGGCAGGGTCGCTTGCGCTACTGTCACCGAATCCGGTCTTGTCCAGCTATAGGCGATACGTCTAGGGGGAGGCGTTCGGGTGGTGGAATTCAATGAAAAAACCGCGCTTCAGCCCGGCCGACCACCCACAAGACAGTCGATTCCTCCAGCGCGTGTCGCGGATTGTCATCTTTGAGTGGAATACTATGGCATTGGGATGATTTCCGAGTGGATGGAGAGATGGCATGGATCAGGCCTGGCCTGAAAGCACGCGCGACAACCTTCGATTTCTGTGTTCGGAAGTGGATAGCCAATATGGCTGGCTGCAGGCGTTCGTGTCCGCGCCGACGGCGGCCATGGCGCGCAAGCTGCTGGAGCGCCAGGGGTACGCCGAGAACCTCTGCCAGCGTATCGAACAGGCATGCCCTGAAGCCCGAAACCACAAGCGCTCGCACGCGCGGGCCCGCTTCCAGCAGAGCCTGGTCGAGGTCGCCAGTGGTCTGGCACGGCTCAGTGAGCTGGCGCGCAGTTGTCTGGAGCAGCTGATTCGCGTCGATGATGTCCAGCTGGTCGATGATATCGTGCTGGTCAAGTCGCTGCGCCGTGTGCGTCGCGGCATTCTGCGCAGCGAGATGTCGCTGGAGAACGGCTCCCTGTCCCTGGCCCTGAAGCTTGCGCGCAGTCGCGAGAAGCTGAAGCGGGACAGTGAAGGCCGCATCCGGGCACTCACTGGCCAGCTCAAGAAGAAGCGCGCTCCCGCCGAAGACCTGACACATCTGCTGTTCGTGGCCCGGGAAATCAGCCAGATGGGCGAGGTGCTGGGGCAGTTGGGTGAGGCGGTCATCTCGGCAACCCTCGGTCAGTCACTCAACTTCGAGCGCTATGCCTCGCTGACGCACCTGGTCAATGAACTCGGTGATGGCAGTCAGACGGCGGGCGAGATGCGCGTCGACACTTTGGCCGAGACACGCTCCGGCAGCCGGATCTCGGGGATTGCCAGCGAGAAGCCCAGTGGGAGGGCTGTTGAGAAGGTCAGTGACAAGGGCAAGCCGGCCAACGACAAGCAACAGGGCAGCAAGAACAAGGCGAGCGAGTCCAATGGCAGCAAGTCCAAGGACCGCAAATCCAGGGACCGCAAGCCAACCGGCGATCTGCCGCTGACCTCGCCGGAGTATCTGGCCATCTTCAAGGATGGCCTGGGGCGCAAGGTCGAGGAGGAGCGTCAGGGCGTCGAGCGCTGGCACGACATCTATCCCGGCATCGCCCCCCGCATCCTCTCGCATCATCAGCAGGGCGACAGCGCGGCACTCTTGATCGAGCACCTGCCGGGCATGACCCTCGAGCATCTGTTGATCAACGAATCGTCACGCCTCAATCGTACCGCCCAGCAGGCGCTGGTCGAGACGCTGCACTCGGTGTGGACCACCACCCGCCGCGACAAGCCGGTCACTGCAGGGCACATGCGCCAGCTGCTCAAGCGGCTGAGTGATGTCTATCAGATCCATCCGGAATTTCGCCACTGCGGTGCCTCGCTGTGTGGGCGCGAGATGCCCTCGCTGGAAGCGTTGATCGAGCAGGCCGCAGGTAGGGAACGTTCGCTCGAGGCTCCCTTCGCCGTCTATATCCACGGCGACTTCAATGTCGACAACATCCTCTTCGATCCGGCGAAGCAGAGCATCCGCTTCATCGATCTTCACCGCTCGGCCTATCAGGACTATGTGCAGGATGTGTCCGTGCACATGGTGTCCCATTACCGTCTGCAATTGACGGATGCGGCGCTGCGGGCCCGTATTCTGGCGCTGGCCCTGAGTTTCGGTCAGCAGATGCGTCGCTTTGCCCATGAGCAGGGCGATACCACCTTTGAATGGCGTCTGGCACTTGGCCTGGCGCGCTCCTTTGCCACCTCGACACGTTTCATCCTCGATGCCGGGCTGGCAGGGCGCATGTTCAACCGCGCACGCTTTATACTCGAGCATGTGCTTGGCGCCGACCCTGAACGGCCGGCCGATTACCGTATTCCTCTGGAGGAGTTGTTCGTTGACTGATTTCAAGATTGGCGTCGTGGGTATTCCTGGCAAGTGGTCGACCGAGGTGCTGGCGGATGCCATCGAAGCACGGACGGGCTTTCGTCTCGTGATCGACATGGCGGCCGTCTCGCTGGACCTGTCCCGCAACTGCCTCGAATTCCGTGACTCTGCCGGGGTGCGTCATGACCTGACCGAGCTGGATGCCCTGATCGTCAAGAAGATCAGCGCGGAATATTCCCCGGGCAGCCTGGACCGCCTGGAGCTGCTGCGCGTCGCCGAAGCCAGGGGCGTGCGCGTCTTCAGCAGCGCGGAGAGCATGATTCGCCTGATCGACCGCCTGAGCTGCACCGTCACGCTGGCCAATGCCGATATCCCGATGCCGGCCACACTGGTCACCGAAGACGTGGCGACGGCCTGCGAGGCCGTCAAGCACTTCAAGGCCGCCGTCTTCAAGCCGCTTTTCTCCACCAAGGCACGGGGCATGTGCATCATCGAGGACACCGGCGATGATGCCGCGCTGGAAGCTGCCGTGCGTGAGTTCGCCGCCGAGCACCCGATGATGTATCTGCAGCAGCGCCTCGACCTGCCGGGGCAGGATTACGGCATGGTCTTCGTCGGGGGCCGTTATCTGTGCAGCTACGCCCGCGTCAGTGGGGGCGATGCCTGGAATACCACCATCCACGCCGGTGGCAAGTACGCGCCCTTCGAGCCCTCCGAGGAGCTGATCGCGCTGGCGCAGCGTGCCCAGGCGCCGTTCAAGCTCGATTTCACCACCGTCGATGTCGCGCTGACCGACGATGGCCCGATCATCTTCGAAGTCTCGGCCTTCGGCGGCTTCCGCGGCGCGCTGGAAGGTGCCGGTGTCGATGCGGCCACCGCCTATCTCGATCACGTGATGGAGTGTCTGGCATGAGCGCGACGACCTGTGACAGCCCGGCCAGCCTTGCCACGCTGCCCTTTGCAGAGTGGACGGCCGCCGCCTGCTTCACGGCGCTGACGCCGTCGCGCCAGTGCCTGAGCGAGGCGCTACTGTTCGAGGTGGATGACTTTCGCCTGTGCGTGAAGACGGACATGCCACGGCTGCTGCAACGTCTGGCGACATATTTTCGCCATTGCGCGCGCATTGTGGCGCTCGACAATGTGCCGAGGGGAGCCAGGCTCGTGCATGTGCTCGAGGCGCCGGCCCTCAAGGACACGCCAGCGGCAGCGAGACTCGGCATCGTGCCCGAGGCCTTCGTCGATTGGATGCCGGAGCCCGGCAAGACACGCCGCAAGGACGCCATTATCGACCTGGCCGACGGGCGCCTGATTCACAAGGTGCGCACGGGCATGGCCTTTCTGCGCAGCAACGACCACAACCTGGCGTTCGGGCCCTGTGAAGACAATGAAAGCCAGGTGATCAACTTCCTGCTCAATCTGCACATGTCGCATCTGCAGCAGAATGACGGCTTGATCTGTCACGCATCGGCGCTGTCGAAGGGCGATCGCGCGGTGGCCATCGCCGCCTTCTCCGGCGGCGGCAAGTCCACCACCATGGTGAAGGCGCTCGACAATCCCGAGTTCGACTTCATCAGCAATGACCGGCTGTTCCTGGACCGCCCCGGGCGGGAGGGAACGCTGCGTGCCCGCGGCGTCGCCAAGTTGCCACGCATCAATCCCGGCACCATGCTCAACAATCCGCGTCTGCGCCCGCTGCTGGACCCCGCACGTATCGCAGGCTATGAAGCGATGCCGCAAGAAGCGCTGTGGGATCTCGAAGAGAAGCACGATCTGATCATCGAGGACGTCTACGGCCCCGGGCGTATCCGCGCCAGTGGCGAGCTTGCAGCCATGGTGATACTCAACTGGACGCGCGGCAGCGAGGCGCCACTCGAGGTGCGCGAGGTCGAGGTCAGCCGCAGCGAAGCGCTGATACGCGCGGTGATGAAGACACCGGGGCCCTTCCACCAGCAGCGGGATGGCCGTTTCGTGCCCAATGGCGCAAGCCTTGATCCCGCGCCGTATCTGGAGCGCCTGGCGGCAACCCGCGTGCTTGAGGTGACCGGGCGCGTGGACTTCGCCGCGCTGGTCGAGAACCACCTGACCCCCTTGCTGGAGGCTTGAACATGCGTCGTGAACTGCTGTTGATGCGCCACGGAAAGTCGGACTGGTCAGTGGCAGCTGACGACTTCCATCGACCCCTCAAGGAGCGCGGCAAGCGCGGCGCCCAGCGCATGGGGGCCTGGCTTGCCCAGGAGGCGCTGGTACCGGATGCCATCCTGAGCTCGCCGGCCCTTCGCGCGCGCGCCACGGCTGAAAAGTGCGTGAAGTCGATGGGCCTCGGCGTCGACATGATCGAGCTCAAGCCTGCGCTTTACTGCGAGGACGAGGCGCCGCTGCTCAAGACGGTGCGCGCCTGCCCGGACAGCGTGCAGCGACTGATGATCATCGGCCATAACCCGGCATTGGAAGATGCGCTGGTCTGGCTGACCGGCAAGCGGCCGCGTCCGCCCAAGGAGACCAAGCTGCTGCCGACGGCGGCGGTGGTCAAGCTGACCTTCGAGGGGCGCTGGGAAGACCTGCGCTCCGGTCAGATGAGCCTGGAGCTGATCCAGCGCGTGCGTGCCTTGCCGGATGGCTTCCCCTGGCCATTCCCGGCCGGTGAGGAGCGCCGCGAACGCCCCGCCTATTACTACCGTCAATCGGCCGTCCTGCCCTGTCGTCTGCAGGGGGAAGGCGAAGATGCCCAGTGGGAGGTGCTGCTGATCGGCTCTTCCTCCAATCGTCACTGGAGCCTGCCCAAGGGGATCGTCGAGCCGGGCATGAGTCCGCTTGAGTCCGCGCTCAAGGAAGCCCGCGAGGAAGCGGGCATTGAGGCGGAGGCGCTGGACCACGCAGCGCTGGAATTCAGTTACGAGAAGTGGGGCGCTCCTGTCGCCGCTAGTCTGCACGCCGTGAGAGTCGTGCATGAGCAGGAAGAGAGCGAGCGGGAGGAGCCGCATCGCAGTCGGCGCTGGGTGGCGGCGGAGGTCGTGCCGAGCCTGTTGAAGAACCACGAGATGGGGCACGCCGCCATGGCGCTGCTGGCACGGCTTGAGCAGTCGCGCCAGGCGACGTGAGTGCGGGAGACTGGCGCCTTTAGCTCCATCAGCTCCATAAGCTCCATTGGCGCCACTAGCACCGTACGAGGCGACGCATGGCGAGGACCGCCAGCATGAATCAATACCGAGTGAAGACGGGAAGAGCGACGGCCGATGACTGATGAACCGACAATTCGACGTGTGGCATTGATTCGTCATGCCGATTATCACCAGCAGATTGATACCCCGAGCGCGCTGCAGCCGTTTCCCTTGACCCGTCGCGGTGAGCGTCAGGCGCGTGAGGGAGCCGAGGAAGTGCTGGCGCTGTGTCAGGTACATGGCTGGCAACCGGCCAGCACGGTACATGCCTCCAGCCTGTTGCGTGCCTGGCAGACGGCGCAGGTGATGAACGAGGTCATGGGTGACAGGACAGAGCGTGAGTTTTCGCTCATGGCACACGATGCCCTGTGGGAGCGCAGTCTGGGCAGCGCCGCCAATCTGACCACGGCACAGATCGCCGAAGCGGTGCGTCATGATCCGCGCGTGGATTTCCTGCCGGCCGACTGGAAATCCAACAGCCACTTTCGCCTGCCGCTGCCGGGGGCTGAATCCCTGATGCAGGCCGGTCAGCGGGTGGCCGACTTCATTGCTTCGCTACCGGCTTCCTCAACACCTTCTGTCTCGGCTCCCACATTAACCCCCACATCGGGCGCCACGCTGACACTGGTCGTCGGCCATGGCGCAGCGCTGCGCCATGCGGCGCATCTGCTGGGCGTGCTGGACTTCGACCAGATTGCCGGGCTGAGCATGCACCATGCGCGGCCGGTGGTCATCGAGGAAACTCCGTCAGGGTCATGGCGGCATGTGGCTGGCGAGTGGAAGGTGCGCCAGCGTCACGAGCCCGCGCAGGACTGAGTTGGCGGCCAGCCGGCGGGGGACTGAAGTGCCGTGAGCGGGCGGGGTGCTGGAGAGCAGGGGATGGGCGGAGTCATTGACAGCAGAGATGCAGGCCAGCGCATCAGGGTGATACGAGTCTGTCATCTTTCTGTGATCAAACGGTCATAAGCTTGTTGCCCTGTGCTCGTGACCTCATCCCACATTCCGCATGCCCCCGGATGGTCCCCAAGGAGCGGCAAGGCGCTTGCTTGCCACAAGCCGGTGAGTTCAACGAGGCAAGCAGATGCCACAAGGAGATAGCCCAATGACCCTCAGCCCCCCCATGAGCGACGCCGTACCGCGTTACCGAGGCCCGACGCGTTATCTGAAGGCGCTGCCCAGTCACGCGGCTCAGTGGCCCGAGACACATCAGCACCTGCGCGCCGGTGACAAGGTGTCCCGCGCCGCTCGCAAGCTGGGCAGCAAGGACTGGCCACGCCGCGATGTCATCTTCATCTCCGATGCGCATGCCGACGCGGAAGCCTTCATCGCATCTCTGGTGGCCAGTGGCGGTGTGCGCCTGACCTCGCGGGACCACCTGGTATTGACGGCGCGGGGCAAGCGCAGCGTCTTCGTCATCGGCGGTGATTGCCTCGACAAGGGCCCCAGCAATCTGGAGCTGCTGGAAGCCCTGCGCACCTTGATGCGCAGCGGGGCGCGTCTCAAGTTGCTGGCGGGCAATCACGACATGCGGCTGATGCTGGCGCTGATGCGGCTGAGTCATGATGATTCGGCGCGTACTGATCATCTGTTCGTGCGCATGGGCGCCAAGGGGCTGGCGCTGCTCAAGGAAGTCTTCGATCACTACCTGGCGGACAGACCGCGGGCGATGAAGAGCATTCCCTCGCGAAGTGAGTGTCGTCGGCGCCTGTACCCGGGGCCGGACTGGGCGGAGCAGTTTCGCAAATCGGCAGGCCATGTGCTCAAGGGGGAGGCGCTGGAGAAGGAGATCACTCGCCTGAGCGCCAAGGCCGATGGCTTCGAGCATGCCTGTGAGAAACACGGTCTCTCGTTGCGCCAGACCTATGCCGCCGCGCTCAAGGCCCACGAGCTGTTTCTCAAGCCCGGCGGGCGCTTTGCCTGGTTCTTCGACGAGATGCGCCTTGCCTATCGCAGTGGCGCCTTCCTGCATGTCCATGCAGGCGTGGATGATGCCTTCGCCAGACGACTCGGCCGCCAGAAGGTCTCGCAGGTCAATCAGGAATTCCGGCGCATCCTGCGCGAAGACCCGTTCACCTTCTATTACGGTGAGCTGGCCAATGTACTGCGCACCAAATATCGCAAGAGCGACATGGTGCTGAGCGCCGCAGGCGTCAAGCGCCTGCACAAGGTTGGCATTCGTGCCGTGATGCATGGTCACGTCAATCATCAGGCGGGCCAGCAGCTGGGCTGGCGCCACGGCCTTCTGCATATCGAGGGCGACGTCACCCTGGATCGTAATTCACGCCGCAAGGAAGGGCTGGATGGCGTGGGCATGGGGGCGACGCTGATAGAAGCCTGTGGACGCATCGTCGGCATCAGCAATGACCATCCCGAGGTCAAGGTCTACGCGCCCTGAAACACGCACAGGAGAGGCAGGTGAAAGACGACAAGCAGGACAAGTCGCTGTTCCGACATGAATCATTGCAGTCCATCGATGGCGTTCAGGACATTCTCAAGGCCATCATCAAGGGGCTGGGCAAGGGGCTGCTGTCATTTCGCGATGAGGACGGCGAGATTCGGCTGGCACCGCGCGGCCTGATGACCCTCAAGGTCACGGCGCGGCGAGAGGATGATCATCATCGCCTCGATATTCGCCTGTCATGGCATGCCAAGCCCGGCGCCAAGCGCAACAAGACGCTCAAGGTTCTCGATGAGTGAGGGCAGCGTGCGCTGGCATTGATCCAGATCAAGTCTCTGCCAGTCCGCGGCCCGTAGTGAGATGGCCGGCATACCCGCGCTTAAGCGGCTATGGTACATGTAGCATGCTGCATATTGGTTGTGTCTGCTGCGACACGACCGCTCCCCATGATCAGGACATGTCATTGATGCCTTCATCCCCTCAGCGCCTGTGCGGTGCCGATCACCGCTCGTCTCCATTGCACTCTTCCAGCCTTGCGGTAAAGCTTGCTGTCAGGCCTTCAAGGTGCTGGAAACAGTGGCTGGCCGCCGCCGCGCTTGCCTGTCTGCCGCTGGGCGCACAGGCCGCTGACAAGCCGCTCTCGGCGTCGGCCATTCAGGCCATCGAATCAGAGGTCGGCGCGCGAATCGGTGTCACCGTTCTGGATACCGCCGATGGCACCCGTTTCAGCTGGCGGGGGGATGAGCGCTTCCCCATGAGCAGCACCTTCAAGGTGCTGGCCTGTGGTCATATGCTCTCCCGGGTGGACGAAGGCCAGGAATCGTTGTCACGCAAGGTGGAGATTCGCCCGGCGGACCTCGTGACCTATTCCCCCATCACCGAGAACCACACCCGGGATGGAGGCCTGACGCTCGAGGCGTTGTGCCATGCCACCATCACGACCAGCGACAATACCGCGGGCAACCTGATTCTCGACACCCTTGGCGGTCCTGCCGCACTGACGGCCTATCTGCGGCGCCTGGACGATGACAGCACGCGGCTGGATAGACGTGAAACGGCGCTCAATGAGGCCACTCCCGGTGACCCGCGCGATACCACCACGCCGCACGCGATGGCGGCTACCCTGCAGCGACTGCTGGTGGGGGATGCGCTGAGCGAGCCATCGCGCCTGGCTCTGCAGGGCTGGATGCTGGCCAACACCACCGGTGATGACAAGCTGCGGGCGGCCTTGCCCGATGACTGGCAGATCGCGGACAAGACCGGCGGCGGGGGGTATGGCACCAACAATGACGTTGCCATCCTGTGGCCGCCGTTGCGTGCCCCGTTGATCGTGGCGGTCTATCTGACCGAAAGCGAGGCGGAACTGGCAGCACGCAATGCCGCGATTGCCGATGTCGGGCGTCTGCTGGTCAAGGAAGTGCTGGAGGATGAGGCGAGTCGCTGATGCTGAGGCGAGTCGCTGATGGTGGGGCGCTGGCAGGGCGTGCGTGAAGCATGGGCAACTCAGCGTTGCCGTCATCACGGCCAGCTTGCGCTTGTGGCGCTTGCCCGGTGCCCGCATTGTGCTTGCACTGCATCGGCTTTGGCAGCACGGACCTTCTCGCCATGTTCGCGCCTGCGCCTTGCCGAACCCGCCCTGTCTGCCTCCAGAGGAACTCCATGTCCACACTGTTTTCACCTCTCACCCTCGGCCCGCTCACGCTGGACAATCGCATCATCATCGCGCCCATGTGTCAGTACTCCGCCGAGGAGGGCCAGATGCAGGCCTGGCATGATCAGCATCTTGGCAATCTCGCCCAGTCCGGAGCTGGGCTTCTGATCTTCGAAGCCAGCGCCGTTGCCCCGGAAGGGCGCATCACCCATGGCGATGTCGGACTCTACGATGAGGCATGCCAGCAAGCCATGCAGGGAGTTGTCGAGCGTATCCGCCGCTATTCACCGATGCCGCTGGCGGTGCAGATCGGTCATGCGGGACGCAAGGCATCCTGCCAGAAGCCCTGGGAGGGCGGTGCTGCCATCGCGCCCGGCAACGACAATGGCTGGCAGGTACTTGCCCCCAGCGCGATTCCCTTCAGCGAAGGCGGGCCGCTCCCCGAGTCGATGAGTGGCGAGCAGATCCGCCGCACCATCGCGGACTTCGTGGCGGCGGCACAGCGCGCCGTCGACATCGGCCTGGACGGCATCGAGCTGCATGCGGCGCATGGTTATCTGCTGCACGAATTCCTGTCGCCGTTGAGCAATCAGCGCGACGATGACTACGGTGGCTCACTCGAGAACCGCATGCGTCTGACGCTAGAGGTCTTTGACGCCGTGCGGGCCGCGATCCCGCAGTACGTGATGCTGGGCATCCGGATCAGCGCGACGGACTGGGTCGAGGGCGGCTGGGACCTCGAGCAGAGCATCGAACTTGCCAAGGCGCTGGACCGTCGTGGCTGCCACTATCTGCATGTCTCCAGTGGCGGGCTCAGCGCGCAGCAGCAGATTCCGGTAGCGCCCAACTATCAGGTGCCGCACGCCGAGGCCCTGAAGGCGCAGGTGAAGATGCCGGTGATTGCCGTTGGCCTGATCACCGAGCCGCAGCAGGCCGAAGACCTGCTGGCAAACGAGCGTGCCGATGCCATCGCGCTGGCGCGTGGCATCCTCTACGACCCGCGCTGGCCGTGGCACGCGGCCGCTGCGCTGGGTGACACCGTCAAGGCTGCGCCCCAGTACCTGCGTTGCCAGCCGCATGGCCTGAAGTCGCTGCTGGAGAATCAACAGGACTGAGCCGTGTGAAGAGACATTGAGGATTGACGCCCGCGTTCACGAGCTCCCGCTCGCTGATCGCGGGCGTCTTGCTGTGCGAGGCTTGCCGTGAAGTTCTGGCTTTCCTTGACGTTCAGATTCGAGCGCGCCGGGCGCCTGACGCCATATCTTTCGTCTAACAAGAGCGCTGCCAGCGCATCACTCGAGTGCCGGATAGCGTGGCCTTGCGCCATCATGGGGGGTTCTGAAACGCGTCTTTGCGGCAATCGCGCCTGTTTCTCCTCACGCGCAGGGTGCAAGACTTGATGGCGTGATGGTGGGACGATGCCACCGATGATCAAGCGGACCCGCTGCCTGCCGTGGGGTGATGTTGCAGCGCGATACGCGCTTGATCCTGGCCGCCAGACCGTCTGGTGAATGTGACTTGAAAGACCAAGGGGGCGTGAGTGGACAATATGCGTGGTAGTGTTTTCATGGTCATCGCGATGGCAGCATTCGCGGTGGAGGATCTGTTGTTCAAGTTGGCGGCGGGGCATACCTCGACCGGTATCACCCTGATGCTGTTCGGTCTCGGCGGCATGCTGGTCTTCATGCTGTTGACCTGCCTGCGCGGTGAGTCCCTCATGCCTGCGGCGATCTTCTCGCGTCCGATTCTGGTGCGTGTCATCTGTGAAATCATCGCCCGCAGCAGCTTCGCCCTCGCCATCACCCTGATGCCGCTTTCCACTGCCTCCACCATCCTGCAGGCGACGCCGCTGGTCGTGGTGGCCGGGGCGGCACTGTTCTTCGGGGAGCGCGTCAGCCGCAAGCGCTGGCTGGCAATCGGTGTCGGCTTCATTGGCGTGCTGCTGATCGTGCGCCCAGGCCTCGACAGCTTCAACATGACCTCACTGTTTGCGGTGATCAGCACGATCGGCTTCGCCGGACGGGACCTGGCGACGCGCGGCGCGCCGGCGTCGTTGTCCAACGTCCAGCTCGGCATCTATGGCTTTCTCGCCCTGATTCCGGCGGGGGGGCTGATCGCTCTCTACCAGCAGACCCCGCTTGCGTATGCGCCCGAGGCGACCTGGCTGATCGTGGGTGCCGTGATACTCGGGGTCATCGCCTACAACGCCTTGACGATTGCCATGCGCAAGGGCGAGGTCTCGGTGGTCACGCCATTTCGCTATACCCGCGTCCTGTTTGCCTTGGCGCTCGGCGTCATGGTGCTGGGGGAAAGCCTCGATGCCATGACCCTGCTGGGCGCCGCCATCGTGGTCGCAAGCGGTATCTACATCGTCACCCAGGGCAAGCAGCGCCCGCCAGTGGCGAAGGTGGCCTCGTTGTGAATCCCCTCGCTGCCATCAGGCTGGCAGCGGCAGGCTGTCATCACCGCTGATGCCAGCTTGCACCATCGACCAGATGACACATGAGAAAGGAGAGGCGCTTGCGCCTCTCCTTTTGTCGTTGTGGCGCGCATGTTTCCTCCAGAACAGTGCGGTGACGGCAACACCCCGTCGATCAAGGCATTGGCAAGGCGATGAGAGAGCAGGGGAGCACGTGACGGTTGGCAGTAGTTATACGAGTGTGTAATAGTGAGGATAAATCCATGGCAACCCACTCGCTGCCAGTCGTGTCACAAGGAGAGCCAATGCCAAGCCAAGCCCCGATTCTGGGTGTCTATCTGAGTGAATCCCTGGACCTGGACAGCGTCTACGGTGAAGCACTGCGCCAGCTGGGCGACGATGTCGTACTGCGTCATCCGCATGAGATCGAGGACCCGAGCGAGGTGCGGTTCGCCATCTGCTGGCAGCCGGGGGAGGACGCCTTCGCGCCGTACCCGAATCTTCGGCTTGCCATGTCGATCGCGGCGGGGGTGGATGCCCTGCTGGGGCATCCGGGGCTCTCGGCCGAGGTTCAGGTCGCACGGGTGCGCGACCCGCATCAGGCGTATCTGATGGCCGGTTTCGCCGCTCACGAGGTACTGCATCGCGAGCGCGAGTTTGCCGTCATGGCCGACAATGCCACGCGTGGCGAATGGCAGCCGTTGGCAATGCGTGCGCCAGAGAAGGCACAGGTGGCAGTGCTGGGCCACGGCAGCATGGGGCGCGCCGTGGTCACTTCGCTGTCGACCCTGGGATTCTCGGTGACGGTCGCCTGTCGCAGCGAACCAGCCGCGCCGGTGTCGGGTGTGCGTTACCTGACCGGTGACGCTGCCGTCATGGCGGCGGCCGACGGTGCCGATTACCTGATCAATATCCTGCCGCTGACCCCGGTGACCGAGAACGTGCTGAATGCTGCCTTGTTTGCTCAACTGCGCCGTGGCGCCTGGCTGGTGCAGATCGGTCGCGGCGAGCACCTGGTGGAAGCGGACCTTGAAGCCGCCCTCGACGCGGGGCAACTGGCAGGCGCGACGCTGGATGTCTTCCGCGAGGAGCCGCTGGCGCCCACTCACCGCTGGTGGCAGGACGCGCGCCTGCGCATCACGCCGCACGTGGCCAGTGACTCGCTCCCCGAGGTGGTGGCCGAACAGGTGGTGGCCACGGCGCGTGAGTTGCGCGATGGCCTGCCGCTCACGCTGGGCGTGGATCGCCAGCGCGGCTATTGAGGCCCGCGTCGCTTGAACCCCGAAGGTGGACGCTTCAATGCCTCTCAAGGCTCAGCCGAGCCTTTCTCGACCCCAGACAGCGACATCGTGACCACAGGAGACAGCAACATGCCGGCATCGACCATGAGTGACGCGGAGTGGCAAGCACGCCTGGACCTGGCGGCCTGCTACCGGTTGGCAGCGCACTATCGCATGACCGACCTGATCTACACCCACATCACCGCGCGGGTGCCGGATGAGGAAGGGCATTTTCTGATCAATCCCTACGGCTGGCGCTGGGAGGAGATCACGGCGTCCTCGCTGGTCAAGATCGACGTCAACGGCCAGAAGGTCGATGACAGCGCCGCGCGGGTCAATCCGGCCGGTTTCACCATTCACTCGGCGATTCATGCGGCAAGTCACTCAGCCAGCTGGATCATGCATACCCATACCCGCGCCGGTGTGGCGGTGTCGAGCCTGGAAGAAGGGCTCTTGCCCCTGAATCAGATCGCCCTGCAGTTCCATGGCCGCGTCTCCTACCACGATTACGAGGGTATCGCGCTGGATCTGGATGAGCGCGAGCGCATCGTGGCGAGCCTTGGCGACAATCCGGCGCTGATCCTGCGCAATCATGGCCTGCTGACCACCGGCGCCTCTGCCGCCGAGATGTTCAACAACATGTTCTATCTCGAGCGCAGCTGCGAGATCCAGGTCGCGACCCTGTCAATGGGCCAGCCGGTGCGCCGCCTCTCGCCCGAGATCTGTGAGCATGTGGTCGGTCAGTACGACATGGCCATCCACGAGGAGGGAGATCTGGCGCTGGAGTGGGAGTCTCATCTGCGACTGCTGGAGAGCCTTGGCTGTGACTATCGTTGCTAAAAGCATCGTCGTTGAAGGGCGAGTCGCAGAAGGCGCCTTTGGTGAAAGCATCGTCGTGGATCAGCCCATCGAGTGTCTGATGCGCGGGACCGCGACCGGACGGGAGACATCACGATGAGTCGCAAGGCCTTCCAGCGGCTTTCCCAGGATCAGCGTCGTCGCGACCTGCTGGAAGCCACCCTGAGCTGTGTCGCGCAGCACGGTCTGGCCGGCGCCAGCGTGCGCCGCGTGGCGGAGGCGGCCGGGGTCTCGCCCGGACTGATTCGCCACCATTTCGGCACCAAGGACGACATGGTGCGGGCCGCCTACGCCTACATGATGGGCCAGCTGACCTCCGATATCGCCGATGCCAGCCCGGCCAGTGATGAATCCCCGGCGTGTCGTCTGGCGCGCTTCATCGCGGCGAGTCTCACGCAGCCCAACCTGGCCGCCCACAAGATCTCCCTGTGGGCGACCTTCATTGGCCGGGTGCGCCACGATGCCAGCTATTCGGCGGTGCACCAGGAAACCTATCGCGAGTTTCTCGATCTGCTCGCACAGCTGGTCCAGCCGGTGTTGAGTGCCCACGCGCTGCCCGCCACCGAGAGCGAATGTCAGGAGCAGGCGATCGCCCTCAATGGCTTGATCGATGGCCTGTGGCTGGAAGGCGGGCTGGAACACGACCTCTATCCGGTCGAGCGGCTGCCCGCGATCGCCATGCGGGCGGCAGAGGGCATTCTGCGGCTGCCACAGGGCACCTTGCTTGAGCACGTCGCTATCACGACATCACCCCCACCTCACAGGAGTTGAGCATGCGCTACGCCACCATTACCGAACGACTGAGTGATCTGGGCGGTGACAAATGGGCCGTTCACAGCGCCGCCCGCCAGCGTATCCAGGCCGGCGAGCCGATCATCGAGCTGACCATCGGGGAGCCGGATATCGCCACGCACCCGGCCCTGGTCGAGCACTGTGTCGAGGCGCTGCGGGCTGGCCGTACCCGCTACTCCGATAGCCGTGGTGAACCGGGGCTGGTCGCGGCACTGGCCGAGCGCTACGCCGCGCGCATGCCCGAGATCAGTGCAGACAACGTGCTGTGTTTCCCCGGCACGCAGACGGCGCTGTTCGCGGTGATGCTGGCGCTGGTGGAGGAGGGGGCCGGCGTACTGACCGGCGACCCCTACTACGCGACCTATGAGGGCGTGATCCGCGGCGCCGGCGGTGACCTGCAGCCGGTACCGCTGCGCATGGAGCATGGCTTCGTGTTGCAGCCAGACGATCTGGCCGCGGCCATCACGCCGCAGAGCCGTGTGTTGCTGCTCAATACGCCGCACAACCCCACCGGGGCGGTGATGGACCGAACGACCCTCGAGCATATCGGCGCGCTATGTCGCGAGCATGATCTGTGGATCGTCTGCGATGAGGTCTATGAAGCGCTGATCTTCACGGGCGAATTCGTCTCTCCGCTGGAAATCGAGGCACTGCGTGAGCGCACCGTGGTGGTGTCCTCGATCTCCAAGAGTCACGCTGCCACCGGTTTTCGCAGTGGCTGGGCCATCGGCTCGGCGGAATTCTGCCGTCGGCTGTTGCCTGTCTCGGAAACCATGCTGTTCGGCAACCAGCCCTTCATCGCCGACATGACCGAGGCCGCGCTGCGCGGGGATTTCGATACCACCGAGCGTCTGCGCGACTCTCTCGGGCGCCGCGCGCGTCTGGTCCACGAGGCGCTGGCGGCCATCCCGCAGCTGTCCTCCAGCCTGCCCCAGGGCGGCATGTTCCTGATGGTCGATGTCTCACGCACCGGCCTGAACGGTGAGCAATTCGCCTGGCGGCTGCTGGAACAGCAGCAGGTGGCGGTGATGCCCGGCAGCGTCTTCGGTGATTGCGGTACGCCGCTGGTACGTGTCGCCCTGACCGTGCCGGACGACAGCCTGCTGGAAGCGGTGCAGCGCATGGCGCTGCTGTGTGACCAGCTGGAAGCCGAGGTCGTGGCCTGAGATCTTTTCTCAGTGACTTTCGGTCAGTCTCAAGGCCAGGCAAGGCAAGGCCAGTCAAGATCAGGCTTCAATCCGTCTCACCCTCTGTTGCATAGACGCAGAAACGCCGCCCGAGGGCGGCGTTTCTGCGTTCAGCGATGCTCAAGTCAGGTCATCATTTCCAGCCCGTCATTTCCAGCCCATCTGCCAGACATCATCTGCCTTGAGCTCGCGCCAGGCGAGGGTGTAATCCCTGCGTGTCAGCACCGCCTGCAACACGACCTCGACCACATGTTCGTCCTGCTCATCACGAATCAAGCGTGTGACGATGAAATGGCGCTCACGCTCCCGGGGCGACACGGCGGTCCATTTGCTCTGCAACAGCTTGTCGGGGTTGATGCGATTCATGCTGGTTCCTCAAGAAACGGTTGGCAGCTGCGTGCTGCTCGAGTCAGTGCCAGTCAAGTCAGTGCTGGTCAAGTCAGAGCCCAGCAGACAGGTGAGCGCCAGGTGGGCTTACACCGAAGGTGGGCTCTCGTTGAGCAGTTGCCACAGCGACTCGGTCGCCGCGCTGTGCTTGCCACGGCGACAATAGCAGGCCACCTCGAGGGTCGGGCCGCCCAGATCATCCAATAGCGAGACCAGTCTGCCGCTCTCCAGGTCATCCTCGATCAGGCCGTGGGGCAGCCAACCGACTCCCAATCCGGCCATCACCAGTTCACGAATGCCCAGCGTAAAGGACGTCTCGCAGATGATGTCGATGTCCTGGGCGCGCTGCAGGTCCATCAGGTAGGGCGAGGCCAGAATCTGGCCCAGAAAACTCTCCGGATCATAGGCGATCAAGGGCAGGCGCTGGTCACTGCGCGGCAGGTGCAGGGGGCGCCCCTGGGCGTCCGGAGCACACACCGGCAGCAGCCGCTCCAGCCCCAGCGAGATGCGCTGGGTGTCGCCGTTGTCATCGAAGATCGGCGCGCCCTGCAGTTCTGAGCACAGCAGCAGGTCTGCCTGATCATGCTCGAACAGTTGCAGGCATTCGCTGCGATCCAGTGATTTCACCTGCAGTCCGGCTTCGGGGGAGTTGTGCCGGAAATAGCGCAGCAACCGCGGCAGATAGCTGACGGTGAGGGTGTGCTGGGTGGTGATGATTGCCTTCGGCCCCTGGCGGGCCTCGCTGCGCAGGCGGCTGCGCAACGTGTAGAGCCGCGCCAGCCATTCCCGCATTTCCTGCTCATATTCCAGCGCGTGCTCGGTGAGGATCATGCGCTGCGACTGACGATAGACCAGCTCGACGCCCAGCCACTCTTCCAGCTGCCGTATCCGGCGCGAGAAGGCGGGTTGCGTCACGTTGCGTCTCTCGGCTGCCAGCGAGAAGGTTCCGGCCTCGATCAATGCGAGAAAGTCTTCGATCCATTCGATCTTCATGCGTCGCCTGAGGAGATGTCGGTTGTTGTTGGAGGTCGGCCATCATGCACCGAGTGCTTGTTGGGGTGAAGACCGCAAGCACACCCCCGGAGCATGAACCATCCATGGTTCGTCAATGGTAGGGCAGCGCCGAAGGGCCAGGGGCCACAGGCCACAGGCAATGGATATGACTGCCGGTCGGCGTCGCGGGCATGACGATCTTCTGGATGCCTGAGTCGGACAAGAGCAAAGAGCTGGTCATGCAGAAAAGTAACAAACTTTGAGAAACATGGCATTGGGACTGGCGAGAATCGCGGCTTACTGTTGAGAAGACCGCTCGGCGGCGTGCCGGAGTGATGTCACACATTCGACGAACGTCGTTATGAGAGTAACCCCCTATGACAACAATGACTCGCCTGGAGGCTCGTATGCATCTGTCCCGTTTTCCCCGTGTTCGCCTTGGTCACCTCTCGACTCCGCTGGAGCCGATGGACAACCTGAGCAAGCTGTTGGGTGGGCCGCGTCTCTGGATCAAACGTGATGACTGCACCGGGCTTTCCACCGGTGGCAACAAGACTCGCAAGCTGGAATTCCTGATGGCAGACGCGCTGGAGCAGGGCGCCGACACCATCATCACCCAGGGCGCTACCCAGTCCAACCACGCGCGTCAGACCGCTGCCGCTGCCTGCAAGCTGGGTCTTGAGTGCCACATCCTGCTGGAAGACCGTACCGGCAGCGACGACCGCAGCTACAACTACAACGGCAACGTCTTCCTCGACCAGTTGCATGGCGCGACGGTCGCCAAGCGTGAAGGCGGTGCCGACATGGCCGCCGAGATGGAAGCGCTGGCCGACAAGCTGATCGGCAAGGGCAAGAAGCCCTACATCATCCCGGGGGGTGGTTCCAACGAGATCGGCGCGCTGGGTTACGTGAATGCCGCCCTCGAACTGCTGTCCCAGGCCAACGACATGGGCCTCAAGATCGATCACCTCGTGCACGCCACCGGCAGCGCCGGGACCCAGGCGGGTCTGGTGACGGGCCTGACCGCCTGCAACTCCGGCATTCCGGTACTCGGCATCGGCGTGCGGGCCCCGAAGGACAAGCAGGAAGGCAATGTCTTCGCGCTGGCACAGAAGACCGAAGCCAAGCTGGGCCTGTCTGACGTGGTCAAGCGTGAAGATGTCGTCGCCAACTGCGATTACGTCGGTGACGGCTACGGCATTCCGACCGAAAGCATGATCGAGGCCGTCACGCTGCTGGCTCAGCAGGAAGGCATCCTGCTGGACCCGGTCTACTCCGGCAAGGGCATGGCCGGTCTGATCGACCTGGTACGCAAGGGGCACTTCAAGGAAGGCGAGAACGTGGTTTTCCTGCACACCGGCGGTGCCGTGGCCCTGTTCGGCTACCCGGATGCCTTCAACTTCGCGGATTACCAGGCCTGATAGCGTTTGCGGCCAGTGATGCGTCCCGCCTGACGACAGCGGCGTGACTGACGCATCCCGTAACGACACGCTCCCCGGCCCAGCTGGCAAGGGAGCGTGATGATCACAGCAGTTTTCGGGGAATCACAATGACAATCAGACACCTCAAGCTGGCTGAAGCAGCCGACGGCGTGGCAGAGGAAGATCAGCGCACCACGGCCATCGTCCAGGACATGCTGCAGGACATTCGCTCGCGTGGTGAAGACGCCGTGCGGATGTATGCCGAGAAGTTCGACAACTGGAGCGGCGATTTCGTCCTCAGCGAGGAAAAGCTGGCCACGCTGATCGAAAGCGTGCCGCAGAGCGTCAAGGACGATATCGATTTCGCCCATCGCCAGATCCGTCGTTTCGCCGAAGCGCAGCGCGACAGCCTGACGTCCTTCGAGATAGAGACCGAGCCGGGTGTCGTGCTGGGGCAGCGCGTGCTGCCCATCGATGCCGCGGGTTGCTACGTGCCGGGCGGACGCTACGCGCATGCCGCCTCGGCGCTGATGAGCGTCGCCACGGCCAAGGCCGCCGGCGTCAAGTACATCACGGCCTGTTCGCCACCGCGCGGTGACAGCATCAATCCGGCGGTGGCCTACGCCATGCATGTGGCCGGTGCCGACCGCATCCTGGAGATGGGCGGCGTTCACGCGGTCGCCAGCATGGCCTTCGGCCTGTTCGGCGGGCGCGAAGCCGACATCCTCGTCGGCCCGGGCAACGCCTTCGTGGCCGAAGCCAAGCGCCTGCTGTTCGGGCAGGTCGGCATCGACGTCTTCGCCGGCCCCACCGAATCGGCGGTGATCGCCGATCACACGGCAGACCCGATGACCATCGCGGTGGATCTCGTCTCCCAGGCGGAGCACGGCCCGAACTCGCCGGTCTGGCTGTTCACCACCAGTGAAGAGGTCGCGCGCCGCGTCATCGAGCTGGTGCCGCTGGTCGGCAACGACATGCCCAACGCCGAGGTCATCCACGCCGCCTGGCGCGACTACGGCGAAGTCATCCTGTGCGACACCCGCGAAGAAGTGGTCCAGATCAGTGATCAGTACGCCTGCGAACACCTGCAGGTGCTGTGTGAGGACCTGGAGTGGTGGAAGCAGAATCTCAGCAACTACGGCTCTCTGTTCCTCGGCGAAGGCAGCACCGTCACCCACGGTGACAAGTGTTCCGGCACCAACCACATCCTGCCGACCAAGCGCGCCGGTCGCTACTCCGGCGGTCTGAATGTCCACAAGTTCATGAAGGTACTGACCACCCAACAGCTCAGTGTTGAAGCCAATCTCAAGTTCAGTGCCATCGGTTCGCGCATCTCGCGCACCGAAGGGATGGAAGGCCATGCGCGTGCCTGTGACTGGCGCCTCACCAAATACTTCCCCGAGCAGGATTGGGATTTCCCCGTCTATGCCCAGAAGCGGTATTGAGGAGGCCACATGCGTCGTTTTGCCAAGTCATTCACCCAACAGGAAGCCATCTCCGACACCGCCATCGAGGCTGCCGTCGCCGTGATGCGCAGTGGTCGCCTGCATCGCTACAACCTGGCGGAAGGCGAGCAGGGCGAAACGGCGCTGCTGGAGCAGGAATTCGCGGCGAGTCTGGGCATTCCCCATGCGCTGGCCTGTGCCTCCGGCGGCTATGCCCTGCAACTGGCGCTGCGCGCCTGCGGACTCGAGGCCGGTGACAAGGTGCTGTGCAACGCCTTCACCCTGTCCCCGGTGCCCGGCAGCATCGTCGCCGCCGGTGGCGAGCCGGTGCTGGTGGACATCCTCGAGGACACCACGGTCGATCCGGAGGATCTGGCGCGTGCGGCAGATCAGAGCGGGGCCCGCTTCTTCATGCTCTCGCACATGCGCGGCCATATCGGCGACATGCACGCGATCATGCAGGCCTGCGACAGCCGCGGCATCACGGTGATCGAGGATTGCGCGCATACCATGGGTGCGAGCTACGACGGCAAGCCCAGCGGCACCTTCGGCAAGGTCGGCTGCTACAGCACCCAGACCTACAAGCACGTCAATTCCGGTGAAGGTGGCCTGCTGGCGACCGCCGATGATGAGGTGATGCGACGCGCCATCATCCTGTCGGGCTCCTACATGCTGTACGACCGCCACCTGGCGGCACCGGCCGCGGAGAGCTTCGCCGAGACGCGCCTGCAGACCCCCAACATGAGTGGTCGCATGGACAATCTGCGTGCTGCCATCCTGCGTCCGCAACTGGGGGAGCTGGCAGAGCGTCGTGAGCGCTGGAATGCCCTCTATGCCCGCATGCAGGACCGGCTCGCGGCCATGGAGGGCGTCACGCCCATCCTGCGTGGCCCGCTGGAAGGCTACGTCGGAAGCTCCATCCAGTTCACGCTGGCGCAGTGCTCCCACGAGCAGATCGCCGCCTTCATCGCAGGCTGTGAAGCGCGTGGGCTACCGGTGAAATGGTACGGCAAGCCGCTGCCGGAGGATTACACCAGCCGCTACGACAGCTGGGCCTATCTGGGCAGCCATCGTGCAGTGCCCAATGCCGACCGGGTGCTGGCGACGCTGTGTGATCTGCGTCTCCCGCTGACCTTTGACGTGCAGGACTGCGAGGTCATCGCGGACTTGATCCAGGACGCTCTGCACAGTGCACGACCTGTCTCGACCGTCGCGTGACTATGCCCGGCGGCAGCACGTGACAGGGGTGAACCCATAACGATAACGCTTTGAAAGCCACATGATCTTCAATCCGCATGTCCTGGTGACAGGCCATGCGGACCCGCAACCAGTGGAGTAATAACAATGTTCAATAAAGCTCTCTTGGCAACCGCAGTGATGTTGGCGATGTCAGCGACCGCTCAGGCAAAGACCTTCAAGGTCGGCATGGGCGATCCGATGGATTCGGATCAGGGCGCGCTTGCACAGCGCTTCGAGGAACTGGTCGAGGACCTTTCCGATGGCGAGATGCAGGTGGAGTTGTTCCCGGGCGGTCAGCTGGGCTCCGAGACCGGCATGATCCAGGACACGCGCATCGGCAAGCTGGACTTCGCGCTGATCGGCGTCGGCAACCTGACGCCCTACGCGCCGCGCCTTGGCGCGCTCACCATGCCCTATGCACTGCGTAGCCATGCGGATGCCGTCAAGGCCACCACCGGCCCGCTGGCGGATGAATGGAACCAGATCGCCGAGAAACAGGCCGGCGTCCACATCGTCAGCTGGCTGTATTCCAACTTCCGTTATCTGACCAACTCCAAGCGTCCGGTGACGTCGCTGGACGACCTTGAAGGCATGAAGATCCGTGTGCCGCAGAACAAGATCATGCTCGCCACCTATCAGGCCTGGGGCGCCAGCCCGATCAGCATGTCGTGGCCGGAAGTCTTCACCGGTCTGCAGCAGGGCGTGATCGATGGCCAGGACAACCCGGACATCGTCAACTACACGATGAAGTTCCAGGAAGTGCAGAAGTATCTGACCGAGGTCCACTATCAGTACTCCCTGCAGCCGATCGTCATGGGGGTGCGCACCTACAACAAGCTCTCTGATGAGGAGCGCGAGATCATCGATCGCGCCGGCCTGGAAGCCCAGCTCTATGCGCTTCAATTCCAGCTGACCGAGGCCTCTCAGGCGCGTGCTGCCATGGAAGCGGAAGGGGTGCAGTCCGCCCAGCTGACCGACGAGGACAAGTGGATCAGCATTGCCAAGGAAGAAGTCTGGCCGCAGTTCTATGAAGAGATCGGCGGCAAGGAATCCTTCGACGAATTGCAGAAAGCATTGGGCCACTGAGCCCGAGTGGGCGGGGTCGCTCGCGGCGTCAGCGTGAATGACGCCTGAGCGACCCCCGCTGCGTTCAATGCTATCGAGCAGGGATACCAGACAGTGCTGGTATCCCTCTCACAGTTCATCGTGAAGGAGGCTCGCATGTTGGCCAGATTGAACAATCTCGAGGATTACGCCTGCCGCTTTCTACTCGCGGTCTTCGTACTCCTGCTGTTTTCCCAAGTGGTATTGCGTGTCGTGTTCGGTATCGGCATGGCATGGATGGAAGAGCTGGCACGCTACGCCTTCGTCTGGTTCGTCTTCCTGGGGGCTGCACACGCGGCTCACCTGAGTGCCCACAATCGGCTGCAGACCCATATCAATCTGCTGCCGCGCAAGGTGGCCAACGCCATCCTGCTGTTTGTCGACCTTATCTGGGCGCTCTTCAGCCTGATCATCGCCTACAAGAGCCTGGATCTGATCGGGCTTCTCACCGAGTTTCCCTATGAGTCCCCAGCGCTCGGCTGGTCGCTCGCCTATGTCTATTACATCTTCCCCGTGGCCTTCACCTTGATGGCCTTTCGCGTATTGCAGGTGCAGTTCCTCAAGCTGGTCAGAGGCATCGAGCCCGGCAACGTGGACGACGAGGAAGTGAAGCGCATCACGGAAGCGGCCCCGGATGCCGCCGATGACACCCGCACCGCCAAGATGGGAGGCTGATGCCATGGCCGCGACTATTCTGTTCTCTCTGTTCGGTGCACTGCTGTTTCTGGGCTCACCCATCGTCGTTGCCCTTGGGGTGGCGTCCATGGCGGTCTATGTCGTCAGTGGTGATGACATCACCTCGCTGGTGGAGCTGGCGTTCTCGGCGATCAACTCCTTCCCGCTGATGGCACTGCCATCCTTCATTCTGGCGGGCGCCCTGATGGGCGACGCCGGCATCGCGCGGCGTCTGATTCGTATCGCCGAAGAGCTGGCGGGCCCGGCCGCAGGTGGCCTGGGGGCGGCAGCGGTGATGGCCTGCATGTTCTTCGGCGCCATCTCCGGCTCGGGGCCGGCGACCACGGCGGCCGTGGGCATGCTGGTGATTCCGGCGATGATCGAACGTGGCTACGGCCGCAGCTATCCGGCGGCGATTACCGCCACCGCTGGCGGACTGGGCGTCGTGATTCCGCCCAGCATGCCGTTGGTCATCTACGGGGTGACCGCCAACGAGTCGATCTCGGCGCTGTTCATGGCGGGTGTCATCCCGGGCATCATGCTGGGGGCGGCCCTGATGATCGCCAACTACATCACCGCCAAGCGCAACGGCTATCAGGCCCAGGGCGAGCCGTACGACAAGGCGCGTGTCTTCAAGGTACTCAAGGAGGGCTTCTGGTCACTGATGGCACCGGTGGTCATCCTCGGCGGCATCTACAGCGGTCTTTTCACACCGACCGAAGCCGCCGTCGTCTCGATCTTCTATGCGCTGTTCGTCGGTGTCTTCATTCACAAGGAGTCCTCGCTGCTGGGCTTGAATGAAGCCTTCCAGAACACGACTTGGCTGACCGGTCGCGTGCTGATCATCATGTTCACCGCTACCGCCTTCGGTCGCATCCTGGTGGAGCATCACATTCCGGCCATGATCGCCCAGGGCATCCTCAACATCACCGACAGCCTGTGGCTGGTGTGGGTGCTGGTGATCGCCTTCCTGCTGATCGTCGGCATGTTCATCGAGATTCTGGCCACCATCATGATCGTCACGCCGGTGTTGCTGCCGGTCATGGTGGAGCTGGGCGTCGACCCGGTGCACTTCGGGATCGTGCTGGTGGTGAGTCTCGGGATCGGCTTCTCGACCCCGCCACTGGGCGAGAACATGTTCATCAGCTCCAGCATCGCCAACGTGTCCATCGAGAAAATCTCGGTGCGGGCGCTGCCGCTGGTCGGCACCATGGTGCTGATCGCCTTGCTGCTGGCCTTCGTGCCGCAGCTGACAATGTGGCTGCCGGACATGATGGGCTTCTAGCGGCCCAGCGGAGGGCAGTGGCTCGTCATCACTGTTTTCGTCAACACAGTGGCTCGTAAACACAACCCTTCGTGAACAGTGCCTCATGAAACAGTTTCTCGAGAGGATGCCGGCCACGTCGCCATCCTCTCGAGCCTTGATCTTCAGTGAGAGTTTTGTCGGAGAACGACCAATGAGAAGCTCGCATGACGCCTCGGGCGCAGAACATATCGTCGTGGGCGTGTTGGGCGGCATGGGGCCGGATGCCACGGTGGCCTTCATGCAGCAGGTGATCCAGGCCACACCGGCCGAGGACGACATCGATCATGTACACATGGTGGTCGACAACAATCCCAAGGTGCCGTCGCGCATCAAGGCTCTGCTGGAAGGGGGCGATGTCTCTCCGGGGCCTGCCATCGCGGAAATGGCCCAGCGACTGGAGCAGTCCGGGTGTGATTTTCTGGTCATGCCCTGCAACACGGCCCACTACTACTGGCAGGATGCGCAGGACGCCGTCTCGATTCCGGTGTGGCATATCGTCGAGCGCACCCTGGACTGGGTGGCGGCGCAGTGGCCGGGCGCACGTGTCGGCATGCTGTGTTCCCCGGCGCTGCGCAAGATTGGCCTTTACGAAGGCTTCATCGAGTCGCGTGGTCTGTCGCTGGCCTATCCCCAGGATGAGGACGCGATGCTGGAGGTGATCCGCAGCGTCAAGAAAGGCCAGGTGAGTGATGACGCCGTCGGGGGAGCCTTCCGTCAGGCCGCCGCTGACCTGGTGGCGCAGGAAGCCGATGTGCTGGTGCTGGCCTGCACCGAGCTCTCCATTATCAGCCATCTGCTCGATGACCGGCTGCCGATCGTGGATTCCGTCGAAGCGCTGGCCGTCAGCGTGGCACAGGCGGCCACTCAGTAAGCGTCGCCGTCACGCGCCGCCCATGCCACTGCCAGAGCGGCGTTGCTCGCGTTCCTGCAGGTAGCGGGCGGGTGTAGTGCCGAGCAGCTTCTTGAACATGCTGATGAAGGCGTTGACGGACTGATAGCCGACGTCTTCCGAGACGCGCTGCACGCTCATGCCTTCGGCCAGCAGGCGAATCGCCACCACCAGGTGCAGTTGCTGACGCCAGCGGCTGAAGCTCAGGCCGGTGTCACGCTGGATAAGCCGGGCGAGGGTGCGTTCGCTCATCGCCAGTTCGCTCGCCCACTCGGCCAGGGTGCGTCGGTCGTCCGGGGTCTTGATCAGGGCATCGCTGATGCGTGTCAGCCGCGGGTCTTCGGGCAAGGGCAGGTGCAGACGTTCGCTTGGCATGCAGGCCAGCTCTTCCAGCAGCACGCCGACCAGCCGCGCTGTCGGCCCCTGTTCAGGATATGGCTGGGGTAGCTCCGCCAGACGCAGCACCAGCTCACGCAGCAGGGGCGAGATCGACAGCGTGCAGCTGTGGCTTGGCATCTCGAGCGCACCGGGCTCGATGAACAGGTGGCAGACGCGGCCGCCACGGGTCAGATGATTGCTGTGGGGCAGGTTGCCGGGAATCCAGACCCCGCTGTGCGGCGGCACCATCCACAGACCTTCCGGTACGCGACTGGTCACCACGCCATGCAGGGCGATCACCAGCTGTCCCTTGCGATGCTGGTGGATCGGCACCTCCATCACCTGCTGGCCGGTCTCGACATGCAGGGCGCTGGCCGGAATCTCGTAGATGTCCGGGTCGTGCTCGCAGACGCTGCTGGAGAAGGGCACCTGATCGGGGCCGCGGGTGCTGACCCCGGGCGATGGCGGTAGAACGGGTGTGGTCACTGACATGGCGGCTCGCAGATTGTCTGATTTCAGTGATCTGATGTCATGATGGCTCAATTCTGCAGTGGGCGAGGGGATTAAGCTAGCCTCACTCTGTGTGCGGACTCATCTCTTGGGTGTCGTCCCGCCATTACCCCGTTTCACGATCGCTGCGAGCGCCTCATGACTGAACTCTGCCACTCGTCTCCTGTCCGGCGACTGAGCCATCCGGCCGTATTGATCGCCGGTATCCTGTTGATCGCCATGAACCTGCGTGCGCCCTTCACCAGTATCGCGCCACTGCTGGAGCGCCTGCAGGCGGCGCTGGGCTTCAATGCCACGGCGGCTGGCCTGTTGATGATTCTGCCGCTGCTGGCCTTCGTCGTCGTCTCGCCCTGGGTGCCGCGCCTCGCCAGAGGTCTCGGGCTTGAACGCAGTCTCTTCCTCGCCTTGGTGACGATCGCCGCGGGCATCGTGCTGCGGGTGCAGGGCAGCATGCTGGCCCTCTATCTGGGTATCGGCCTGATCGGGGCGGGCATTGCCGTGGGCAATGTGCTGCTGCCCAGTCTGGTCAAACGCAGCTTTGCGCAGCATGTCGCGCTGCTGACCTCCTGCTATGTGCTGACCATGGGCATCATGGCCGCCATCGCCTCGGCGCTGATGGTGCCTTTGGCACAGGGCAGCAGCGCTGGCTGGCAGTACGCGATGCTCATAGTGGTCGTTTTGCCATTGGTGACGATGGGGGTGTGGTGGCCGCAGTTGTCACGTCGCTCCCTGCCGGCGGCGGCGAAGGAAGCCGAGAAGGGTGCCGCGCGGCCGGTGCGTCAGGCAGCCGTGTGGCATTCGCCACTGGCCTGGCAGGTGACGCTCTTCATGGGCATCAATTCGCTGCTGTTCTATACCGTCAACAGCTGGCTGCCGAGCATGCTGGCGGACAATGGCTTCTCAGCCGAGAAGGCGGGCTCGTTGCATGGTCTACTCCAGCTGGCTTCGGCCTTGCCGGGATTGATTCTGGTGCCCCTGATGCCGCGCCTGAAGGATCAACGCCTGATCGCCTTCGCGACGCCCTGCATGTCGCTGGCGGGATTCATCGGGCTATGGCTGATGCCAAAGTGGGCACTGGTGTGGGTGCTGTTGCTGGGCGCGGGCTCCGGGGCCAGCTTCATTCTCGCCTTGTCATTCATGGGGCTGCGGGCGCGTGATGCCATGCAGTCGGCTTCACTGTCGAGCATGGCGCAGACGCTGGGCTATCTGCTCGCGGCCATGGGGCCGCCGCTGATCGGCGCGCTCTACGATATGCAGGGCAATTGGCAGCTGGCACTGATGGTCTGCGCCGTCCTCAGTGTGCTGATGGCAGGTGTCGGCTGGCTGGCGGGCAGAGACCGCCAGTTGCCTGAGGCGTCGGCATCTGAATAATGGAGCGCTGCCCCCAAGGGGCACTGGCACATCCCCCCATGACAAGGAAGTGAGAGATGGCGAATGCTTCATCGGCTAGCGAAGATCAACGGGCGTCTGACTCGCCAGCTGTTGCGCAGCACCCCGGACGTCGGCGCAAGCCGCCTTTGCGGGCAGCCATCCTTGGCCTGGCCAGTCTCGGAGGTATCTTCATGATCGTTCAGCCAGCCAATGCCGCGACGCTGTCACTGCGCGTGATCGAGACCACCGACATCCACGCCAACGTGATGGATTACGACTATTACAAGGACCGGCCCAGCGTGCGCATCGGCCTGGTACGCGCGGCAGGTCTGATCAAGCAGGCGCGTGCCGAGGTAGCCAACAGCGTGCTGCTGGACAATGGCGACCTCATCCAGGGCAGCCCGATGGGCGATTACATGGCGGCAGAAGGTCTCGAGGAGGGTGATGTCTTCCCGGCCTACAAGGTCATGAATCAGCTGGATTACGATGTCGGCAATATCGGCAATCATGAATTCAATTACGGGCTCGAGTATCTCGAACGGGCGCTGTCCGGCGCGCAGTTCCCCTATGTGAACGCCAACCTGCTGGACGCCACGACAGGCGAGCCGTACTTCACGCCCTACCAGATCACCGCCCATGCCTTCACCGACAGTGAGGGCAACGCTCAGACATTGAAGATCGGCTATATCGGCTTCGCACCGCCGCAGGTGATGACCTGGGACCGCAAGCACCTCCAGGGCCGCCTGACGGCCGAGGGCATCACCGAGAGCGCCAGGCGCTGGGTGCCCGAGATGCGCCGGGCGGGCGCGGATGTGGTGATCGCCATCCCGCACTCCGGCATCTCGACCGACCCCTACCGGGTGATGGCCGAGAATTCGGTGTATTACCTCTCGCAGGTCGAGGGCATCGATGGCATCGCCTTCGGGCATGCCCATGCCGTCTTCCCCAGCGAGGAATTCGCCGAGGTACCGGGGGCCGATATCGCCAGGGGCACCCTCAATGGCGTGCCGGCGATGATGCCGGGGCACTGGGGCAGCCATGTGGGCGTGATGGATCTCGAACTGAGCAATGCCTCGGGCCAGTGGCGGGTAGTGAGCGGCCAGACAGAAGCCCGCCCGATTCAGGTAGGGGGCGAGGCGCAAGTGGCGGAAGATGCCGAACTGGCGGCGCTGGTCGATCATGAGCACGACGCCACGCGCGAGTACGTCAATCGCAGCATCGGACGCGCCAGTGCGGCGATGAAGAGCTATCTGGCGCTGGTGCAGGACGACCCGACGATCCAGATCGTCAATCGCGCCCAGGCCGATTACGTCAAACGCTTCGTCGAAGGCGACCCGGACCTGGAAGGCTTGCCGATTCTCTCGGCAGCCGCGCCGTTCAAGGTCGGCGGCCGTCACAATGATCCGACCCAGTTCACCGAGATGGAGGCGGGCGAGCTGAGCTTCCGCAATGCCGCCGATCTCTATCTCTATCCGAATACGCTGGTGGCGCTCAAGGTCACCGGCAGGGAAGTGCGGGAATGGCTCGAGTGCAGCGCCGGCCAGTTCCATCGCATTGATCCGGATCTCGCCACGCCCCAGCCCTTGATCAACTGGGAAGGTTTCCGCAGCTACAACTTCGACGTGATCGATGGCGTCGAGTACCGGGTGGATGTCACGCAGCCGGCGCGTTACGACGGCAATTGCGCGCTGATCGACGCCGATGCCCACCGTATCCAGGGACTCGCCTACCAGGGCGAGCCGGTCAAGGACGACGAGGTCTTCCTGCTCGCGACCAACAACTATCGCGCCTACGGCGAGGACTTCCCCGGCACCGGAGAGTCGCATATCGCTTTCGCGTCACCGGATGAAAATCGCAGCATTCTGGCCCAGTACATCTCGCGCCAGACGCAGCAGCAGGGCGCGGTGGACCCCGCGGCGGATCACAACTGGCGGCTGGCCGCGATCGACACCGATACCCCGCTGGACATTCGCTTCACCACCGCCCCCGGCGAGGATGCGCAGCAGTTCATTGATGCCCAGGCGGTCTACCCGATGACGTTGGTGGATCAGGACGAGATGGGCTTTGCCCGTTATCGCGTCGGGCTGGACCGGATGGAATAGCCAAGGCAGCACATTGTCGAGCACGTCGTTCCTGGCCTGGATTCAGGTGGGAAAAAACGCCAGTCAGCAATTGCTGACTGGCGTTTTTTTGTCACTTGGCGCTACCCGCTATCTGTTTCATTATTCGCTTTTGCCTCAGGTTCTTTTGCGCAGTCCCATTGCGGGTCAGCGCCAAGGTGCGTGCAAGGCGATGCTCAGCAGCACGCGTTTGCCGCGCTCGATGCGGCTGACGCTGTGTTCGTGAAGGTCGGGGCGAAACAGCACCACGCGGTCCGCGAGGCGAAAGAGGCTGCCATCGGTCTCGAAGACACCGCCCCGGCGGGGCTTCTTGAGCACGATATTGAGCTTGTAGTAGCTGCCGCTGCCCATCGGGTCGTTGTGGCGCATCACGCTGTGGCCTTCGGGGTAGGTCACCAGGTTGATGGTCAGGCGACGAAGATCGAGCAGACTGCGGTTGATGACACGGGCCATGGGCGTTTCCCTTGAATTTGATGGGGCCATTAAAGCGTATTTTGAGCAATCAATCAAAATCGTGCTTGAGTGATCGCTCAGGAATCCGTAAGGTGGTCCCAAGTTCACGGCATCACCGCGATATAGCACTGTTTCGCCAGGCCGTGATTGAGTATTCATCAAGCGAAGAGGTCAGCAATGAGCCACGACAACGTGACAATGGAAGCCCTGGAAACCCGTTATGCGATGATCGAAGGTCACCGCATTGCCTACAAGGAAATGGGTGAAGGTCAGCCGCTGTTGTTGATTCACGGTATTCCGACCAACAAGCTGATGTGGCGTGATGTGATGCCGGAATTGGCCAGGCATTATCGTGTCATCGCCCCGGACATGCTCAACTATGGCGAGTCGGACATGCCGGTGGATGCTGACGTTTCCATCAATGCCCAGACACGCATCTTCATCAAGCTGATGGATTCACTGGGTGTGGCGAGTGCGGATGTCGTCTCGCATGATATCGGCGGAGGTATCGGTCAGCTGATGGCCGTCAATCATCCCGAGCGTGTTCGCCGTCAAGTACTGATCGACAGCGTATGCTTCGATTCCTGGCCGATTCCGGAGTTCAAGCAGCTGCTGGAGCCGGGCGTCGAGGAAGCGACCAGCGTCGAGGAATTCATCAGCACCATGCGCGGCTTCATGCCCAGTGGTGTGCATGATCCGGCCGTCGCGACCGAAGAGATGGTCGAGCGCTATGTGTCCCAGTGGAACAGCGAGCAAGGCAAGGCGGCTTTCTTCCGCAACATGCGTCGTCTCAACAAGGAATACACCCAGGCCATCGCCGGTGAGCTCAAGAATATCGAGATCAAGACTCTGGTGCTGTGGGGCGACAAGGACAACTTCCAGAAGCCGGATTACGCCCCGATGCTGGCAGATGCCATTCCGGGTGCCGAGCTGATCTGGGTGAAGGATGCCGGTCACTGGGTGACGGATGAAAAGCCGCAGGATACCGTGCGCTATATCCTGGACTTCCTCGCCCGCTGAGGAGGAGCCCATCAGCCATAAGCGCAGTAAAATCTCACCCCTGATGGTGAATGAGTCCTGAACGATAATGCCCGGTCCTATGACCGGGCATTGTCGTATCTGGCGGAAATCGCGCACGGGAAATCGCCTAATGATGCGCGATGTTCCGCGCGGCCGGAGGGGACTGTCGCTTGCGCTTGGCGGTGATCGTCAAGGCCTCTTCCTCGGTAAGGTCATCGATGATCGTGTCGAGAGAGGCATTGCCTACCGGGGGCAGGGGCGCGTGATCACTCCGCGGGGCAAGCGTCGGCGCTGTCTGGAAGGCGAGGGGTCTTTCCAGTGCCATGATGCTGCCACTGCGCGTCGGGGTGCACTGCTCATTGACCAGGGTGAAGCCGTGGCGCTGGTAGAGCGCCAATGCCGGGCTGTCGGAGAAGACTCTCAGGCGCAGCGCGCGCGGGCAGGGCTGAGCGCCCGGGGAGAGCTCGGAGGCGCGGTCTTTCATCAGCGACTGGCCGTACTCCTGTTGCGTTGCCAGCTGGATCAACCAGTTCAGGCAGGCGGAGCCGACGCCACGGCCTTGCCAATGTGGCACCAGTTGCAGGTCGCGCAGATACAGGATGTCCGGCAGGGCCTTGAGGCTGATGAAGCCGACCCATTCGCCATTGATACGTATCGCGTAGTTCTCGTTGTCCTGCCAGCGCTCGCTGAACAACTCCTCGTTCCAGCTCATGCCATGCCGTTTGTAGGTCGCGAGCATGTTGCCGCAGCACAGTCGCCGAGCCGCGGCGCTCAGATAGCTGCTGCAAGCCGAATCGCTGATAGGGGTAATGCTGAGATCATCCATGATCCTGTCGCTTATTGTTGAGGGTAGGGGCACAGATGCGCGGACTGATGACCATTCGTCCAGAATAGCGGACCAGTCGGTTAGCGCATACTAATGTAGTTTGCCATCTATCATCGGATGTTGGGTTGCCGCTGACAAGTGAATGCCTGTCCAGTGCTTGTCCTGCACCTTTCAAGCGCCCCTCAAGTGCCCCTCAAGTGCCCCTCAAGTGCCCGTCCAGCTTTGCCCAGTCGTAGAAGGTGAGTCGAGAGTTGCCAAAACGTAATAGTTACACTATAACATTGCGTTTTTGTTCGGCGGCGGCGGTTGCGCGTCGGCATCCATGCTCTTGCTCGGGACTCGCGATATCGATGGTCAAATTGCTCTCAAGGCTTCGGTGGCAATACCGAACCTTCCTTCACGATCGCAGGCAGCTGGCCGTCGCCAGCGTCGCGCTGAGCCTGGCCGTGGTGCAGCCCAGCCATGCGCAAGATGCCTCAGCGGCGCAAGCGTCGGCGGCTGACACACGACGTCTGGAGATTGTCGCGCCCTTCGACATTAAGGGGGCGGACCCGCTGCTCAGCGGCATTCTTTTCCAGCGCATGCAGATCGTCGAGACACTGGTCGAGGTGGATGCCACGGGAGAGCTGCAGCCGGGATTGGCGACCGATTGGGAGGTCTCGGATGACGGCCTGGAGTGGCGCTTCACGCTCCGCTCCGGCGTACAGTTCCATGATGGCAGCCAGCTGGATGCCGAGGTGGCGCGTCAGGTGCTCGAGATCGCAAGTGCCAAGCCGGGTCTGTTGAAGTCGGTGCCGGTCGAGCGGATCGTCGCCGAAGATGCCCAGACGCTGGTGATTGCCCTCAGCGAGCCCTTCGCCGCATTGCCCGCCTATCTGGCCGATTATCGCCAGCAGATACTCGCGCCGGCAGCCTTCGATGAGACGGGCACCGCCCAGCAGGTCATCGGCACCGGCCCCTATCGCATGCTGCGCATGACGCCGCCCTTGAGCCTGGAAGTCACCGCCTTCGAGGACTACTGGGGCCCGCAGCCCGAGGTGCGCCAGGCGCGCTATCAGGCGGTGAGCCGCGCCGAGGGCAGGGCATTGATCGCCGAGAGCGGAGATGCCGACTTCACCTATGGGCTGGACCCCGCCAGTCGCCAGCGTCTCTCCCAGTCGCCGCGTGTGACTCTGGCAGCGGCCGCGACGCCGCGCACGATGCTGTTGAAGGTCAACGCCAATCATCCGGCCTTTCAGGACCCCGCTGTACGGCGTGCATTGAGTCTGGCGATCGATCGCACCGCCATCGCTCAGGTCGTGCTGCGCTATCCGCGTGGCGCCAGCCAGCTGTTCCCGCCGATGGTGGAAGGCTGGCATGACCCCGCACTGCCCGAGCTGCATCAGGACGTCGCCGAGGCGCGTGCACTGCTGGACGCCGCAGGTTGGACCGTCGGCGAGGAGGGTATCCGCCACAAGGATGGCCAGCGCCTCGCGATCAGCCTGATCACCTTCTCGGACCGTCCGGAGCTGCCGCTGGTCGCCACGGTGCTGGAGCGCCAGTTCCACGCCATCGGCATCCAGACGCGTCTGGATATCACCAACTTCTCGGCGATTCCGGCCGGCCATCATGACGGCAGCCTCGACATGGCGCTGTTCGCGCGCAATCTGGCCATGGTGCCGGACCCCATCGGCAACGTGCTGAGCGATTACGCGGGAACCCCCGAGGCCCCTGGTGGCGACTGGGGCGCGATGGGCTGGTTCGATGCGGACTTCACCGCCGAGCTTGAGCGCATGGCACGCGAGGGCTATGGGCCCACGCCGGCAGGGCAGGACCCGCGCGCCCAGGCCAGCGGCGTGATCCAGCGGGCGCTGCCCGTGATCCCCATCGCCTGGTACTACCAGAACCTGGCGATCTCCAATCGACTGCAAAGCGCTCAGGTAGATCCCTGGGAGCGTAGTTTCGGCCTTTCAGAATTGCGGTGGGCACAATGAATCTCCCTTCACGTCTGTTGCAGCTATTGATGGTGGTGCTGATGGTCGGCGGCGCCAGCTATCTGATGATGCAGAGTCTGCCCGGCGATGCCGCCTGGCGTATCGCGGCCGGCCGCTATGGCTATGATGCGCTGGATGCGGCCGCTGCGGCCTCGGTACGCGCCGAACTGGGCCTCGAGGCACAGGGCGGCTTGCACTTCCTTTACTGGCTGGGCGATATCCTGCGCCTGGAGTTTGGCACCTCGCTGATTTCCGGTGAATCGGTGTGGGTGGAGATTCGTCATCAGCTGGGCAACTCCCTGTCGCTCGCCGGCGCGGCGCTGGGCATCTCGCTGCTGATCGGCCCGCCGCTGGGGCTGCTGGCCGGTCTGCGTGCCGGTGGCTGGCTGGACCGTAGCCTGCTGGCCGTCTGCAGTCTGCTGCGTGCCACGCCGCAGTTCCTGCTGGCGCTGGTGCTGATCCTGCTGATCTCGGTGGAGATGGGCCTGCTGCCGGCCGCCGGTCACGGTGAGCCGCAGCACTTCATTCTGCCGGCGATGACGCTGGCGCTCGGGCTGGCAGCGGTATCGGCACGCCTGGCACGTGATGCCATGGCCGCCGTCACCCAGACGGCCTTTCATGATTTCGCGCGCTGGAAGGGCCTCAGCAACGCCCAGACCTTCTGGCGTCACGGCCTGCGCCATGTGGCCTTGCCGCTGGTGACCTATCTGGGACTGCAGTTCGTGACCCTGGTGGAGGGTGTGGTGGTGATCGAGAGCATCTTCGGCTGGCCGGGCATCGGCCATGCGCTGGTGCACGCCATCTTCTCGCGCGATGTGCCGATGGTGCAGGGCACCGCCCTGGTGCTGGGCGTCGGCTTTGTCTTGATCAATCTGCTGGTCGATCTGCTGGGTCGCCAACTGGACCCACGGGGTGTGAAATGAATCAGGTGGTGGAAGGGCTTGCGCCGCAGCGCGTGGAAGCCGTGCGTCGTCCACGTCTTGACTGGCCGTTGCGCCGGGTGATCGGGGCCGCGATGGTCGCCAGTCTGGTGCTGCTGGCCTTGCTGGGCAATCTGGTGATACCGGGAGACCCGCTGGAGCAGCATCTCTATCGTGCACTGCAGGGCGCGGATGCCGTCGGTGTCTCTGACGCCGGCGAGGTGATCACCAGCGCCCCGCTGGGCTATGACCACCTTGGGCGCTCCCTTTATCACCGCCTGGTGGCGGCGCTCGGGCTGTCGCTTTCCATTGCCGCGGGGGCGGTGATTCTGGCGGCTTTTTCGGGCATTTCGCTGGGCCTGCTGGCCGCGGGACGCGGTGGTTGGGCCGAGCGCCTGTTGAGCCTGGTGGCAGACAGCCTGCTGGCATTGCCGGGGCTGCTGCTGGTGCTGATGGTCAGCGTCATCCTGCCGTCGACGCCGCTGGCATTGTGGTTGGGTCTGTCGCTGGTGCTGTGGGTGGAATTCTTCCGCCTGGCTCGCGCCACCGGTCGCAGCGTGCTGGCGAGTCCCGGTGTGGAGGCCAGCCGTCTGCTGGGCTTCGGGGCCTGGTACCGGTTTCGTCATCACCTGTGGCCGGAAATGGCACCCGTGATGATGACGGCGATGGCCTTCGGCATGGCCAACGCCCTGATGGCGATTGCCGCGCTGGGCTTCGTGCATGTCGGCATTCCGGAGCCCACGCCGGAGCTGGGCACCATGATGGTCGAGCTGTTGCCGTACTGGCGTGAAGCGCCATTCGCGCTGCTGACGCCGGTGCTGGTTACCTTCCTGCTGTTGCTGGGGCTGTTGCTGATGTCCGGCAGCAAGGCCAGAACGTCAACCGCCGCGGACACCCTCGAAGGAGCGCGCCCATGAATGTCGCGACAATGACCACGCCAGCCTCTCACACGCGGGATGGGGCAACGGCGGATGATGTGGTGCTAAGTGCCGAGGATGTGAGCGTGCGGGTCCAGGGTGCGCAGACGGCGCTGCTGGAGCCTGTCTCGCTTGCGCTCAAGGCGGGAGAGCCGCTGGTGGTGATCGGTGAGACGGGGTCCGGCAAGAGTCTGCTGGCTCAGGCACTGCTGGGCACGCTGCCCCCGGAGCTTGTGGCCTCCGGCAGCCTGTGGCTCGACGGCGAGCCATATCCTCTGCATACGCCAGAGAATCGTCGCCCGCTCTGGGGTCGCCGCCTGGCGGTATTGCCCCAGGAGCCCTGGCTGGCGCTGGACCCGTTGATGAAGGTGATTCGTCAGGTCGGTGAGGCATATCGACTGGTCGCGGGGCGTTCGGCACAGGCCTCCCACGCGGCCGCGCGCAGTGATCTGGAGCAGTTGGGTGTCGCCGCGGCCAGCGAGCAGCTGCCGGGCAAGCTGTCGGTGGCATGGCGCAACGTGTGGCCTTTGCGGCCGCCCGCGCCGGCGGCGCACCGCTGTTGATCGCCGACGAGCCGACCAAGGGGCTGGACGCCGCCCGCGTCAGCGAGATCGGCGAGCTGCTGCTCAAGTCATTGGCCGAGACACCGCGTGCTGGTTTGATGGTCATCACCCATGACATGGCGCTGGCGCACCAGATCGGTGGCCGGCTGATGGTGGTACGCAGGGGGCAGGTGATCGAGCAGGGCGCGACGCGTGACGTGCTGGCCGCGCCGACACATGCCTATACCCGACGCCTGGTGAATGCCGCGCCGCAGGCCTGGCCGGAGGCCGCCTTCAAGCCGGCAGCCGACAGTGCAAGCCGTGATGGCAAGGTGGCAGGCGAGACCATCATCCGCGCCGAGAATCTGACCATCGCGCGCGGGGGCACCGCGCTGCTGCGTGACGTGGAACTCAGCGTGAAGGGCGGTGAGATCATCGGCGTCCAGGGCGCTTCAGGCTGTGGCAAGTCATCGCTGGGCGATGCGCTGCTCGGCCTGTTGCCACCGCATTCAGGACGCGTGGTCCAGCATGCCGAACGCCAGGAGTATCAGAAGCTCTATCAGGACCCCGTGGCGACCTTCCCGCCACGCCGGACACTGGGGCGCCTGTTGAAGGATCTCAGCGCACGCCATCGTCTCGACGACAGCCAGCTGCCGCAGCTGATGGAGCAACTGAGCCTGGCGCCGGAATTGCTCTCGCGTCTGCCGGGGCAGGTCTCGGGTGGCGAATTGCAGCGTTTCGCGCTGTTGCGTCTGATGCTGATCAAGCCGCGCTTCGTGTTCGCCGATGAGCCAACCTCACGCCTTGATCCGCTGGTTCAGCAGGAGGTGATCGCCTGCATGGTGAAGATGGTGCGCGAGCAGGGCACGGCGCTGGTGCTGGTCAGTCATGATGCGGCGCTGCTGCGCAAGGTCGCGGATCGCGTACTGGTAGTAGAGGAAGGTCGCTTGAAGGCGCGTCAGGCGATCTGATCGCTTACCAGGCCCGCACCGCGGCACCAGTGGACCGCAAGGCATCATCGCAACAGCAAGAATCGCACCAGCAAGACGACGCTTGATACGCCAACGCCCGGCCGAGACTCTGCAGGAGTCTCGGCCGGGCGTTGGCGTTTGGTGTCCGCGAGGGATGTTCTGGCGTCGGGGGCCGAGTGCTGGCCGCTCATCTGCCGTCAGGTCGATCGTTGCCGGCTCACCCGCCCAGCAGGGCCGGATTGGCTTGCCAGACGGACCAGGTCAGCGCACTGGCCAGCGTCACCCACGCCAGATAGGGCAGCATCAACAGCCCGGCCAGGCGACTGATACGCCAGAAGGCGATCAGGGTGACGGCGATCAGCGTCCACAGCACCAGCACGTCGATGAACGCCGCCTGACCGAGATGCCAGGCGAAGAACAGCCAGCTCCACAGGCCGTTGACGACCAGCTGCACCACGAACAGCCCGAGCGCCAGACGATGGCGCCAACGGAAGCCATTGCTGGCATGCAAGCCATCGCGCGCGACACGCCAGGCGGCGAGCGCCATCATCACGAACAGCGCCGTCCACACCGGCCCGAAGGCACCCGCCGGCGGGGCCCAGGCCGGTTGGGTGAGGCTTGCATAGAAGGTCTTCGCATCAACCGAGGCCAGCGCGCCGATGGCGGCAGTGAGGAAGCTCAGCCCGAACCACACCACCATCTGGGCGGTAGAGCGCGCAGCGGAGGGTGAGGAAGACGCGGAACGTGGCGATGTCATCTGGCGGTCTCCTGTCTCGAAAAGCGTGATAGAGAAAGACACGATATCCCACGCTGCGTCCTGATTCACCGTCCCGTTCTTCCTGAAAGGGGCACCTGAACGGTTCAGCTGAGAGGTACGTCTGCCCGGTTCAGCTGAACGGAACATCTGAACGGCTCAGCTGCGGACGGCGGGGACATCCTCAATCCGGCACCGGCCCATCGAAGACTTCCTTGCTGCGACCGGTCAGCGTCGTACCCACCGAGGCGGCGATGACCAGACCGATGGCGAGCCACTGGAAGATGCCCAGCGTCTGACCGAGGAACAACAGGCCGGAGAGCGCCCCGATGGCGGGTTCCAGACTCATCAGGGTGCCGAAGGTGTGAGTCGGCAGGCGCGGCAAGGCCACCATCTCGAGGGTGTAGGGCAGCGCGGTCGAGAGCACCGCGACGGCCAGTGCCAACGGCAGGATATCGACCGAAAACATGGCGCTGCCGGCCTCCATCAGGCCGACGGGCGCGACCACCACCGCCGCGATCGTGATGCCCAGCGCCGCGCTCTGGGTGCCATTGCCTGCGCCGGCCTTCTGGCCAAACAGGATATACAGCGCCCAGCAGAGACCAGCGCCGAGGGCGAAGGCGGCACCGACGGGGTCGATCGGCGCGGCGGTGTCCTCACCCAGCAACAACAGCAGTACCAGCCCGGTGATCGCCAGCGCCACCCAGCCAAGATCGATCCAGCGGCGCGAGCTCAGCAGCGCCACGGCCAGCGGGCCGGTGAATTCCAGTGCCACGGCGATGCCCAGCGGTACCGTCTTGAGGGCCTGGTAGAACAGCAGGTTCATCACGCCCAGCGCCACGCCGTAGATGGTGATGGACTTCCAGGCCTTGCGCGTCACCGGCTTGCGCCACGGGCGCAGAATGGCCAGCAGCAGAATCGAGGCGATGATCAAACGAATCGCCGTCGCGCCCGCCGCGCCGATCATCGGGAACAGGGAAGTGGCCAGCGAAGCACCGCTCTGGATCGAGCACATGGCGACCAGCAGCATGGCGACGGGCCACAGACGAGAAGAGGAGGCGGCGACGGCAACGGACATGGGGGGCTCCTTGAGCGATCCAGTGGATGACGGGCATGGTCAGTCAAGAACACATGCGGCATGATTCAGGGACATTGAGGTAGCAAGGGAAGGGAGCTTGAGGCCAGTGGGATGCCGGCTTCCCTCATCGTCAGCGGGATTGTACGGATGCGCACTATATTGCACAACAGTAAAGATCGACCCGATGTTCTGGTCCATGTCGCGGCCAATGTTCGCCGTCTGCGTCTGGCCGCCGAGCTGAGCCAGCAGGCACTCGCGGATCAGGCCGAGATCAGCCGCCGCATGCTGGTGAATATCGAGAAGGGCGACGTCAATGTCAGCCTGGGCACGCTCGACAAGCTCGCCGAGGCGCTTGGGGTACTTTTCTACGCGCTGGTGCAGCCCCCGGAAAGCGAAGACTCGGCACGCATCAATGAGGTGGCGTGGGTCGGGCAGGCGCCCGAAAGCCGCGCGGTGCTGCTGGCCAGCAAACCGGCGACCCAGGAAGTCGAGTTATGGGACTGGACTCTTGCCCCCGGCGAGCACTATGACTCCGCGCCCGATGATGCCGGCTGGCACGAGATGCTGGTGGTCACGCAAGGCGAGCTGACCCTCACGCTGGAACGTGAGGAAATCGTCATTCACGCTGGGGATTTCCATGTCTATCCCAGTGATCAGGCCTACCGCTACCACAACACGGGCACCGGGATGCTGCGCTTTATTCGCAATGTGCTGCACTGATGGTGATTGTGGTTCAAGGTCTTCAAGTGGTTAGCACGAACTCAATCCTGCATGGCCTGTCCCACTGTCATGACGTTTCATTTCAAGGAGCCATGCATGGCGAAGGTACGTATCACGCAACAGGGCACGATCCATTGTTTTCCGGCCGGCTTGAAGGATGAGGAGGGCAAGCTGGTGAACGCCGAGATTTCCGCCGTGGCCTATGACGGCGAGCGTCTGTTGATGGCGAGTGACAAGCCGATTCCGGGCGAGGGACGCTCGGCGGTCTTCTCCTTGCCTCTGGATTCGCAAGGGCCCGATGACAGTCAGCTTGAGTATCTGACCACGCCGCTTATCCGTCAGGCGGTCAAATATGAAGACTTCGCGTTGACCACCGATGGCCGTCACATGTTGGCGACCACCGGGTTTGATCGCATCGACAGCGAGAGCCATGCCCTGAATGCCTACAACCACCTGTTGATCTGGCCGCTGGGCGAGCCGGACAAGGTGCAGGTGGTCGACCCGGACCCGCGTGACGGGGTCGAGGGCTCACTGGAATTCCGTCAGAAGCTGGAAGCGGCCATTGGCCAGCCGTACTACAAGATCGAAGGTCTGGCGGTCGTCCCGAGTGACAAGGGCGATGGGCTGATCCTGTTCGGGGTGCGCGAACAAGGCAACTCGCATGATGACTTCGCGTACGTGCGACGCGTCATCGGGGCGCGCTATGCCATGACCGACAGCGACAATATCGAGTTCATCGAGGACCTTCACGACGTCTATGCCTTTGACCCCGCCGAGTATGAGGGCGTGAATCACGAGTGTGGTCTTTCGAGCCTGGAATATGATCCCTATCACGCACGTCTCTACCTGGTGACCAGCTTCGAGACCGAGGGCAGTGAAGAGGTGATCGGGGGCTATCTGTGGGTGCTGTCGCTTTCGGACTTCCATGCAGGCAAGCCCCCGACGCTGGTGACGCATGAGGATGGTCGCGTGCTGGAGTTCGAGCACAAGGCGGAAGGGCTTGCGGTACTGGATCGCGAACGGCTGTTCGTGGTCTATGACAATGATCGCAATCATGAGCTGGGCAGCGTGGATGAACGCGATGAGCGTCACTCCTGTGAAGCGCCCTATACGATGCTGGCGCTGGTCTGACGGCAGCTTATCGGATTAGAGATCGGTTCAAAGGCCGGGGAAACAAACTCACGGCTTTTGCACCGAAATGGGGGGGCTGACTGTCTTCGTGATGGCCTCCCTGATCTTCTCTGTTAGCACTTCTGTTATCGCCTGCGCGTTGCTGATTGAGCTCCACGCTGAATCATTATTTCCCCGCAGGGATTGATGACGACAAAGCCCCGACATGCCTGTGCATGTCGGGGCTTTTCATGATCTCACCTTCCCTGTGTCAATGCGCTTTGTTACACGACATCGAGTGGTGAATCCATTCTATTCAAGGCTTGAGATTACATGGCCTTGTAGAACAGATAATCGGCCTGGTACATCACGATTTCGACCTTGTCCTTGTGGGCTTCATCGCAGGCCATGTCAGGTGCGGCACCGCCCTGGGTATTGAGGCGCTGAACATAGGTGACGCCCTGCATGTGCCCTTCACCTTCGGCCGGGTTGGCCTCGACCAGCTGCAGCGGAATATTGCCCTTGCCGTTGGGCTCTACCGCCAGCTGTGTGCCGGTGATCTTGGAGCCATCCATGGATTCCCAGGTGGCGGGCGGACCATAGTATTTGCCGACCTGCTTGCCATCGGCATCATTCAGAGCAGCATCCGGACCCTTGAAGACCCAGCCCATGGTGCCATCGTCCTTGGCTTCGCAGGCCCATTTGATCTTGCCGACACCGACGGTTTCCATGGCGACTTCATTGCCTTTTGGCACCGTGACGCTTTCGGGAACGTCCATGGCCTGAGCCAGCGGGCTCAATGCGAGGGCTGCGAAAATACCAGAGATACAGGCGATTGTTTTCATCTTGACGACTCCGTAGACATGTAAGGTTCAGCTAGCGGTTGCAGGTGTGTCGTTGTCTCCCTTGCACTGTTCATAACGCTGGCCTTTCTCGTCTGGATGTCACGGGATCACATTTTTTTTCGTGGTTATACAGGGCTTGTTTTCAGCGCCTATCAGCGGCGTCATGCAAAGAGGCCATAAGCACAAAGAGCGCAGGGTGAAGGACAGGTAGCAAGCAACAGGACCAGATACACAGACGCCCCGCAGCATGAAGGCTGCGGGGCGTCTGTGTGGCGACATGAACCCTGGGGGATTTAGTCGTAATCGCGGGTGCCGCGAATCGGGTAGTCATTATCCGGCTTGCGGATGAACTCGATGCCACCGATGAGGGTATCCAGATCAGGCCGCACGAAGGGCGCGTTGGCGATTTCCTGAATCTGGATCTTGCCTTCACCATTGACGATGAAGAAGGCAGGCTCCGGGAAGTCGTGATCGGTTTCCTTTTCGCTGCGCGGCGTCGAGATGAACAGCCCCAGCAATTGCATCTGTTCGAGGGTCAGCCCATACGCGAGCGGGAAGTTGACCTCCAGCGACTCGCGATGCTGCGTGAGCTGCTGCTCATCATCGGCAGACACGGCGACCAGGTCGACGCCCTGGGCGCTGAAGCGCTCGCGATAGCTCTCAAGCTTGTTGAGAAACTTGGTGCAGATCGGGCAATGCTTACCGCGATAGACCACGACCAGCTGCCAGTCATGCTCGCCCTGGGGCTTGCCGAGGTTCAGTGCCTCACCGTCGCTGCGTTTGACCTGGATGGCCGGGAATTCACTGCCTGGATGAAGCTTGCGTGTATACATGCAATCTGGCTCCCTTTGGAAGATCACGGCGTTGGCTTTCATGTCACTGCTGATCAGGCGGCGGATATCACGTGTCGGGATATCACTATCTGAGAAATCAAGCGGCTTGAATGACCAGCGACAGGAGGCGCCATGTGTCCCCCTTGAATGACGCCATTGTCAGGGGTTTCAAGGGGGCCCCTGGCGCAACGCGAGGGTGCGTTCATCGCCAGGGGCCGCCACGGGGCCGCCACGGGGCCGTTCGGGGCGCTTTTCAGCAGAGGATCAACCCAGGTAGCCGGTGTGATCCAGCAGGATGGTCGTGCCGATGCCGATCAGCACCAGGCCACCGATGATTTCCGCGCGCTTGCCGACCATCTTGCCCAGCACACCGCCCAGCATCACGCCGGCGCTAGCCATCACGAAGGTGGCGGTACCGATCGCCAGCGCAGTGGTGACGATGTTCACGCCCGCAAAGGCAAGCCCGGCACCCACGGCCATGGCATCGATACTGGTAGAAAGGCCGGTCAGCATCAGACGAGGTAACGACTGTGGCGTGGTGCAGTCCTCGTCTTCCTCGTCCTTGGAAAGCCCCTCATGAATCATGTGCAAACCGAGCAGCAGCAGCAGGGCGAAGGCGATCCAGTGGTCCCACTGTTCGACATAGACGGCCAGTGAGCGGCCGATCAGCCAGCCGATCACTGGCGTGATGGCTTCGATGACCCCGAAGATGAGGCCGATACGCAGGGCGTCTTTCAGAGAGGGACGACGTATGGCGGCTCCCTTGCACAAGGCGGCAGCAAAGGCGTCGCAGGACATGGAGAAGGCGAGTAGAAATGTCGATAGCAAAGGCATGAGTCAGGTTTTCCAGGCCGGTTACGAGTCAATAACAGCTAGACACCACCGGCCGGAAGCGTCTGACTGTCATTGGTCTCGCCGAACCTCGTCCTGACTGATCACGGGCATGATCGGATAGGTGGGTCCTCGGTGCCACGGCAATGCCTGCCGACTATGTTGACATCCGAGACTCTCGTTGGGTGACGAGAGCGGGCTACTCCCCAAAAACTGGTGGCATACTAGCAACAAAATCTTGTCATTTCATCCCCTTGTGTCACGAGCGCCTGACCGTCATAACTTGTCTACCGAGTCAGAGCGGCACCACGCCGACGTGTCTGACGTCACCGAAGTCTTGAAACTTCAGTCTTGAAGCTTCAACAGGATGCCAAGGAGTCAAGGGTATGAGCGACAGTTATCAGCCACCCAAGGTCTGGACATGGGAAAGCGAGAGTGGCGGCAAGTTCGCCAGTACCAATCGGCCGATCGCGGGCCCGACGCATGACAAGGAGCTGCCGGTCGGCGAGCATCCCTTCCAGCTTTACTCCATGGCGACACCCAACGGCGTGAAGGTCACCATCATGTTCGAGGAGCTGCTGGCGCTCGGGCATAGCGGTGCCGAATACGATGCCTGGCCGATCCGTATCGGCGAAGGCGATCAGTTCGGCAGTGATTTCGTCGCGATCAATCCCAATTCCAAGATCCCCGCGCTGATGGACAGAAGCGGCGAGACGCCGATTCGCGTGTTCGAATCCGGCTCCATCCTGCTGCATCTGGCCGAGAAGTTCGGCGCCTTGATCCCCAAGGACCCCGCCAAGCGTGTCGAAGTCATGAACTGGCTGTTCTGGCAGATGGGCTCTGCGCCGTACCTGGGCGGTGGTTTTGGCCACTTCTATGCCTACGCCCCGGAGAAGCTCGAGTACCCGATCAATCGCTTCGCGATGGAGACCAAGCGTCAACTGGACGTACTGGATCGTCAGCTGGCCGACAACGCCTACATCGCCGGTGACGAATACAGCATCGCGGATATCGCCATCTATGCCTGGTATGGCGCACTTGTCGAAGGCAAGCTCTATGACGCCGCCGAGTTCCTCTCCGTGCAGGACTACACGCACGTGCAGCGCTGGGCCAGGTCGATTGCCGAACGCCCTGCGGTCAAGCGGGGTCGCATGGTCAACCGTTTCTGGGGAGAGTCGCAGGAGCAGCTGATCGAACGCCACTCGGCGAGCGACTTCGAGACCAACACCGAAGACAAGCCTAGCGACTGATTATCGCCACGCGATTGTCTGGCTGTCTTGTTGTCAGGCAGTTTTGTCGAGCAATGAGCGTTCAGTCACAACAAGGGCTACCCATCGGGTAGCCCTTTTGCGTTCTGGCCGGTCGCGCGGGCAGGGCGCTTTCAGTCCTGACGGACCTTGAGCACGACCTTGCCCACGTGACCTTTCTGCTGGAAGACCTCTTGAGCGGTGGCTATCTCGGCCAGCGCGAAGGTGTCAGCGACCAGCGGCTTGATGTTGCCTTGCTCGATATGGCGCACGAGATTGGGGAAGACCTCCGGTTCCAGCACCGTGCAGCCGAAGAAGCTCAAGTCCTTCAGGTACAGCGTGCGCAGGTCGAGTTCCACCATCTCGCCACCGATGGCACCCGCGACGGCGTAGCGCCCCTTGTAGCCCAGGATATCCAGCAGTTGCGGCCATTGCGGGCCGCCCACCAGATCGATGACCACCTCGACACTCTGGCCGTTGAGCGCTTCGTCGAGAGGCTGATCGCGCAGCACGATGTCATCGGCTCCGAGATCGCGCAGGGCATCGGCCTTGGCCGCGCTGGTCACGGCGATCACATGGGCACCACGGGCCTTGGCAAGCTGGACGGCCGCGGAGCCGACCCCACCGGAGGCGCCGGTGATCAGCACGCGCTCGCCCTTGGCAAGCCGTGCGCGAGTCAGCATGTTCTCGGCGGTGGAGTAGGAGCAGGGGAAGGAGGCGAGTTCCACATCGCTGAGCGAGCTCTCGACGCGCAGGGCATGGCGCGCCGCGACCCGGGTGTATTCGGCAAAGCCGCCATCGCATTCGGCGCCGATATACCAGGCGGACTCCAGCGCCTGGCCGTCGTGCTCCCTCAGGCAGGGCTCGATAAGTACACGCTCGTCGAGGCGCGTTTGGCTGACGTCTGAGCCGACCGCGACGATCTCGCCGCAGATATCGGCCCCCTGGATGCGCGGGAAGTGGATCGGCTGCCCGGACCAGCTGGCATCCTCGGCCTCGCCATCGCCCTTGGAGTACCAGGCCAGCCGCGTGTTGAGGTCGGTATTGTTGACGCCAGCCGCGCCGACCCGCACCAGCACGTCACGCGGGCCGGGTGTCGGGCGAGGAATGTCGTCACGCACTTCCAGCACTTCCGGGCCGCCATGCCCGGTCAGGTAGACGCCGTGCATGCTGTCTTTGCTTGTGGCAAGTGAGCTCATCGGTGGGGTGCTCCCAACAGGGTCAGTGTGGTGGAAAGTGCGGCCTCGATGGCCTTCTCGCCCAGCACCAGCCAGGCGGAGGAGGCGCCTTCATGGATCAGGAACAGCTCGGTGGCGAGGTCTGCGCGGCGGCTGCGTTGGCCGAGCCACTCGAGAATCTCGTGCTTGTGGCGGTCGACGGCCTCGCGCACCTGAAGGTTGTCGGGAAAGGCCGCCAGGGCATTGACCGACATGCAGCCATTGGGCGCCTCGAACGCCATCCAGTGGCCCAGCCGCTGGTAGAGGTGGCTGAGCGCCGCAGCGCCATCCGCGGGCACTCCCTCTTCGAGGAAGGCCATATAGCGCTCGTGGCGATGCTGAAGCGCACCGATCACCATGCTCTCCTTGGAGGGGAAGTGGCGATAGAGGGTGCGCAGACTCACGTCTGACGCTGCCTTGAGCTCGGCAACACTCGGTTCTGCGAAGCCGCGCTGGCTGAAGAGCGTCTCCAGGCGGGCGGCGATATCGTGCTGAATCATGTCGGTGCCATGGTCGAATCAACGAGGGAGAGTGTTCATTCTACCTGCGCAGGGTAGAGCGTCCATTCTCCCTATGTCAATGCAGCGTTTCCCAAGCCTTGTGTCATTGCTGCCATGTTCTGAAGTCGCGCATTGCGCGTGTGACACTTCGATGTCAGTACAATTACGCAATTAGAAGTTTGCTGAGCGTTAAATAAGGCAAAGCCCAGGTCATTCCGCGGAAAAATCACGCATTTTTCGTTGCGGTAGCATTTGATAAAGATTAGCATTCGCGACTTATTTACTGGCGCGGGGGGCGTCAGTCATGGCCACTTTCTGCTCATCGAGCAGATGAAAGGTGTGGTTCAGCAGGACGCTGTCGCATCGCGTACAAAGGGTTTTCAGGTGCCAAATCATTCTCGGGATAGCGCTGCAAGCACGAACAAGGGACATTTCTCCTGCCTGATCTTCACCCTGATGGTATTGCCGGGCACTTCGCTGGCGGCAGAGGGTGCCACCTCAAGCGAGTCGCCGGTCGCGAATTCGGTGATCGTGGTGACCGGAGAGCGTGAAGGCGAAGTGGCGCCGGGCAGCTACCGCGCCGAGGCCTCGAGCCTGGCCAACAAGCAATCGGTGGACTTCCTCGAGCAGGCGCGCACCATCAATGTCGTGACCCAGCAGGTCATGCATGATTTCAATCTGGATGATCTGGAAGAGGCGCTGCAGCCGGTCGCGGGTATCCAGCTGGGCAACACCCTGGGGGGCACCGAGGACGGCTTCGTCAAGCGGGGCTTCGGCAGCAACAGCGATGGCTCGATGCTGATCGACGGCATCCGTCAGCCGCGCCGTACCTACACCACGGCGACCGTGGACCGCGTCGAGGTGCTCAAGGGGCCGTCATCGCTCTTCCAGGGCCAGCAGAACCCCGGCGGCGTGATCAACATGGTCACCAAGCGTCCGCAGTACGCGACCCACACCGAGATCAGTGGCGAGGTCAGCTCCTTCGGCGGTGGCAATACCACCCTGGACACCACCGGCCCCATCGAGGATACCGGCCTGGCCTATCGCTTCATCCTCTCGCATGAGGATGAGGACTCCTGGCGCGAATACGGCAATGACCGTCGCACCACCATCGCCCCGTCACTGCGTTGGGAAGGCGAGCACAGCAGTGCCCAGATCAGCTATGAGTACCAGGACTACGAGCTGGATATCGATCGTGGCACCGTCTTCTACAACGGCAGCGCCGCCAACGTCACGCGTGGCACGCGTTTCGATGAATCCTGGAACCGCGTCTATGGCCATGACGAGTCCATCAATGCCTGGTGGAAGCAGGAAGTCACCGACAACTGGGACATGAAGCTGACCTACGGCTGGACGCGTCGTCAGTACAGCGATGCACGCGCCAATGTCACCGACGTCAGCGACAGCGGTGATGTGACCGTGCGCGCCGAAGAGAACCAGGGCTATGATCGCAGCGAGCACTACACGGCGCTGGACGCCATGGGCGATGTCGAGATCGCGGGCCAGCGTCACCAGCTGGTCATCGGGGCGGATTACGAGACCACTCGCGACTATCTGGATGAGCGCTATTTCGGCGATTCCGTCACGGTCTCTACCGTCACCGACGTGAACCACGGCCAGCTGGCCCAGGTGACCTCCGACGACATCAATACCTCGCGCAGCAATCGTCTCGACGAGACCCAGGCCATCGGGGTCTATGTCAGCGACCGCTGGTATCTGACCGACAAGTGGATTCTGGGCCTTGGCGGGCGCTACACCTGGTTCGATCAGCAGAGCGGGCAGGGCGAGGACTTCGTGTCTGACCCCGATTACAGCGACGACCTGTTCCTGCCCTCCGCGAATCTGCTCTATCGCATCGACGATGCCAGCTCCGCCTACATCAGCTACAGTGAATCCTTCGTGCCGAACGGCAGCGACAGTGACAGCGGCGAGAGCCTCGACCCCGAGCTCGGCAAGGGCTACGAGATCGGCTACAAGCGTCAGTGGAATCCGCGTCTGGCAACCTCCGTGGCGCTCTACCAGATCCGCAAGGAAAACGTCGCAGTCACTGACAATGGTGTGACTCGCACCATCGGTGAAGCCGGCTCGCAAGGCCTGGAATTCAGCCTCGAAGGGGCCCTGACGGATCGCACTTCCCTGCTGTTCAGCTACGCCTACACCGATACCGAAGTGCTGGAGGATACCGAAGGCACCGAGGGCAATCGTCTGCCGAATGCGGCGCTCAATGCGGCCAGCCTCTATCTGGCACATGATCTGGCGATCGACCCGTCCTACGGCGAGTGGCGTGTCGGCGGTGGCGTGCGCTATGTCGGCGAGCGTGAAGGCGATGACGACAACAGCTTCTCGATGGATGCCTACACCGTCGCAGATGCCTTCGTCGGCTGGCGTCATGACTTCTTCGGCCCGGACACCGAATTCAAGCTGAATGCGAAGAACCTGTTCGATACGGGCTACTACTACGGCAGCGGCGGCGATACCCGCGTGCTGGTGGGTGACCCGATGGAAATCACCCTGTCAGCCAGCGTCGGCTGGTAATGTGGCCCCCTCTGGCAGGCTGACTCGCCAGGGGGGCTCGATGCCAGGATAGTCACGACATATAGACAGTCACGGCATATAGACAGGCAAGACAGACGATATAAGCCAGTTTCGGAAGTCGGGTGATCTGGTCATAAGCTGATGATCTGGTCATAAGTTGGTGATCTGGTCATAAGTTGGTGATCTAGAAATAGACTGGTGATCTAGAAATAGACTGGTGATCTAGAAATAGACTGGTGATCTTGAAATAAAAAGGGGCGCTCATCAGCGCCCCTTTTTGTATGCGTTATCTAACGCCGAGGATCTTCACGCGCCATCTGTCGTCTTGAAGACCTTGTGACAGCAGACGTCAATGCGGCTGGTAGACTGCTGGCATGATGCTCTGTGACTGACTGTCTTTGATCGCGTGTCTTCGATTGCGTGTCTGCAGTCGAGTATCTTCGATTGAGTGTCTTGGCGTGCCTGCCTCTGTGTTCCCTCTCGACATCACACCTGCCTGGAGAGCCCCATGCTCGAGTCGCTTCCTCTGGCCGATATTCGTGCCTTCGTCATGACGGCGGATCATGGCAGCTTCACCCGCGCCGCCGAGCAGTTGGGCGTGTCGCGGTCGCAGGTCTCCAAACAGGTGACTGCGCTTGAACAGGCACTTGGCGTGTCGCTGATGCAGCGCTCGACACGCTCGTTGCGACTCACCGAGAGCGGCCATCTGCTGCATGCCCAGTGTCGCAGTGCGTTGGGCGACATCACCCAGATCGTGACGCTGGTACGTGAGGAGCGCAACGCCATGCGCGGGAGGCTGCGCATCAACAGCGTCGGCGGGCCGATCGGCGAGCGGCTGCTGGCACCCGCCGTGCACGCCTTCATGCAGACCTGGCCGCAAGTGCAGGTGGAGCTGGATTTCAGCAGTCATCGCGTGAACCTGATTCGTGATGATTTCGATATCGCCCTGCGCATGGGCGCCCTCGAGGATGCCGACTTCATCGCGCGTCCGCTGATGACATTGCCCTACGTGGTGGTGGCCAGCCCCGACTATCTCGCTCGCCATGGCGCCCCGAATACGCCCGGCGAGCTGGTGGATCACCGCTGCCTGGTCGGCTCGGTCTCGCGCTGGTCCTTCACTGCACGCGGGGCAGAGCCTCGCGAATTGCAGGTGGACGTCGGTGGCCAGCTTGAGTGCCGCAACGGGCATGTGCTGGTCAGTGGTGCCATCGCCGGCAACGGCATCATTCGCGTGCCCAGGCTCTACTGTGAATCAGCCATCGCGCGAGGGGAGCTGCAGGAGTTGCTGAGTGACTGGCAGCCGGCGGATGTGCCGTTGTCATTGATCTATCATCGTGAGCGCCATCGCCCGCTGCGCACGGTGCGCTTGATCGAGCATCTGCTGGAATGGTTCGCGAGATAATATGCGCGCGTCTCTGAGCGCGGTATGCGTCATGCTGCAATACGGATGAGGCAAGGATTTGATGAAGGAAACATTGAGGTGCATCATTATTATCGCCTAATATTCACCAAGTACCTTTTATCACGTGCTTTCTATCAAGTGCTGTCTATCAAGTCCTTTTTAGCAAGCCCTTTTTAGCAAGTGCAGGGTCTTGGAAGAGCTGGTCTTCAAAACGGATATGAAGGCCCGAGCTTGCGAGACGAATGTGAAACATAAATCTAAAAAAGAACGAGAAATAGGCGCTCGTCACTCTGGGCTGATGCGACCCTATCTGGTGCATCGATCATGAGCCCCCTGATGACTCGCGACTCTTTATAGGCAGATTGAACAGGGAGGCTCCATGGAAGATGCCCCGCGCGCGATGCGTTTCGCGCATGCCGGTGATGCCCCCTTGCCGGATTACCTCTTCATGCCGCCCCCCGGGGCGAAGACGCTCGAACCCGGAGTTCTGGCCCTGGCGCGCCTCCTTCATCGTCATCATGGCGATACTCTGGCGCATTCCTGGCGGGTGGCGGGGCTGACGGTATTTCTCTACGCAAGGCTGTTGGGGCCCGGTCAGCGCAAGGTGCCACTGCATGACCTGCATAGCGCGGCCTTGCTGCATGATATCGGCAAGGTCGGGATCTCGACGGAGCTTCTGAATGCCCCGCGTGCGCTCAGTGATGAGGAGCGTGTCACTATGCGCGATCATGCCAGTCATGGCGGACGCCTGTTGTTTACGCTGCGCGGCCCCCTGAGAGCGCTGGCCAGCCTGGTGGCGATTACCCACCACGAGGGCTGGAATGGCCAAGGGTATCCTGTCGGGTCCGCCGGGGGTGCCTTGCCACTGCATTGTCAGGTGGCCGCGATGATGGATGTCTTCGATGCCCTGGCCTCGCCGCGCGCCTACAAGCAGGGTTGGTCGTTGAAGCGTCTGGTCGGATTGTTCAGCGAGGAATCCGGCAAGCAGTTTGATCCTCGCCTGATTGCCCGCATGGCGCCGCTCTGGACATCGCTGCACGCCGAACATCGCCGTTTGTATGAGCAGACCCGCCAAGGGTGAGACGGCGATGTCCGTACATGAAAGGCAAAGCCCCCTGTCGAGAGTCTCGGCAGGGGGCTTTGTTGCATCAGTACCCGATAAAGACGATCAGCGTTTCAAAATCCGCATCAGCAGCAGCGTTCACGCTTGATGGCGGCCCAGTCGGTTGCGGGGTGCTGGCGGCCGTGGTTGCCGGCGTAAGCCGCGACCTTGGGCGACTCCCAGCCTGCGAGAACATCGCCTTCCAGTCGATAGATCTCGACACCGAGCGGGTTGCAGGTCTCGAGCGGGTCGCGCGCATCAGGGCCCCACAGGTCCACTGACAGATCGCCACCCGGGCAGCAGGACATCGCGCACAGCAGGTCCGTCTCGGCGAAGAACTCCAGGTAATCGCCCTTGCGTGCCGGGCAGGCCTTCATGAAGTACTTGTCGTCATTGTTGAGGCCGGTGCACTGGAAGATGTTGAGCACATCGTGGATATCGAATTCGGTCAGGCCCCAGGGCTCCACTGCGCGCACCAGGTTGGAGTGACAGTGGTGATCGAAGTCCTCGCCGGTCAGCAGGCGATTGACGTAGGGGTCGCAGCGCGTACCCAGCAGGTCATGCACGCGACCGCCTTCTGCATCGACGCCATAGTCGGCGAGGGTGTCATCGATGATGGTCGCCATCGGGCGCAGGTAGGGCAGTGTGGACCACAGGCGATCATAGGTGCTGACATGCGCGCGCTGCAGCTGGCGGGTGCGAGACGCCCACATGCGCTCACGCGGGTTTTGCAGGTTCCACATGTTGAAATCGCCGACCTGTGAACCCTCGGTGATCTTGATGCGCAGCACGTGGCCCGCCGGCACTTCCCACGCCAGGCCATCGCGCAGCGGCACGGTATGGGTCGCGACCAGGGTGCGCTCGGCCTTGCCTTCGGTGAGGCTGTCGTAGAAGTCGCGATCGACGTCCAGAATCGAACCCTTGCTGGCTTGATAGGCGGCAGGTACATCACTCATGACAGGACTCCTCGTGAGTCGAAATTGGATCTGATGACCAGGCCGGACAATCTGGAATTCGCTGCCCGGCCGGGGGCTTTCGTGCACTGCCGGCAAGAGTCGTGGCCGGCAGTGGCGGTATCTGCAGGGCACAGGGGGAGGTTCTCGGTCCCCCTGCGCGGGGTCATGCCTGTTCGCGGCGCCAGTGCTTCATCAGTCGGTCGAAGCAGGCACTGGCGGCAGGTTCTGCGTTCATGCGGCTGACGAGGACGACGGCGATCAGGGCGAACAGGAAGCCGGGCACGACCTCAAACATGTCGAATATCTCCAGCGGGCCGCCGCTCAGCGGCTTCCAGATCGCGACGGTGAGAGCACCGACCAGCAGGCCGGCGATGGCGCCATTGCGGGTCATGCCACGCCAGAACAGTGACAGCAGGATGACGGGACCGAAGGCGGCGCCGAAGCCACCCCAGGCGTAGGACACCAGGCCCAGGATGCTGCTGTCACGCTCGCTGCCCATCACGGTGGCGAGCAGTGCGATGCCGATCACGCTGGCACGGCTCAGCCAGACCAGCTCCTTCTGCGTCGCCTGGGGGCGAATCAGGCCACGGTAGATGTCTTCGGCGATCGCGCTGGAGCAGACCAGCAGCTGGGAATCGACGGTACTCATGATCGCGGCCAGGACACCGGCCAGAATGAAGCCTGCCACCCAGGGGTTGAGCATGATCTGGCTCAGGGAGATGAAGACACGCTCGCTGTCCGTGAGACCGCCACCCAGCTCACCGCCGAACCAGTAGTAACCCAGCACGCCCACTGATACCGCAGCCGCCATGGTGATGGCGGACCACAGCAGGGCGATACGCCGCGACACCTTGATATCTTCGCGCTTGCGCACGGCCATGAAGCGCACCACGACGTGTGGCTGGCCACAGTAGCCGATCGCCCAGCCGGCCAGCGACAGCATGCCCAGGAAGGTCACGCCTTCCAGCAGGCCACCGATGGGGGCGACATCCTGCGCCGCTGCCGGGGCGGCTGCGCCATCGCCGAACAGCGCCACTGCCGTCATGGCAGCCACGGCACACAGCGAGGCGGCCATCATCAGGCCCTGGATGAGGTCGGTCCATGAGGCGGCGAGGAAGCCACCGAGGAAGGTATAGCCGACGATGACCAGCGCGCCCAACCACAGTGCGACGCGGTAATCGATATCGAAGAGACCTTCGAACAGCACGGCTCCACCGACCAGACCCGCCGAGACATAGAAGGTGAAGAACACCAGCATGACCACGGAAGACAGGGTACGCAGTACGCGTGAGCGGTCTTCGAAACGCGCTTCCAGATAATCCGGCACCGTCAGCGCATTGCCGGCCGCTTCGGTGAACACGCGCAGTCGCTCGGCGACCAGGGTCCAGTTCAGGTAGACGCCGACCAGGGTCCAGACCGCGATCCAGGCTTGCGAGAGGCCACCACTGAAGATGGCGCCGGGCAGGCCCATCAGGGCCCAGCCGCTGAGATCGGAAGCGCCGGCACTCAAGGCCGCGACGCTTGGCGGCAAGCCGCGTCCCCCGAGTATGTAATCCGACAGATTGTGGGTGATGCGATAGAAGTAGATGCCGATGCCCAGCATCAGCAGCAGATAGAGCCCGAACGACAGCAGGACAGGTAAGTTCATCCTAGGAGACCTCATGGTGACGCCGAGGCGTCTTGTTATTGTTCACCAGTGGTGTCGTGTTGCAGCAGGCTTGCGCGGAACAAGCAGCGGGGAGCTGGCAATATCACTGACACCTTCACCTTAGCCATGAGGTAGATTGCAGAAAACTGACCATTTTTCGTTTAACCTATGACTTCATGTCATGGGTTGCCGTCACATGCTGGTTGACGCCTTTCTTCCATCAGGGCGCTCTCGCAAGCACTCAGCACAGCACTCAGCAAAGCGCTTGGCACAGGCACTCAGCACCCGGTTTCTGGCCCCCGGCCAGGCCAGTCATCAAGGACATCCCATGCGACCCAGTCTGTCATCGCTCAATGCCTTCGAGGTCGTGTCACGCCTTGGGAGCATCACCGCGGCTGCGGATGAGCTCAACATCACCCAGTCGGCGGTGAGTCACCAGATACGCCGCCTGGAGGCCACGCTGGAGATCAGTCTGCTGGAGCGGGCTGGACGCGGCGTGGTGCTCTCACACGCCGGACGCCGACTGGCCGATGGCCTGCAGGCCGGCTTTGCCAGAATCGAGCAGTCGGTAGCCGAATTCGAGGTCGACCCACAAGGCGTGCATCAGCGGCGCCAGCTGCGCGTCAGCTGTCTTCCCTCGGTGGCGGTGCGCTGGCTGATTCCGCGGCTCAACAGCTTTCGCGAACAATGCCCCGATATCGCGGTCAGCCTGCAATATGCCGGCATCAGTGCGCGGGGATTGTTGCCGGAGGTCGATGTGATGATCACCTGGCAGGACGAGCTTCCGGACAAGGCATCACAGGCGTTCCGCTTGTTCTCGGGGGCCACCCAGCCGGTGGCGAGCCCGCTGTATCTGGAGCATCACCGCCGCCCGACCCAGCCGGCAGACCTGTTGAAGCTGGAGCTGATCCACGATCAGTCGCGCCAGCCCTGGCATGACTGGTTCAACAATTGCGGGCTGTATCCCTCCCAGCTCGACAAGGGCGATCTCTATCAGGATTTCAGTCTGCTGAGTGCTGCGGTGGTCGCGGGGCAGGGGGTCGCGCTGTGTCCGCCACGCCTGATCCGCAAGGAGCTTGAGGACGGCACCCTGGAATGCCTGTTCGAGATGGCCGCCAATCGCCAGCGTGCCTACTGGCTGTTCCATCACCCGCAGCCCGCCAGACATGTGCAGCAATTCTGCGACTGGATGCGCGCGGAGATCGCCGCCGAGGGAGAAGCGGCCGACAGCGGGGTCATCGTCAGCCGCCGCCAGCCCTGACGGCGGGCATCTCGCTGCCAGTCAATGGCGCACACAACGCAAAAGCCCCGCCGGGATTCGGCGGGGCTTTCTTGTGCAAGTGCTCATGTCATGACGGCATGGGTCGCGATCTGAGCAATGGCCTGAACCATGACCCTTGGCCAGGAGATGGCGGGCCTCTCAGCCGTTGAGTACGCCCAGCCAGGCCCACAGGCCGAGCAGGGTGGCGATCAGCACCGGCGGCGTCAGCACCAGGCCGACCTTCATGTACTGCCCCCAGCTGATGTGATGACCTTTCTGATCGAGCACATGCAGCCACAGCAGTGTGGCGAGACTGCCGATCGGGGTGAACTTGGGCCCCAGATCATTGCCGATCACGTTGGCGTAGACCATCAGCTCACGCGTCGCGTCACTGACCTGCTGCGCGGTGAGGTGGTCGATGGCCAGCGCGCCGATCAGCGTGGCCGGCATGTTGTTCATCACCGAGGCGGTGACGGCGGCCAGCACGCCGGTGCCGAGGGTGGCGACCAGCTCGCCTTGACTGGCAAGCCAGGCGAGGATGTCGCTGGCGTGATCGGTCAGGCCGGCATTGCCCAGCCCGTAGACCACCAGATACATGCCCACCGAGAACAGCACGATCTGCCACGGCGCACCGCGCAGCACCGGGCCGAGTTCGATTACGGCAACACCGCTGCCCAGCCAACGCCCGGCGATGGCCAGCAGAATCAGCGCGGCGCTGCCGGTGACGACGGCGAGCGGAATGCCCAGCGGCGCGGTCACGAAGTAGGACACCAGCAGCACCCCCAACAGCGGGAAGGCCGCGCGGAATACCTGGCGGTCCTTGATGGCGCTCGACGGTGCCTCGAGCTTCTCCAGCGCGTAGTGCGAGGGCAGCTCCTTGCGGAACATCAGCCACAGCACGATCAGCGTGGCGGCCAGCGCGATCAGATCGACCGGCACCATCACGGCGGCGTAATGCGTGAAGGAGATGTCGAAGTAGTTGGCACTGACGATGTTGACCAGATTCGAGATCACCAGCGGCAGGCTGGTGGAGTCGGCCACGAAGCCGGTGGCGATGATGAAGGCCAGCGAGGCCGCCGCCGAGAACTCCAGGCGCACCAGAATCGCGATCACGATCGGCGTCAGCAGCAGGGCCGCGCCATCATTGGCGAAGAAGGCCGCGATCACCGCGCCCAGCAGCACGATGAGCGGAAACAGCTTGCGTCCGTTGCCGCCGCCCCAGCGCGCGACATGCAGCGCGGCCCAGCTGAAGAAGCCCGCCTCATCGAGGATCAGCGAGATGATGATCAGCGCCACGAAGGTGAAGGTGGCGTCCCAGACGATATCCCAGACCACCAGCACATCCGGCAGATTGACCACGCCGCAGGCCAGCGCGACCACGGCGCCGCCGAGGGCGCTGGTGCCGATGCCCAGCCCGCGTGGCTGCCAGATCACCAGTGCCAGCGTGATGGCGAAGATTGCCAAGGCAAGCATGACGTCTCCTTGTCGAGGGTGAAGAGTAAGTGAGAAGCCGCGTGCGCGACCGCGGATTGCGTCAGATCGTGCTCTGATTGACGCGTCGGGAGACCTCTTCGGCGCTCTCGACACGCTCCGAGTAGCGCTCGGTCAGATAGGCGCTGCGGTCGCGGTTCATCCAGGTGAACTTCATCAGCTCTTCACAGACATCGACGATGCGCAGATAGAGCGGCGACAGGCGCATGCGGCCATGCTCGTCGAATTCATTGAAGGCCTTGGGCACGGATGACTGGTTGGGGATGGTCAGCATGCGCATCCAGCGGCCCAGAATGCGCAGCTGATTGACGCTGTTGAAGCTCTGGCTACCACCACTGACCTGCAGGATGGCCAGCGTCTTGCCCTGGGTGGGGCGCACGCCGCCCAGTGACAGGGGAATCCAGTCGATCTGCGCCTTCATGATCGAGGTCATCGCGCCGTGGCGCTCCGGGCTCGCCCACAGCATGCCCTCGGACCACTGGGCCAGCTCGCGCAGCTCCTGCACCTTGGGATGATCGGCCTCGCAGTCATCCGGCAATGGCAGGCCGGCTGGCGAGTAAAGGCGCACCTCGGCACCGAAGGCACGCAGCAGGCGCGCCGCTTCCTCGGCGGCGAAGCGTGAGAAAGAACGCTCACGCAGGGAGCCGTACAGCACCAGAATGCGCGGTGCATGACGCGGGGCATCCGGCCCGACCAGGCGATTGATCTCCAGCGGTCGCCAGTGTTCGGCATCGATATTGGGCAGCTCGGCCAGTGCCGCTTTCATCTCGTCGGTCATGGTGTCGCCTGTCGGCAGGTGAGACGTGTCGGGAGTGTGTGCGTTCATGATTCAGGTCCTGGGGGCGTGGACGACATCGCCGTCTTCCTTGGTGTATTGCGCGACCGGATTGTCCAGCAGCTCCAGTACCGCCTCCGACGGGCGGCACAGACGCGTGGCCTGCGGCGTGACCACGATGGGGCGATTGATCAGGATCGGGTGGGCCATCATGGCGTCGATCAACGCCGCATCGCTCAAGGCCGGGTCATCCAGATTGAGCTCGTCATAGGGCGTGCCCTTGCGGCGCAGCAGCGGGCGCGGGCCGCCCCCCATGGCGGCAATCAGGGATTCCAGCGTCTCGCGCGTCGGCGGGGCGACCAGATACTCGATCACCTCCGGTGCCTCGCCGGAGGCCTTGAGCATGGCCAGCACATTGCGTGACGTACCGCAGGCCGGGTTGTGATACATCGTGATCTTGCCGGAAGAACGGACGGAATCAGTCATCGTTGCGAGGCTCCTGAGAAGCACAGGGGGTGGAAGAGGCGCTGCAGTCGGGCACGGTGAGCGAGGCCAGCAGTGGGTCGCAGACCACCGAGGAGCCCGCGCAGCAGTCACGTACCAGAAACTGCACGGTGGCGAGCATGTGCTCGAGGTTGGCGCGGTAGATCAGCGAGCGGCCTTCGCGCTGGGAGTGGATCAGCCCCGCGCGGCTCAATACGCCCAGATGGGTCGAGAGCGTGTTGTGCGGCACCTCGAGACGGCGTGCGATCTCGCCGGCGGGCAGGCCTTGTGGCTCATGACGGACCAGCAGGCGAAACGTGTCCAGACGCGTGGCCTGGGACAGCGCTGCGAAGGTGTCCAGCGTGGCCTGCGGGTCGGGCAGGCTGTCGGAGTCATTCATTTGATCTGTCCATATGTCGAGACTTGTCGAAATGACGATGGTGCGATGATAGATCAGCGTGCCGCGGATGGGAAGTCTGCTCTCTGCTCTCGATCTTCAGCGGTCGATCTTCAGCCCTCCGTCTTGGGCTGACAGCCATCAGTATTCGTGCTGGCCATCTCAGACCTGCTCATGCAGCCAGCTGGCCAACGCTGCCTGGCGCGGGTTCTGGCTCTCGAGACGCGCCGCGAGCCAGTAATCACAACCGGAGGAATACTCCAACGTCCCCAGCCGCACAAGCTGTCCCCGTGCCACCAATGCACTGACTTGCTGATGACTGCCCAGCGCGACGCCTTGCCCAGCCAATGCGGCATCCAGCACCAGGTGGTAGCTGGTGAATTGACGTTGCACATTGAGTGCCAACCCCGGCTTGCCCATGCCGCTGAACCAGCGTGGCCAGTTGATCCAGTTGGGTTCGAGGCGCTCGTAGTCGAGCAGTGGCAGAGCCGCCAGCAGAGGTAGCTCCCGACAGTCGCGGGCACCTTGTGGCAACTCGGCGATGAAGTCGGGTGACGCCACCGGATAGAGCGTCTCGGTGAACAGAGGGGTCAACTGCCAATCCGGATGCGGCGCCATGTCATAGCAGATGGCGAGATCCACATCCTCGGTGAGGATGTCGCGATGATGATCTGCAGTGATCAGGCGCAGGCCGCTGGCAAGCGTCGGCTGGGTGGCGCGAAGTCGATTCAACATCGGCCCCAGCCATAGGTGTGAGATGGCGCTGTTGGCGGCCAGTGTCAGGCGGGCATTGGGAGAAGGGCGGCTGACGCTCTCCAGTGCGTCGATCATGAAGTCGAAACTGGTCGCCAGGCGCTGGCTCAACTGCTGTCCTGCTGCGGTCAGAGAGACGCGTCTGCCATGGCGATGAAACAGCTTGGTATCGATGTGATGCTCAAGGATAGCGATCTGACGGCTGACGGCAGCCTGGGTGATATGCAATTCGCTGGCGGCACGCGTGAAGTTGGCGTGACGCGCGGCTGCCTCGAAGGTCAGCAGGCTGTTGAGAGGCGGGAGGCGATGACGAAAGCTCTTCATGCAGGGCTCCGAGACGAGGAGGGTAACGTTGGCTGATAGGTCAATGCTTGATGACTTCAGGTTATCAAGGTTGATCAGGATTGAGGCTATACACAGCTAGAATCATCAGGTTCACACTGATGTCATCGTGATGCATAGGGTATTCCGTAGATGACCACGGGCTATCAGCATGACACTCCGTGACCTGACTGGGTAGCAAACATGAATGAACTTGATTGGCATGCCGACCGTAGTGACCTTCACCCGCTGGAGCTTCAGGACAATGCCCCTGAAAGTGAAGGCATCGACCTGGTGGCCGTGCGTCGTTATCGACAGAATCGCCTGCGCGAAGAGATGAGCACCCAGGGCGTTGATGCCTTGATCATTTCGGACCCGGTCAACATCCGCTACGCCAGCGGCGCACGCAACATGCAGGTCTTCAGCGCTCGCAATACTCCGGCGCGTTACCTGCTGCTGACCCAGCATCGCAGTGTGCTGTTCGAATTCACGGGCTGTGAGCATCTCGCCGATGGCCTGGAAACCATCGACGAAGTGCGCCCGGCCATGACTGCCAGTTTCGTTGCGGCAGGTCACGATATCGCTGAGCGTGAACAGCAATGGGCGCGCGAGATGCTGGCGACCATTACCGAGCTGTGCGGTCTGAAAGCGGTGATCGGCATGGAGCGCATGAATGCCGGGACCGCCATCGCCTTTGATCGTCTGGGCGCGCGCGTCGTCGATGCCCAGGCACCGCTTGAACGTGCACGTGCCATCAAGTCTGACGAAGAGCTCAAGTGTGTCGTAGCCTCGCTGCGTGCTACCGAGCGCGGCGTAGGACGTCTGCGTGAAGCGATTCGCCCCGGCATCACCGAGAACGAGCTGTGGTCGGTGCTGCATCAGTCCATCATCGCTGACAATGGCGACTACTGTGAGACTCGCCTGCTCAACTCAGGCCCGCGCACCTATCCCTGGTTCCAGGAAACCGCGACCAAGCGACTGGCCGCCAACGAGCTGGTGGCACTGGATACTGACGTCGTCGGCTGCCACGGCTATTACTCCGACTTCTCGCGCACCTTCCACGTCGGCCCTGACAAGCCGACCGAGACCCAGAAGCTGCTGTATCGCACCGCCCATGAGCAGGTACAGCACAATCTCGACATCCTGCGTCCCGGCATGAGCTTCCGTGAATATTCCGAGAAGGCTTGGAACATCCCCGAGCGTTTCCATGCCAATCGCTATTACCTCTCTGCCCATGGCTGTGGCATGACCGGCGAATATCCCTACCTGTATCACCATGCCGACTTTGCCGTCTCAGGCTACGACGGCGTGATCGAGCCGGGCATGGTGCTCTGCGTCGAGAGCTATATCGGCGACCCCGAAGCCGGGGAAGGCGTCAAGCTCGAGGAGCAGTGCGTGATGCGCGAAGACGGCCTCGAGATCCTGAGCAAGTTCCCGTTCGAGGAAGCCTTGTTGAACTGATGATTTCAGGATGGCGCTGCTGATCAAGCAGCGCCATGACACTCCTTGGCCCGCAGTCTGCCGTCCGCAATGACGTTGTTTTCATACTCCGGGGTGTTCGGTCGGGCAGCTGCCTGATCGCAACCTCCTGACGCGTTTCGTAGTGACACAGATGTAGAGACACAGATCACCATAATTCCAATAAATGATCGTGCCGCCATTGTCTGCTTCCTTCATGTACCAGTGCCTATGGCGCGTGAGGGACGGCTGGCTGCACGCCTACTGACGTGAGGTAAAGACATGTCGTCCGATGTGAATGACAGCAGTATCACTATCACTTGCCAGAAAACGGGGTTGTACCGAGGACTCAACATTCCGGTGACACTGATCAGCAAACTGATCATCACTCTTCTCGTGGTATTTGCCGTGGCCCTCCCTGATCGGGCCGTAGCGCTGTTGACCACGATCAATCAGACCATGCTTGAGCACTTCAATCTCTATTACGTATATGCCGTCGCCTTCTATCTGGTGTTCTGCACGGTGCTGTGTGTGTCGCCGTTGGGGCGCAAGCGACTGGGACGTGATGATGAAGTGCCTGAATTTTCGCGTTTTGCCTGGTTTTCGATGATGTTCGGCGCCGGGATGGGCATCGGGCTGCTGTTCTACTCCATCGGGGAACCTGTCTCGCACTTCAATTTCAATCCGGATATCGCGGCAGGCAAGGTGCAGGCGGGGTCCGAGCAGGCCATTGAAAGTGCCGTCAGCTATACCTTCCTGCACTGGGGGCTGCATGCCTGGGCAATCTATGCCTCTGTGGCACTGGCACTGGGGTATTTCGCCTATCGTCGTGGCTTGCCGTTGACCATTCGCAGTACCTTGATGCCCATCTTTGGCAAGCGGCTGCTGGATGGCCCCCTGGGTCACGCCGTGGATATCATCGCCGTGGTCGCGACCACTCTGGGCGTGGCCACCACCATGGGCGCCGGTGTCAGTCAGCTGGTGGCAGGGCTGGATTTCGTGATGCCGGGGACTGAGCTGCTGGACTCCGCCGGTATTCCACGCCCCTGGCCATTGATCCTGACACTTGTCGTGATAATGGGACTGTCGACACTGTCCGCCGTGACCGGAGTGAAGCGCGGCGTCAACTGGCTCAGCCAGTTCAACATGCTGCTGTCCTTTGCCCTGCTGGCCGTCTTCATCTGGTTCGGCAGTCGTCTATTTGCCAGTGAACTGCTGGTTTCCGCGACCTGGGATTATCTGAGAACCCTGCCGGAACGCAGCTTCCAGACCTGGCCGGTGACGAGTGCGTTAGGCCAGTGGCAGGTCGACTGGACCATTCTGCAGCGTGCCTGGTTCATTGCCTTCGCGCCATTCGTCGGGCTCTTCCTTGCGCGTATTTCACGTGGCCGCACGATTCGTGAATTCGTGTTGGGGGCGGTCGTGGCTCCCAGTCTCATGTGCTTCGTATGGATCTGCTACATGGGTGGCAGCAGTCTGCACATGGAAACCAGCGGATTGGCGCAAGGCACGATTCTGGCAACCGTGCGCGACCATATCGCCACCGTGTTGTTCGTGACGCTGGATTATCTGGATACCGGCGCCTTGATCCATGTCATCGTCGGCGGCACCTTGATCCTGATCATCACGTATCTGGTGACCAGTGCGGACTCGGGCGTGCTGGTGCTCAACGCCATCATGGCCGGGGGAGAGGAAACCAACGAGCGCCGTCACCGCATCATCTGGGGCGCTCTGTTGACACTGGTGGTGGGCTCATTGCTTCTGGCGGGTGGCCTGGCGGCGATTCAGAAGGCAATGCTCATCGCTTCTCTGCCGTTTTCGCTGCTGATGATTCTGATGTGCATTGCCACATTCATGTCGTTATGGCGTGAGCCGCGCGACCTGCCAGCCGTGAACGAGGCTGCGCCAAACTGATGCCGGCGGCGTAAATCAGGCATTTGCCCGGCAGTATTGGTAGCATGTGCGCCATTGATTACCGGACAAGGGAAGATGGCACGATGATGATGGTATTGCAGATTCTGGGCGGCTTCGTGCTGACAGCAGGGGTACTGCTGGCGGCAGTGCCGGAGCTGGTCAACCGCTTCAAGGGGCCGAACGACACCCCGCAGACCGTACCGAAGGAGACCGGCGCGGCGATCTCGCGGCGCATTCGTTGGGGCTGGGTCATCGCGGTGGGGTATCTGTTGATGTATCCGCCGATCGGCCTGGGTGTGTTGCCGGTGCTGGTGACGCTCGCGGTGGCAGGTATCGCTGGCATCATGACGGCCCGTCTGATGGGGCTGATGCTGGATGGCATCGAGATGCGCCATCTGTTCCGCTTCGCCGCCGAGTCGCTGATTCTGGGCGGCCTGTGGACCTGGTTCGTCAAGCTGTCTGCCTGACGCCATTGCCGCGCACACTGTGCCGTCAGATCGCCAATTACTGTATTCCGGGAGTCCGTCCATGCCGCTCAATGCGTCTACGCAAGCCTTGTTGGCAGGGCTGGAGCGATCGCGCCCGGTACTGGTGACCGGCGCGACCGGCTATGTGGCGGGGCAGCTGATTCGTCGCTTGCTGGAAGAGGGCCTGACGGTGCATGCCGCCGTGCGCGATCCCGGCAATAGCGAACGTCTGGCGGCTCTCATGGCGCTGGGCGAGCGCTTGCCGGGCGAGCTACGTGTCTTTGCCAGCGATCTGCTCAAACCGGGTTCCTACGCTCAGGCGATGGCAGGCTGTGGGGTGGTCTTTCATACCGCCTCGCCCTTCGTGGTCAGTGTCCTGGACCCTGAGCGCGATCTGGTGCGTCCGGCAGTGGAGGGCACGCGCAATGTGCTGGAAGAGGCCAATCGTCACGCCAGTGTCGAACGTGTGGTGTTGACCAGCAGCTGTGCCGCCATCTACAGCGACAATGCCGATGCGCTGGATACGCCGCGCGGCTGTTTCGACGAGAGTGTCTGGAACACCACGGCGTCGCTTGAGCATCAGGCCTATTCCCATTCCAAGACGCTGGCGGAACAGGTCGCCTGGCAGATCGCCGAGCAGCAGTCGCGCTGGCGGCTGGTGGTGATCAACCCCTCGCTGGTGCTCGGCCCCGCGATCAGCGATGACACGCGCGGCGAATCCTTCAGCCTGATGACGCAACTATGCGATGGCACGCTCAGGATAGGCGCACCGGATTACGGCATGGGTGTGGTGGATGTGCGGGATGTGGCCGAGGCGCATCTGGCGGCAGGATTTCTGCCCACGGCCAATGGGCGCCACCTGGTCGCTGGGCATTCCTCAAGCTTCATTGAGTTGGGGCGGGCCTTGCACCGTCACGCCGGCCCGCAGTACTCGATTCCCGCTCGCCAGCTGCCCAAATGGCTGGTGTGGCTGGCGGGTCCGCTGGCCAACAAGGCCGTGACCCGCAAGGTTGTCGCGCGCAACGTGGGCCATCCCTTCGTCTTCGACAATACCCGCAGCCGCGAGCAGCTGGGCCTGATCTACCGGCCCCTCGAGGCGACGCTGCACGACATGTTCGATCAACTGGAGGCCAGCGGCCGCCTGTCGTGATTCCCACTCGCTGGTATGTCAGCGACGCTGCGGCTTGTGCAGCTCTTCTGTATCTCTCGACCTCAGCGTCTTAGTCCCTCAGCGCCGCCGCAGCGGCTCCAGCAACGCATTCAACCCGTTGTGATCAATCTCGTGCATCAGCGCGAGCAGGCGACCGATCTCGCCCTGCGGAAACCCCTTGCGCGCAAACCAGCCCAGATAATCCCCGGGCAGGTCGGCAATCAGGCGTCCGGCATACTTGCCATAGGGCATCTGGCGGGTCGTCAGTTTCTGCAGGTCTTCAGGGCTCATCCTTTGACTCTCATTTGGTTTCGGTAGGGGGGGGGATGCTCTCAGTTGGCGGTGCCATTCTGGCATAGCTGAGTTGCGGTGGTTGGGTTTTGCCACACTATCGCCATGTCTCCTGTAACCCCATAGCACGGAGAGACTCATGCCTCGCGATTACCAGAACCTGGAGCAGCTACCTCTCGCCGGTGAATGGCGTGCCGGACGAGCCGGCAAGACGCTTGAGGTGTTGGACCCCTTCGATCAGAGCTCGCTGCTCTCGATTTCCATGGCCAACGCCGAGGATCTCGACGCCAGCTATCGCAAGGCGCGCGATGTCCAGCCTGACTGGGCCCAGACGCCGGCAAGCGCGCGCGCGGGCGTGATGCACAAGGTGGTAGAGCTGATGGACGAGCGACGCGAGGAGCTGCTCGGCTGGTTGATCCGTGAGTCCGGCAGTACCCGCATCAAGGCCCAGGCGGAGCTGGCCGCGGCTCGCGCGATCACGCTGGAATCTGCCGCGATGGCCAACCGCGTGGCCGGGATGGCGATGGAGGCTCAGGTGCCGGGCAAGGAGAGCCGTGTCTTCCGCAAGCCGCTGGGTGTCATCGGCATCATCAGCCCGTGGAATTTCCCGCTGCATCTGACCCAGCGTTCCCTGGCGCCAGCATTGGCGCTCGGCAACAGCGTCGTCATCAAGCCGGCGAGTGACACGCCGCTGACGGGTGGCCTGCTGCTGGCCAGATTGTTCGAGGAGGCGGGTCTGCCTGTCGGCGTCTTGAGCGTGGTGGTCGGTTCCGGCAGCGAGATCGGCGATGCCTTCGTGGATCACGAGGTGCCGAGGCTGATCTCCTTCACCGGTTCCACCCAGGTAGGCAAGGGCATCGGCAAGCGCGCCGTCGGTGGTGATCACCTCAAGCACGTTGCCCTGGAACTGGGTGGCAACAGCCCCTTCGTGGTGCTGGATGATGCGGATATCGAGCAGGCGGTGGACGCCGCTCTGGTCGGCAAGTTCCTCCATCAGGGGCAGATCTGCATGGCCATCAACCGCATCATCGTCGATGAGTCGGTCCACGACGCCTTTGTCGATCGCTTCGTGGCGCGTGCCCGCGCACTCAAGGTCGGCGATCCCGCACAGGACGATACCGTCATCGGGCCGATCATCAATGCCAAGCAGCGTGATGGTCTGCTCGAGATGATCGAGACGGCCAAGGGCGAGGGTGCCCAGGTGATGCTTGAGGGCGAGACGCAGGGTCAGCTGGTGCCACCCCATGTGTTCACCGAGGTCACCAATGACATGAGTCTGGCGCGCAACGAGATCTTCGGGCCCTTGGTCGGCATCCAGAAGGCCCGTGACGAAGCGCACGCGCTGGAGCTTGCCAATGGCACCGAATATGGCCTTTCGGCTTCCGTCTTCACCACGGATATCGCACGCGGCGAGCGCTTCGCGCGCCAGGTCGAGGCTGGCATGGTGCACGTCAATGACATGCCGGTGAATGATGACCCGCGCGCACCCTTCGGTGGCGAGAAGAACTCCGGCCTTGGGCGCTTCAATGGCGACTGGGTGCTTGAGGAATTCACCACCGACCAGTGGGTCAGCCTGCAGGTCGAGCCCCGCCAGTACCCGTTCTGATCTCTCTGATCTGTAGTTGACGCATGACAAGCGGCGCCCCGCTCAGCCTGATGCCTGAGCGGGGCGCTTTTGATGGTAGGTAATGCTGACGCGTCATGATGGGCGAGGTAGGCAACAAGGCCAGCTGAGTGTGATACCCAGGGCATCCCTGTCGAGAGGACAGGGATACAAACTGTGATCATCAGCGCGACCGCCAGATGAGCGGTGCGTGAGAAGCGGATCAGGGCATGGCTGACGACGGATCAATGACTGATCAGAGAAGCGCTACCCAGCCAGGCAAGCCTGAGCGCCAGCAATGACAGCGCCCATTTGAACAGGCCATCGAAGTGCCGGTTGGAGACGCGATCCAGAAAGCGCAGTCCGAGGCGGGTGCCGATCAGGCCCGCGCCGATCATCAGTACGATCAGGGGCAACCACTCCTGGAAGAGAAACCCTGCCATGCCGAAGATGAAGGCCTTGGTAAGGTGCTGCGCAACCATGCAGGCCGCGAAGGTCGCCACCTTGGTGTGACGCTCGCCGCCGCCTTGCTTGATGAAGCTCGCGACCAGTGGGCCGCTGGCACCGATCAGACTTGAAAGGAAAGTCGTGATGGCACCGGCAATCAAGGTGCCTGTGCGGCTCAGAGCCCGCTTGGGTAGTGCCGGCCCCCAGCAGGTGAACAGCACGAACAGCGCAATGGAAAGCTCCAGCACCCCTTCAGGCAAGCGGATCAACACCCAGGCCGCGACCAGCGCTCCCAGCGCCACACCGGGCAGAAAGGCCAACAGACGGCGCATGTCGATATGGCGCCACGTCATCGCCATGCGCCCGCCGTTGGAACCCAGCTGCACCATGCCATGCACCGGAATCAAGGCAGCGGCAGGCATCAACTGCGCCATGAACATGATCAGCAGGGTGCCACCGCCGACCCCGACGGCAGCGGACATGGCTGATGTCAGCAGGGCAAGCAGCAGCAACGCGCAGACGATAGGCAGCGAGAGCGGGAAATACTGCGCGAGGCCATCAAGCAGGTCTGCGAGGTAGGGAATATCGGCGGGACTGGCGGGCATTGCGGGCATCCTGTGCAAGTAGCCAATAGAGAGAGAATAGGGGCTCAGGCAGCCGACATGACGCATGACCTGCCTGACAGGCGTGCAAGGCTACCGTGACCAAGAGGCGCTATCCAGCCAAGCGTGCGTGGCTGAATAGCACATGGGAGATTCGAGCGGCTTCGCGTGGTGGAGTGATTGCATGTTGCTGTCTTTTCAGCCAGAGACCAGCTTTCCCCCATAGGATGGTGAGGCTTACCATGACATGTTGGTTTAGCCCTATGCTGCGGTGTTCAGTGGGTGTTTTGTGGATCAGGAGAAAGCTGGCATGAAGCTGTTGTTGCTTGAAGATGATGACCTGCTGGCGGAAAGCCTGGCCGAGCTGCTTGAGGACAATGGCTATCGACTGGATGTCTCCTCGAATTTGAATGATGCGCAGGCCTTCATGGCAACCGAGCAGTACGCGTTGGCCATTCTGGACCTGGGACTACCGGACGGCTCCGGGGTGGATTTGCTCAAGCGCTGGCGTAAAGGTCAGGTGGATATTCCGATACTGATTCTCACGGCCCGTGACACGTGGGAAGACAAGGTCGTCGGTTTGCGCAGCGGGGCAGATGATTACCTTACCAAGCCATTTCATGAAGCAGAGTTGCTGGCACGTCTCCATGCGCTCCTTCGGCGCCGCCAAGGGGCAAGTCATGGGTATCTTCAGGTGAGCGGAATTCAGCTGGATGAAGAGGCGCAGCGTGTGTGCTGCGATGGAGAGCAGTGGGCGAGCTTGACGGCCACCGAATTCCGCCTGTTGCGCTACCTCATGCATCATCCAGACAGAGTGCACTCCAAGGCACAGTTGCTGGATCAGCTATATGCCCTGGAGCAGGACGCCGCGGCGCCCAATCTGGTAGAAGTCTATATCGCTCGCCTTCGCCGCCGCCTGGGCAAGGACTTGATACAGACCCGCCGCGGACAGGGGTATCTGCTTGTTTCACATCGATCGTCGTAGCCTTCGTTTTCGCCTGCTGACCCGCCTGGGAGGAGCATCTCTCGCGGTGGTGCTGTTTGCCTGGTATCTGCATGGCTTCTTTCTCCAAGAGCTGGCGAAGGACTTTCTTGGCGAGCGTCTCAAGGATGAGGCATCGCATATCGTCACCTTGCTCAAGAAGGATGAGCGGCCTGTTGCCCAGCTCATGGCAGCGGCCCGAGAGGAGTCCCTGAGCTTTCATCATTTCTATGTGTTGCGAGTCGGGGAGAAGGTCAGTACTTCGCTGCCTGCCTTGCCGACGCAGATGCTCCCTTTGCTTGAGGGCAAGGGGGATGCGTTGTTCATGCATCAGTTTCAGCAACAGTCACTGTTGGTCTATCGGCACGTCTTCGATATCCGCGGGGACGCGGTGCAATTGTTGATTGTCGAGAATTTCTCGCCAGTGGAGCAGGGCCTGACCCGAGTTCATTGGTGGATCGCCGCCAGCGCCATCCTGTTGTGGGGGATTCTGATATCTCTCAATCTGCTGGCGGTAAGGCGCGGGCTCAAGCCGTTGAGTGCCCTGCGTCATCAATTGAGTGAACTCCAGTCCGGGCACCGAAAGCGGATTGTGCTTGAGGCCCCTTCCGAGCTTGATGCGCTGGTATCACAGCTCAACACCCTGCTGGATGAGTTTGATCGTCGGTTGTCTCGTTCACGAGAGTCTGTGGCGAATCTGTCCCATGCGCTCAAGACACCTCTGACGGCGCTGACACAGGTGCTGCGTGGCAAGCGACCGATCAATGAGATACGTCGTGGCAAGATGCTGCAACGTGTAAAGACGATTCATTCCCAGCTGGAGACAGAACTCAGGCGAGCCCGCATTGCTGGCCCGCGCGCCGGTCAGACAACACGCCCGGTTGAAGAGGCCCAGCGCTTGATCGAGATGTTCCAGGGGATCTATCCGCAGCGTACCTTCTTGCTGGAGTGTCTGGGCGTATCTAATGAGCATGCGGATAGCTGGGTGAATGTCGAGACACAGGATTTCACCGAAATGCTCGGCATATTGCTGGATAATGCGGGCAAATGGTCTGTCAATCAGGTGCAATGCCGATTGACGATAGAGAGTGACCAGATCGTGCTCTGCGTCGAGGATGATGGTCCGGGGGTGCCGCAGGCACAGTTGGCCCATCTTGGCGAGCGTGGGTGGCGGCAGGACGAAACTCACCCGGGGTATGGGCTGGGGCTCTCCATTCTTGCGCATCTCGTCAAGCATTACGCTGGTTGCGTGAGCTACTCAACAGCCGCCGCAGGGGGATTGAGAGCCGAGGTGCATCTGCCCACACGTAAATAGGCACTCCATTCAGGTTCGTTTCAGCTTGCCGTGGCTTCATCCATGTCATGACTCATCATTCATGACCCGGGAGCAGCTACGGCCATGGCACCAAAACCGTCTGAATTTTCTGTATCACGTCGACAGTTGCTCAAGGGAGGTTCTGCCCTGGGGTTGGGCGCAATGATGTCAGGCGTGGCACCCGCCTGGGCCAACCCCTGGGGGCACACATCAGGGTACTCCCAAGGGGTTGAGCATGGGCCCGAGATCTCTCTTGTCATTCGACGTGAAGACATCGACATTGCCGGGAAATTCGCGCGTCCCATCAGCATCAATGGCAGTAGTCCCGGGCCCATGGTGCGCTTGAAGGAAGGGCAGGATGCTGTCATCAAGGTGACAAACCTGCTCGATGAGCCAACCTCCATTCACTGGCATGGCATCATACTTCCCCCGGAAATGGACGGCGTGCCGGGTATCAGCTTCGCAGGGATAGCACCGGGCGAAACCTTTACCTACCGGTTTCCTGTCACTCAGAGCGGTACCTACTGGTATCACAGTCATTCAGGCCTCCAGGAGCAGGAAGGCCACGCAGGTCCATTGATCATCGACTCCGCAACCCCCGAAGCCTTCACCTATGATCGTGAGCATGTCCTGCTGCTGACTGACTGGACATTCGAAGCCCCCAAGTCCGTATTTCGCAATCTCAAGACCATGGAAGGCTACTACAACTACCAGGAGCGTACCGTCGCTGATTTCTTTGCGGATGTACGGCGGGGTGGTTGGGTGGACACGATCGAGTCGCGCAGCATGTGGGCAGAGATGCGCATGAGTTCACGGGATATTGCCGATGTCACCGGCAGTACCTATACGTATCTTCTCAATGGTCATTCACCAGAAGAAAACTGGAGCGCGCTATTCAAGCGTGGGGAAACAGTGCGTCTGCGTGTCGTCAATGGCTCGGCAATGAGCTACTTCGATTTACGTATTCCCGGCTTGAAGATGACCGTGGTGGCGGCAGATGGTCAGCCAGTGCAACCGGTAGATGTGGATGAGTTCCGTATTGCCGTGGCGGAAGCCTACGATGTGCTGGTGACACCGGAAGATGACAAGGCGTACACCATCTTCGCCGAAGCCATGGACCGCAGTGGCTACGCGCGAGCCACGTTGGCACCCCGCCCCGGGATGGAGGCGCCCGTACCTGAACGACGGCAGATCGCTGATCGCGGGATGGAGGCCATGGGCGCTCATGCTGGAATGGAGCACTCGCAGATGGCAGGCATGGACCATTCGCAGATGGCAGGCATGGATCATTCGCAGATGGCAGGCATGGATCATTCGCAGATGGCAGGCATGGATCATTCGCAGATGGCAGGCATGGACCACTCGCAGATGGCAGGCATGGATCATTCGCAGATGGCGGGCATGGACCATTCGAAGATGGCGGGCATGGACCATTCGCAGATGGCAGGCATGGATCATTCGCAGATGGCAGGCATGGACCATTCGAAGATGACTGGCCTGCAAGCCGATGCAGCCCAGGGCGGCACGCTGATGGCAGGCGCTGCTCAGCAAGGGGCTCGTTATGACCAGGCGGGAATCGGTCTGGACCAATCGCTGCGTCGTGTACTGGTCTATCAGGATCTCAAGGCCTATTCACCATGGCCGGACAGACGCGGCCCCATGCGCGAGATGGAGTTGCATCTGACCGGCAATATGGAACGTTATATGTGGTCCTTCGATGGCAAGAAGTTCAGCGAAGTCAATGGCCCTATTCATTTTCATAAAGATGAGCGCCTCCGTCTCATCTTGATCAATGACACCATGATGGAGCATCCCATTCATTTACATGGGATGTGGATGGAGCTCGAGAATGGCCACGGTGATCTGATTCCTCGCAAGCACACCTTGAATGTCAAACCCGGTGAGCGCGTTTCAGCGTTGATCACTGCCGATGCAGAAGGTAGCTGGGCTTTCCATTGTCATCTTCTGTACCACATGGATGCAGGTATGTTCCGTGTCGTAAAGGTTTCCTGAGGAGTCATCATGTCAATCAGTCAGCATTCATTTCGTCTTGCCTGCGTGACGGTATGTCTATTCTCCGGTGCTGGTGTCTCCCTGGCATTTGCCCAGGATGGATATGATGCCCCCGCGTCATGGCCATCACCCATGGCCGAACATCTCCAGTGGAGCGCAGTCTTCGATCGCCTGGAATATAGCCTTCCGGACAAGGGAGAGGACTCCCTGGTGTGGGATTTTCAGGCCTGGTATGGCGGAGATACCCACCGCGTCTATCTCAAGTCAGAAGGGGAGAATGTCCAGGGCGATGGGGAAGAAGCCGAGTTTGAATCCCTTGAGCTTCTCTACAGTCAGCTGGTTGCCGATTTCTGGGAGTTCCAGATCGGCGCTGGCTATCAGGGTGGTGTGTTCAACGATGATCATGATGAAAGCGTGTATGGGGTGTTCGGCTTTCAGGGAACCGCCCCCTACCGGATCGAGACGGATGCCGCAGTGCAGTACCGAGAGGAAGGTATCGTGACTGCCAGCCTGGAGCTTGAACATGATGTGCGCCTGACCCAGCGCTGGTATCTACAGCCACGTAGTGAAATGGTCTTCGCTGCCAATGAGTCCAGGCAACAGGGGATTGGGACGGGCCTCAACTCATTACGAATCGGCTTGCGTGCTCGCTATGAGATAACTCGGCGCGTAGCGCCTTATGTCGGCATGTACTGGCAGAGAGAGTATGGCGAAACCGCCGATATGCAGCATGAAGAAGGTGAGGATGTGGAGGATACGGCTGTCGTGGTCGGTGTGCGCTTGATGTTCTGAATCTCGATGGCTGTCGTGTATTGGCTGCTGGTGGTCGAAGTCATTCTCTGGAGGTGTTCCTTGAATGATGCAGAGACAGCTCAATGAAATCGGACAAGCGTTTCAGGTGCCAAGGCGCTGCCCGATGCATCGCGTCATGTCGCTGGTATTGTTGGCCGTCAGCCACCGGCTTTTTTACATAGCGGTCTGGGCGTTGAATCATGTTGTTTCATCAAGGGGACTGACATGAAAAAAGTACTGGTAGGGATGTGTCTGGCATTCATGGTGCTGCTGGCAGCCGGGGCTGGAGTCATTTACTCCGGCGTCGTCAGTGTCGCGGCAGATGATCCGCATGGGCCATGGGTCTATGGAATTCTTGAAACGGCGCGTGATCGTTCGATCGAGAGCCACGCGAGTGATATCGCAACGCCATCCCTCGATGATGAAGCCATGAAAGTGGCGGGGGCCGGCAATTATGCATCGATGTGCGCCTCCTGCCATCTCGCGCCAGGCATGCAAGAGACTGAACTCAGCAAGGGGCTTTATCCCAGTCCACCGAATTTTGTGACTTCGGATATGCATGGTGAGCCTGGAGAGCACTTCTGGGTCATCAAGCATGGGATAAAAGCCAGTGGAATGCCGGCATGGGGCAAGAGCATGCAGGATGAATATATCTGGCAGATGGTCGCTTTCATGCAAGAGCTACCGGGCATGAGTGCTGCGCGTTATACGGCTCTTGTGGCAGCAAGTGATGGTCATCAACATGGCGGAGGGGAGACTGCACAATCATCGTCATCGCATCATGACGATGACACCCGCCAACCACACCGCGCCAAGGAAGCTGATGGACCTGCTGATTTACAAGACAGCTATGAGCGGAAGGGCAGCCATGAGCCGGAGGGCAGTGACCGGGCTGAGGATCATCCTCACTCATCACATGATGCAGAGCATCAACATTGAAGGGTCAGCATCATTCATCGGAAGTGACGTACACGGCCAGCCGCAAACAACATGGCGTGCCTGACCGGCGTGCAATGCCAGAGCCGGCCTCAGCTTGACGAGGTGGTGCATGGCGACATTCTCGATGTGCTGGCAGAGACGCCGGCATCCTGCGTGGCGATCAGCTGTCGCATCAGTGCCAACTGGCAGCAGGGTGAGCAACTCACCAGACTCGTCGAGGCGATTCTTCGTCATCCATGCCTGCGAATCGTGATCGATGCCTTTGATGTCGAGCGTCTGCCGTTGTCCACGCGCATCGTGTCGGGCAGCGGTCGTCATCAACTGGCTTGGCAGACCCTGTCGTGCCACTCGCTGGAGCCGGAATGGGGCATGCATGCCGTCCACTGGCGGGGCGAGAAACCTGACATGCCGGCATGGGTCAGCGCCTTTGAACCTGCGACGCTGACCCGATGTCTTGCCCGCCAGTTGTCCGGTCATGAGGTCCGTTGTCTGCCGCCCCTGATTCCGCAGGACCCCGGTTTCACGCTCGTCATCACGCCACGCACGCCCTGATTCCCCGCACGTTCTCATTCTCATGCCGGCCATCGGCGTGAGCTGATGTGTGAGCCAATGCGCGAGCAGAGGCACGCCGTGCCGAATCACACCGCCTGGGTGGCTTCCTCGACCCGCTCGGCTCGTTCGGCACGCTTGAGCATGCGATAGCGCGAGCGCACTTCGTCACGTTCCAGGTAGCAGCCCTGCAACCAGCGGCTGCCGCTTTCGCCCTCGAAGGCATCGCGGGCGTGCAGCAGGCGGCGATTGTCGAAGATGACCATGTCGCCGGGGGCATAGGTGAAACGCATGGCGAAGCGCGGTTCACGCAACATGCGTTGCAGCGTCATCAGTGCTTCATAGGCGGTCTCGGTCTGCTCGAACGGCGCCATCATCGGCCCGCGCAGGAAGTCGGCGATCCGCACCTCCAGCAGTTCTCCTGCCTGACCCAGCACGATCATCGGCGAATACCAGACATGATCGGTATTGCGCGAGGTATTGGCGTAGCGCCAGTGCACCGTGGTGAGTGTCTCGTAGGCCTCGGGGTGTTCTTCCTTCAGCGCCGCCGCGATGGCGAAGCCATCCATCATCACCGCCATGCCGCCTTCCACGGTGTTCTCGAGACAGTAGAGACACTGCAGGCCCGGCTGATATTCCCGGGTCGGCAGGTCCACATGCGGCGGCAAGGCGATGGAGGTATAGGCGTTGGAATCCGGGTTCTGGATCGCGCGGACATTGAAGAGGTGGCCGAAGTTGGTGGTGCGGATCGAGCCGATGCGTTCGGCGACCTTTTCGATGGCGCCTTCTTCCGTCGGCAGGTTGCGCAGGCGCACCAGTCCCTTGCCGAGCAGTTCGTGCAGGGTTGGATACAGAATCTCCGCCTCCTGCGCGCTGCCATGATCGGCTTCGGCCAGGCGGGCGGCATCGATGGTCGGCGGCTGGCCCAGCTGCTCACCGTGCCAGAGCGTCAGCGGTGGCAGTTCCGGCGGCAGCGAGTCCTGGTTGTCATAGTCATTGGCACGCAGGAAGCCCGGGTGGAAGCGCAGGCGGCGGTCTTCGGGCGTGAACAGCACGCTGAGTGCGCCGTCCTCATCGATGCTGGCCTCGGAAATTTCCGGCCAGGCGGGAATCTGGGAGAGGTCCAGGATGCGTTCGCGCGTCGCCGGGTTGACGGTGGTATCGTCCGCGGCGTTCTCGCGCAACCAGACACTATGAAAACGACTGACGCGGCCATCGCTCCAGGTCACGCTCAGATAGCGTGCTTCGTGAACGACCTTCACGAGAGTCTCGTCAATTGGCCAGCTGTCGTAATCGGGTGTGATCGGGAGCGCCATGGAGAGTCCTTCCTTCTGTCAGGTGAGCGATTCCCCGACAGAATGGCAGCCCACGGCGCTCGCTACTGTGCCCAATTCGACACCGACTGTGCCCAATTCGACATCGCGATGCGGGTATCGGGCGTGGATCACATCAGAGGGCGTGGTGGCTGGCGGCGCGCCTGGGTCGGGGTGATGCCGAAGCGACGACGAAAGGCGCGAGTGAAACTCGAATGCGAGGTGAAACCGCAGGCCAGGGCGATATCGGTGACGCCATGGCGGGTATCGTGAAGCAGGCTGCGTGCGTGCAGCAGGCGACGCTCCCCATGATAGGCGCGAGGCGTGCAGCCGAGCCCTTGCTGAAAGCGGCGCTCCAGCTGGCGCCATGAGAGGCCGAGCTCCTCGGCAAGTGCCTCGATGCTGAGCGGGGCCTCCAGGGTGTTCTCCATGCGCGTGATCGCACGCCTGAGCAGCGGGTCGGCCAGATCGGCCGTCTGCTGACTGATGCCGCGCTGGCGGCTGGCCGGCAGGCGGCCCTGATCGAGAATCAGTTGTTCGCGTACCGCCTGATAGAGCGTCTGACCATGCTGGCGGCGAATCAGCTCCAGGCTCATGTCCAGCGGGGCGCTGCCGCCGGCGCAGAAGAAGCCATCGTCACTGATTTCATACAGTGACTCCACGGCGTCCACCTCATCGAAGCGCTGGCTGAATTCCGGCAGGCTTTCCCAATGCAGCGTCACCGTCTTGCCGGTGAGCAGGCCGGCACGCGCCAGCACGAAGCAGCCGGTGTCTACGCCGCCGAGCTGGCAGCCGCTACGGGAGCGCTCCTGTAGCCAGTGCAAGGTGCGGTCTTCCAGATAGGCTTCCGGGGCAAAGCTGGTGCACACCACCAGCTTGTCCACTGCGGCGAGGTCATCACGTGCGGTATCCACCGGCAGCACCATGCCGTTGGAGGCCTTGACCGACGCGCCATCCTGGCTTGCGAGTGTCCACTGATACAGGCGTGTTCCGCGCAGTCGATTGGCGATGCGTAGCGGCTCGATCATCGAGAACAGCGCGACCATCGCGAAGCCCGGCAGCAGGAAGATGCCGAGTTGGTGACGGTCAGCGGGGGCAGGCGAGGCAAGGGTGGCGGTCAAGGGCGCAATGCTGGTGGGCTGGTCAGACAATACGCCGTCTTCCGGAAGGCCGAAGGCATAGGACGCATCGGGCGGCGTAGCGCTGGAATCGTGTGAAGGCATGAGGATAGGCAACGACGACGTCGGGTGGCTCGGCAGAAGGGGATGGGCCTGACCTTAGCGTGTTCGCTACCTGAGTGCGAGAGGGGTGATGGCGTGATGCGAGGGCTTCGGCGAGAGGGCTTTGGTGAGCGGGCTTTGGTGAGAGGGCTCCGTCCTGCTTGGCGCTCCTGATCAGGACAGGCAGGACGGAGCAATTCACGCATCATTGCGTTACAGCATCCTGAGGCAGTTGCGTCCTTCTTCCTTGGCCGCGTACATGGCTTCATCGGCACGAGCGATCAACTGCTCGCGGGTGGCACTATCATTGGGCTCCAGGCAGGTCAGACCTATGCTCAATGACAGGGGCAGACGTTGACCAGCGTACTCCACGACACTGTCCTTCATGCGTTGTCGCAACAGGTTGATGCGTGTGGCAGAGTCACTGAGCAACGAGTCAGGCAGGATGGCCAGGAATTCCTCACCTCCCCATCTGGCGAGGGTGTCGCCGGGCAGCAGAATCTCCTCGGCGAGGGCGCTCAAGTGTTGCAAGGCAAGATCACCGGCGTCATGACCATGATTGTCGTTGATCTTCTTGAAATGGTCGAAATCCAGCAGTGCCACGCACAGGGGGTGGTCAACCTCGGCATTGGCCAGTGCCGCGATGCTGTCATCCAGTACCTGCTGAGCATGACGTCGGTTGTAGAGGCCGGTCAGCGGGTCGGTGATCGCGATCTTCTCCAGCGCCTGATGCGCTTCCTGCAAGGCATTGATGTCATTGGCTCGTGCGACTTCGTGGCCGGCCCATAACGCGATGAGTCGCACCAGCTCGATGTCCTGAGAGGTGAAGGGCGGTACAGGGTCAGGACTTGAGAAGTTGAAGGTACCGTAGCGTTCACCATCCACGATCACCGGCGCCCCGATGTAGGCTTCCAGGTTGAAGTTGGCGTAGCAGGGGTGATTTCTGATTTCACTGTTTGCCACATGATGGAAGGCTTGTACGCTATCAGCCTTGTAGACGTGATCGCAATAGGTATCGCTGAGCGAGAAACTAAGTCCCGGCTCCAGCAGGTCTTCCGGGTGACAGGCACGCTGGACGACATAATCTCCGCCTTTGATGCGGCTGAAGATACCGATCGGCAGGCCGAAATGGGCGCAGCCCAGTTTCAGCAGCTCGTCGATGCGAGCATTGAAGTTGAGTTCTCGTGATGAGGTGATGGCATGCAGGCTGTGGAGGGTATGTTCCGCCGTCACGCGGCGTGAGACATCGCGGATCAGCCCGAACATGAAGATGTTGTCGCTGGTGGGGTCCTTGATGGGGCCGCCGAGCGTCTCCCCATAGAAATAGGTGCCATCCTGGCGTCGATAGCGAATGACTCGACCTTCCTTTTCGGGCGGGGCATCGACACGAAAGCGTCTTGCTCCTTGGCGCTCGAATTCATCGCTGGAGGCATACAGTACCCTGGTCTGCTTGCCGATCAGTTCCTCGCGGGGATAGCCGAATGTCTTTACCGCGCTATCGTTCATGTAGGTGATGTGGCGCTGATCATCTGCAAGCAAGATGATATCGTCGATCTGGCCAAGCATCTGGCCCAGCAGGGTTTGAATCGTCTCAAAGCGTTGCATGACGCATGCTCCTTGGGTCGTGCCGCTATCTCGGGAGAGGCATTCCTTGCCGCAGTCGTCATTCCTGTCGCTGGGAAGGCACGGACGCTTTCGTCATCAAGCATAGGCCTCATGATGACTGTTGCACGATACATAACTCATATTAACGTATGAGCATACGGTCGCGTCCTGAACTCATTCTTCTCGGCATTCGTATATTCAACGTAAGGGTAGTGCAGTGCCAGAGGCCGCATCCGTAGATTCCCGCCAAGCTCCTGTTGAACTTCATGGCTTCGTGCTGACACGTCATTGGCGGGACACGCCCGAGGGGGTGGTGATCAGCTTCTGGATCCGCACCGACGAAGGCGCCGTACGTGTCGAATTTGCGCCCCAGGAAGTCGTCGCTTTCCTGCCCGCCGAACAGCAAGTGCTGGCTCAGACACTGGTGAGCTTTGAGGCCGGCGCCGAGCTGCGTCCGCTGGCACTGGAAGACTTCCACCATCGCCCGGTGGTGGGGCTCTACTGTCGTGAATATCGCACCCTGGGCCAGCTGGCGCGCCGTTTGAAGGCGATTGGCGTCGACGTCTACGAAGCGGATGTGCGTCCGACGGACCGCTACCTGATGGAGCGTTTCATCACGGCAGGCGTCACGGCACGCGGCGAGCGCCAACCTGATGGCAGCGTGAAGAATGCACGTCTGACACCGCTGGAGGGCTATCGGCCACCGCTGCGCTGGGCATCGCTGGATATCGAGACCGATGCGCGGGGCAATCTGTATTCCATCGCGCTCGAGGGCTGCGGACAGCGTCAGGTCTACATGCTGGGGCACCCCAATGGCGAGGAGGACACCAGCCGCGATTTCTCGCTGGAATACCGCGATAGCCGGCGTGAGCTGCTGCAATGCCTGCTGGACTGGGTCGCAAGGCATGATCCGGATGTCATCATCGGCTGGAACGTCATCCAGTTCGATCTGCGCATGCTGGTGCGGCTGTCAGAGGCCGAAGGCCTGCCGCTGCGACTGGGACGTGACGCCAGCGTGATGCAGTGGCGCTCTCATTCCCGCCAGGCCGAGCACTTCTTTGCCGAGATCGCCGGGCGTTGGGTGGTGGATGGCATCGAGGCGCTCAAGTCGGCCTTCTGGCATTTCGAGTCGTTCAGTCTCGAGAATGTCTCGCGTGAGCTGTTGCAGGAAGGCAAGGCCATCGATGACCCCTACGGCCGGCTGGACGAGATTCTGCGCATGTTCGCCGAGGACAAGCCTTCCCTGGCGCGCTACAACCTCAAGGATTGCGAGCTGGTCACGCGTATCTTCGCGAAGACGCGACTGATGGAGTTTCTGCTCGCGCGGGCCGCTGCCACAGGGCTTGAGGCGGATCGTAGCGGTGGTTCGGTGGCGGCCTTCACGCATCTGTATCTGCCGAGGTTGCACCGGCTGGGCAAGGTCGCGCCCAATCTGGGAGACGTGGTGGGGGAGGACAGCCCCGGCGGCTTCGTGATGGATTCCCAGCCCGGGCTTTATGACTCGGTGCTGGTGCTGGATTTCAAGAGTCTGTATCCCTCCATCATCCGCACTTTCCTGATCGACCCGCTGGGCCTGATCGAAGGGCTGCGTGGGTCGGAGAACGGCTCGGATGATGCCCCTGAGGCCGGTGTGCCCGGTTTTCTCGGCGCGCGCTTCTCGCGTGACCGACACTGCCTGCCGGGCATCGTCGCCGAGATCTGGCAAGCACGTGACGCCGCCCGCGCGGCGGGTGACGCCCCGCTGACCCAGGCGCTCAAGATCATCATGAATGCCTTCTACGGCGTGCTGGGATCACGTGGCTGTCGTTTCTTCGATCCACGGCTGGCGTCCTCGATCACGCGGCGTGGCCATCAGATCATCCAGCAGACGGTGGAGTTGATCGAGGCGCAGGGCTATCGCGTCATCTATGGCGATACCGACTCCACCTTCGTGTGGCTGGGCGCTGCGCATGAGGAAGCCGAGGCGAGCCGGATCGGCCGTGAGCTGGCGGCGCATGTCACCGACTGGTGGCGACGGCATCTCAAGGACAGTCTCGATCTCGACAGCGCGTTGGAGCTGCAGTTCGAGACCCACTATCAGCGCTTCGTGATGCCGACCATTCGCGGGGCCGAAGAGGGCAGCAAGAAACGCTACGCCGGGCTGCAACAGACAGGCAGCAGCGGCCAGACGGAACTGGTGTTCAAGGGACTGGAGTCGGTGCGTTCCGACTGGACGCCGCTGGCCAAGACCTTCCAGCAGGGACTCTATCGCCGCATCTTCGAAGGCAGCCCCTATCAGGAGTATCTGAAAGGCTACGTGCAGGATTACCTGCAACGCCATGCCCATGGCGCGGCGGACACCTCGGATGTCGAGGCCTTGATCTACCGCAAGCGACTGCGGCGCAAGCTCGACGACTATCAGCGCAACGTGCCGCCCCATGTCCGTGCGGCGCGTCTGGCGGATGACGAGAACCGCCGGCGAGGCCTGCCGTTACGCTATCAGCGCGGCGGCTGGATTCGCTATGTGATGACCACCTCCGGCCCGGAACCCGTCGAATATCTGCGCTCGCCCATTGATGTCGAGCACTACCTGAGTCGCCAGCTCAAGCCCGTCGCCGATGGCATCCTGCCATTCGTCGACGATGATTTCGATCGGCTGCTGGATCGTCAGATGACGCTGTGGTGAGACTTACGGCCACATGAGTGGCCCATGAGCGGGGTGTTCCTATCGGGGAGTGGTGCAAGAGAGGGGGATCGCGCGACGGTATCTATAGTCGTTATTTAGTAGTGATAATATTTCTCATTATTTCTTGCATTAAAGTATGCGCGCCGTAAGATCCTCTTTCGGCGCAGTCACATGACCTGCGTCGCCGCCTTTTGGTGGCGGTCTGATTGCCATGATGTCCGGGAGCAGGTGTGACGTTACTGAAAGTGGTTCTTGCCCAATATCGCTGGTCCTTTCTTGGTGTGATCTTTCTGAGCCTTGTCAGTGCAGGGCTAGGCATCGGTGTCATTGCCTATATCAACCAGCGACTCATCGCGCATTCTGCCACCGTCCCCCTGGACGAGGGGCTTGCGGCCCATGTCGGGGTGCTTCCGGAGTTTCTTGGGCTGATTCTGCTGTTGCTTGCGATCACGCTGGGGGCACAGTTGGCATTGACGACGCTGGGGCATCATTTCGTGCATGGACTGCGCGGGCGTTTGGTCAAGCAGATCCTCGATACTGATATCGAGCGGCTCGAGCAGCTCGGCAGCGCCAACCTGCTGGCGAGTCTTTCGAGTGACATCCGCAACATCACCCTGGCGTTCGTGCGCCTGCCAGAACTGGTACAAGGCATCGTGCTGACCCTGGGAGCCGTGTTCTATCTTGGCTGGTTGTCTCTCGGCATGATGTTGATCACCGCCATCTGGGTGACCTTGACCATTATGGGGGGCAGCTGGATGGTCACGCGAGTCTATCGCCACCTGGCCGAGGTGCGTGAAGCGGAGAGTCGCCTTTATGCCGACTATGAGGCTGTCATCGACGGGCGCAAGGAGCTGGCGCTCAATCGTCCACGTGCGCGTGACTATTTCGACACCAGCTACAGTGTCAATGCCTGTGAGTATCGCCATCATGTCGTGCGCGCGGACACCTACCACCTGAGCGCCGTCAACTTCTCCAACATCATGATGCTGGGCGCCATCGGTATTGTCTTCTATCTGGCCAATGGCCTGGGATGGGCCAGTGGTGAAGTCGCCGCGACCTTTTCCCTGACTCTGCTGTTTCTGCGCACGCCCTTGATCCAGGCCGTGGGGGCATTGCCCACCTTGCTGGGGGCTGATGTGGCCTTTGCCAAGCTGCGCAAGTTGGCATTGGCACCGGTCAACGCCGATTTCGCGTCTCCTCGGCATCCCGAGCCGCGAGGACATGATTCAGCCGCAGGCACTTCGGCCGAGTCTCACTGGCAGACCCTGAGTCTACAGGGTGTCTGCTTTCGCTACGCCGGCCGCGAGAACACGGGACAGGACATTGCGCACAATGACATGCAGGCCTTCTGCGTCGGTCCGCTGGATCTTACCCTCAGGCGCGGAGAGCTGGTCTTCCTGATCGGTGGCAATGGCAGTGGCAAGTCGACCCTGGCCAAGCTTCTGACCGGCCTCTATCGGCCAATCTCAGGCACGCTCTTGCGGGACGGGCACCCGATAGGCGAAGACGAGCGGGAAGCCTGGCGTCAGCAGTTCTCGGCGGTCTTCACTGATTTCCATCAGTTCGATCGCCTGCTGGGTCCGACCGGTGGGCCGGCAGACCCGGCATTGATCGCGCAGTGGGTCGACTACCTGCAGATGCGCGAGAAGCTGGTGCTTGAGGAAAACCGTGTGATCAATACCGAGCTGTCTCAAGGGCAGCGCAAGCGACTTGCGCTGTTGATGGCAGTGGTAGAGCGTCGCGACATCGTGTTGTTGGATGAATGGGCGGCAGATCAGGACCCGCAATTCCGCCGCATCTTCTATCGTGATCTGCTGCCGCGTCTGCGCGAGATGGGCAAGACGGTCTTCGCCATCAGTCACGATGATCATTATTTCGGGCAAGCGGATAGATTGTTCGAGATGCGCGCCGGCAAGTTGCAGGAGTTGTCGGGCGCCCAGCGTGATCGTATCAGTCGGGACGCTGTGGCGCGCCTGGATGAAGCGTGACCGGGAAGACGAAAGCGCATACCTGCCGATGCCCTGCAAGACGTCCCACGGGCTGGGCATCGTCTCAGCGCTGGGCAGAAGAACATGGACGAAGATGGAAGACGCGATGCAGGTAGCAGACGCAAGAAGTCGCAACGCCAGGACGTGAGCCCAGGAGACGGTCTCATGTGATGTGTCAGGGATGATGTCCGGCTGCAGAGTGAATCGCCCCTCGGGGTGTTGCAGTCGGTAGGACGCGCCATTCTCGGGATTACATGCAGGTGCATGCAGAACGGTGTGTCACCGCAAATTACATTTTTTGAATACGAATCATCCTGATTCCATTCCGCATTGGATATGAGCGTGCCAGTGAGAGACGCCACGAGACGGAAGGGGAGATTGACCACACAACGATCGTTGCAAGGGAACACAACATGCCAAGATACCTATCATCTCGACAGGTAGCTGCCCGGCCGGCACCTGCACCTTATTCATATGCCGTTCTGTCACAAGCCCCACTGTCTCACACCATACGGCTCTGCATCGCGGCATGGCTCCTGTCACAGTCCGCCATCGTGCTGGCCGCCGAGACCGATGACACCATGGTCGTGGTCGGAACGGCACTGAAAGTCGATGCGCCGCTGGTGGAGACGCCACGTCCGGTCTCGACGGTCAATCGCGAAGAGCTCGACACGCGTAACGTCCAGCAGCTCGATGAAACCTTCCGCTACCGTGCCGGCGTCCTGTCTGGCCATTATGGATCCGATAACAATACCGACTGGTTCAAGGTGCGTGGCTTTGATCAATCCACCTATCAGGATGGTCTGCGCATCTACCGTGAAGGGTTCTATCAGTGGTTGCCGGAGACCTGGGGCTTGGAGCGGGTCGATCTGTTCAAGGGGCCTTCCTCCATCCTCTATGGGGAGGCGCCTCCTGGCGGTCTGATCAATGCCATCAGCAAGCGTCCGACCGATGAGCCCCAGACGGAACTGCAGCTGCAGATCGGCAATCGCGGTCTTCGCCAGACGGGGCTCGATACTAGTGGTTATCTGAGCGAGTATGGGGATGTGCGTTATCGTCTGGTAGGGCTGTATCGCGAACGTGATGGGGATCTGGATCATACCGAGAACGAGCGCTACTACTTCGCACCGAGCCTGACCTGGGACATTTCGGATGCGACCCAACTGACGCTACTCGCCAGCCTCCAGAAGGATGATGGCGTACCTACCAACGCTTTCAAGCTGGCCTATGGCACCAATGATGATACGCCGTTCGGCAAGGTGGACCCGCAGACCAATTACAGTGAACCGGGGTATGACAAGGATGAGCGTACCCAGACATCCCTGGGCTATGAGTTTCGCCATCAAGTGAACGACACCTGGGCGCTGGAGCAGGATTTCCGTTATAGCCAGCTGGATCTCGACCTGATCAGCAGCTACATCCTCTATCAGTCCTCGGCGCGCGAAGGTCAGCGGGGGCTTCTGTACCGCGAGGGCACCATCGACAGCTATACCGTCGACAACCGGGCCATCGGCAAATGGTATGGCGAGCGCACCGAGAACACCTTGCTGCTGGGTGTGGATTATCAGAATCTGAGCCTGTCGGGCAAGGAAGCGGATGACTATGCCTTCGGCGACCCGATCGATCTGTTTGATCCGCAATACGGCAATTACACCGCATTGAGCGATGAACAGATCACGCGGCGCGATATCGACAAGGAGCAGATCGGTCTCTACGTGCAGGATCAGCTGCGCATCGACGACAAGTGGGTACTGCTGGCGGGAGTGCGCTACGACCAGGCCGAGACCGAGAACGTCAATCAGACGACGGGGTCTCGTGAGCGCTCCGATGATGACGAGATCAGCTGGTCGGGCGGGGTGATGTACCTGAGTGACTTCGGCCTCAACCCTTATCTGAGCTATACCGAATCCTTCGAGCCGATCAGCGCGACCGATGATCGCGGTTCGCTCTATGAGCCTCGCGAAGGTCGTCAGTGGGAGCTGGGCGCCAAGTACCAGCCTGCGGGCTGGGATGGGTATCTTACGGCTGCCGTCTTTGAACTCACTGAGGACAATACTCTTGTCACCACCGGAGGTTTTCAGGTTCAGGAAGGGGAACGCCAGTCGCGTGGCTTCGAGCTGGAGATGGTCGGTTATCTGACGGACCATCTCAAACTGACTTCAGCGTATACTTATACCGATGCACGCTTGGAAAACGATGTGCGTGCCCCGCTGATACCGCGCCATCAGGCCTCCAGCTGGCTGGATTACGCCTTCGAGCGTGGTGCCCTGGAGGGGCTGCGTCTGGGGGCGGGTGCCCGTTATGTCGGCGAATCAGTGGATGGCGATGCCACCGTGTCCGACTATCTGCTGTTCGATGCGATGGTTGGCTATGACTTCACTCGCGAGTTGAGTGCGCAGGTCAATGTCAGCAATCTCACCGACAAGGAGTATGTCGCCAGTTGCAGTTATTGGTGCTATTACGGAGAGTCTCGCAGCATCATCGGGAGTCTGACCTATCACTTCTGAGGCAGCTGGCTGCTATTGAGTGCTGATGCTCGTGAGAGCATGGCAATCTATCAACGACAAGGCCTCGCAGGCAGCTACCTGCGAGGCCTTGTCGTTCCTGAGGCATTGTCATCTTGAGACATGCGCGTTTGGGGCATGGTTACCGCTTGCTACATCAGCGCTAGGTGATTGTCCCAGTGGGTATTCGCCAGCCGCACCGGGCCAAGCGCCGGCAGCCCCTCCTCATCGATCAGCAGCCACTCGCCGCGACCATTGCTGACCACGAAGCCTGCCGGCGTCCGCTGCGTGGCCGGCACCGCCAGCACACCAGCGCAGTCGGCGAAGTCCAGAGTCGTGTCCAGCTCTCCCGTCGCGAGATTCCAGAGCGTGATCAGATTGCCGCGTGGGGCGGTCGCCACGGCCAGTCGCCCATCGGGGGAGACGGCGATGCTGGCGATGTACTGCTTGAACTGCGCGACGTAGTCCCGCGGCAACGGCAGTTCCTGCAAGCTCTCACTGCTGGGATGCTTCATCACCACCAGCGGGCGGTGGTCCGCCGCGGGGCCCTGGTACTGATAGCCCGCGACGATGACGCCCTCGCGGCTGACGTCCAGGTGGCGCAGTGACAGCTGGTGATGGGAGGGCTCGCCTTGCCAGCGAATCTCGCCCGAGACACGGTCGAGCAAGGTCAGATTCGACTGCATGCTGTCCAGGTTGAGCTTGACCCGACCGGTTTCAGGCCGCGTCAGAATCCCGCCATTGGCGATGATCAGCTGTTGGCCATCCGGGTGCAGGCGAATTTCATGCGGGCCGATCCCGCCACTGGCGAACTCGCCGATCCGCGCGAAGTCGCGATTCACGTCGTAGATGCCGATGCGGCCTTCTCCGGGCGCGATGGCATTCTCGGTGGTGTAGAGCAGACCGCCATCCGGGCTGAATACGCCATGCCCATAGAAGTGGCGGTCCGGTGCGGCCTCGATGCGTGCGATCCGCTCACCGCTATCGAGGTCGAAGACATTGATTTCCGTCCCCGGGCGCCGTGAGAAGATCAGCGCCCACGGCTTGTGAGGATGTCGGGTGGCGCCGTGGGCGCGCTGGCGTATCGGCTGGCGCCAGCGCTCCACTCCCTGATAACTGGTGCAGCTGGCAAAGTGCTGCCCCGTGTCATCATCACATGCCGAGATGGCCACCCCGAGTGGCTCGCGCCCCTGGGCACTGGCGGCGTTGTTGCCGCCCGCCACGGCCATGCCGCCGGGCAGCCCCATCAGTGGCGTGCAGGCCAACGCCTTGAGCAGCCGACGTCGCTGGCGGGCGTCGGCCGCGTGTGTGTCTGTCATGCCGTGAGGCATCTCGCCTGGCCCCTTGTCAGTTGTCATTCGCCGCTCTCAATTCCTCAGTCGCCATCGGTGCTGTTGAAGCCCAGTGACAGGCCCAGTGCCGGGTTGAGCGTGTCGGCAAAACCGGCCTGCAGGGTCTCGACATGGATCATGGCCTGCTGCAGCTCACCATTGCGCGGGTCATCGCGCAGTATGCCGGCGAGGTCATCCGGCAAGGCGGCGAAGGCCTGGCGCGCATCGACGAAATCGCTGGTGGTGGAGGCCACCATGCGCGGGTCGAGCTGGCCATTCAGGTAGCCTTGAATGCCAGCGGCCTCGTCATTGCCGAGCCAGAGGCGTTCCATCATCGCCAGGGTCGCTGCGATGTTGGCAAGCCCCATGCCGCCGCGCCAGGACTCAGCCGCGTAGGGGTTGGCCGTGCCGCCGTTGTCTAGGCCGATCGGCCGGCGCAGTTTGCGGTCCTTGATGGCTTCCAGCTGCACGGTCAGCGCGCGAACCAGAGACAGCACGGCGTCACGTGAATCGCTGAAGGCGCCAGTGCCTTCGGCCAGTTGCGGCGCGAACTGCTGCCACTCATCACGCAGCGTCTTGCCGGTATTGGCGGCGTAGGCGGTGTTGGCCGTCATCAACTCGCAGCGGCGCGAGTCGGCCGTCAGGGGCGAGTCGGCATAGCGGGCATCGAACAGCTGATACTCCACGCTGCCCAGTCCCTGCATGACGATGGATTGCTCCGCCAGATTCTCGACCGTGATCGGGGCATCACCGGCGAGCAGGGCGCGGGTCTTGCGCGCGACCAGATCCTTCTTGTCCGGCCAGAAATACAGCTGCCATTGACGCGAGTTCTGCAGGATCGGGCCCATTTCCACCCAGTTGACCTGATTCAGCCCCAGCATGGCGCTGCGCCAGTCCTGCTTGAGGGTGTCGAGGGTCACGTCACCCTCGGCAGAGCAGAACGCTTGAGTATGCTGCGCGAGCTGTTGCAGGCGGCTGGCAAGTTGCTGGTGCGCCTCGCTCAGCGTGTCAGCGGCAAACTGGCTGACGGCCGCTGCGCTGTTGGTGTCAGTGGTGGTAGCGTCTGTGTTGGCCGCAGAAGAGTCCGTCGCCGCCAGTGTGCTCGTCGAGAACAGCGCGGCGCCCAGCAGTGCCATGCCACAGGCCATCAGGGCCAGGGGCGAGGTCTTGCGCAGGGCAGGTTTCATCGGGGTTGCAGCTGGGGTGAAGGTGGCGCGGGGCATGAACGGGTATTCCTTGTCAGAGAGTCTCGAGGAAGCGCAACAGGGCTTCACGCTGGTCAGTCGGCAGGGCCACGACGGCATCGCGGCTTGGCTGGGCTTCGCCGCCATGCCAGAGCACGGCCTCGAGCAGGGTGCGTGCACGGCCATCATGCAAGAAGCCCGTGGCAGGGTTGACCGTCTGGGCCAGGCCGATGCCCCACAGGGGCGGCGTGCGCCATTCCTGGCCGCTGGCCTCGAATTCGCGGCGATCATCCGCCAGTCCTTCGCCCATGTCATGCAGCAGCATGTCGCTGTAGGGCCAGATCGTCTGCTCGGCCAGTTGTTCCGCCACGCCGCCGGACTGGGTGGTCAGGCGAGTGCGGTGGCAGCTGGCGCATTCAAGCTCGCGGAACAGTTGCTCGCCCTGGCGCACCGTAGGGGCATCGATGTCACGCCGGGTGGGCACGGCCAGATTTCGCGAGTAGAAGGCCACGTTGTCCATCACGTTGTCGTCGACCTCGATCTCTCCCCCATCGGGCAATGCCTCGCACTTCTGGAGCGGGGTGCAGTCGGTGGAGTTGACCAGATGGGAAGTCAGCCCCATGTCACCGGCGAAGGCCTTGGCGCTCTGCTGTCGCACATCGGGCTGGCCGGCCTTCCAGCCGAAACGCCCCATGACCTCGCGTTGCTCGGCAAGTGACCAGACAGTATTGGCGCGTCCGCTGATGCCGTCGCCATCCGCATCCTGCGGGTCGGCCCACTCGAGCAAGGTCTCGTCGCTGACCGCCTCGAGCAGCCCCAGCCCCACCATGCCGGGGGCGAGACGTGGGGAGAGTGCGATGGCGCCCGGGTCACCGAAGCCCGGTTCGACGATGGAATAGCGCGGCTTGCGCAATGCGATCACTTCCCCGTCCGCCAGTGTCACCGTCACGTCCTCGTAATCCACCTGCATACGGCCTTCGCGCTCGATGCCGGGCACGGCGGCATTCTGCAGCTGGGTGCCATAGACAGGATGCGGCATCACCCCGGCGATACGCCGGAATTCGCGCTCCTCATCGTTCCAGTTGTCCTCGTGGCTGTCTGGCAGGCCAATGCGCAGGAAAAGCCCCACCGAGGGATCGCCCTCGGCCGGCAGGCTGCCGCGACCATCCTTGACGTGGCAGTTCTGGCAGGCGTTGGTGTTGAACAGCGGACCGAGGCCATCGCGCGCGGTGGTGCTGGCGGGCGCGATCACCCAGGGGCTCTTGAAGAAGCTGTTGCCGACACTGAAGGACAGGCGCTGATCGAAGCTCAGGTTCTTGGCCGGCAGCGAATAGGCATTGGTATCGTGCTTGGGCACGCTGCCGTCGCCACCGCTTCTGTCGGTGTCCTGCAATGGCAGTTCGGCCAGATACGCGCTCACGGTCAGCGCTGGCTGGGCGGCCTGTGCTACGCCCAGCGGCAGGGCGGCAAGCGTGATGGCGAGAGACAACGCGTGGAGTGTGGGGTGTTTCGGGACGGCGTGTGGCATCAATGTAGGTCCTGGCTTGCGCGGTCAGGCTGCAGGTTCTTCCGGTGCTGCGCAGCAGCCTGAAAGAATCAGCAGACGCGCATCAAATGCTGGCGCGAAAAGCATCAACGCCCGAACCTGTGCGTAGACGGGTTCGGGCGTGGGGCTGCGCTGCATGGGGAGGATCAATCGTCACCCCATGGACTGGCAATCTCGAGCGTGTGCTTAGAACTCATGGTCCGCGGTATCGGCCTTCATGCCGCTGATGCCGACATCGTCGGCGATCTCTTCGATCAGGCGGGTCTGGGCGACCAGATCCTGAATGCTGGCATTGATGATCTCGGCGCCTTCGGCATTGCCCGGGGCGATCATCTGGTCAAACTTCATGCCGCCCTCGGCTTCTGCCGTGTCGACCATCACCTGCAGCTGGCCCATGGTGGTGTCCAGTGCCTCGTGCATCTTCTCGGCCAGTTCCGGATCATTCTGGGCGACGAGTGCATGCAGTGACGGGCCTTCGAAGGTGCGACCGTCCAGGGTCACGTACTTGCCTTCGTAGACGTTCTGGATGCCCTTGGCATTGTAGAAGTGCGAGTAGTGGGTGTTGTCGGAGAAGCAGTCATGCTCGTCTTCATAGGAGTTGGCTTCCAGCGCGACCTTCATGCGCTCACCGGCTAGCTCCCCCAGTGACAGGGAGCCCATGCCGAACAGCATCTTCTCGAGGCCTTCACCGGCCGGCAGCGAGGTCAGTTCCGCGCGGTAGTTGTCCTTCTCGCCCTGCGCCCACTGGCCGACCATGTATTCCAGGTCGCTGATCAGCAGGTCGTTGGCGGCCAGCAGGTAGGCGCCACGACGGTCACAGTTGTCGGCGGTACAGGCATCGCCCTTGGCGAAGTCGGTCGCCGGGCGCTCGCCGGCACCGGCCTCAAAGCCGTGCATGTCCTGCCCCCAGAGCAGGAATTCGATGGCATGGTAGCCGCTGGCCACGTTGGCCTCGAAACCGCCCAGCTCGTTGAGGGACGCCAGCAGCTCCGGGGTGATCTCGGTGGTGTCGATCTTGTCGGCACCGATCTGCACGCTGTCGCTGGCGATGATGTTGGCGCTGGCACCCGGGTTGCCCAGCTCTGCCTGATAGCCGTCGCCTTCGACGTAATCGATCAGGCCTTCATCCAGCGGCCAGGCGTTCAGCTGACCTTCCCAGTCATCGACGATGGCATTGCCGAAGCGGAACACTTCACTCTGCTGATACGCCACGCGCGCCTGCTTCCAGGCGGCACGTGCCGCGGCCAGCGTCTCGTCGGACGGCGACTCGATCAGCGCGGCATTGGCGGCGCGCAGGGCATTGGCACTGGCCAGGGCATCGCTGTAGGTGGCATGCGCGACGTTGGCGTACTGGGCGACGACAGCGTCGGCCGTCAGTGCCTTGTCATGCGCGTCGCCATGATGCTCTGCCAGAGCGGCACCGGTGAACATGGAGGCTGACAATGCGATGGCAGCTGCCAGCGGCTTGCGTGAGGCAAAACGGAAAGAGGCAGTCATGTGGATCCCTTGATCGGTCTGTTGTTATGCAGTGCGCGCAGAACGGCAGTGCGTGGGGCCGCTCGAGAGGGGGCGGGAAGTCATTACACGGTCTCTCGATGGTCGGCCCGCATCTCACTGGATCATATTGAGAACCTTTATTATTTGCAATCGACAAAACGTGCGTCCTGCAACGCAGGGATGCACTGACTGCAATGCGCCAACGCCCTGCTCATCATCTGTGGCTGCCCGAGCAGGGCGATCGGCATGCTATGGCAGAGCAGGGCAGAGCAGAGCAGAGCGTGTCAGGCCAGACCCGCGGCCTGTATCAGGGCGCGCGTATAGTCTTCGCGGGGATTGCCGAGCACTTCTGCCGTCGTGCCCGTCTCCACCAGGCGTCCTTCACGCAACACCATCACTCGATGGGATAGCGCGCGTACCACCGCCAGGTCATGACTGATGAACAGATAGCTCAGGCCTCGGCGTGTCTGGAGTTCACGCAGCAGGGCAATCAGCTGTTTCTGCACGCTGCGGTCCAGTGCCGAGGTGGGCTCATCGAGCACCAGCAGTCTGGGCTCGAGGATCAGGGCGCGCGCCAGGGCAATCCGCTGACGTTGGCCGCCGGAGAACTCATGGGGATAACGATCGGCACACGCCGAGGGCAGTTCGACTTCCTCCAGCACCTGTGCCACCCGCTGGCGAACCTCGTCCTCGCTGAGCGTTGGATGATGAAAGCGCAGCCCTTCACTGATGATGTCCGCCACCGGCATGCGTGGCGACAGCGAGCCATAGGGGTCCTGGAAGACGATCTGCATCTGGCGGCGACGCAGACGCAGCGTATTGCGATCCAGCGTATCGATGCGTTCGTTCTCGAGGTGGATCTCGCCCTTGGCGCTTTGCAGCTTCAAGAGCGCCAGGGCGAGTGTCGTCTTGCCGGACCCCGATTCCCCGACCACGCCGAGCGTCTCGCCGCGCGCCAGTGTCAGATCCAGCGGATGAACGGCGACGAAGTCCGCGGGGCGCTTCTGGAACAGCTTCTTGCTGCGCGCGAAGCGCACCTCCAGCTTGCGCGCGGCGAGAACCGGTGTCGCGGCGTCCTCGGCACTCAAGTCGCTGGCGAGGCCTTCGGGTTCGGCGGCCAGCAGCTCGCGGGTGTAATCGGCCTGCGGCGCATCGAATACCTCGTCGACGCGCCCTTGCTCGATGCACTCCCCGTCGCGCATCACGATCACGCGGTCGGCGTGACGGCGCACCAGATTGAGGTCATGGCTGATCAGGACCATCGCCATGCCCTGGTCGCGGCGCAGGCGATCCAGCAGCTGGAGTATCTCCTGCTGCACGGTGACATCCAGCGCCGTGGTCGGCTCATCGGCGATCAACAGCGGTGGCTGATTGGCCATCGCCATGGCGATCATCACACGCTGGCGTTGCCCCCCGGAGAGCTGGTGCGGCCAGGCGTCGATCAACCCCTCGGGACGCGGCAGCTGCACCTGGCAGAGCAGTTCCAGCACGCGCTGGCGGGCGGCATTGCCGCGCAGCCCCTGCTGGAGGCGCAGGCTTTCACTGATCTGTTCGCCGACACGCGTCAGCGGATTGAGCGAGGTCATCGGCTCCTGGAACACGAAGCCGATCTGGCCGCCGCGCACCCGCTGCCACTGGCGTGGCGTCAGGGCAGCGAGATCCAGCGTCTTGCCGTCAGGCCGCGTGAATTCGCGCTGCCCGGTGACATGGGCATGCCCCGGCAGCAGGCCGAGACTCGCCAACAGGCTGACGGACTTGCCCGACCCGGACTCGCCGACGATGGCCAGACATTCCCCCCGTCGGACCTCTAGGGAGAGATGCCTGACGACGGGTGTCTGGCCGAAGCGGATGCAGAGATCGTCGAGTCTCAGCACGCTGGCAGCGGCGCCGCTGTTGTCCACAGGTGAAGAGGGATGACTCATGCGTTCTGCTCCCGAGCGCTGATATGACGTGGGTCGAAGGCATCGCGCAGCCCTTCGCCGATGAAGACCAACAGCGTCAGCATGATGCCGAGGCTCAGGAAGGCGGTCATGCCCAGCCACGGTGCCTGCAGGTTGTTCTTGCCCTGGGCGACCAGCTCGCCCAGCGAGGGTGAGCCGGCCGGCAGGCCGAAGCCGAGGAAATCCAGCGCGGTCAGGGTGGTGATGGCGCCGGTGAACAGGAAGGGGATGAAGGTCAGGGTGGCGACCATCGCGTTGGGCAGCACATGACGCCACATGATCAGCCGCGAGGGCAGCCCCATGGCCCGAGCGGCACGCACGTATTCCAGATTGCGCGCGCGCAGGAATTCGGCGCGCACGATATCGACGATGCCCAGCCACGAGAACAGCAACATGATGCCGGTCAGCCACCACAGGTTCGGCTCGACGATGCTGGCGAGAATGATCAGCAGGAAGAGCACCGGCAGGCCGGACCACACCTCGATCAGACGTTGGCCGATCAGGTCGACCTTGCCGCCGAAGTAGCCCTGCACGCCACCGATCACCACCCCCAGCACCAGCGAGCCCGCCGTCAGTACCAGCGCGAAGATCACCGACAGCCGGAAGCCATAGATGACGCGCGCCAGCACGTCACGGCCCTGGTCATCGGTGCCCAGCCAATGACGGCCATTGGGGGCCGACGGCGCCGGAGAGCCCAGATTCAGATCCAGGGTGTCGTAGGAGTAGGGAATCAAGGTGTTGAGCATGAAGCCCTGCGCCTCGATGGCCTCGATCACATAGGGGTCGCGATAGTCGGTGGCGGTGGGCAGGAAGCCGCCGAAGGTGGTCTCCGGATACTCGTGCAGCATCGGCAGGTAGGTCTCGCCCTGATACTCGACCAGCAGGGGGCGGTCATTGGCGATCAGCTCGGCCCCCAGCGAGAGCACGAACAGCACGCCGAAGATCAGCAGCGACCACCAGGCGCGACGGTTGTCACGAAAGGCCGCCATGCGCCGTCGGGTGATGGGCGACAGGCGTGAGGCGCGCGGGCGTTGCAGTGGCTGCTGGCTTTCGTCGCTCACGTCGTGAGCGGGTGTTTCGTGACGCTTTGTTTCATGAACCGACGTTTCGTGAAGCGTTGTCTCGTGACGCATGTCAGGCCTCCCGTGTCGCGAAGTCGATGCGCGGGTCGATCCACACATACATCAGATCAGAGACCAGCTTCAGGATCAGACCGATCAGGGTATAGAGATACAGGGTGCCGAAGATCAGCGGGTAATCGCGCTGCAGGACAGCCTCGAAGCCGAGCAGTCCCAGCCCGTCGAGGGAGAAGATCACCTCGATCAGCAGCGAGCCGGTGAAGAAGATGCCGACCAGCGCCGCGGGCAGTCCGGCGATGATGATCAGCATGGCGTTGCGGAAGACATGCCCGTAGAGGATGCGGTTCTCGCTGGCCCCCTTGGCGCGTGCCGTCAGGACGTACTGCTTGTGGATCTCGTCCAGGAAGCTGTTCTTGGTCAGCATCGTCAGGGTCGCGAAGCTGCCGATCGCGGAGGCCAGCACGGGCAGGGCGATGTGATGGAAGTAGTCCAGAATCTTGCCGGCGGTGGACAGCTCCTCGAAGTCCGGCGAGGTCAGCCCCCTGAGCGGGAACCAGTCCAGATAGCTGCCGCCGGCGAATACCACGATCAACAGGATCGCGAACAGGAAGCCCGGGATGGCGTAACCGACGATGACGACGCCGGAGGTCCAGATATCGAAGCGCGAGCCATGCACCAGTGCCTTGCGGATACCCAGCGGGATCGAGACCAGATAGACCAGCAGCGTGGTCCATAGCCCCAGCGAGATGGAGACCGGCAGGCGCTCCAGCATCAGGTCGATCACCGGGCGATCACGGAAGAAGCTGTCGCCGAAATCGAACTGCGCGTAGTCGACGACCATGTCGGTGAAGCGCTCCCAGACCGGCTTGTCGAAGCCGAACTGCTGCTCCAGCTCCTCGATCAAGGCCGGGTCGACCCCTGAGGCGCCGCGATAGGTCGAGGAGCCCCCACCACCGCTGGTGACACCATCACCGCCGCCACTGTTGAGACGGGTGCTGGCACCGGCACTCATGCCGTCCAGACGTGACATCAGTTGTTCGATCGGGCCACCGGGGGCGGCCTGAACGATCAGAAAATTCAGCAACAGGATTCCGAGCAGCGTCGGAATCATCAACAGAATCCGGCGCAGAATATAGGCACCCAATGGCAATCTCCCTGCGTGCCCCTCATCGCCGGCATCTGATGTGCGGTGCAAGGGACATCGGTTATTGGTGTCGTGAACGCGTAAGCCAGTTGTCTTTCATGCCCGGTGCATTCATCCGAAACATACGTCCGGCGTGCTCTTTCGATTCATTCACCCGACTCAGGCGAGGCATCCTTGCCGGGCTCGATCCACCAACTGTCCAGGCTCAACTGGTATTCCGGGAACGGCTGCGGATAACCGAACTTGTCCCACAGCGCGATACGCGTCGCCGCCAGATGCCACTGGGGCACGACATGGAAGCCCCAGCGCAGCACACGGTCGAGTGCCCGCGTCGCACTGAGCAGGTCTTCGCGGGTCTGCGCCTGGATCAGGGTATCGGTGAGTGCGTCCACCACCGGGCTTTTCAACCCGATCAGATTGCGTGAGCCAGCCACGTCGGCATAGTCGCTGGTCCAGTATTCGCGCTGCTCGCTGCCGGGACTGTTGGACTGCGGATAACTGCCCACCACCACATCGAAGTCGAAGCTGCGACGGCGATTGATGTACTGATTGACGTCGACGGTGCGAATGCGCGCCTTGATGCCGATGCGCGCCAGATTGCGAATCCACGGCTGGATGATGCGCTCGAACTGGGTGTCGTAGTTGAGCACCTCAAGCGTCAGCGGTTTGCCGCTGCTGCGGCTGACCAGTTGGCCCTTGACCACTTCATAGCCCGCTTCGCGCAGCAGCCCCAACGCCTTGCGCAGGCGAGGGCGCAATTCCTGTGGCTCATCGATCGGCAGAGGCTTGTCGAAGACCGCGCTGGGCAGCTCATCCTTGAAGGGCTCAAGCAGCGCGAGCTCCTTGCCGGTGGGCATGCCATCCGCGGCCATGTCCGAATTCTCGAAATAGCTGTGGGTCTGCTGGTAGGCACCGTAGAAGAGGTTGCGGTTGATCCAGTCGAAGTCGAAGACCAGCGCCAGTGCCTCACGGACTCTCGGGTCCTGAAAGCGTGCGCGCCGCTCGTTGAGCACGAAGCCCTGCATGCCGGCCGGGTTGCTGTCCGGGACTTCCAGCTTCTTCAGACGACCCTCATGCAGCGCGGGAGTGTCGTAGGCCGTCGCCCAGTTCTTGGCGCTGCTCTCGACGTGCAGATCGATGCTGCCGGCCTTGAAGGCTTCCAGCGACACGGTCTGGTCGCGGTAATAGTCGTAGACCAGCGTCTGGATGTTGTGGCGGCCCTTGTTGACGGGGAGGTCCTTGCCCCAGTAATCGTCGACGCGCTCATAACGCACCTGGCGACCGGCATCCAGAGACGCCATGCGATAGGGGCCGGAGCCCAGGGGAAAGTCCAGGGTGGCGCGGGTGAAGTCGCGGCTCTTCCAGTAGTGTTCCGGCAATACCGGCAGCTGCCCGATGATCAGCGGCAATTCACGCGCGGCATCGGGCGCCATCTCGAAGCGCACCGTGTCGGCATCGATCACGCTGACGCCGGTGACATCGTGGTAGTAGCTCTTGAAGAACGGCAGGCCTTCATCCTTGAGCAGGCGATAGGTGAAGACGACATCTTCGGCAGTCACCGCCACGCCATCATGGAAACGCGCCCGAGGGTCGATATCGAATTCGATGGCGCTGCGGTCCTCGGCCAGGCGGACGCCACTGGCCAGCAATCCGTATTCGGTGAAGGGCTCATCGGCGGAGGGGATCATCAGGGTGTCGTAGATCAGTCCGCCGAAGTAATTGAGCCCCGCCACCGAATTGCCCTTGAGGATGAAGGGATTGGTGGAGTCGAAACTGCCGATGGCGGCGCGCGTCATGCGCCCGCCGACCGGCGCCTCTGGATTGACGTACGGGAAGTGCGTGAAGCCGGGCTTGTGGGCGGGCTCGCCGTAGATGGCCAGGCCATGCACGGTCGGGACGTCCAGCGGTGTCTGCACGTTCGAGGTGGGGATACTGGTTGCCTGCGCGCTGGTTGCCTGCGTGGCCGACGCCATGTCGGCGCTGGGACGTGAATCGGCAGATTGCTCGCTATCCGCATTGGACCCGGCTGCATTGGGCTCAGCCGCGTTGGCCGTGGCAGTGAACGAGCCGCTCACCATCAGCGCCCCCAGGCATAGCGCGCGTAGCGCGGCCCAGCGACGGTGGGTGAGTGAAGAAACACGCTGCATCGAAGACTTCCTTGACTGAATGACCCGGGCCTCGCGGCCGTGATGAAATGACCGGCATCTGGGCAGCGACTGGTTTGCGCCTGACTCGCCATCAACTCCGCTGGTTTGGGCCGCCTCAGCGGCTGTCCATACAGCTGTCGACGCACTACCGTGAGCTGCCTAAAGTTGCAGGAGAACTGCAGGCGCGCTGCAGCAGGTGCACGCCACGCGCCGGGCTGCGGCCGGTCTCCTTGCATCGACCCCGCCAAGAGTAACGAAGTTCCCTGTCAGCGGCCATGCTGCGGCGTTTGAATCGCAAACGCCCCCACCATCACGGATGGCAGGGGCGTTGAGGAATCGCCTATCAAGCGTCGTGCAACGACGCGTGAATCGACTGACTCAGTTGGCGCTGTAAAGGGTCAGCATCTGACCGGGGCGCAGGTAGTCCGCAGATGACAGCTTGTTCCAGCGCGCGAGCTGGCGAGTGCTGACATTGTGACGTGCGGCGATCAATGACAGGGAATCGCCACTCTTCACGCGCACCTTCTTCTCGCCGTTGGCCGAGGCCAGCTGGGTGGCCACCGAGGCGCCGCGGTCCGGCACCATCAGTGCCTGGCCGATGCGGATGGTGTTGCCCGAGAGGCGGTTCTTCTGCTTCAGCTCGGACAGCGTCAGGCCATTGCGGCGTGCGATGACGGACAGGGTGTCGCCGCGCTTGACGCGATAGCTGGCCCAGCTCTGGCGCGCTTTTTCAGGCAGCGTGGCCAGCTGGCTGAGGAAGGTGTCGCGGGCGGTGGCGGGAATCACCAGCGAGCTGTCACCCGGCGTGGTGGCCCAGCGCTTGTAGGCCGGGTTCAGGGCGCGCAGCTCGTCTTCGCTGATGCCGGCCAGCTTGGCGGCGGTGGACAGGTCCAGTTGTCCGCCCGTCTCGACGGCCGCGATTTCCGGCCTGTCGTCAATCTTCGGCAGCGAGAGCCCATATTCCTCAGGGTCGCGAATCACCGCGGCCAGTGCCAGAAGCTTCGGCACGTATTCCATGGTCTCGTTGGGCAGCTTGATGTTCCAGTAATCCTCATCGCCACCGGCGCGGCGGCGTGCACGATTCACGGTGCCAGCACCGGCATTGTAGGCGGCCAGCGCCAGCTCCCAGTCGCCGTCATACCAGCGCTCGCCCTGGGTCTCCAGGTAATCCAGCGCGGCATCCGTGGACAGCAACACGTCCTTGCGACCGTCATACCAGCGGTTGCGTGTCAGCCCCATGGCGTCACCGGTGCGCGGCATGAACTGCCACATGCCGGTCGCACCGCCCGGATGGGCGGCATCCGGATCGTAGGCGCTCTCGATGAAGGGCAGCAGTGCCAGCTCTGCCGGCAGGCCGCGTGCTTCGGTGCGCAGTGTCACGTAGCGAATCCAGGGGCGGGCCTGTTCCGCGATACGCTCCACGTGGTGGGGGTGCTCCTGATACCAGCTGATCCATTTGCGCACGCGTGGACGACCGGTGTCCTGCTGCAGCTGATAGCCGGCGCGCAGGCGCTCCCAGACGTCGTCGTAGTGCGCGGGAATGGCGTCGACGGCCTCCATGAAGTTCAGCGGGGCGCGCTGATATTCACTGGTGGGCGAGACCCCGGACACCATCGCTGAATTGGCGCTGGCGGTCAGCGGCATCAGGCACAGGGTGGCACCCAGAGAGGCGAGGCGAATCAGGTGACGCAGTCGAGCCGGACGGAAAGGGGCCTGGGTCGGAGTGACACGACACGGCGTGTCGGCGGCCATCTGGCCGTCGGTACGGAGGTCTTGCTGATGCATTGACGAAATACTCTCTGGCGAGCCGCGGCTGGATGGGTCAGCAGCGGCTCGGCTGGCCGGTCATGCCGGCACGAATCAGTGACTGCGGGGGCTGATCGAGATCAGGAATGTTCTCGACCCGCTGTCACGCGAAATGCCACTCACGCCGCGCTCCAACTGCTCACCTGGGTGGCGTCAGAACGGGGGCAATGGCACGCGGGCAGCAGGGCTAGAAGTTGTCCTTCCACTGACGCAGTGCCGTGAAGGCCGCCAGTGGGGAATCTTCCTGACCCGAGGGTGCCGAGAGGCGTCCTTCCTGCTCGAGGTGGCGTTGCAGCGCGACCTCATCACTGCGCAGGAACGGATTGATCTGCTTTTCTCGGCCGATGAGGGTGGGCAGCGTGGGGCGGCCCAGTGAACGCAGCTGTTCACATTCTGCGTTGAGGGTGTCTCGCGCGGGGTTGTTCGGCTCGGCGGCACTGGCGAAGGCCAGGTTGGCCAGCGTGTACTCGTGTGCCGGGAAGACGAGCGTCTCTTCCGGCAGAGCGGCGAGGCGCGACAAGGAGTGATGCATCTGTTCTGGCGTGCCCTCAAACAGGCGACCGCAACCGCCACTGAACAGGGTGTCGCCGCAGAACAGCAGTCCCGGCATGCCGGAGCTGACAAAGGCGATGTGATCCAGCGTATGGCCCGGCACTTCCATCACCTCGAAGAGGCGGCCCTGCAGGCGGAAGCTGTCGCCATCGCCGACACGCTCGTCGATACCGTGGATGGCCGGATTGTGCGGGCCAACCACGCGAGGCTGATAGCGTTCGATCAGCTCCGGCAGGCCGCCGGTGTGATCCTGGTGGTGATGGGTGATGAGGATGGTATCGAGGGTCAGGCCTCTGGACTCCAGGGCCTCCATCACCGGGCGTGCATCACCGGGGTCGACGACCGCCACGCGGGGGTTGTCGTCGCTCTGTATCAACCAGATGTAGTTGTCCTGAAAGGCCGCTATGGGCGTTACGCTCATCATGGTGGTCAGGTGCTCTTGATGTCTTGCAGTCATCGATCGAAGCAATGACAGGCCAGTGACGCGAAAAGGGGCTTCATACGTCCTCGCCGTGGGTTCGGCCAGGCTGAAGCAGATGAACATGGCATGTCATCATCGCCTGCAATGCTGATGGGCAGGCGGTTCCATCGACTCCTTACTGAGAGTTAGTTGTCGAAAGCGGCATAAGATCATGCTCAGAGACGGCTCAGGACGGTCGTGCTCCTGGCCGCTCCCCTGGCCGCGTATGTGGGCGGGAGGGGCAATCCGTATGCTCTATCATCGACAACGCATTTTATGGGTCATTCGCAGGATGTTGGGCAACACCTTGCTTCACTCTATCCTGAGTGTTGGGCCGGGCGTGTCGAGACGCTCGGTGCCCGCAGTCCTGTTCAAGACTCGCTTGTCGGCATTTCGTTCCCGGTCAGACTCGCCGTGTGCGATCAGGCGCCGAGTGGCTGACGCAGAGCCCAACAAGAAGAGTCCAGCAGGAAAAGTCACGACTGGCCGCCGGTGCCAAAGTCCATGAGCGCCATCAATCGCAAGGCCAATAGCCAGCACGGTGATGCCCAGTGGATTGATTCGTGGCGGGAATCTGAATTTTCCGGATAACAAGCCTGACGAGCCAGCAGGTAAGTGTCAAACCTCTTATGGTGTGAGAATGTAGACAAGTGTCAAAGCCTGTCTATGCCGTGGGGAGTGTCTCCCCGCCTGAAGCCCGGGAGATGCAAGATGTGGAAAGGCCCCTTTGGTGTGAATGACTCCGGTGCGGACAAGGCCAGCGCGTCCCTGACCGCCGAGGAGCGCCAGCGCCAGCATGCGCGCCAATTGAGTGCCCATGTGCGCGCCATGCGTGCCTTTTTCGAGGGCCCGGATGGGCAGGACATCCTGACGGCGGAGCGCGAGATGCTGTCGCCGCTGTTCGAGCGCTGCTTCGGTTTTCACAGCCTGAACCTGGGCCCGGGCGGCAATGACCTCCTGTCACTCTCCGCCATTCGCCATGCCATCCAATGGAGTCCCGAGGCGGCGCTCGCCGAGTCGCCATCCACCTTGATCTGCCCGCTGACGCAGCTGGCTTTGCCGGACGAGAGCATGGATCTGGTGATGCTCCACCATCTGTTGGAGGTCGCGCCGGAGCCGCACCGACTGCTGCGCGAGGCGGCCCGTGTCCTGCGCTCCAGTGGCTGTCTGGTCATCGTCGCCTGGCAGCCGTTCTCCGGTGAGGGGCTGCTGCGTCTGGACCCGCGGCGTCGCCATATCACTCCCTGGGAGGGTAGCTGGCGAACACCGGCGGCCCTGCGCGATTGGCTGGCCTTTGTGGATTTCGAGATCGAGCGTATCGACTATGCCGGCTTCCACCTGCCGGGGTTACGCCTGCGACACGGTTGGCTTGAACGCATGGGGCGCCGCTACAACCTGCCGCTGGGAAGCCTGATGTTGATACGGGCGCGGCGCAATGTCGGGTACGTGCAACCCTTGAATGCCAAGCGACCGCGAGTCGCCATTCCCGGTGTCTCCATCGGCCAGGCCACGCGGGTGCATTCCCGGGAGGGGCATGTGAAGCGTGAGTCGCGCAGAGATCTGTCTGAGCGCGGCTAGCTTGGCGGCTCGCTGCAGGGCTTCCTTTTCTTCAAGGCTTCAGTCTGGCGGAAGCTGTAAAAAAACACAGGGACTTTGGCCATGCTGCATGCGAGTGGGTAGAATGGCGCTCATTGTGGCGAGGCCTGCTGTTGCCGCGGGAGCGCTACCGGAGAGTGATTGTCAGGGGCCGGTTTCCAAGCCCCGCCTCTGCGGGCCAGGCTTGCCCCTGTCGTGACAGCCAGCGCCGTCGCACTTGCCCGTCTTCGTTTCCTTTGTCGAGAGTGCCGTTTGTGAGCCAGAGTGCATCCACGCCCGAATCCCAGAATCCCTCCGCTGCTGCGACGTCCGAATCCAAGGCTGCGCCGACTCGCGTGGTCATCCACACCGATGGTGCCTGTCGTGGCAACCCGGGCCCGGGTGGCTGGGGCGCGATTCTGGTCAGTGGCAAGCATCGCAAGGAACTCAATGGCAGCGAGGCCCAGACGACCAACAATCGGATGGAGATGATGGCGGCGGTCGAGGCACTGACGGCGCTCACCAAGCGCTGTCAGGTGGTGCTGTGGACCGACTCCGAATACGTCAAGAACGGCATCACCAAGTGGGTGCACGGCTGGGTCAAGCGCGGTTGGAAGACGGCAGCCAAGCAGCCGGTCAAGAATGAAGATCTGTGGAAGGCTCTGCTGGCCCAGAGTGAGCGTCATGATATCGAGTGGCGCTGGGTCAAGGGGCATAGCGGCGATGAGGGCAACGAGCGCGCCGATGCGCTGGCCAACGAGGCCATCGACGAGATGCAGCGCCGCCGCTGATTGCCTCGGCTGGCAGGAACACCGAGCGTGGTGGCCAGCCGTGTTTGAGCACGGACATGCAGGATCCGATATTGAGGCACCCTGATGCGCGGCCCGAAGGTGAGGGCAGATGTCGGTCAGGGAGCTGTCACTGTTTACCAAGAGGTCTGAGATGCGTCAGATTATTCTCGATACCGAAACGACAGGTATCGATCCGAAGGAAGGCCATCGCCTGATCGAGATCGGCGCGGTGGAGATGATCAACCGCCGCCTGACCGGACGCACCTACCATCAGTACGTCAATCCTGAGCGCTTGATCGATGCAGAGGCGATCGGGGTCCACGGCATCACCGATGAGCGAGTCGCCAACGAGCCGGTCTTCGCCGAGATTGCCGATGCCTTCTGGGACTTCATCAAGGGTGCCCAGCTGGTCATCCACAATGCGCCCTTCGATGTGGGCTTCATCGATCACGAATTCGGGCTGATCAACCCCGGGCGTGCCAACCCGTTGGGCCCGGTCGCCGATCACTGCGCCATTCTCGATACCCTGAAGCTGGCCCGAGAGAAGCACCCCGGACAGCGCAACAACCTGGATGCGCTGTGCAAGCGCTACGATATCGACAACGGGCATCGTGTGCTGCACGGCGCCTTGCTGGATGCCGAGATTCTCGGCGACGTCTATCTGGCGATGACCGGTGGCCAGACGGCGCTGGGCCTGGACGTGATAGAGGAAGGCGATGGCGAGGAGGGCGGTATCGTCGGGGTTCGTCGCCTGCGTGCCGATCGCCCACGTCTGGTCACGCCCGGCCTTTCCGCGCTGGAACTTGAGCGTCACTCGGCCTGGTGTGAAGAGATTCGCGGCAAGGCGGATGAGTGCCTGTTCGATCGCCTCTCGATCGATGCCTTGGGCAGTCTTGATAGTGTCAGTATTGATAGTGCCAGTCTTGAGGGCGCCAGCCTGGACAGCCGAGGCAACCGCGGAGACGACGCCTGATGTTGATTCGTGATCTCTCGCGTGTGACCCAGCGCCATGGTTATCTGATTCGCGTGGGGCGTGATGGCGTGGCGCCTGCGCCGGATGGCGGCATCATCCAGCCCATCGCGGACTGGCCCAGCGGCGCCGTGGCCCTCGGGGAATGGCAGGGCGCGCCGATTGCGGTGTTCGGTGAGAATGGCAGTGCCGATTGGCCCGCCGCGCGTCAGTGGCTGCATACGCTGCCCCGCGATCAGTTTCCGCTGCTTTCCAGTGCGTTGCAGGTGCTCAAATGGCTGCGAGACCATCGATTCTGTGGCCGTTGTGGCAAGCGCATGAAGCGTCTGGAGCATGAATTCGCCATGCACTGCACCGGCTGTCAGCATCGCAGCTACCCGCGTATCTCGCCGTGCATCATCACGCTGATCACCCGGGGCCGCGAAATGTTGCTGGCCCGCAGTCCGCGCTTCGGGCCGGGCATGTATTCGACCCTGGCGGGCTTCATCGAAGCCGGTGAAAGTGCCGAGGAAGCCGTGCGGCGTGAGGTGCACGAGGAAGTCGGTGTTGAAGTCGGGCGAGTCAGCTATTTCCAGAGTCAGTCTTGGCCGTTCCCGCACTCGTTCATGCTGGGCTACTACGCGGAATATGCCGGTGGCGACATCACCATCGATGGTGTCGAGATCGAAGATGCCCAGTGGTTCACGCCGGAAGACTTGCCGGGGCTGCCCCCGAAGTTCTCGATCTCGCATGCCTTGATCGACAACTTCCTGCGCTCGGTCGCGACGGGCCGCTGATATTGCAGGCCTCTCCCCAAAGAAAACGCCCCGACCATTGGCCGGGGCGTTTTCTTTGGCTGGTGCATCAAGCGAACCTTTCCATCGGGCTTGTTCGCAGCGATGCACCTGCTCAAGCAGACGCTTACTTGTTCGGGAACAGAGACGTCAGCTTGGTGGCCAGCATGATGTTGCCGGTGGCTTTCAGGCGGCCTGTCATGAAGGCCTGCATGCCGTCGACTTCGCCCTTCATCACGCCCTTGAGGGTGTCGCTGTCGGTGCTCAGGGTCACGGACGGATCATCGTGCTCACCTTCGCCGACGTCCAGAGTGCCGTCCTTGACGACCATGTAGTAGTCATCGCTGTCGGTGATGTTGAATTGAAAGACCTCATCCATGCCCTTGGCGGCTTCGGGGTTGAAACGGCTCTTGAGCATGTCGATGACGGCGTTGGCGTCGGCCATGGTGATATTCCTTGTCAGTGCTAGCGGTGGAGAAAGGCCAATGATCACGGGGAAAGATGACGTACATGGCGAGGGGTGGGGTGTCGTTCATCACCTTGCTCACCATGAAGTGATCACGCTGCTGACCTTCAAGACTGACATCAGATTATTTCAAACGAGCGTTCCAATCAAGTCGTGTGATCGATCTGGCGTGTTCCGCGCTTCAGCGCTCAGCTCTGAACCTGCAGAAGTAACGTGCAAACATAATGTACAGGGATAACGTACAGATCGCGTCCAGGTCACCTGGAGAACCCGCACAGGCGGCTCGCCAGTCCCATGACAATGCGAACAGTGTGAAATCTGCCCAGGTGCCAGCCAGCCTTGCAGGCGGGCAAGCTTGCCCCCATATCGAGTACCATCCCGCACCGGCCCTTTAGCCGGTGATTTCGTTATGGGGTCCTGGTCGTGTGGCAAATGTCTTGACCTTCTGCCCGGCAGCCATGCACTCGAGAGCGAGCGTTTGTCGCTCACGTGCTGGCGAGAGATCAGACACCTTCTTCAATGTTTCAGGAGCAAGTGCATGCAATGGATTTCACAGTACGGCCTCTTTCTGGCCCAGGCGATCACCGTAGTGGTCGCGATCGCGGCCATCGTGCTCATCATTGCACGTGCACGACAGGGGGAAGCGGGGGAGCGCCAGGCCAAGCTGAAGATTCGCCCCTGGCATGAGCGCATCAAGGGCTATCAACGCGAATTGAGCCACGCTGGCCTGGAAGAGGCCGAGTACGCCGCCAAGGAGAAGGCGCGGGCCAAGAAGCACAAGCAGGAAGCCAAGGCGCTCAAGAAATCGCTCAAGGCCAAGGCGAAAGCCAACAAGGGCGGCAATGCAGACAAGGACGATGCGCCGGCCAATACGCGTGGGCGTCGGGTCTTCGTGCTCGACTTCGTCGGCGACATCAAGGCCAGCGGTGTGGAAAGCCTGGCGGAGCAGATCACGGCGCTGGAAGGCGTGCTGGGTCAGCAGGATGAGGTCGTGCTGCGACTGGAGTCCGGTGGTGGCCTGGTGCATGCCTATGGCCTGGCCGCGGCACAGCTGGACCGTCTGCGTGCCAGTGGCGCGCGCCTGACGATCACGGTCGACAAGGTCGCGGCCAGTGGCGGCTACATGATGGCCTGTGCGGCGGACCACGTGGTGGCAGCGCCCTTTGCGGTCATCGGCTCGATCGGTGTCGTGGCTCAGGTGCCCAATGTGCACCGTCTGCTCAAGAAGCATGATGTGGATGTCGAGATTCTGACGGCGGGGCGTTACAAGCGCACCTTGACCATGCTCGGCGAGAACAGTGAAGAAGGGCGTGAGAAGTTCCTGTCGGACCTGGCGCGCACCCATGAACTGTTCAAGCAGCATGTCGGCAGTCGTCGTCCGCAATTGGACGTCGAGGCAGTGTCCCAGGGCGATATCTGGTATGGCAGTGAAGCCATCGATATCGGTCTGATCGACGAGGTCGGTACCAGTCAGGCGTTGCTGGCACGCTATCTGAAGGAAGAGGTCAAGATCTTCGAGGTGAGTCTCGAGAAGCCGCGCCGCGTGATGGACCGTTTCGGCAAGGGCGTGACATCGAGTCTGGATCGTGTGCTGGACCGCGTGCTGGAGCGCAATGCGGAGTCGCGCTGGCATCAGCAATAAGTGACAGATTGCCGTCGCGGGCGAAGAGAAGAGGCTTGGAAGGCCATTCCGTGGCCTGCCCGATCTTGTTGGAGTCGGCGAGTGATACAGATGTCTAGCGGGTCACGATCAGCGTGACTCAGCGACATTCCCCTCAAAGGGCGTCAGTCACCGGCTGGCGCCCTTTTTCAGTTATAGAGGTCCTGCAGGGCACGAATGACACCTGCGGCGTTGGGGCCTTGCAGCGAATAGTAGATGGTCTGCGAAGCGCGGCGCGTCCGCACCATGCCTTCACGACGCAGAATCGCCAGATGCTGCGACAGCGCGGACTGCGACAGTTCCAGGCGCGAGTTGAGCTCGCTCACCGACATTTCGCTGTCGCTGAGCAGGCACAGGATGCGCAGACGATTCTCGTTGCCCATCGCCTTGAGCAGGGCAGTGGCTTCTTCGATGACGCGGTCACCGGCCTGGTGCAGGGTGATGGCATCGCTGGACACTGGCATGGGGTTATTCCTTGCAGCTGTAGAAAGTGTTGCGTTCATGCGGTCTCTCCCGGTCGGTCTATCTTGGTGCATCCCGAGGGACGCAATGGGCCATTGGCATGTTGTTATGACCTAACCTTGTTTTAGTGAATGATCAATAACTCCGCGTGCTACGTCCAAGACAATCTTAAACGATAAATCATCGACTTTGTCGTTCTCAGGCTTTGACTTTTTGTCGCATCTGCTGTGAGACCACGTTCAAGCGTATGTTTTATTGTGCGAATGACGCCTTTCACGCTGTCAGCTCGTCTGCGACCAAGGATTGAGTATAAGACCATCAGACGCTGAAAACGGTGAGCCGAGCGCGTTTGAAGGGCGATTTTTGGCCTAATGTTTCAACGTAACTATCGGTTCAGGCATCTCTGTCCTGCCAGTCCTTCCTCCATCGTCGTCTGTCGCATCGCCGTTGGCGAGCGACATCAATGACGACATGAAAAGAGGTCCGGTCAACGGGCCCCGGAGACAAGGCCTTGCGCCAGAACAGGCAAGAGATGCCCACAAAGCCATTCGTGGATCACGAGGTACGCCATGCCCGACGCCAATCACTCCTGTGCACGCGAGCGTTATCTAGCTCTGACGGCAAGAGCCAACGAGACGCCAGAAGACTTCTGGGCTGAGCAGGCGCAACGCATCGCCTGGTTTCGCCCGCCGCAGACCATTCTGGCCTGGGACGAGCAACAGCATGCACGCTGGTTCATCGATGGCGAGATGAACATCTGCCATGCCGCGCTGGATCATCACGTCGCCAATGGGCGCGCGGATCAGGTCGCGTTGTACTGGGATTCGCCGGTCACCCAGAGCAAGCGGCAGTACACGTTTCGTGAGCTGCGTGATGAGGTGGCCCTGCTGGCGGGGGCATTGCGCAATCTCGGGGTGGAGAAGGGCGACCGTGTCGTGCTCTACATGCCGATGGTCGCCGAGGCCATGATGGCGATGCTGGCCTGTGCACGTCTCGGGGCGGTGCATTCAGTGGTCTTCGGCGGCTTTTCCCCCAAGGAGCTGGCGGTACGCATCGATGACGCCGCGCCCAAGGTGATCATGGCGGCGTCCTGCGGGGTGGAAGTCGATCGCATCATCCCCTACAAGCCCTGGCTGGATGAAGCCATCGAGCTTGCCGAGCATACCCCGCAAGCCTGTCTGATCCTGCAGCGTGAACAGCAGCGGGCGACACTCGGGCCGCGTGATCATGACTGGCATGAATGTCTGGCCAGCGCCCAGGCCACCGAAGCGGTCAGCATGCTGGGCAGCGAACCTCTCTATGTCCTCTATACCTCCGGCACCACCGGCAAGCCCAAGGGGGTGGTGCGTGATCACGCCGGCTACGCCGTGGCGCTGCATTACTCAATGGAGCTTCTCTATGCGACCCGCCCCGGGGATACCTTCATGGCGGCCTCGGACATCGGCTGGGTCGTCGGCCACTCCTATATCGTCTATGGCCCGCTGCTGATGGGGGCCAGTACCGTCATGTATGAAGGCAAGCCGGTCAAGACCCCGGATGCCGGAGCCTTCTGGCGCTTGATCGAGGAATACCGCATCAACTGCTTCTTCACTGCGCCGACGGCATTTCGCGCCATGAAGAAGGAAGATCCGGAAGCCAGTCATATGGCCAATTACGACCTTTCCAGCCTGCGCAGTCTGTTCCTGGCCGGAGAGCGACTGGACCCGCCGACCTATCACTGGCTCGCCGATCTCCTGCCGGTGCCGGTCGTCGATCACTGGTGGCAGACCGAAACCGGCTGGCCCATCGCCGGCAACCTGCTGGGCCTCGACATGTTCACCGAAGGCACCCGCGAGGTGAAGGCGCCGGTCGAGGCGCGTGCCGGTAGCGCCACCTGGCCGTTGCCGGGCTTCAATGTGCAGATTCTCGATGGCATGGGAGATGAGGTGCCCACGGGAGAGCAGGGCAATGTCGTGCTGCGTCAGCCGCTGCCGCCGGGCTGCCTGACCGGACTCTATCAGGACCCCGGGCGCTTCCATGCTGCCTATCTTGCCGCCTACCCCGGCTATTACCTGTCCGGTGATGGCGGCTACTTCGATGAGCAGGGCTATCTGTTCGTGATGGGACGCATTGATGATGTCATCAACGTGGCGGGGCATCGCCTGTCGACGGGCGAGATGGAGCAGGTGCTCGGTGCACACGCCGCGATCGCGGAATGCGCGGTGATCGGCATCGAGGATTCGCTCAAGGGCGAGATGCCGTTGGGGCTGGTGATTCTCAAGGATGGCTGGCAGGGGGATGAAGCCAGCCTGTGCGCCGAGCTTGCCCAGCGGATACGCCAGGAAATCGGGGCCTTTGCCTCGCTCAAGGAGGTGCTGATCGTCGAGCGCCTGCCCAAGACGCGCTCCGGCAAGATACTGCGCAAGATGATCCGTCAGATCGCCGCGGGCGAGCAATACCAGGTGCCCTCGACGATAGATGACCCCTCAAGCCTGGAAGATGTACGTGAGGCGCTGAGCGAGGCCGGCGTCGGTCAGGCGAGTGAGGCACGTAGCGCGTGAGTCGAAGAAGTGACATTGCGGATGCATGACGCGGCTCGCGCTGCTCCAATAATGAAAAAGCCCCCGCCATGAGACATGGCGGGGGCTTTTTTTCAGCAAGGCAGCATTTATTGCATCAGGTGCGTGCCACGACCGGATTGGTCATCTCGCGGCGTGCAAGCCAGGCAATGCTGATGACCAGCAGACCCGCCAGGCTCAACCAGCCGAACAGGGTACTATCGGTCAGGCCCATCACCAGGTAGGCGATCAGCGAGATCGCGGCACCCAGCAGGGCGTAGGGCAGCTGGGTCATCACGTGATCGATGTGATGGCAGCTGGCACCCGTCGAGGACAGGATGGTGGTGTCGGAAATCGGCGAGCAGTGATCCCCGAACACGGAACCGGCCAGCACCGCGCCCATCATCGGCAACATCATGGCGAGCTCGGTGGCGGCCGCCATGTCACCGGCGATGGGCAGCATGATGCCGAAGGTGCCCCAGCTGGTGCCGGTGGCAAAGGCCATCAGGCCGGAGAGCACGAACAGCAGCATCGGCAGCCAGGTCGGAGACACGACGCCCTCGACCAGCGTGGCCAGGTACTGGCCGGTCCCCAGAGAGCCGATGATGCCGGTCAGCAACCAGGCGAATACGAGGATATAGACGGCCGGCAGCATGGAACTGGCGCCCTGGGCGATGGCGCTCAGGCTGCGGCCAGCGCCCATGCGATGACGCAGCAGCATCACTACCGCGGCCAGCAGGCCGATGGCGCCGCCGATGATCAGTGACTTGGCGACATTCGTCAGCTCGAAGGCGCGAATCAGACCGAAGGCCTCGCCCTCGGCGGCCAGTGCGCTGGCGCCGGTCTGCACGATCATGAAGAAGGTCGCGATGACCAGCACGATGATCGGGATCAGCAGGTCCATGGGGCGGCCACGCTCGGACTCTTCCACGTGGGTGTTGCCCGGCGGATTGCCGCGCTTGGCATCGAAAAGCTCACCGTCGCGCGCCGCGATGGCATGACGGCGCATGGCACCGAAGTTGATGTCGAACCACGCCGAGGCGATCACCAGCACCAGCGCCGCAATCGCGTAGTAGTTGAGGGCGGACAGCTCGAGGAAGGCACCGAACGGGCTGACATCCGTGATGTGGTGGGTCGCCAGGATACCGGCGATCAGGCTGATGATGTAGGCACCCCAGCTGGAGATCGGCGTCAGCACGCAGACGGGCGCGGCGGTGGAGTCGATCAGATAGGCCAGGCGCGCGCGCGACAGCCCCTGACGATCGGTCAGCGGGCGACAGATGTTGCCCACGGCCAGGCTATTGAAATAATCATCGATGAAGATGAATACCCCCAGCAGCACGGTCATCAGCTGCGAGCCACGGCGGGTCGTGACTCGCGCCCGCGCCCAGTTGCCGAAGGCACGGGTGCCGCCTGCCAGCGTGATCACGCCGACCATGGCACCCAGTGCCAGCAGGAACAGCAGGATATAGACGTTCCAGCTGTTGAGGCTGGCCTCGGCAAGCTGACCGCTGTCCGGCATCTCGATGAAGACGGCAACCAGCTGCTGCCAGAGATAGTGCAGCGTGACGAGCGGCGAGAAATCATTCAGCAGCAGGGCGCCTGACACGATACCCAGCCCGAGGGAGAGCATGACACGACGTGTCAGTATTGCGAGACCGATGGCTATGATCGGGGCGAGCAGCGAAAGCGGGGACGCCGCGTAGCTGGTCAGTTCCATGTATCACCTGTAATCAAAGGCAGGCGCCGGGACAAAGCGCGCTACCGGGTGCCGTTATGGCGGTTATGGTGCGTGGGTGTCAGGGAGTTGCACCGCCTGATCGCAGCGCACACTCGCGGGATCGCCGTTGCGCAACGGCAATCGATGAGTCGCGAGCCTGCGCCCGACAAGTCCTGGGCCGCCACTGGCAGGCGGCGACTTCCGGAAGGGGGCGCATTATGCCCGAGCCAAACAAGACGTGAAACATTACCGTGTTCATCTAAAGTCTAGGTTTCAGTGAAAAACACCGCCATTACGCTATTTTTCCCCTAGAATTCGGGCGTAGAAGACCGCTTTACAGTGGGCTCTTCTTGCTTATCCCCGTGGGATATGAAGAATGGCGCTCACCAAAGCATGTCGAGCAACCCCATCGTAGTGGTTGCTCGCTGTCAGTCGCAGGAAAGTCATGGGCTTTCCGTTGCCCTGGCAGCGTCGACAAGACCAAAAACCCGCCAAAGCGAGACCGACATGTCGGAAACAACGTCCATCATTCCAGCGCCGATTCTGGCGTTGATCGATGCAGGCAATGGCCTGCTGTGGGGCAGTGTATTGATTTACCTGCTCATCGGAGCGGGTCTCTTCTTCACGGTCATGACCAAGGGTATCCAGTTCCGCTATTTCGGACACATGTGGAAGCTGCTGGCCACATCTCGTCAGGGCAGCGAAGGCGGCATCTCTTCCTTCCAGGCACTGGCCACCTCTCTGGCGGCGCGCGTCGGTACCGGTAACCTCGCCGGTGTCGCCGTGGCGATTTCCCTGGGTGGCCCGGGCGCCATCTTCTGGATGTGGATGACGGCGCTGGTCGGCATGTCCACCAGCTTCATCGAGTCCACCCTGGCGCAGGCCTACAAGGTCCCCCACGATGACAACACCTTCCGCGGTGGCCCGGCCTATTACATCGAGAAGGGCCTCGGTCAGCGCTGGATGGCGATCCTGTTCTCCGTGTGTCTGATCATCGCCTTCGGTCTGGCCTTCAACTCCGTGCAGTCCAACTCCATCGCACTGGCCATGGAGCAGGCCTTCAGCGTGCCGCCGTGGATCATGGGCGTGGTGCTGGTCGTGGTCATGGTGCCGATCATCTTCGGTGGCATGAAGCGCATCACGCGTACCGCCGAGCTGATCGTGCCGATCATGGCGCTGCTCTATCTGCTGCTGGCCATCTTCGTCGTGGCTATCAACATCACCGAGCTGCCGGCGGCGCTGGGGACCATCTTCCGCAGTGCCTTCGGCCTTGAACAGGCTGCAGGTGGCGCGCTGGGCTACACCATCGCCCAGGCGATGATGAACGGCATCAAGCGGGGTCTGTTCTCCAACGAAGCGGGTATGGGTTCCGCCCCGAACGCCGCCGCGATGGCGACCACCAAGCACCCGGCTTCCCAGGGCTTCGTCCAGATGCTGGGCGTGTTCATCGACACCCTGGTCATCTGCACCGCGACCGCGGCCATCATCATCATGAGCGGCACCCTGGGCAACGATGGCGGCAATGACGGCATTCAGATCACCCAGGCGGCGCTGTCCTCACAGGTCGGTAGCTGGGGTGGCGGCTTCGTGGCGATCGCCATTCTGCTGTTCGCCTTCACCTCTCTGGTGGCGAACTACTCCTATGGCGAGTCCAATATCGAGTACATCGCCGGCAAGAAGAACGCCAAGGCCGTCATCATGGTCTATCGCTTCGCCGTGCTCGGCATGGTCATGCTCGGTGCTGTCGCCAGCCTGAAGAACATCTGGAACTTCGCTGATCTGTCGATGGGCGCGATGGCCTTGATCAACCTGATCGCCATCCTGCTGCTGTCGCCGTTGGCCTTCCGTATCTTCAAGGATTACGACCGTCAGCATAAGGCCGGCAAGGAGCCGACCTTTGATCCGGAGCAGTTCCCGGAGCTGAAGGGCAAGGTCGATGCCAGCATCTGGAAGAAGTGACTCTGACACTCGCTTTCATTGCATGGATTTCATTGCATCGCTGTCTTTGCAACGTAAGGGGCGCCGGGGGAGACTGACGGCCTGACCATCTGGCCAGATTTTCCCCGCAGGTACCTGTCAATGGCCGCGCATCGTGATACGATGCGCGGCCATTTTGCGTTCTGGCGATATGCAAGCCTCGCGGCGGTTGTCAGTGAAGCATGTCGGCTGACGCATGCCTGCAACGCTCAATCGCTGCGACAAGGCGTCAAGGCCGATGTCAGGCCATGGCAGCTGATGTCAGAATCGACGACGCAAACCTCAACACGCTCGTGACAGGGTTCCCTCACCCCTGGACGACGGCTTTGATCCAAAAAGGACCTGCAATGCTACTCCTCTCGTCTGCCCAGACGCAGCGCGCACTCGTCGCCCTGGCCCTGTTTCACATCCTCATCATCACCGCCAGCAATTACCTGGTGCAGTTGCCGATGACCCTGTTCGGCTTCCATACCACCTGGGGCGCCTTCAGTTTCCCGTTCATCTTCCTGGCAACGGATCTGACCGTGCGTCTGTTCGGCAAGTATCAGGCGCGGCGCATCATTGCGCTGGTCATGCTGCCGGCGCTGTTGGTCAGCTACATGGTGTCGGTGATGTTTCAGGCGGGCAGCTTTGCCGGGGTAGAGGCACTGGCTGACTTCAATCTGTTCGTGGCCCGTATCGCGCTGGCAAGCTTCATTGCCTACGTGATCGGTCAGTTGCTCGACATCCAGGTGTTCGATCGTCTGCGTCGCAATGCCCACTGGTGGATCGCGCCGTTGGCGTCGACATTGTTCGGCAATCTCGCTGACACCTTTGCCTTCTTCTCGGTGGCGTTCCGCAATGGGCCCGATGCTTTCATGGCGGCTCACTGGGTCGAGATCGCCTGGGTGGATTACGCGATCAAGCTGGCCATCTCGATATTGCTGTTCCTGCCGATGTACGGATTGTTGCTCAATCGCCTCACGAACCAGTTGCTCAAACGCGGCTTGGTCGATGAGCGAGAGCCTGTCTGACATAAAACTGTCATATCATTTTCTCCCGTTTCGCCGTTGTCAGTCAGGGACATGGCGCCGGATTGTGCTAACGTTGCACAAACTGGAATGACGGGAGGGAGCCATGAAAATCGCTGCGGTGTACAGCATCAAAGGGGGCGTGGGCAAGACTGCTTCTGCCATCAATCTGGCGCATTGTGCCGCCAACAGTGGCCTGCGTGTGTTGCTGTGGGATCTTGATCCGCAGGCCGCTGCGACCTTCTACGTGCGTACCAAGCCCAAGCTCAAGGGTGGGGTCGAGAAGCTGATCAGCGGCAAGCAGGACATGTCCCGCGTGATCCGTTCCACTGATTATCAGAACCTGGATGTCCTGCCGGCGGAATTCTCCTACCGCAATCTCGACCACATTCTCGAGGAAGAGAAGCGCACCCGACTGCGCAAGGTCCTCAAGCCGGTACGCGATGACTACGACCTCGTCATCCTCGATTGCCCGCCGAGCATTTCCAGTCTTTCCGAGCAGGTCTTCGCCTCTGCCGATACCCTGCTGGTGCCGATCATTCCCACGGTTCTGTCGCTGCGTACCCTGGAGCAATTGAACGCCTATCTGGCCGAGATCGATCTCGATGTGCCCGTCTGGCCGTTCTTCACTCTGGTGGATCGCCGCAAGACATTGCACAAGGATGTGATGGAATCGCTCAAGCAGGATTATCCGCTGCAGCTCAGTGGCTTTATCCCGTATTCCAGCGTGGTCGAGCGCATGGGGATCGAGCGCAAGCCCATCGGGACTTTCTCGCGCAACAGCTCACCGGCGGTCAGCTATCGCAGCCTGTGGCAGGAAATCGGCCAACGGCTGAGCCTGCTCAAGGAGCCGACGGTGGCGTCAGCGCCAGCCGCCGCCAAGGCCGCTGAGGCTGAATCAACCGTCACCGCGCCTCAAGGTGCTGCTACCGGCAAGGCCAGCGCCAAAGGGGAGGCGGCCAGCAAGTCCGTGGCCAAGCCCGCCAGCAAGGAAGCTTCAAGCAAACCCGCGGCCAAGCCTGCCGGCAAGGCAGCTTCAAGCAAGAAAGCGCCCAGTGCTGACAAGAAGCCGGCGAGCAAGGACTCTGCCAGCAAAGATGCCAGCAAAGACAGCAGCAAGGCGACCAGCAAGTCGGCTGCCAAGGGCAAGAAGAAGGGCGGTAACCTGGGCGATTGAGGCCGAGTGCCAGCCAGAAACTCAGAGCCCCGCCAATTGGCGGGGCTCTTGCGTATTGCAGCGGCAGTCAGGTCATGAAAGTCAGGTCATGAAAGTCAGGTCATCACAGCCGCGTCACTACAGTCCTGTATTTGAGTTCTTCACTACAGCCCCGGCAGCCCTGAACTGGCATCGGCCTCTTCCAGCAGGCGCTTGAGCGGGGCATGCAAGGCCGGTGAGGCCACCACGATATTCTCGCCATAAAGCTCATCGGGAATGCCGTCCGGGCAGCGATACAGGTGCCCCGTGCGTGCGCCGGCTTCACGCGCGATCAGAAGGCCTGCCGCAAAGTCCCAGGGGGAGACGCTTTCGTAATAGGCGTCCAGACGGCCGCACGCCACATCACAGAGATCCAGCGCGGCACTGCCGTTGCGGCGCACATCCTGACAGACCAGCAGCATGGCCGAAAGGCGCTTGAGCAGCGGCGGACGGCTGTCACGGTTGTAGGGGAAGCCGGTCGCGACCAGCGCGCGACTCATCTCATCGGTCTCGCTGACCGAGATGCTCTCGCCGTTGAGCCAGGCTCCCTTGCCGCGGATGGCGGTGAAGGTCTCACCGAGGAAGGGTGCATGCACGACCCCCATCTGGATCTTGCCGCGCTCGCACCAGGCGATGGACACGGCGACATGGCGCAGGCCATGGGCAAAATTGACGGTACCGTCGATGGGGTCGATCACCCACAGGCCGCCCTTGGTACCGATCACATCCCGCTCAGGCGACAGCTCTTCGGTAAGGCGCGCATCCTCGGGAAATTCGGCTTCAAGCGCTTCCGCCAGGAAGGTATCGATCGCCACGTCGATGTCGGTGACCAGCTCATCGCCTTTCTTGTAATGGTGCGCGAAACCCTGTTCCTCGCGCGCTTGCACCATGCGTTCACCAGCCTGTCTGGCCAGTTCCGTTGCTCGTTCCAGGCGTTGTTCCAGCGTCATGTGGCTCTCCGGCAGCGATGATCAGGTCGGATGAGGCAACCCACACTCATCCGATGCCTCCTTGTATAACAGACTCATGTGGCGAGTTCAGCCTCGGGCAGTGAGCGCCGGCGCATGAAAGAGGTAATGAAAGCGTCGATTCAGCTCATTCATGCCCCGTCATGGTGCCTGGCAGGCAAGGCATGCACTGTCAGAGCGACACCGGTCAGTGTGGTTAGCAAGATTATAGCGTTATCTTGCGGGCATGCTGTCTTTTACGGGCTACCTTTCTGTCACTCGGTTATCAGAGAGCCTTTTGCCACTCGATGCCCACGCCATGACAGGGGGGCGGCGCCCGTCGAATACACCAGCAATTCAACATTTGTTTCATTTCTGGAATTATGGCGCACTTGTTGCAGTAGTCTGGGCATGAGGCTCGGCGAGTTGGCGAGTCTTCCCGCATTCCATGCCCTGCTGCACGAGGAGCGACCGTGAGCCCGACCTTTGACCAGATTCATCCTCCCCAGCGCCTGCTGATGGGCCCCGGTCCGATCAATGCGGACCCGCGTGTATTGCGAGCGCTTTCCGCTCCCTTGATCGGCCAGTACGACCCGGCGATGACGCACTACATGAACGAGACGATGCAGCTCTATCGCGGCGTCTTCGAGACCACCAATGATGCCACCCTGTTGATCGATGGCACCTCGCGTGCCGGTATCGAGGCGGTGCTGGTCTCGTTGATCCAGCCGGGGGAGCGTGTGCTGGTGCCGATCTTCGGCCGCTTCGGTCATCTGCTGCGCGAGATCGCCGAGCGCTGTGGTGCCGAGGTGCATACGCTGGAATGCGAGTGGGGCCAGGTGTTCCGACCGGAGCAGATCGAAGCCGCCATTCGCGAGGTCAAGCCCAGTGTGCTGGCGCTGGTGCAGGGCGATACCTCGACCACCATGTGCCAGCCGCTGGAAGACATCGGCGCCATCTGTCGCCGCGAAGGCGTGCTGTTCTACAGCGATGCCACGGCGTCATTGGCGGGCAATCCGCTCAAGACCGATGAGTGGGGGCTGGACGCCGTCACCGCAGGCTTGCAGAAGTGTCTGGCGGGGCCGTCAGGCAGCTCGCCGTTGACGCTATCGCCGCGTGCGGTGGAGGTGGTGCATGCCCGGCGGCATGTCGAGGCGGGCATCAGCAGCGGCAGTGATCGTCTGGCGGAGCCGGGCGCGCGCATCCGCTCCAACTATTTCGATCTCTCCATGGTGCTCGATTACTGGGGAGAGCTGCGCCTCAATCACCACACCGAAGCCACCAGCATGCTGTATGGCGCACGTGAGTGTGCGCGCCTGCTGGTCAATGAGGGCATGGACAACGCCATCGCGCGCCATGCACTGCATGGCCAGGCGATGGTCGAAGGCTTGAAGGGGTTGGGGCTTGCGCTGTTCGGCGACCAGGCCCACCGCATGAACAACGTCAGCGCGGTGATGATTCCCGACGGCCTGGATGGTGATGGCCTGCGCCGCAGCATGCTGGAGGACTTCGGCATCGAGATCGGCACCAGCTTCGGTCCGCTGCATGGCAAGGTCTGGCGTCTCGGCGTGATGGGCTACAACGCGCGTCGCGATACCGTGCTGACCACGCTGGCGGCGCTGGAGCAGACCCTGCGCCGGGGTGGCGTCAAGACTGTGGCCGGCGGTGGCGTCGGTGCCGCGCTGGACTTCTATCAGGAGCATCAGGATCAGGCGGCCAATGGCCACGCCGATCCCAGCACGGGAGGCCAGTCATGAGCGATGCCGGATCCATACCCCCGGACGCCACCGCGCCGCTGGAAACGGCCGCCGATGTGCTGGCCGCCTGCGACACCCTGGCGGCGATCTCACGCAGCGACAGCGGGATCGACCGACGCTATCTGACGCCGGAACACGCCGCCGCCAACGCCACCACGGCTGGCTGGCTCAAGGCTGCCGGTCTGCGCAGCTGGCAGGATGGCGCCGGCAATCTCTGGGGCCGCTGGTGTCCACCCGCTCTCACCGCTGCCGCTGACAGCGAAGCCGGCGTGCCGCGACTGGTGATCGGCTCGCATCTGGACAGTGTGCCGGACGCCGGCCGTTATGACGGCATTCTTGGTGTTCTGCTCGGGGTGGCCGCCTTGACGCATTTCAGGCAGCGCGCCGATGCCGGCGAGCAAAGCTTGCCCTTCGCGCTGGAAGTGGTCGGTTTCGGCGATGAAGAGGGCACCCGCTTCGGTGCGACCCTGCTCGGCAGCCATGCCATCGCCGGACGCTGGCAGTCGGACTGGGAGCGGGTGAAGGATGAGGACGGCATCTCCTTGGGGGATGCACTCGAACGCTTCGGGCTTTCCGGGCAGACGGCCGCCAGGGCCAGCCTGCAGGCGAATCCGCCGCTGGGCTATCTGGAAGTACACATCGAGCAGGGCCCGGTGCTGGAAGCCGAGAATCTGGCGCTGGGTACCGTGACCGGTATCGCCGGCGCACGACGCTTCGCGGTCAACTTCGTCGGCCAGGCGGGACATGCCGGCACCACCCCGATGGCACTGCGTCAGGATGCGCTGTGTGCGGCGGCGGAGTGGACACTGGCGGTGGAATCGCTGGCGCGTGATGTCCAGGCGGGCAAGCGCGCTGACATGGCGGACCACTCGCTGGTCGCGACCGTGGGCTGTTGCGAGCTGCGTCCCGGGGCGGTGAATGTCATCCCCGGGGGTGCGGCACTGAGTCTGGATATCCGCGCGCTGGACGATGCGCAGCGGGATCGTGCGCTGGATGAACTCTTGAATGAGGCACATCGAATCGCAGCGCGACGGGGCCTCACCTTCCACTGCGAGCAGACGCATGCGGCCGATGCCGTGGCCTGTGACGAGGGATTGATGCAGGCCATCGATGCCGGTATCGCCGCCACTGGTCAGGCGCCATTCCGGCTGCCGAGTGGTGCCGGGCATGACGCCATGGCGGTCAGTCATCTGTGTCCGGTGGGCATGCTGTTCCTGCGCTGTGAGCGCGGTATCAGCCACCACCCGCTGGAGGCGGTGACCGAAGACGATGTCGCCAAGGCCCTGGCGGCCCTGATCGCCAGTATCGAGGCCGTGGCCGTCAGGTACGTGTAGGACAGCACGCGTAAGACAGCACGCCTCGGCGGCCGCAGGGGCGCTCGTGTCTAACTGGCCTCGAGCAGCCCCGGCAGGCGCACTGCGGCGATCGCATTTATCTGGGCCAATGCCTCCTGGTACTCCGCCTCGGTGGATTGCGGCAGACGGCGCTCCAGTTCCTCGAGAATGCTGGTGGCGCTGTGGCCCTTGACGCAGATGATGAACGGAATGCCGTGGCGGGCCTGGTAGTCGGCATTGGCCGTCAGGAAGCGTTCACGGGTGGCGTCATCGAGCTGATCGAGCCCTGCGCCACGCTGCTCGCCCTGCGAGGCGGGCGTCAGGCTCTCCAGCTTGCCGGCAGCCAACTCAGGATGGGCCAGAATCAATTGGTGGCGCTCGGCATCACTGGCCTGGCGTACCGCATTGGCACACGCCGTCAGCAGGACTTCCATGCTCGCGAACGGGCGCTCTGCCGCGGCGCGTTCCACCACCCAGTCCGAGTGCTCATAGAGACCACTCAAGCGTCGTGCCAGCGCCTCGGGTGGCAGGGCGTTGAGCGTGTCCAGCATCACCAGATAGTGCATCGGGGTCTCGATTGGCATGCGCCTTGCTCCAGAGAGGGGATAGGTTTGAAAAGCTCACGGAATCATCAGCTTGCAAGGCGCATGCCGTCGCTGGCAACGCGTCTGACCAACGCTGTGTCACGCGCTGCATCGCCATGCCAGCGGTTGACGACAAGGCTGTATCGCCACTGACCTGCCTGACGGCGCCGAGCGGCGTCTGTCCTGGGGCGATACGGCCTGCACCTTGACCGATCGGTCAGAATGCAGCAATGCACTCATCGGGTGCAATACCACCAACCGCTGACGGCAGGCCAGAGCAGGCCTGGCCAGAAAACAGAACACAGTCTTCATTCGTACAGCTTCCATCTGCCCAGATTCGAGTCGTACCCGCCACATTCACACAAGAACAGGAAATCGCCATGCCCAGACTGACGACGCATGTGCTCAATCAGGCCGAAGGCATCGCTGCCAGCGGTGTGCATATCACCCTGGAGCGCCAGGATGCGCAGGGTCACTTTCACGAGATCGCGCAGGCCACGACCAATGCCGATGGGCGTCTCGATGCGCCGCTGCTTGAGGAAACCGAGGCTTCCGCTGATCTCTCCGGCGTCTATCGTCTGACGTTTCAGGTCGGGGATTACTTTGCCAGCCGCGCGGTGGGCAAGGGCATGCTCGGCCGCGTGCCGGTCGAGTTCACCCTCGAGGCCAGTGGCCATTATCACATTCCGCTGCTGGTCACTCCGTGGGCCTACAGTGTCTACCGCGGCAGCTAAGGAGCCGGCATGAGCGCATATCTTCTCGATTGGGCGATGCTGCTGACCCGCTGGCTGCATGTCATGGCGGGGATCGCCTGGATCGGCGCATCGTTCTTCTTCATCTGGCTCGACAATCGGCGAAAGCCGGCCACTCATGCGGTGGATGGCCGCCCCGGCGGCGAGCTTTGGGCGGTGCATGGTGGCGGTCTCTATCATCTGTTTCGCCACGATGGGGTCAGCGAAACGCTGCCCAGCGAGATCCACTGGTTCAAGTGGGAGGCCTATGTCACCTGGTTGTCCGGGATGGGACTTTTCACGCTGATCTACCTGCTGCAGCCTCACGCCTACCTGATCGACCCGCGCGTGTTCGAGATGAGCGGCACTCTGGCCGTGTGCAGCGCTCTGGGCGTGCTCGTCGGCGGCTGGCTGGGCTACGAGGCGCTGTGTCGCAGCCCCTTCAAGCGCCATGCCGGGGCGCTGTTCGTCGCGGTCGGTGTGTGGCTGACGCTGGCGGCGTGGGTGGCGACCGAACTGTTCTCGGGGCGTGCCGCCTTCCTGCTGATGGGCGCGCTGATGGGCAGCATCATGGCGGGCAACGTCTTCAATGTGATCATCCCGGGTCAGAAGGCCCTGCTGGCTGCTGCCCAGCGTGGGGAAACGCCGGACCCGATCCACGGCCAGCGCGCAAAGCAGCGTTCGGTGCACAACACCTTCATCACGCTGCCTGCGGTGCTGATGATGATCAGCAACCACTATCCGCTGCTGTATGCCAATGACTATCGCCTCGGCGTCATTCTGCTGTTGCTGGTGACGGGCGGTCTGATCCGCATCGCCACGGTGGATCACCACAAGGGCGTCAAGCGCCTGTGGGTGCCCGCGGGGGCAGTGTTGGCGCTGATCGGCGTGATCCTGCTCTGCGCGCCGCGCTCACAGACGGCGACTTCGACTGTCGAGACAAGCGCGCCTTCAGCATCCGTTGCGGCCAGCAGCGGCGCTGACAATGAGGCTCCGGGGGAGAATCAGGCCTTGCGAGACAAGGTCAGACATATCGTCGAGCAACGCTGCGCCGGCTGTCACAGTGATACGCCGAACTTGATCGGCTTGACGGCTCCGGCAGCCGGCGTGGCCTTCAATGGCTGGGATGACATCCAGCGCCAGGCCATGCGTATCCACCAGCGCACGGTGGTCGACAAGAGCATGCCGCTGGCCAACATGACCCAGATGACTGATGCCGAACGCCAGCTGCTGGATGACTGGTGGCAGGCGACACGCTGAGGGGCAATGGCCGAGAGAGTCATGAATGGGGGCGTACTGACCAGCGACGCTCCAAGGGCGCCGCTGGTCAGAACCCACTCGCGTCAGGGCCACTTTTAGAATCCACTCGTCACCAGCAACGCTACAGTTCTGAGTCCGGTGGCCGATAGACGTGATACTTCTCTCATGGATCGGGGTATCGCGTAGTGATGACAATAAAAAAGCGTCTGGCCCGCGCCAGTGTCGGCAGCAAGCTCGCCTTGCTGGTATTGCTGTTGATGATGGCGGCCTTCACGGCGCTGGGCCTGGTGTTCTCGACGGCTAGCAAGATGCAGGTAGAAGAGGGCACCGAACGCGCTCTCGCTCAGCAGCAGCAACAGATCACCAACACCATCGAACTGTTCGACACCACCATGCAATCCAGCGTGACGCGCATGCTCAATGCCTTCCTGGCGACCATTCCTGACAACTTCACGCTGATCGAGGACCGACGTCTGCCGATCGGCGAGCGCGATGCGCCGGCGCTGCTCAATGCCGGCTTCATGCTCAACAATCAATCCGGTTATCTGGCCGATTTCGCAAATCGCACCGGTGCGCCGGTCAGCTTCTTCGTGCGCGATGGTGAGGATTTTGTGCGCATTGCCACCACTCTCAAGACCGATGATGGCTCAAGCCTGCTCGGGCTGACGCTGAGTGGTGGGGTCAAGGATGCGCTGAATGCCGGCCAGCCCTATACCGGCATGCTCTATCTGGCAGGCCGTCACTACATGACGCGCTATCGCCCGATCACCGACTTCAATGACAACCTCATCGGGGCCTCGTTCATCGGGGTGGATGTCGGCGAGCAGATCGATGAGCTGTATGCCACCATCACCAATATCCAGTTGCATGAGAAGGACTTCAGTCTGGTGGCGAGCACGGCGCCGGGCCAGCAGGGCAAGGTGCTGACGACGGGTCAGTGGCAGGGCCGCTCGCTGATGGACTTCAAGAATGCGCAGGGCGAGCCGGCCTTCGCGCCGCTCTTCGCCGCCGACAGCGGTCAGATCGATTACCGCCTGGCGGGTGAAGACAGTGACCGTATCACCAGCTTCCAGCACTATCCCGCCTGGGACTGGGTGGTGGCGACCACGATCGACAAGCAGGCAGTGACGGCGGGCATCACGCAGGCCCGCAATCAGGTCTTCGGGCTGGCACTGCTGTTGGCGCTGGCTGTGGCCGGCATCCTCTACTTCCTCGAGCGTCGTCTGATCAGTCGTCCGCTGGATGCGCTGGTGTCACTGGCTCAGGCGCTGGCGCGAGGCGATCTGTCCCAGCGCATCACCAGTCAGCGTCAGGATGAGATCGGCAAGCTGACCGCGGCCATGAACAGCGTCGGCGAGGACTTGAGCAGAGTGGTCGGTCAGGTGCGGGGCACCACGGGCGCCGTCAATCAGGCCGCCGGCGAGATTGCCCAGGGCAACGAGGAGCTTTCGGCGCGCACCGAGCAGTCCGCTTCCAGTCTGCAGGAAACCTCGGCCTCGATGGAGGAGATCACCACCACCGTGCAGCACAGTGCCGATTCCGCCCAGCAGGCCAGCCAGCTGGTCAATTCGACCTCCGAGCAGGCACGCCGCGGCAATGACGACATGCGCAAGGCGCAGGCGAGCATGGAAGACATCAATCGCTCCGCCGAGCGCATCAACGAGATCATCAGTCTGATCGACGGCATCGCCTTCCAGACCAACATCCTGGCGCTCAATGCCTCGGTGGAAGCGGCGCGGGCCGGTGAACATGGGCGTGGCTTTGCGGTGGTTGCGCAGGAAGTGCGCACCCTGGCGACGCGCTCCAGTGATGCATCCCGCGAGATTCGCGGCCTGATCGACGAGTCGATCTCGCACACTCAGCAAGGCGTGGCGCAGGTGAAGGACGCCAGTCAGGCGATGGCCGAAATTCTCTCTAGCGTCGAGCGCGTCAACGACATGATCGCCGAGATCAGCGCCGGCGCGCGTGAGCAGAGTGCCGGCGTCGGCCAGGTGAATACCGCGGTCAGCGAGCTGGATGCGATGACGCAGCAGAACACCACCCTGGTCAATCAGGTCAGTGGCGCGGCGCGCAGCATGAGTGCCCAGGCCCAGGCACTGGAGCAGCTGATGGCCGGCTTCAAGGTGACGGTTGGACAGACCATGACAACACACGCCATGCCACGCCAGTCCGTGTCGCATCAGTCCATGTCGCACATGAACACTCAGCCGATGGCGGATGGCGAGCAGTCTGCCTTCACGCCGCCGGCAAGCGCCTCGCGCGGATCCCGGCGTCGCGAAGAGGAGGAGTGGGAAGCCTTCTGAGCCGCGCGACCCTGTGATCAGGTCTTGATCGAGCGCCAGTGAACGTGACAGCTAGCCGTTGATGTTTCTGCCAAGCCCTTGCTGACTGCCGTCGGTAAGGGCTTTGTCCTTTCAGGCCGGGTGTCGCGCCGCGAAGCGTGCCAGCTCCTGAGGCTCGCAGCGCTCGCCGACGAAGACCTCGACATACTCGGCGACGCGGCTGATGCGCTCGCTGACGCTTTCCTGAGTGCGCATCGACAGATAGCCGATCTGGGTCAGGTAGGTGGTGCGTGCCCGCACGTTGGCGAGTTGCTCGGGCTGGCCGTAGCGCATCAGCATGCTGGTCAGCGCTTGAATGCGTGCCTGATCGGCGCGGGCGACGGCAGCGGCGACCTCCGCGTTCTGAGAGGCCCAGTTGCGGATCGCCAGCTCGAAGCGTGAATCGAACAGTGACGCATCCAGCCAGCAGTCGAAGACATTGAGCATGGCTTCCACCACCGTGGCGGCATATTGCTCGCAGCGACCGATCAGGCCGGCGGTATTGTGAGCATCCCAGCGCGCGAGCAGCGCGGTGAGCAGGGCGTCGCGGTCCCTGAAGCTCCAGTAGAAGCTGGTGCGTGAGAGACCCAATATCTTGGCCAATGTCAGGACGCGCACCGAATCCACGCCGCCCAGCAACAGCTGCTGATAGGCGGCTTCCAGCCAGTCCTCGGCCTTGCCGCGCCCGGCAGCCTGGGCGCCGTCACTTGCCGGGGGGACGCATGGGGACTCTGGCATCGGCGGTCTCCTGAAAGGCGGGGGATGGTGGGGCTGATGTGAGGTAAATCGTGTGATGACGCCAAGAGCATGCTGTTTGCGACAGCGACGAGTCTGGCTGCGTCAGGCGGGCGAGAACGGCGTGTCCGGCGACGCATGGTCTGAAGCCTAGGACTATAGTCAGCGTATGTACACAGGTGTACTCAATAAAGACACCCTTGTTCTCGCTGTCTGCTCATCAGGAGGCCACATGGCTCAGGACCCGCTGCTCACGCCGTTCACGCTCAAGCATCTGACCCTCAAGAATCGCTTGATGATGACCTCCCACGAGCCTGCCTATCCGGAAGATGGCATGCCCAAGGCGCGTTACCGCGCCTATCACGAGGAGCGTGCGCGCGCCGGCATCGCCCTGACCATGACGGCGGGCTCTGCCTCGGTCTCCAAGGACAGCCCGCCGGTGTTCAACAACATCCTGGCGTATCGCGATGAGGTGGTGCCGTGGCTCAGCGAGCTGACCGATGCCTGTCACGAGCACGGCACCGCGGTGATGATCCAGCTCACCCATCTGGGGCGCCGTACGCGCTGGGACAAGGCCGACTGGCTGCCGGCGGTTTCGGCATCCCATCGTCGTGAGGCGGCGCACCGCGCCTTCCCCAAGCGGGTCGAGGACTGGGATATCGCACGACTGATCCAGGACTACGCCGACGCCGCCGAGCGCATGCAGGCAGCCGGTCTCGACGGTATCGAACTGCAGGCCTATGGCCATCTGATGGACCAGTTCTGGTCGCCGCTCACCAATACCCTTGAGGGCCCTTATGGCGGCAGTCTCGAGAATCGACTGCGCTTCACCATGGAAGTGTTGAGCGCCATTCGCGCACGGGTGGGCAACGAGTTCATCGTCGGCGTGCGCTACACGGGAGATGAGTGTCTGAGTGGCGGGCTGGATGCCAGCGATGGCCTGGAAGTCTCGCGTCTGCTGCGCGATAGCGGTCAGGTCGATTTTCTCAATGTGGTGCGCGGCCATATCGATACCGATGCGGGCCTCACCGATGTCATCCCGATCCAGGGCATGGCCAGTGCGCCGCATCTCGACTTCGCCGGACAGATTCGCGAGGCGATGGATTTTCCGACCTTCCACGGTGCCAAGATTCAGGACATCGCCACCGCGCGTCACGCCATCGCCACTGGCAAGGTCGACATGGTCGGTATGACGCGCGCCCACATGGCGGACCCGCACATCGTGCGCAAGCTGATGGCCGGGCAGGAGGAGACCATCCGCCCCTGTGTCGGGGCCAACTATTGTCTGGATCGCATCTATCAGGGCGGCTCCGCCTACTGTATCCATAACGCTGCGACCGGGCGGGAGCTGGAGCAACCGCATGACATCACGCCTGCCGAGGTCACCAGGAAGGTCGTGATCATCGGCGCGGGCCCGGCAGGCCTCGAGGCCGCACGCGTCGCCGGTGAGCGCGGGCATCAGGTGGTGGTGCTGGAAGCGGCGGACCAGCCGGGTGGCCAGATTCGCCTCACCGCCCAGAGCGAGCGGCGACGCGAGATGATCGGCATCATCGATTGGCGCATCAGTCGCTGTGAGGCGCTCGGCGTCGAGATGCGCTACAACGTCTTCGCCGAGGCCGAGGATGTGCTGGCGGAGCAACCCGATGTCGTCATCGTGGCCACCGGTGGCTATCCCGAGGAAGACATGCCGCAGGTCGGCAGTGAGCTGGTCGTCTCCAGCTGGGACATGCTCTCGGGCCATGTCACGCCTGGCCGCAACGTGCTGCTGTTCGATGATGCGGGAGACCACGCTGCGCTACAGGCCGCCGAGATGATCGCCAACTCCGGTGCCAGGCTCGAGATGATGACGCCAGACCGCACCTTCGCGCCGGAAATCATGGCCATGAACCTGGTGCCCTACATGCGCAGCCTGCAACGTCTCGCCGTCACCTTCACGCCGACCTATCGCCTCGGCAGTGTCACGCGCAGTGAGGATGGCCAGCTGATCGCTCATATCGGCAGTGATTATCTGGATGACGCCGTGGCACAAGGCAAGGGCACCGGTGCCTACGCGGATCAGCGCCTCGTCGATCAGGTAGTGGTCAACTACGGTGCCCGCCCGATGGAAGATCTCTACTTCGAACTCAAGCCTCACTCACGCAATGGCGGGGCAGTGGACTACGACGCCCTGATCGCAGGCCTCGCCCAACCGGTGGACGGCCCGAGCCCGGAACACACCGAGCGCGCAGCAGAGGGCAGCTTCCAGCTCTATCGCATCGGCGACGCCGTCGCGACCCGCAATACCCATGCGGCGATCCATGACGCGTTGAGGCTGATGAAGGTGGTGTGAGGGGGATGACAGAGAAGGGGCGCCACTGCAGAGACATGACTCGGGCTGGGGAAGTCTTACAGGGTGGCGTGTAAAGTCTCACACAGTGCTTTGAGAAATGGATCGAATTACCCGCCCCTGGATCCACTCGCGCATCAGCAAGCCCATCTTTTCAGTCGAGGTACTGTCAGGATGGGTGCCTTCCAGCCATAGCATGCCGTCTGGTTGTATCGCGCGGATACGCTTGATGATGCGGCCGAAGTGGGGGGGCTGTGCCACCACGATATCGCCGATGCGATAGCGCGACTTCCAGCGTTTCAGCGTCACGACATAATCTCCCGGCGCAAGGCCGGGAGACATGCTGAGTCCATTGACGCGATAGAGTCCGATGGGCATCCGTTCACTCTTGATCAATTCACTCTTCATCAGTTCTTTGGCACGTCATGTCGTTGCCTCAATCCAGCTTCGGATAGACGACAGTTTCAGACGGCGGATACGGGCAGGTCGCGGTAAAGGTCGTGACACCCTTGGTATCCCAGAACGCCGCGGCGAACTCGTTGATGAGCGTCAGCAGCTTCTCTCCCTTGTCGCGCTCGATGCCTTGTTTGCAGGCAGAACCAGCCAACATGATGCTGTGGACCAGCGCATCGATGTTGGGATAGGCATCACGCTGCGGTTGCTTGATGTAATCGCCCCAGATGATGCGAATCTCATGCTTGGCTTTCTCGGCGTGGCTTTCCTTCTGCTCCACCAGGCGCGCCGACAAGGCCTGGTCTGCCAGCGTCAGGCTGTCCTTCTGGCCCAGCTCATTGATGAGGTCCATGAAGCGAATCACGCTGAGTGCGGCGATCTGCGCAGCAGACGGGTCGTAGATCTTGCAGGGAATATCACAGTGCGCGGAAGCCGCAGGGACTGATACCAGGCGGTCAATGCCGCGAAGCAGGGCGTGAATCATGCTCAATCCTCCTTTTGCTGAGTGTTCTGGCGCTTGTGACGCGACTGACGAATGACGAAGAACGCGGTACCGATGACGGCTGCGATGGCGCCATAGAACAGGGTGTGAACGAGCGGGCTGCTCCAGTCACTGTGGTCATGTCCCGGGTGGGCCAGGGCCGTATTGGCGGCGGTCAGCAACAGCAGTCCGCTCGCGGTAAGGATTTTCTTCATGCCGTATCTCCTGTGGGGGTGAGAGTCAGTGATGGACCCGCGTCGTGGAGTGTCCCGCGGGGTTCGCCTGGTGAGTCCGTCGCGTGGTAACGCCGAGCCATTGCACGGTGTTCATGATCTCCATGCGTACCTGGCCGCTGCCGCGCAGCAAGGCCTGTTGATGGGCATGGCACAGACCCGGGGCGGAGAGCGCATGGGAGAGGCGCGCATGGGCAGCCTGCAGGGAGCGCATCGCTTGCGGGTGTTGGCCTTGGGCGCGGTAAAGCTCCGCCAGATTCTGGTAACTCACGACCAGTGCCGCGACGCCGCCATCCGGGTCTGCACAGGGCATCAGAAAGATGTCGGCAAAATGGCAGGCGCTGAGATAGTGCTGCTCTGCCATGGTGTAGTCGCCCTGTTCGAACATCACATTGCCTGCCTGTGTTTCACGCTTCCATTCGTCCATGAGGCCCTCCCGTGACCGGATATCGTCGTCCTAAGCAAATCTACATTATTATGATAATCATTATCATTCAATAGTGATGCAAAGCCTCAGCGACTGCAAGAGGGGGATGGCAAATCAGGGGGAAGGCGGCTTGGCCCCGGGTATTGTGCGCAAGATCAGACGCGAGCTGTCAGCGCACAGACTGGCGGGCGACGCGGTGCTGGTGAGCGTTCTACGTTCAGAGCGGCTGGCTTGCGAGGCCCGGGCCCGGCGAGAGCGAGGTAGCGTCTGGTGAGAGTTCCGCTGGCTGTGGCGCTTGCTCGGGCGAGGAATAGCGCTGTTTCGCCGTATGCATGATGGTCTCCATGCTGGCATACACCATGTAGAGGTCTCCCAGGTTCTTGTCAGTCCTGAGCGTGGCATCGTGCAGTGGTGCCAGGCCGAAACGCTTGAAGATCTTCATGTTGGCGCGTTTGCACAAGGCCAGGATGCCATCGCCTTTTCGGGATCTTACATGACGTGCCGCAGCAGCCATCAGCAGATTGCCATGGGCAAATCGCTTGGCCGCCGGGGCCATCACCAGCCGGCTGAACTCATAGATGGCGCCCTCCGGGATGGACACCGCATCGCTGTCATCGAAGAGCGTGCGCGACTCGAGACTCCCGGGGGTGACGCGAATGCTGCCCAGTAGGGTGTCGTGCTGGGTGTCCATCAGGCAGATATGCTGGCTGTTGCTGTCGATCACATCATCGTGATCACGGTGCTTCTGTAGATAGGCCTTCGAGGCGCTGTGGTGGTCTTCACGTAGCGTGCGCACCTGGCGGAAGAGCGGGTGATTGCGACCAAAGAAAGACACTGTCTCTCGATGGGTCTGATGCGTGAAAGAAGCGGTGAACTGCTGGATGACGGCAACGTCCTGAGTGTCTTGCATTCCCTTTCTGTCTCCTCGTGTCATGAGGTTGGTTGGTTTTCTCATGCTTTTGGGATGGCAAACCTAACACTTAATTAGTTTTAGTGCATGTTTGTTGCAGCATCATGACGCGGAGTTGGCTATGGCGAAGATGGCCCAGATAGCATGATTGTCAGCGCATCGACGAAATGAAACCGGCGTGGCGGATGATGTCCTCATGTCACGATAATCTCGATATTTGCGGCTAACATGAGGATAAAAGAGATGAAGGTGCGCTTTGCTGCATTGCCTGAGGCTGACTTGTGGGTGGCCTTGAGGCCTTGGCCCCATGAGATACGAGATCGGTATTGTCATGAGAAATGGCGGGGCTGCTGACGCAACACCAAAGACTCCGCCACGCACCTTCGCAGAGGGGTATCAGTCGCCAATTGCAGATGCTGAGGGTGATATGGTTCATGCCAGCAGGTCATGCCCCTGCGGGAGTTGGAAGGGTGCTGGCGCAGCAATCAAGGAAAGAATGGGGAAGGCGGTAAAGCCGCCAGGCAAGAAATTCATGGCAGGAAATTAATGGCAGAGCATGCACGGCTGTGAATGCAAATTCATGATCTGCGTCAGGCGCAGCATGAAGATTGATGCAGTGTCTTGCGATGCAGTGTCTTGCGATGCAGTGCATCGGTGTTCAGAGTTCGGGATATGATGCAATGCAAGAGTGAATATCGAGCACAGGAATCCACTTCATGGGGCTCGCAACAAGGAGAGAACAATGGCGCTGAAGATTCTGGTCTTTCTGGGGTCGGTGCGTACCAGCACCCCCCCCCGCACCTGCACGTCTTGGGGAAAGGGTCGCCAGGTGCTGCGTCGCACAGCTCGAGGAAAGTGGCCATGAGGCGGTGCTGATCGATCCACTCGATTACGATCTGGCAGACCCCTTCAAGCCGCTGTTTTCCTATGCGCAGCGCAATGCCCCCCAGGTCTTGCTCAACCTCGCCCAGCAGATCGAAGCGGCGGATGGTTACGTGATGGTCAGCCCCGAGTACAACCATTCCATGAGTCCGGCGCTGGCCAATCTCCTGAATCACTTCGGCAGCTCGCTTTACTCCTACAAGCCCTCGGTGATCGCGACCTATTCCGCAGGACAGTGGGGCGGGGTACGCGCAGCAGTCAACATGCGCACCTTCCTTTCGGAGCTGGGCTGCTTGCCGGTCTCGGCGATGATTCACGTGCCTCGAGCGCAGGAAGTACTCAATGAAGATGGCGGTTACGCCGAGAATCAGGATGCCCAGGAATGGGGCGGCTATCTCGAGCGCGCCTTCGAACAACTTGCCTGGTGGGCGAATGCCGCCAGGCGTTATCACGAGAGCGAAGACGGTGAGAAGCGCCCCGGCGCCTTCACGCGCAGCCCCTCGCAGCGCAACGCGCCTTGAAGGGGCGATAGCGTTCCACGCCTCGACAAATGAGTGTCGCAGCAAAAAGGGACTGCCTGAGCAGTCCCTTTTTGCATTGATAGTCAGTCACGTTTCGTCATGTGACTGCCGGCTCACTCGAAGTAGCCACGCACCTTGTCCATGTCATCGGTCTCCGTCAGCGCCAGCGAGAGCAGAATGCGCGCCTTCTGAGGATTGAGGGCGCCACTGCCGATGCCTTCTTCCTTGGCACTGACGATACCATTGCCGGTACGGGTGCTGCGCACGACCGGGATGCCATCCGCCATGGCCTGCTTGACCAGCGGCTTGGCGGTCTCCGGAATCGAGCCATTGCCGCTGCCGGCGATCACGATGCCTTTGGCACCGTTGTCGAGGGCGGCGGTGAACAGCGCCGGGTCCATGTCCTGGTGGGCGTAGATGATATCGACCTTCGGCAGGCCATCGAGGGATGTCACGTCAAAGTGAGGCTTGTCGGTCGGTGTCGCCGGTGTGTAATAGAAGTGCGGCTTGCCGCTGATGAAGGCACCGAGGTAACCCTGCTCGGTCGCCTTGAAGGTGTCCATCATGATGGCATTGGTCTTGGTGGTGTAATACGCCGAGCCGATGCGGTCGTTGAGCACGATCATCGCCCCACGACCCTCCGCGCCTTCATCGGCTGCCAGGGTGACCGCCTCCAGCAGGTTGAAGGGGCCATCGGCGCTGATGGCAGTCGCCGGACGCATGGCGCCGACCATTACCACCGGCTTGTCACTGTCGACGGTGAGATCCAGGAAGAAGCCGGTCTCTTCCAGCGTGTCGGTACCGTGGGTGATGACCACGCCGTGGGTGGCGTCCGTCGCGAGCTCTTCATTGATCGCCTTTGACAGCTTGAGCAGGATTTCCTGATCGATATTGCTGCTGCCGGTATTGGCGATCTGTTCACCGGTCACCTCGGCGACATCGGCCAGTTCTGGTACGGCGTCCAGCAGCGCTTGCACCCCCAGGCTGCCGGATTCGTAGTTGGTGGTGTCCGTGGAGGAGGCAGAGCTACCCGCAATCGTGCCGCCGGTGGCATAGATCTTCACTCCCGGGTGTTCCGCGGCGTTGGCCTGAATGCCATAGGCCAGTGAACAGGCGGCGATCGAGATGGCAGCTACAAGGCGGCGGGGAGTCATGAAGTCAGCTGTTGTCATTGTGGTGAGTCGCTCTGTCGTTGTTATGAGGGCAAATGAAGGTCGTGTCTCAATCTTTCATTATTCATGAATAAGGAATGTCTAAATCTAAGAGGTCAGTTCTCCTTGTCATCTTGTGTGGCGATTGATGCTCAGCACGGGGTGGAGGCGGTCGTCAGACGAAAGGCTTCATCTCCCATCGAGTCAAGCAAGAAGCTGGCCAGTTCGTGACATGACACTGGCCGGTTTGCATCACGTCAGTGCCGCGCCACCATCACTGCGCGGGTCGTGGGCCGCCTCGACCTGCCCATCCGGGTGGCGCATCACGGCACCGGCGTGCCCCAGGGTGTCGCTGAAGGCCTCATCGAGGACTTCCACTTCATGGCCCATGGCCGCGAGTGTCTGAGCCATCTCACCCGCGAGGCGCGATTCGAGCTTGAGGCTGGTACTGACATCGCCCCAGGTGCGGCCGAGCAGCCAGCGCGGCGCGCTGATTGCGGCCTGCAATGACATGCCGTGGCGGGCGATGCGCGTGAAGACAGCCGCCTGAGTCTGCGGCTGGCCTTCTCCGCCCATGGTGCCGAAGGCCATCACGCGGCCATCATCGAAGCAGGCCAGTGATGGATTGAGGGTATGGAAGGGCTTGCGGCCCGGTGCCAGGCTGCGCAGTCTGTCCGGCGCCAGGTCGAACGCCAGCCCACGGTTCTGCCACATCACGCCGCTGCTGGGCAGCACCATGCCACTGCCGAATTCCCAATAGACGCTCTGGATGAAGCTGACGGTGGTGCCGTCACTGTCCGTCGCGCCCATCCAGATGGTGTCGCCCTCGGCGGGCTCATGTGGCCAGCCCAGCGCGGACTGCATGTCGATCATCTCGGCCTGGCGGGCGAGGGCCTCCGGGGAGAGCTGTGCCTGTTGCGTGGCGATGCTGCCCTCGAGGCTGTCCTCGAGCGCCCCCTCGATGCATTCCGGCGAGGTAATCAGGCTGTCGCGTACCAGGAAGGCGCGCTTGGTGGCTTCGATCAGCGCATGCAGGTGACGCGGGGTGTTGCCGTCCGCTTCGCTGATGCCATGCGTCGCGCTCAATGCATCGTAGAGCCCCAGAATCATCAGCGTCGCGAGGCCCTGGGTCGGGGCGGGCAGGTTGTATACCTCACTGTCACGCAGGCGAACCTTCAGCGGCGTGACGCGCTGGGCGCGATAGCCGTTTAGGTCAGCCAGGCGCAGCGGGCTGCCGGCGGCTTCCAGTTCCTGTGCCATGCGCGTGGCAAGTTCACCACGATAGAAGTCATCGAGTCCGGCATCTGCCAGACGCGAGAGCGTTGCGGCCAGCGCCGGCTGACGCTGTCGCGCGCCTTCTTCCAGTGCGATCGGCTCACCTGACTCGCTCTGTCCCAGATAGCGCTCAGCGAAGCCGGGCTGCTGCGAGAGCACGGCCAGGTGTTTTTCGCTGAGTGCCTTCTGGCTGGCGCTGACGGCCACGCCATCATTGGCATGCCGGATGGCATGGCTCAACAATGTCGAGAGCGGCAGGGGCGAGCGCTCATCCGCCGAGGTCTCGGCAGAGAAGGCCAGCGCCTCCTGCCAGCCGCCGATGGTGCCGGCCACGGTCAATGCCGACAGCGGCCCGCGGGTCGGGATGCTGCTGCCGTTGGCCAGAGGAGTGGCCCCCTCACTGTCAGCCGCGAAGCCATGGCCGTGTTCGGCATAGAACTCGCGGCTGGCAAGCCCTGCCGCCGGGCCACAGGCATCGATGGCCAGCGGCGCCAGTCCCGGGCGCTTGATCAGCCAGAAGCCGTCACCGCCGATGCCGTTCATATGGGGGTAGACCACCGCGATGGTTGCTGCCATCGCGACCATCGCCTCGATGGCGTTGCCACCATCGCGCAGGATATCGCGGCCCGCTTGCGCCGCCAGATGATGGGGCGCGGCGCAGGCGCCGCCAAAACCACGTCGGGTATGAATCATGGCGTCTTGCTCCTGAGGATTCCGTTGTTGTTATTGAGCGTCCAGTGCGTCTCAGCTACCGGTGAACAGGTCGTAGAACATGCGCAGTGCCGTGAACATCAGGAAGATGGCGAAGACCTTCTTGAGCTTGGCGGCGTCCATCGCGTGGGCCAGCTTCGCACCGATCGGGGCGCACAGCATGGTCGCCGGCACGATGGCGGCGAAGCCGAGCAGATTGACGTAGCCGATGGAGCCCGGCAGCAGGTTCGGTTCGCCGATGCCATTGAGCAGGAAGCTGGCGGTGCCCGGCAGGCTGATGACCAGACCCAGCGCCGCGCCCGTGCCGACGGCCAGGTGCATCGGGGTGCCCAGGGTGCTCAGGGTCGGCACGCTCAGGGTGCCGCCGCCGATGCCCATCAGCGTCGAGACGCCACCGATGAAGGTGCCCAGTGCGCCGCTGCCCAGCGGGCCCGGCAGGCCAGAGCCCAGCACGGTGGACTGACGGCGGAACATGTTGAGCGCGACCAGGAAGGCCACGGTGGCAAACAGCCCCATCAGTACCGCACCGCTGAACAGGTTGGACAGCAGGCCGCCGATGATGACGCCGATGATCACGCCCGGCAGCAGGCGCTTGAGAATCGCCGGGTCCAGATTGCCCTTGGCGTAATGCGCCCTGGCCGACATGATCGAGGTGGGAATGATGGTCGCCAGTGAAGTGCCGACGGCCTGGTGCATGCGCACCGCTTCATCGACGCCCAGCAGGCTGAAGAGGTGAAAGAGCACGGGCACGATGACGATGCCGCCGCCGACCCCCAGCAGGCCGGCCATCACGCCGGCAATCATGCCGGTGACGATCAGTGCGGCGATCAGGCCGAGAATCCAGTGCAGTGGATAGGCTGAGAACAGTTCCATGGTGTTTCCTTGTCGTCCCCGTATGGCGCGGGGTGGTTCATTGCTGATGAAGGTTGCCGATGAACGCCATCGGCAGTCGATGCATGTCCCTGGAGCGCTGGCGGGTGTGCTGTCTCCAGGGGAGGCGAGCCGGTGGGCAGGCCACAAGACATTACGCGTTGCTGAATTACCTTTCCAATGGCCTTTGCGCTGAATCCCTCGTCAAGTGTCCCGAACCGCCCGGTACATGGCTGGCCGGCTTACCAACCGATCGCCTCCGGCAGCCAGGTAGCGAGCCCCGGGAAGCAGAACAGCAGCACGACTGCCGCAGCCTGCAGGCCCACGAAGGGCAGCACACCGAGATACAGATGGCGGGTGGTGACTTCGGGGGGAGCGACGCCCTTGAGGAAGAACAACGCCCAGCCAAAGGGCGGCGTCAGGAAGGACATCTGCAGATTCATCGCCACCAGCACGCCCAGCCACACCATGTCGGTGCCATAGTCGATGAAGACCGGCAGGAACATCGGCAGCGCGATATAGCTGATCTCGATCCACTCGAGGAAAAAGCCGAGCACGAACAGTATCACCATCAGGAAGATCAGCGCGCCCAGCTCGCCACCCGGCAGCAGGTTGAACAGATCATGCACCATGTTCTCGCCGCCAAGGCCGCGGAAGGCCAGCGAGAAGGGCTGCGCGCACAACAGGATGAAATAGACCATGGCGGTGATGGTCAGGGTCGAGTGCAGACAGGCCTTGAGCATGGTGAAGTTGAGACGCCGGGCCAGCAGCGCGATCAGCATGCTGCCCAAGGCCCCCATCGAGGCCGCTTCGGTGGGAGCGGCCACGCCACCCAGAATCGAGCCGAGCACCGCGAACACCAGCATCAGCGGCGGGATCACGCTACGCGCCAGATCACGCAGCAATTCCTTCATGCCACCGGCAGCGGCGCGCTCCTCTTCCGGGATGGCCGGGACGAGGCCCGGCTTCCACCAGCCCAGCACCAGCAGATAGACGATATAGATGACGGCGATGGCCAGCCCCGGCACGAAGGCGGCGGCAAACAGGGTGCCGACGGATTCGCCGAGAATTTCCGAGAGCAGGATCAGCACCAGACTCGGAGGGATGATCTGCCCCAGGGTGCCGGAGGCGCAGATGGTGGCCGAGGCCACGCCCGGGTGGTAGCCGCGACGCAGCAGGGTCGGCAGCGTCAACATGCCGACGGTGACCACCGTCGCGCCGACGATGCCGGTGGAGGCGCCCATCAGCACGCCGACCAGGATGATCGCGATGCCCATGCCGCCATTGACGCCGCCCATGGCGCGCCCGATGGTCTCGAGCATGTCCTCGGCGACCCGCGATTTCTCTAGCATGACCCCCATGAAGACGAACAAGGGGATCGCCAGCAGGGTGTAGTTGGTGACCACGCCATACAGTCGGGCCGGCATCAGACTGAACAGCAGCGGGCCAAAGCCTGCCAGCCCCGCGACGAATCCGGCCACGGCCAGGGAAATCGCCACCGGAATCCCGATCAGCATCAGGATCAGGAAGCCGCCGATCATGGCCAGCGCGATCCACTCGTTCGGGCTCATGGGCTCACCTCACGATCCATGTCGCTGGTAACAGGCTTGCCGGACAGCACCAGCAGCGCACGCAGGCAGTCCGAGACGCCCTGCAGGGCCAGGGCGGCAAAGCCCAGCGGGATGAAGGATTTCAACAGATAGCGGAAGGGCAGGCCGCCGGGGTCGGGTGAGCCTTCCATCAGCTGCCAGGACTGCTCGGTGTAGCTCAGGCCCAACCAGGCGATGGCGGCGCCGATGGCGATGGTCATCAGCGCCCCCAGCAGGTCGATCACCGCACGCCCCTTGAGGGAGAAGCGGTCGTAGAAGACATCGACGCGGACGTCGGCACGGTGCTTGAGGGCATAGGAAATGCCCAGCAACGCAATGGGGGAAATCAGGTGCCACTCGAGTTCCTGGAGTGGCACGGGGCTGATGCTGAAGAAATAACGCAGCAACACGTTACTTGCTACCAGCACCACGAGCGCCAGCAACGAGTAGCGGGCAATGATGCCCAACCGCTCGATGATGGCTTCGAGAAAGTGGATGATTTTCAGCATGGCAGAACCTCACAGGCGCCACGGCGGGACAGGCCGTGGCGGGACAGAGCAACACGAATGGACGTGCGATGACGCAGGGCTGCGCGATGATGAGTCAGCGCGCGTGACTGGCGGGTGTGACAAGCAAGTGTGGCAAGGGAGCGGGTCGGGTCCGTGGTGACTAGAGTGCCAGGAAGGTCTTCTCGCTGACGGCGGCCCATTCCTTGTGCTGGTCGCGGAAGGCCATGAAGGACTCGTGCACACGCGCGGTGTCCGGATCGGCCGCCGCCATGTCGGTCAGTGTCTTCTCGGTGACTTCCTTCAGGCGCGCTACTACCGCGTCCGGCAGCGGCTGGGCGGTGACGCCTTCGTTGTCGACCAGGTCATTGAGCGCCTCGGCATTCACCGATTCGCACCAGGCCTGGCTCTCGACGTTGCACGCCTGGGCGGCAGCCTTGACGATGGCCTGCAGGTCTTCCGGCAAGCCCTCCCAGGCCGCCTTGTTGATCATCAGCTCGGTGACGTTGGTCGGCTCGTGCCAGCCGGTGGTGTAGTAATACTTGGCGGCCTTCTGCAGCCCCAGACGGCGATCCTGATAGGGGCCGACGAACTCGGCGGCATCGATGACGCCACGTTCCAGCGCCGGGAAGATCTCTCCGCCGGGCAAAAGACGCACGGCCACGCCCAGTTCGGCGTAGACCTTGCCGGCCAGTCCGGGGATGCGCATCTTCAGGCCCTTGAAGTCCTCGACCGTATTGATCGGCTTGCGGAACCAGCCGGTCATCTGCACGCCGGTATTGCCCATCGGGAAGGCGATCAGCCCCTTGGGAGCGTAGAGCTCATGCCACAGCTCCAGGCCGCCACCGTGGTACAGCCAGGCGTTCATGCCCTGGGTATTCATGCCGAAGGGCACGGTAGTGAAGTACTGGGCGGCGGGAATCTTGCCGGCCCAGAAGTAGGCATTGCCGGCGTTCATCTCCACCACCCCACTGGCGACGGCATTGAAGCCCTCCAGGGCCGGAATCAGTTCACCGGCCGCGAAGTGCTGGATCTTCATGCGCCCGCCCGACATGGCCTCCACCTTGCGGCAGAAATCGGTCGGACTGCCCGGGCCCTCGACATAGAAGGGCGAGCCAGGACCGTAGGCATTGGTCATCTTCCATTGATAGGTCTTGTTGGATTCCGCGCGCACGATGGCGGGCGCACCCATCACGAGTCCAGCGGTTGAGGTTGCCAGTGCGGCACCCAGGAACTTGCGACGATCGAATGTCATGGGAGGATCTCCTGCGGACGGATGACCGGGAATTCCCTGTCGCGCCAAGGTGGCAACTGGCGCTGAGCGGGGAGTGCCTGTACGGCGGGCTGATGGGATATCAGCGATATTGTTGTGATTTCTATTGTTGGATTTGCTGTAGTAGCGATGACTGTCATTTGTCAGCTGGATGGCTGCCATTTGTCATTGCGCTGCTGACAAGGTATTGCAAAGCTTGTGCCATATCGCAAAATTATATTTTTTAACTGATAAATCAGTGTCTTGAAGTATGAGGTCAAGGGGTTTTGGGGGCTCGTCAGTCTGTGATTTCCCGATGGAGTTGCACAGTAGAGCACTCAGGATCGCGTTTGCGCGACGCTCTTCAGCTGACAATCGGACGATTTTGCAGATTTTTTACACTTTTGTTCAGGAGTCGCGGCAGTCTGAGGTGCAACTGGCTGACAGATGTGGGGTTATGGTTAACATTTGTCATTGATGAATCATCATGGTGCATTGGATGCATCCTGGTGCAGCCTGTCTCATCAGGTATGTGGAGCGCAGACCACGATTGCCGGCTCACCAGTGACGACAGCCCGACGGCGCAGTGGCATCATGCGGCTTTGTCTCGACGGAGCCTTGCATGTCACCTCATGAGCCTGAAGAGCCCGCCACTCGCTCGGAGTCTTCGCCTGCCGCCTCATCCACCTCCGTGGCGAAGACTGCCGGGCCGCGCCTGCCCGTCACGCCCGGGGCACCAGGAGAGGCACAGGTGCCGCGCATCCTGCTGGTCGCCATCCTGGTGGTGATGGCGGTGCTTGCCTGGTGGGAGATGCCGCAGCAGTGGGCGCTGGATTTCCTCGACGCCACTCTGGGCCAGGCGTTCAGCGCCTTTGCCATCGCCAAGGGCCTGAACGCGACCATCTCGGTGCTGCAGTCCTCGACCATCGACCTGCAGGTGTTTCAGGTCTCGCCCGGGGAAGCGTTGGACCCCGCCAATGACATGATCGAGCGCTTCTCGTGGGTGATGTTCGCGGCGACCGGCTCGCTGGCGCTGCAGAAGCTGCTGCTGGGCATCTCCGGCTCGCTGATCATCAAGGCATTCGCCAGCGGTGCCTGCCTGCTGGCAGCGCTGGGGCTGCTCACGGGCAGTCGCCAATCGGCCGATGGCATGCATTCCCGTCAGCGCTGGTGGCAGGTGGCCATCCTGCGCGTGGCCCTGTGGGGCATCGCACTGCGCTTCGCGGTGCTGAGTGTCGCGCTGGCCAGCGGCGCCGCGGGTCAGGCCTTTCTCGATGACAGTCGCGATACCCAGATGGCGCAGCTGAGCGTGACGCAGCAGCAGCTGGCGGAAGTCGCCGACAAGCAGGTAGGCGGCGCGCACGAGGAGCGCAGCTGGTGGCAGCAGTTCAAGGGCAGCATGGAAGGCTGGGTCGGCGGACCGATCACCAGTGTCACCCAGGGCTTTGATGCGATGACCGACAAGGTGATCGATCTCACCATGCTGTTCATCACCCAGACGGTGCTGTTCCCGCTGGGCTTTCTGTGGGTCGCGCTACGGCTGCTGCGCGGGCTGGCAAGGTTGAAGTGACGCTAGCAGTGATAGTTGAGGTGACGAGTGAAATGACAGCCCCGGCGCCGTCCGGGGCTGGGGCGTCAGAGACAGAGACGTCATAGCCGCGCGCCGCCACGCCGGTGCTTCACGCGGGTCATCAGCGACTTGCAGTCGACGGAGAGAATCTCGTCGCGATTGAAGATATGCGCGCGCACGAAGGCATCGAAGGCCTCGTAGCTGTCGGTGAGGGTGTGGATGTGCAGGCTTTTCAGGTCGCTCATGATATAGAGGCTGACCACCTCGACGCAGGCGGAAAGCTCCTCGGCGATGCGTTCGATGGCACTGGGGGCGACGGTCAGGTCCACGAAGGTGGAAATGCCCTTGCCGAGCTTGTCGGGGTTGATGACGGCGGTGAACTGTTCGATCACGCCGCTCTCGACCAGCGCCTGGACGCGGCTGCGCGCATGGGCACGCGAAATGCCGAGCTTGCGGGCGATATCGGCGTAGGACATGCGACCGTCCTTGATCAGCAGGTTGAGCAGCTCACTGTCGGTGCGGTTGAGATTCATGGGCCAGGGTCTCGACGGTCTTTGTTGTAGTGGTGCGCATGTCTTATCAAACCTGTGCGATCCGCACTTGTATAGTCCGACTTCCGCCTCTGGCGAGGATATTCCGGCTCTGGAAACCACAACGGGACGCCGAGGCGTCCCGTTGTCAGGTGCATGTTTAGAGCAGAAGCCTCAAGCGTCACTGATAGACGATCTCGCCCTGGGGCGCGTATGCCGCGACGTCGATGGGGCTCTGCTCGGCAAGATAGGCCTTGAGCACATCGGCATCGACGAAGCCGGTATCCAGGTAACCCGGCAGCTCAGTGACCTTCGGATAGCCATCCCCGCCGGCGGCATTGAAGCTCGGGATGGTGAAGCGATACTGCGCGTCCATGGCCAATGGCTGGCCCTGAATCATCACGTCGGAGACGCTGCCTTCCTCGCGATTGACGCGCAGGCTGACGCCGGCGAACTGGGCATAGGCGCCGGAGTCCACCGGTTGGGTGGCCACCGCCTCGAGATACTCGAGCACCTCGCTGCCCGACATGGTCACGACCCCCACGGTATTGCCGAAGGGCAGCACGGTCAGCACATCCTTGTAGGTGATCTCGCCCGCGGGCAGCGAGGCGCGCACGCCACCTGAGTTCATCACGCCGAAGTCGGCCTTGCCGGCCTGCATGGCGGCGGTGGCGATCAGGCGTCCCAGATTGGTCTGGGCAAAGCGCACCACGTCGCGATCGCCTTCCAGCTTGCCGTTGCTCTGCGCGACCGTGACGTTGAGCTGCGCCTGGCCCTTTTCCTGATAGGGGCGCAGGAATTCACGCAGTTCGCTGTCCTCGGCAATTTCCTCCGCGACCAGCACCTTCCTGCGCTCGCCATTCTCCTCGACGGTCTTCTTGAGATTCACCGGAATCAGCTGATAGTTGACCATGGTCAGCTCGCCATTGCGGAACTCGTAATCGGCGCGTCCCACGTACTTGCCCCATTCATGCGCCTGCACGATGTAGGTGCCGTTCTGGCGGTCCGGCTGGCAATCATCGCCGGGCGCAAAGTCCGCCATCCGGTTGGTGCCCTCCATGCAGACCGGCTCCTGGGAGTGGCCACCGACGATCATGTCCAGTTCGCCGTAGGGCAGATAACGCGCCAGCGAGACATCGCCCGGCGCATTGATGCCATGCTCGGCATTCTGATAGTGGCCCATGTGGGTGACGGCGAAGATCAGGTCCGGCTGCTCATGCTCGTTGAGCTCCTCGATGGCCTTGCGCGCCTCTTCCTTGGGGTCACGGAAGTCGAGATTGCTGAAGTATTCGGGGTTGCCGATACGCACGGTGTCTTCGGTGGTCAGGCCGATCACCGCGATCTGGATGCCATGCTCATCGAAGATCTTCCAGGGCGCGAACAGGCGCTCGCCGGTGGTCTTGTCATAGATATTGGCGGCCAGCATCGGGAAGTCGGCCCAGTCGCGCTGCTTGAGCAGCACCTCCAGCGGATTGTCGAATTCATGGTTGCCCACCGCCATGGCGTCGTAGCCGATGCGGTTCATGCCCTTGAAGTCGGGTTCGGCCTGCTGGAGATCGGATTCCGGCACGCCGGTGTTGATGTCGCCACCCGACAGCAGCAGCACGCTGCCGCCTGCGGATTCCACCTCGGCGCGGATGCGGTCGACCAGCGTCTTGCGCGCCGACATGCCGTATTCGCCATCACTGCTTTGCCAGAAGCGACCGTGGTGGTCGTTGGTGTGCAGCACCGTCAGGTGATAGGTGGTGTCGGCCTGCCATTCATGGCCCGCCTGGCTGGCACAGGCACTCAGCGTGCTGAGCAGTGCAGCCCCCAACAGGGCCTTCAGCGCCATGCGCGAGCGGGTAGGCGCGCACAAGCCCGGCGCATTTGATGAGGTGAGTCGAGTATTCAGCATGAGCGATACGTTCCTTGTGTCTGGCTCCGAGGCGCAATGGCGCGTTCCAATCTATAAGTGCTGATTGTAAGAGTACTGATTGCAAGAGTGTTGATGGTAAAACTGCTTGAAAGGTGGAGACGGCATGAACAACCCCATGCAGTCTGCCTCATTGCTGTGGAGATTGGATGACCGACACCCGAAGTGCGAACTTTCTAGACCGACATGAAAAAACCGGCCAATGATGCGCCGGTTCTTTCATGTCTCATTGCTGGGGCTGCGGGTCAGGCGTGTTCCTGGTCCGCGCTGATGCTGTCGGTGGACTCACGCTCACTCGCTTTTGGGTTGAACACCTCGGCGTCTTCCATCTTCGGCAGCAGCAGCTCGGCGATGATGGCGGTCAGGCCGCCCATGGTGATCGGCGAGCGCAGCGCATCGGCGAAGGCGCCCGGAATGGCGTTCAGCACATCCGGCACCATGCCGACGCCAAGCCCCAGCCCCAGGGCCAGCGCGATGATCATCATCTCGCGACGCCCGATGGGCTGCGCCATCAGGATGCGGATGCCGGACACCGCGATCAGCGCGAACATCAGCGTAGTGGTGGCACCGAGCACCGGACGCGGCATCTGGGTCAGCAGGGTGGCGATGAAGGGCGACAGGCCCAGCAGCAGCAGGAAGCCGGCCACGTAGCGGCCCACATGGCGGCTGGCGATGCCGGTCAGCTGGATCACGCCGGTGTTCTGGCTGAAGGTGGTGTTGGGGAAGGTACCGGCCAGCGCGCCGAGCGCGGAATTCAGGCCATCGCCCAGCACGCCGCCACGCAGACGCTTCTGGTGCCGCTCATCATCCACGGCGAGACCCGAGGCGCGTGCGCTGCCGGTGAGGTCACCGACCGTCTCGATGGCGGTGATCATGAAGATGAAGGCCACCGGCAGGAAGGCGGCCAGCGAGAAATCGAAGCCGGTATTCAGGGTCGCCGGATGCGGCAGAGCCAGCAGGGCGGCATCGGCCAGCTGCGGTGCATCATAGAGGCCACCGATGGCGGCGATGATGCAGCCGACGGCCATGCCGATGAAGATGGAGGCGATTCTCAGCCACGGATGACGCGAGACCTGACAGGCCAGCACCGTGATCAGCACACAACCGGCCAGTGCCAGATTGGCGGGCGCACCGAAGTCCTCGGCGCCGAAGCCGCCGCCGATGTCCGTCATGCCCACCTGGATCAGGCTCAGGCCGATCAGCATCACCACCACGCCGGTGACCACGGGCGTGATGACCCGCTTGAGCCACGGCAATACCGTGCCCAGCGCCATCTCGATCAGGCTGCCCGCCAGGCAGGTGCCGAACAGCACCGCCAGTACCTGTTCGTCACTGGCATTCTGCGAACGAGCGATCAGTCCGGCGGTGATCAGCGCGGACACGAAGCTGAAACTGGTGCCCTGGATGCTCAACAGCCCTGAGCCGAACGGGCCGATGCGCTGGGACTGGATCCAGGTGGCGACACCGGAGACTACCAGCGCCATCGACAGCAGGCTGGCGGTGTAGGCATCGAGGCCCAGCGCGCTGGTGATGATCAATGTCGGTGCAATGATACCGGCCAGACTGGCCAGCAGATGCTGGGCGCCGGCGAGTGCCGAGATGGGGACCGAAGGGCAGCTTTCGAGGCCGAGCAGTGGTTCGTCGATCCCCTTGGAATCGGAAGAGGATTGGCTCATGTGACGCTCCTTGTTCTGCTCGCGATGCAATGGCGAAAATGGTGTCGGGCACTGGAGTGTTCAGCGCGGGCAGCCAATTATAAGCAAGATGTGAACCAAGTTCAGTGCTCGTATCGATTTTTCCATCACTTGTTGCGTGTCCCGCGGCCAGGCCAGCGGATCAGCAGGCCAAGCCCGTGTGCCACAAACGCAAGATCCCCGCCGGGCGTGATGCCCGGCGGGGATCTGTCTTTGCTCTCGCGGCGCCTTGTCTGAGCGAAAGTACGCCCAGCGGCTCAGGGCGTCAGCAGGCGCTGGATATTGAGGCTGATCTCGCCTTCGCCGAAGGTGCTCAAAAAGCCTTGGAAGTGCTCGGTGGCCACGTGGGCTTCGATGGCGTCTTCATCCCACCATTCTTCCAGTACCACGAAGTCGCCTTCCGGTACCGGCTCACCTTCCGCGACGTTCTTGTCGATCGCGAAGAATTCGTACTGCAGGCAGCCCTTGTCGGACTGGCTCTTCTCGACCAGTTCGGCGAGAGCATCGCGTGCCTTGTCCTGCTGGTCGGCGGGGAAGGTCAGTGTCGCGATAAGCTTGATGGACATGGCATGAATCCTGTCGTGGGCGTAAGAAGTGGACGTAACGGATGGGCGAAACGAATCAGGCACGCAAGCCGGACATCGCCGCCGGGAATGCACTGCGCTGGCCTGCCTCGAAAAGGTGGCATGTCCGCCATCGGGATGCAATGCGGCGGGCACGGGCGGCGACCTGCCCCCCGTGCCCGCCGTTGGCCCGCAAGGCGGACACGTCGATGTCTTGCGGACAGCTGCTCTGAACAGATCTGCAGAATCCGCTCTTGAGCGCGAGCCTTACAGGCGAGTGAAGATCTCGTCTGCCGGCAGACGGGACTTGGGCAGCTCGGCATTGAAATCGTCAGCGGCGCGGTAACCCAGGCTCACGGCGACCAAGGCGTTGAAGCCTTTCTCGCGCAGGCCGAATTCCGCATCCAGCGCCACCGGGTCGATGCCTTCCAGCGGCACCGCATCGATGTTCAGGCTGGAGGCCGCATACAGCAGGCTGCCGTAGTTGAGGTAAACCTGCTTGTCCATCCAGTGCTGCAGGTCCTTGAGGTCATGACGGTGCAGGTCGATGAACAGACGACGCGCGCCGTCCATCATCGCGCTGAACTCGTCATCCTTCTTGAAGCGGCCATCAGACGCTTCGGTGTCCAGCAGGTGGCTCAGGTAGTCGTCGTCCAGGGTGGAGCGAGTGCAGAACAGCACGACGTGAGACGCATTGGTGATCTTCGGCGAGTTGAAGGCGTACTTGTCATCGGTACCGGCGCGCGCGAAGCGCTGCTTGGCATCGTCGGATTCCAGCACCAGGAAGTGCCACGGCTGGGAATTGACGCTGGAGGCGCTCAGGCGCATCACGTTTTCCAGTTCCTGCCAGTCGGCGGCGCTGATCTTGCGTGCCGGATCGAAGGCCTTGGTGGAATAACGACGTTGCATGATGGCGGTGGGAGTCATGATGATGGTCCTCGTAGTGGCAGGCCAGTCGCTGAGCGCCCATGACCTTTTGGAAGAAGATGTCGCCATCATAGCGAGTGGATTCAGCGTTGAGTATCCGCGTTGCGCGCATCTTTAAGATGAAAAAATGGCACCAATCCCGAGAATTGGTGCCATATGTCAATTACTTGTCATCGCTGTGATGCTTTCATGGCATTAATGCTGCGGCAGGCTCTCTGGATGGCGTCTCAGAAGAAGCACTCAGCATCAGGCCGTGCAGCTTGCGGCACTGGCCCGCCACATGGACTTCGCGTATCACGCGGTCGTCGCCCAGCATCATCAATGCGAACAGCACCTCCTGAAGCGACACCTGGCTGGACTGACCCCAGCGAGTGCGCCGTGCCAGCAAGGGCGTGGCGGCCGGGTCGAGCACGATGACATCGGCTTCCATGCCCGGACGCAGGTTGCCGACCTTGTCTTGCAGGCGCATGGCGCGCGCATTGCCCAGCGTCAGTTGATAGAAGCCCTGCCAGGGCGTCAGCGGTTGATTGGCGCGTGACGCGAGCCCTGCCACATCATGGGCGACGGCGCCGTGAAGCTGACCGACCTGATAGGCGGCCTTGAGGCTCTCCAGCTGACACAGGCTGGAGCCACCGCCGACATCGGTGGCGATGCTGATGTTCATGCCCATGGCGCGGGCACTGGCGCGATCGAACAGTCCGCTGCCGAGAAACAGGTTGGAGGTCGGGCAGAAGGCGATGCTGGCGCCACGATCCGCGATGCGCTGACGCATGCCATCGTCCAGGTGGATGCCGTGGGCGAAGGTGGTGCGCTCATGGCTCAGGCCGACATCCTCATAGACCGCCAGATAATCCCGAGCGTCGGGGAACAGCTCGGCGACCCACTTCACCTCATCGAGATTCTCGGCCAGATGGGTCTGCAGGTGCAGGTCCGGCTGGCTCTTGAGCAGTTGGCCGGCAGCCTTCAGCTGCTCGGGCGTGGAGGTCGGCGCGAAGCGCGGCGTCAGCACATAGCCGAGGCGGTCACGCCCGTGCCAGTCGGCGATCAGGCGCTCATCGTCCTTGAGCGCGGTGACTCCGGAGTCCAGCAGTTCGGGCGGGGCATTGCGGTCCATCATCACGCGCCCGGCGTGTACGCGCATGTCGCGCGCCCGGGCAGCCCGGAACAGGGCATCGGCACTGCTGGCATGTGAGGTGGCGAACACCTGGGCGCTGGTCGAGCCATGACACAGCAGCGCATCGAGGAAGGCATCGGCGACCTCGGCGGCATGTGCGGGGTCGGCGAAGCGCTGCTCGGCGGGGAAGGTGTAGGTATTCAGCCAGTCGATCAGGCAGTGGCCGTAGCTTGCGATGATATCCAGCTGCGGGAAGTGCACATGGGTATCAATGAAGCCCGGCATCATCAGGCCTTCGACGTTGCGCGGCGGAGACAGGCGCATCAGCTCGCCCACGGCCTCATGCCGGGCAAGCGAGCGATGATCGCCCACGGCGACCACATGGCCTGCATGCATCACCAGCAGGGCATCGGCGTAGTGCTCGACGGCGCGTGCCAGGGTCGCCGCCATGTCAGAGGCTCGTGTCTCTCCCATATCGCTGCCATCGCTCGAGGCCGCCTCACTCAGCATGGCGTCTGCAGGGTCGGCGACGAAATGCAGCAGCGCTCCGCGCAGCAGGCTGACGCAGGAAGCGTCCTTGGCGGCCGCGCGCAGGGCTGCCGTCAGGCGCTGCTCATCCAGGTGGCGGGCCGCAGTGTGCGACGTGTCTTGGTCAGTCATCATTCGGCCTTCTGTGTCGTTTCTGTCTGGTGCATCGCGTCAGGGGCAAAACGGGCGCGCAGCTGGCGGGCACCCTGACGCGTCAGTCCATGGCTGTCCAGTGACGTGCCCTGGGCTGACGTGCCTTGGAGAGACGCGCCATGTCCGGTGGCCTTGTCGGACGAGTTCACGGCCGCTTCGTCACTGCGCCGCGCCTCGATCTGCAGCAGTTCTGCGACGACGCCAATCGCGATTTCCTCAGGGCGTTTGCCGGGAATGCCGGGCACGCCGATCGGGCAGCGAACGCGGGCTATCTGATGCTCCTCGAGATCGCCGCGCAGGCGCTGGCGAAAGCGCGCCCACTTGCTGCTGGAGCCGATCAGTCCCAGTGACGCCAGGTCATCTCGTGGTGCGAGCGCGGCGATCAACGCCTGGTCCTCGACATGATCATGGGTCAATACCAGCACATGGCTGCCCGCCATCACGGGTAGTGACTCACTGGCGGGCGCGGCTTTCGCGGTCGGCAGGTCAGTCAAGATATTGAACGCCTGACGCGCTACACGGCCCTCGTAACCCGCCGGAGTCGTGGCGGCCGTGAGCTGCTCGGCGCGTGAGTCCCGCCAGTCGATCTGCCAGCCCAGCGGTGCCAGCAGCGTGACGATCGCCTGCCCGACATGGCCGGCGCCGAACAGGGCCAGCCGTGGCGCAAGCGCCGGGTACAGCTCGATCAGCACCTGCACATGGCCACCGCAGCATTGCTGGGCATGCTGGCCGAGCGCGATCTCCTCGAGCAGGCAGCCTGACTGCCCCCGGGCCAGCCTCTCGCGGGCGCGCTCCACCACCAGCTGCTCCAGCCGTCCACCGCCGAGGCTGTCGTACAGCGTATCCGGGGTGATCAGCATCTTGCTGCCGGCACCACGCGGAGCAGAACCCGCCACCGTCACCACGGTGGCCAGTGCATGCGCCGTCAGCGCTGCCTGGGCCTCGGCGAGCGCCTGATACCAGCGGTCGGTCGCGGCACTCTTGACTGCACTCATGACGGCACCTGCGTTGGCTCTGCGCCAGCAGTGTCGTGCTGCTCCTGCCAGTCACGCTGTTCGCGCGCCGCCAGCATCACGCGCTCCGGCGTGGCTGGGGTATCCAGGCGCACCGCGCGGCGATAGTCGGTCAGCGAGGCCAGCGCATCGCGCAACGCCGCCCACACGCTGATGGCGAGCATGAAGGGCGGCTCGCCGACCGCCTTGGAGCGGTAGATGCTGGCGGCCGAGTTGGGGTGGCCCTCCAGCAGGCGTACCTTGAGCGCGCCGGCCGGCACGTCACTGATCGCCGGAATCTTGTAGGTCGCCGGGCCATCGGTGAGCAGCCGACCATCCTCGTTCCACTTGAGCTCCTCCGTCGTCAGCCAGCCCATCCCCTGCACGAAGCCGCCCTCGATCTGGCCGATGTCGATGGCCGGATTGAGCGAATCACCGACATCGTGCAGGATCTCGGCGCTTTCCAGACGGTATTCACCACTCAGCGTATCGACGACCACTTCACACAGCGCCGCGCCGAAGGCGTAGTAGTAGAAGGGGTGGCCGGTGCCGCTGGCGCGATCGTAATGGATATCCGGGGTGGCATAGAAGCCCTTCTCTGACAGTGAGATGCGTTCCAGGTATGCCGCCTGGATCAGCTCGCCCCAGGTCATCAGCACACCGCTCGGGCCATGCAGCTCACCATCCGTGAGGCTCAGGCTGACGCGTGGCTGGGCGAGATGCTCGGCGGCGAAGTCGAGCAGGCGCATCTTGAGGCGCAGGCAGGCATCACGCGTCGCCATGCCGTTGAGGTCAGCCCCGGAGCTTGCCGCCGTCGGAGAGGTGTTGGGCACCTTGTCGGTGCGGGTGGCGGTGATGCGTACCTTGTCCACGGCCAGCCCCAGTTCACGCGCCGCGACCTGGGTGATCTTGGTGTGCAGGCCCTGGCCCATCTCGGTGCCGCCGTGATTCACCTGCACGCTGCCATCGGTGTAGACATGCACCAGCGCCCCTGCCTGATTGAGGTGCTTGGCGGTGAAGGAGATGCCGAATTTGACCGGTGTCAGCGCCAGCCCCTTCCTGACCACCGGATTGGCGGCATTGAAGGCGCGTATCTCGGCGCGGCGCGCCCAGTAGCGGCCACTGTCCTCGAGCTGATCGATCAGAGTCGCCAGCAGCGGGTGCTGATTGACGTGTTGGCCATAGTGCGTGGTCTCACGGCCCTCGCAGTAGAGATTGCGCTTGCGGATCTCCAGCGGGTCACGCCCCAGACGCCTAGCGATATCCTCCATCGCGGCCTCGACCGCCAACATGCCCTGGGGGCCGCCAAAACCGCGGAAGGCGGTATTGGACGCCACATTGGTGCGTGCGCGAATGCCGCGCACGTGGGCATTGCCCAGGTAGTAGGCGTTGTCGGCATGGAACATGGCGCGATCGACGATGGCGTCCGACAGATCCGGCGAGTGGCCGCAGTCGCCGGTCAGCTCGATGATGGCGGACTCGATGCGCCCACTGTCATCGACGCCGAATTCATAGCGGTGGTGGAAGGGGTGGCGCTTGCCGGTCAGGCGCATGTCATCTGCGCGTGCCAGTCGCAGGCGTGCCGCGCGGCCGGTGCGCCGGGCGACCATCGCGGCCAGACAGGCCACCGGTGCGGCCTGGGTTTCCTTGCCGCCGAAGCCGCCTCCCATGCGGCGGGTCTCCACCGTGATGGCGTGGAAGGGCACGCCGAGCACTTCGGCGATCAGCTTCTGGACTTCGCTGGGGTGCTGGGAGGAGCTGTGCACCAGCATCTCGTCATCTTCGCCGGGCAAGGCCAGTGCGGCCTGACTCTCCAGATAGAAGTGTTCCTGGCCGCCGCTTTCCAGCTCACCGCTCAAGTGCCAGGCGGATTTGGCGAGTTTGGTGCTGATGCTGTCGAGATCGCCGGCGCGACCATTGGCAAGCCGTGCCTGGGTGTGGGTCGGGCGCACCAGATCACCGCGGCTGGCCGCCTCGCGCGGGTCCAGGCACACCGGCAGGGGGGACGTTGCGACCTTGGCCAGTCGCGCGGCCTGACGTGCCGCGCGCTCGCTGTCGGCGGCGACCACGAACAGTGCCTGACCATGATGGCTGATGATGTCACTGACCAGCAGCGGGTCGCCGGGGAAGACCGGCCCCACATCGCTGTGACCGGGGATGTCGGCGGCGCTGAGCACGCAGACCACGCCGGGGGCACGGCGCACCGCTTCGAGATCCAGCGCATCCAGAGTGGCGTGCGCGACCTCACTCATGCCGATGGCCAGATGCAGCGTACCGGTGGGCAGTGGCAGGTCATCCACATAACGCGCCGAGCCGCTGACATGGCGCTGGGCGCTTTCATGCTGACGCGACTGGAGAACGGGGGCGGCCGGCGCGGCGCTGGCGTCGGACTCAAGACTGTGCAAGGTACGCATCGAGGCTCTCCAGTGGCGTGAGGGAAGTCGTGGGCTGGCGCTCATTCAGGATGCGCTGGGCCACGCGGGGAATCAGATGGCTGGCGGCCAGCAGGCGATACTCGCGTGAGCCGCGCACGTCACTGAGCGGTGAGAAATCGGCCTGCACGGCCTGTTCGATCTGCTGGCGAGTCTGCGCCGTCAGTCGGGCGGGCGTGAGGGACTCCAGTGCTTGCAGCGTCAGCAGTGCTTCCAGGTGCGGGGCGCGGGACGGTACGCCGGCCATGCCGCCGAAGGCCACCCGCCAGTGCTGCGCGCGCCCGCTGGCATCCCGCCGCCAGGCGAAGACGCCGAGCAGGGTGGAAATGTCATCGTCACGCCGCTTGGACAGCTTGTGCACCGCCAGTCGCTGGTTGGGCAGCGGTCGTGGCAGGAAGACCGAGTAGATGATCTCGTCCGGCATCAGCTGGGTACGCTTGTAGTCGAGGAAGTAGTCCTCGAGCTTCAGGATGCGTTCATTGTCCTGGCTCATCAGCTGGAGATAGGCGTCCAGCGCGATCAGCAGCGGCGGCATGTCACCGATGGGCGAGGCATTGCCGATATTGCCGCCCAGGGTGCCACGATGGCGGATCTGTTCACTGCCCAGTCGCGTGAGCAACTCCGCGCCATCCGGGTAATGCTCCCGCAGCAGCGGCATCAGCTGGTGATAGCTGACCGCGGCCCCGATCCACCAGCCTGCCTGACCGGCATGCTCGCCTTCCTCTATCTTGCCAAGCGCCGCGACCTGGGTGGTGTCGATCAAGGCCGGGAAGTCGCGCAGGCGCTGGGTATGCTCCAGCATCAGGTCCGTGCCACCGGCGATCAGCGCGCCATCCGGGCGCTCGGCGCGCAGTGCCAGCAGGGCCTGCAGCGTGACAGGGCGATAGAAACGGCCGGTGTCGCGCTCATCATCAGGGGCGGAGTCGTGCGCTTCCGCTGTGCTATCGCCAGCGTCCTGCAGGCAGGCTGGCCCGAATTCGCCTTGCAGCAGACGGTGAGCGGCCTCGCGGATCGGGCGATAACCGGTGCAGCGACACAGGTTGCCGCCCAGTGCATGGTCGATCATGGTGTCGCGTTGCCGGATATCGATCACTTCGCCCTGATCGATCTGGCGCTGATGACGGGCATGCAGCACCGCAAGGCTCATGGCGATGCCCGGGGTGCAGAAACCGCATTGACTGGCATGGGTGCTGACCAATGCCTGCTGCACCGCCGAGAGGGTTGGCGCCTGGCTGGCATCCGCCAATCCCTCGACGGTGATCAAGTCGCAGCCGGCCAGCTGGTGGGCGGGCATCAGGCAGGCATTGGCGGTGCTCACATTGTGGCCCGGCCCCTGCAAGGCAATGGTGCAGGCGCCGCAGTCGCCGGAGGCACAGCCTTCCTTGGTGCCGTCTTGCCCAAGTGAGGTGCGCAGCACTTCGAGTACGCTCGTTCCCGGTGCAGGTGAGGGCAGTCGGCACGCGCGCCCGTTCAAGGTGAAGTCGATCATGCGGGCATCCTGTCAGGTCGTATTGTCATTGTGGTGCCTTGTTGCGTACAGCGTGCTTCCAACGCTCAAGTCCTTGTGCTGCCCTGTCAGCGGGCTTGTTCTGTCTTGCCAGCGGGCTTGTTCTGTCTTGCCAGCGGGCTTGTTCTGTCTTGCCAGCGGGTCTGTTCTATCTAGTCGGCGAGCGTCGGTCTGCAGGCTGTTGTCTCTATCAATGTAACAGGTCGTATTGTGATTCCTGCAAGAATCTGACCAAATGGTCAGTGCATGTTGTGGTATTTTGTTCGCCGGTGTCTCAACGGGCTGTTTTCACTGCTGTTCCAACGCCACGTGATAGTCGCTTGACCAGAGCCTCCTGCTTGCGCACATCGCCGCTGACTGGCGAGTGAGACAGACAGGGGGCTGTCGCCAAGAGACTCGAATGCTTTTTTCTGACCTGATGAGTGATGCCGATGCCCGCGGATTCTCCTTCTTCCCTTTACGCTGAAGTCCGTCGTACCCGTAGCGCGGAGTTGAGCGTGCCGCCTGCCAGCTCTCCGCGTGAGCAAGCCGAGAGCCGAATTCTCGAGGCCGCCGAATGCGTATTCGCCTGTCACGGTTATCGCGGCAGCACCTTGAAGCAGATTGCGGAAGTGGCCGAGTTGCCCAAGGCCAATCTGCTCTATTACTTCGGCTCCAAGGAGAAGCTTTACGTTCATCTGCTGGAGCAGACCCTGACGCGCTGGAATGCCTCGCTCGAGGATATCTCGCCCGACGATGAGCCGCGTGAGGTGCTGGAGGCGCTGGTGCGCGTCAAGCTCAAGTTGGCACGCCAGGCACCGCAGGCCTCGCGTCTGTTCGCGGCAGAGGTGATCAGCGGGGCGCCTTTCCTGCGCGATTATCTCAGTGGCGACCTGCGTGACTGGGTGCAGGCGCGCTGTGATGTCATGAAGGCCTGGATGGCCGCGGGCAAACTGCGTGAGGCGGAGCCGATGTGGGTGATCTACCTCATCTGGTCCACCACTCAGCATTACGCGGATTTCGCCGCCCAGATCGATCAGCTGGGGGGAGCGCCGCAGAGCGATGAAGACTGGGAGCAGCTGGCGGATTTCGTGGCCAGCACGCTATGTGATGGTCTGTGCCCGCGACAGTCATGAGCGGCATGAGCGGCTGTGCGGCTGAGCGCTTGAGCCGGCGGGTTCGGCGCTCTGTCAGTCGCCTGCTGTTAGTTGTCTGTTCTCACAGCCTCGCCGCACATCAAAAAGCCCGCCCCGGAATCCGGGGCGGGCTTTTTGGTTCTTGAGTCGCTCTTGCGTCATTCTGGAAAAGTGAAGGAAACCGCCATCAGGGGGTCAGCTTGCCATCTCCAAGGGCATGCCAGGATCGCGATCCAGCACGGCTTCTTCCTCTTGTTTGGCCCCCGACAACTCGGCTTTCTCCAATTGAGAGAGGTCACAGTGTTGATGCATCTGCCAGCCATCGCGGGCATCGTCGGCCAGATAGATCAGCGCGGCATCGGCGCTTGCCCACAGGCGCGCGAGGTCACGTTGGTGGCGGGTGCGGTTGGCCAGCGGCAGCGCATCGGCGGTGACCACCACCACCGGCGCCTTGCGCAGCCAGCGCGGCGCATGACTCGGCCAGCTGTGATGCACGGCGTCCAGCCAGGGCGCCTGGGGATGACCGGGCGATGACTGCCAGCGCCAGCCACGCCCGACCTCGGTGATCCCGCGCGCCGTCCAGATCAGGCTGCGGCGCGGCAGCTGCGCCTCCAGGCTTTTCAGCAACGCATCGTCGCTATCCGTCAGCGGCTGGATGGCTCCTGACATCATGCTCAGGTATTCGCCAGCGTGCTGGCCGGCGGTCAGTTCCAGCTTGATGCGAGGCGCCGGAGCGAGGGCGATGCTGTTCTCCAGCGGTATGTGCATACCGCATTCCATGCCGATGGTATAGACGCTCATGCCAGCATTCCTCGACGCGTCATGCTCTGACGCAGCAGGGTGTGGTGGCGGTGCATCGCCTCCCAGTCAGCGTGAGCCTTGTGGTTGATGTCGGGGTTGAAGACGGCTTTCTGCTGCGCGATGGGCGATGCTGTCGGAGTCGATGTCTCGGCTGAGGCCTGGGCTGAGGCCTGGGCTGAGGTCTGGGCCGCTACGGCCGAGGCGGCAATGTCAGCCTGGCTGCGCGTGTCATGGGCCGGTGAAGGCGTCGTGGGGGCCGCCGTTGCCTTCAGGCTCAGCGGCGGTGCCTCGTCGCCCATCGCCATCACGCCCAGCAATTGAGCGGACTGGGCATTGGCGACATCCTGGGTGGCGCTGCTAGAGCGCGGCAAGAGGGTGAATGTCTGTGTCGTGACCTTGGCTGTCATGGCTCGGCAGGTATCGAGGAGGGCAGTCATCGTTGAGGTGGCCATAAGAATGCTCCTTGCGCATCGCGAGCGCTTTATCGGGAATATTGCAGTCCGGCAAGGGTCGTTGGCGTTACTGCACGGCGTATGACCTGTCGGCTGGCTAGTCTTGATCAAGCGGCTTGCGTGCCGGTTTGATGTGATGAACAGTAAAAACAGTCGCTTGTGTCTGTCGCGCGGTGCGGATGGTTGGCGTCGTGCAGCGCTTGAGGGCGTCAGAGGCGTCCAGGATGAGGAAAAACCGCTCATCTCGAGGGTTACGCCTTTCGTCTATGCACTGTCAGTCAGCACCTGGCCCAGGCTTTGCACTGTCTTGATGCAATCGTTGATGCAATCGTTGCTCTGCGCTCACGCAGAATCTTTCCAGGAGTGTGTCTTCATGCCACGAGCGCCCATAGATCACAGCGCGCCCCCCGAGGATGACGTGTCCGGTGAATCCCGGGCAGTGCACCCGGATGGGGAAGCGCCTGCCCCCGATGCCGATGCCACCGTCAATCTTGCTACCAGTCTCGCTCGCCATGCCGCAAGGCAGGGCACCAGGAGCCTGAGTCTGCATCAGCGTCTGACCCGTTCGCTTGAGGAGCTCACCCCGAATGAGCAGCGCATCGCGCGCTTTCTGCTCGCGCATCAGGATGAACTGGCGCTATACAACGCCGCGGAACTGTCACGCCTGACCGACGTCTCCAAGGCGACGGTCAGCCGCCTGTTCCGCCGCCTCGGCTATCAGGACTTCCGTGAAGCGCGGGACCAGGCGCGCAGTCTGCGTCAATCGGGTGTTCCGGTGGCGGCAGCGCCGACGGCAGACCATCACCAGCGCCACTATGAGCAGGAGTGTCGCAACCTGCGTCAGGCGCTGGCGGCGCTGGACATGCTCGACATGGAGGCACTGAGCAGCGCTCTGGCCAAGGCCGAGCGGCTGCAGATCATCGGCTTTCGCAATGCCTATCCACTGGCGCTGCACCTGCGCCAACAGTTGCTGCAGCTACGCGCGCAGGTGGCGGTGTTGCCGCAACCCGGCCAATCACTCGGCGAGGAGGTCGCACGCCTGGGCGCCGATGATGCCGTGGTGGTATTCGCCATGCGCCGGCGACCGCAGGGGCTGGCACGATTGCTTGAATGGCTGGGGCAGGCGCCATGTACGGTGCTGCTGGTCTGCGATGACAGCCTGAGCAGCATCCCCGCCGGTATCGAGCATGTTCTGCGCTGCCCGTTGGACAGCGTCAGCGCCTTCGACAGCTACGCTGCAGCCATGAGTCAGATCAACCTGCTGGCCACGCGCCTGCTGCATGACGACCTCGTCGGCGGGCGCAGTCAGATACGCCGCGTGACCGATACCTTCGATGCGCTGGAGGAACTGGGCGACGGCTGATCGTCCACCTTGAAGTGCTCCTGCCTTTCCTTCCTCTCTATATCTATCTCCCGGTGGGCCGCCAGCCTCGCTTCTGATCTGTGCGGCGGCCCGATTCGCCTCGTCGCGCTCTGCGCACCCCCAGGGCGCATGCACCTCCCTGACTGCATCATCTGCTGCCATGTCGCTGGTGTCGGCGCCCTGATCGCGCCGCCAGGCGAGGGCGTCATCCGCGATTTCGTCTCCCGCAGACGTGTGTCGTTTCTTCTCGTTGCTGCTCGCTGTTTTGCTTTCAGGCCTGTTCTAAATCCTGCGCTGAGGCGCGTGCTCAAGTGCGTTCGCAAGCCCATGCACAGTCGTGTGAGCCGCAGGTGACTCTGCGCTGCCTGCAACTCGATCACCTTATTGAGCACGAAGCGGAAGCTTTGGCACACCTGTTGCAAAGATTGATAAGGGAATCACTTGTTTCATTGGTCAGGTTCTGAAGACGAATGGGACAGGGAGTCACTGGATCTGACTCGGCGGGACACTCAACAACAACCAACAAAAATTCACTGCCGCAAGGCACCAGGTGCATGACGAGTCGTCCTCGCATCAGCGCCTGGCATTGACCGATACCGGAGTCGACCGATGAGCAAGCGTCACGAGAGCAAGGCCCAGCAGCGCGCCACACGGACAGGCAACAAGCAGCGTCTTGGCAACTGGGTCCGCAAGGGAATATTGCTGGCCCTGTGGGGCACGTTGGCGTCCACCGCCCTGAGCGCACACGCGGATGCACTGAGTGACATCAAAGATAGCGGGGTGCTGAAAGTGGCGGTGCCCCAGGACTTCCCGCCCTTCGGCTCGGTCGGCCCGGACCTCAAGCCGCGTGGCTACGATATCGACATGGCGCGCTATCTGGCAGACGAGATGGAGGTGAAGCTTGAGCTGGTGCCGGTCACCTCGGCCAATCGCATCCCTTACCTGCAGACCCGCAAGGTCGATCTGGTGATCTCGAGCCTGGGCAAGAATCCCGAGCGCGAGAAGGCGATCGATTTCTCCGATGCCTATGCGCCGTTCTTCCTCGGCGTGTTCGGCGAGAAGGGCAGTGAGGTGGACTCCGCGCAGGGACTGAGCGAGAAGACCATCGGCGTGACACGTGGCTCGGTGGAAGACATGGAGCTCAGCAAGGTGGCACCGGAATCGACCACCGTGAAGCGCTTCGAAGACAACAACACGACCTTGTCGGCCTTCCTGTCAGGGCAGGTCGAGATGATCGCCACCGGCAATCTCGTCACCGCCGCCATCGCCGAACGCAATCCTGCCCGCGTGCCGGTCAGCGTGCTGCCGCTCAAGAATTCTCCCTGCTATGTGGGCATGCGTCATGACACGCCGGCGCTCAAGGCGCGCGTGAATGAGCTGATCGCCCAGGGGATCGAGGATGGCACGCTCAATACGCTCTCCGAGACCTGGTTCAAGGCGCCGCTGCCGTCACTGGATGCCTGAATCGAGACGTCACACGTCTGATCCCTTTGCCCGTGAGGCTTGATCGATGAACTATCTCCCGGATTTCCCGCGCCTGTTGCCGTATCTGCCCGACCTGATGGCCGGGCTGATGACGACGGTCTGGCTGACGGCGCTGACCACCACGCTGGGGATACTCGGCGCGGTGCTGTGTGTCTGGCAGCGCCATCGTGCGCCGACCAGCCTCTTCAGCCGGCTGCTGGGCATGCTGGTGGAGCTGCTGCGCAACACGCCCTTCATCGTCCAGCTGTTCTTCATCTTCTTCGGTCTGCCGGCGCTGGGGCTGTCACTCAGTGCCGAGATGGCTGCGGTGATCGCGATGACACTCAACCTGGCGGCCTACAGCAGTGAAATCCTGCGTGCCGGGGTCGATGCCACCGGTCGCGGCCAGTGGGAAGCCGGGCGGGCACTGGGCCTTACCCGTTGGCAGAGCTATCGCCATGTGGTGCTGATGCCGGCGCTGGAACGCATGTATCCGGCGCTGACCAGCCAGTGCGTGATCGTGATGCTGGGCTCCGCCGTGGTCTCCCAGATCAGCGTGGCGGACCTGACCTTCGCGGCCAACTTCATCCAGTCACGTACCTTCCTGAGCTTCGAGAGCTACGTGGTGACGGCAGGCATGTACCTGCTGTTGGCCATCGCGATGCGCGCCTTGCTCAACCGCATCGGGCGTCACCTGTTCGGCTTTCGCCACCTGACGCCGGCCCCGCGTAGCCGTCTGTCTTCCCATGTCCTGAAAGAGGCCCACTCATGATCGACTTCACGCTGTGGGACATTCTGCGCAACCTGTTGCTGGCGGCGCGCTGGACACTGGCGCTGTCCCTGATCGCCTTCATCGGCGGCAGTCTGGTGGGGCTTGCGCTGACCTTTCTGCGCCTGACTCGCTGGCCGGGGGCGGCGCTCTTCTGTCGTCTCTATACCGAGCTGTTCCAGGGCACGCCGCTGTTGATGCAGCTGTTCCTGGCCTTCTTCGGCGTGGCGGTCTTCGGGCTGGATGTCTCGGCCTGGACGGCGGCGGCCGTGGCGCTGACGCTGTTCAGCAGCGCCTTCCTGCACGATATCTGGCGCGGCTGTGTCGAAGCGGTGCCCAAGGGGCAGTGGGAAGGGGCGCGGGTGCTGGGGCTCGGCTACCTGAAGACCATGCGTCACATCATCCTGCCGCAGGCGCTGCGCATGGCCATCGCGCCGACCGTCGGCTTCTCGGTGCAGATCATCAAGGGCACCGCGCTTGCCTCGGTGATCGGCTTCGTCGAGCTGACCAAGGCCGGCACCATGCTCAACAACGCCACCCTGGAACCCTTCACCGTCTTCGCGCTGGTCGCGTTGCTGTATTTCGCCATGTGCTATCCGCTGTCGCGGCTGGCTCGCCATCTGGAGGCACGTCTCAATGTCACTGCTCGCTGAAGTTTCTGCGCTGGATAGCGCCTCATCCGACGCCGCTGTCTCCGAGAGCGCACCTGTCTCCGACAGCGCCCCTGTCAACGAGAGCGCCAAGGCGCCGCTGGTCAGCCTGTCGGCGCTGACCAAGTCCTTCGGTGACGTGGCGGTCCTCAAGGGGATCGATCTCGAGGTGCGCCCGGGTGAGGTGGTGTCGATCATCGGTCGCAGCGGTTCCGGCAAGAGCACCTTGCTGCGCTGTATCAATCAGCTCGAACAGCATGACGGCGGCGCCATTCATGTCGCCGGCAAGCTGCTGGACGGTAGCGAGATGGACGCCGCCGCCCTGGCGCAGGATGTCGGCATGGTGTTCCAGAGCTTCAATCTGTTTCCCCACAAGCGCGTCGGCGAGAACGTGATGCTGGCACCGATGCTGGTCAAGGGCATCGCCCGGGATGTCGCCGAGCTCGAGGCCCGCGAGATGCTGGCCAAGGTCGGGCTGGGGGAGAAATTCGATGCCTGGCCGAGTCAGCTCTCCGGTGGTCAGCAGCAGCGGGTGGCGATCGCGCGCGCCCTGGCGATGCACCCCAAGGTGCTGCTCTGCGATGAGATCACCTCGGCGCTGGACCCGGAACTGGTCGGCGATGTGCTCAAGGTGCTGGAGCAGCTCAAGCGTGAGGGCATGACGCTGATTCTGGTCACCCACGAGATGAATTTCGCCCGCGATGTGGGGGACCGCGTGATCTTCATGCACCAGGGGCGTGTGCATGAGTCGGGCGACCCCGCGACGCTGTTCGCCAATCCGGCCACGGAAGAGCTGCGCCAGTTCCTCGGCGCGGTGCTATGAGCACAGCGTCTTGAGCGATCAGCGGTGGACCACATCATGAGTCGAAAGGAGTCGCTCCCAGTGGACAAGTGTATCTATGTAGCGCCGGCGCGTTTCTCGGGGCCGCGGGGGCAGAAAGAAGGCCCGCTGAATGGCCTGCGACTGGTGGTCAAGGACCTGTTCGCGATCAAGGGCGAGCGCATCGGCCAAGGCAACCCTGACCTGCTGGACAGCGCCCCCATCGAGCGGCAGACGGCACCTGCTGTCCTCGCGCTTCAGCAGGCGGGGGCCGATTATCGGGCCCGCACCACCACCGATGAGCTGGCCTATAGCCTCAACGGCACCAATGCGCATTACGGCACGCCGGAGAACCCTCGCGCGCCGCTGAGGTTGCCGGGAGGCTCAAGCGTGGGCTCTGCGGTAGCGGTGGCGCGCGGTGAGGCGGAGATCGGACTGGGGACCGATACCGGTGGCTCCATCCGTGTACCGTCCAGTTACTGCGGGCTTTATGGGCTGCGTCCGACCCATGGTCGTATCAGCATGACGGGTCTCAAGCCGCTGGCGCCGCGCTTTGACACCATCGGCTGGATGACGCGGGATCTGGCGACGCTGACGCAGGTCAGCGAGGTGCTGATGCCGGAAACGACAGCCACACGACTGCCGGCTCGCATCATCCTGCTGGTGCCGGAAGGACTGACCGCGGGGCCTTATCAGCGCCTGCTGGGGCCGCTGTCCCGGCGTCTTGAGTCGCTTGGCTTTCAGTGCGAGCGGCGCATGCTGAGTCAGACCTTCATGGCACGCGCCAGTGAAGCCTTCCGGGTTCTGCAGGGCTTCGAGATTCGGCGTACGCATCAGGCGTGGTTGAGTACGCCGGAGCAGGGGCCCGAATCGCGCTGGCCGCAGCTGAATCCGGATATCGCGGCAAGACTCAAATGGTGCATGACGCTCAGCGATAGCGATGAGCAGGCAGCAGAAGCCAAGGCAGCCACCGTTCGCCGCTGGTATCGCCAGCAGTTGGGAGCCAGTCATCAGGAAGACAGCGAGGCGCCAGCGGAGGCTGGCAGTCGCGCGCTTCATGCTCAGGCCGAAGCCACCAGCGAGGCGGTCTTCGTGCTGCCCACCACGCCGGGCGCCTCACCTTTGCTGGGCGCTAGCCTAGAGGTGATGGAGGCCTATCGTCATCGCCTGATGGGACTCACCGCGCTGGCGGGCTTGAACGGTGCGCCGCAGCTGAGTCTGCCGTGGCTTGCCGACTCGGCGGCGCGTCTGCCACAGGAATCCGCGCCCCCGCCCTGGGGCGTGTCATTGCTGGGCCTGCCGGGTCGGGATGAGAGCCTGCTGGCATTGGCCCGCATGTTGGAAGACTGACCAGCATGTTGGAAAACTGACCAGCGCTGCCTTGCATGTGCGATTGCAGACATTGTCTGGGGTTGAACAGAAACGCCGCATCCCGAAAGGGCTGCGGCGTTAGTGATGCTGGCACTTGGGATTGAAGTGATGGTTCGTCAGCTGGCGGGGGTATAGGGATGTTCGCGTTGCCAGTGTTCGGCGATATCGATGCGTCGCGTGATCCATACCTTGTCATGCGACTGAACGTAGTCGAGGAAGCGTTTCAGCGCCGCGAAGCGTCCCGGGCGGCCGGCGATCCGGCAGTGCAGTCCGACGGAGAGCATCTTGGGCGTGGTGTCGCCCTCGGCATAGAGCACATCGAAGGCATCGCGCAGGTACTGGAAGAAGTCCTCGCCGTTGTTGAAGCCCTGGGCGCTGGCGAAGCGCATGTCATTGGTGTCCAGGGTGTAGGGCACGACGAGATGCGGCACCTGCTCACCATTGGCGGTGGTCACCTCCATCCACAGCGGCAGGTCATCGCCGTAGTAATCGCTGTCGTAGGTGAAACCGCCGTGTTCCACCACCAGTCGGCGGGTATTGGGGCTGTCACGTCCGGTATACCAGCCCTGCGGTGCATGGCCGACCAGCTCGCGATAGCTTTCCACCGCGCGTTCCAGGTGGGCGCGCTCATGGGCCTCATCCATATGCTGGTAATGAATCCAGCGCCAGCCGTGACTGGCGATCTCGTGGCCATCCTCCAGGAAACGCGCCACCAGATCCGGATGGCGCGCCAACGCCATGCCGACCCCGAAGACCGTCAGCGGCAATTCCCGGCGCTTGAATTCATCCAGAATCCGCCACACGCCACTGCGCGAGCCATATTCGTAGATCGACTCCATGCTCATGTGCCGCGCGGGGTAGGCCTCGGCACCGATGATCTCGGAGAGAAACTTCTCGCTCTCGCTATCGCCGTGCAGCAGGCAGTTCTCGCCGCCTTCCTCGTAGTTGAGCACGAACTGGACCGCGATCTTCGCGCCACCCGGCCAGTTGGCATGCGGTGGCGTGTCGGCGTAACCGATCAGGTCACGCGGATACTCATCGCCCCATAGGGCATTGTCGGTGTCTGGCATCGTGCGGCTTCCTTGCGGATGGCTAACGTAACGTAATGAAGAGTGAAGACAAGAGCGAAGACAAGAGCGAAATGAAGACCCAATCACTCTCCATTGATGTGCAGGCTTTGTGCCATCACGGCGCATCGTGGCGTCGTCACGCTTGCATCCCGCATCAATTCGTCGGTGTCCACCAGCGAGGCAGCAACCGTGCGACTTCCGGGCGCATGAAGCGGTCATCGATCAAGTGGATCACGCCCTGATCCTGCTCGCTGCGAATTACTCGGCCGGCAGCCTGCACCACTCTGGTGAGCCCCGGGTACAGATAGGTGCAGTCATCGGCATTCAAGGGCTGGATGACCGGGCGCGGTGCGCGCGTATCGTCGTGTGGGTCGCCTTCAGCCTGTTGCGGCTGGCTACGCCGCTGTGCGTCGTTCTCCAGCCACGTGGCCAGACGCTGCTTGAGTGCTTCATTCTCGGGACTGAAACCGGCCAGTCCCAGGGTGGCGATGAAGGCCCCGATCAGGCGCGAGCCGGGCAGATCGATCCCTTCGCCGAAGGCGCCACCCAGCACTGCGAAGCCGATGCCTTGTCCCTCGGGCGTGAAGCGCTGAATGAAGCGGGTGCGCTCAGCCTCCGTCATGGCGCGGGTCTGGCGCCATTGGGGAATCTCCGGCGCCAGCTGTTGCAGAGCGCTGGCGACCTGTTCCAGATAGGCGAAGCTCGAGAAGAATGCCAGATAGTTGCCCGGGCGCTGTCGGTATTGGCGCGCCATCAGCTCGGCGATCGGCCGACAGGAGGCGTCGCGATCCCGCAGGCGTGTCGAGAGCCGATGACGACTGACCTGCACCTGGGCCGCGCTGAACGGGGAATCGACACTCAGCCAGACGGCGTCGTCCGCCAGACCCAGCAGGCGATGATGATAGGCCGGTGGATTGAGCGTGGCCGAGAACAACAGGGTGGCGTGACTGGCGCGCAGGCGGGGCGCCAGCCACGGCGCCGGGCTGACGCAGCGCAGTCGCGGCTGGATCTGGCGCACGCTGCGCCCGCGGGCCTTGCGTGGCCGGGCTGCTTCTCCTCCTCCTGCTTCTGCTTCTGCACCTGCATCCGATGCTACGCCGCAACTCGAGTTTGAATCGCTGGCAAGCGACGCCTGCCGCGCAGGGGGCGTGGCGGCGAGTTCGACCTCGAACAGCGAGTGATCGCCGAAGCCTTCGGCGAGTCGCGCCAGTGTCAGTGCCGCAAAGTAGGCCTCCATCATCTCGACATCGGGTTCCACACGGCGCCTGGCCGTGGAGGGGGGCGAGCCGGAGTCTGTCGTTGCAGTGCCTGTATCGGTAACACTCGGAGCAGCAGAGGAGGCATCGCTTGCGATCAGTCCCAGCTGTTCAGGGGCTTGTATGGCGGTGGCTCTCGCTGGCTGTTGCCTGGCCGCAGCAGGGTTTGCGGCCTTGTCAGGCTCCGCCAACCAGTCGCCCATCGCGCCGGTCCACTGGCTCAAGACCTTGAGGAAGTCGCCGGGCAGAGCCTCCAGCGCAAGGCGCCGCGCCTTGTGGCCTGCGTCCTTGCTATCGACCTTGCTCGCCTGTGTCTCGGCGTCAGCACCCTGCTTGAGCTGCTCCAGCGCTCGCCATTGGCGAGCCAGCGCGCGTGAAGCCGAGCGCAGCGGAGCCGGATGGCCCGTACGGCTCAACTGCTTGAGCAAAAAGTGGAACTGGCGCGCGTCGAGCTCGGTGCTGTACATGCCGCGGGCGCGCTCGATGAGGTTGTGGCTCTCATCGACCAGTACCACCGTGCGCCAGTCATTGGCCTGGGTCAGGGCGAACAGCAGCGCATGACTGTCGAAGTAGTGGTTGTGGTCGCCGATGATGACATCCGCCCAGCGCGAGAGCTCCTGGGCGAGAAAGTAGGGGCAGATGTCGTGGGCCAAAGCGTGGCGGCGTGTCGTCGCCAGTTTCAGGGGGCGTTGGTCGGCGAGGGCGGCGTCGCGCGCCGCGGGCAGGCGATCATAGAAGCCGCGCGCCAGCGGGCAGGACTGGCCATGACAGGCGAGGGTCGGGTGCTCACAGGTCTTGCTGCGCGCGCCCAGTTCCAGAATGCGTAGCGGTGTCGCCGGTGTCTTTTCCTGCCCCTCGCTGTCATCAGCGGCTGGTGCCAAGGTGGCCAGCGCATCGAGTGCCAGCGCGCGCCCCGGGGTGCGGGCGGTGAGGTAGAAGAGCCTGTCCGTGCCGCTTGCGGGCATCGCGCGCAGTGCCGGATACAGCGTCGCCAGGGTCTTGCCGGTGCCGGTCGGTGCCTCGGCAAGCAGCTCGCGGCCGGTCATCACCGCCTTGTAGGCGTGCTCGGCCAGCTGGCGTTGCCCGGGGCGCCAGCTCGGCCATGGAAAGGCCAGGCGGCTCAGCGCGCTGTCGCGGGCACTGCGATGGGCCAGCTCATTGGCGGCGAACTCGCTGAAGCGTGCCGCCAGACGTGCCAGCTCCGCCTCCAGCGCCTCACGGCTCCACCAGGCTTCCAGTCGCTGCTCATCATGCTGTGCCTTGCGGCTTTTGGGGTCAACCTGGCCAGTCTGCTCGTCTCGATCATCCAGGGCGCCCGCGTCCTTCTCGTTCTGCTCATCCTGCTCGTTCTGCTCATCCTTGCTGCCCTTGACGCCCCTGGGCGCATCCGCCGCGATGTCCAGATAGACCAGCGCCAGCGTGATGCCTTCGAGGTCTCGGCTGCGACACATCAGGGCGCCGTAGACGCGTGCCTGGGCCCAATGCAGGGCGCGATGGTGCGCGGGCTGGCGGGAGAGGTCGCCGCGATGGGTCTTGATCTCCTCGAGGCAGTTGCGCTTGGGATCATAGCCATCGGCGCGCCCACGGATGGTCAGGTTGCCGATGTCACCGCTGAGCGAGATCTCGCTTTCATAGTCCTTGCCGCGTCGGCGCACGATACGCTGATGACCACGGATGCCCTGCTGGGCAGTAGGCGATGGCGTGAAGCGCAGGTCCAGATCGCCCTCGCGCGCGGCAAAGGCACACAGTTCGCGTACTGCGATCCGGTAGCGTGCGGGCTCAGCGTGGGTCTCGTCCGCCTTGATCATGATGCAGGAGGTGCCTTGTGCCGGGAGCATTCGTCCGCTGAGGCTTCGGCCGCGCTCTGCCATTCGACGCGACACTCCAGCGCCGGCATCGCATGGCGTGCGAACAGGGCCAGCCATTGACGCTGGTTGTCCTGCAGACGGTCGGTCGGCGCCTTGACCTCGATCAGCCGATAACGGTCGCTGCTGTGCTCGGGGAAGAACTGGATCAGGTCCGGCAGGCCGGCGCGATGTTCGCGAGGGTTGGCCAGCAGGTGGCGGAAACAGGCTTCCAGATGCGCGGGCGGAATGCAGTCCAGTGCGTGGTTCAGCAGTTCCTCGCTCAACAGCTCCCAGTGCACGAAGGGTGCCTGAATACCCTGTTTCTGCTGGTGGCGTTCACGAATCACCGTTCGGTAGCTTTCATCGTTCAGACGTGCGAAGCAGGCCTCGAAAGCGGCCTGGCGACGACTGACGAAATCAGGGCGATAGAGGTCCGCCGGGCCGGTATGGAAGGCGTGGAAGAAGGCCCCCGGCAAGGGGGCGAACAGCGCCTCCCAACACAGCAGGGTGAAGAGCGCGGGAATCAGGCCATTCTCGACATAGAAGACCGGTGCCTCGGGCATGGCCAACGCATGGGCGGCCGCGCGCTCGACGCCGTGGATACCGTCAGCCGCGGATGTGGCAAGGTCGGGCACCGTAATGGTGATCTGTGGCGTGGTCGGCGCCTTGGCGCGTCTGGGCGCGGGCAATCCGAGGCCACGGCACAGACGCGGCAGGGCGCGTTCGAGTGCCAGCTGCTCGTCCAGCGTGATCTCGGCGCGCGCCAACCGCTCGCTGGCCAGCGCGTGAGCTGCGCTGATATCGCCCGACAGCTCCAGTGCTCTCACCCGGCGCGGCATGGCCCGCGGGGCATACGCGGAGTCCTCGAGACAGGCGTATTGACGGGCAGCGGTCTGATGCCAGCCCTGACGCTCGGCGTCGCGGGCCAGCGAGAAGCGCAGCCGGTCACGCCGCTGCGCCAGCCAGGCATTGGCACGATCATCAATAGCGCGCCCGCCAGTGGCATGAGCGTCAGTGAGCTGATGAGTCACGGACGGCTCACTGCGGAGCTCGTTTGCCGCTGCAGACGGCGTCGCATCCAGCGCCGCGACGATGCGCTGCCAGTGCAACTCAAGCTCGGCGTTCGCCGTGTGGCCCAGCCGCTCGCTGGCTTGCTGCCAGTCCTCACGCAGTTGCTCCAGCGCCAGATAGCGATCCACCTCCCAGCGATGGGTGAAGGCGCGCGAGGACGGCGACAGGGCGACCGTCTCGCAACGCAGCAGGCCCAGCTCGCTGAGTACGAAGTCCGATAGATTCTGGCGCAGGTTGCCGAAGAACATCAGGCTCAGGCGTCGCGACAGCTCACCCAGCCCGACACTCAAGGTGTCGGCGGCAGGGTCGTTCAACCACGCTGGCAGTGGCCGTGGCGTGACATCGCCCAGCAGCTCGCTGATGGCATCATGCATGCGACGCTTGGGCGTGCTTCTGGGCAGCTCGGCAAAGGCTGCCCGGAGGCGCGGCAAGGTCACCAGCGCCAGCATCTCGTCCAGACTCAGGTCGGCATTGTGGCGGCACAGGCCGTCAGGCGTGGCACTGTCGGCGAGCGGTGTGATCAATGGCTGGCTTGCGGCCTCGATCGCACCGATCTCGGCATAGTGCAGCTGTGAGCGCTCGAAATGATCGCCCTTGCGCATCAGCAGTCGCACCAGCAAGGCCCGCGAGGCATCCGGCAGGCGAGTGATGGCGTCCACCGTGGCACGCTCCGCCTCTGTCAGCAGATCGGCGTGACACTGGCAGACCCAGTCGATCAGGGTGTCGAAGTTGGCTAGGTAGTAGCGCGGATTGTCGAGGGGAGCGGCTTGCATGGCGACCTGTCGAAGTGGCGGGCAGTGCGGCGGTTTGCCCGAAAGCATGGGGTTATATACAGTATATGGCCATCTGTCGCGCTGCAATCTCTTGCAAAGCCTGTCACGAGTCACCACCTGACTGTCATCCAGTGGTAAAATCGTTTCATCTGCATGTCTTGAAAGCTTCATGACACGACAGGTGGGCAGGCGTGACAGCGCGTCGACCGCGATTCCTCCCCTCGGAGGCATTTCCGCGATGGTTCAGGACGGGCCATCGATCATCATTCAAGCAGGGCAGGAAGGCAGTCCATGTTTCTTGATCAGTTTCACCGGGTCGAAGATGGCCGCGTGCGGATCACCGCCGAGCAGGCAAGTCGTTTCGCCAAGCAGATGGCGGGGGATTACAACCCCATTCATGACCCGGACGCGCGACGCTTCTGTGTGCCCGGCGACCTGCTGTTCTCCCTGTTGCTGGCGAAATTCGGTCTGTCGCAGTGCATGACCATCCGTTTCTGCGGCATGGTCGGCAATGATGTGCCCTTGATCTTCGAAGCGCTGGACGCCCCCGACGAGAATGGCGTGTCCCTGCTGGTGCGTGACGAAGCCGGCAAGGTCTACCTGACGGTCGAGCGCAGCGGCGATACCACCCATGACGAGGAAGTGGTCGCCAATTTCACCCGCCAGTACATCGCCTTCTCCGGGCGCAACTTCCCGCACTTCCTGCAGCCGTTGATGCTGGAGAAGGGCGTGATGTTCAACCCGGCACGCCCGCTGGTGATCTACGACAGCATGGGCTTCTGTTTCGAGCGCCTGGATATCGCCGACCTGCACCTCGATTTCGTGGGGTCCTCGCTCGAGGTCAACGGCAAGCGTGGTGATACCCTGCTCGAGTTCAGCATCCATGATGGCGAACAGTGCATCGGCAGTGGCTCCAAGAAGCTGGTCGTCAGTGGGCTGCGGGATTACTGCGCCGAGACCATGGATGCGTTCGTGGAGTCCTTCGAGGCGCTCAAGCGCGAAGCTGAAGCCTGAGATAGCCGGTCAGTCTGACGCTTGTCGCCAGACGCCCCGCGCATGAGTCGGCAGTCATGAAGACGCCCGCCAGAGAGTTCTCTGGCGGGCGTCTTGCCATCTGAATGTCACAACGCTTGTGAAGCGTCGCTGCGAGTCGCCGGTTGTCATTGACCGCCGGTTGGCTGGCTCGCCGTCTAACCGTTCTCAGCGCTTGATGCTGATCGGCGCCAGTGCATCGCCCTGGGGTGTGATGCGCCCGATGATGGCGCTGGCGTGATAGCCGGCGGCCTTGAGCGCGGCCAGACAGGCCTCGGCTTCCCCGGGGGGCACACTGGCCAGCAGGCCACCGGCCGTCTGCGGATCGAACAGCAGCGGATAGCGCGGATGATCGATGACGCCGGCCTGGTCCTTCAGGGCACGCTTGAGGCGCAGATTGGCCGGTTGCAGCGAGCTGACCACGCCGCGGGCGACACAGTCCTCGGCGCCGTCGAGCACCGGCAGGGCATCGATCTCGAGCTCGGCATCCACGCCGCTGGCGCGGGTCATCTCGACCAGATGGCCGAGCAGACCGAAGCCGGTGACATCGGTGGAGGCGCTCGCCTGATGCGTGCTCAGAATATCCGCCGCGCGCTGACTGGATTGCTGCATGCTGTCCAGCGCGGCGTCGATCCAGCGGCCGCGGGCTTCCAGGCGTGCGTGCGCTGCCAACAGCGTGCCGGTGCCGATGGCCTTGGTAAGCAACAGCACATCACCCGGCTGCATGCCGCCCTTGCAGGTGACGCCGGCCAGGCTCTCCTCCACCAGACCATTGAGCGCGAAGCCCAGTGCCAGCTCCTGACCTTCGCCGGTATGGCCGCCGACCAGACTGCAGCCCGCCTCGTTGAGCACCTCGGTCGCGCCTTGCATCAGCTCGCGTACCAGCGGCTCGACCTTGCGCTCGACCCCCTGTGGCACCGTGGCCACCGCCGTCGCCGTATGCGGCGTCGCGCCCATGGCGTAGAGATCGCCCAGTGCGTGATTGGCGGCGATGCGCCCGAACAGATAGGGGTCATCGATGAAGGCGCGGAAGAAGTCGACGCTGTGCACCAGCGCCTGTCCTTCGGGCACGCGTACGATGGCGGCATCATCCGGGGCATGCAGCCCGACCAGCACGTCCGGGTTCTCGCGCGGGGCCAGACTCTGCAGCGCTCGCGACAGCACGCTGGCGCCGACCTTGGCCCCGCAGCCGCCGCAGCGCATCGCCAGTGCAGACAGGGCCTGATGTGCCTCCTGCTCATCCAGCTCGGCGGTCAGGCGCGGATGCAGCTTGCCATCGCTGCCCTTTAACGCCTGCCAGGCAGCGCTGATGCGCTGGTCCAACCCGGCAAGGCCGCCGGTGACCGTGGCGTCCTGCATGCTGGGCAGTTCATTGAAGCGTGCCATGAACTGGCGATCGATATGGTCCTTCCAGCGCCACAGCCACGGGCGCAGACGCGGGGCGACCAGCCCCAGGCTGCCGCGCGAGGCGATGGCGTCGCGATCCCCGGTGCTGATCAGCGCCAGCCAGCGCGACTGCGGGATATGGTCCTTGAGTGGCTCGCCGCGCACGGCCCGTCGCAGATTGTCGGCCAGTGGCCGCGCCTGACGCACGGCAAACACGCCGGCCTTCTCGCGGGGATGGTTGAGCTGATGCGCGATATCGCCCGCGGCGAAGATGGCGTCATCCTCAAGCGTCTGCAGGCTATCGCGAACCTTGAGGAAGCCATCCTCGTCCAGGCTCAGTCCGGTCTTCTCCAGCCAGCGCGCACCACCGGCCCGTGTCACCCAGATGGCCTCATCGGCCTGATGGCAGGCACCGCTGGCACTGATCAGCTGGCGCTGGGCGGTCGAGGATGCGCGTTCGACGGCCGTGATCTCCTCACCGTAATGCACCTGGATACCGCGCTCGTGCAGGGTAGTGGCAAGCGCCTCACTGACCGAGTGAGCATGGGTGGGCAACAGACGCTGACCGCGGGTGATCAGCGTCAGGTTCGGCGCGAGCGCATCGGGCAACTCGGTGGCGAGGCGCTGCTGGATGGCCAGCAGCAGCTCGACCCCGCCGGCACCGCCGCCGACCAGCACGATATCGAGCGGGCGCTCGGCGCTTCTGGCACGCTCGAGCAGACTCAGCCAGCGCTGCTGGAAGGTGCTGATCGGCTTGACCGCCACCACGGGGGCGTCTGCGGCTTCAGGGTCACCGATACCGTCGATGTGGGACAGGCGAGGCGTGGAGCCGATATTGATCGACAGCAGGTCGTAGTCCACCGCCGGGCGCTCGGCGCAGATCACGCGGCGCTCGCGGCGGTCGATGTCGATCACCTGATCGCGATAGAAGCGGGCGCCGGCGAACTGACACAGCCGGCGCAGGTCGATATGCACATCGTCGAACGTATAATGACCGGCGACGTAGCCCGGCAACATGCCGGAATAGGGCGTGTCGGTGTCGCGACAGATGACGGTCAGGCGGACACCGGGCTCTGGCTGCATGGCAAAGCGCATCAGCACGCCGACGTGGCTGTGCCCACCGCCGATCAGGACGATATCTCGCACGATAGGCGCTTTGACTGGCATGGAGGCGGACGGCATCGTGAATCTCGATAGTCAGTAGAGTAGGGAAACAGGAGCAGGGGTATGCAGAGCCAGGGCGCGCCAGATGAGACCGGCGACAGGATTCGCAAAAGCAGGAGTCTAGCAACTTGAACTTTCTCGGTCATGCACGCCTGAGTCTGGCGGGCAGCGATAACTTCCTGTTTGGCAACCTGATTGCCGATGGCGTGCGCGGCAGTGACCTGAGCGACTGGTCGCCGGAGGTAGAGGCGGGCATCCGCTTTCACCGCCGCTGCGACGCGGTGATCGACGCCCATCCCGAGACACGCTGGTTGTTGACCCAGGTGCCGCCTTCGTCGCGACGTGTCGCCGGCATCGCCTTCGACATGATGTGGGATCACCTGCTGGCCGCCGAGATGCATGATGACGATATCGAGCGCCTCTATCGCCTGCTGGCGCGTGAGGAGGTGCCGTCACGCCTGTCGAGCCTGATCGAATGGATTCAGGTGCGCGATGCACTCAGGCGCTATCGGGAGCTGGAGTTCACGCTCGCGACCATTGCCAGCATCGGCGAGCGCATGACGGCCAGACGCCGCTTACGCCAGACAATTGATACCCGCCAGACAAGTGATACTCGCAATGGAAGGCATACGCACAGGGTGGGGAATCTGGATGCAGACGCCAATCCGCTGGCGGACATGACGCCGTGGCTGGAGGATAACCGCGCGATGCTCGAGGACAGCTTCGCGCGGTTGTGGCCGGACATGCTGGCATTGCGTCAGCCGCCCGCTATCTGACGATCAGGCTTGCGCTCAGCGCAGCTCCAGACGCGTGAAGGGCCTCAGCAGGTAGGAGAGCACGCTGCGCTCGCCAGTCTCGATGTCGACCGTGGCGACCATGCCCGGCTTGATCGGCAGCGTCTCGCCGTTGTGCTCAAGCGCCGCGGTCTCGCTGCTGACCAGCACGCGATAGTAGCTTTCCTCGCCGCGTGGCGTCTCCTCCTCCAGGGTGTCCGAGCTGATGCGCTCGACCTTGCCCTCCAACGTGCCGTAGACCGCATAGTCGTAGGCGCTGATGCGGATCGTCGCCGGCATGCCCGGGGCGATGAAGGCGACATCCTGCGGGCGAATGCGCGTCTCGAACACCAGGGTGTCCTCCAGTGGCGTGATCTGCATGATCTCCTCGCCGGGCGGAATCACCCCACCGCGCGTGGTGATGGCGATGTTGTTGACCACCCCGCGCACCGGCGAGAGCAGCCGGGTACGGTCCAGCTGATCACGCCGCTGCACGCTGGTTTCCTCGAGGGCGGCCAGCTCGGACTTCTTGTCGGCAAGCTCGGCGTAGGCATCCTGCAGATAGGTGTTGCGGATCTCGGCCTGACGACCGTTGAGCTCGGCGATCTCGCGATCCAGCTTGAGCATCTCCATCTCGCCCACGGCACGCCGCTTGACCAGCGGACGAATCACCGCGAGCTGACGCTGAGCGGCACTGATTTCCTTGCTGACCGCATTCAGGGCGCTGTCACGCTTCTTGCGCCGGGCCGTGAACAGCTCGCGCTCGGTGGCGGTCAGTGCCTCGTTGTCACGCACTTCCTCGGGGAACTCGATGCTCGACTTGTCCAGCACCTCAGCCTCCAGACGGGCGATGGTGGCGCGCAGCGCCTGCGCCTGACTCAGTGACTCCATGTAAGCGGAGCGGAAGCGGGTCTCGTCGATGGCGGCCAGCAGCTGACCGGCCTCGACGATCTCGCCTTCGCTGACCATCATCTCGTCGAGGATGCCGCCCTCGAGGCTCTGGATGGTCTGCTGGCGCGAGGAGGGGATGACCTTGGCTTCGCCACGCGCCACCTCATTGACCTCGGCCCAGCTGGCCCAGGCGATGAACAGTGCGATGACCAGGAAGCTGGCCCACAGCAGCGGACGCGACCAGTGGCTTTCCAGCTTCTGGTCCGGCGCGCCCAGCTCGCGTTTGATGAGTTCGGGATCGAAACGCTGGCTCATGAGGCCTCCTGGCGCTGACGGGATGCGGAGGTGGCCGGTGTCTTGCCGGCCGTTTGTCTGGCCATGATCTGATCCAGCGGGCCGTCCATGACGCGCTTGCCGTGGCGCAGCACCAGGGCGCGTTCGACCCAGCCGAGCAGCGACTTGCGGTGTGTGGCCAGCACCAGGGTGCGGCCAGCAAGCCAGGGGCCAAGGGTCTTGATGACGTGTTGCTCGGTGGCCTGATCCAGCGAGGCGGTGGGCTCATCCAGCAGCACCACGGCCGGGTCCTGCAGGACCAGGCGGGCAAGGCCGAGGCTCTGGCGCTGGCCACCGGACAGGCTGTGGCGGTCATGCAGCATCATGTCCAGCCCCAGCGGGTGGCGGCGCACGAAGTCGCCCAGTCCGGTCATCTCGATGACCTCCAGCAGGCGCATGTCGCTGACATCTCGCCCGTCGATGCATAGGTTGTCGCGCAGCGTACCGCTGAACAGGCTGATGTCCTGCGGCAGATAGCCGATGGCGCGCTGGCGGTCGGCAGGATCGATCTGACTCAGGGCGAGGTTGTCGAGGGTCAGCTCGCCACTGGTGGGCGTGAAGTAGCCGGCCAGCAGACGCAGCAGAGTACTCTTGCCGGCGCCGTTGCCTCCCAGCAGGGCGAAGTGCTCACCGGGCGCGATGCTCAGGCGGTCCAACGCCAGGGCTTCCGGGGCTTCCTCGTCGTAGCGCCAGTGCAGATTCTCGGCCTGGTAGTGCCCGCGTGCCTGGGCGAGGCGCGCGAAGCGACGATCGCTGGGACGCTCGATGTCGGTCTCCATCAGCGCATCCAGCCCTTCCTTGGCGACCTTGACGTGCTGCCAGCGACTCAGCAGCGCACTGATCTGCAGGGTCGGGCCGATGGCGCGCGACGAGAGAATCGAACAGGCGATCAGGGCACCGACACTCAACTCGCCGGCCATGATCAGGTAGACCCCGGCGATGATGACGCCGACATAGGCCAGCTGCTGCATGCCGGTGCCCCAGCTGGTCAACCAGGCGACGGCGTGGCGGAAGGTGACGCCGCGGTGCGTCTGCTCTGAGGTCAGGCGCTGCCATTGACGGCTGGCATGGCCCTCGGCGCGACAGGCCTTGAGATTCTCGAGGTTGTCGAGGGTCTCGAGCAGCACGCCGTTCTTGACCGCCGATTCGCGCATGCCTTCACGCGACAGACGCGACAGCCACGGTTGCGCCAGCAGCACGGGAATCAGCATCAACACGATGGCCGCCACCGGCACCCAGACCACCGGGCCACCCAGCAGGGCGATTAGGCCCAGGAACAACAACGCGAAGGGCAGGTCACCACAGGCGCCGAGGGTCGAGGCGGTGAAGAATTCACGGATGGCGTCGAAGTCACGAATCTGGCTGGCCATCGCCCCGGTCGAGCGCGGCTTGGCGGCCAGGCGCATCTGCACGGCGTGGCGAAAGATGTGATCGTTGAGTTCGAGGTCGATCTTCTTGCCCGAGTTCTCGATCAGCTGCGCTCGCAATGCGCGCAACAAGGCTTCCAGCCCGATGGCGAGCATCACGCCGATGCCCAGCGCCCACAGCGTATCGACGGCGCCGGTCGGCACCACCCGGTCATAGACCTGCATCGCGAACAGGGCCGTGGCCACGGCCAGCAGGGCGGCAAGCGAGGAGGACAATGCGACCTCGGCGAAGACGCGCCAATGCGACTTGAGCCGTGAGGTCAGCCAGTGCCCCTTCCGGGTCTGGCTGTAGCCTTCCGCGCGCTCCAGCGAGATCTCGCCATGCGCAAACAGCGCAATGCCGGCGTAGGCGGCAGCCAGTTCGGCCTGTGGCAGCCAGTAGGCGCCACCGGACAGGGGATCGAGCAGCTTGTAGCCGGGGCCGCTGGGGGGGGTGTCCAAGTCATCGCCTGCCTGGGTGTCGCTCGTGTCGCTGCCCGACTCACTAGATGACTCGCTGCTCGATCCCGTGCTCGACTTGGCAGGCCACTGATGCGAGGCCTCATGGGACAGCAGCACGCGACTGCTGCCGTCTTCCAGCAGCACGACACAGGGCATCAGGCTTTCGGGAATCTCGCTGAGCGGTGCCTGACTCAGGCGCGCGGCGATTCCCTGGCGCGACAGGGCCTGCTCCAGATCCTGCGGCGCCAGTTCACCCTTGGTGAGTGGCATGCCGTGTCGCAGGCGCTCGAGATCGATGCCGTGGCCCTGCAGGCGCAGCAACTGGCGAACGCTCTCCAGCAATGGGTCGGGTTGCGATGTCGCCGTGGCCGAGGAGACGGTGGTCTGTGGGGCGCTCATGGGCTGACTCCCTGGCTGGCATGGTGATGAGAGTGGGGCAGCGAGGTGTGCGCCGTCTCTGGCGGGGTGGCAGCGGCTTCAGCCCGATAGGGCGAGGAGACCAGCGGCAGGGCACCAAGCTGGGTCGCCAGGTCATATTGATCGGTGAGCAGCTGAGTATTGAGTTCGATCATCTGGCGCCGTGCGGCGAATATCTCGCTCTCGATGGTCAGCAGATCCTCGATATTGCGCGAGCCGGTGATGAACTGGTCGCGATAGCTGCTGCGCAGGCGTTCGCCGCTTCGTGCCTGCTGATCCAGCGCCTTGATGCGCGCCTCGACCGCAGGCTGACTGGCTGACAGACGCTTTATCTGGCGGCGTAGCTCGCGGGCGGTGGAGGCGATCTCGAACTGGGCGGCGGTCAGGCGTGCGCGGTCCGCTTCGGGCTGGCGCAACGGCGTCAGACCCTGGAAGACCGGGGCCTCGATGCGCAGGCCGATGCTGGAGTCGCTGACCATGTCGTCGTTCGACTCATAGCGTGAGCTGGTCGCCTCCAGACGCAACTCCGGCCAGCGCTCGGCCTCGCTCAGGCTCAGGGCGTGGCGCGCGGCATTCTGCTGGCTGACATGACTGCGATAGGCCGGCGCGTTGGTGATGGCGGCATCGGTGGTGGCGGGGTCGCGGGCCAGATCCGCCACGATCGGCAGCGGCGGCGGGGCGCTCAGGGCGACATCCCTGAAGGAGCGGCCGCTGAGTATCTCGAGCTCCTGACGGGCGGTGTCGGCATCGCCCTGCAGGCGTGCCAGCCACTCGCGGGCACTGGCAAGATCAACGGCGGCCCGGTCCAGCTCGACCCGATCCCCATAGCCCGAGAAGGTGCGGTCATTGGCCAGGCGCTCGAGGCTTTCGAGCTTCTCGATGTAATCGCGCACGCGGCGCATCATGGCGCGATTGGCGCCCAGATCGATATAGGCAGTGATCGCCTCCTGGGCGATTTCCATGCGGGTCTGATCCAGGGTGTCACGCTCGACGTTCCGCTCTGCCTTGCGCTGCTCGACCTCGGCCTCCACCTGGCCCCAGTCGTACAGCATCTGGCTCAGGGTCAGACGGTAACCGCCTTCGGTGAAGTTGTCCTCGGTGCCGACACTGCTCTCCAGGCGCGGCCAATAGCCATCCTCGGCGATCTCGATCTCCGTGCCCGCTGCACGCACATTGGCCCGAGCGGCCTCGATGCGAGGGTCATGGGCAAGCACATCGCTCAGCACGGCGGCGAGATCGCGATTCGTCTGGGCAGTGGCCGGGAGTGATGCTGAAAGCGCGGCGGAGATGACAAAGATGGCGACGCAACGCTTCGTCGCTGGCATGCGCGGCAGTGTTGCCTGTCTGTGGGCAGACGGGCAACGAAATAGGGTGGGCATCATGTGACTCCTTGTCTTCAGAGTGTCCTCTGAAGTGCTGCGTCATCCTGACGCTCTAGTGTTTCTGAATCATGCTGATCATCAAGGGAGGTGCCCCTTGCGGGGCACCTCGATCAGGTTTATCCGTTGCTGGTATTCACAGTCACGTCTTGATCGATATACAGCGTTGCCTCACCAAGCTGATAAGTATCATACGTCGTGCCGTTGAACTCGGTCGTTGTCGCGGAGGATGTTGCCCCAGCCGCTTCCACGCTATCGCCTTCATCGCCATCGATGTACAGCTCGTTATCACCATCGGTGAGGTTCAATACCGTATCGGCATCGATTTTCAGACTGGTGCCGGTCTCGCTGCTGGCCGAGATATCGAGAACTTCGATGTTGGCCGCAGTATTTACCGAAGCATCCGCATCCAGCAGGGCAGTCAGGTCAATGCTTTCCCCGGTATTGTCGAAGCTCAAGGTATCAATACCTACGCCACCATCGACGTCGAAGGTGAGGGTGGATGTTACGATGGTGTCATCGCCATCACCGCCATCGAATATATTGCTGCCAGCGCCACCGTATAAGGTATCGTCATCACCTCCACCAAACAGTAGATCATTCCCATCGCCGCCACTTGCGATATCGTTGCCATCTCCACCGCGAATCAGGTCGTTGCCGTTCCCACCTGTGAGAGTGTCATCGCCGGCATAGCCGTAGAGCTGCACATCAATCAAGGCAGAACTTTGATCGATGGTATTGCCGGTCGTATCGCCATCAAAGACCGAGTCATCATTGCCGTCCAGCACTCCTACGTCAGCCAAAGATGCCAGGCTTTGCGTTGTGCTGGCGCCATCGGAATCAGTGGCAGTGATGGTGATGGAGTTGAGTACCTCCACATTAGCGATGCCATCGTTTAGCGCTATCGTCGATAGCAGTTCATTGATGGCGAGATTGTCGATATCGCCATTGTCTATCGCAGTGATGGTAATACTGGCTTCGGGAGCCACCAGCCCCAGTAGTCCTGCACGACTCGTGGTTGTGAACTGCAGTCCCAATTCTGCAGCGAGTTCGCTGTTAGCCGTAAATTCTGGGCCGGTAAGTAATGTGCCCCCCACCTCCACACTCAACAATGGCTCGAAGGTGATCGTGACAGATGCCAGATTACCGTCAGCATCCGTCACGAATACATCGTTCTGTGAGAAATCGATGAGCCCAAGCGCTTCGAGCCCAACAAGTCCAAGTAACTTGCTGCTACTGGCGGTGACTTCAGGTGCAGAGTTTGTCGTTGTGTCCGGCTCTGTACCACCTTGGCCATTGAAGGTGACCTTGCTGCTAGCGGTATCACCGTCGCCATCAATGACTGTGAAGTTTACATCGGAGCTGATATCACCAAAGACCGTAGAGGAGTTGGCCTCATCAACGATTAGCTTGCCTTGCTCAAGCAGACTAGCAATGATTTCTTCATCAGTGGTGCTGTCGGCAACAAGGTCCACTCCTGCCAAGTCAATGTAATGATTGACTTGGCTTTCATCGTACCCAGAAGAAAATCCACCGCCGGTACTGATGGCGATAATGGTCTTATCCAGGCCAGCATCGTAAGTGATGTGCAAGAAGCTGGTGAGGTTATTGGCAGCATTGCCGAGACGCCACTCTCCTTGCAACATGCCGGAAAGGTCGATGATATCGCCGCCGGCTTCACTCAGGGGCAGGCTGGTATCAAAATCGGTGATGATGTCGGTCGCGATGCTGCCATCGCTGGTGATTTCATCGCCCGCTTCCCAGCGGAAGACGTCAACCCCAGCGCCGCCGGTAAGTGTATCGTCACCTGTTCCACCGATGATCAGATCACTACCACCACCGCCATTGAGTATGTCATTTCCTTCTCCACCGCGGAGAATATCTGCCTGTGCGCTGCCGGTGATCTCATCGTCGCCAGCGAAGCCGTAGAGACGGGAACTGCCGGTTTCTGAGGCTGCAGTCAGTTCTCCTGTACCCTCAGTATCTTCAATGACAGTAGCAGTGGTGCTGTTGCTACCGCCTAGAACACTCAAGCCAAGCAAACCACTGACATCGGCAGTGTCACTGAGCCCACCACTATCCATTACTGTGAGAGTTGTTTCGCCAAGTGCTTCAACGTCTATGGCACCATCTGACGTTATGACAACAGTAGCCAAGAATTCATTGAGCACCTGCTGATCAATTACCCCGCCACCCACTTTGGTTATCGTTAGGGTAGAGGCTCCAATTAAAGTAATAAAACCGAGCCCGATCCCAAGATCAAATTCGACACCCATGGTATCAGGCGTGACTATGAGTCCAAGTTCGACGGCAAGCTCCTGTGAATAGCCGAGTGTCACATTGGGCGACAATGCGTTGAGTCCAAGAAGTGCGGATTTCTCGATCACGACTTCAGTGATGTTATTGTCAGAATCACTGACACTCAGGTCCTGAGTGCCTGCCAAGTCAATAAGCCCTAGTGCTTCAATATCGACGATGCCCAGCAAGCCGCCTTGGCCGCTTATCGTAGCTTCTGGTGCGCTATTCGGACTATCGGTAATAGTGGAGTTACCACTATTGTTATAGGTGTAGGCACCTGTCTCGACGTTCACCGAGAGAGTCTCACCAAGCACGGTTTCTATCGTCAGAAGTCCGTCATTAATAGTAACGGTACTACCAATCTCGATATCGACCAAGGGCGAGCTGCCACTCACAGTGGCGCTTGATAAGTCATCGGATACGGTGAAAGTGACACCGTGAATAGTGGTCTGCTGAACATAGCCACCATCCGCACCGAACCCACCATCATCACCCAGGGCTGAGCCGTTATAGTCAGTATTGAGAGCAGATACGACAACGAACTGGTTCGCTTTAACCGTTGGGGTATCATCCACGACCTTGACACTGATAGTACTGGAGAGACTGGTGGCTCCATCGACTAGTTGGACACCGACGTCAAAGGTAAGGCTGTCAGCACCATCGAGTTGATGATCAATTCCTTGCGCGATAGTCGTGGTGTAGTTGCCGTTATCATCGATAGTGATTGTGATGACGGCAGACTCAACGCTGGTCTCTTCATCGGTATAAAGTGCCTGTAGTGTCTTGCTATCCGCAGACAGGCTCCAGACAAGCAGCTGGTCTTCTGCCTCAATATCAACTGCCGTCGGCTTCACTAATGTGAAAGTAGTATCAGTCGACACATTGCCGAATGACAATACGCCGCTGTCAGTAGCAGAGGTAATATCTGAATCGCTATCGGATGCTGGTGCGAAAGCGAAGCTTCGGAACATCATTGCAGCCATTGGCGCAGCGCCAATGCCGTCTTCTGTAACCGCAGAGTTCCCAGACTCCACGAAGGGTATGGTGCTCACTGTAATTGAGAACGTGTTTGAAGAATTGCTGACGTTGCCAGCTGCATCGGTTGTAACAGCGCTGAAGATATAGTCACCATCGACGAGTGCTTCATCTGGCATGAATGTCCAGTTGCCACGTTCATCGACACTTATAATATCCACTACATCTGACCCGTTGTAGAGAGTCAGAGTGCTGTTAGCTTCCGCTGTACCTCCAATGAGAGGAATTGTGTCATTGGTGCTATCACCATCGGTAAGAGGGCCCGTCGATGTCTCGACATCATCAATGATGCTGACGATGATCGGCGCTTCCGGCACCTCGGCGTCGATCACGACGGCCTGCGAGGCCACTGCGCCATCGTTGCCGGCGGCGTCCTGCACCTTGAGCTGCACGGTGGCAGAGGCGGTAAGGTCGGCATCAGCGTAGCTGACGGCAGTGCCGGACACGCTGCCGCTGATGTCGATCCAGGTGGTGCCGCCATCATTGCTGTACTGCAGGGTCTCGCCCTCGGCCAGTGCGGCATCCAGGGTGGCGGTGATCGTCAGGCCATCATCGTCATTGGTGACGAAGTCGTCGGCGATGCCGCTATCGTCGCTGATCGCGTCAATGGTCGCGGTGGTGGTCGGCGCGGTCACGTCGATCACGATGGCTTGGGAAGCCACGGCGCCATCGTTGCCGGCGGCGTCCTGCACCTTGAGCTGCACGGTGGCAGAGGCGGTGAGGCCGGCGTCGACATGGCTGACGGTGATGCCGTCGACACTGCCGCTGATGTCGATCCAGGTGGTGCCGCCATCATTGCTGTACTGCAGGGTCTCGCCCTCGGCCAGTGCGGCATCCAGGGTGGCGGTGATCGTAAGGCCATCATCGTCATTGGTGATGAAGTCGTGCACGCTCACATTGCCGGCTTCGTCAGTCGCAGTGACGCTGAAGACGTGCTCGCCATCGGCGAATTCAGTGCCTGGTGTGAAGCTCCATGTGCCATTGCTATCGGCGATGGTAGTGCCGATCACTTCACCATTATGCGTGACGGTGACAGTACTACCGATCTCGGCGCTGCCGGTCAGGGTCGGGGTGGCATCGTTGGTGCTGTCGCCAGAGGCGAGAGTGCCGGTCACGGCTTCCACATCATCGATGGCCGAGGTGATGGTCGGGGTGTTCGGCGGAGTCACGTCAGCATCTTCCGGCACATCGAGTGCCGCGGACGCTGCGCTTTCATTGCCGGCCGCATCGGTTGTCGTGGCTGTCAGAGTGCTGCCAGCTTCCTGCTCCGGTGAGAGCTCAACCGAGAAGTTGCCTTCTGCATTGACGACCGCGGTGCCCACAACATCATCGTTGGCATTGGTGACTTCCACCGTAGTGCCCGCTTCACCGGTTCCGGTGACGGTGGTGCCATCGGTCTCGCTCAGAACCGGCGCATCCGGTGCTGATGTATCAACTGTCAGCGTGAACTCGCCAGACGGCACGCTCACATTGCCGGCTTCGTCAGTCGCAGTGACGCTGAAGACGTGCTCGCCATCGGCGAATTCAGTGCCTGGTGTGAAGCTCCATGTGCCATTGCTATCGGCGATGGTAGTGCCGATCACTTCGCCATTATGCGTGACGGTGACAGTACTACCGATCTCGGCGCTGCCGGTCAGGGTCGGGGTGGCATCGTTGGTGCTATCGCCAGAGACGAGGGTGCCGGTCACGGCTTCTACATCATCGATGGCCGAGGTGATGGTCGGGGTGTTCGGCGGAGTCACGTCAGCATCTTCCGGCACATCGAGTGCCGCGGACGCTGCGCTTTCATTGCCGGCCGCATCGGTTGCCGTGGCTGTCAGAGTGCTGCCAGCTTCCTGCTCCGGTGAGAGCTCAACCGAGAAGTTGCCTTCTGCATCGACGACCGCGGTGCCCACAACATCATCGTTGGCATTGGTGACTTCCACCGTAGTGCCCGCTTCACCGGTTCCGGCGACGGTGGTGCCATCGGTCTCGCTCAGAACCGGCGCATCCGGTGCTGAAGTATCAACTGTCAGCGTGAACTCGCCAGACGGCACGCTCACATTGCCGGCTTCGTCAGTCGCCGTGACGCTGAAGACGTGCTCGCCATCGGCGAATTCAGTGTCTGGTGTGAAGCGCCAGCTGCCATTGCTATCGGCGATGGTAGTGCCGATCACTTCGCCATTATGCGTGACGGTGACAGTACTACCGATCTCGGCGCTGCCGGTCAGGGTCGGGGTGGCATCGTTGGTGCTGTCGCCAGAGACGAGAGTGCCAATGACGGCTTCCACATCATCGGTGGCGGAGGCGATGGTCGGGACATTCGGCGCAGTGATGTCGGCGTCTTCCAGCACCACCAGGGTGTCGGAGACTGGGCTTTCGTTACCCGCGGCGTCAGTGACGGTGGCGGTCAGCACAGCGCCGGCTTCCTGCTTCGGAGACAGCGTGATGCTGAAGGTGCCGTCATCGGCAACGGTGCCGGTGCCCAACAGATCGCCATCAGCATTGGTGATTTCGACAGTCCCATCGGCCTCGGCACTGCCATTGGCCGTCTCGCCATCGGTCTCGGACAGGATTGGCGCATCCGGTGCGGTGGTATCGACGGTGAGCGTGAACTCGCCAGACGGCGTGCTTTCATTACCGGCGGCATCAGTCGCGGTGACGCTGAAGATGTGATCGCCATCGGTCAGTTCGGTGTCCGGGGTGTAGCTCCAGCTGCCATTGGCATCGGCCACGATGGTAGCGACGATGTCACCATCGAGTGTGATGGTGACAGAACTGTCGACTTCGGCACTGCCGGTCAGGGTCGGGGTGGCATCGTTGGTGCTGTCGCCCGAGGCGAGGGTGCCAGTGACGGCTTCCACATCATCGGTGGCGGAGGCGATGGTCGGGACATTCGGCGCAGTGATGTCGGCGTCTTCCGGCACCACCAGGGTGTCTGAGGCAGCACTTTCGTTGCCTGCAGCATCGGTGACGGTGGCGGTCAGCTCGGTGCCGGCTGCCTGCTTGGGTGACAGCGTAATGCTGAAGGAGCCGTCATTGGCAACGGTGCCGGTGCCCAGCAGATCGCCATCACCATTGGTTATTTCGACGGTGCCTCCGGCCTCGGCGCTACCATTGACGGTGCTGCCATTGGCGGTCTCGCCATCCGTCTCTGACAGGATCGGCGCATCAGGAGCGACAGTGTCGATAGAGAGCGTGAACTCGCCGGACGGCGTGCTTTCATTACCGGCGGCATCAGTCGCGGTGACGCTGAAAACATGATTGCCATCGGTCAGTTCGGTGTCCGGGGTGTAGCTCCAGCTGCCATTGGCATCGGCCACGATGGTAGCGACGATGTCACCATCGAGTGTGATGGTGACAGAACTGTCGACTTCGGCGCTGCCGGTCAGGATCGGGGTGGCATCGTTGGTGCTGTCGCCCGAGGCGAGGGTGCCAGTGACGGCTTCCACATCATCGGTGGCGGAGGCGATGGTCGGGACATTCGGCGCAGTGATGTCGGCGTCTTCCGGCACCACCAGGGTGTCTGAGGCAGCACTTTCGTTGCCTGCAGCATCGGTGACGGTGGCGGTCAGCTCGGTGCCGGCTGCCTGCTTGGGTGACAGCGTAATGCTGAAGGAGCCGTCATTGGCAACGGTGCCGGTGCCCAGCAGATCGCCATCACCATTGGTTATTTCGACGGTGCCTCCGGCCTCGGCGCTACCATTGACGGTGCTGCCATTGGCGGTCTCGCCATCCGTCTCTGACAGGATCGGCGCATCAGGAGCGACAGTGTCGATAGAGAGCGTGAACTCGCCGGACGGCGTGCTTTCATTACCGGCGGCATCAGTCGCGGTGACGCTGAAAACATGATTGCCATCGGTCAGTTCGGTGTCCGGGGTGTAGCTCCAGCTGCCATTGGCATCGGCCACGATGGTAGCGACGATGTCACCATCGAGTGTGATGGTGACAGAACTGTCGACTTCGGCGCTGCCGGTCAGGATCGGGGTGGCATCGTTGGTGCTGTCGCCCGAGGCGAGGGTGCCAGTGACGGCTTCCACATCATCGGTGGCGGAGGCGATGGTCGGGACATTCGGCGCAGTGATGTCGGCGTCTTCCGGCACCACCAGGGTGTCTGAGGCAGCACTTTCGTTGCCTGCAGCATCGGTGACGGTGGCGGTCAGCTCGGTGCCGGCGTCCTGCTTGGGTGACAGGGTGATGCTGAAGGAGCCGTCATTGGCAACGGTGCCGGTGCCCAGCAGATCACCATCACCATTGGTGATTTCGACGGTGCCTCCGGCCTCGGCGCTACCATTGGCGGTCTCGCCATCCGTCTCGGACAGGATCGGCGCATCAGGAGCGACAGTGTCGATAGAGAGCGTGAACTCGGCAGACGCAGCGCTTTCGTTACCAGCAGCATCGGTTGCGGTGACGCTGAAGACATGCTCGCCATCGCCAAGCTCGGTGTTTGGAGTGAAGCTCCATGCACCGTTGCTGTCGGCGGTGGTAGTGCCGATCACTTCGCCATTATGCGTGACGGTGACGGTGCTACCGATCTCGGCGCTGCCGGTCAGGGTCGGCGTCGCGTCATTGGTGCTGTCGCCAGAGGCGAGAGTGCCGGTGACGGTTTCCACATCATCGATGGCCGAGGTGATGGTCGGGGTGTTCGGCGGAGTCACGTCAGCATCTTCCGGCACCACCAAGGCATCGGAGGCAGGGCTTACGTTACCCGCGGCGTCGGTGAGGGTGGCGGTCAGCTCAGCGCCGGCTTCCTGCTTCGGAGACAGCGTGATGCTGAAGGTGCCGTCATCGGCAACGGTGCCGGTGCCCAACAGATCACCATCACCATTGGTGATTTCGACAGTCCCACCGGCCTCGGCACTACCATTGACGGTACTGCCATTGGCGGTCTCACCATCCGTCTCGGACAGGATTGGCGCATCCGGTGCGGTGGTATCAACTGTCAGCGTGAACTCGCCAGACGGCACGCTCACATTGCCGGCTTCGTCAGTCGCAGTGACGCTGAAGACGTGCTCGCCATCGGCGAATTCAGTGTCTGGTGTGAAGCTCCATGTGCCATTGCTATCGGCGATGGTAGTGCCGATCACTTCGCCATTATGCGTGACGGTGACAGTACTACCGATCTCGGCGCTGCCGGTCAGGGTCGGGGTGGCATCGTTGGTGCTGTCGCCTTCCTCCAACGCACCAGTGATGGCTTCCACATCATCGGTCGCGGCGGCGATGGTCGGGGTGTTGGGTGCCGCGACATCGGCATCCTGCGGCACGGTGACTGCGGTGGAGGCTTCGCTCACGTTGCCGGCATCATCGGTGGCGGTGGCGGTCAGTTCGGTGCCGGCTGCCTGCTTGGGAGACAGCTCGACCGAGAAGTTGCCATCCGCATCGGCAACGGCGCTTCCTACGCTGTCGCCGGTGGCATTGGTGACCTCGATAGTGGCGCCGGGCTCGCTGCTGCCCGTGAGAATGCTGCCATTGGTCTCGTCGAGGACAGGCGCCTCAGGTGCTGTCGTGTCCTCATCCGAGGAGGAGCTGTCATCGCCGGTGGCAGCGGCTACGCCGACACCGGCGGCCACGGCAACGCCGCCTGCCACGAGGCCAGCGGTGCTGATGCCAGCCCCCGCGCCTGCGCCTGCGCCCGTTGCAGTTTCTACTCCCGCAGTGCCCGCACCCGCTGCTGCGGTAGTGAGTGCAGTCTCTGCCGTCGTCAAGGTCGCGGTACTGGTGAAGGGCACAGTACCCCCTGCTCCAGCTTCACCCAGACCCACCTGAAAGAGCTCACCGGCGAACTCATCGCCTTGCAGATACAGATGGCTGAGCTCGGTGGGGTCTGCGTAGAAGTTTTCGACCCTGATCAGTTCCCCGTTTTCAAGGGTGACAAGCAGGTTGTCTCCCTGGCGGGTCATCATCTCGATGTCACGGGGATGTAGGTTCAGGCTGACATCCGATGCTTCATTGAGGGGGATAGTGTCGACTTCGCGCAGGATAGCTTCCTGATTTGCGAGTTGGCCATGGGGGGCGATCTTGGCAGAGACTGGCATATGCGAATCCTCAATGGACTTCTTGAATGCTTTCCCGACTTCTTATTAATTATCAACAATTAACACATTATTATGGTTGGGATGAATTTTCTAGTTCTATCGTGATTGCAAGTTACGTTTGTGTATCGTTTGTATGTATTTATAAACGATCTGGAATTTTTCATTTACTTGCCCTGCATATCGAACGGCTGCCACCCCTGATGTCCAGAGGGGGCCTGGGTGATGTTGCATCACTTCAAGAACGCTTCGGCAGTCGGTTTGGATCATTCCTTGAGTATGGTTTTTCTAATCTGTGTTAGCTTGCTAATAAATTAATGCTAACTGATTAATATTGCGAAGAAAGATGGCAATAGTTCAAGTTACTCTTATAAATTAGTTCCTGCTGGCTGCTGATATCCGATTTTTTAACGTATGAACTATGTTTTTTGAAGGTGCAACAAGAAAGGCGCCACCCAAGAGGGTGGCGCCTTTGTCGTCCATGGAGTGCCTTGAATTAATCAGCGCTGAAGGGGACGGGCATTCTCTCCGCCTTGCCACTCATGGTAGGCGTCGATCTGAGCCTGGGAGGCTTCGATCGGCGTCTGCATGACAAACCAGGTGACGGGCTCAGAGCATGGCGGGGTGGTAAGCGAGCCGGAGTACTGCCAGCCAGCATGTTCGCGTGGCAGCAGCAGGTTGGCAGACAGGCCGCTTGTCAGGGTCTCGGAGAGGCCGCGCTGGGGCAGGCGACTCAACAGGCGGCTGAGAGCCAGGTTGTCATGCCCTTCCTCGACCAGTACGGCCAGCACGGCCAGCTTGCCTTCCGGCGTGCTGTGCACCAGATGGATTTCCATGGCGGCACGCTTGCCGTCGATGGCGTGCTCTGACGGCACATGCAGGTGCACCTGCGACAGGGTGTACTGGGTGCCATCCAGCGTCATGGTATTGCCGCTGGCCCCTTCGATCTGCAGGGTGTGGCCCGTATCGCGCGTGACGAGCAGCGGCGAGTGGTAGTCGAGTTTCGGGCCCGCTTCATTCAGCGTGCGTGACTGGCTGTCGATATCGATCGGCGACTGCTGGCTGCCGGCCGAACACTCGGCATAGCCCGGGGTGAGCTCTCCCCAATGCTCGGGGCCATTGGCTCCGGCGTTGGTGTCATCCGCGGATTCACTCGCATAGCTCCATTCAGTGACCGACGTGCCCGGCGCAGGCGACGTGGCAATGTCATCGGCGAGCGCCGGCAAGGATGACGACGTGGTGGCAAGCAGCACAGCCATGGCAAGTGGGCGTAACAGCGCGCAGGGCGACGAGGAAGAGGCTGGCATTGAGTTGTCCTTGCTCAAGAGTCCGTAACCGATCAGTGTCCTGAGCCGCCGTAGGCAGTCAGAACTCAGATGAATGAAGGCAGTCAGTGTGCCGGACTCAGGGGCGAGGTCAAGATGACGCTGGAGTGTCACTAGGGTGTCGCATTCCAGCGTCAGTTGTCGTGACAGTTATCGCGTCAGTAGTCACGACAGTTGTAAAGACAGTTGTGAAAACAGGGAGGGGGGAGCGGTGTCAGCGCTCGAGCCACAGGCATTCCACGCTGTCACCGTGGCTGAGCTGAGCATGGGGCGGAATCACGGCCAGTGCCTGAGCACCGGCGCAGGAGGAGAGTACCGCCGAGTTCTGGTCCGGGAAGGCATGTGCCTCAAGCTGTCCATCACTGCCGGGCGACAGGGTGACGCGCAGATGATCCTGACGGATGGCGGTGCGGGCTGAGAAGACCGCGCGTACCGTGAGACGTTTCAGCTCGCGCAATGCAGTGCAGTCGGTCATCTCGCCCAGTAACGGACGAAGGAACAGCCAGCCACCGACCCAGCTGGAGACCGGATTGCCCGGCAGGCCCACGACACGCACCGTGTCACCCCGGGGGCTGTTGATGCGCCCCAGCGCCAGTGGTTTGCCCGGTTTGATGGCCAGGCGCCACAGATCCAGGCTGCCGAGCGCCTCGATGGCGGGGCGGACGTGGTCTTCCTCGCCGACGCTGACCCCACCGCAGGTGACGATCAGGTCAGCCTGTTGCGCCGCCGAAGCGAGAGCGTCACGGGTGGCCTCGAAGGTATCGGCCACATTGAGCGGTGCCAGCACCACCTCAGCCCCGAAGTCGCTGAGCATCTGGCTGAGCATCACGCGATTGGAATTGTAGATCTGGCCGGGCTTGAGCGGCTGGCCGGGTTCGATCAGTTCATCACCGGTCGCGAACAAGGCCACTCGTACCTTGCGGCGCACCAGCACGTGACTTGCCCCCTGGCCACACAGCAGGCCCAGCGCGGCAGCGTCCAGTCGTGTGCCCGCCGCGAGCAATCGATTGCCCTTGCTGACATCCCGGCCTTGAACGCGAATGTTGTCGCCGGGGGTGCGAGGCCCGGGCAGCCAGGCCAGGGTGGTGCCATCTTCGTTCTCACGCAGTGTCACCTCTTCCTGCATGACCACCACGTCGGCGCCGTCGGGAATTTCCGCCCCGGTGAACAGGCGCGCGCAACTCGCCACGGCCAGCGGCGTGGCATGTTGGCCTGCCGCGATACGCTGACTGATCGGCAGCCAGGCACCGTCACCGATGTCCGCCACCCGGGCGCAGTAACCATCCATCTGGGAGTTGTCGGCAGGCGGCACGTCAAGCTCGGCATGCACGTCCTCGGCGAGCACACGTCCTGCGGCGTCACTGACTGCCACGCGCTCGGCTGGCATCAGCGGACAGCTGTCACGGAGCGCTGCGAGTGCACTGGCCAGGGGCGCCAGCCCCTTGGCGCCGACAGGCACGGCGTCGCAGCCACACTCTACCGCCGCGGAAGGCGACGGCTGGGAATGCGGGTCTTTACTGGCGTCAGTGGGCATGGGTTCCGCGCTCCGGGATCACCAGGTTGGCGAAGTTGCAGGGGCGGTGACGGCTGTCGAGCTGTTCCTTGAGGATGCCGTTCCAGGCCGTCTTGCAGGCGCCGGTGGAGCCGGGCAGGCAGAACACCACGGTACGGTTGGCCAGCCCGCCCAGACAGCGGCTCTGGATCGTCGAGCTGCCGACTTCCTGGTGTGAAAGCTGACGGAAGAGTTCGCCGAAGCCCTGGATTTCCTTGTCGAGCAGCACGCGAATGGCTTCCGGCGTGGAATCACGCCCGGTGAAGCCCGTGCCGCCCGTCGTCAGGATGGCCTGAACGGCCGGGTCCGCGATCCACTCGCTGACCACGGCGCGCAGTTGGTAGACGTCATCGGGTACGATGCGCTTTTCATGCAGGGTATGGCCAGCCGCCGTCAGGTTGTCGACCAGAGCGTCGCCGGAGCGGTCATTCTCTGCGGTGCGTGTATCCGAGACGGTCAATACCGCGATGGTGAGGCCGATCTGTTCGTCATTGCCGCTCATGATCAGTCCTTCTTGCCTTGTTGACGTGCCTCGAGCGCTGCCAGCTGCTCAGGGGTCGCCTTGGCCTGGTGATGTGTCTTCCACTCGGAATAGGGCATGCCGTAGACATGCTCGCGCGCCGCGTCGTAATCGAAGCTCACGTCGCGCTCCTCGCCAGCGGCCATCAGCCACTTGGACAGGCAGTTGCGGCAGAAGTCGGCGAGGATCATCAGATCGATGTTCTGGACATCCTTGTTGTCATCCAGATGCTTGAGCAGACGACGGAACGCGGCCGCTTCCAGCTCGGTGCGGGTCTGTTCGTCCAGTTGGCTCAGGTCTTGTACGGCTTGAGGGGTCGGGTCGCTCATCGAATTCTCCTGAGAAGGCGCAGCCAAGCGCCTGCCTTCATGCTGTCGGGGTGCCTGGTGGGCCCAGGCGGGATATCTGAAACTTTACGCAACTAATGCAGGGCTGTGAACCAGCGCTGCACGCCTGTGGCTTGGTCTGGGGTTTGGCAGACGGATTGGCAGGCGGGTTGGCAGGTGGAGTGCCAGTGGATGGTAGAGACTGTGCTGGAAAGCGAAAGAATGTGCTGGAAAGCGAAAGAATGTGCGCTGGCAAGCGAGAGAGCGGGCGCTGGCAAGCGAAAACGCCCGGCAGGCGAACCTGACCGGGCGTATCTTCACTCATCCTGCGGATGTCTGACGCCGCGCTAATTCGGACGTTGCTGACGTGCCAGACTATCGTCAGGCGCCGTGGCGGGGTCTGCTGCCGGGTCTGCCGCTTCGGCCTGCTTGACCTCGTCGTACCACAGATTGTGGTGCTGCTTGGCCCAGGTCTCATCGACATAGCCGGTCTTCATGCCCTCGAAGGCGCCCTCGGTACCGGCGGTGCCGATATAGATGTGGCCGAAGGACACCGCGATCAGCATCAGCGAGGCGATGCCGTGGAAGACATTGGCCCACTGCATGTTGTCACGCGTCTGGCCGAAGATCGGGAAGTCCAGCACCAGCCCGCTGGCAATCACCACCAGGCCGACCGTCGCCAGAATCCAGTACCAGGCCTTTTCCCCGCCATTGGCGAAGCCGGCATCCGGATGCTTGCCCTTCATCATGCCGCCACCCTGACGGAACCAGTCAAGGTCATGCTTTTTGGGGAGGTTGAGCTTCAGCCACTTGGCCAGCACCAGGATCAGCATGATCGAGAACAGGGGGCCCACATAGTTGTGGATCACCTTGGTCGCCATGATCATGTTGGCCCAGAATACGTCCCCGAACACATTGCGGAACACGAACTTGCCCCACAGCAGATTGATGCCGGTGATGGCCAGCGTCAGGAACAGCGTCGCCAGCGTCCAGTGCATGGCACGCTCCAGCGCCGTCCAGCGCAGCATCAGCTTGCCGCTGCGCGGGTGGTCCAGATTGTTGCGTCCCACCAGCAGGTAGAAGATCACCAGCACGGCCAGCATGCCACCCAGTGCGATCAGGCCGCCCGGTGAGATCCAGCGATTGCGGATCTGACGCCAGGTCTCGCCGCTCTGGTTGATCAGGCTGTAGTTGGAGTCATGACGGCTGTCGATGGAGTTGCCCCCATCCTTGACCTGCCGCCAGGTATCGGCGTCCACCGTGCCGACCGCCTGACCGATCTCGCCGTCAGGGTTCGCGGCCAGTGCCTGAGGAGCCAGCCAGAGACTGGCCAGCATCAGGCACAGGAACATGGCGACCACGGTCAACCGTGAAGCTGTAAAGTGCGCGCGCATGTCGCCTCCTTACCCCTTGCGGGCTGCGTCGTAGGCCAGGTGGTCCGCCTGCTGAACGCTGCTGGTGGTCAGGTTGGCAGACGTCTCCGGATGGCTGGCCTTGTCGACCGGCGACCAGGCGCCGTCTTCATGGCCACGGTAGACCACACGCTGACGGAAGATGTCGGAGACGGTCTCGGCATCGCCGGCCAGCAGGGCCTTGGTGGAGCACATCTCGGCGCACAGCGGCAGCTTGCCTTCGCTGATGCGGTTGGCGCCGTACTTCTCGAACTCTTCTTCCGGGCTCTCGGCCGGGCCGCCGGCACAGAAGGTGCACTTGTCCATCTTGCCGCGCTCGCCGAAGGCGCCTTGCTGCGGGAACTGCGGGGCGCCGAACGGGCAGGCGTACAGGCAGTAGCCGCAACCGATGCAGATGTCCTTGTCGTGCAGGACGATGCCGTCATCGGTCTTGTAGAAGCAGTCGGTGGGGCAGACCGCCATGCACGGCGCGTCATCGCAATGCATGCACGCCACCGAGATGGAGACTTCACTCGGCTTGCCGTCGTCCAGGGTCACCACGCGGCGACGCTGAACGCCCCATTCGGTCTCGTTGGCGTTCTTGCAGGCTGTCACGCAGCCATTGCACTCGATGCAGCGCTCTGCATCACACAAAAATTTCATCTGGGCCATGGTGCTTCTCCTTCACGGCCTGTCGCCGGGTTTCTCGGTCAACAGGCCGGATGATTCTGGTAACGGATACGTCCGATCGTGTCTTGCGCTGCGTCCGGGCCGCGTCACTCGGACGCGGCCGTCACTCGAGTCAGGCGAGGCTGACGCGGCACAAGGTGACCTTGGTTTCCTGCATCAGGGTCACGGGGTCGTAGCCGTAGGTGGTCGCGGTATTGGCCGATTCACCGAGCACATAGGGCACGGTACCTTCCGGATAGCGGGACTCGAGGGATTCGCCCTCGTAATGCCCACCGAAGTGGAAGGGCATGAAGACGACATCCGGACCGACACGCTCGGTGACCATCGCCATCACCTTGACGCGGCCGCCCTCGGCGCCCTCGACCCACACCATGTCGCCGTCCTTGATGCCCTGGTCATTGGCCAGGGCCGGATTGATCTCGACGAACATCTCCTGCTGCAGCTCGGCCAGCCACGGAATGGAGCGTGTCTCTTCGCCACCCCCTTCGTATTCCACCAGGCGGCCCGAGGTCAGGGTGATCGGGTACTTGGCGCTGACGTCCTTCTCCTGGATGGAGGCGTAGAGCGTCGGCAGACGATAGATGGACTCGGAATCCGGCCAGGTCGGGTAGTCCTTCACCAGGTCGCGACGCGCGGTGTACAGCGGCTCGCGGTGCTTGGGGATCGGGTCCGGGAAGGTCCACACCAGGGCACGCGCCTTGGCGTTGCCATACGGCATGCAGCCATGCTTGATGCACACGCGCTGGATGCCGCCGGAGAGATCGGTCTTCCAGTTCTTGCCTTCCGCCGCCTGCTTTTCCTCGGCCGTCAGGTCATCCCACCAGCCCAGCTGCTTGAGCAGCTTGTCGGTGAACTCCGGATAGCCATCCTCGATCTCGGCACCCTTGGACCAGGAGCCTTCCGCGAGGATGTTGGTGCCGTTGTGCTCCACGCCATAACGCGCGCGGAAGTTGCCGCCACCCTCGGCCACCGTCTTGGAGGTGTCATACAGGATGGGCGAGCCCGGGTGACCCATCTCCGGCGTGCCCCAGCACGGCCAGGGCAGGCCGTAGAAGTCGCCGTTGGCAGGGCCGCCACGGGCCTTGAGCGTCTCGAAGTCGAAGGTGTGCCAGTTCTGCTGGTGAGCCTTCAGGCGCTCAGGGCTCTGGGCGGTGTAACCCACCGTCCACATGCCGGCATTGAACTCGCGCGTGATGTCCTCGACGACAGGCACGCTGCCCTCGACCTTGATGTTGCGGAACAACTCGTCGGCGAAGCCCAGCTTGCGAGACAGCAGGTACATGATCTCGTGGTCAGGCTTGGACTCGAACATCGGCTCGATGACCTGATCGCGCCACTGCAGGGAGCGGCTTGAGTTGGTCACGCTGCCGGTGGTCTCGAACTGGGTCGCGGCCGGCAGCAGGTAGACGCCGTCGGTACGGTCGTGCATGACGGCGGCGATGGTCGGGTAGGGGTCGACCACCACCATCATGTCCAGCTTGGCCATCGCCTTCTTCATCTCCGGCCCGCGGGTCTGGGAGTTGACGGCATGGCCCCAGTAGAACATCGCCTTGAGCGCGGTGCGCTGGGAGATGCGGTCCGGGTTCTCGAGCACGCCATCGACCCAGCGCGAGACGGTGATGCCGTTGGTGTGCATCGGCTTGCCGTCGTGATATTCGGTCTGGTCGTAGCGGTTCTGGATCCACTCGAAGTCGACGTTCCAGACCTTGGACCAGTGCTTCCACGCGCCTTCGGAGAGGCCGTAATAGCCCGGCAGGGAGTGGGACATCAGGCCCAGATCCGTGGCGCCCTGGACGTTGTCGTGGCCACGGAAGATGTTGGCGCCGCCACCGGACTTGCCGATGTTGCCCAGCGCCAGTTCCAGAATGCAGTAGGCGCGGGTGTTGTTGTTGCCGGTGGTGTGCTGGGTACCGCCCATGCACCACACGACGCTGCCCGGACGGTTCTGGGACAGGCGGCGCGCGACGTCGAGCATGTCGGCCTCGTTGACGCCGGTGATGCGCTCGACTTCCGCCGGCGGGAACTTGGCGACTTCGGCACGCACTTCATCCATGCCGTAGACACGCTGCTGGATGTAGGCCTCATCTTCCCAGCCGTTCTCGAAGATGTGCCACAGCAGGCCCCAGATGTAGGCGACATCGGTGCCCGGACGCAGGCGCACGTACTTGTTGGCCTTGGCGGCGGTCCGCGTGAAGCGCGGGTCGACGACGATGATCTCGGCGTTGGAGCGCTCCTTGGCCAGCAGGATGTGCTGCATGGCCACCGGATGCGCTTCGGACGGGTTGGAACCGATGAACAGGATCGAACGACAGTTGTGCATGTCGTTGAAGGAGTTGGTCATCGCCCCGTAGCCCCAGGTATTCGCGACCCCGGCCACCGTGGTGGAGTGACAGATACGCGCCTGGTGATCGACGTTGTTGGTGCCGAACAGGGCCGCGAACTTGCGCATCAGGTAGGCCTGTTCATTGCTGAACTTGGCCGAACCCAGCCAGTAGATGCTATCGGGGCCATGCTCCTTGGTGAGCTCGTGCACCTTGTCGCCGACTTCCTCGATGGCCTGTTCCCAGGAGAGCTTCTTCCACTTGCCACCTTCGAGCTTCATCGGGTACTTGAGGCGACGGTCAGAGTGACCATGCTCACGCAGCGATGCGCCCTTGGCGCAGTGCGCGCCACGGTTGAAGGGGTGATCGAAGGCGGGTTCCTGCTTGGTCCAGACACCTTCCTGGACCTCGGCATAGACGCCGCAGCCCACGGAGCAGTGTGAGCAGATGGTGCGCTTCGTCTCGACCGGCGCGTCAGACACTTCGGTCTTGGCTTCGGCGCGTTTCATCATCGGGGCGGCCATGAAGCTCGCGGCGGCAAGGCCGCCGGTGGCGACACCGCTGCGTTTCAGGAACTGGCGGCGGTTGATACCGAGTCCTGAGGTCTCTTTGGCAGAGGGGGTGGGGGTCAGTCGCATGACATCATCTCTCCTCGTCACCCGAATCATTGCCCGGGCCGCGTAAGCGGGTCAGGGGGCAATGTCGGGAGCGGCGGTCTTTCAGATCAGGGGCAGTCCTGATCCGTGCCGACTTGTCACTGTCGATGGCGGGCGGAAACCTCTCCGCGCTGCCCGTTGTTCAGGCCGCTGGCCGCGCGCATGGCGCAGGCTCAGGGCACTGTCTGTCTTGCATTCAGTCACGCAGCGTGGCGTAGAAGGCCTTGACGTGATCACTCTCGCGATAGTTGTCCGTGCCCTTGTCCTTGACGGGGGCCTCTGGCGCGGCCTGGTCCGGAATCACGGCACCGGCCAATGACCCTGCTGCGGCAACCCCTACGGTGCTGGCGCCCAGTACGCGCAGGAATTTGCGGCGCCCCTGGCGCGCCTGGTTATGGCTGTCTTTTGCGTCATCAGTCTTCATGCTGATCTCCTGTCGGCAATGCTGCTGGGTAATGCGAGATGGTTAGCGTTGCAGTCTCGAATGTTGCTTCACGTCATGCGTGACATCAGTGTCTTGCGCCGGGCGCCACACTGGCTGGCGTGACGAGCTGGACGGCCTCGGCCGTCACCTGCTCGCCAGAGTTGTTTTCGGTAGCCGCATGCAGCGGGATCGAGTCGCCGAGGTTCAGGCGCTCTGCCCGCAGGAAGGCCTGCCCCAGGTAGCCGACGGCGGCATAGAAGGGGCTCTCGCGTCCCGCGAGGTCGGCGCAGCAGCGCTCGCCCCAGCTGGCCATATGGCGGCGGAAGAAATTGACCTGCTCGCCGGGCACCTCATCGATCAGCATGGCCATCACTTCGCACAGTGCGCCGAGATGATCCTCGGGCTCATGCACGTCGCTCTGGCGTTCGAAGCCGAGGCGTTTCAGGTCCTGGCGCAGGGCGACCAGCGGCATTTCCATCAGCGAGCCGGTGAGGTACCAGCTGGCGTAGGGCACTACCTCGCCCTGCACCACGCCTACCAGGCTCTGGAAGAAGTCGTCTTCCAGCCGGCGCGAGTCGCTGACGCGGGAGGCCAATGACAGCGACGCCAGCGCGCGCGGCAGTTGCTGCTCGGCGGTCCCGGGCAGGCTGATGGCGTCATGGTCGAGTTCGGCCAGAAAGTCGATCAGCTCCGCATCCGGTGCCGCGCGCAACAGCCGCGCCAGCAGCCGGTAGAGGTCGGCGCGCAATGCCTGCTGTTCTTCACTATGGCTTATCAGAGAGTCGGCCGCAGTGGTGTCAGGTGCACGATCGTCAGTCCCACCTGCTGCAAAGTCGTCGGGAGTCGACGTGGGTGATGTCATTGGCTCAAACCTTGAGTTGGGCATCGGGATTACGTGCCATTTCGTGCCAGATGTCCTTGACGCGGCAGTCGCTGCACATCTTCAGGCGCAGTGCGCCATCGCCCTGGAAGTAGGCATGCGAGGCCAGTTTGGTCTGCATCGCCGTGATGGTGGCGGTGGAGCCGAACGGCGTGCCACAGCTGATACAGGGGAAGGGCACATCCTGCTTGATCAGCTGCGGTTCGCGGCGCACGTCGGGCTGCGGAGCAAAGCCAGGCGTCAGGGTGATGACCTGCTCCGGGCATGCCTGCTCGCACAGGCCACACTGCACGCAGTCACCTTGAGTGAAGGATAGTGCAGGCGACGTGCGATTGGCCGAGAGGGCGCTGGTCGGGCAGACGGCGACGCAGCCCTGGCACAGCGTGCAGTTGTCGCTGTCGACGTTCACCACGCCGAAGGGCGCGCCTGTCGGCACGGCGACGCTGTCCTGCGCCAGGTCCGCGACCGACAGGGTCGCCAGGTGATCGAGCACCCGATTGAGGCGTTCGCGCTTGCCGGGGCGTGCCTGCGGCTGACCCAGCAGCCAGTCACGGGCGATCGGCTGGCTGGGCTGCTGCTCTTCTTCACTGTCAGCGCCCGGTGCCAGAGCGACACACAGCGGCGTGATCAGGGGCAGGGGGTCAGCTTCGTTGCTATCCATTTGTGGCAGGGGGGATGGCAAAGAGACGAAGCGAATGCGCGGCTCGCCACTGTCCGCATTGGCAAGCCCCATGCTGTCGAGCAGGGTCAGCGCCAGACGCCGTTCGCTATCGAGTTGCTGGTGCTGGCCTGCGGGCAGGTCGTGGGGCAGTTCGACGATGACCTGCGTCGCGCCGAGTGCGAGAGCGGCCAGCCACTCGTCGTGCCCGGTGGCGGAGATTTCCTCGAGGGTGATATCGAGGCAGCGCTCCTGGTCGACACTCGCCAGGGCAGTCTGCGAGGCAGGGGATTTCTCCAGGCGATAGCGCAGCAGCGGGTAGAGGCCGCCGCCATCCTGATAGCGCTCCAGCAGGCGCTGGATCTGCTCCATGCGCTGCTCGGCCGGGGGCTGGGTGAAACTCAGCGCGCCGGTCGGGCAGGCGCTGACGCAGCTGGCCGCGCCGTGGCACAGGTAAGGGTCAATCTCGATATGCGCATTGCGACGACCGGCCACCGAGAAGATGGCATCGGCGCTGCACGATGACAGGCAACGCGTGCAGCCGATATTGCCGGCACTGGAATGCGCGCAGGTATCGAGATTGACGGTCACGTAATTCGGTTTGTCGAAATTGCCGATCAGGCCCGCGAACTGCATCGCCCAAGCGGTCAGCTGTGACAGTGGTTCCTGAGAGGCCTCAGCATCGGCGACCAGCTGATCCAGCTCGGCGATGATGTCCGCGCCGGCTTGCAGATAGCCGGGCGGTGGCAGTTCCGCCTGGTTGAGCGGCTGGCTGGACAGGTCGGCGATCAGATCGAAATGGGTCGCGCTGCCGGCACCTTGCGGCACCAGTGCGGCGGCCAGATTGACGCCATCACTGGCAAGGCTGAACTGGCCGAGGTGACCGCTCAGCGCGAGCATGTCACGCGGAGCACTGTGCGCAGGCAGCGACTCACTGGCGGCGAGATGCTGTTCATCCATCGTCACCAGCGCACTGTTGTCCTGCTCACTGATCAAGAGTGCCACCGGCAGCTGAGCGGTGGCCGGCAGGCGGGTCAGCAGACTCGCCAGTGCTCGCACTCGCGCTTCGCTGCCGATGATCACGGTGCGTCCCTGACTGTGATAGCGGATGGGGGCGCTACCGGCATCCGTCGCCAACAGCGGCAGACTTGAGGCAGGCGAGCCACCCATGGCGGATGACAGGGCGCGTTGGCGTGCTTGTTGATTGAGGGCGCGCTGAGCGCTCTCGAGGCTTGAGCTGAGCATCCTCATCCTTATTCGGTCGTGGCGGACCTGGCATGCAAGCTGCCGTCAGGTGGCAGGCGGATGATGCAGGTCCCGGTCGTCGCTGATTCTCGCGGTCTCTCGCGGTCTTTCGCGGTCAGAGCCGGGTCGGCGATCGACAGTCGTTCAGTGGGGGATTCATGACAGGCCAACCATCTTTGCATGCTGTTGATGACATTGACGTTTTCACGCCCGGCGAGAAGAGAGGCGCGGTCAGGTCGCGCAGGCACTCATCATCGCAGGCGGTTGACGCCAGTCATCATCTTCAAGGGTTGGCATGTCATGCTGAATCTTGCATGTGCGTTGCAGTCAGTGCGCCTTGATGAGGCGCGTCAGGGTGACCCATGAGGCATCAGGATGACCTCGGTCAGGCGTGTCCGGCTTACTCGTGGGTCATAATGACTCATGCTGGTTGTGCGGCGCGTCATCCTGACGCCCTGGCATCCTGAGCCCTGACGCGCTCAGCCCTGGCGCTGGAGGCGCTTATGGGGCCAGCCCCGGGTCACGGCTTGTGGCGGACGCCGCTGTCATCATCTGACGCGGGAGCAGGCTCACGCGAGTTTTCCGCAGGTATCGCTTGCGGGGCAGGCGACTCGAGTATCTCGTCGCTGGGCGTCGCGTGTGACTCGCCCACTGGCGTCTCACCGTCAGGCGCCTGCTCAGCGATCTTGTCGTCTGTCTCCAGGGTCGTATCCACCGCGGGTGTCTCGCTTGCCTCATCGAGCTTTTCCAGGCCTTCTTCGACCTTGCGGGTCCAGCTGCGCAAAGTGTCGGCGACACCTTCGGCGAGTGGGCGCATCTGGGAGAAGTCCTGGTCGTAGTCATCCAGCCCATCGCGCACCGAGTGCTCGCCCCCCATGAAGATGCGCCGCAGCGCACGCTGGCGTAGCGCCGGGTCCACGCCGCTCTGCATGAAGGCGCTGATGTCGGCGTCTGGTGTCAGGGTGTCGGGGTCTGGCAGCTCGATGACTGGCGCTTCAGCGTTGTCAGCGCCCGGTGCCTGCTGATCGCTCTCGGTTGATGCCTGCTCTGCTGGTTGTTCGGCTGCCTGTTCGGCTGCCGAGGAGGGGCTATCGCCGCCCAGGGCTTCGTGCTGCGAGCCGCGCGTTGCAGGGGGGGCAGCGCTATTGTCAGAGGCGACTCCCGCCTGTGGCGGCGGGAGGCTGTCGCCTTTGGTTCCCTCGGCGCTGTCCATCTGTGCCAGTTGGTCTTCACGTCGGCTGTCGCCTTGCTTGCGGCGTGACCAGCGCGAGAACAGGCCTTCATTGGCCCGGCTTGCGTTGTCGTCGTGCTGGCTCATGACGTGCTTTCCGTACCATCACCGGGCTGATGCGTCTTGTCGGGCGTCGCGGCGTGCTGCTCTGCCTGACTGGCGCGCCCGGCGCCCTTGCGTTTCTTCTTCTTGCCTTCGTCGAGTCGTTCGCCGTGACGCGCGAGGTAGGCTTCCAGCCACACCATCAAGGCCGGGGGCATCGGCACGTCCAGCACCAGCTGGTCGCCATCCATCCAATGCGATGCCACTTCCTGACAGGCCGTCACCACGCGGGGCTGCATGCCGTCGGCTTCGCGCTCATCGCATTGGACGAACAGACGCGGCTGCTCGCAGCGCAGGTTGTAGCGGTAATCGGTGCGCTCAGTCAGGTGAAGCTGCAGCGGCAGGATGCGGCGATGCGCTACTTCATCAGCGGCGGCAGGCTCTGCTACGTGCGATTCCATCTCTGGCGTTGCAGAGGGCGAGAGGTCGGCAATCCGCCAGGTGTCGATGCTGAAACGCCCCAGCTTCTGCGTGGTGGGTGCCAGGGTGACGCTCAACCAGCGGGTATCGTCACTACGGGGAGGGATGGACTCAGACATGGCTTCCTTGTTCACTGCTGTACCCGCAAGCGGGTCTGAAAAGAATGCTGCGATGGTGCTAGTGTGCAAGATACATGCCGGCGCATGCGATATCAGGGTCACCGTCAGTCAGTGCGGGGACAGCTCTGCCATCGGACTGGTACTCTACGGCGATTCAGCGCAAGAATTGCCATTCCAACCGGCTCGATCAGGGAGACCCGAGTTCATGATGCCCTCTGCACGGCCAGCGATCAGTCGCGCCACGCTACCCACCACGCTGGACATCGAAGTCATGGATGAGCGCGGCGAGCGCCATCGGCAGTCCATTGCCGCCGAGCGCTCGCTGACCATCTATCTCAATCGGCGCGAGATCGTCACCTTGATGACCCTGGGTGCCGAACCTGAGGCGTTGGTGGCCGGTTATCTGCGCAATCAGGGACTGCTGGGTGAGCTTGAGGACCTCGAGGCGCTGCAGGTGGACTGGGAAGTCGAGAGCGCCTCGGTGGTGACGCGTCATCTGCCCGAGGATATCGAGCAGCGCCTTGGCAAGCGCACCGTGACCACCGGCTGTGGGCAGGGCACGGTATTCGGCAATCTGCTGGAGCGCCAATCGCTGGCCGCGCTGGATGCAGGCCCCTTTAGCCAGGCCTTGTTGTATCGCCTGTTGGAGGCGCTGGCGGCGCACAACGCGACCTATCGCAAGGCCGGTGCGGTTCACGGCTGCGCCCTGTGTCGGGATGATGAGGTATTGGCGTTCATCGAGGATGTCGGCCGCCACAACGCCGTCGATACGCTGGCGGGGCTGAGCTGGTTGGCGCCCCTGAGTGATGATGACAGTGATTACCAGGGAGCCAACGTCTTCTACACCACCGGCCGCCTGACCTCCGAGATGGTACTGAAGGTGGCTCAGGCGGGGATCTCGGTGCTGGTCTCACGCTCCGGTGTCACGCAGAAGGGAGTGGAGCTGGCGGAGCGCTTTGGTGTGTTGTTGATCGCGCGCGCCAAGGGGCGCCACTTCCAGGCGGTGGACCCTGCCGGGCGGCTGGTGCTGGACGCCATTCCGCCGCTGCGTGCGGGTGACGCTCTCAAGTCATCGCGCCATGACGCGTCAGGCAAGCCATCTTCAGCAGACGGCGCAGCCGGACATGACAAGGGGGCGCAGTGATGAGTCGTCTTTCTTCGCCGCTGGGCGTCATACCCTCACAGAGCTTTTCCTCTGAACTCGGCGCGCCTTCAGGTGGCTCTGTCGCTGAGTCTTCAGGCGAGCCCCTGAATGCGGCCACCGGCCGGCAGGCTCCGGTCCCCCACGACAACCCCTTCTTGACGGTGCAGGAAGTCGCGCGTCTGCTGCATCTCAATGAGAAGAAGATCTATCAGCTGGCCAGTGACGGCACCATGCCGGCGACCAAGGTGACCGGCAAGTGGTTGTTTCCGAGGCGCCTGGTGGAGCAATGGATTCTCGAGTCCAGCCATCATGGTGTACTGGCGGATCGCCTGATGATCACCGGCAGTGATGACCCGCTGCTGGCGGCGCTCTCCATGCGCCTCAATCAGCAGCATGCTGGTAGCGCCTTCTATGGCATGAGCGTCACCGGCACGCGTCTGGGGCTTGATCTGCTCAGCCAGGGGCGTGCTGACGTCTGCGCCATTCACTGGGGGCGCGCTGAAGAGGCGGCGCTGCGTCATCCGGCGCTGATTCGCGGCCATGATGGCTATCGTCAGTGGGTGATGGTGCGGCTTGCGCGTCGTACCCAGGGGCTGATCATCCGCAATGATGATCGTCATCTGTCCATCGACCCCAGCGGCCTGTTCGGTTCGCAGCGGCGTTGGGCGGTGCGACAGGAGGGGGCAGGTTCGCAGCGCTTCCTGCAGGAGTGGCTGTCCGGCCATCAGATGCGTGCCGAGCAGCTCAACACCCTGGCGATCGCCTATTCCGAGCGTGAAGTGGCGTCGATGGTGGCGCGGGGCGAGGTGGATGTCGGCCCCGGCACGCTGTCGGCCGCCAATGAGTTCGGCCTCGGCTTCGTGCCGGTCTGTGAAGAGGCCTTCGATCTGGTGGTGCCGCGCAATGTCTACTTCCGCGATCTCTTCCAGGGATTGCTGGACTATCTGGCCACGCCGAATGGCATCCAGTTGGCGCAATCCCTCGGCGGCTATGATCTGCGCGAATGCGGTCAGTTGATCTGGCGCGGCGATGCCGCACAGCACGATTGAGACGCTTTGTAATGAGACGCTCGATAAACTGACCGCCTAGCGGATGCTGGCGGTCAGGACTCGGCGCAAGCCATGAGCGTCTTTGCGACATCCAAAAAAATCGCCCATTAGCGCATGGCTAGTGGGCGATTTTTTTATTTTGGACTGACGGCGAGCATGGTCAAGCAAGTCATTGTTTTGAATGGACCGGCCAGGTGACGCTCGCGTGAAGGCTATCTTTACGGTTTAGCTTCCTGCCAGTGCGTTACGTGGCTTGTCTCACTTCAACACAGCTCAGCTCACTTCAACACAGCCCAGCGCACTTCAAATCAGATCAGCTCGGATCCGAATCATTGCGAGTGCACACCGACAGCACGATGGCATCTTCTTCGCTGGTAGAAACCAGAGCGTGACCCATGTCGGAGTCGAAATAGATGCTGTCACCCTCACCCAGCGGCAAGGGTTCATAGAATTCCGAATAGAGCAGAATGCTGCCCGCCAAGACCATCAGGAACTCCTCGCCGTCGTGACGCACCCAATCGGGGAAGTCATCGAAGCTGCGCGCACGCACGCGAGTCTTGAAAGGAATCATGCGTTTCTGCGCCAGCTGCCAAGACAGCAGCTCGTGCTCATAGGTCGGTGTCGGGTGGGACTTGCCATCACCGACGCGCGTCAGGTCGCGACGCCCGAGAGTGCCACTCTGGCGCTTGGGCGGGCTCAGCAGCTGCGGCAGGTCGATGTTGAGACCATGAATCAGCTTCTGGACCGCCGTGAAGGTCGGCGAGATCTGCTCGTTCTCGATCTTGGACAATGTCGAGCGTGCCAGCCCCGTGCGCTGGCTGACATCTTCCAGCGTCCAATGATGGGAGAGGCGGATCTGCTTCACGCGTTCGCCAAGCTTCAGGGGCTCAACGAAGGGTTTGCGACCGGAGGCGATCCGGACGGCGGCGTCCTTGTCTGTCGGTGTGCTCATGAGAGTGGCTTCGCTATGGGCGTGATATTGGCGGCGTACGACTTCGGGTGTCGCAGCGCTGTCAGCTGGCGATAAAGTTTACTATCGGAAACTTTATCGCCAGCTTATCACAGCATGGCAAGCGCGCATCATCCCGACACGTAGCCAACATGGCTGTCCGCGACACCGAAGGCTCGCTGGTACTCCCGTGATGCAGCGACAGGTTTCCTGGCTGCGGGAAACCTGGCGCGAGGTGTGGAGTGCGCCAGGGGAAAAGTTACCGGTGCGGGGGATGCCCAGCGCTAGAACAGCCGGGCACTAGAGCAGCCAGACGCTAGAACAGCGGGTGGTCACGCTCATCCTCGGCGGGCTTGGCAAGCGGCGGCTGGACGCCGTCTGGCTTGCCAGAGGCGGAGCGAGGTGAGAGGGCATCCACGGGGGGAGGCGCGAGATCGAGCTGGTCTGGCTCGGGTTTGTTTGAGTTGGGTTGCTCTGACATGGGTTGCTCAGAAGGGCGATGGCTGCCGGCACGTGCATCGAGGCCATCCTGCATCGGCAAGCCCGCCAGCGCCTTGAGATGCGCCTCGGTGCTGCGCCCCAGCGCCTCCAGGCAATACCCGCCCTCCAGCACGGAGACGATACGCCCGTGGCAGTGACGCCGCGCGACATCCATTGCCAGCAGGGTGACCCAGTAATAGTCGTCATCTTCCAGGCACAGTTCCGCCATCGGGTCTTCGCGGTGTGCATCAAAGCCGGCCGAGATCAGGATCAACTCCGGCTTGAAGTCATCGAGCTTCTTCAGCCACTGGGCTTCAATGGCGCGCCGGAAGGCCAGCGAGCCGCTGCCTTCGCTCAGAGGCGTGTTGTGGATGTGCTCCCAGCGGCTCTCCAGGTAGCGCCACGGGTACATGGCGTCTTGGAACGAGGAGCACACCAGCGTATCGGGATCATGTTTGAAGATATCGACGGTGCCATTGCCCTGGTGCACATCGAAATCGAGGATTGCGATCCGCTTCACGCCGTAATGCTGGCGGGCGTGCAGGGCACCCACCGCCACGTTGTTGTAGAAGCAGAACCCCATCGCATCGGCGCGTTCGGCATGGTGGCCCGGTGGGCGCACGGCGCAGAAGACGTTGTCGGCCTGATCGCGCATCACCTGGTCGACCCCGCGTACTACCGCGCCGGCGGCCAGTCGCGCCGCGACCAGGCTATCGGCACACATCACGGTGTCTTCGTTGATGGTCAGCAGCTGCCCGGCCTGAGGCGGACATTTCTCCAGCGCCTGCAGGTGGCGCATGGGGTGCACGCGCGCCAGCTGCTCAAGCGTTGCCGCTCGCGCACTGTATTGCTGGACATGCTGAATCACGCCGCTCAGCGCCAGCTGACGCTCGATGGCCTGCAGACGCAGTGGGCTTTCGGGATGGGTGGGGCCCATGAAATGCTGACCGCAGTCGCGATGGGATATGTAGGAGGTGATCATCGGCATGCCTGCGTGAGTGTGCGGGTCATAATGGTCTGCACCATGACGTAACAGTAAGAGTCGTCAATGGCATGAGCCAGTCGCCGATGGTCTACCTTGTTTCACGCATGAAGGGCGCGAGGATGGCTGTTCAGACCTGCGCTTTCGCGGCATGCTGCTCATATCGCGCTGACGAGGCGCAACCGCTGACAGGACAAACCTATGGGAACGCGATTTCTGCGCAATTTCTTCGAGCCCGCCAGTATCGTGGTGATCGGCGCCTCGGAAAAGCCGCATTCACTGGGCGGGCAGGTACTGCGCAATCTGCTTGAAGGGGGCTTCAAGGGCGCCCTGACGGTGGTCAACCCCAAGGGATATGAGACGGTGCATGGCGTGGCGTGCGTCAAGCGGGTCAGTGAGCTGGAGCAGGTGCCGGACCTGGCCATTCTGTGCTCACCGCCGGATACCTTGCCGCGGGTGGTCGAGAAGCTGGGTCGGCGCGGCGTCAAGGCGGCGCTGCTGATTTCGGGAGGTGTCGCGCCGACGCCGGTCAGCTCGCTGGCCCGCGTCACCGGCAAGGGGCTTGAGATGCTGTCACGCCGCGACGGGCTGAACTTCTCTGCCCCGCGTCTGCCCGGTATTCACAGGTCCACTACTGGCAAGCCAGGCCCCGAACCCTCCGCCACCGAGTCGACGTCTTTGGATGAGGCCGGCGAGCCTGCCGCGTCGAGCGCCGAGCGCTACCCGCGGATCGCCGACAGCACGAACGACGTGCTGGATGCCTCGCAGGCCCGTGAGCCGGGGGTCGAAGTTCCGCGTATCCACCGTGATCAGGAAAGCCTCAACAGTCGGTTGCTCAAGGCCGCCCGTGGCAGTGGGATTCGCCTGCTCGGGCCGGAATGCATGGGCATCTGCGTGCCAAATCGGCACCTGAATGCCTCCTTCAGCGGGCAGCCTGTCGCCAAGGGCAAGGTCGCCTATCTCGGCCAGTCGGGGATGCTGGGCAATGCGATGATCGACTGGGCGGCGGGGCGCGGCATCGGCTTCTCGCATCTGGTGACCCTGGGCGACAGCGTCGATGTGATGCTGCCCGATCTGATCGACTACCTGAACCAGTACGGGCCGTCGCAGGCCTTGTTGTTGCACCTGGAGCGCATTCACGACCCGATGCACTTCATGACCGCGCTGCGCGAGGCGTCCCGCAATCGGCTGGTGCTGGCGATCAAGAGTGGCCGTACCCCAGAAGCCGACCTGTTCGGCACACATGTCACACGTGGTGTGCCCAACCGCGACCGGATCGTCGATGTTGCCCTCGCGCGTGCCGGGGTGGTGCGCGTCAATGATAGCGAAGACATGTTCGATGCGCTGGAGACGCTGAATCGCATGAAGCCGTTGCGCGGTGATCGACTGGCGATCGTCTCCAATGGGTTGGGCCCGGCCTTGCTGGCCATCGACAAGCTGATGGCGGGCGGCGGCAAGCTGGCCGAGCTGAGCGAGGAGAGCCGCCAGGCGCTGCTCAAGGCCGAGCTGGATGTCAGCCTGCCGGGGCGCAATCCGGTGGATCTGGGCGGCAATGCCACGCCGGAAGATTTCCTGGCCGCGGTCAACATCGTGGCCAATGACCGTGGCGTGGACGCCGTGCTGGTCGTGCATGCGCCGACACGCCTTGCTCCCTCACGGGCGACGGCCGAGGCGCTGGTGGCGCATCGCAAGCAATTCCGACGCAACCTGCTGACCAGCTGGATGGGGCTCGAACAGGCACTTTCGGCCCGCCATGAATGCCATCTGGCCGGCATCCCGACCTATCTGTCACCAGAGAAGGGCGTCAAGGCCTTCCTGCAGATGGTCGATTACCACCGTGTGCAGACACTGTTGCAGCAGACGCCGCCGAGTCTGGCCTTCTCGACCAGTGCCGAGATCCGCGCCCGCGCCCATGACCTGGTGCACAGCGCGCGGCGTGCGGGCCGGGAATGGTTGACCCACTCGGAGGCAGCGCAGGTGCTCGATACCTACGGCATCGCCACCGCACCGAGTCGCTATGTGCTCGACGCTGCCGAAGGCGCGCGCGCCATCGTCGAGTTGCAGCGTTCTGCCACGGATGACGACAAGCCTTCTCGACAGGGGCCCTACGCGCTGCGCGTGGTGCATGAACACAACAGCCAGCCGTTTCGTTATCGCCGCTACCCACAGCGGCTGTCTTCCGGCGTGGTGCAGGACCTTTCCGGTCCGGAGGATATCGCGCTGGCGATTCGCCGCATCACCCAGAAGGTGGCGGAGGGCGATGCCGAGCGCGGCCGCAGTGACCACGAGCGCACACGCATTCATGAGTTCTGTCTGCAGCCGATGCAGCGTGGCAAACACTCGCTGCAGTTGAGCGCAGGCATCACGCGCGATGACGAATTCGGCCCGGTGATCGTGTTCGGCATCGGCGGTTACAAGGTCAATGTGCTGGCGGACCGCCAGGTCGCCTTGCCGCCTCTCAACATGACACTGGCGCGTGAGCTGATATCGCGCAGCCATGCCTCCCGCCTGATCGCCGAGCACTCGCCGGACCCGGAGCGCGATTTCGAGCGCGTCAGCACGCTGTTGATCAAGCTCTCACAGTTGGCATCGGATTTGCCTGACATAAGAGGGTTGGAAATCAATCCGTTGTTGCTCAACCGCGAGGAGGCCGTGGCGGTGGACTTCGCGCTGGATCTCGGCAAACCGGCCCGTTTCGCGATCATGCCGTATCCGGAGGAGCTGCGTGAATGGGTGTCGCTGGACAATGGCATGCACGTCGAGGTGCGCCCGATACGCGGCGAGGATGCGCCCTTGATCACGGCCTTCCATGCCCGGCTCTCAGAGGAGAGCATTCGTTTCCGCTACTTCCATCACAAGGCAGCGCTGACGCAGCGAGATCTCGCGTTGCTTGCTCAGATCAATTACGACCGCCAGATGGCCTTCATCGCCGAGCGTGAAGTGGAAGCCCAGTCAGGTGAGTCGCCGCAGCGCGAGATGCTGGGGGTGGTGCGGGTATGGAATGACCCGGACAACATTCGCACCGAATTCTCCGTCATCATCCGTGATGACATGCAAGGCGAGGGAATCGGCAGTCTGCTGATGGAGAAGATGCTGCGCTATTGCCGCTCGCTGGGCACGCTGGAGATGGTCGGCAAAATCATGATCGACAACCACCCGATGCGTGCCCTGATGAAGCACCTCGGCTTCACCTGCCGCTACAACATGGAGGAGCAGGTCATCGATGCCAGCATCCGTCTCAACGAGCCAGTCAGTGATTGGCAGCGCCTGAGGCTGGAAGCCAAGGCCTGATGCGCCTTGTTGGTGCCTGGGCTTATTTGATAGACGCGTGCCTGGGCTTGTTGATAGGCGTGTGCGGAGGTTGTTCATGGGCGCATGCGTAGGCTTGCCAGGCGGTTCTCGGCAACACGCAATGCGTCAGGGGATGGAGAGCAATAGACCAATAACAACATGCAATGTCGTGATTCAGGGAGGTATCAGCAAGAAGCGTCAAGGGCATACCACCTTGGTCGTATAAACGTCTGTTCGTGTTTGAGCGCTTATCAATAAAACTGTATTGTAATTACAAATATAAGAATCCTTTATGGATAATGGCGCAGGGGATGACACAGTATTCTGTCAGCAGGTCGGCAAGCGATGCTTGCGGCCAGATTGCGCGATGTCAGCGGCAGGGCGAGCCATTCTCCCTGCCGGATTGAGTGCGTAATTGACAGAATCCGTGGATATTTCCTGCCCGCTGACGACAGGAAAGCCAATGACTGACACTCGCGACGTGAAGATTCGAGTGCGCAATCTGAGCAAGGTGTTCGGCAATCAGCCCGACAAGGCGCTCAAATTGCGTGATGAGGGCATGAAACGCCCCGAGATTCTCGAGAAGACTGGCCAGACGTTGGGGCTTTCCAACGTGGATTTCGATGTGATGGAAGGCGAGTTGCTGGTCATCATGGGGCTGTCCGGCTCCGGGAAATCGACCCTGATCCGCTGCCTGAACCGGTTGATCGAGCCGACGGAGGGCGAGATCCTCATCGATGGCGATGATGTCGCCAAGCTGGATGACAAGTCGCTGCTGCGCTGTCGTCGCAAGCATTTCTCGATGGTGTTCCAGAATTTCGCGCTCTTCCCGCACCGCACCGTGCAGCAGAATGCCGAGTTCGGGCTTGAGGTGCGCGGCGAGGAGAAGGAAGTCTGTTATCAGCGCGGTCGCGATGCGCTCAAGCAGGTCGGCCTTGATGGTTGGGAAGATGCCTACCCCAGCCAGCTCTCCGGCGGCATGCAACAACGTGTCGGCCTGGCACGAGCGCTGGCCAACGACTCCACGGTGCTGTTGATGGATGAGGCCTTCTCGGCGCTTGATCCCCTGATCCGCAAGGACATGCAGCAGGAATTGCTGGCGCTGCAGCACAAGATGAAGAAGACCACCATCTTCATCACCCACGATCTTGATGAAGCCCTCTCCATCGGCGACCGCATCATCCTGCTCAAGGATGGCGAGATCGTGCAGATCGGCTCCCCCGAAAGCATCCTCACTTCCCCGGCCAATGATTATGTGGCGCGCTTCGTCGAAGGCGTCGACATGTCGCGCATCCTCACTGCCCGCTCGGCGATGACCGATGTGCGGGCCACCGCACGTGATGATGATGGCCCGCGCACGGCGCTGCGCAAGATGGGCGACAACGGCCTCGACAGCCTGTTCGTGGTGCGCCGCGATCGCACGGTACTCGGGATCATCACCGCCGAGGATACCGAACGTGCCGTGCGCGAGAATCTCACCGATCTCTCGAGCATCATCCACTCCGATTGCTGTCAGGTCTCGCCGGAAGAACCGCTGCACAACCTGTTCGCGATGTTTGCCGGCCATCACCATCCGCTGGCGGTGGTCGATGAGCAATCCCGCCTGTTGGGCGTGGTGATCAAAGGGTCCGTACTCGCGGAACTGGCGGAAGCAGGGGAGGCACACGCATGAGCGACGCAACCGGTTTTACCATCCCGAAGATAGAGCTGGGTGACTGGATCGAGACGGGGCTTGATTACCTGACGACCAACTACTCCAGCATCACGCGCGGTATCTCCAAGTTCACCGAGACCGGCATCGACGTCCTGAACGATGCGCTGATGTGGCTGCCCGAGTGGGCGCTGATCGCCCTGGTGACGCTGCTGTGCTGGCGGCTGGCCGGCACGCGCCTGGCCATCGGCTCCGTACTGGGGCTGGGACTGATCTGGAACCTGGATCTGTGGGACCCGATGATCGAATCGCTGACCCTGGTGGTGATCGCCACCCTGGTCGCCGTGGTCATCGCGGTACCGCTGGGGATACTGGCGGCACTCTCGGACCGCTTCTACAAGGTCATCATGCCGGTGCTGGATTTCATGCAGACGATGCCGGCCTTCGTTTACCTGATTCCGGCGATTCCCTTCTTCGGCATCGGCTCGGTCTCCGCCATCTTCGCCACCGTGATCTTCTCGATGCCGCCGGCGATTCGCTTCACCACGCTGGGCATTCGTCAGGTGCCCAATGACCTGATCGAAGCGGCCGATGCATTCGGTGCCACCCGCAGCCAGAAGCTCTTCAAGCTGCAGCTGCCGCTTTCCCTGCCCACCGTGATGGCCGGCATCAACCAGACCATCATGCTGGCACTGTCGATGGTGGTGATCGCGGCCATGATCGGCGCCGATGGCCTGGGGAATGAGGTCTGGAAAGCCATCCAGCGCCTGCGCCCGGGAGATGGTTTCGAAGCGGGCATCGCGGTGGTCATCCTGGCCATGCTGCTCGACCGCCTGACCCAGACCTTCAGCAAGGAAAAGAAGCCCCGTTCATGAGGGGATTCACCGGCGGCCTCCGTGTATTGCCTGGCGATGCGGAGGCCGCCTCGAGCACTTTCCATACCCGACTCAACGTTTGGCCGTCGTCACGCGTTTTCGATAGGCGTGCTTCGACAAACAATGAGTAAATTCGAATAAAGGGGAAAATGATGAACAAGCAAGATGCCTCCCGCACTACCTTGAACGTCACCGCGAAGATGAATGCCGCCACCAAGGCATTGCTGCTCGGCGCTGTCATGTCCTCCTCACTGGTCGGGGCAAGCGCCGTGTATGCCGCCGGTGACAAGGGCGATGTGACGCTGGCCTACGTCGAATGGTCCTCTGAAGTCGCCTCCACCAATGTGGTCAAGGCAGTGCTCGAATCACAGGGCTACAACGTCGAACTCAAGGCGCTGTCTGCGGCGGCGATGTTCCAGGCAGTCGCCTTCGGCGATGCCGATGGCATGGTCGGTGCGTGGCTCCCCACCACCCACGAAGACTACATGGCCAAGATCGCCGACAAGGTCGACGACCTGGGCGTCAACCTCGAAGGCACCAAGCTCGGGCTGGTCGTGCCGTCCTACAGCAAGCTCGAGACCATCGACGACATCAAGACCCACGCCGAGGATATCGATGAGCGCATCGTCGGCATCGAGCCGGGCGCAGGTCTGACGCGTCTGACCGAGCAGGTGCTTGAGGACTACGATCTCGAGGACATCGACCTGACCACCGGCAGCGGGGCGACCATGACCGCCGCGCTGAGCAATGCGATCAAGGGTGAGCGTGAGATCGTCGTCACTGGCTGGACGCCGCATTGGATGTTCGCCCGCTGGGACCTCAAGTACCTGGATGACCCGAAGGGGGTCTACGGCGGTGCCGAGGAGATTCACACCCTGGCGCGCAAGGGACTCGAGGAAGACATGCCGGAGGTCTACGCGATTCTCGACAACTTCGCCTGGACGCCGGCTGACATGGGCGAAGTGATGCTCAACAACCAGGAAGACGACGCTGACCCCTACGAAACCGCCAAGGCGTGGGTGGAAAGCCATCAGGATATCGTCAAGGAATGGCTGCCGGCCGCGGCTGAGTGATGCCTGGCGTGACTCACTGAGTCATGAATGACGAAACGCCCCTACAGGGTCTCCTGTGGGGGCGTTTCGTTGTGTGCCTGCAAAAGACGCGTCGTTCACCCCGGGCGAGCGGGAGCGGAATGGCTCAGCCTGACCTGATCAGAACGGGCGGGCTCAGAAAGGACAGGGACTGCGCACTTCCATGCGCTCACCACTCACCGGGTGATCGAAGCTGATCATCTCGGCATGCAGCATCAGGCGCTCGGCCATGAAAAAGGCCTCATCCGTCGCATAGAGGTCGCAGCCCAGGATCGGGTGGCCGATCTGCTGGCTATGGATGCGCAACTGATGCGTGCGACCTGACACCGGCGTGAATTCGACTCGCGTGCGCGCCGGATTCTCCAGGCGCTCGATGACGCGGAAATCGCTGATGGCGGTCTTGCCGGTCTCGTGGCAGATCTTCTGCAGCGGGAACTGGTCGACGTCCTTGGCGATGGGCAGCGAGATGCGCCCGCTGTCCTCCTCGAGATGGCCATGCAGGATCGCGGTGTAGGACTTGCCGATGTTGCGGTCCTGAAACTGGCGCGTCAGGTTGCCGTTGGCCGGCTTGTTGAGCGCGACCAGCATGATGCCCGAGGTGCCGAAATCCAGCCGATGCAGCAGCTTGGCGCTGGGATATTCCTTGACCAGGCGATGATGCAGCGAATCCAGATTGAGCGGATGCTTGCCGGAAAGGCTGAGCAGGCCACTGGGCTTGTGGATCAGCAGGATGTCATCGTCGGCGTACAGAACCGCGTAGGTTTCGTGGCAGACGGGAACGATGAACGGGTCGGCTTGTGGCTGCATAAAGGCTCGTCAGTGACGTCAAGGGGGGGCGGGGCGAAACGGCAAGTGGGCGCAAGCGCTGGCGTGGTCTAGAGCGTTGGCATGGTCTAAAGCGCGATATCCTGCCAGTGATACTCGTACTCATCGTCCTCACCATCCTCTGGCGCACGACCGATGAAGAGGCTGGCGGTAAAGGCGCGCACGAAGATCACCTGGCTGCCATCCAGTGCGGTCAGCAGCTCACCCTTCTTGAGCTTCTTGATCTTGCGCTTGCGTGCTGCGGCAGCATCACGCGCCGCGCGGGTGTCGGCGCGCCACTGGGCGGCAATCTCACCGGGCGCTGTCGACTGTTCGAGCAGCTCCTCGGGGCATTGCAGCGGAATGTCTGGCGTGCCCTCGTCACGGATATGGTATTCCCAGCGGCTGGGGTCCCCGTTCCTGGGTGCCTGCATCAGGTGCTGGCGAATGAAGGTATGGCCGTGAGGGTGTTCCAGCACGGTATACAGCACATTGCCGACCACGGCGTGATCGACCAGCGAGATGCCATGACTGTCGGACGGCGTATAACCGGCCAGCAGACGGTCTACCAGTGTCTGGCGTGCCACCTTGGGGGTGCCGCTGTCATCCCAGGCCATGAAGCCTCCAATCTGAGCGTGTCTGGCATCGCAGGCCATGTCGGATGCGCCGGTGAAGGACGCAGGCTGACTGGCGTTCGAGAGGCCGAAAGGGCGGCCATTGTCCGGCTTGTGCCCGGCGAGGGCAAGCCGCTGAACGCGCGAATCTGCACCTGCGGGGTCTCAAGGCTAGCGCAAGCGATAACACAAGCGGCAGCCCGGACGGCGCCCCGTACGGTAACCCGAACGGCAACGCAAGAGGCCCCGCATGAGCGGAGCCTCGAGAAGAGCGCCTGTTGTGGCACAGACTGGCTAGCGGCAGAGACTGGCTAGCGGGTCAGGGCGCCAGCAGTTGCTTGTGCCATTCGCCGTCTTCCGTGTCCAGGCGCTGGTAGCGCACGCGATCGTGCAGGCGCGAGGGCTGCCCCTGCCAGAATTCGATCATTTCCGGCACCACGCGATAGCCGCCCCAATGCTCCGGACGCGGTACCTCGGTGGTGGCATAGACCTGCTCGAAGCGACCCTGGCGCTCGCTGAGCCATTCGCGATCGGGAATCTCGACACTCTGCTGCGAGACCCAAGCGCCCAGCTGGCTCTCCTTGGGGCGTGAGGCGAAGTACTGATCGGAGGTGGCGTCCGCGACCTTCTCGACGCTGCCTTCGATACGCACCTGGCGCTCCAGCGCGGGCCACCAGAAGGTCAGCGCGGCGAAGGGCACATTGGCCAGTTCGCTGCCCTTGTGGCTCTGATAGTTGGTATAGAAGATGAAGCCTTCACTGTCGCAGCCCTTGAGCAGCACGATGCGCGCATGCGGCTTGCCCTGGCTGTCGACGGTGGAGAGCGTCATGACATTGGCGTCGTTGTCATCGGCGGACAGGGCGCTGGTCAACCACTCCTGAAACAGCTCGAAGGGCTCCAGCGGTGTGTTCGCAAGGCTCAGGCCATCACCGGAATAGGTTCTGCGCACATCGGCGATATCGCGGTTCATGGTGGGCTCCCTTGATGAATTGCTCATGTAATGACATGACTGTGACCGCTCACGTGCTGGATCGCAAGCCTCAGACACCGCCCAGCTGCAGCCACGCCATGTAAAGCCCGGTACCGACGGCAATCGAGAGCAGCGCATTGCGTCGCCACAGATGCAGTCCTGCCACGCAGAGGGCCGCGACCAGCATGCCAGCGCCCTCGGCGCTCTCAAGCCAGCTTTGCCAGGCCGAGATACGGTGCGCGGACTCTGACATGTCAGGCAGTTGCATGGCCGACAGCGAGACGATGATCAGCACGACCATGACGATGGCCGGCAGATAGCGGCCCATATGCAGAATCAGCGGATGGGCCGAATGGCGGGACAGAAACACGAAGGGCAGCGCGCGCGTGGCGAAGGTCGCACCGGCTGACACGGCGATCAACAGCAAGGCCTGCAGGGTCGTCATGGGGTGGTGTGCTCCGAGGCTTGATTGTGCTCAGTCTGGCGCGCGCCAGACTTGCCGTGTGGGGGATGATCGTCACGCGGGGCAGGCGTGACGTGTGGCTGATGTTTGCCACGCTGGTAATGATACTGCCCGAGCAACAGAGCGCAGGCTGCCGCGATGCTGCCCAGCAACAGCTGATCTTCCGGCAGCAGCCACAGGCCCGCGAGCGTGACCAGCAGGCCGAGCATGAAGGGCCAGCGCTCGCGCAGGGCGAACCATTGTTCGATGCCCAGCACCACGAACAGCGCCGTCAACGCGAACTCGATGCCGCTGCTGTCAAAGCTGAGCTGTCCAGCTGCCAGACCCAGCAGCGTCCCCAGTACCCACCAGGATTGGTTGAGGAAGGTGATGCGCAACATCAGGCGCTGGTCATCACGGCGCGCCACGGGATCATCGCGTTCGCCGCTGCGCGGCAGGCTGGCCAGCAGCGAGTAGGTTTCATCGGTCAGCCCGAAGATGAGGTAGAGCTTGCCAAGGCCCGCCGCGCGGAAGCGCTCCAGCAACGACAGGCCGTAGAAGAGGTGGCGCGAATTGAGCAGCAGCGTGGCCACGAAGACCTCGGTGATGCCGGCGCCTGCACCGAGCAAGGCTACCGCCAGGAACTGGCCGGCCCCGGCCAGGATGACCAGTGACATGAGAAGGCCCAGCCAGGGACTCAAGGGCAGCTGGGTGAACAGCACGCCGAAGGCAGCGCCCAGCGGGATATAGCCGAACATCACCGGCAGGGTCTGGTTGAGTGCCTGTTGCCATAGGTGGCGACCGCTGACTGGTTGCCGGGTAGGCGAGCCCGCACCGGCGGCGTCGTCCCGGGAGGCGTGCGAGGTACTGGCCGTGGATGGCGATGACATGGCGAGAGTTCCGTTCTGCGCAGGCGGGGTGAAGACGGGCGACACATGCAGGGGGCCTTCAAGAGGCCGAGTCCCGGCAAGCCGCAGACAATCTACGCAGCATATAATGTCATCAAGCGTCAGGCGATGCTGCCAAGGTGGCAGCTGGCAGTGGAAAGTGCTGAATCAGCGCTTTATTGCTGATATTTCACATGTCTCATGGCGGCAGGGCGGATTGATTTACCGTGGGTCGCCAGGTCACGGCCACCTATACTGGTCTGTAGCTACGTATTGGCTGCCTATCGCTGCCTTGCCCTGTGCCGTGCCATCAAAGGTTCATTCGCTGAGGGAGTCATCAGGATGAGTTCGAACCGATCCCGCAAGTCCTCGACTGAGACGTCGCTTCTTGATCAGGGCGAGCCTTCGCCGCTGCGCAGTGTCGTGATCTGGGGGCTGGCCATCCGGCTGTTTCACCTGCTGCTGATTCTGGCGATCATCGGCATGTGGTACACCGCCGAGGTGGGTGCAGGGCTCGATTTTCCGATGGTCTGGCACGCACGGTTGGGATATTGCGTGATCGGGCTGGCGGTGTTTCGTCTCATCTGGGGGCTGACGGGCAGCGGGCATGCTCGCTTCAGCCGCTTCGTGGCGTCACCGCGCACGACCTGGCGCTACGCCGGTGACTTTCTGGCGGGGCGCGCGCCACGCCATGCAGGCCACAATCCCCTGGGTGGCTGGATGACGCTGGCCATGTTGCTGGTGCTGGCGATTCAGGGATCGAGCGGGCTGTTTCTGACCGATGATCTGCTGTTCGAAGGGCCCCTGCATGACCGGGTCCCAGCGAGTGTCGCCGAGGGGCTGGCCTGGGTGCATCACACCAATATCACGCTGCTGTGGGGGCTGATCGCCCTGCATCTGATGGCCATCGTCTGGCACGGCCTGCGCGGTGAGTGGTTGATCTGGGCGATGGTGCATGGTCGCAAGCATTTCAGGCGCGATGAATCGGTAGTGGATGAGGGCGAGCCAGTATCACCTTCACGGACACCTAAGTGGCTCGCGCTGGGGTTGGCGATCGGTATTGCCGTTCTGGTCATCTGGCAGGGGGCGCAGTTGCCGTAAGCTCTGCTCACTCCTGCTCTCGCCCTCAAGTATGCCAAGACGCAAAAGCGCCGCCACGAGCAATCTCATGGCGGCGCTTTTGCGTCTTGAAGGAGCTTTGGCTATCTCAGTCAGCGCGATACTGCTGATGACAGCCCTTGCAGGTCTTGGCTGTCTCGACGAACTGGCTGCGCAGGGCGTCAAGGTCCTGACTGGCGGCGGCGTCAGCCAATGCCCGGCTCTGGGTCATCAGCGCCTCGGCACGCTTGTCGAAGCCTGCACGGTCGCTCTCTATCTTGCTCAGCGCGTCGGTATCACCGTCGTAGGAACCGGCGATGAAGCCCTCCCATGGCATCTGAGCCAACAGCGCCAGTCGCTCGGCGCGGGTGCGAAACTCCTCGGCATCATAATCCTGCTTGCCCTTGACCATCGCACCCATCGGACTGAACTGCCACGCCAGCGTCTGGAAGACTGCCTGGCGATACTGGATGGCATCTTCCGTCTTGTCAGCCAGTGCCGCTGGCGACGCCAACAGGCTGGCAAGCACCACGCCAGCCGCCAGCACGCCAGTGGTCAGGCAGTTGCGCGCTACGCCCGCAGGGCGGTAGCGCGAAATGCCCGCAGGGCGGTAAAAAGACAAGTGTGTTGTCAGGCCGATCATGGCAAAGCCTCGCTGTGGTCAACTCGCAAAGCCGATACAGCATGGGCGGCTCGCGATGGTTGAGGAGACACGCTGGAAGAAGCGGTGGGGAGCGATGGGGAAAGCGGCAAGCCGCCATAGGAAGGCGCAAACCGATACCCGCCATTCTGTCGCCTATTTTAGTCGGCTATTCTAGCCGAACAAGGCACGACGAGAAGGGCGGGCAATGGAGAGGCCAGGGCTTGATCAGGCCTGCGGCTGACGCTTGAGGTTGCGCGAGCGGAAACGGGCGTAAGCCATGCTGGAAATGAACAGCCCCAGCGCCGCCAGTGCTTCCAGTACGCCGATGACGGCGTGGCCAGGCACACCGGCCAGCATCACGCCCTGCATGATGTAGAGCAGGCTGACGAAGGCCAGCCAGACATGGCCACGTGCCCGGCGGGTGAAGATGGCGGGCAGAAACAGTGCGATGGGCAGCAGGCGGATCAACAGCGGCAGCAGGCCGCTGTTCTCGCTCTGCGCCATCAGCTGAATGCCGCCGATCAGCAGCAGCAGGGCGACGGCCGCAAAACTTGCGATCACCCCACGACGGCTCTTGGCTTCGAGCGTGTCGAGGCCTTGCTCACGTTCCAGTCGTTCAAGCCAGGCGCGCATCTATTTCGTCTCCCTGAGAGGTTGCATGGCCAGGGCCAGGCGAGCGATACGCTTGCCTTGCGCCAGGGCCAGGCGCTGTTCGTTGTCATCGACATCGTTGTCGCCACGCTTGCCGCTGACGTGGGTCGTGCCGTAGGGCGTGCCGCCCTGGGTGGTCTCGAGCAACTCGGTGGCGCTGTAGGGCACACCGGCATACACCATGCCATGATGCAGCAGCGGGATCAGCATGGTGATCAGCGTGGTTTCCTGACCGCCATGCAGAGAGCTTGAGGCACTGAAGGCGGTGGCAGGCTTGTCGATCAAGGCGCCGTTCATCCACAGTTCACTGGTGGAATCCAGGAAGTACTTGAGCGGCGCCGCCATGTTGCCGAAGCGGGTCGGGCTGCCCAGCGCGAGGCCCGAACAGTGACGCAGGTCGTCCAGCTCGACATACATGGCCCCGCTGTCGGGGATTTCCGGCTCGGTCTGTTCGCAGGTGGCCGAGATCTCGGGCACCCGGCGCAGGCGTGCCTCGACACCGCTGATGGACTCGATGCCGGCGGCGATCTGCTCGGCCAGCGTGCGGGTCGCACCATGGCGCGAGTAATAGAGGACGAGGACGTACGGCGTCGCGTCGTGGGTCGTTGCGGACATGAGCTTCCTCAGGTGGATGACAATCTATCAAAAGGGGCAAGCGGGGCTTGCGTGAGCACACCCTGTCATCAGGGGATCAGGCGTCGCTCAACAGCACCAGTACATCTTCGGGCGGGCGACCGATGACGGCACGGGTGCCGTCATCGAGAATCGGCCGCTGCATCAATTTCGGCGTTGCGGCAATCGCGTCAAGGCGTTGCGCATCGCTGGGGTCTACAAGGCCCAGTGCCTTCCACTCGGCTTCGTTCTCGCGGGTCAGAGCCCGCGCGCCGCCTTCCACTCGGGCGGCCAGGGCCTCGAGCTGCTCACGATCGAGGGGATCTTCCAGGTAGCGGACGGTCTCGAAGGCATCGCCCTCGAGGCGCGCGGTCAAAAGCGCCAGTGTTTCCCGTGACTTGGAGCAGCGTGGGTTATGGTAGAGTTTCAATATTGACATGACTGTCTCCGTTTCCGGACAGGTGATGGGTTTCACGCAAGCGCTACTGGCCATGGCCGGCGGTGGCGAATGAATCAGGCACGCATTGTAGAGGGGCGCACAAGAATGCCACAACTGCCAGGGATCTCGCGGGTCATGCCCGCCATCGGCGTCATCCTCAAGCTGGTATCACGTTTCAACTATCACGACGGCAAGAAGACCGCGTCGGCACTGACCTATACGACGCTGTTCGCCATCGTGCCTTTGATGACGGTCATCTATGCGATGTTCGCCGTCATTCCGAGTTTCGACGGCGTGGGCGATCAACTGCAGACGACGGTGTTCTCCCAGTTTCTGCCCTCGACCGGCGCCACGGTGCTCGAGTATCTCAACGAGTTCTCCGGTCAGGCGCGCAATCTGACCTCGGTGGGTCTGATCTTCCTGTTCGTGACCTCGGTGATGATGATGATCACCATCGAAGGCGCCTTCAATGCCATCTGGCAGGTGCCGGAAGGGCGCAAGGGGCTGTCGAGTTTCCTGATGTACTGGGCCGTCCTGACGCTGGGGCCGCTGATGCTGGGCTCGGGCTTTTTGCTGTCGTCCTTTCTGACCTCACTGTCCTTCTTCGACTCGGCCGCCGAGATGCTGGGCGGCAAGGCCCTGTTGCTGCGTCTGTTGCCGCCGCTGTTGAGTGCTGCGGCCTTCACCTTCATCTATGCCGCGGTGCCCAACTGCAAGGTTCGCCTGCGTGACGCCGCGGTCGGCGCGCTGACCACGGCGCTGGCGCTGGAGCTGGCCAAGGCGGGCTTCTCGCTGTACGTGACGCATTTCCCGTCCTATCAGGCCATCTACGGCGCCTTCGCGGCTGTGCCGCTCTTCCTGCTGTGGGTGTTCCTGTCCTGGTGCATCGTGCTGCTGGGGGCGGAAGTCGCGGCCTGGATGGGTGAGCGCTCCAATGCTGACTGGCATCGCTGGCCGCCGTTCTGGCAGACCCTCGGCGCCGTGATGCTGCTCAAGGATGCCCATGAGCGCGGTGAGCCGCTGTCCGATGATCGACTCACGGAAGTGCTGGGCAGTCGTTATCGTCGTGTGCTCAAGCCGCTGATCGCCGAGAACATCGCCAGCCAGACCCAGGATGGCCAATGGGTGCTCGGGCGTGATCTCAGTCAATACTCGCTGTGGGAGATGGCGCACGCCTTGCCGTGGGAATTGCCGGCCGGCGAGGCGGGCGAAGCGCCGCATCCGCGCCTGGAACCCCTACGTGAGGCGCTGGCGCGTGCGCGTGCCGCCGAGAAGGAGCGCATGACCTGCGGTCTGGTCGAGGTGCTGCCCAGTGTCGGTGAGGTGGGTGATGAGGCCATGACTCAGGAGGAAAAAGACCCGCAAGATCCGCGACTTGCGACTTCCTGAGCGGCACTGGAACGCGATTGCAAGGTGACAGTCTGATGCCGAATGGGCAGAATGCGCACCCTGTGCCGTCTGCTCATCCCGACGGGGGTTGAGGCGGATGCCGATACCCCGATATCGAAAGCGATGACGCCAATGAAAAGGCCCGACACCTGTTCGGGCCTTTTCCTTTGTCTCTCGCGCATCAACCGGAACCGCTCGCCTGTCTTGCCGCAATTCGGCCTGCACGCTGGAAAGCCTGACTGAGGGATGAGCGAGGTATGGGCGAGGTAAGGGTGAGGCGTGGTCGAGGCATGAGTGAGGCAGGTCAGCTGGCGACTGCCCGCTAGGCAGACACGCAAGTGAAAGGTTCGCATGCCAGACTGGCGACGCCGCCTTCCCGCTGTCTGATGTGACCTTTGCGCCAGCGCCAAAGCGAGCGGCGAGGCGAGAGCTGGCAGTCTGCCGGTGGCCAGGCACGATGGAATTGACGATGTGGCGTGCCAGTCCCTGGCGCGCCTGACATGCATGAGGGTGCCGTTCGCGGCGCCCGCTGGAGGTGACAACCCGCCGATGAAAAGCTCTGCTCCTGAGAAGGCCCCGCTGGTCAAGCTGCGTGGCATTTCCAAGACCTTTGGTGATCGCAAGGTGTTGGACAGCCTTGACCTGGATTTGAACGATGGTGAGTTCGTCACGCTGCTGGGCCCGTCCGGTTGCGGCAAGACCACCGTGCTGAGAATGATCGCCGGCTTCGAATCGCCGGATAGCGGCACCATCACGCTCGAGTCGACGGCCTTGCATGAGCGTCCCGCTCACCAGCGCCCGGTCAATACCGTCTTCCAGAGCTATGCGCTGTTTCCGCACATGAACCTCTATGACAACGTGGCCTTTGGCCTGCGCATGGAAAAGGTCGCCAAGGCCGAGATTCATGAGCGGGTGCGCGAAGCGCTGGAGATGGTGCAACTGGCCCATCTGTCGGACCGCCGCCCGGACCAGCTCTCCGGCGGGCAGCAGCAGCGCGTCGCGATTGCCCGCGCCGTGGTCAAGCGTCCCCGCGTCCTGCTGCTCGATGAGCCGCTGTCGGCGCTGGATTACAAGCTGCGCAAGCAGATGCAGAACGAGCTCAAGCGTCTGCAGCGTCGCCTGGGCATCACCTTCGTGTTCGTCACCCACGATCAGGAAGAGGCGCTGTCGATGTCCGATCGCGTGGTGGTGATGCGCGAAGGCGGCATCGAGCAGATCGGCACGCCGCGTGAGGTCTATGAATCGCCGAGCACGCTGTTCGTGGCGCGCTTCGTCGGTGAGATCAACCAGCTGGCGGCGCAGGTCGTGCGCCCCGCGGCGACGGCCGGGCGCATCGAGATAACGCTGCTCGGTCAGACGCTGGAACTCAGCAGCCATGGCCGCACCTATCAAGGCGGAGAGGCGGTGCAGGTGCTGCTGCGCCCGGAAGACATGCGACTCAAGGGCGCAGGGGACAGCGAAGGCTTCCCGGCGCGCGTCATCGAGCGCAACTACAAGGGCATGACCCTGGACACGGTGCTGGAGCTGGACAGCGGTCAGCAGTTGCTGGCCAGCGAGTTCTTCGACGAGGATGACCCTGACTTCGATTACCGACTCGGCGAGCGCGTGCGCGTCAGCTGGGTGCCGGACTGGGAGATCATCCTGCCCGATGATGAGCCGGCCGTGACGGGGGCGGGTGCATGAGTCTGGTGCGCAATCCCTTCAAGACCGCCACCCTGACCATCATCTGGGGCTGGCTGATCGTGCTGGTGCTGGCTCCGACGCTGCTGGTGGTGCTGGTCAGCCTGATGCCGGAAAACACCGGCCAGCTGCTGGGCGGTGAGCTGTCGCTGAGCACGCTGTGGCAGGGCTTTCTGACCAACTATGGCCAGATGATCAGTCCGGTGTACCTGAGCGTCTTCGGCCATTCGCTGTGGATCGGCCTGATCACGACGCTGATCTGTCTGCTGCTCGGCTATCCCTTCGCGTGGATGATCTCGCGGGCCAGCCCGCGCCTGCAGCCCTTGTTGCTGCTGTTGGTGATCATTCCGTTCTGGACCAACTCGCTGATCCGCATCTATGCCCTGCGCACGCTGATCGCGACGCGCGGGCTGCTCAACGATGTGCTGATGAATCTCGGCCTGATCGATGCGCCGCTGCGTCTGCTGTATACCGAGGAGGCGGTGATCGTGGGGCTGGTCTACATGCTGCTGCCGTTCATGATCCTGCCGCTGTATGCCGTCTTCGAGCAGCTGAGCCGCCCGACGCTGGAGGCGGCCCGCGACCTTGGCGCCAATGGTCTGGCCACCTTCCGCCATATCGTGCTGCCGCTGACCATGCCGGGCATCATCGCGGGCGTGCTGCTGGTGTTCCTGCCGGCGATGGGCATGTTCTATGTCTCGGACCTGCTGGGCGGCTCGCGCCATCCGCTGATCGGCAACATCATCAAGGGTCAGTTCCTGGAGGCCAACAACTGGACCTTCGGCGCGGCGATCAGCGTAATGCTGACGCTGGTGATGGCGTTCCTGCTGCTGGCCTATTACCGCAGCGTCAAGCTCTTCAAGCGTGAGGTGACCCTATGAAGGCGAGCGCCGCGCTGCGTTGGTTCAGCCGCTGTTATCTGACGCTGATCTTCACGCTGTTGTATGTGCCGATCCTGGTGTTGATCGGCATCTCGTTCAATGACTCACGCAACCCCTTCGTGTGGGGCGGCTTCAGCCTGCGCTGGTACGACAAGCTGCTGGGCAATGGCAATCTGATGGAGGCTGCGCTCAACACGCTGTGGCTCGGGGTGACGGCGGCGACGCTGGCGACCCTGATCGGCACGCTGACGGCCACTGCGCTTTATCGCTATCGCTTCCGCGGCAAGCCGCTGCTCAATGGCATGCTGTTCACGGTGATGATGATGCCGGACATCGTGATGGCGATCGCCTTCCTGGCGCTGTTCATTGCGTTGGGTATCCAGCTGGGCTATTTCTCGCTGCTGGTCTCGCACGCCACCTTCTGTCTGCCGTTCGTGGTGATCACCGTCTATTCCCGCCTGACGGGCATCAACCCGCAGTTGCTGGAAGCGGCGCGTGATCTCGGTGCCAGCGAAGCACGCGCCGTCTGGCACGTGCTGGTACCGGCGCTGATGCCGGCGATCGCCTCCGGCTGGCTGCTGAGCTTCACCCTGTCGCTGGATGATGTGGTGATCTCGACCTTCGTCACCGGGCCGACCTTCGAGGTGCTGCCATTGCGCATCTACTCGATGGTGCGACTGGGGCTCAAACCTGAAGTGAATGCATTGGCAACCCTGCTGTTGGGGCTGTCGCTCTGTCTGCTGTTGATTTCACAGTTGTTGCTCAAGGAGAAAAAATAACATGCAAGGTACCCGTTTCCCGCTGCGTGCCGCTGGCCTGATGGCTGCCGTCAGCCTGGCTTCCGTGGCTACATCCGCCCCCGTTCTGGCCGCGGATGACAGCGACAAGGTCCTCTACGTCTACAACTGGACCGAGTACATGCCCGATGAAGTCATCGAGCGCTTCGAAGAGCAGACCGGCATCGATGTCGTCTACTCCACCTTCGATTCCAACGAAGCGATGTATGCCAAGCTCAAGCTGCTGGACAGCGACAACAGCTACGACCTCGTCTTCCCGTCGACCTATTACATCGACAAGATGGCGCGTGAAGGCCTGCTGCAGAAGCTGGATGTCAGCAAGCTCGACCATTTCGAGGACCTCGACCCGAATCTGGTCGATCGTGACTTCGACAAGGGCAACCAGTACAGCGTGCCTTACATGTGGGGCAGTGCCGGCATCGGTTACAACCCGGACTATGTCGAAGAGGGCGCGCTGACCAGCTGGAACGATCTGTGGAACGACAAGTATCGTGACAAGCTGCTGCTCTCCAACGACATGCGTGAAGTCTTCCATGTCGCACTGGCAAGCCTCGGCTTCAGTGGCAACACCACGGACCCGGACGAGATCAAGGCGGCCTACGAGAAGCTGACCCAGCTGATGCCCAACGTGCGTGCCTTCAACTCCGATGCGGCGCGCGTGCCCTTCATGCAGGGCGAGGTCGATGCCGGCCTGATCTGGAACGGTGAGGTCTATCAGGCCAACCAGGAAGGCGTGCCGGTCGAGTATGTCTATCCCAAGGAAGGCATCATCCTGTGGATGGACACCATGGCGATTCCGTCCAACGCGCGTCACGTCGATGCGGCCTATCAGTTCATCGATTACCTGATCAGCCCGGAAGTCAGCAAGGAAATCAGCGAGTACGTGGGTTACACCACGCCGAGCCTGGCGGCCAAGAACATGATGGACCCGGAAGTGCGTGACAACCCGGTGGTCTTCCCGACTCAGCAGGATCTCGCCCGCGGCGAATTCCAGACCGATGTCGGCGATGCGCTGTCGATCTATCAGAAGTACTGGGAGCAGCTCAAGACCGGGCATTGACCTGCCCTTGAGGCGTGATGACGCAAGAAATCACGTCAGTGACTTGAGCTGAACCGACGCCCCGAGGCATGCTCTGTCTCGGGGCGTCGTCGTTTGTCGATCTTGACTGCGCGCTCCACGTAATTGACACGTCCTGGTGAAGACTGGAGGGTGCCATGTCACGTTTTTCCCCTGCAATGATGTCGGCGGCGCATGCCCGTGAGTTGAGCAGTGCCGAGGCGGATGATCTGTTCAGTCGTGAGATGCAAGGCGTTGCTCCCCTGACGCGCGGCAAGGACCGCGCCGATGTCACCACGGCCCGCAAGGGCCCCAGCGAGGCTCAGCTGGCACGGCGTGAAGACGCGCAGAAGACCTTGGGCAACGAGCTGGACGGACTGTCCGACAGCTACGTGGAGCATCTCTCGCCGCATGACCCGGTCGAGTTTCGCCGCGATGGCATCCAGACCGGTGTGCTGGAGCGCTTGCGCCAGGGCGGCTACCCACCCGAGGCGCAGCTCAATCTGATGCGTCGTCCGCTCATCGAGTGTCGCCGTGAGGTGCATCGCTTCATCCAGGATGCCTGGCGCAGCGAGTTGCGCTGCCTGCTGGTGATTCATGGCAAGGGGCGTGACAGCGAATCGCATGCCGCCTTGATTCGTGCCTACCTGGTGCACTGGCTGGAGCAGATGCCCGAGGTGCAGGCCTGGAGCAGTGCCACGCCGCGCCATGGTGGGTTGGGAGCGACGCTGGTGATGTTGCGCAAATCCCGCGCGGCGCGTGACAACAACCGCGAACGGCATCAGAAGCGGCGCGGCTGATCGCCACGAGCAGCAAATCCCGCAAGCAGTCAAATCCCGCAAGCAGTCAAATCAGACAACAGAAAGCCGACAATAGACACAAGAAAGCCCCGCCAGGCCGCGATCGTCGCGAGCTGGCGGGGCTTTTTCATGCTCATGGCTCAAGCTGACTATTGCACGCTGTAACCGCGACCGGTGAAGCAGGCACTCAGCGCGCGGCGATAGGTGTCTGCGTTGCTGGCGGTCACGGGCGGTGCCGCGGAATTGGCTTCGGCGCCACTCTGCTGATTGGCCCAGCGATGGCACTCATAGCGATCACGCGCTTGCTGGTCTTCGCTCTGGCCCTTGGTGGGGTAGGCGATGACATCGACCGCCGCGGCCGTGAGTGTCGCCTGAGCGGGGGCCTGGACGGGCAGATACTGCTGCTGACTCTCTTCCCACAGGTAATAGGTGCCTGCCGCCAGGAAATACAGCGTAGCGCCCACCCAGACACCGCGCGCCCCTGCGGGCAGGCCATGACCGTGCCCCGGGCCACCCGGTGCCCAGCGAATCAGCCGACCGGGCTCACCATGCCCGATCACGATGTCTGGGCCTATGTAGCCCGGCCCATCGAAGCGCCCATGCCCCGGGCCCGCCATGGCGGACGTGGTCGGCAGGGCACTCATCAGGGCGAGAGACAGCGCGAGCGCGCGCAGGGGGCCCTTGCCGGAATGACGATTGCGACTCATGCGTTTACTCCTGTGTGACCAGCATGGCATTTGAGTGTGCCGATGACGTTGGGTGCCAGCGTGCAAGCATCAAGAAAACAAATGGCATCCTGCGCCATGTGTGCGCCGAGAAGTTGGACGGTAGTTGGACAAGACATTGGTCATGTAGGCATCAGGTGATATTATCCGCGCGCAATTTGATCATGTTTTTTCATTATAGTGTTGTTTGCCAGCAGGGCGCCGAGACAGCTCACGGCGTCTCTCCCGGACACTCACAAGGAAATCTCCATGCGCAATACCCCTGCAGCGGGCGGTGGCGAAGATGCCAGTGCCCAGCCGCGCACCGGCTTGTTTGCCAAGGTCAACCCGCCGGTCTTCTTCGGCGCGAATGCCATCATCCTGTTATTGGTGATCTTCACCGCGGTGTTCTCGGACACGGCCATGTCCGTGTTCGAGTCGGTCCAGCATTGGATCACCAACACCGTGAGCTGGTTCTACATCCTGTGCGTGGCCATCGTGCTGATCTCGGTGGTATATGTCGGCTTCTCACGCCATGGCGAGATTCGCCTGGGGCCGGACCACTCACTGCCGGACTACAGCAACGTCACCTGGTTCGCGATGCTGTTCTCGGCGGGCATGGGCATCGGCCTGATGTTCTTCGGCGTGGCCGAGCCGGTGATGCACTTCCTCAATCCGCCGACGGGCACCCCGGAGCAGGTCGAGACCGCGCGTGAAGCGATGAAGCTGACCTTCTTCCACTGGGGGCTGCATGCCTGGTCGATCTACGCCATCGTCGCGCTGATTCTGGCCTACTTCAGCTATCGCCATGACCTGCCGCTGACGCTGCGCAGTGCCTTGTATCCTCTGATCGGCAAGCGCATCTACGGCCCGATCGGCCATGCGGTGGACATCTTCGCCATCGTCGGCACCGTCTGTGGTGTCGCCACCACGCTGGGCTACGGTGTGGCACAGGTCAATGCCGGGCTCTCGCACCTGACCGGCATGCCGAACAACGACTGGACCCAGGTCGCGATCATCGTCGTGATCACCGGCCTTGCCACCATCTCGGTCGTGACCGGCCTGGACAAGGGCATCCGCATCCTGTCCGAGATCAACCTCGGCCTCGCCGTGGTGCTGTTGCTGTTCGTGCTGTTGCTCGGCCCGACCGCCTTCCTGCTCAAGGCGTTCGTCCAGAATTCCGGCTTCTACATGGCCGATATCGTCGGCAAGACCTTCGAACTCTACGCCTACGAACCCAATGACTGGATCGGTGGCTGGACACTGCTCTACTGGGGTTGGTGGATGTCCTGGTCTCCGTTCGTCGGCATGTTCATCGCGCGTGTCTCGCGTGGCCGTACCATCCGGGAATTCGTGATCGGCGTGCTGTTCGTGCCGGCCGGTTTCACCCTGCTGTGGATGACCATCTTCGGCAACACCGCCATCTCGATGATTCTGGAGCAGAACGTCACGGCGCTGGTCGACACCGTCAACGACAACTATTCGCTGGCCCTGTTCACCTTCCTCGAGCAGCTGCCGCTGTCATCTATCACCTCGGTGATCGCGCTGGTGATGGTCATCGTGTTCTTCGTCACCTCGGCGGATTCCGGCTCGATGGTGGTCGACATGCTGGCTTCCGGTGGTCGTGAAGACACCCCGATCTGGCAGCGTATCTACTGGGCCTTCGCGGTGGGGCTTTTGGCCATCGTGCTGATGCTGGCCGGTGGGCTGGGGGCGCTGCAGACCGCCACCATCGCCACCGCCTTGCCGTTCGGCATGATTCTGCTGGCCGCGATCTTCGGCCTGCTGCGCCAGCTCAATCTCGAGTCCGTCAAGCGCCGCTCGCTGTCGGTGAACACCGCAGCCGCGACGCCGATGGGCGAGAAGGGCAACTGGCGCAAGCGTGCCCAGCACCTGATGAGCTTCCCGACGCGCGCCATGGTACGTGGCTTCCTGCGCGGCACTGTCGCGGAAGGCATGCAGGAGCTGGCTGAAGAGCTGCGTAGCCAGGGACTGGAAGTCGACGTCACCATCAGCCGTGATCGCGTCTACTTCAATGCACGCCATGGTGAGGAAGATGACTTCATCTACGGCGTGCGCATTCGCTCTCACCTGCGTCCCGACCTCAATCTGGATCAGGAAGACGAGGGGGATGAAGAGGACTACTGTCGTGCCGAAGTCTTCCTCAAGGAAGGCGGTCAGTCCTATGACCTGATGGGCTACAGCAAGGACCAGGTCATCAATGATCTGCTCGAGCAGTACGAGCGTCATATGCACTACCTGCACCAGCTGCGTCTGAGCCAGTCCGTCGGTCAATGATCCGAGCGGGCAGTCAGTGACGCTTCACGCGTCGCCATGACGCAAGAGCCCCTTGTGGAGAGATCCGCCGGGGGCTTTTGTCTGTCTGGATGAGGTTCCCTGAAGGAACCGGCCTGGATAGGACCTCTGCCGAAAGACGCCGTAATGTGAGGCCTCTTTTTCTCGGCTCAGGCATTAGCTCTGCTTATCCAGGCGGCGTCGAGATCTTATTGGTCTCGCAAGCGGGGGCCCTATAGCATGGACTCTCCCCACAAAGTCGCATATCGGCTGGGGTCAGATGACATGCCGTGGTGTTGTCGTCTGCCAAGGTTCCCGCCCATGACTGGCCGAAGGTGAACGCGATCTGCCCGCAATTTCCCCATGACGACTGAGGTTCCTTGAGCCCCAGCATCCGCAGTCATGAACAACGATACCGCTGTCATGAACGACGGTACTAATGTCACGAACGACGATAGCGGCATCATGAAAAATGATAATAAAAACCCGTCACGAGGTAGAAACATGTTGAAAGGAAAGGAACTGGATGCACTCATCGAGCAGCGAGGTGTCCTGAAGGGACTCAACTCGACGCTCGGTATCACCGCGATCACCATGACCGTGTTCTTCATTCTCTATGCGATTCTGTTGGGCAAGACGGCCAGCGATCAGTTTCTGGGCATCAAGGCCTGGATAGAGAGCACCCTGGGCTGGTACTACGTGCTGGTGATGTTCTCGACCTTCGTGGTCTGCCTTTACGTGATGTGTTCACGTGTCGGCAAGATTCGACTCGGGCGCGACGATGAGCGTCCCGAGTTCAGCAATTTTGCCTGGTTCTCGATGCTGTTCGGCTGCGGGACCGGCGCGGGCATGCTGTTCTTCTCGATGTCCGAGCCCATGATCCATTTCGCGAGTGACTGGAGCGGCGGCAATCCGTTTCTGAGTGCTGACGTCAAGGCGGCCGTCGCCGCCTTCTTCGAGGCCAAGCAGGCCGCCCTGGCGAGTGGTCTCATGCCGGGGGACGAAGGCTTCCCGGTGCCTGACAGCCGCGTCGCGGAAGCGGCCGCCGGTGGCATCAAGCTCACCGTCTTCCACTGGGGCACGATCGCCTGGGCCATGTATGCCATCGTCGGGCTGTCACTGGCCTATTTCGCCTTCCGCAAGGGTCTGCCGCTCTCGATGCGCTCGGCCCTCTATCCGCTGATCGGCAACCGGATCTACGGGCCTATCGGGCACACCGTCGATATCCTGACCGTGTTCGGTACCATTTTCGGCATCGCCACCACGCTCGGTCTGGGCGTCGAGCAGATCGGCTCCGGCCTGATGTCACTGGGTCTCATCGAAGAGAAGTCGCGCATGGTGACCGTGGTCTCCATCGTGTTGATCAGCGTGATCGCTACCCTGTCAGCGACCAGCGGCGTGGCACGTGGCATCAAGCTGCTTTCCACCTTCAATACCTGGGTCTGCCTCGGCATCCTGGCCTACTTCCTGCTGGTGAGCGACGCCAACTATCTGATCGCGAGCTCCATCACCGCGCTCGGGGATTACCTCACCGATGGCGTCTCGATGACACTGTGGACGGCGCGGACGCCGGACGAGCAAGTGTGGCAGGGCGGCTGGACCATCTTCTACTGGGGCTGGTGGATCGCCTGGGCCGGTTTCGTCGGCATGTTCATTGCCCGCATCTCGCGCGGCCGGACCATCCGGGAATTCATTCTCGGGGTGATGGTTATCCCCTCCATCGTGGCGCTGGTCTGGTTCGGCGTCATCGGCTCGGCGGGGATCTATCAGTCCCTGTACGGGGCCGACATGGGCATCTACACGGCTGCGGTCACCAACTGGGACTACGCCGGCACCCTCTACCACTCGTTCGAGGTGCTCACGCCCGGTATCGCCGCGACCGTGGCCAAGGTGGCCGCGCTGGTCGTGGTGATCATCTTCTTCGTCACGTCTGCGGATTCCGGCACCCTGGTGCTGGGACGCCTGCTGGCCTTCGGTCGTCGTCCTCCGGTTCAGCAACGCATCATCTGGGGCATGATGCTGGGCGCCGTGACCTTGATCCTGCTGTTGCTGGGGGGCGATCAGGCGCTCAAGTCCCTGCAGGCTGCCTCGATCGCCGGCGCCTTGCCGTTCACCTTCGTGCTGATCGCCATGATGATCGGACTGTTGAAATCGCTGCGCAAGGACGGCGAATCGATGATCGAGAACGAGGAGCATATCCGCAAGATGATCGAGAACGAGGTCCGCGACCTCTCCTGAGTTGCCGTTTGCCAGACGTATGCGCCTGATGTGTAACTCCGGCGCGTATGCGTTCGGTGTGCAAGACATGAGGCCTCTGCCCCCCGGGCAGGGGCCTCGTTGTTTCTCGCTTTCGAGTCAGGGCTGTTTACCTCCTTGGGCTCAGAGCTGTTTCCCTGCTCCAGAGCAGGCTTGCGCATGTCACCAAGGTCGCAAGGCAATATCAAACGTACGTATGTTCCAATGCTGACAGGTCCATCGATTCCGCCAACGGCGCGCAGCATCGGTTTGCGGCTATGCTGTCGACAGTGAAGGGCCCACAGGCTGATACCCACCCGACGGAGTCCCGACAGCGCCTCACCACGCATCTCACCACGATGTATTTCGACCTAGTCTCACGACGACGTCTTGCAACGACGTCTACAACAACAAGGTAGCGGGGGCAGTGATGCCGAGCGCCCCACGTACTGATCAAGGAGCAACGCCATGCATGATCCCCTAGCGGCTCGACCCGATGAGTCAGGCAAGTCCACTACCGATACCACTGCCGATTCCACTACAGAACCTTCTCGCGTGGCAGATGCCTCGCCCGATGCTTCGAGAGTACAGCCAGCGGCAGGCGACATGAGCGGCATGTCGTGCCTGCGGTCTTCTCAAGAGGTGGATTTCAGCGGCTACGACTCCCTGATGGACATGCTGGAAAAGGCCTGCTCGGCGCATGGCGAGCGTCCTGCCTTTACCTGCATGGACCGCACCATGAGCTTTGCGGAGCTGGATGCCACCAGTCGTCAGCTGGCGGACTGGTTCCAGCATGAGACCGACCTCAAGCCGGGCGATCGGGTCGCCATCCAGCTGCCCAATACGCTGATGTTTCCGGTGGTGGCCTTCGCCGTGCTGCGAGCAGGCCTGGTGCTGGTGAATACCAATCCGCTGTATACCGAACGTGAGATGGAGCATCAGTTCAATGATTCCGGCGCGCGGGCGTTGGTGGTGCTGGCCAACATGGCGGACAAGGTCGAACGCGTGCGGGAGCGCACTGGCCTCGAGTACGTGCTGGTCTGTGAATTGGGCGACATGCACCCGGCCTTCAAGCGGCTGTTGATCAACACCGTGGTCAAGCACGTCAAGAAACTGGTGCCGAGCTATCACCTGCCCGACGCCATTTCGCTGCGCACGGCCATCTCGCAGGGCAAGGCCGAGCGCTGGGAGCGGCCGACACTGGCACTCGATGATGTCGCTGTGCTGCAGTACACCGGCGGCACCACCGGGGTCGCCAAGGGCGCGATGCTGACTCACCGCAACCTGCTCGCCAACATGTTGCAAGGCAAGATGGCCCTCACGCAGGGCTTGAATCCCGGCCACGAGACGCTGGTGGCGCCGTTGCCGCTCTATCACATCTACGCCTTCACCATTCATCTGGCCTGCATGCTCAGTGAAGGCAATCACACCCTGTTGATTCCCAATCCGCGCGATATCCCGGGCTTCGTCAAGACGCTGCAAAAGCACGACTTCACGATGTTCGTCGGCCTCAATACGCTGTTCGTGGCGCTGTGCAACAACCACGGCTTCCAGGCACTGGACTTCTCGAAGCTCAAGATCACCACCTCAGGGGGCGTGGCGCTGACGCGCAAGGCGGCAGAAGAGTGGAAGCGGGTCACCGGCAGCGATATCTCCGAGGGCTACGGCATGACCGAGACCTCGCCGATCGTGTCGTTCAATCCGCTGGATGCCATTCAGCTCGGCACCATCGGTCGGCCGATGCCCTCCACCGAGGTGCGTCTGTATGACGATGAGGGCGCGCTGGTCGCGATGGGGGAGCCGGGCGAGCTGTGCGTGAAGGGGCCGCAGGTGATGAAGGGCTACTGGCAGCGTGAGCAGGCAACCAAGGACAGCTTCACTGCCGATGGCTTCCTGCGCACCGGTGATATCGCGGTCTTCCAGGACGATGGCTATATGCGCATCGTCGATCGCAAGAAGGACATGATCATCGTCTCCGGCTTCAACGTGTATCCCAATGAGGTCGAGGACGTCATCGTGCGTCACCCGGACGTGCTCGAGGCGGCCGCCGTCTCGGTGGTGGATGAGCGCAGTGGTGAGGCGATCAAGCTGTATGTCGTGCTCAAGGACGGCGCAGAGCTCGAGGCGGATGCGCTGCGAGACTGGTCGCGCAAGGAACTGGCCAGCTACAAGGTGCCGCGTCAGGTGGTCTTCATCGACGAGCTGCCCAAGACCAACGTCGGCAAGGTGCTCAGACGTGAGCTGCGCGACTCGCCGCCGGAATCTGCCTGACCTTGCCTTTGTTTTCTCCCTGTGTGACAGCTCAAACATAGCCCTTGAAACACGAACGCCCCGCTCATTGAGCGGGGCGTTCGTGTTTCAAGGCAAGGCGCTGGCGAGAAGGCCTGCGCCTGGCGTCAGGCGTCCTTCTTGGGCTGGGTCGCGTTGTAGACCTCGAGGTCCAGCTCGTTCTCGGACTTGCCGACCAGGGTGGTGACCATCAGGTCGCCCGCGACATTCACGGTGGTACGCGCCATGTCGAGGATACGGTCGATACCGGCGATCACCGCGATGGCTTCCAGCGGCAGGCCTACCTGGCTCAGCACGATGGAGAGCATGATCAGGCCGGCGCCCGGCACACCGGCGGTGCCGATGGAGGCCAGCGTACCGGTCAGTACGATCATGCCGTAATCCATCATCGACAGCTCGATGCCGGTCATCTGGGCGATGAACAGTGCCACCACGCCCTGATAGATGGCGGTGCCATCCATGTTGATGGTCGCGCCGACCGGCAGCACGAAGCCGGAGACACCTTCCGAGACGCCGAGGTTCTTCTGGGCGCAGCGGATGGAGATCGGCAGGGTGCCGGAGCTGGAGGCCGAGGAGAAGGCCACGACCAGTGCATCGACGATACCGCGCAGATAGCGCACCGGGTTCAGCTTGCCCAGCGTCGCCAGCAGGCCGGAGTAGACCACCAGCACGTGCACGATGCTCGCCAGATAGGCCACGCCGATCACCTTGGCCAGCGGCAGCAGCACATCCAGGCCGTAGTTGCCGGAGACATGCGCCATCAGGCCGAAGACACCGAACGGCGCGAAGGCCATCACGAACTCGGTCAGCTTGTACATCACTTCGGCGAAGCTATCGAAGACGCGCACGACCGGCTCGCCCTTGTCGCCGATCATGATCAGCGAGATGCCGATCCCGATGGCGAAGACGATGATCTGCATGATGTTGCCATTGGCCAGCGCATCGATCGGGTTGCTCGGCACCAGGTCGACCAGAATCTGCACCAGCGAAGGCGCATCCTTGGTTTCCATCGCCTTGTCGAAGTTGAACTCGAAGCCGGCGCCTGGCTGGAAGATGCTGGAGGCCAGCATGCCGATGGCGATCGCGAAGGCGGTCGTCAGCAGGTAGAGGGCGATGGTCTTGCCGCCGATGCGGCCCATCTTCTGCGGGTCACGCATCGAGGTGATACCGACCACCAGGGTGCTGAAGACCAGCGGCACGATCAGCATCTTGATCGCATTGATGAAGATATCGCCCAGCGGCTTGAACATGCTGGCGCTTTCTCCCATCAGGGCACCAGCGAGTACCCCCAGGGCGAGGCCGCCCAGGATCTTCTGCCACAACGGCAAACGGCGCCACAGGTTAGGGCGGGAGGAATCACTCATGGAACTGTCCTTAGGTGTCTAGCGATGATCATCGCTGATGATGCTCAGGGCGCGCCCGAGTCTGTCGTCTCGATGCCTTGTCACGATTGCGCACTGCATTAAGCACTTTTTGGGTGCGGGAAGATTAACAGTCAGCCTTCACTCACCCTCTGCACCTTTAGTCGCAAAAAAGCGTTCTTACAGGCGAATTCAGCTTTCCATGCCGAACGCGCATGAGCCCATGCCGCAAAAGGTTCCACCAAAGAAGTAGTTGTCAGGCAGGCATATCGTCTGTCTTTGCGTTACCTTGACGTTAACGTTAACTTTTGGGCCGCCAGAGCGACTTTCCACTAGTCTGATGGTAGGCACTGTTGTCATCGTCGAATCGACAGCTTCCGGTTCGACATTCCTGAAGGTACGCCATTGCCTGCCCGGCCTCACGAGGGCTGGGTAATCCCTCAAACGCCTGATCGGTAAGAGAGGACGCTGAGCATGTCCGATACAACAACACGCGGACCCGTATCCCCGGGGACCGCGCCGCCCGATGGCTCACAGCCAGAGCTCAATGACTTGACCGCCATGCCGACGGCAGACCAGATCGCGCCGCAGGGGCCGACGGTGCTGCATCACCTGGCCTTCATGACCGGCGATGAACTCTGCATCCCGATCTTCAAGCGCCTGCGTCAGGACGGCACCCTTTATCCCGTCGATGTGCCACAGGGGCAGAGTGACGATACCCGGGGAGGCCAGTCGCAGGACAGTTCACCTATCGACCGCGACACGGCGCTCAAGATCTACCGGACGATGCTGTTCACCCGGGTGCTGGATGAGCGCATGCTGGCCGCCCAGCGCCAGGGGCGCTTGAGCTTCTACATGCAATGCACCGGCGAGGAAGCCACGGTGATCGGCAGTGCGGCGGCGCTTCAAGACGATGACATGATCATGGCGCAATACCGTGAGCAGGGGGCGCTGGCCTGGCGCGGCTTCAGCTGCGACGAATTCATGAACCAGATGTTCGGCAACGAGCGCGACTACGGCAAGGGCCGTCAGATGCCGATCCACTATGGGTCGCGTGACCTGCACTACATGACCATTTCCTCGCCGCTGGCGACCCAGATTCCCCAGGCGACCGGCTATGCCTACGGCCAGAAACTGGCGGGCAAGGGGCAGTGCACCATCACCATCTTCGGTGAAGGGGCCGCCTCCGAGGGGGATTTCCATGCCGCCCTCAACATGGCCTCCGTGCATCGGGTGCCGTGCATCTTCCTGTGTCGCAACAATGGCTATGCCATTTCCACCCCGTCATGCGAGCAATTCGCTGCCGATGGCATCGCGCCACGCGCCTTCGGCTATCACATGCAGAGCATCCGGGTGGATGGCAATGACGTGATCGCCGTCTACGAAGCCACCCTGGCGGCGCGCAAGATCGCGGTCGAGACGAATCAGCCGGTATTGATCGAGGCGATGACCTATCGTCTGGCAGCGCACTCCTCCTCGGATGACCCCTCCGGGTATCGCAGCAAGAAGGAGGAGGCCATCTGGCGTGACAAGGACCCCATCCTGCGCATGCGCAACTGGCTGGAAGCGCAAGGCTGGTGGAGCGAGGAGGAGGAAAAGGCCACTGGCGATCAACTGCGTCGCGAAGTGCTTGAGTCCATGAAGCGTGCCGAGAAACTGGCGCCACCGGCGCTGGACACGCTGATCAGCGATGTCTACGACACGCCGACGCCGTTGCTCACGCAGCAGCTCGAAGACGTGAAACAGCATATTCGCAAGTATCCGCATGCCTATCCCAAGGGCGCCGCCAGCATTGGGTTCACTGCGCAGGAGCTGGAAGACAGTCGCAAGGCGTATCAGGCACGTCAGCAGCGCATGCAGAGCCATCAGCCTGTTGAGAACCATCAGCCGGTAGTGAGCCATCAGCCTGTGGATGGAGGCCAGACATCATGAGCGAGCAGATGAGTGAGCAGCCGTTGGAGAAAACACCAGTGACAGACTCAGCTACAAGCGACTCAGCTGCGGTGGGTTCAGCTGCGAAAGAAGCGTCTGCGGCGACTGGCAGCAAGGATGCAGTAGCCTCGGCCTCGGGCAAGAAGCAGATGAACATGCTGCAGGCGATCAACAATGCGCTGGATATCGCCATGGCCGCCAATCCCCGTGTGGTGCTGTTCGGGGAGGACGTCGGGGTATTCGGTGGCGTTTTCCGGGCTACCAGCCACCTGCAGGATAAATACGGTCGAGAGCGCTGCTTCAATACGCCACTCACCGAGCAGGGCATCATCGGGTTCGCCAACGGGCTGGCGGCGCAGGGCTCGACGCCGGTGGCCGAGATCCAGTTCGCCGACTACATCTTCCCCGCCTTTGACCAGATCGTGAACGAGGCGGCCAAGTTCCGCTATCGCTCCGGTGATCTGTTCGATGTCGGCGGCCTGACGATTCGCACGCCCTATGGTGGCGGCATCGCAGGCGGGCTCTATCACTCCCAGTCGCCCGAGGCCTATTTCGCGCATACCCCGGGCCTCAAGATCGTGATGCCACGCAATCCCCACCAGGCCAAGGGGCTCTTGCTGGCGGCGATTCGCGATCCCAATCCGGTGCTGTTCATGGAGCCCAAGCGGCTCTATCGCGCCTCGGTGGGCGAGGTGCCAGAAGCCGATTACGAACTGCCACTGGGCGTGGCCGACGTCATTCGTGAAGGCCGCGATATCACGTTGCTCGGCTGGGGCGCTCAGATGGAGGTCATCGAGAAGGCCGCCGCGCTCGCCGAGCAGGATGGCATCGACTGCGAGATCATCGACCTGCGCAGCATTCTTCCCTGGGACATCGAGACGGTGTGTGACTCGGTGCTCAAGACCGGTCGTCTGGTGGTCAGTCATGAAGCGCCGCTGACGGGAGGCTTTGCCAGCGAGATTGCCGCCACCGTGCAGGAGCGTTGCTTTTTGTATCTCGAGGCGCCGATCCGACGCGTCACTGGCCTTGATACGCCGTTCCCGCTGGTGCTCGAGAAGGAGCATCTGCCGGACGAGCTCAAGATCTACGAGGCCATCAAGCAAAGCTTGAATTACTGATGACAGGGAGTGATGCGCGCCATGAATGATTTCATCCTGCCCGATATCGGCGAAGGCATCGTCGAGTGCGAGCTGGTCAAGTGGTTGATCAAGGAAGGCGACGTGATCGAGGAAGATCAGCCGGTGGCCGAGGTCATGACAGACAAGGCGTTGGTGGAAATCCCCGCGCCCCACGCCGGCACCGTGGTCAAGCTTTACTGTCAGGAAGGCGAGATTGCCCGTGTCCATGCGCCGCTGTTTGCGGTGGATGATGGCAGTGACAGTGATAGTGACAAGACCGGACACGGCGAGCGTGAGGATGACCACGCCGGCGATGTCATGACGGTTGCAGCGCCTGCTCGCTCGACGGCACAGACTCAGTCAGCTGCCAGCCAGGCGACCAGCAGTCAGTCGGATGCCACAACGTCAGCACCCGCGGCGGCAGCCACCAATGGTGCAGCTGCCACACCAACAGCCGCGGCCCTTGAGCGGCGCTCGCGTGATTTCATCCTGCCGGATATCGGCGAAGGCATCGTCGAATGTGAGGTGGTCACCTGGCACGTCGCGGAAGGCGACACGGTGGAAGAAGACCAGACGATCGTGGATGTGATGACCGACAAGGCGCTGGTCGAGATCACCGCCTCGGAGCCCGGGCGTATCGTGCGCTTCCATTACGCCCAGGGCGAAAATGCCCGAGTGCATACGCCGCTGTATGCCTATGTGCCTGATGAGGAGGCAGAGGCTGAAAGCGCTGAGAGCACTGAGAGTGACGTCACCGCGCCTGAACACAAGCAGGCTCAGCCAGAGTATCTGGCGGAGCACCGCCAAGAGGGCGACGACAAGAGCGACAAAAAGAGTGGGCAAGACGGGTGTCACGAGGAGAGCCGGCCTCGCATACCCGCGACCCCTGCCGTGCGCCGCCTATTGCGTGAGCATCAGCTCGATATCCAGGCCATCGCAGGCTCGGGGCGTAACGGCCGGGTGCTGAAGGAAGATGTGCTGGCATATCTCAAGCAATCCGAGGCTCACGAGACTGACGTGACACCTGATGACTCTCACAAGGTCGGCGCGGCCGCCGAGACCGACAAGGCAGCTGCCGAAGCGTGTGCTGTGGCCAGTGACGTGGCCAGTGACGAGGTGCGATCGTCACGCCTTGAGTCGAAAGCGGTACCGCTCAAAGGTGTCGCGGCGGTGATGGCTCGGCGCATGGTGCAGGCCAGCACCCAGATCCCGCATTTCCATTATGGCGATGAGCTCGATATCACTGATCTGCTGGCGTTGCGGGCCCGCCTCAAGGTACGCGCCGAGCAGCAGGGCATTCGCCTGACCCTGATGCCGTTCATCATGAAGGCCATGGCGCTGGCGGTCATCGAGGAGCCGATTCTCAATGCGCGCCTCAGTGAGGATGAGAGCGAGATTCTCTATCAGGGCGCCTGCAACATCGGCATGGCGGTGGACAGTGCCAGCGGGCTGATGGTGCCGAACGTGAAGGGCGTCGAGCGTCTGAGCATTCTCGAGATCGCGCGTGAGGTCGGGCGGCTGACCGAGGCTGCACGCAGCGGGCGCGTTGCCCAGGCGGACCTTAAGGGCGGCACCCTGTCGATCTCCAATATCGGGGCGCTGGGTGGAACCTATGCCGCGCCGATCATCAACCAGCCGGAGGTCGCCATCGTCGCGCTGGGGCGCACTCAGCGTCTGCCGCGCTTCGATGGCGAGGGCAATGTCTGTGCGCGTGACATCATGACCATCACCTGGGCGGGGGATCATCGCATCATCGATGGCGGTACCATCGCGCGCTTCAGCAATCTGTGGAAGCACTATCTCGAGCACCCTGACGAAATGCTGCTGTCGCTGTCATGAGGCGCTGTCTGATCCAGGGTCCGGCTAGAGAGCATCCTGCATGAGTGATGCGCGCGCCCACGAGCGCCTGCAACAGTTCTATATCCCGGAAGAGCAGTCGATCTATCTGCTCTCGCATCATGATGCCAAGAAGCTCAAGGACTGGGTGGCGCTGTGCATCGCTCAGCTCGAGGGGCTGGGCTACCGGGATATCCATCTGGTCGGCAAGGGCGCCTACGGTTTCGTGTTCGCGGGCTGGCGCCCTGGCGAAGACCGGCGCACGCGTGAAGAGCACGTCTTCAAGTTCACGCGGGTGACCCTGCCCCAGGCACTGCAGGACCGCCTGGAGGAAGAGGCCTACATGCTCGACCAGGTCGCTCACCCGCTGATACCGCGTCTGGTCAGCTATCAGCGGGTACGGCGGCAGTCGATTCTGGTCATGCAGCGCGCGCCGGGCATCAATCTCGAGGAATATTCGCTGCGTCACGGGCGCATGTCGCCGCGTCTGGTGGTCAAGATCGCCAGCCAGCTGGCCGACATTCTCAAGTCACTGCGCGGGTCATCCACGGGAGCGGGTACGCCACCGGTCGTGCATGGTGACATCAAGCCGTCGAATCTGGTCTTCGATGTCGAGCGTGAGCAGGTGGCATTGATCGACTGGGGCAGTTCGGTATTCGCTCAGCTCGATGAGCATCAGCAGTTCATCACCACCAACGTGATGCAGCTGATGTCGGATAACCTGCAACAGACCAATGCGCGTCTGGGCGATGTCTATTTCATCGGCGAGGAGCAGCTCAATGGTGCGCTGTCCTCGCCGCGCTTCGATGAGCAGGGCGTGGCCGCCACACTTTACGCGCTGGCGTCTGGCCAGTCGTGTCGCTTTGGCGTGCGTGCCATCCCGGCGGTGTCATTGGGGTTGCCCCGAGAATTCGCGCGTCTGCTCGATGGCATGCTGGCGGATGACCCGTTGCTGCGCATGCAGGCCGGCGACTATTTCCTGCGCGAGATGGGCAGGATCGCACGGCTGGTGATGCCGGAATTGCCTCTCGAGGCGGCACAGTCTCTGCTGCCGGTCTGGGTGAGGCCGGCAACACGCGAGATCGACACGGTCGTCTATACCTCGCGCAAATCCTTCCTGCGTGAGGCCTTCGAGGCGGACGAGACCGGCGAACATGCTGGCAACGCGCTGGACGCCGTCAATGATGTCCAGCTGGATCGTTACTACAAGAACTTCATGCAAGGCATGGGCGGCACCGAAAAAGCCTTCCTGGCCGCGGTCAGTCGTCTGGGCAAATACCCGATCGTCGGCGGTCTGGCGATTCGCTGGGAGCCACAGGGCATCTTCGTGGATACTGCGCTGCACCTGCATGACCCTTCCCTGAAGGCCGCCTTCGTCGTCGCGATCAACAACATGGTCGCTCTGGCGCGTGCCATCTATCGCCAGGGCGTGTTCAAGGCGTGTCTGTTCAATGCTCGCGATACCCTGCATCTGGAGCGGGAAGACCCGGAGGCCGCCTTCGTCTTTGCACCGACGGCAGACGGGGAGGCCATACCTCGCTTGAGCTATGAGGTCAGCGCGGTGCCGGAGCTTGAGGATGACTCGCGTGTGCACTCCTACTTCGAGGACGGCCCGGACCCTGAGGAACTGCTGGTGCTGCCCGAGAAGATATTGAAGGTACTGGAGTCACTCAATGCCATCCATCACACCGGCATGCTGATCTTCGAAGCCCTGCCACACCACCTCAAGATTCACAGTTATTACCGACTGCTGGACCCCTCGCGCGAGCAGGAATTCGCGCGTCTGCTGGCGGAGATTCTCGATGCCGTGCCATTGATCTCCGGGCTGGGAATATCCGGCTTCATGAAGATGCCCTACAAGAACACCAAGCATTTCGATCATATCGAGGCGCAACCCGAACGCTTCTATCCACGGGACCCGCGCGCGGTGTGAAAAGGAGTTTGCCTTGGATGGCAGTCGCATAGTGATGCCGATTTATATAACCGTGATTATCGTGATTCGTGTTAGTGTCACGTCGCGTGATCATTGCTGATCTTGCTGAACTCAATAATCAGATCGATAAAAATCGATAACCTACAGGGAACGTACTCATGTCTCGACCTCTCACCCGGAAATTGCGTCAAGCCTCAGGTGGTCTGGCTATTCTGGCGCTGCTGGCAGGATGTAGCGCGCATACGACGATCAGCAGCCCGTCAGAGACGGCGCGAATCAACTTGAAAGATGTCTCCAGAGATCAGTCTACCGTTCAAGAAACGCTACCCACTACCAGCTTCGGAAATTACGAGTTTGAAGTAGTGGATGACAACAAGATGCCCATGTATGGCATTCTGCCGCTGAAGTTCAATGGCGGTTATCTGGCGCTAGATATCCTGTTCTTTGCCCCCGCCGCATTCTTCAATCTGCGTGAAGTCCACCCTTACTATGAAATCGACCATGACGAGGGAGTCGTGCGTTATCGTGATGAGAAGGGCGGAGAATGGACGACCTATACACCCACCGTGGAAGAAGCTGAGCGTGCACGCAAATACTTTGCCGCGCATCGTGATGATGTAATCTCACAGTCCAGCGCACAGCAGTAAGCGTGATGCCCGAAGTCGGTAAAGTCGTCTGACTCATGGCCTTGATACGACAGCGCCGCACCAGAGGCTTTCTGGTGCGGCGCTGTCGCATGTGACAACAGGTTGATGCGGCAAGCGAGCAGACTCTCGCTGAAGGGTCAGTCCTTCATCTGACGCGGGCGCGTCATGGCCTGCGGGGACAGCAGTGCCTCCAAGCGCGCTTCGTCCAGCAGGCCTTCCTCGCGTACCAGTTCCAGCACGCTGCGACCGCTGACCAGGGCTTCCTTGGCGATGCGGGTGGCATTGTCATAGCCGATATACGGGTTGAGCGCGGTGATCAGGCCGATGGAATTGTTGACCAGCTCGGCGCAGCGATCACGGTTGGCGGTGATGCCGATCACGCAGCGATTCTTGAGCATGGTCATGGCACGGCTCAGCTGGCGGATGGAGTCGAGCAGCTTGTAGGCGATCAGCGGTTCCATCACGTTGAGCTGCAGCTGGCCGGCTTCCGCCGCCATGGTCAGCGCGGTGTCGTTGCCGATGACATCGAAGGCGACCTGATTGACGGCTTCCGGAATCACCGGGTTGACCTTGCCCGGCATGATCGAGCTACCCGGCTGCTGAGGCGGCAGGTTGATCTCGTTGAAGCCGGTGCGCGGGCCTGAGGACAGCAGGCGCAGGTCGTTGCAGATCTTGGATAGCTTGACCGCCAGGCGCTTGAGCATGCCGTGGAAGAGCACGAAGGCACCCATGTCGCTGGTGGCCTCGACCAGGTCCGACGCCGGGCGGAAGTCGATGCCGGAACGACGCGCCAGAGCCTCGATCGCCAGTGCGCTGTAGCGCGGGTCAGCATTGATGCCGGTACCGATCGCGGTCCCGCCCAGATTGACCTCCTTGAGCAACTCATTGAGGTTGGCGATGCGCTCGACGTCTTCGCGCAGAGTGTTGGCGAAGGCGCGGAATTCCTGGCCCAGCGTCATCGGCACCGCGTCCTGCAGCTGGGTGCGACCCATCTTGACCACGTCATCGAATTCCAGCGCCTTGCTGGCGAAGGCGTTGGCCAGTTCGCTCAGCGCATCCACCAGCACCGAGTGGCTGCGCAGCAGGCCGACACGGATGGCGGTCGGGTAGGCGTCGTTGGTGGACTGCGCCATGTTGACGTGATTGTTGGGGTGCAGCTGCTGGTATTCGCCTTTCTCGTAGCCGAGGAATTCCAGGCCCAGATTGGCGATCACTTCGTTGGCATTCATGTTGGTCGAGGTGCCGGCGCCGCCCTGGATCATGTCGACCACGAACTGATCGTGATGATCGCCATTCATCAGACGCGCACAGGCGTGCTGGATGGCATCATGCTCGCGTGTCTCGAGATAGCCCAGCGCATGGTTGGCTTCGGCGGCGGCGGCCTTGACCAGCGCGAGCCCTTCGACGAGACGCGGGAAGTGCGACAACGGCACGCCGGAGAGGTGGAAGTTGTTCAGCGCGCGCTGGGTCTGCACACCGTAGTAGGCATCAGCCGGCACCGGCTCGCGCCCGAGGAGATCCTTTTCAAGTCGGAAGCCGTTGGCCAGTGCCTCACGCTCGGCATGGCTCAGGTCGGCCGGCGTGGAAGTTGCCGGGGTGGCATTGGCTGCGATGGGGGTTTCCGAGAGATGGTTCACTTGGGCGGAACTCCTGGCTGAAGTACACTGTGGCGCTTGAATGGCGGCTAGGTGGACAAGGGTAACCAGCGCAGCCCCTCGGCGGCCAATGCCATTCAACGCTGCCGTATACGTCAAACGCATAAGACGAAGGTGGTGGTGCGCCGCGACGCACCATTCTCCATGACAAGACCCTGCATGACCGGCCAGGCAAGCCTCGCTTGGGCATGTTCGACATTTTTGGGAGTTCGGGTGAACCTGGAAACTAAGTGGTTGGAAGATTTCGTTGCGCTGTCCAATACCCGCAGCTTCTCCACCTCGGCTCGCCTGCGACACGTTACCCAGCCTGCGTTCAGTCGCCGCATCCGTGCGCTTGAACAGGCCGTGGGCACTACGCTGGTCGACCGCTCGACGACCCCGGTCAGTCTAACGCCGGAGGGCCAGCTGTTCCTGGTCACCGCGCGCAACCTGACAGAGCAGCTGTCAGAGTGTCTCGCCCACCTGCGCGGGCTGGGCATGGCCAACGAGACCCTGGATATCGCGGCCGCGCATTCGCTGGCTCTGGCCTTCTTCCCCAAGTGGATCTCGCGTCTCCAGCAGGGCCTGGGGGAGTTGCCGACACGCCTGTCCGCGATGAATGTCGGCGACGCCATTCACTCGCTGCGCGAAGGCAACTGCGACTTGATGCTCGCCTATTATGACCCTTACGCCAGCATGCAGCTGGACGCCGAGGCCTTCCCGTCCTTCTCGGTCGCCAAGGTCAACATGCTGCCGGTGTGCGTGCCGTTGGAGAATGGCGAGCCCCGCTTCCCGCTGACCGGGCAGAGCGAGACCAGCCAGGATGCGATTCCCCTGCTGTCCTATACCCAGGGCGCATTTCTGGGCCGCAGCGTGAAGATGCTGCTCAAGAATGATCCGCTGCGCCTGCGCCTGCGCACCGTCTATGAGATGGCGATGGCCGAGGGTCTCAAGGGCATGGCCTTGCAGGGCGTCGGCATGGCGTGGATTCCGGATTTCTGCATTCGCGATGAGCTGGAAAGCGGCAAGCTGGTGCGCGCGGGCAACGAGGCGTGGGATATCCCGCTGGAGATTCGTCTCTATCGGTGTTCGCTGGTCCACAAGCCCGGCATCGACAAGCTGTGGAAGCAGCTGATGAATCTGCCGCGAGATTTCCTCGAAGCCTGAGCCTGAGTGTTGCAGGCAAAGTCAAAGGCGAAGACAAAAGAAAGCCAGGTGTCTTCTGACGAAAACGGCAGCCCCGCGGGGCTGCCGTTTTCGTTGTGCTGATGCAGGGAAGTGTGCGCGCCTGCATAGGCCGTTCCGGGAAGTCAGAAACTGCTTTGGCCTGCATGCAGGCCGAGGAAATTCTGAATGATGAAGAAGTGGTCCTCGAAGAGGGTGTCGGGCTCCAGATCCGCCAGCGCGACCCAGCGTGCCTGCTCCTCGTTCTCGCCGCCGCTTCTGAGTTTGGGAAGCTGCTGCTCCGGTCGCAGGGCGAAGTAGAAGGCCTCTGCCAGGGTGCGTCCGCGCCAGCTGCGATGCGGCGCGTCAAACAGACGCTGACCGCGCAGAGAGCCACGCAGAACAGGTTCCGGCACCTTGAGGCGCACACGCTCCTTGAGCTCACGCAGGCAGGCATCCAGCAGGCGCTCCTGGGGTTGCACGAAGCCGCCAGGCAGGGCGTAAAGCCCCTTGCCGGGTGCCGCGCGCCGCGTGGTGAGCAGCACATGGCCGGACTGCACCACCACGGCGTTGACCGTGATGAACAGTGGCGGGTAGGGCGCATCGCTCCAGGCGGCGCGATATTGCTCCAGCAGGCGATGTTCCTCGACCAGCCCTTGCCACGCGGTCTCATCCAGGAAGCCATGCAGATGCTGAGCCACCGGCGGTGGCAGCAGCTCCAGTCCCTCGTTGTCCAGCCAATCCTCGGCGCGGGCACGCTCGGTGAAGATGACCTCACGAATACGGCTGGCCTCCATCCCCTCGCGCAGTGGCACCGCCACCGACTCCCACTGCGGGAAGAGGCTCAGGTAGTAGCTTGACTGGCTGTTGCTGTCACGCCGATTGGCACCGATCAGCGCGATTCTCGGCATCCGGTTGGCCTGCGGACGCGCGATATCGCGTACCTTGCGCTGCACATCACGCACCCAGACATCGTCGTTGTAGAGGGCATCCAGCAACGGCACGATTTCCAGGCGCGCATTGTCGGCATCGTAAAAGCAACTGCGGATCATGCGCGTGCGTTCAGAGAAGGTGAACGGGTTGCGCAGTGAACGTGCCTGCCAGGCAGAGCCGACCAGCACGATGACCTGCCGCGCGAGGCGCAGGGCCTCTTCCATCACGGCAACATGGCCATGGTGCATGGGCTGGAAGCGACCGATGAAGACCAGGCAGTCGTACTGGGTGTCGGCGATCGCGGGAGAATCCTGAGTGCGAAGCGTTGCAGCGGGTGCAGAGGGCAACGTTGTCGTCGAAGGCATGATGAGCTCCGTGGCAGGCAGGATGGGGCGGCGTATGAGGCGCTTGCCCAGTGAGGTTCCGCTAGCGTATCAGATTATGTGCATGCGCCGAACGGCTCGCCATTCACTCTCGTCTGGTAAGGATTAGTCAAAAGTTTATCCCGTTATCTTTGTAAGGGAGCCTTGATAATCAAGCAACTTCTCGGTCTTTGGGGGCATGGGGAGGTCGTTGCGGTAAAGGAGAGACGCCAAAGAGGAGAAGAGGGAACGGAGGAAGGAAAGGGGAAAGTGAACAAGCGCGAATGCACAAACCGAGACAACGCCCGCCAGCAATGACGCTGACGGGCGTTGTCTCGGTTTGTGGCAAGGCCGATGGCAGGCCCAGGCGGGCCTGCCGGGCGCCGGATCAGGACGCCTTGGCGGTCAGTACGTCGGTGATCCACTCCACGACCTTGTCGCCCTGGGCATTGACGCAGACGTCGACCAGCGGCGTCTGGGACCACTGATTGCCGAGGAATTCGCGACCCTCAGGGGCGAACAGAGTCTGACCTTCGGCCAGGCCTTCGACTTCGACATTCAGGTGGCCGCGCTCGGTGGTGAATAGCTCCGGCTTCATCAGCCAGGCGAGGGCGCAGCTGTCGTGCGGGCAGCAACCATCGATGCCGCGCGCTTCCTGATAGAAGGCCTTGTAGAACTGATAGCTGCCGGACAGCACTTCGCCGAGTGCGCCTTGCGCGACGCGGATGCGCTCGACATGGGCCGGAGACAGCACGCAGCGGTGCGTCGCATCGAGACCGACCATGGTCAGCGGCCAGCCGGCAGTCAGCACCTTGGCGGCGGCATGCGGGTCATTGAAGATGTTGGCTTCGGCGACCGGTGAGACGTTGCCGCCTTCACGGATGGAACCGCCCATGATGACGACCTGCTTGACCTTGCTGATGATGCTTGGGTCCAGCTGCAGTGCGGTGGCCAGATTGCCCAGCGGGCCGACGGCGACGAGGGTGATCTCGCCAGGACGCGCATTGACCTGCTCGACGATGAACTGCGGTGCGCTGATGGACAGCGCCTTGCCCTTGGGCTCCGGGATCTCCATGTTGCCCAGGCCATTGGCACCGTGGATGTGCGCCGGCGCCGGGAACTTGTCCTTGACCAGAGGCTGGGCAGCGCCCTGGGCGACCGGAATCTCCTGACCCGCCAGTTCGCCCAGCAGCAGGGCGTTGGAGGTGGCCGTCTCGATGGTGACGTTGCCGAAGGTGGTGGTCATGCCGAGGAATTCGATGTCCGGATGCGCCAGACAGATGGCAATCGCCTGGGCATCATCCACGCCCGGATCGGTATCAAAGATAATCGGTGTTTTCATGCTGACCTCGTGAAAGAAGTGACCTGCAATAGAGGGCGTTACGCCAACAGGGCGCCCATGAGGTGACACGGGCACTGCACGGGACACGTGGTGGTGTCCCGTGCAGGTAGCTCAGTTGTTCAGTTGCTCAGGACGTCGAGCGTCGGCCATTCGGCCAGGGCAGCGGCGACATCACTGGCCAGCGGAATGCTCGGCGCTGCGCCTTCGCGGCTCACGCACAGGGCAGAGGCAGTGCTGGCACGACGCAGGCTTTCCTCGATGCTCTGGCCTTCGATCTGGCTTGCCAGGTAATAGCCGATGAAGGTGTCGCCCGCCGCGGTGGTGTCCACGGCATTGACGCGGTGCGCCGGCAGCTGGATGCGCTGTTCCCCCAGCTGGTAGCAGACGCCTTCACTGCCCAGGGTCATCACCACTTCGGTGTCGGGAAGGCGTGTGTGAAGCGCGGCGAGCAGGGTGGCGACAGGCGCGCTTTCTTCCAGCTCGACCAGCTGTGCCGCTTCACCGCGATTGAGGAACAGCACCTGGCAATGCTCCAACGGCAGGCGCAGGACGTCAGCACCCATCGGGGCCGGATTGAACGCGATTTTCATGCCCTTGGCATGTGCCAGCTCGATGACCTTGCCCAGTGCGTTGCACTCATTTTGCAGCAGCAGCCAATCTCCCTGCGTCACGCCAGAGAACAGCGTCGCGAGATGCTCGTCGGTGAAACCGTGGTTGGCGCCCGGATGCAGAATGATGCTGTTCTCGGCGTGGTCGTCCACCTGGATGATGGCGTGGCCACTGGCGCTGGCGCTCAGCTCGACCTGCGAGGTGATGACACCGGCGCTTTCCAGCGGCTCAAGTGCCCAGCGATCACTGTTGCCAAGGCGGCCCCAGTGCGTGACGTCGCCTCCGGCGCGCGCAAGCGCGAGCGACTGGTTGGCACCCTTGCCACCCAGTACCTGACGGTAGGAGAGACTCGCCAGGGTTTCACCCGGTCGTACCAGGTGAGGTACCCGATAGACGTGATCGATATTGATAGAACCGTAGTTGTAAAGCATGCAGCCTCCTTGGGGTCGAGCATCCTAGCAAAGCCTTGGCCGCCTGTCCCCAGTCGTATCACCAAGGTCTGACCTAAAGGTCATGTTTAAGCGTTGAAGCAATCAGCCTCTTGGAACGCAAGAGAAAGTGCATACTTCCTGTCATCTCGCTGGATTCAGGATAGCCGCCCATGTCGGAGTCGAAGCAACCCGCCGTCACGATCAAGAAGTGGGTCTGGCGAGCGCTCTTCACCAGTACCATGATTCCGTTGCTGTTGGTCGAGACCGCCCTGGTGGCGGTGTATTTCGTGTCCAATGACGAGATTCGTGATGCCAACCTCAATTACCTGCAATCCCAGTCGAGCAGTGAGCTCAATCTGGCGATGCTGCGGGAGGCCAAGTCACTCAGCCAGCAACTGGAGCATGTCCAGAACCTGTCGCGCGGGCTTGGTGCCCAGGCAGGCGAACTGGCCATGGGCGACACCGGTACCGGGGTGGCGGCGCGCGAGGTTGCCCGTCACGCAAGCCTGCCCAGCGGTGTCTGGGCCAGTCAGCAGACGGCGGACAATCAGGGCAGTGGCTTCTATCCCGCCTTGCCAGGCGTTGAGCAGGACATTCCCATGGCGCTGCGCATGACGGCGGTCGACCCGATCATGCGCAGTGTCGTGTCCTCGCACTCGGCCGTGGTGCAGTCCTTCGTCACGATAGCCGACTGCTATGTCCGCCTCTTCCCCTATGTCGATCTGGCCTCGCTGGTGCCAGCCGACCACGACTGTCGTGACTTCTCCTTCTTCTATCTGGCCGCGCCAGAGGCAAATCCCTCGCGAAACACCATCTGGACCGACATCTACGAAGACCCGGCCGGCAATGGCTGGATGACGTCGGCCGTCAGTCCCTACTATTCTGAGCAAGGCGAGTTTCTCGGCGTCGCCGGCGTCGACATGACCCTGGACGTGATCGTCAATCAGGTGCTGGCGATGGAGCTGCCCTGGCAAGGCTTCGCGATGCTGTTCGATGCCGAGGGGCGCTCACTCGCCGTCCCGCGGGCCGGTGAGCAGTTGCTGTCGCTGCTGCCGCTGGAGATTCCCGATGCCAATGACCTCCAGGAAGAGGATGTCATTCGGCCCGCCCAGCTGGAGCTGAAAGGTCATGACGTCTTCAAGAGACTCGCGCCCCGTATCCTCGAGCAGCGGCGTGGCCTGGAGAGCGTCAATGTGGCGGGAGCGCCCTACAAGGTGGCGTGGGAGCGCTTGCCGGGCAATGGCTGGATCATGTTGAGCATGGTCGAGGAGAGTGCCGTCTTCTTTCGTACCGCCGAGATCGGGCGCAACTTCCAGCTGGTCGGCATGGCGCTGGTCGGTGGCCTGATCCTGTTCTATTTCACCTTCTTCATTCTCATGAGCTGGCGCACGCACCATATCAGCCGTCGCCTTTCGGTGCCGCTGGCCGAGCTGCGTGAACGACTGCATCGCATCGGCATGGGCGCGGAAGTCGAATCGGCGGGCGGCAGTGGTATCGTCGAGCTGGATGATGCCAACGCCACCGCCGAAGAGATGTATCAGCGTCTGCGCCAGACCCAGAAGGAGTTGCAGTCCAGTGAACGTCGCTTGCTGGATTCTCTTGAAGCCAGTGGCGATAGCCTGTGGGAAATGGATATTCCTGAGCGCATCGTGCGCATCCATCCCAATCTCTGGAAGATGCTCGGCGCTTCGGGACACGAGCCGTTGGCGATGCGCGAAATGGACTTCGATCGCTTGATCCACCCGGATGACCTTGAGCAGGTACATGTGCTCAGGCATCAGGTCATCAATACTTACGGCGAAAGCTGTGAGTGCCAATATCGCATGCGTGCGCCACAGGAAGAGGACCTTCAGCAGATCGAGGCGATGGGAATGAACGAGGCAGGCATGGCGGACGCCACAGGCAAGGCTGGCGACAAGTTCCTGCAACAGCGGAGCCTGAGCGCTGACGATGACGGTGAGCATGAGGACGGCGAGCGAGCGAGCGGCACCCGGTGGGTATTGTTGAGCTCACGCGGTCGTGTGGTGTCGTGGGACGCTGAAGGCAACGCCCTCAAGGCGGCGGGCATGCATATCCGCATCCGCTGACGCCAGGCCACTCATAAAAAGCCCCCGACTCGGCGCATATGCCGGTTCGGGGGCTTTTTTCGTGACGTGCCGATCACTCCTGCCACTCGGCGTCAGTGGCTGTCACCGCGAGGTTGAGGCCGTGTCAGGCGTGTTCGCTCAGGAATGTCTCGATATTGGCCAGACTGAGATCGAGCATGTTCTGGCGCGCCTCCTGGCTGATCCAGGCATTGTGCGGCGTGACGATCAGGTTCAAGGGCGCACTCGCCGAATGGTGCTGGCTTTCCAGGGCCGAGAGCAGCGAGTGGCCTTCACGTGGCGGCTCCTCCGGCAGGCTATCCACCGCCAGGCCGCCGAGTTGTCCGGTGGCCAGTGCCTCCAGCGCTGCATCCTCGTCGATGATGCCCCCGCGGGCGCAATTGACCAGCAGTGCACCGGGCTTCATGGCGGCGAGCGCCTGCTCATCGATCAGATGCTGCGTCTCTGGGGTCAGCGGGCAGTGCAGACTGATGGCGTCAGCCTGGGGCAGCAGGCTTTCCAGCGCGGGGCGCTCGGCGGTGGGGGCGGTGCCCGGACGGGCGGCAAAGGTCACGCGCATGCCGAACGCCTCGGCCAGCCTGCCCACCGCAGTGCCCAGCTCTCCCTTGCCGATGATGACCAGATGCTTGCCGGACAGCTGCACCACGGGGCGTCCCATCAGGCAGAAGGTCGCGCTGCGTTGCCACTCGCCCGCGGCGATGTCGGTCTGGTATTCCGGCAGGCGGCCTGCCAGTGCCAGCAGCAGCATCCAGGTGTGCTGCGCCACCGAGTGAGTGCCATAGGCATTGACGTTCATGACTCGAATGCCGCGTGCTTCGGCGGCCGCCATGTCGATATTGTTGGTGCCGGTCGCCATCACCGCGATCAGCTTGAGGGTCGGCAACTCATCCAAGTGGTGCGCCTCGATGCGTACCTTGTTGACCAGCACGATGGAGGCACCGCTCAGCCGTGGCACCACTTCCTCGGGCGCGGTCGCGTCATGACAGACCAATCCTTCCAGGCGGGCCTCGAGACGCGAGAAGTCCAGCCCGTCACCGACGGAGCCGGCATCGAGCATGACGGCCTGCGGGGCGCCGGTGGACGAGGCAGGCTCGCAGTGAGAGGAAGCGGGCGTGGAAGAATGAGAGGGAGACTGCGCAGTACGATCGTGATCGGACATAGGTGCCTCATGATGGCGTAGGAAGATAGATAGGAAGACAGAAAGGCTGGCCCGGAAATGACGAGTGCGTAGCGTCTGGGCCGGTTTGTGCTTGGGTGTTGCCCCGCACGGGGCCGAGCACGCTATAATGTGCCCCTTTCGCTTTGACTTGAAAGCCGCTCAACTGGCCTTATTGTAGGCGTCTCTTGCTGGTGCTTGCGAAAGCTCTCATGTTGGGGCCGCAGGTGCGCTGAACGCAAGACGCGCCGCAAGGCATAACATTGTCATGGTTCATGGTGCTCAGACAGCCCCGTGACCAGTATTGTCAGGAAAGAAAACCATGCCGATCTATGAATACCACTGCAAGGCCTGTGGCCATCGGATGGACAAGTTGCAGAAGATCAGCGCTGCGCCGCTGACGGAGTGCCCGGAATGCAAGACGGACCAGCTCGAGAAGCTGGTCTCCGCCGCCGGGTTCCGTCTGGCAGGCAGTGGCTGGTACGAGACGGATTTCAAGTCCGGCAGCAAGAAGAATCTGGCCGGTGGTAGCGACAGCACCGCCTGACACAGCTGGGATAGTGCGTCAGGCATCAGCGTGATGAGGGTCAGGGGCGCCCAGCGGGTACCCTTGCCCCTCATCGCCAACGGCAGGCCCTCTGAGACAGATGCGCATCAGCGCGTCGATCATGAATTTGAGCAACAAGGAATCAACATGCGCAGCCACTATTGCGGCAAACTGAACGAGACCCTGATCGATCAGGATGTCACTCTGTGCGGGTGGGTGCACCGCCGTCGCGACCACGGTGGCGTCATCTTCCTCGACATGCGCGACCGTGATGGCATCGCCCAGATCGTCGTCGATCCGGACACCGTCGATGCCTTCGCCACTGCCGACAAGGCGCGCAGCGAGTTCGTGCTGCGTATCAAGGGCCGTATCCGTCTGCGCCCGGAAGGCACCCAGAACCCGAACATGCCGACAGGCATGATCGAAGTGCTGGCCAAGGACGTCGAAGTGCTCAACACCGCACAGACGCCGCCGTTCCAGCTCGACGACCACAACAAGGTCGGTGAGGAAGTTCGCCTCAAGTATCGTTATGTCGACCTGCGTCGTCCCGACATGATCGAGAAGCTGCGTCTGCGCTCGCGCATCACTCACAGCGTGCGCGCCCAGCTCGAAGCCCTGGGCTTCCTCGACATCGAAACCCCGATCCTGACGCGTGCCACGCCGGAAGGCGCACGTGACTATCTGGTGCCGAGCCGCACCTACGCCGGCAGCTTCTTCGCACTGCCGCAGTCTCCCCAGCTGTTCAAGCAGCTGCTGATGGTCGCCGGTGTCGATCGTTACTACCAGATCGCCAAATGCTTCCGTGATGAAGACCTGCGTGCTGACCGTCAGCCGGAGTTCACCCAGATCGACCTCGAAGCCAGCTTCGTCGACGAGCAGGACATCATGGGCATGACCGAGACCATGATCCGTGGCCTCTACAAGGAAGTGCTCGATGTCGAGCTGGGCGACTTCCCGACCATGCCGTACTCCGAGGCCATCAGCCGCTTCGGTTCCGACAAGCCGGACCTGCGTATCCCGCTGGAACTGGTCGATGTCGATGACCTGATGAGCGGCGTGGACTTCAAGGTCTTCTCCGGTCCGGCCAAGGACGACAAGGGCCGTGTCGCCGCACTGCGTGTGCCGGGCGGTGCCAGCCTGTCACGCAAGGAAATCGACGCCTACACCAAGTTCGTCGGCATCTACGGTGCCAAGGGCCTTGCGTGGATCAAGGTCAACGAACGTGCCAAGGGCATCGAGGGTCTGCAGTCGCCGATCGTCAAGTTCATGGAAGACGTCGTGGATGAAGTGCTGGACCGCTGTGGCGCCGTCGACGGCGACATCGTGTTCTTCGGCGCTGACAAGGCCAACATCGTGGCCGAGGCCATCGGTGCGCTGCGCGTCAAGCTGGGTGAAGACCTCAACCTCTACACCCGCGAGTGGGCGCCGCTGTGGGTCGTCGACTTCCCGATGTTCGAAGCCGATGCCAACGGCCGCCTGAGCGCGCTGCACCACCCGTTCACCGCGCCGTCCTGCACGCCGGAAGAGCTCAAGGCCAACCCGGAAGCGGCACTGTCTCGCGCCTACGACATGGTCATCAACGGCACCGAGCTGGGTGGCGGCTCCATCCGTATCCACGATCAGGCCATGCAGCGTACCGTGTTCGAAGTGCTGGGCATCGGTGAAGAAGAAGCGGAAGAGAAGTTCGGCTTCCTGCTCGACGCCCTGAAGTTCGGCGCGCCGCCCCATGGTGGTCTGGCCTTCGGTCTCGACCGTCTGGTGATGCTGATGACCGGCGCCAAGACCATTCGTGAAGTGATTGCCTTCCCGAAAACCCAGAGCGCCGGCTGCATGATGACTGACGCCCCGGGTGTGGTCAGCGGTGAGCAGCTCAAGGAGCTGAACATCCGTCTGCGTCAGAAGGTCAAGATCGAAGACGAAAGCGGTCAGGCCTGATTCAGCGGCGCATGACCGAGAGAGTGACTGGTGGGGCCGTCTGGACTGATTCGATCAGACAAGGGCGGTCCCGCAGTGGCAGGTTTGTCCCTTTGGCCTGGTAGGCGAGGGGGCGAGCAAGCCCGACAAGGCGGTGCGAGACTGTTTGCTGGCGTTCACGTCAGGCGATGACAGTGTCGCACCGCCTTTTTTGTGGCATGGTAGCTGGTTATATACACAGTAAGAGCGATGGCGCGATGACGACAGCGAAGACGCAAGGTGTGAGAGACGAGGCGGCAGCATGATCATTCTTGGCATCGACCCGGGCTCACGTCTGACCGGGTATGGGGTATTGGATGTCTCTGCGGCTCAGCCTCGCTATGTGGACAGTGGCTGCATTCGCATGTCACAGGTCAGCCTGGATCAGCGCCTGGCGCAGATCTATGCCGGTATCAGCGAGGTGATCGCCCTGCATCGCCCCGCTGAATTCGCCATCGAGCAGGTCTTCATGTCCAAGAACGCCGATTCGGCGCTCAAGCTGGGCCAGGCGCGCGGGGCTGCCATCGTGTGTGCGGCCAATCACGGCTTGCCGGTGTTCGAATATGGGCCGCGGCAGATCAAGCAGGCCGTGACCGGTACCGGCGCCGCCGAGAAGTCACAGGTGCAGCATATGGTCACGCATACGCTCAAGCTTTCCGCCACGCCGCAGGCCGATGCCGCCGATGCGCTGGCCATTGCGCTGACGCATTGTTTCGCGCGTCGACGCCTGACGCCCGGCAATGACCAGTTGGAAGCCTTGGGGCTGGGGAATACCAGTCGACGCAAGGGAACCCGTGTACGGCGTAGCAGCAGCTGGCGAGACTTCGAGCCCGACGCCTGACATGCCGCTGAGCGACAAATGCGGTATTGTGCTCAATTAATAGCGATTTTTCAGTCACTTGTAGAGTGTCTGCCGAGCCTGGCAGCAGCCGATTGCGTGATGCGCCAAGCCGCGTGGCATCAGGCTTCGTGCCATCACCCAAGGTATGACTGTCAGAAAGATGCGACAAATTCGTCGTGACACTGGGACATGCCGCCTACGCTTCATCTTTGGTAGGCTTGCCCGCATTGTAACAATCCGTGCAGAGAATCGGGTCTGCGAGCAGCACGATCCCACCGAACACGTTCTCTGCCGAGCAAGGACAGCCGCAACATGATTGGACGCCTGACCGGGACATTGCTGGAAAAACAACCGCCGCAGCTGGTGCTTGATGTACAGGGTGTCGGTTATGAACTGGAAGCTTCGATGAACACCCTGTTGGGCTTGCCGGCCGTGGGCGAACATTGCCAGCTTTACACCCACCTGGTGGTGCGCGAAGACGCGCAGTTGCTGTACGGCTTCGGCAAGGAGCCCGAGCGTCGTCTGTTCCGTGAATTGATCAAGATCTCCGGTGTCGGTCCGCGACTGGCGCTGGCGATTCTGTCGGGAATGGAGCAGTCCGATTTCATTCGCTGTGTTCACGACGAAGACAGCCGAGCGTTGACACGTCTGCCGGGCGTCGGCAAGAAGACGGCGGATCGCCTGATCATCGAGATGCGTGATCGCCTCAAGCATTGGACGCTGCCGGCGGATGATGGGCTGGATGAAATGGCGCGTGCCTCCCAGCCGCAACCGCCGGTCACCCATCCTCTGGCGGATGCCGAAGCCGCGCTGGTGTCTCTGGGCTACAAGCCTGTCGAGGCGGCCAAGATGCTCTCCGGGCTCGAGACCGGCGCCTCCACCGAAGCGCTCATCAAGGCGGCGCTGGCGCGCAAGATGGCCAGCTGAAGCCTCGCCAGGGCAGCAAACATGCGCCCTATAGTTTCCGTGAAGGAAACGGCGCATCGTGATTGGATTTATTGACTAGGGGTTGGCAGGTTACTGGGGTAGAAAGTGCGCGCTTGAACGCAGATGCGCTAGATCGTTGCACCGCCCTGGCAAACCTTGCCACCTGCCACTGACGCACGTTCATGGCCCATGACCCGCGTCATGTGCGTGACCTGCGTCATCAGGAGTTGAGCAAGCATCATGATGGAGTCGGACCGACTGATCTCCGCGGCGACGCATGATCCGGAAGAGCGGATCGATCGCGCCAACCGGCCACGCACGCTGAGTGACTACATCGGACAGCCCATCGTCCGCGAGCAGATGGAAATCTTCATCAGTGCCGCGCGAGGACGAGGCGATAGTCTGGATCACACCCTGGTCTTCGGCCCGCCCGGTCTCGGCAAGACGACGCTGGCGCATATCATCGCCAGCGAGATGAGTGTCGATATCAAGTCGACCTCCGGGCCGGTGCTGGAGCGGGCAGGGGACCTGGCAGCGATGCTGACCAACCTGCAGGAAGGCGATGTCCTGTTCATCGACGAGATTCACCGCCTGTCTCCGGCCGTCGAGGAAGTGCTCTATCCGGCGATGGAAGATTACCAGCTCGACATCATGATCGGTGAAGGCCCCGCGGCCCGCTCGATCAAGCTTGAGCTGCCACGATTCACCCTGGTCGGCGCGACGACGCGCGCGGGGCTGCTGACGGCGCCGCTGCGCGATCGCTTCGGCATCGTCCAGCGCCTCGAGTTCTACGATATCGAGTCACTCACCGACATCGTGGCACGCAGTGCCAGGCTTTCCGGCATGGAAGTCGAGATGGAAGGGGCGCTGGAGATTGCGCGTCGTTCCCGCGGCACGCCGCGTATCGCCAATCGCCTGCTGCGCCGGGTGCGTGACTTCGCCGAAGTGCGCTCGGATGGTCGCTTGACGCTGGAAGTGGCCGACAAGGCGCTCAACATGCTCAACGTCGACAGCCACGGCCTGGATCACATGGACCGTCGACTGCTGCTGGCAATGATCGAGAAGTTCGATGGCGGGCCGGTCGGGGTCGATTCATTGGCGGCGGCCATCGGGGAAGAGCGCGATACCATCGAGGATGTGCTGGAGCCCTACCTGATTCAGCAAGGCTTCATGATGCGCACGGCGCGTGGGCGACTGGTTACGCGCTCGGCCTATCTGCACTTCGGGATCACCCCGCGTGAAGAGCAGGCGCGGCTGGGACAGGAAGGAAGTGACGCGTCATGACATCTGAAGGCGCAGGAAATACGTTGAAGGGTGAAGCTGCATGTTTTCACCATACTGTGCGCGTCTACATCGAGGATACTGATGCCGGTGGCATCGTCTACTACGTGAATTATCTGCGCTTCATGGAGCGCGCTCGCAGTGAATGGTTGCGAGCAAAGGGTTTCACGCAGCAAGCCTTGCTTGAAAAAAGCATTCAGCTGGTAGTACACAGCGTAACAAATCGTTATCTTCGTCCTGCGCATCTGGACGACCTGCTGACCGTGACGGCAACGGCAGGTGCCTTGCGCGGTGCACGCTTGACGTTCACCCAGAAGGCGCTGCGCGGTGAGCAGATATTGAGCGAAGCGGAAGTCGTGATCGCTTGCGTCGATGCCACGACCTTGCGTCCCAGACGCTGGCCCGGGGAATTGCTTGCGGCTCTTGAGGTCTGAGATCACAAGGCGCAGACGAGGCCGCTGCCAGCCAGGCGCCGAGACGCCAGGCTGATGAACAGATTATTTATCGTGTCACTGATTGACGGTGGCACAGACTGAACCAAGTAAAGAGGGATTTCCGTGGAAGATTCGATGTCGATCATTTCGCTGTTCGTGAACGCCAGTCTGGTCGTTCAGGCAGTCATGTTGCTGTTGCTGGCAGCTTCCATTGCATCCTGGGTGGTGATCTTTCAGCGCGGGATGGCATTGTCCCGTGCCAAGCAGGCTTACGCGGCCTTTGAAAAGCGCTTCTGGTCCGGGGTCGACCTCAATCACCTCTATCGTGAATTGCCGACGGATGAAGAATCCACCCCGGGCGCCTCTGGCGTCTTCCGTGCCGGCTTCCGCGAGTACAGCCGCCTCAAGCCCAAGTCCAGCAATGCCGATGCGGTGATGGATGGCGTGCAACGCAGCATGCGCGTCACGCTGTCACGTGAAGAAGAGCGCCTGAACGTTCATCTGCCGTTTCTGGCCACGGTCAGCTCCGTCAGCCCCTATGTCGGTCTGTTCGGTACCGTGTGGGGCATCATGGGCTCCTTCCAGGCACTGGGTACGGCTCAGCAGGCAACTCTGACCACCGTCGCCCCCTGGATTGCCGAAGCACTGGTCGCGACTGCCATGGGCCTGTTCGCGGCAATCCCGGCCGTCATCTTCTACAACCGTCTGGCCAGCCGTGCTGATCAGCTGCTGGGTCGCTATGAAGACTTCGCCGAAGAACTTCACTCCATTCTGCATCGTAATCTGCACGGTCGTGGCAGCAACGACGCTTGAAGGGAGGCGAGTCAATGAAAGGACCGTATAGCAGAGGCCACAAGCGCAAGCTGTCCTCCGAGATCAATGTGGTGCCCTTCATCGACGTCATGTTGGTGTTGCTGGTCATCTTCATGATCACCGCGCCGATGATGACGCAGGGGGTTCAGGTCGAATTGCCCAAGGTCACCTCCAAGCCGATCGACAATCCCGATGATGTGACGCCATTGATCGTCTCGCTGGATGACAGCGGCAATTACTACATCGATCTGGGGTCGGATGAAGACAAGCGCACGCCGGTGGCGCTGGACGAACTGGGCAGCAAGGTCGCGTCCATCGTGGCCGAGAAGCCCAAGACGCCCGTGCTGGTGAAGGGTGCCAAGACGGCGCCCTACGGCGATGTCATGGGGTTGATGAGCACGCTGCAGGGTGCCGGTGTCCCCAATGTCGGGCTGATTTCAGAACCACCGACCGAGGGCTGATGGATGAGTCAGCCAGAGATAGAACAGCGGGTCGGGTTGGGGTTGCCTGTGGTGCTGGCCGTTGGTCTGCACCTGGGCATCCTGATTCTGACTCTGGTGAGTTGGCCAGAATCCGAACCGGAGAAGACCAACACCACCATCGTCAACGCGACGCTGGTCAGTACCGAGACCACGACCAATCAGGCCCAGCAGGCGAAGTCCAGCAAGGCGCGTGATGCGGCCGAAGAATCCGATCAGCGCCAGAGCGCCAAGGAAGAGGCGGCCAGAGAGGCAGAGCTTGCAGCGGAACAGCAGCGCAGCGCCGCCGAGGAAAAGGCGGCTGCCCAGAAGGCGCAACAGCAAAAGGCGGCTGAGCAGGCCAAGGCGGCGGAGCAGTTGAAGGCTGAGCAGGCGGCGGCCGAAAAGGCCAAGGCAGAAGCGGCCAGGCGTGCGGAGGAAGCCAAGGCGATTGCCCTTGATCGCAAGAAAGCCGAAGCGGAAAAGCAGGCCAAGGCCGATGCCTTGAAGAAGGCGGAAGCCGAGAAGGCTGCCAAGGCCAAGGCGGAAGCCGAAAAGGCCGCCAAGGAAAAAGCCGCAGAAGAAGCCCGCAAGAAAGCCGAAGCGGAGAAGGCGGCCAAGGCCAAGGCAGACGCTGAAGCCAAGAAGGCGGAAGCCGAAAAGGCAGCCAAGGCCAAGGCAGCAGCGGAGAAGGCCGAGAAGGAAAAGGCGGCCAAGGCGGCAGCCGACAAGGCCGCCAAGGAAAAGGCAGCCAAGGCCAAGGCGGCGGAAGAAGCGCGCAAGAAGGCGGCCGCTGAACCCGCACGCCAGAAGGCACTTGCCGAGAAAGCGGCGCAGGCCTCTGCCGGCTCGCTGGATAGCCTGATAGACAATGAAAGCGACGCCATCAGCGGCGCCAAACAGGCCGCTCAGGCTGCCAACAGCTTCGAGAACCTGCTCAAGAAGTATGTCGGACAGAATTGGAATCGGCCCTCGGGCTCCGTTCCCGGTATGACGGTCACGCTGAGAGTGTCATTGTTGCCGACAGGCGAATTGGTAACGGCAGCGGTCAGCAAGAGCAGTGGTAACGCCGCCTTTGATCGCTCCGCGATTCAGGCGATCCAGAAAGCCGCGCCGTTTACCGAGATGCAGGACCTGCCGGCTGGTGCCAAGAGCCAGTTCCGAAACTTCAACCTGTACTTCAATCCAGAGGACCTGGGCCGATGAGACGATTGACCGCATGGATGATGGCAGCCGCCTTGCTGGCAGTGACCAGCCTGGCAAGAGCTGACCTGACCATCGAGATCACCAAGGGCAATGACAGCGCCACACCTATCGCTGTCGTGCCGTTCGAGAATCTGACCGGGGGAAGTCTGCCGCAGGACCTCGCACGCATCATCTCCGATGACCTGGCGCGCAGTGGCCAGTTCGACCCGATCAAGCGCGACAATCTGATCGCGTTGCCGGGCACGACGCAGGACGTCTTCGTCAATGACTGGAAGCGCCTGGGGGCCAGTTACCTTGTGGTGGGTCAGGTAAAGACGGCCAGCAATGGCGGTTATAGCATCCAGTATGAGCTGATGGATGTGCTGGGCAACAAGCGCATGCTTGGCGAAGTCATCACCGGAAGCAATGGTGAGCTGCGCGCGCGCGGCCATTATATGAGCGATGAAATATTTGAGGAAATCACTGGAATTCGCGGTGCTTTCTCGACAAAAATCGCATACATTACCGCCAATGGTGTTGGCGACAATATTCGTTTTGCCCTGTACGTGGCGGATTCAGATGGCCACAATAGTCAGGAGATTCTGGCCTCCGATGAACCGATCATGTCACCGGCATGGTCGCCGGATGGCAAGAAGCTGGCCTATGTCAGTTTTGAAGCCGAACGTCCCGCTATCTATGTGCAGGAATTGGGCAGTGGTCGTCGTGCAAAACTGACAGGTTTCCGTGGTATTAATGGTGCCCCGGCCTGGTCGCCGGATGGACGTAAACTGGCAATGGCATTGTCAAAGGATGGCCAGCCGGAAATCTATGTGATGGATATTGCCAGCCGTCAGTTCCAGCGTCTGACCAACAATCCTGCGATCGATACCGAGCCGGATTGGTTGCCGGATGGCAGCGGTATGGTGTTCACCTCTGATCGTGCAGGCTCCCCACAGATCTACCGTCTTGATCTGTCCGGCGGCACGGAACGTGTGACATATACCGGCAATTACAACTCCCGCGGGCGCATCTCACCCGATGGAGAGAACCTGTTCATGATCAACCGCGCAGGCAACGGTTATCAGGTTGCCAAGCAAGATCTGAAGAGCGGTCGGGTTACCTCCCTGACCGATACTCAGTGGGATGAATCACCAAGTGTTGCGCCGAATGGCACTATGGTGATATATGCCACTCAGCAAGGAACCCGCGGGGTCCTGGGCCAGGTGTCGGCAGACGGAAGGGCACAATTCTCCCTGCCGTCAGCACAAGGCGACGTGCGTGAACCTGCGTGGTCGCCGTTCCTGAACTAAACCACTAGAATGCATCCGAGCCACCAAGAAAGGCTTGGCATTCGTACCCATTAGAGCAAGGAGTTTCACAATGCAGTTCACCCCGTATGCAAAAGGTCTGTTGGTTGCCCTGTCCCTGAGCGTCATGGCAGGTTGTTCCAGCAGCGGCGGCGCTCAGGACGGCGACATGGATTCAGCCAACAGCGGTGCGAACACTGCCGGCATGAACACTGGTGCCAACAGCAACGCCAACCAGATGAGCAACGCCACAATGCCTGACGTGCGTACCATCTACTTCGCCTTCAACAAGGACACCATCCGTCCTGAGTTCGAAAGCGTCATGATGGGTCACGCGCAGTACCTGAAAGCCAACACCAGCGCCAATGTCGTTCTGGAAGGCCACGCTGATGAGCGCGGTACTCGTGAATACAACCTGGGTCTGGGCGAGCGTCGTGCCAAGTCTGTCGCACGCTTCCTGACTGTCCAGGGCGTGTCTCCGTCACAGATCGAGATCGTCTCCTACGGTGAAGAGCGTCCGGCTGTCCAGGGCCACGGCGAGTCTTCCTACGCCAAGAATCGTCGTGTGGTCTTCGACTACTAAGTACGGTTCATCTTCGCGATTCCCTGAGGAGGCGCGGAGACGCTAGAAACTTGTGTTGAGCTGGCCCGGGCAAGAGGCGTGTCCTTGAACCCCGGGCTTGCTTGCGCGATACCATGATGATTCGGCGGAGCCGACAGCATGAAACACAGCCTGAAAGGGTTGTTCGGTGCGGGAGCCTTGTTGCTCCCGTTGTCCGTTTTGGCCGCACCGACGGTCGAGGACCTCACTGGGCAATCAAACTCGCTCTATCAGCAGGCCAATACTCGTTTGAGTGGCGGCGGCACCCTGACCCTTCTCAATCAACTCGACGAACAGGCACAGGAAATTGCCCGACTTCGCGGCCGGATCGATGAGCTGGAATACCAGTTCAAGCGTCTGACCGAGATGTCGCAGCAACGCTACCTGGATCTGGAACAGCGGGTTTCTGGCGGCGCTTCCGCCGGGGAGAACGGTCAGGTTGTCGATTCACAGGCAGCAGCGGCAGTCACTGGCGGCGCAAGTGCCGGTGGTGCACCCAGCACCAATGGCGCCAGCAATGCCGACAGCGGTGCAGCTGCCCAGAAGGATTACGAGAATGCCTTCGCCAAGGTTCAGTCTCGCGACTTCGACGGTGCCATTGTCGCCTTTGAAGCCTTCGTGGTGGACCATGGGGATTCCAACCTCGCAGCCAATGCCCATTACTGGCTGGGCGAGCTGTATTCGGCCAAGAACCAGCTGGATGCTTCTGCCCAGGCCTTCGACACCGTGATCAGCGAATTCTCGCAATCCAGCAAGGTGCCGGATGCGATGTACAAGCTGGGCCTGGTCAAGGCGCGTCAAGGCAAGGCGCAGGAAAGTCGCTCCTTGCTCGAGAAGCTGGTCCAGCAGTATCCGGACAGCAAGGCTGGCACCATGGCCAAGGACTTCCTGTCCTCCGGCGCCTGAGTGCCCGTGGCCATTGGCCACCTGTATTCCCCAAAGCCCGCGCTTGGTATTCTACCAGGTGCGGGCTTTGTGTTATGTGGCGCTCGGCGCCTCATGCCATCGTCAGACAACCCGGGTGCCATCGGCAGGCGACCCGGGTGCGCTTCATTCGATTCATGTGGCCGAGCAAGTAATAATGCCGGTGAAGAGACAGTGGCTCTTATCGGCGGTTGACGACAGATCTCAGACAGGGATATCACCATGGCAGAGTGCAAGATCGACTATCAGGCCCCGGACGACATGCTGAAAGGGCGGATCATTCTGGTGACCGGGGCGGGGTCCGGCATTGGGCGTGAAGCGGCAGTCGAATATGCGCGTCATGGGGCGACGGTGATATTGCTGGGCAGAACCATTGCCAAGCTGGAAGAAGTCTACGACGAGATCGAGGCCTTGGGGGCACCACAACCGGCCATCTATCCGCTCAACTTCGAAGGGGCATCGCTCAAGGATTATCAGCAGATGGCTGATACCCTGCACAGCGAGTTCGGTCGCCTGGATGGCCTGCTGCACAACGCCAGCCTGCTGGGCAAGATCACTCCGTTCGAGCAGTATGATCCGGCGCTGTGGGAGCAGGTCATGCAGGTCAATATCAATGGTCCTATCTGGATGGTCCAGGCATTGCTGCCGTTGCTCAAGGCCTCGAAGGACGCCTCCGTCGTGCTGACAAGTTCCAGTGTCGGGCGCAAGGGGCGTGCCTTCTGGGGCGCCTACAGTGTCTCCAAGTTTGCTACGGAAGGTTTCTCGCAGATGCTGGCTCAGGAACTGGAGAATACCAGCCAGGTGCGCGTCAATACGCTCAATCCCGGCGGGACACGGACCCCGATGCGCAAGTCTGCGTTCCCGGCCGAAGACCCCGATACCTTGCGTACGCCCGCCGACATCATGCCGACCTATCTGTGGTTGATGGGGCCGGACAGTCGTGGTCATACCGGCGAGATGTTCGACGCCCAGCCGCCGAAAGTCTGAGCCATAGTCGACTGTCATCTCCTCACTGGATGACGAGTGACGCCGCCAGGCGGGTCAGTCGCGATACCCTGCAACAAGAACGCCGACGGCATTGGCCGTCGGCGTTCTTGTGTCTAGCTGTTTGTTTCTAGCGGCTTGTGTCTATCTTCTGATGTTCATCTACGGATCACCCGCTCGTGGGGACTGGTTCGTGCGAGCTTGGTGTGAGCTACGTGCGTGTCGCTCGGTCAGCGCAGGTCCGCTGCCCGCAGCGCGGCATTGATGACTTCTTCCGAGGTGTCAAACCACACATCGGCAGGCCAGGCGTCCACATCGTCGCCCTCACGGACATAGCCGTAGCGCACCGCGACCGCCAGCATGCCCGCCGCGCGTGCCGCCTGCATGTCACGGTCGTGATCCCCCAGATACCAGCATTCGGAGGCGTCGACACCGAGGCAGCGTGCTGCCTCCCACAGAGGCTCTGGATGCGGCTTCTTGACCGGCAGGTCATCGGCACACAGCAGGCAGCCGGGCGTGAGCTCGAGCGCGGCGATCAGCGGCTCGGCGAACTGACGGGGCTTGTTGGTCACGATGCCCCACGGCAGGCCTGCGCGCTGACAGATTTCGATCAGGGCGTCATAGCCCGGGAACAGCACACTGTGAGCCGCGACATCGCGGGCATAGAATTCCAGCAGGCGAGTGCGCTCGCTGGCATGCTCGGGGTGATCGAGCTCATGGCCCAGGGCCAGGGTCACCAGAGCGCTGCCACCATGCGAGACTTCGGCGCGAATCACGTCGTAGTCCAGCGCCGGCAGGGTGTGATGCTGACGTAGCTCATTGGTGGCGCGCGCCAGGTCTGGCGCGGTGTCCACCAGGGTGCCATCGAGATCGAAGATCAAGGCGGCGGGACGAGGTAGCGCTGCCGGCAGGCTCACGCAAGCTCTTCCTCGGTCGGGCGACGCGTGTGCATCAGATAGTTGACGGTCAGATCGGAGGAATTCAGGCGATATTTGCGTGTCAGCGGGTTGTAGGTCATGCCGGTGGAGCCTTCCATCTTGAGGCCCGCATCGCGTGTCCAGCGACCCAGCTCGGCCGGGCGGATGAACTTGCGATACTCGTGGGTGCCACGCGGCAGCATCTGCAGCACATATTCCGCGCCGAGAATCGCGAAGGCATACGCCTTGGGATTGCGGTTGATGGTCGAGAAGAACACCATGCCACCGGGCTTGACCAGCCGTGCGCAGGCCGCGATCACCGAGGATGGGTCCGGCACGTGCTCGAGCATTTCCAGACAGGTGACGATGTCGAACTGGCCGGCCATCTCTTCTGCGGCGGCTTCGGCGGTGGTCTGGCGGTAGTCCACCTCGACACCGGACTCCAGCTGATGCAGACGGGCAACGGAAAGCGGCGCCTCACCCATGTCGATACCCGTCACCTGGGCGCCACGATGCGCCATGGCTTCGGAGAGAATGCCGCCGCCGCAGCCGACGTCGATCACGCGCTTGCCTGCCAGGCCAGCGTGGGTGTCGATATAGTCGACCCGCAACGGATTGATGTCATGCAGCGGCTTGAATTCACTGTCACGGTCCCACCAGCGACTGGCCAATGCCGAGAACTTGGCGATCTCGCTGGCATCGACATTGCCCAGATGGTCCTGGGGCTGGGCATCTTGCTGGGTGTCGTTATCGCTCATCTTTGCATCCTTACCGTTACGGAAGTGCTGTTCGGGAAGTGGCAGGCCTGTACAGGCACCTTACCCTCGGGCACGATTCCACCATTCTAATCCGACTGCCGTCGCGGGTCAGCGTCCAGCGCAAAAAACTCATCATGACGGGCACTTGCGTTACGATGGGGCGGGACGTCGCGCCACGCGCGATGACCAGTCGTCATTATTGTCATGTAGCAACGGGGAGTGGTCATGAGCCTGGTTCCGATTCGCTGGGTAAGCCAGCAAGAGTGTGCGTCGCAGGAAGAAGACAGGGCAGGCACCCCGCCCGATGCCAGCGCTGACGTCACTCATGATGTCACTTCTGTCGCCCCCCCGGTGGCGGTGAAGCTTGCACTGCTCGACCAGCGCCTGCTGCCGGGTGAGACCCGCGAGGTGCTGCTCGAGGATGCACGCGGGGTCGCGACTGCCATTACCGACATGGTGGTCCGCGGTGCACCGGCCATCGGGATCGCCGCCGCCTATGGCGTGGCGCTGGAGGCTTTCGTCATCAACCGCGAGGGCGGTGACTGGCAGTCACGCCTGGCCAGTGCCTGTGATGTGCTGGCTGCCTCGCGCCCGACAGCGGTCAACCTGTTCTGGGCGTTGGATCGCATGCGCAAGGTGATTGCCGCACACGCCACCCGGTCGCAGGCCCCGTATGAGGCGTTGCTGAAGGAGGCCGTGCGCATTCACGAACAGGATCTGGAGGACAATCTGCGCATGGCCGAGTTTGGCGCCCAGGTGATTGCGGCCTCTCTCGCGCAAGGCGAGACGCGGTGCGAGGTCATGACCCACTGCAATACCGGCGCGCTGGCCACCGGCGGCCACGGCACGGCGTTGGGCGTGATTCGTACCGCCTACGCCCAGGGCATTCTCGGCCGTGTGCATGTCAACGAGACGCGTCCCTGGTGGCAAGGCTCTCGCCTGACGGCGTGGGAGCTGGTGCAGGAGAAGATTCCCGCGCGTCTGGCCGTGGAAGGCGCAGCCTCGCTGATCATGCAGCAGGGTGCCCGGACGCCGGAAGGAGTGCGCTGGTTGATCGTCGGCGCGGACCGCATTGCGGCCAACGGTGACACGGCCAACAAGATTGGCACCTTCTCGCTGGCCGTTCAGGCGCGCGCCCACGGCATCAAGGTCATGGTAGTGGCCCCGTTGGCCACTTTCGATGGCAGCCTGGCCAGTGGCGCGGACATCCCCATCGAGACACGTGACGCCGCCGAGCTGCGCGAGGCAGGCGGACGCCAGATCGCGCCGCAGGAGATCGATGTCTTCAATCCGGTCTTTGATGTCACACCGCATGAGTATATTGATGCCATCGTCACGGAACATGGCGTGGTAGAGTCTCCCGATAGCGACAGTGTCGGCGCGCTGCTCGGGCGAGCCATGCGTCGCTGAGGGCGCATCAGGGTGGAGACGCTTACCAAATCTCGCACAGCGCAGGAATTTCGCACTCCTTGAACAAACTGGCATAATTTCTGCCTAAGATTGAGGATGGTCGTTGATTGGCTTCGACGACAGTAACCCGGTGGAGGTCCTTCGACGGGCTTCACCACGACATAGACACAAGGAAGACGCTACATGATACGCAAGGCTGTTCTGCCTGTTGCCGGTCTCGGCACACGTTGCCTCCCGGCCTCCAAGGCCATCCCCAAGGAAATGATCACCATCGTCGACAAGCCGGTGATCCAATATGTGGTGGAAGAAGCGGTCGCAGCCGGTATCAAGGAAATCGTGCTGGTCACCCATTCCAGCAAGAATGCCATCGAGAACCACTTCGACAAGCACTTCGAGCTGGAAAGCACCCTGGAAGCCAAGGGCAAGCTCGAGCTGCTCGAACAGCTGCGTAACATCATTCCGGATGACGTCAAGATCATCAGCGTGCGACAGCCGGAGCCGCTGGGCCTGGGCCACGCCGTGCTGTGTGCCAAGCCGATCGTCGGTGATGAGCCGTTCATCGTCATGCTGCCGGACGTGCTGGTCGATGGCGAAGGTCTCGAGAAGAATGACCTGGCGCGCATGATGGAGGCCTACGAAGCCACCAACGCTGCCCAGATCATGGTCGAGAATGTCCCGCAGGACATGGCCTACAAGTACGGTATCGTCGCGATCGACGGTGACACGCCGGAAGCCGGCAAGTCTGCCCTGATCAACGGCATGGTCGAAAAGCCGGCCCCGGGCACCGAGCCGTCGACCCTGGCGGTCATCGGCCGTTATCTGTTGCCGGGCCGTATCTTCGAGCTTCTGGAGAACACTCCGCCGGGCGCGGGTGGTGAAATCCAGCTGACCGATGCCATCGACACCCTGCGTGACGACAAGGCCGTCGCGGCCTACCGCATGGCCGGTGATACCTACGATTGCGGCCACCAGCTGGGCTATCTTGAAGCGACTCTTTCCTTCGCCAAGCGTCACCCGACCTTCGGTGAAGGCTTCCGCGAGCTGCTGACTCGCTACCAGGAGAAATAAGCCATGCAGGTGCTGGTGCACGGAAGCGAACTGGCGGCGGCAACGGCCAGCGCCGCTCTGGCGAGCGTGGGTCACCGTGTCTGGTGGTGGCCACATGAGGACATGGACTGGGCTGCCCTGGAACGCGTCGACTGGTTGAACAGTGAGCCAGGCCTGCGCGAACGTCTTGATCGCCATCGGGAGCGGGGCGATCTCACTCTCATCGAGGACCTCGAGTCACTGCGGCGCATCGATATCCACTGGATCGCCGTCTCGCCGGACCAGCGCGAAAGCGCGCTGAGCCGTGTCGAGCAGCTGGTGGCGACCCTGGATGAGCCGCTGGTGCTGGTCAACAACTCGACCTTCCCGGTGGGCACGACCGAGCGTTTCGAGGCGTTGCTGCCGCGTGATGACCAGTACGCCGTCGCCTTGCCGGACATGCTGGAGGAGGGCCGTTCACTGGCCACCTTCGAGCGTCCGGCCCGTTGGTTGCTGGGCAGCGAAGCGGAACCTGCCACCCTGCGGGTGCAGGAGCTGCTGCGTGCCTTCAACCGGCGTGAAGATGTCTTCCAGATCATGCCGCGCCGCGCCGCCGAACTGACCAAGCTGGCCATCAACGGCATGCTCGCGACGCGTATCAGCTACATGAACGAAGTGGCGGGTCTGTCCGACTCCCTCGGCGTCGATGTGGAATATGTGCGTCAGGGCATGGGCGCCGATCCGCGTATCGGCTTCGGCTATCTCTATCCGGGCTGTGGATTCGGTGGCCCGAACTTCTCGCGTGATCTGATGCGTCTGGCCGATGTCCAACATCAGACAGGGCGGGAATCGATGTTGCTCGAGCATGTGCTCGACATCAACGAGGCCAAGAAGGAGACGCTGTTCCGCAAGCTGTGGCAGCACTTCGATGGTGAATTGCGCGGTCGTACCGTGGCGATCTGGGGCGCGGCCTTCAAGCCGGGTACCGCGCGTATCGACCATGCGCCGGTCTTGACACTGCTTGAGGCGCTGTGGGCCCAGGGCGTGCGCGTGCGCGTGCATGATCCCGCGGCCTTGTCGGCGCTGGGTGAGGCCTGTGGTGCGCATCCGTTGCTGGAGCTGGTCGATGGCAACATGTATGACGCCCTGGAGGGCGCTGATGCCCTGATGCTGGTCACCGAGTGGAAGTGCTATTGGAACCCGGACTGGCAGCGCCTGAAGCGTGAGCTGGGCGCGGGTCTGGTGCTCGATGGCCGCAACATCTTCGACCCGCGTTACGTGGCAAGCCAGGGGCTGGTCTATCGCGGCATCGGCCGCCGTGCCAGCCCCTGACGGGCAACTCGGTGGGTCAGGCTGACGGGCTCTGAAGTTGATGTTCTCTCAGACTGACGCTCCTTCAGACTGACTCTTGCGTACTTGGCACGCAAAAGCCCTCATCCGGTTCCGGATGAGGGCTTTTTGTCGTGGGGCTCAGGTTTAAAATCTAGGCCGCCAGGCTTTACATCATGAGCGTTGGACTTTTCATGCAGACCACCAGGCTTTTCATGATGACCGCCAGGCTGGCTTCAGGCCCAGGGCTCGAGCACGAACTTGCCCACGTGGCCCTTGCTCAGAAACTGCTGTTGGGCAGTGACGATCTCGGTCAATGGGAAGCTGGCCGCGATCAGCGGGCGAATCTCGCCTTGCTCCACATAGCGGATCAGATTGGGGAAGGTGGCTTCACACCAGGCAGTGGTGCCAAGCAGGCGCAGGTTCTTGAGGTACAGGTCGCGCAGATCCAGCGTCACCATCGGCCCGGCGATGGCGCCGGTGGTCACCAGACGGCCGCCACGTGCAAGCAACTTCATCATGACCGGGAAGTTGTCACCCGCGACATTGTCGACCACCAGGTCGACGCTTTCATGGCCCAGCTGCTCGAGCAGGTCGGCCTTGCGGTCCAGAAGCCTGTCGGCGCCAAGTTCTGCAAGAGCCTCATGCTTGGCGACGCCCGCCACGGCATACACCGTCGCGCCGCGGCGCTTGGCCAGCTGCAATGCAGCGGAACCGACCCCGCCCGAGGCGCCCAGAATCAGCACACGCTCGCCCGCCTTGAGCTCTGCCTGTTCGAGCATGTTCTCCGCCGTGCCGTAGGCGCAGGGCAGGGAGCCAAGCTCGACATTGCTCCAGTCACAGTCCACCGCGAACACTTCACTGGCGCGCACGCTGACGAATTGCGCGAAGGCGCCGTCGAAGTCCGAGCCCATCCATTCATTCTCCAATGACCCCCAGCCCTCGCTGCGCATGCAGGAGCGTACCAGCACGCGCTTGCCCAGCAGGCTGGCATCCGCATTCGGACCCAATGCCACCACCTCGCCACAGCAATCCGTGCCCTGTATCAGGGGGAAGGGCGTCTCTCCCTTCCAGCCACCTTCCGGCGGTGCCGGCTTGTCAGTCGTCGCGTCTGCATCCGCGTTGTCATGCACGCTGCTGGCCTGTTGGGTCGCGGTAGTGATCGTGGAGGAATACCAGCCCAGACGCGTATTGATCTCGGTGTTGTTCATGCCAGCCGCCAGCACCTTGATCAGCACCTCGCCTTCACCGGGTGTCGGCACCGGGCGCTGCTGCGTCTCGAGGCATTCATAACCCCCATGGCCGGTGGTCACGATCGCCAGCATGGAGTCGGGCAGAGAGGAGGTCGAGATGTCAGTGGGCATCGGTATTCCCTTTTTTCAAAGTATGTATTTCGTGCAGTCAAAGAATGCATTTCAAGCAGTGTGTGCCAACCATGTCGTCGAGTCTCTTGTCGTCGAATCCCTGTGAGCGATCAAGGGTACGCAACGAGGTAGAGCATACGTTCTACTTGTCGGTCATTAGATAGGGGCACCGCCGTCATTTGCAAGTCGACAGACGAGATTCTTCTCCTGGTGGTGCATACAGCGTAGCCAAGCCTTGCGTGTAGCAGGCTCGCGGCTGGGTGACGTTGTCTTGAACGAAAAAAACCCCGCCAGGTGGCGGGGTTTTCAGAGCAGGGCGTCCAGGCGTCATATCAGGGTGACGTTGAATGCCTTGGTTCAGCTGGAGTCTCGAGCGGTAAACGACTCGACCTCCTGAGGCTAGCCAATCTCGATCTAGCCAAACTCAATCTGGAAAAGCTCAGGCTGCGAAGTTCTGTGCAGCGAATTCCCAGTTGATGATGTTCCAGATGCTTTCCAGGTACTTCGGACGCGCATTGCGGTAGTCGACGTAGTAGGCGTGCTCCCAGACGTCGACGGTCAGCAGCGGAGTCTGACCAGACTTGGCGATCGGGGTGTCAGCGTCGTCAGTGTTGACGATTTCCAGCTCGCCCTGGGCGTTCTTGACCAGCCAGGTCCAACCGGAACCGAAGTTGCCAGCGGCGGAAGTGTTGAAGGCTTCCTTGAAGTCAGCAACGGAGCCCCACTTGGCCACGATGGCGTCTGCCAGCGGGCCGGACGGCTCGCCACCACCATTCGGGGACAGGCAGTGCCAGTAGAAGGTGTGGTTCCACACCTGAGCTGCCTGGTTGAACAGACCACCCTGGGCGCTCTGGATGATCTCTTCGAGAGATTTTTCTGCGTCAGCAGTGCCTTCGACCATGCTGTTCAGCTTGGTGACGTAGGCTTGGTGATGCTTGCCGTAATGGTACTCAAGGGTCTCGGCAGAGATGGTCGGCTCGAGTGCGTTCTTTTCGTACGGCAGTGCTGGAAGTTCAAATGCCATGGGGATCAGCTCCTTTTCCTCACCAATTGGGTCGTACTCTGCCTTCGTGGGGCTTGGGGCTGAGTATTTCAATGCCTGACCTGCCATCGCGTGGTGGAAGAGGGTCAGACAAGCACAGACTCAAGCTCCGCGACCAGCATCACTCCCGGCCCTGAAACTGGCCACCCGCTCAGGCAGCGGGCAAGGGCGAAAGTGCATGACTCGCCGTGCATCCTTCATGCCGTGGCTACGCGCATGAAATGTGCAATCAGCGTGAAAAACCTTGTGAATCCAGATAGCTACGAAGACAGAGGCTGCGCGTATCGCAGTGTCTGGCACTATAGCACCCAGACACCGACAGGCCAACGCTGGTGGGCACTGACCGCGGGATCCTCTCAAGCGTCTTGCAAGGCTCGCGTGCATTGCCAGGCTTTTGCCACATTCCTGCCACTTTGCCCTCGATGACGGGCCGTGGCGGGAACCTGATGAGATGACCGAGGTCAGCTGTTAGACTCGATTTCCTGTACGTGAACCGTGACTTATCTTTTGCAGAACCTGCATGACTGTATTTTTATACAGCAAGGTGAAAAAGCGCACTTCCGGTCGTCTTGCGCCGCCCTGAAGATGCTGCGCTGAACCTTTCGCTGCTGATCGTTTGCCGGACCTGGAGCCAGAATGCGGCCGCACAACGCTGAACCGTCTCTCAATGACTCACCGGATGATGCGCTGGTCGCGCGTCCCGACGATGCGCTTGGCGTGCATCACTCCCGTCCCCCCGCGCCCAGGCGCTGGCCGACGTGGCTTTGCCTCCTCGCCCTGGGGGGCGTGGTGGGCTGGCAGCAATGGCAGCTGCATGACCTGCAGACCCTCGGGGGCGATCAACGCGATCAGCTCGGCGCGCGAGTCAGCCAGCTCGAACGTTCCGTGGCCCAGCTTGAGCAGCAGGGTGATGAGCGCCTGAGTGAACTGCGTGATGCACTGGGTGAGCAACTCAGCGCCCTGGACAGCCAGTTGAATGACACTGTTCTGCCGGCGCTGACCACCCTGCAGAAGGACAAGGCGTCCCTGTCGAGTGAGGCCGTCGCGCGCCTCGAGACGCTGGAAGGCAAGGTGGCAAAGGACGCGGATGGCGCTCAAGAGCGTCTGACCGCCATGGACGAGGCGCTTGATCGCCTGGATGGTCGCGTCACGACGCTTGCCCAGACAGGTGACAATCACGCGACCCTGATCACGGCGCTGCAAGGCTCGATGGCGGCGCTGGAATCCCTCAGCCGTGATGGCCGTGCAGCGCTGGGTGCGCGTCTGGATGCCCAGTCGGCAACGCTTGAGCACCTCGAGCCGCTGGTGGACAAGACCTCCAGCACCCTGGACACGCTGGCTACTCGCATCGAGAGCTTGCAGAGCGATATCGAGAGCGAGGTTGAGAACAATATTGAAAGCGTTAGCGCCGAGCAGTTGGCCTCGCTCGAGACTCGCCTCACGGCGCTCAAGACGGACCTGGCCACGCAACAGACCCAGACGCGTGACTTGCAGCAATCGCAGCAGCAACTGGGCGAGACGCTGAAGGCACTGCCGGAGCCTGCAGCCGCCGCTGATGGCGATGAACTGGCCAGCAAGCTCAAGGGCCGTTTCGCGCCGCTTGACGAGCTGACAGCGCTTGAAACCGCGCAACGCTCACTGGACTCCCAGCTGGGTGAGCTGCGCCGTCAGCAGACAGCGCTCAGTGCCGGCCTTGAAGCCAGCTCACAGGGGGCGTCAGAGGACACGCGAGAGCAGTTGCGCTCGCTGGACGCCAGCCGCCGTCAGCTGAGTGGCCGTGTCGCGTCGCTGCTGGGTCAGGTGTCTGAGCTTGAGCAGCGCGTCAGTCGACTGGAACGTCGCTGAGCTGGCTCCGCAGGGATACAAGCAATGAGATATGGCGTGGTCCGCCACTCTGGCGGGCCATGTGACACGCCCCGTGATGACCGAGCGCCGCACGACATGATGAATGGGAACGATGGACAGTGCTTTCCACCAGCACTCAACAAAGGACGAATCATGAGTGGCGACAACAAAGAGTCTGCTCGAGCGACCGGGACGCGCGGTTTGCCGCATCGCTATCTAACGCCGCTGATCGTGTGTGGCGGCCTGTGCTTCGCGCCGCAGGCCCTGGCGATCGATGCCGCCGTCAAGGGCGTCAAGGGCGCGACGGCCACTAACGTGGTCAACTTCCTGGCCGGGATGACGCTTGAGGGCGATGCACCGGCCGAGCGCTACGAGGGTGAAATCATCCGGCGCACCCAAGAAGCGCTGCAGGCCTTCGGCTACTACGATGCCCAGATCACGCTCAGCTATCCCGAGAAGGGGTTGCTGGGCGGAGATGATGTGGTCGTGACGGTGGATGCCGGTGAGCCGGTCACCATCGAGACGCTGGAGCTGCGACTCGAGGGCGACGCCGCGCGCGACAAGGTCATGAAGAAGGTGCTGGCCGACGCCGAGCTCGAGGAAGGCGATGTACTGCGTCACTCTCGCTATGACAGCCTCAAGTCGACCCTGACGTCACTCAGCCTCGAACGCGGCTATTTCGACACCTCCTTCTCCCAGCAGCGTATCGAGGTACGCCCCTGGCTGCACTCGGCACGCATCTATCTGGTCATGCAGAGCGGTCAGCGCTACCGCTTCGGTGATATCAACTACCTCAACAGTCAGATAGAGCTGGATCGCGTCAAGGCCATGCAGCCGTTCGAGGCTGGCGATTATTACGAAGCCGGCAAGTTGACCCAGTTCAACCAGCGGCTGAGTGAGGCCGGCTGGTTCCGCTCGGCCGCGATCAAGCCACAGCTCAATCCGGGCGCCGAACTCAAGACCACCAGTCCCGACAGCGAGATCAAGACTCCCTATGCCGAGGCACAGGGGTATGAGGGCTCATGGCTTGCCGATGTCGAAAGGGCTGAAATCGAGACGGGGGATGAGAGCCGCCGCGCTGACGCGGCGTCCCGCTCGGACACGACGGTCTCTGCTGCGCAGGCCACCGTGAATGCTGATGACGCTGACTCCGCTGTGGCTGGCACTACCGAAGCCGCCGGCAACGGCACGCCGGTGCTGACGGGCGATGCGCTGGAGGCCGCGGTCAAGACGGCCAACGGCCCCATCATCCCCGTGGACATCAGCCTGATTCCCGCTGACCGTCACAAGTTCGAGACCGGTATCGGCTACGCGACGGATGTCGGGCCACGGCTGCAGTTCAGCTGGGAGATGCCGTGGGTCAATCGCTATGGCCATAGCCTGACCAACAGCCTGTTCCTGTCTTCGCCGGAACAGACCTTCGAGGGCGAATACCGCATGCCGCTCGAAGACCCGCTCAAGGATAGCTATGTCCTCGAGTACGGGATGTCGAACACCGATGATGAAGATACCGAGAGTCTCGAGACCACCGTGCGCTTCACCCGCGAGTGGAAGTTCGACAACGGCTGGACCCAGCGCGTGTTCTTCGGTTCCACCTATGAGGACTACACCCAGGCGGACGAATCCGGGGCCGTGCTGCTGCTGTATCCCGGTGTGAGCTGGAACCGTACCCGCACGCGTCCCAAGACCTTCCCGATGTGGGGCGACCGCCAACAGCTGACCTTCGAATACGGCGATCAGATGTGGGGCTCGGACGTGACCTTCCTGCGCTCCCAGTTCAACACCAACTGGATACGCTCCATCGGTGACAACCATCGTTTCGTGGCGCGCATGGGCGTCGGCCACGTCGATACCGACAACTTTGATGACATGCCACCTTCGATGCGCTTCTTCACCGGGGGCGACAACAGTGTGCGTGGCTATTCCTACGAGACACTCGCCCCGGAAGATGATGATGGCGATCTGGAAGGCGGTAGCTCATTGCTCACCAGCAGCCTGGAATACGATTACCGCCTGACCGGCGACTGGTGGGGCGCGACCTTTTACGACGCCGGTAACGCCTTCAATGGCTGGGACGCACTCGAGCTCAAGACGGCGGCCGGCATGGGGATTCGCTGGATCTCGCCGGTAGGGCCGATTCGTCTCGATATCGCCCATCCCTTCGATGACGATGACAACGATTACCGTATTCACTTCTCGATCGGGCCGGAATTCTGAGCGGCTCGCGTCTCTTGAGCGAGTGTCGTGCGGATCAAGCGCCAGCAAAGGACCATCAGCTGAGCGGGTGAGCTGATAAAAAAGATATGGAGATGTTGGAATTGTCTAATCCCTATGTACGTCGGGGCGGCCTGGTCATCCGGTTGCTGATATGGCTGCTCGTGTTCCTGATCGGGCTGACGATGCTGCTGGTCGGGGGCGTGCTGTCCCCGTGGGGCACCGGGCTGGTGCTCGATCAGGCGCGCTCGCGTGGCTTCATCGATTACTCCCAGGCCTCCGGCTCACCGCTGGAAGCACTGTCGCTCAAGGACGTCTCGCTGGATCTGCCGGGGCTGGCCGTCAATGCCGATTCACTGTCGCTGGCCTGGGGCGAGGACTGTCTGCTCAAGGGCAAGCTGTGTCTCGAGTCGCTGGAGTCCAGTGGTCTCGCGATCACCCTGAACGAAAGCGGTGCCAGCACTGAGCCGGAAGCGGAGAGCGGTGAGAGTCTCAACGTGCCCATCGTGGTGCCGATTCCCATCGAGGTGCGCAAGGTCGCCATTGATGACTTCGCCCTGGCGCTGGCGGATGGCAGTCGCGTCACCTTCGATCATTTCCATACCTCGGCTGCGCTGTCAGTGAGTACGCTGGTGCTGGGCGAGACACGCCTGATCACCAGCCGTTTCATTCCGGCCGATGCCGCCGCGGCGCAAGCGACGTCAGACACTGCCAGCCTCGAGGGTGTGAGCATCACGCCTGAGGCTCAGCAAGCGGCAAGTGCAGTGGTCAACACTCAGGTCGTGGCGTCTCAAGCCGAGAGCGCCGCCAAGGCGATCTCTAATAAGGCCATCTCGAATAAGACCGTCACTGATGACGCCGCAGAAGTGTCTGGCAAGACTGCCGCTGAAACCACGGATCAGCCAGCACAGGCCGGGCGCATCGCCTTGCCGGAAGTCTATATTCCGCTGACCATCGAGGTTCCCGATCTCGCCATTGAAGACTTTGCGCTCGAGGGGCCAAGCCCGTATGAGGTCAGTCGCCTGTCGCTGGCGCTCAAGGCGGAAGGGCATGACATCACGCTCTCGCGTCTCGAGGTCGACTCCCGCGATGTGAACGCCGATCTCGTGGCGCAGGTCACCTTGAAGGACGAGTATCCCCTGAGCGCCACGCTCAATGCCGAGACCCTGATTGACCCCGTGCGTCATGAAAAGCTGCGCCTGTCTCTGGAAGGCTCGCTGGCGGATCTTGAAGCCTCTCTCAAGTCCGACGGTCCGCTGGCCGCTGAACTCGTGGCCAGCGCGGATGTGTTGGACAGCGATCTGCCCTTCGAGGCACGCCTGAGCTCCGAGCGGATCACCTGGCCCTTTGCCGCCGTCACTGATGCCTCTGATGCCACCGCGGATGCACAGAAAGGCGCTCAGACAGCGACGCAAGCCAAGGGTGGCAACAACACGTCTGGCACCGCTGCCGCTGCCTCCTTCACGCCTGACTATAGCGTCGAGAATCTGGCGCTGGTCGCCAAGGGCTCACTGTCGGGGTATACGACCACGCTGGATGCCATCATCGAGGGGCGTGACATTCCGCGCGCCACCTTGTCATTGGCAGGCGACGGCGATCTCGCGCATTACCGCTGGCAGCCGCTCAAGATCGCACTCAAGCGCGGCTCCGCGACCACCCGTGGCGAGATTCATTGGCAGGAAGGCATTAGGGTCGCCGCCGAGCTGGCCCTCGACAAGCTGCATCCCGAAGACTTGCTGCCGGCCCCGGCCGGGGGCGGTCAGAAAGCCGTGCGTGGTGAGCTGAGCGGCAATCTCGTGGCCAGCTTCCAACAGCCGCAGCAAGGACCGTGGGCCGTCGATGTCAGCAAGCTGGATATCCATGGCACCTTGCTCGAGCGTCCGCTCACGCTGACCGGCAAGCTTTCAGGCAATGCCGACATGCAGTGGGACGTCAACGCGCTGGAGCTGCGCCAGGGCCAGAACCGTCTGAGCGCCAATGGCAAGATTGCCAAGACCATCACCCTGGCGGCCAACATCGATTTCCCGGCGCTCTCGACCCTGATGCCGGATATCGCGGGTGAGCTCAAGGGCAAGATCGACGCCTCGGGCACACTCGACAAGCCTCAGCTGGCCAGCAACTTCACCGCACGACGCCTGCAGATCGGTGAGAACCGTATCTCCGACATGGCGCTGTCGGCCGGGGTCGATGCCCGCAAGCGAGGCATTGATGACCCGGCACTGGATATTGCCCTCAATGCCGATGATGTCAGAGCTGGCGGACAGCAGATCGCGACGGTCGCGCTGACGCTGGGGGGCTTCCTGAGCGATCACACCCTGCAGTTCGATACCGAGATGGCCGGTGAGATGCCGCTTTCTCGTCTGGGGCTGACCCTCAAGGGGGGGCTCGACAAGGCGCGTGAGCATTATCGCGGTGCGCTGTCTCCGCTGACGGCGAATACCGACTTCGGGGACTTCAACTTCGACACGCCGGCGAGCTTCGATGCCAATCTCGCCAAGGGCAGCGTGCTGGTGCAGCCGTTCTGTCTGAGTCGTGAACAGGGTGGCCAGATCTGTGTCTCCGAGCCCTTGAGCGCGGGCAATGACGGTCAGGCCGTGGTGACTCTCGAGGGGATTCCGCTGGACATGGCCCAGAGCGCCATGCCGGAGAGCTGGACCATCGGCGGTGCCACGGGCGGCAAGATCACGGCAAGCTGGAAGCAGGGTGGCCAACGCTGGAATGCTGACGCGGAGCTGGCGGGCAAGTTGACGCTGGCCGGCGAAGACGCCGACGGCAATGCCTGGTCTCTGCCGGAGACCACCCTGCAACTGGCGCTGGAAGCCACGCCCGACAAGGCCGATCTCGATACCCAGATTCGCCTCGACAGCGCTGGCGGCATCGGCCTCACCGTGTCGGTTCTCGACCCGGCGGGCGCAGGCAAGCTGGATGGCTCGCTGGCCATCCGCGACATCGACCTCTCGCCGTATCGTCCGCTGGTGGCAGGCATGACTCAGCTGGAAGGCAAGCTTGCGGGTGACGTCGAGGTCGGTGGCAATCTCAGCCTGCCGTCGTTGACCGGCCCGATCGCGCTGACCGGCGTCAAGGTGCAGGGCGAAGGCCTGCCGGTGTCGCTGTCGGATGCCCAGTTCACCGTCGACTTCGATGGCAACAGTGCCGATATCGATGGCTATCTGGTGGGCAATGATGCGCGCTGGGGCATCGATGGCGAGGCGGCCTGGCCCACGCTTGAGGACTGGACGGCGTCATTGAACCTCGACGGCGCGAAGAATCCGCTCGAGCTGCATATCGCCGGAATCGGCCGCATGCGCGTCGCGCCGGATCTCGAGATCAATGCCAGCCCCACGCTGCTCAAGCTGCGGGGTGACGTCAAGGTGCCGTGGACACGCATCGAAGTGGACCAGGTGCCGCCGTCTGCCGTGTCACCCTCCAGTGACACCATCATCATCGAGCGTCCCAGTGATGAGGACACCTCCAACCCGGCCGAGCTTGCCGATGGCAGCGATACCGCCAAGGCGCTCAACGAGGCCGGCATGGCGCTGGATGTGCGTATCGGCATCCATATCGGGCCGGATGCGCGCCTGGAGGCGATGGGGCTCAAGACCAAGCTCAGAGGCGATCTCGATGTGCGCCAGTCCAAGGGCGGCGTGCAGGTCTTCGGTGAGGTCAATCTGGTCGACGGGACCTACAAGAGCTTCGGGCAGGACCTGCAGATCAGCAAGGGGCAGGTCTTGCTGGCCGGACCGCCCTCGAGCCCGCGTCTGAATATCGAGGCGATCCGTGATCCTGACAACACCGAGGACGACGTGACCGCAGGGGTGCGTGTGACCGGACTTGCCTCGTCACCCAGCGTCGAGATCTTCTCGGACCCGTCGATGGATGAATCCTCGGCACTGAGTTATCTGCTGCGCGGTGAAGGCCTGGACAGCGACACCAGCAGTGACAGTGCGGTCACGTCCGCCTTGATCGGCATGTCACTGGCACAAAGTGGCCAGGTGGTCGGCCAGATCGGGGAAACCTTCGGCGTGCGTGACCTGAGTCTGGACAGCTCCGGCAGCGGGGATGACAGCCAGGTAGTGGTCAGCGGCTATATCGCCCCGGACCTGAAGCTCAGCTACGGCGTCGGGCTGTTCTCGCCGATCGCGGAGCTGACACTGCGCTACAAGCTGTTCCGCAATCTGTATGCCGAAGCGGTGTCCGGCACGGCGCAGGCCGTGGATCTGCTCTACAGCTTCTCGCTGGGTCGCAGCGAGCTGGCGCCCAGAGTCGGCAAGGACAGATGACACGTCAGGCCAAGTGATTGCCACAGGCTCAGCCCCCATCGACAGGTTCGGTGGGGGCTGTCTTGTTATGGAGGGGGCGTTTCAGAGGTGCTCGTTTCGCTTATGCTTGAGAGATCAAGCGCACGCGCGTCAGCACAAGACGCTGACGGTCACGCAGTGCAGCACCGCTTGATCTTCTTGCCGCTGCCACAGGGACACAGGCTGTTGCGCCCCGGCGTCAGTGTCTGCCACTCGGCATCACCCTCGACATAACGCCAGTGATGGCCATCGTGATGAAAGCGGCTAAGTTCCTGCAATTGTTGGAACTTTCCCTGCTCGAAGAAGGTGGCATGAAAGCGTACCATGCCGGTATCGGCGTCTTGTCCGCTGTCCAGAATCTCCAATGCCAGCCACTGCGGGCCAGCACCTTCGAGGTCGGCGCGTGCCGGGCAATGGGCCGGGTCCCAGCTGTCGATCAGGAAATCGCTCAGCGACAGGCAGAAGGCACTGTAGCGGGCGCGCATCAATTGCTCGGGGCGTTCGGCGCGGGTGATGTCAGCATGAATCGGCTGACAGCAATCGGCGTAGCGTCGCGCCTTTGCGCTGTTGGGCTGGCAGGGGCAGATCTTGGGGGGCAGAGATGACATCATTGAACCTATACACGATTGCACGACGCGACACAGGAGAGAGTCCGCCATGTGGATAACGGAAGATAAGCAGACCATTCCTTCAGCGCAGGACAGCTTGCCAGGGCGCAGTGAAGCGGTTCGCATCAGCGGCGTTCATCACGTCAATGGCCGCTCGATTGTACCGCCGTTCGACAGTGAGTGTGAGGAGATCGTGCTGGGGCTGGGCTGCTTCTGGGGAGCCGAGCGCCTCTTCTGGCAGCTGCCAGGCGTCAAGGTGACGGCGGTCGGTTATGCCGGCGGCCATACGCCGAATCCGAGCTATGAAGAGACCTGCACCGGCAAGACAGGCCACACCGAGGTCGTACGCGTGATCTTTGACCCGACGGTGATCGGTCTGCCGGAGATCCTGCGGGCCAGCTTCGAGGCCCATGACCCGACCCAGGGCATGCGTCAGGGCAATGACATCGGCAACCAGTACCGTAGCGCGATCTATTACACCCGCGAAGACCAGCGCGCCATCGTCGAGAAGAGCATGGCCGACTACCAGCAGGCGCTGGACCAGTCCGGTCTCGGCCGCATCACCACCGAGGTCGCACCGCTGCGCGAGTTCTACTACGCCGAGGAATATCACCAGCAGTATCTGGCCAAGAATCCGGGCGGCTACTGCGGCCTGAAAGGCACGGGAATCAGCTGCCCCATCGGCTGACAGCCCGGCAGTCATGTCCTGCCTGCCATGACATCGCTGTCATAAGACTGTTGGTGACAGATTGCCGCTGAGAGACACGAAAGCCTCATGGTCGCCGCGCAGTACACGGCCGCCATGAGGCTTTTTTCTGTCTGGAGCAGCCTTAGGTCAGGCGCTGCAAGGCACAGTGTCAGCGGTAGCGCTGTCGGTCCTGCTCGGCTTCTGCAAAGCGATCGATCCACTGTACCAGGGCGCCATCGCCGGTGACATTGCACGCCGTACCGAAGCTGTCCTGCGCCAGATAGAGCGCCATCATCAGGCCGACGGCGGCGGCATCGAAGCCCAGCAGGCTCTGCAATACGCCCACCGAGGTCATCGCGGCCCCGCCGGGCGAGCCGGGCGCGGCAATGATGGTCACGCCCAGCGCGGCGATGAACGGCAGCAGGGTGGTGAGCTCGGGCGTTGCCAGGGAGGGAGTGACCAGCATCACGCCAATGGCGCACACGGTCAGCGTGATGGCACTGCCGCACATGTGGATGGTGGCCAGCAACGGCACCGCAAAGCTCGCCACGGACGGCGAGATGTGATTGAGGTGCATCTGGCGCACGGTGACCGGAATCGTGGCCGCGGAAGACATGGTCCCGGCCGCGGTGAAATAGGCGGGCAGCATGTGGGCCAGCGCCTTCATGGGCGAGCGACCGGTGCTGGTGCCGCTGGTGACGTAGAGCAAGCTCAGCCACAGCCAGTGCAGGGTCAGTGCCAGCAGCAGGATCATGCCGAAGCTCTTGAGGGTATTGGCCACCGTACCGGCGATCGTCATCTCGCAGAACAGGCCGGCGATATAGAACGGCAGGGCAGGAATCAACGCCTTGGCGATGAAGCGCTCGACGATGTCACGGCCGCCGTCGGCCAGCTGACGCATGCCGTCATGCTCGGTGGCGGAAATGCCGATGCCGAACAGGAAGGCCGTCACCAGAGCCGTGCTGATATCGGTCAGCGGCGGAATATCCAGCGTGAAGTAGGGGCTCAAGTGCTTGATGGCATGACTGACCGGCAGCTGGTCCTGTTGCACGATATGCGGCACGACCTCCAGCCCGACGATGCCCGCCAACAGTCCTGCCAGCGTCGTCGAGGCATAGGCCAGCACGATGGTCAGGGTCAACAGACGGCCCGAGGAACGCTCGAGACGTGCGATCCCGCTCATGATGAAGAACAGGATGATCAGCGGAATGGCGTATTCCAGCAGCTCACCGAACAGTACCTTGAAGGTCAGCAGGGCGCGTATCAGGGATTCGGGAGCCCATTGCCCCAGCAGTATGCCAGCCACGATGCCGAGCACCAGGCGAAAAATCAGGTTCATTATCAGGCCAGTAGAGTCTTGAACGTAGGATGGGCGCGCAGTCTACCATTCTCCCTGAATCGTGACAGTGATCCGTGTCATCCTACACACCCTCATCCTGTATACCGTTATCGTTTTTGTTGCTAAAACTTTGGCCGTCCTGAAGAGCATACGGTCGTAGGCAGGGTTAAGGGCTTCCCACCGGATCTGAGGGTGGGAAGGCGAGCAAGGGTGGGAGAAGCAAAAAGAGGCGAGGAATGCCAGGGACAAGAAAGCCAGGTAGGGGAAAGCGTGTTGGCGTCTGAATGGCGGACAATGCCGCCAGTTCGATGCACGACAGTTCAATGCAGCCTGTTCAATGCAGGCAGCTCAGTGCGCTTCGCTCTGCACCTCGGCCTGCGCTTGCGGCTTGGGCAGCCCGCTCCAGGCATCCAGTTGCTGACTGACACGGCGAGCCAGCCAGGAACTCAGTCGCCCACGGCGCCACTCGACGAAGCCGACATGCCCACCGCGCTCACTGAGCTCGATACGCACGGCCTCGGAGGGTTGGTGGAAGCGTGCGAACAGATCGCGTGGCATGAAGGGGTCATCCAGCGATTGCAGTATCAGCGTCGGCAGTTCGATCTCGCTCAGCAGACGGCCCGCCGAGGAGCGCGTGTAGTAATCACTCGCCGAGGTGAAGCCATGCAGGGGCGCGGTGACTTCGTTGTCATAGGCCCAGAAACTGTTCAGCTGCGTCAGCTGATGCGCTCCGATCGAGATGGGCAGCGGGCCATTGGCAAGCTTCGCTGCCACCTTGGCTTTCAAGCCCTTGAGCAGATGGCGCTGGTAGAGGCGCGAGAAGCCCTGATTGAGCACGTCCGCGCTGGCCGCCAGGTCCAGCGGGGCGCTGATGGCGATCGCGCCGGCCAGGTCCAGACCATCACCACCTTGCTCTGCCACCAGCTTGAGCAGCATGTTGGCGCCCAGCGATACGCCACAGGCGACCTTGATGGCGTGTGGATAGCGTCGCCCCAGCTCGCCGAGCACCCAATAGGCGTCAGCGGTATCTCCGCTGTGATAGGCGCGTGGCAGGCGGTTGGGAGATTGCCCGCAGCCACGGAAATGCATCATCACCGGTCGCCAGCCCATCCGGGCGGCTGCATTGAGCAGCTCACGGGCGTAGGGCGAGCTCAAGTCACCCTCAAGGCCATGAAACAGCACGAACAGGGGCGCATCGTCGCTCAGGGGCGTCGTACGCTCCCGCTTTTCATGACCGTCGCTGATGACCCAGGCGAGCTCGACGAAGTCACCATCGGGAAGATTGAGAATCTCGGTGCGCCGACTCAGGGGCGCGCGGGGCAGAAAGCGGGGCAACAAGGTCTGGACATGGCGATTGCGCAGACCAAGGGCAGGGCGAAACTCTGACGTGAAGATGGAGTGCGGCATGTAAGGTAGCTCCAGTGGCAGGCCAGGGCGATGACGTTGTTGGTCGGATGATGGACATGCCCTTGATGGCGGTGGCCTGCAGCAAGATCTGACAGGAATTTCTACACGGATATCGTTGGCATCATTTCACTTGGCGACGCCAATCGCTAGTCGCAGTGCAGCATACGCATCGACGCCGATGGCGATAGCTCGGCCCTGGATCACATTGTTGGCCTGGTGCTCGAATACTCAGCCCCGGGATACGCGACAAAAAGCCGCCATCGGCACAGGGCCCATGGCGGCGTGAGGCAGGCGTGTGACGGCAATCGTCACAGCGAGAAACCCGGACAGTGGTGTGACAGGCCTGATTACAGGCCCGTGGCTGGGCTACGTGTCAGATTGAGGGCACCGCCTGCGGTGATGACCAGATTGTCCTCGATACGCACACCGCCATGGGGTGCCAGCGCCTCGACCAGCTTCCAGTCGATATGCTCACCGCGTGCATCGTTGCGCAGCGACTCCAGCAGCATGGGGATGATGTAGCAGCCCGGTTCGATGGTGATGGCCATGCCGGTCTCGAGCACACGCGTCAGGCGCAGCATCGGGTGACCTTGCGGCGGATGACGGATGTCGCCATTGGTGTGATCAGGAATGCGACCCGCCACATCATGGACCTGCAGTCCCAGCAGATGCCCGAGACCATGCGGGCAGAAGGCTGCCGTGATGCCTTGTGCGACCTGATCCTCGGCGGGCAGGGACACCACGCCCAATTCCCGCAGCAGCTCACCCAGCTCACGATGCATCTCGAGGTGCAGGTCGACGTAGTCCACCCCGGGCGCGAGTCTTGCGATCAGACGCTTCTGCAGCGCCTCCACGCCCTCGATCAGCGCGCGATAGAGCGGCAGAGCATCATCGCCCGCCCAGCTGCGCGTGATGTCAGAGGCATAGCCGTGCACGCTGGCGCCGGCATCCACCAGCAGGCTGTGACGGGCGGCGGGGGCCTGCAAAGCATAATGCTGGTAATGCAGGACCGCGGCATGCGCGTTGAGACCGACGATGTTGCCGTAGGGCACATCCGATTCCCGTTGGCGCGACGCGCCAAGATAGGCCAGCTGGATATCGAGCTCCGCGCCGCCTTCCATGAAGGTGCGCCGGGCAGCCAGATGGCCACGCGCGGCGCGCAGGCTGGCTTCTTCAAGACAGGCGATCTCGAATTCGCTCTTGCAGACGCGCCCCTCGTCGAGCTGGCGCACCAAGCCGACCGGGTTGGGCAGTGCCTCAAGTTCGCTGACCACCTGCGGGTTGAGCTCGGCGATTTCGCCCAGCAGCGCCACGCGACCCTCGGGACGCTGTGGCAGTGTCGGCTTGCGCAGATGGACGATCTCGAACTGCTCGGCCCAGGGCGCAGTGTCCGGCGTCGGCAGACTGGGTGACAGATGCCAGAAGTCATCGGGGGCATAGAGGTAAAGCGTCGGGCGCTCACCTGGGCGAATCACCAGCCAGCTATCGCTGAGACCCGCCATCGGCACCCAGTGCAGGAAATGGGCATGCGACTTGAAGCTGGCATCCTGATCATCGGCGAAATGCCGCTTCGGCTTGCCACTGTGCAGCACGATGGCGTCCAGATCATGCTGCTGCATGGCGATTTCGTAGCCGGATTGCAGCGCCGCCAGATGCGCGCGGTGTGCCGCGGCGTGGGTGAGTGTCGGGTCGTTGAGCTGGCTGTCAGACATCATGTTTCCTTGCAAACGGTCGGCACGCCTGACCTGGATGAGTAAACGTCAATGGCGTGAGGTGATGGAGAATGTAGAAATAAAGGGGAGAGCGCCGCTGAGTCGGCGCCTGCGCCTCTCCTGCCTGGCTGACTCACGAGAAATGGGCTTCCAGCTGGTGCCAGAGTTCACTGACACTGTCGTGGCGCGGCACGCGCGGGCGATACAGGCGGATATGCAGACTCAGGTCCCAGCGCGGGTCACCGGCACGTACCAGCTTGCCGCTGGCGATTTCCTCTGCGGCCAGACGCTGCGGCAGCCAGCCGATGCCATAGCCCTGCAACACCAGCGCCTTGATGTTGGCCGCCTGGATATTCTCGTTCATGGTGACCAGATGCGCCTGAATCGGGACCTGAGCGAGATGCGCCATCAGCGAGGTGGCGATGACGGCGCGCGGATGCGGGCTGATGAACGGCAGCGGATTGCGCCGCGTGCCCGGCAACTGATGGCGGGGTTCGCCATCCGCGCCGGGCGCGCACAGCGGGATGAAGGTTTCTTCGCCGACCACCAGGTATTGGTAACTGTCCAGCTCAAAGCCCAGGTCCACACGTGCCTGGGGCCAATAGCACAGCGCCAGATCACATTCGCCGCGATCCAGCCCGTGGAAATAGTCGGCCGCCAGCCAGCCGGTGGCACGCAGATAGGGCAGCACCTGTTCACGCAGCTGAAGCTGATCGAGCCAATCAGGCAGGAAGTGGGACACCAGAGACTGCGGTGCCCCCAGCGATATCTTGCTGGCTTGCTGCTGGGCCATGTCCTGCAGGCGTTCGCGTGTGATGCGCACGCGCTCGGTGATCTGCTCGCACAGCTGGAGAAACTCGTCTCCGGCGGGAGTCAGCGACAGCGGCAGGGTCTGACGATTGATCAAGGTGGTGCCCATCTCCTCTTCCAGCAACTTGATGCGGCGGGAAAAGGTGGGCTGAGAGACATTCTGTGCATCGGCTGCCCGCGAGAAATGTCGGGTCTGAGCCAGAACGATGAAATCTTCGAGCCAGCGAATTTCCATGTAATCGGAGTGCCTCGTCGGCCTGGGAACAGGCCATGTCAGGAGGTCGGGCGCACATCTCTTCGGACGTGTCACACCAGAGTATCTTGGGGATGCGTCATCGGGGCCCGGTGCCACGCTGAATCTTCTTCAAGCATCGTGGGCAATGGCGCCAATTGACCTGTTGGTCAGTGACGGTTGTGCGAAATCTTGCCCACACAAAACGCGAGATGCAATCGTCAATGAGCGCAAGACGCAAGGTTGCCGATGACAATGGCAACCTTGCGCGGTCTTTCCTTGCTTGGGGCCGGAAACGCAATGATCGATGGCGCCCATCACATCGCCGTCATCACTTTCGTCACTGCCATCACATCAGTCGATGCGGCCTTCTTCCACGGCGTGGCAGGCGACCTGACCGGTGTCCGTGGCGATCAGGCGCGGAATCTCCGTGCGGCAACGCTGATTGGCATGCGGACAACGGCCATGGAAGACACAGCCCGAAGGCAGATTGACCGGCGTCGGCACCTCGCCCTCGAGGCGAATGTGGTTGGGTTTGTCATCGTGCAGGCGTGGGATCGCCGACATCAATGCTTGGGTGTAGGGGTGACGCGGGCGGGCGAACAGTGAACGGGTGTCCGCCAGCTCGCACAGCGTGCCCAGATACATCACCGCAACGCGGGTTCCGAAGTGCTCGACCACGGCCAGGTCGTGGGTGATGAACAGATACGTCAGGTTGCGTTGCTCCTGCGCTTCCATCATCAGGTTGAGCACCTGCGCCTGGATCGACACGTCCAGCGCCGAGATCGGCTCATCGGCGACGATGAATTCCGGGTCCACCGCCAGCGCGCGGGCGATCGAGATACGCTGACGCTGACCGCCGGAGAATTCGTGCGCGAAGCGCTTGCCCCAGTCGGGGTCGATGCCCACCGAGCGCATCACCTCCTCGATCTTGTCGCGCACCTCGCCATCCTTGAGCGTCGGCTGATGGAAGCGCAGCGGCTCCTCCAGCGTCTGCTGGATGGTCATGCGCGGATTCAGCGACGCATAGGGATTCTGGAAGATCATCTGCATGCGACGGCGGAAGGGCAGCAGGTCCCGCGGGGCCATATTGTCGATGCGGGTGCCGTCAAAACGGACCTCGCCACCACTGGGCTTGAGAAGCCCCATCACCGTGCGCGCGACCGTCGACTTGCCACAGCCGGATTCCCCGACCACGCACAGCGCCTCACCGCGTTTGACGTCCAGGGTGACGCCATTGATGGCGTGCACGTATTCCTGCTTGCGACGCAGGCGCCCCTTCTCGAAGGTCAGCTGTTCGAGAAAGTCGCCGGACAACGAGAAGCGCTTCTCGAGATCACGAATTTCCACCAGGGTTTCGCCAAGCTCGGCGCTATCCACACGGGTGGAGGCCTGAGAGGAGGACTGAGCGTCCTTCAGAATTGCCGCGCTCATGCGTTCACCTCCGTGCGGTGGCTGTCAGTGGGTGTGGTGCCGTTGCCGTTGGCATCGGTGATGATCGGGGTCCAGCGCTCGCCGGCCACCATGGCATCGACCATATGACAGGCCACCTTGCAGTTGCCGGAATGGGCAAAGGCCGGCACCTTCTCGAGGCAGATATTCGCCGCGAAGTCACAGCGCGGATTGAAGGCGCAACCGGCCGGAATCTTGGTCAGGGTCGGCATCGAGCCACGAATCTGGTTCAGACGGCTGCCCGGAGTGGCCATCTGGGGCAGGGCGTTGATCAGCCCCTGGGTGTAGGGGTGCTGAGCATCATTGATGATCTCGCGGGTCGGCCCCTGTTCGATGACGCGCCCGGCATACATCACCAGGGTGCGCTGGGTGACCTGGCTGACCACGCCCAGGTCGTGGGTGATCAGGATCAGCCCGACGTTGTGCTTCTCGCACAGCAGCAGCAACAGCTCCATGATCTCGGCCTGGATGGTCACATCCAGCGCGGTGGTCGGCTCATCGGCGACGATGATGTCCGGGTCCAGCAGCAGCGCGATGGCGATGATGATGCGCTGACGCATGCCGCCGGACAGCTCATGGGGGTACTGATCCAGGCGTTTTTCCGGTGAGGGAATGAAGACCTGATTGAGCTTGTGCAGGGCGATGGCGCGCGCATCCTTGCGGGAGATGCGGCGGTGCGCCTTCAGGCATTCGATCATCTGCTCGCCGATGGTCAGCACCGGATTGAGCGTCATCATCGGGTCCTGGAAGATCATCGAGATGCGGTTGCCGCGAATCGACTGCATCGCCTTGGGCTTGAGGGTGTTGAGCACCTCGCCATCGAACTTGATCTCGCCGCCGGCGATGTAGCCGGGCTTGGCGATCAGATTCAGGATGGTGAAGGCCGCGACCGACTTGCCGGCCCCTGATTCACCGACGATCCCCAGGCGCTCACCGCGTTCCAGGGTGAAACTGACGTCGCGCAGGGCGCGGACCTCACCGCCTCGCATGGCGAAGCGGACGTCGAGGTTGTTGACTTCAAGTAGTGCCATTGTCTTGACTCCTCTCGGCTTCAGCCCTTGTAGAGACGCGGGTTCATGACATCACGCAGCCAGTCGCCCAGCAGGTTGATGACCAGGACCAGCACGATCAGCACGCCACCGGGGATCAGCGTGATCCACCAGCTGCCTGACTGCAGGTAGTCGAAGCCGGACTTGATCAGTGACCCCAGCGACGGCTGGGTCTCCGGCATGCCGAGACCGAGGAAGGACAGCGCCGCCTCCGAGATGATCGCGTTGGCGATCTGCACCGTGGAGATGACGAAGATCGGCGACAGGGTGTTGGGCAGGATGTGACGGAACATGATGCGACGGGAGCGGAAGCCCATTACCCGCGCGGCATCGACGTATTCCTTGTTCTTCTCCGCCAGCACCGAGGCGCGGACGGTACGCGCATACTGCGGCCATTCCGCCAGCCCGATGATCAGGATCAACAGGATCAGCGCGTAGTCCGAGAAGGCGGCGCCGCCGAAGGTTGCCTTGATGATGGCGCCCACCACGATGGCCACCATCAGGGTCGAGAACGACAGCTGGATATCGGCCATGCGCATCAGGAAGGCATCGATACGCCCACCCAGGTAGCCCGCCAGCAGCCCGAAGGTCACACCGAGCAGCGCCTGCAGGATGACCGCGCCGAAGCCGATCAACAGCGACACGCGCGTGCCGTAGAGGATGGTGGAGAGCAGATCACGCCCCTGGGCATCGGTACCCAGCAGGAAGGCCGGATCACCGCCCGCCATCCACGCCGGCGGCAGCTCCGAGTTCATTATGTCGATGCTGGCCAGGTCATAGGGGTCGGCCGGGGCAATCCACGGCGCGAGGAAGGCCCCGAGCACCATGGCGATGAACACCAGCAGACAGGCTTGAGCCATCCAGTCACGCTTGAAGCTGTAGACCAGGTAGGACTCGCGGAATCGCTGCCAACGGCCGGGGACCACGATGGAGCTGGTCTTCGGGGTGACGGGCGCGTTGCTCGATTGGGTATTGGATTGGCTCATGCCGGTTTCCCCGCAAGCTTGACGGTGGGGTTGACCAGTCCGTAGATCAGATCGACGAGGGTGTTGGTGATCACGAAGATCACGCCGACCATCATCAGGTAGGCCACGATCAGCGGGATGTCGGAGCGGGTGATGGCCTCGAGGAACATCAGGCCCATGCCCGGCCACTGGAAGACGGTCTCGGTCAGGATGGTGTAGGCGACCATGGTGCCGATCTGCACGCCGCCGACGGTGATCACCGGCAGCATGGTGTTCTTCAGTGCGTGCAGGAAGTAGATACGCTTGAGGCCGATACCCTTGGCGCGCGCGAACTTGATGTAGTCCGACTGCAGCACTTCCATCATCTCGGCGCGAATCAGGCGGATGAACAGCGGCAGCATGATCGAGGCCAGCGAGATGGCCGGCAGCACCAGGTGCCAGAGGCCGTCGGCGGTGAAGAGGCCGCTCGACCAGGTGCCCGCGACGTGCACCAGCTCACCACGTCCGTAGGAGGGCATGCCGCCATCGGTGGACAGCATGCCGTTCAGGACACTGCCCCAGGTGGTGTCGCTGGGGAACCAGTCCACCGTCACGCCGATCGCGAACAGCTGGATCAACACGATGGCGGTCAGGAAGACCGGCACCGAGATACCGATGATCGAGGTACCCATGAACAGGCGTGACAGCCAGTTGCGCGGGCGAATCGCCGCGAACACCCCGATGGGCGCCGAGAGCAGGATGATGATCAGGCTCGAGGCCATCACCAGTTCCAGCGTGGCGGGCAGGTGCTTGAGAATCACCTCGGTCGCCGGCTGCTTGTAGAAGTACGAGTTGCCGAGATCGCCCTGCAGGGCATTGCCGGCAAAACGCAGATATTGGGTGATGAAGGGGTCGTTGAGGCCCATTTCATCGCGCATGACTTCACGCTGGGCTTCCGACACGGCCTGGCCGGTCATCTCGCGCAGCGGGTCGCCCAGGTTGTCCTGGATGGCGAAGCTGATGATGCTGATCACGAACATGACCAGTACGGCGTGCATCAGGCGTTTGATCAGAAAGGCAATCATGGATCGCCACCTTCCTCGTGAACATCACGGTCTCGCGCGTGTCGACCCTATTCATGCTGGCCGATCACGCTGGGTGTCAGGTATCCCGCCTGTCGCTGGCCAGCCATCGGGCACAGGCTCCCCAACCCATCACCGACAGGCGATGGCGAGGAAAACGACAGGCGGGGGTAAGTCGTCGCGTTCAGGTCAGCAGGGCAACCAGAGAACTCAATGTCAGCGTTTCACGTGTTGACTGACTCTGATTGATTGTCTCTGGCTGCCTGCCTTGCCTGACGCGAGGGGCGAGTGAGGGTTGGATGAGCAGTGGATGAACTGAGAGCAAGGAATCAGACCTTCACAGCCGTCTTGTCTGTCCCTCACTCACGCGGCGGGATCACTCCTGGTCGATGACCAGATCCCCCAGGTACGGGAAGTTCATCACGTTCAGCACCGGCTCGATGTTGACGCCATCACGCGCGCCCCAGGCCAGGTTCTGCCAGTGCAGCGGCACGAAACCGGCATCGTCGTAGACGGCTTTCTCGGCGGCCTGCAACATCTTGGCGCGCTTCTCAGTGTCGGTCTCCAGGTTGGCCTCGGTGACCATCTTGTCGACGTCCGGATTGCAGTAGTTGCCGGAGTTGTACTGACCGACACCGCTGTCGGCATCCGGGCAGAAGGTCAGGAATTCGAAGAAGTTGGCACTGTCTTCGGTGTCCGAGTGCCAGCCGATCATCATCATGTCGGCGGCGCGCGCATCATATTCCGGCCAGTACTGGGCCTTGGGCAGGGTCTTCAGATCCACCGTGATGTTGATCCTGGCCAGCATCGAGGCCACGGCCTGGGCGATCTTGGCGTCGTTCACATAGCGGTTGTTGGGCGCCATCATGCTGATCTCGAAGCCATCCTCGTATCCGGCTTCCTTCATCAGCTCCTTGGCCTTGGCCACGTCATAGCGCGGCGTCAGCTCGGGGTTGTGGCCCTGATAGCCATCCGGTGACATCTGGGCTGCGGGGGTCGCGAAGCCTTTCATCAGCTTCTGGGCGATGCCTTCCTGATTGATGGCGTAGTTGACGGCCTGACGGACGCGCTTGTCCTTGAAGGCTTCGACACGCTCCTGGTTCATCTGGAAGGTGATGATGCGGGTGCCGCTCATCTCGACCAGGTGCACGCCGTCCTGCTTGCGAATGCGTTCCAGATCGGTCGGCGGTACCGGCGCGATGAAGTCCATGTCGCCGGACAGCAGCGCCGCGACACGCGTGGCGTTTTCCTTGATCGGCGTCAGCACGATGTCATCGACGTTACCCGGCGATTCGGTGTCCCAGTAATCCTCGAAGCGCTCGAAACTTATCTTCACACCCTGCTGACGGTCCGCGACCTTGTAGGGGCCCGTGCCGGACTCGTTGCGTGAGGCGAAGGTATTGGCCGCCTTGGCGATCTCATCCTTGGCCTTGCCGTCTTCGGTCTCACCGGAATAGAACGCGCTGTCCATCGGGAAGATGTAGGTGGCGGCATTCAGCACCAGCGGGAACGGCTTGTCAGTCACCAGGTCCACGGTGTAGTCATCGACGGCCTTGACGTCGGTGAAGGGTGCGAAGATGGCCTTGAAGTCGGCACTCTTCTTGAGGCGCTCGATGGTCCAGACCACATCCTTGGCGGAGAAGTCATTGCCGGAGTGGAACTTGACGCCTTCGCGCAGATGGAAGCGCATGGTGTTGTCATCGACACGCTCCCAGCTCTTGGCCAGGCGGCCATCGAAGCCGAGGTCCTTGTTCCAGCGAATCAGCGGGTCGTAGACCATGTGCGACAGCTGCAGGGTGCCGCCGGAGAGCTGTTCGTGGATATCGAGGGTCACGGGGTCAGCGTCGTAGGCCATGCGCAGGGTGACGTCTTCGGCCATTGCCGGAGCCGCCATGGCCAATGTCGCGCTGCCGATCAGCGCACACAGGGTCTTCTTGGGCAAGAAAGACTGGAGGGCATTCTGACGGGTCATGAGCATCCCTTTGCTTGTGTAGTTTGATTGTTGTTGTGGCGATCCTGCGCGGCTGTCGAGGCAGACACGCAGGATGCGTTCTAACAGTAGAGAGTCACTTGGTCGCGGGACAATCGAAATGTTGAGTAGCCGGATGCAGGTGGTGAATAGCCTTTTCCTGACCACGCAACGTCATCCAGGCTGGTGCAGGGCGCGAGATCGACGAAGCGACACCCCGGATGTCACACGGCAACGCCATCTCTCTCATCAATAACGCCGCGAGCTGAGGACGCTTTCTCTTAGGGCAATACGGAGCGATTCAGCACTGCCATATGCTGGGCAAGCCGCCGTGACACTGGCCTGCCTCGTTCACATTGCAAGCCATGACGACAAGTCAATTCCAATAAAATCAACTATTTGAAGCAAAATTGATGATCGAGGTCTGGGGGAGTTCTCGGGCGCTGCATGGCCGTGGTGTGTATCAGTTCCGTCAGTCGACGGTGCCTGGTTGAGAGACATTGCGTACGCTGAATACCGCCAATCCGGCTTTACGCCGCCTGGCGATAAACAGACACCATCAGCGGCAGAAAAGCCGACAGGATAGGCAGTGATTTTCCAATGCGTGCAGTCTCTGCACTTGATTGGTGCGCCTAGCGTTCTGCGACCAAAGTTGCGCCTCAGAGGCCCTCCACGAAGGCCTGCAAGGTCGATACTGCGCTGAAAAATCCCCGAACGCTGCGCTGAAAACACGTGAAAGACTTTCCAGCGCCGGTGACTGCCAGGCCTGATTCCATTCAATAGACGCCAAACCCTAGGTGATCAGAACCGACGAAGGGTTGCCGAGGAGGCAAGCAAGGATATTGCAAAAAGGGACAGTAAAAGGGAGGGAGACAAAGAGCAGAAAGCAGACCCAGTTCGGCGCGATCGCGCACGCGAGGCCTGAAACGCGACGCGCCTCCCGGGTGGGAGGCGCGTTGGAGGGCACTGATGTTGCTACCGGCATCCTGCAGCACCGGCAGCTTGATCAGGTCGGCCTGATCAGTCCTGCTGCGGCAAAGGCTCGATGCGGTCCACACGATACAGCTGCGGCACCTGTGACAGGTTACTGATGGTGCAATCGAGGTTGTTAACTCGACCATCGGACAGGCCGTAGACCCAGCCGTGCACTTCCAGCTTCTGACCGCGCTCCCAGGCACGCTGCAGGATCTTGGTTCTGGCCAGGTTCTGCACCTGAGAGCGGACATTGAGTTCGCACATACGGTCGACCTGCTCATCCAGCGGCAGGTCCTTGAGCTCGTCATAGTGCAGGTTGTAGAGCTCACGCAGGGTGTGCAGCCAGTAGTCGACCATGCCATTGTCACCGCCGGTGATCGAGGCACGCACGCCACCACAACCGTAATGGCCAACGATCATGATGTGTTCGACCTTCAGGACATCGACAGCGTACTGGATCACCGACAACGCGTTCATGTCGTTGTAGTGGATCAGGTTGGCGACATTACGATGAACGAAGACTTCGCCGGGCGGCAGGTCGATGATCTGGTTGGCCGGTACGCGGGAATCCGAGCAGCCGATCCACAGAAAGTCAGGATTCTGCTGGTCCGAGAGGCGCTTGAAGAACTCAGGGTCGCGCTCGGTCATGGATTCAGCCCAGACCTTGTTTTGCTCAAGCAGCTTTTCGATATTGCTCATGGCAGGGAGACCACTTTTTCAAATGACGGGGGCAGGGGACGGTTGTCGCACAGGGACGTTGGCCATGGTGCCTCTCGGGCGCAGAGCCTCTTGGCTCAGACCCATCAGGCAGGCATTTACGGCAGCGTCAGGCAAGACGTCAGAGCGCTAACGCTACGAGTGACAGTGTTACGCGCCCGCAGAGCGCTTCGCCAATGACGGTGCTAGCCCCTGTGCCAGCACGTTGTAACTTTTGTCTAACATGCTTGTTGGACATATTTACCGTGTCAGAGGCCACAGGGTCAACCTGAAGGCCGATACGCGGGTAACCGTGCCCAGCGACACGGGACTCCCGAGGCCGCGCGAGTCCTGATACCATGTGGCCAATTCATCAAGGAGATTCCCGTGACCGATCAGACCCATCAGCCTGCGACAGGCCAGTTTGACTTCGACCTGTTCGTCATTGGTGCCGGCTCCGGCGGCGTTCGCGCTGCCCGGACCGCCGCCGCGACCGGCGCCCGCGTTGCCGTGGCAGAAGACCGCTACCTCGGCGGTACCTGTGTCAATGTCGGTTGCGTGCCCAAGAAGCTCTACTCCTACGCTGCCCACTACCATGATTCATTCAAGGACAGCGCCGGCTTCGGTTGGGATCTGGGCGACGCCCCGCGCTTTGACTGGGCGACCCTGCGTGATCGCAAGACCGCCGAGATCTCTCGTCTGAACGGCATCTATCGCAATCTGCTCAACAATTCCGGTGCCACGCTGATCGAAGGCCGTGCCAGCATCGCCGATGCCAACACCGTCGTCGTCAATGGCGAGCGTCACACTGCGGCCAAGATTCTGGTCGCCACCGGTGGCTGGCCGTTCCTGCCGGACTTCCCGGGTCGTGAACATGCGCTGGATTCCAACCGCATCTTCGATCTGGAAAGCTTCCCGAAGCGCTTCTTCGTCATCGGTGGCGGCTATATCGCGGTCGAGTTCGCCAGCATCTTCAATGGTCTGGGTGCCGAGACGCACCTGAGCTATCGCGGTGACCTGTTCCTGCGCGGCTTCGACAACGAAGTGCGCGAGTTCACGCGTGACGAGATGGCCAAGAAGGGCGTCAACCTGCACTTCAACACCACTGTCGAGTCCATCGACAAGCAAGGCGATGTCTACAGCGTGCGCCTGAGCGATGGCCAGGTGCTGGAAGTGGATTGCATCCTCGCCGCCACCGGTCGCAAGCCGAACATCGAAGGCCTGGGGCTCGAGAATGTCGATGTGGCGCTGAATGTCGATGGCACCGTGCGCGTCAACGAGCGCTTCGAGACCACCACCCCGTCCATCCTCGCGCTGGGCGACATCATCGGCGGTCCGGAACTGACGCCGGTGGCGCTTGAAGAAGCCATGCACCTGGTGCGTGCGCACTTCGGCGACGGCGTCGTGGGTGGTCTGGACTACGACAGCATCGCGACAGCGGTATTCTGTCATCCGAACATCGGTACCGTCGGCCTCAGCGAGGAAGCGGCGCGTGAGAAGTTCGACAGCATCCGCGTCTACACCGCTGACTTCCGTCCGCTCAAGCACACCCTGTCCGGCAGCGATGAGCGCAGCCTGATGAAGCTGATCGTCGATGACGCCAGCGACAAGGTCGTCGGCGTGCACATGGTCGGTGATGAAGCCGGTGAGATCATGCAGGGCATCGGCATCGCCGTGCGTGCCGGCCTGACCAAGGCCGACTTCGACCTGACCGTGGGCATTCACCCGACGGCAGCGGAAGAGTTCGTCACCATGCGTAGTGTCACGCGCACCTGACAAGCCAGTCGCAAAGACGGCTCGTCGAAAAGACTGAGCTTCGGAAAGACTGAACGTCGAAACAGAACGTCGAAAACAGAACGCCCCACGGCCTTGCCGTGGGGCGTTTTTGCATGCGTCTTCTGCGTGCTCCCAGGGGCAAATCAACTGCGAAAGGGGAGTCATGGTTACTGAGTAACGGTGCAGGTTACACAGTCAGCAACAGCGACCACCTGAATCCGCGGTGAAAGTTGCACGCAATGAGGAAGCGGCAATCCTCGTGTGGCGGGGGATAAGTCGCTGTCTGCGCAGTTCACTGCCAACACCTACACCTTTCGTAGCATAAAGCATGACAAGCTGGTACTCGCACACTTCAGCTATGCTAGTCTCAGTGCAGCGTTATGCACCTCAAATTACTGAAATATCAGCCATGTGGCAGTGGATAAGCCTGAAAATCGGCCTGTTTCACACGCGATACAAGCAAGGGCCTGGCCGGTATCGAGGTGCACGACGGCAAGACCAATAACAAGCCAGCAAAGGGAGTTTCAACATGACCATGATCAAGAAGTCGCTGACAGCGGCGGTCGCGACCGCAGGTCTTGGCCTGATGGGGATCTCCGGAGGCGCAAGCGCCGCCGAGCAGACCTTCGTAACCATCGGCACCGGCGGTGTAACAGGCGTTTACTATCCGGCTGGTGGTGCAATCTGCCGCTTGGTCAATCGTGGCAAGGCCGAACACGGCATTCGCTGCAGCGTCGAGTCCACGGGCGGTTCCGGCTACAACCTGAACAGCATCCGTACCGGCGAGCTGGACATGGGCGTTGCCCAGTCTGACGCGCATTACAATGCCTATGAAGGCAAGGGCGATTTCGAAGACTTCGGCCCGAACAAGGACCTGCGTTCACTGTTCTCCCTGCATCCGGAACCGTTCACCGTCGTCGCTCGCAAGGACAGCGGCGTGACCGAGTTCGACCAGCTGGAAGGCAAGCGCATGAACATCGGCAACCCGGGTTCCGGTCAGCGCTCGACCATCGACACTCTGCTGTCCTCGCAGGACAAGGACACCAGCGTGTATTCGGTGGCCTCCGAGCTCAAGGCCTCCGAGATGTCTTCCGCACTGTGTGACAACAAGATCGACGGTTACGTCTACGTCGTGGGTCACCCGTCCGGTTCCATCAAGGAAGCGACCACCACCTGTGACGCGAACATCGTCAATGTCACCGGCGACGCCGTCACCAAGCTGGTCGAAGAGAAGCCTTACTTCTCCGTCGCGACCATCCCGGGTGGCATGTACCGCGGCAACGATGACGACGTGACCACCTTCGGTGTCCGCGCCACCATCGTCTCCAGTGCCGAAGTCGAAGATCGCGTCGCCTACGAAGTGGTCAAGGCCGTGTTCGACAACTTCGATCAGTTCCAGCGCCTGCACCCGGCGTTCCAGGTCCTGAAGAAGGAAGAGATGGTCAATGCTTCCTTGACGGCGCCGCTGCACGATGGTGCCAAGCAGTACTACAAGGAAGCTGGCCTGCTGAGCGAGTGATATGCCCTGCGCGCCTCGCCTGCGAGGCGCCGTGCATGAACGCTCACCCTGCGCTCAGGGATCCGAGCACAGGGAGCACAGGGAATTCCCGGAGACCGCACTCGTTGCGGTCTCCGTGCTTGTGGAAAGTCTGCATTCCCGGGCGGCCACTCAGGTCGTGCAGGAAAGGGCCAAGCAGGGAAGGGCCAACCAGGAAAAGGCCGAGCAGGGAAAGCGCAGCAGAGACACCCGCCGTCATTGCGCAATCAAGACTTGCCTGCGAGTGGCAAGTGGCGTGACGGCAGCCGCAGCATGGACAAGCGTGACCAGGCAAGGTCTCACGCTCGTCACGAGCCTAGCTCGCTGCCCGCTCAGGAAATCGTTCAGATAATTTGCGCCCTGATCGGGTGAATCAATGGAAACATCTGTCAGGCCGGACATACTGAAGACGTAACCAGCTTGATAAGCATGTGGTTGAGCAGGGCCTTCTGGTCGAGCAAGAAGGTGACCTGTCAGCCATCGCCTGACTCGCGTACCGGATCACAAAAAATGACCAAAACCCAAACTGCAGCAACGTCTCAGGCGCCAGACGCCGAGACGCATCATGATGCTGAAGTCCTCGAGATGCTGGAGTCGGAAACCGGCGGCCGTCATCCCGTGGGCTTCGTGGGCCGCCACTTCATGTGGCTGATTCCACTGGCATGGTCGTTGTTTCAGCTTTATCACGCCTCGCCGCTGTCACTGCTAAATTCCGACACCGCGCGCGCCGTGCATCTCTGTTTTGCCATCTCGCTGGCCTTCGTGGCGTACCCGGCCTACAAGGGTGCTCCCGCCAATCGCATTCCCCTCTATGACTGGGCCCTGGCGATCTTCGCCGTGGCGGGTGTCGCCTATGTGCTGATCTTCAGTGATGAACTGGCACGTCGCGCGGGCGCCTATACCACCGTGGACCTGGTGTTCTCGGGAATCGGCCTGGTCCTGCTGCTGGAAGCCACGCGTCGTGCACTCGGGCCGCCCCTTGCGGTCGTCGCCAGCGTCTTTCTGCTCTACAGCCTGTTCGGCGCCTACATGCCCGACGTCATCGCACATGCCGGGGCCAGTCTCAACAAGCTGCTCGGCCACCAGTGGCTGACCACGGAAGGGGTGTTCGGGGTCGCGCTCGGCGTTTCCACCGACTTCGTGTTCCTGTTCGTGCTGTTCGGTGCCTTGCTGGAACGCGCAGGTGCCGGCAACTACTTCATCCGCATGGCCTTCTCCATGCTCGGCCACATGCGTGGCGGACCGGCCAAGGCCGCCGTCGTCGCCTCTGGCCTATCCGGTATCATCTCCGGCTCCTCCATCGCCAACGTCGTCACCACCGGCACCTTCACCATCCCGCTGATGAAGAAGGTCGGCTTCCCGGCCACCAAGGCGGGCGCCGTGGAAGTGGCCGCGTCCACCAATGGCCAGCTGACGCCGCCGATCATGGGCGCCGCGGCCTTCCTGATGGTCGAATATGTCGGCATTCCTTACCTTGACGTCATCAAGCATGCCTTGCTGCCGGCATTGATCTCCTACATCGCCCTGATCTACATCGTGCACCTGGAAGCGTGCAAGGCCGGCATGGAAGGCCTCAAGCGCACCCAGAAGACCAGCATGATCGCGACTCTGCTGACCTTCCTGACCGTCTTCATCGGCATGGGAATACTCACGCTGGTCGTCTACTACGGCATCGGCTGGATCAAGACCCTGGCGGGGGATGGCGCGGTCTGGATCGTGCTGCCGCTGCTGCTGGCCTCCTATGTGGCCCTGATCGCCTATTCAGCACGCTTCCCGGAACTTGGGGAAGGCGACATCGATGAACTGCCGCCGGTCGGCCCGACCGTCAAGGTCGGTCTCTACTTCCTGCTGCCGGTCGTGGTGCTGGTGTGGTGCCTGACCGTCGAGCGCATGTCACCGGGGCTGTCGGCCTTCTGGGCCGTGCTGTTCATGATCTTCATCACCGTGACCCAGCGTCCGCTGGTGGCCATCTTCCGCAAGGAAGGCAATGTCGGCGGCGCCGCACAACGCGGTGGCGAAGACCTCTTCCATGGCCTGGTGATCGGCGCCAAGAACATGATCGGCATCGGTGTGGCCACCGCGGCGGCAGGTATCGTCGTGGGCACCGTGACCCTGACCGGGCTGGGCCTCAAGATGACCGCCTTCGTCGAGTTCATCTCGGCCGGCAACCTGATGCTGATCCTGATCTTCACCGCCGTGATCAGCCTGATTCTGGGCATGGGCCTGCCGACGACCGCCAACTACATCGTCGTCTCGACGCTGATGGCGCCGGTCATCGTCAATCTGGGCGCGGAAAACGGCCTGATCGTGCCGCTGATCGCCGTGCACCTGTTCGTGTTCTACTTCGGGATATTGGCCGATGACACGCCACCGGTGGGGCTAGCCGCCTTCGCGGCGGCCGCGATCGCCAAGGCGGACCCGATCAAGACCGGTATCCAGGGCTTCACCTACGATATCCGCACCGCGATCCTGCCGTTCATGTTCATCTTCAATACCAATCTGTTGCTGATGAACATCGACAGCTACTGGCACCTGGCGATCACGGTGGCCTCGGCCGTCGCGGCGATGCTGGTCTTCGCGGCGGCGACGCAAGGCTACTGGCTTACACGCACGCGCTGGTACGAGACCATCGGTCTGCTGCTGATCACCTTCACGCTGTTCCGTCCGGGCTACTGGTGGGACATGATCTATCCGCCGACCACCATGGCCGCGCCGCAGCAGATCGAGACGCTGATCGCCGAAGCGCCGGTGGACAGCAAGCTGCCGATTCACGTCTCGGGCATCAACCTGGATGGCGACGAGGTCTCCAAGACCGTGTTGCTGCCGGTCTCTGACGCCGAGAGCGGCGAAGCCCGTCTGACCGATGTCGGCCTGACGCTGGATATCAGCGACGAGCAGGTGCTGGTCAGCATGATCGAGTACGGCAGCGTGGCGCAGCAGGCCGGCATCGATTTCGACTACACCATCGATGGCATCCAGCAGACGGCTGAGCGTCCTCCGAAGGAAATCGCCATGCTACCGGCACTGGCATTGCTGTGGCTGATCGGCTTCCTGCAGGTACGTCGACGCCGTCAGCAACCCGCCGTTGCCTGACGCCGACGCGCTATCCGCGCAACAAGGTAGCGTTTGAGAGAACCAACCCTCACGGCCGATGCCGTGAGGGGATAAACAAAAGCCGCCCCCGAGATGCTCGGTGGGCGGCTTTTTCATGCCTGCGGCGCTGACTTATACCTGAGGCGCTGACTTTGCCTGCGGCGCGGCTGGCTCTCTCTGCTGCCAGGTGGCGCTGCTCAGCATGATGCTGTCAGGCACCAGGCAAGAGGGCATTTCATGAGGGAGCAACAGTATGCGCCTGCCTTGCGTGACCTGTCTGCAAGGCTAGCGTGAAATATGAACGCGTTTTTGCAACACGATCGACATATTCAGCATGCTAGCTTCAAGGGGCACACTCCAACGGAAGGCATGTCGCCAATGGTAAGAGTCGAGAAGCAGTCCCGTCGTCTGTACGTCCTCGATACCAACGTGCTGATTCACGACCCCTCAGCCCTGTTCCAGTTTGACGAGCATGATGTCGTCATTCCGATGACGGTGCTGGAGGAGCTGGACAAGCACAAGAATGGCAACAAGGAGATTGCCCATACCGCCCGCCAGATCAGCCGTACGCTGTCCGATCTCACCGCGGATGTCACACCTCAGGAAATCCTGCGTGGAATTCCGCTCCCGCCTTCCATGAATGGCGCGGGCAACCTTCACTTCCTCTCCGGCCATGTCGATCAGAGCGACGCCTGTGCCGACAATCGTATTCTCGCCGAGACTCGCAGCCTGTCTGCACGCTGTCAGGACGCCTCGGTCATCCTGGTGACCAAGGACATCAATCTACGCATCAAGGCCGCCGCCCTGGGCATGGCGGTGGAAGACTATCTGACGGATCGCGCCTTCACCGACAGCGACGCCATGATCGAGGGCGTCAAGCTCTTTCATGAGGCCGGCCACGACGGCCAGGGCGTCTGGGACGACATGCAGGTCGATGTCACCGTCACGCGCGAGCACCATCGCACCTTCTATGAGCTGTCAGGCCAGATGCCCAAGGACTGGTACCCGGGCATGCTGATCGCGGATTGCGATGGGGACGATGGTGCCAGCTTCGAGGCCATCGTGCGCGAGCTGGAGCATGACTATGCACGCCTGGAAGTGCTGCAGAACTATCGCAACGAGCGCAGCGCATGGGGGGTGAATGCCCATGACAGTCGCCAGAACTTCGCCCTCAACCTGCTGATGGACGACAGCGTCGACATGGTGTCAATCGCGGGCAGTGCAGGCACCGGCAAGACCTACATGACGCTGGCTGCCGCGTTCGAGCAGACACTGGAGAAGAAGCGTTTCGAGCGCATCATCTTCACCCGCGCGCCGATCGCGATGGGCGAAGAGATCGGCTTTCTGCCCGGCACCGAAGAAGAGAAGATGTCGCCGTGGATGGGGGCCTTCCACGACAACATGGACAACCTGCTGCGCAAGGAGGGAGAAGGCACCAGCGCCTGGAATGAGGAGGCCACGCGCGCCTGGATCGGCAATCGTGTCCAGATCCGCTCCCCGTCCTTCATGCGCGGCCGCACGCTGAGCGACACCTTCCTGATCATCGATGAAGCCCAGAACCTGACGCCCAAGCAGCTCAAGGGCCTGCTGACACGGGCGGGCGCCAACACCAAGGTGGTACTGCTGGGTAATGTGGGCCAGATAGACACTCCCTACCTGACCGCCAACACCTGCGGCCTTGCGGTGGCAGTGCAGCGCTTCAGCTCGTGGCCGCATGCCAGTCACGTGACACTCAAGTGCGTCGAGCGCTCACGTCTGGCGCTGGTCGCGGAAGAACTGCTGTGAGGTGTTCGCCACACCTTCGACAACCTGATAGTCACCCGATGGCGTCGCCATCACGACACTGACGGCTCTGATATCACGAGCTTGGTATCACGAGCTTGATATCACGAGAATGAGAACACGGTAGCACTGACAAAAAACGCCGCCCTGATGGGCGGCGTTTTCGTGTGCATTGCGTCATGTCAGTCATGGAGATCACGCCGCAAGTGCGTGGTGATCACTCGACAAGGCTTTCAGCATACGAAGGGCGGCAAGGGCGCAAAGGCCAGCCGTTCCTTGAGCAGCTTGTTCTCGTGCGTCAGCTGCCCCAGCTGGGCCTCCAGGCGTGAGTATTCCGCCGAGGAGTGCTCCAGCTGCGCACGCATGTCCTTGAGCTCCGTCTCGCGCTGCTGGCGAGCCGAGGTCTCCTCAAAGCGGCGGCGCTCTTCTTCCTGCAGCTGCTTGCGTTGCTCGGCCGCCTGGGCATCGAGACGCTCGACGCGCTTCTCGAGCTGCTCCTGACGGCGTCGATGCTGCTTGTCGAGCTCGCTCTTCTCGAGGCGTGCATCATCCAGCATCTTCATCAGACGCGTTTCACTGGCTTCATGACGCGCCTCTTCCTGCGCCAGACGCTCCTTCCACTCGCTTTCCTGTGCCTGAATCGCCTGCTGATGGCGCTCATGGTCCACTTCGCGCGTGCGCTCCATGGCCGCGATGTCTTCCTGGGCCAGGGTCAGACGCTTTTCGAGCTTGTCCTGCAGCTGCTGCCAATGCTCCTGCTCATTGGTCAACGTCGCCAGGGCCTGCACGCGCTCTTCAAGACGCGCCTGCACCTGGGCCAATTGCTCGGACAGGGCGCTGAGACGCTGTTCGGCATCTTCCGCGCGGCGCTGTGCCTGCGCTTCGGCCTCACGCGCCTCGACGGTCTGCTTGTCCGCTTCCTGGCGATAGTGCACCAGGCTTTCATTGGCCAGTGACTGCGCCTCCTTCCACACCGTGGCCAGGGTCTCGGTGAGACTGTCAGGCATGGCCTGGCTCAGCGGCTCATCGCGTTTCTCGGCGCGCCGCTGGCGCCAGTCACGCAGGTGATCGCTGATGGTGGTGAAGCTGCCGGTCCCCAGCACTTCACGAATCTTCTGCACGCTCGGGGCCTCGCCCCGTGCCATCAGTGACTCGATGGCTCGTTGTACATCCTCGTACTGGACGCCAGTGCGCGCCATGGGAATCTCCGTCCGTAGTCCGTCATTGATACGTAGTCTGTCATTGATACGTCGTCAGTCGTTGCTGCTTGACCGCCATTACGCCATGAAGCGCGGCCAACTACCACTCTCCAGTACGCACTCTCATACACGCAAAGGCGATGGTGCACGCCGTCTGACGAGAGCGTCAGCGTGGATGCCGCTCGGCTTCTTCTGCCGTCAGCCTGTCATCAGCCTGGTGCCCATCTTAGCGATGTTTTCTGACAAGATAAAGATAATTACATATTACGTAATACGTAATTTACAATACGGATAGAACTATAAATTCATGATTACGCGCCTTATCTTGAATTATCATGACCATAACGTCACAATCAGCCCCGAGGACAGGGCAAGCCTGGTCAGAACAGGGAAGGACAGAGCAGGAAAGGGCAGACAAGAGAAGGACAGGGGCGCCACAGAGCGGCGCACGCCTGAAATGACACGCCAGACGGGCGATATACAGCCGAGAGGCAGCAACGGGGGTTGATCGGTGGAAGAAAGCACGCATGACGGCATCACGGCGCTGGTCGGACATCTGGAGGGCGAGCTATCCAGAGCGCAGCGGCATGCCCAGCTGACGGCCGCTGATGATCGCTCACTGATTCGCGCCCGCACGGATGTCGAAGCCGTGGCCGCCTGGCTCAACGAGTATCGCCACAGTGCTCAGACGCTGCGTGCCTATCGCAAGGAGGCAGAGCGCCTGCTGCTATGGCTCAAGGCCGAGGGAGAGCAGGGCAGAGAATCCGCCCTGGCCAGTCTGGATCGCGAACGCCTCGAGCACTTCGAGGCGTTTCTGGCCGACCCACAGCCTGCTGAGGTCTGGATCGGCAGCGTGCGTGCCCGCAAGCATCCGCAGTGGCGACCCTTTCGCGGCCCGCTGGCCGCCGCCAGCCGCCGTCAGAGCCTGGTGATCCTGCAGGGCATGTATGCCTGGCTGATCGAGGCCGGCTACCTGTCACGCAATCCGTTCCGTCTGATGCGCGACAAGCGCCGCATGGACAACCGCACGCTGCGCATCGAACGCTATCTCGAGCGCCCCTTGTGGGACTGGCTGTGGGGGCGTATCGAAGCGCATTGCGAGGAGCTGACACCGCTCGGTGCTTCACCTGAGGGCGGGGTGTCCCGCGAGCGCTTCGTGGCCGAGCGCCAGCGCTTTCTGTTTGCATTCGCCTACTTGATGGCGCCGCGCATCGCGGAGATGGCCGCCGCGAGGATGGGCGATATCGTCAAGCGGGAAGGCCAATGGTGGTGGCGCGTGATAGGCAAGGGCGCCAAGCTGGCCGAGATTCCATTGCCGCCGCCGATGCTCGAGGCGCTGGTTCGCTGGCGACGCCTGCGCGGGCTCAGTGATCTGCCGCAGGCACTGCCCGCCGACAAGTCGCTGCCGCTGCTGGCGCGCCTGGATGGCACGACACCGCTCGGCGACAACCAGCTCTACCGCTTGATCAAGCAGACTTTTGCCCGGGCCGCCAACGACATGAGACAGCGAATCCAGAGCCCCGGCGACGCCAGCGAGCTGATGGCACGCACCCTTGATCAGGCAAGCCCTCACTGGCTGCGCCACACCGCGATCACCCATCAGGCACAGGCCGGGGTAGAGCTGCGCTTTCTGTCGCGCTCCGCCAGACACTCGCGACTGGATACGACATCGCGCTACCTGCACGCCGAGGACAGCGAGTGGCAGCAGCAGATGGCCAGACATTCGCTGGCGACGTCAGGCCATCCGCCTGAGGCGCCAGAACACGACTCATGAGCGTTGTCACCACGCTCAGGCCCGAAGGCGCCGTGCGTCCGGCGAGGTCAGGCGTTATCATGGCGACAGCGTATCTTCAGACACTTTGCAGTGACATCATCGGGAGTCAGCATGAGCGACGCGCAACAAGCGCAGGCGGAACTGGTCGAGGAATTCAGCTTCTTCGACAACTGGATGGACCGCTATCAGTACATCATCGACATGGGCAAGGCGCTGCCGGAATACCCGGAAGCACTGAAAGGCCCTGAGACCAAGATCGACGGCTGCCAGTCCAACGTCTGGATTCATCCTGAAGTGCGTGGCGAAGGCAGCGAGCAGCGCCTGTATTTCCAGGCGACCTCGGACGCTGCCATCGTGGCAGGCTTGATCGCCGTGGTACTGCGCATCTACAACGACCGGACGCCGCAGGAAATCGTCGCCACCCAGCCGACCTTCCTCAACGAGCTCGGCCTCGACAAGCACCTGTCGCCGACGCGCTCCAACGGCCTGCATGCGATGCTCAAGCGTATCTACGGTGTGGCCGAGCTGCACGCCAACGCCTGAGGCCTGGCGCTTTAGCTCTGATGCTTCAGGTCTTGTGCTTCAGGTCTGAGCCGACACGAGTAACGCAAAACGCCCGCCATTCCAGCCTCGAGATTTCGAGCGGAATGGCGGGCGTCTTTTTTGGGCTTTTCTCAAGAATTTCTCAGGGCTTTCTCAGGTCGTTCGGCAGGGCGTTTTCACACCCTCAGCGATGCTCGCGCACTTCCAGCACATGCGTCATGGCCTGATGCTGACCATCCCAGACATAGCGCAGGTGCGGCCCCTGAATGGGAATGCTGACCGCCGGCGGACGCAGGATGGCCGCGCACTCGGCGCTTGTATCCACCTGGGCGTGGCGCACGCTGGGGTAGAGCAGGCCGAAGCTGCCAGCCTCTCGCAGCCTGGCGGCAAAGGCTTGGCCGGCAGGGTAGCTGGCCATGTCTGGCTGACAGAGGGCGTCATGGCCCTCGCGGATGTCATGCAGTGGCTGCGTCACGCGATTGACGTAGCTGCGCATGGTCATTTCCTGACTGGGCTGCGCGGTATCGGCCAGAAAGCGCGCCATGTGGAAGCGGGTCTCGCTGATCGCGGTATCCAGCGTACTGGCGCAGTAATAGACCCCGAAACTGCCATCGGTGAAGCGCGAGGCACGCCCGATGTGCGTGAAGGCCGCCATCACCGGCGTGGAGCCCGGCCCGCTGATACGGTCTTGCGGTGCGACGCGGCTCAGCTCGCCGGCTTCTTCGCGCAGACGGTCATTGGTGAGCGCCTCGATGGCAAACGCCATCTCCAGCTCATCAGGCTCGAGAATATCCTCGAATACCGAAATGGGCGGGAAGGCGCTGGAGATCACGCGCCAGGCGTTCTGCCAGTCCGGCAGCGTCAGCGCGGGCAGGGCGGAGTCATCGACATGCTTGCCTTCGCTCGTCCATTCGCTCATCCACGCACTCCGTCGAGATAACGGCGAGTGTCGGCCAGCGAGACCACCTGACCGGCCAGCATGTAGTCCAGCGCACTCTGGCCATTGAAGGGCGCCGCACGATTGGGGCGCCGTACCCATTCATGGGCCATCTCGGGCGTATTGCTGAACAGGATGCGCAGGGCCTTGTGGATCCCCATCACGTAGGAGATGCGCTCCAGGGTGTCGTTGGGCAGGCGCACTTCCGGCAGCTTGCGATACTTGTGATAGGTGGTGGTACCGATGCCCCCCAACAGCACGCGCTGATCCGCCGCGCTGCACTGCCACTTCTCCATGATGTTGAAGAAGGACTTGAGGGCAACGCGGCCCGCACTGGGGCTGGTCGGGGACACACGATCGAGGGCGGCTGCGGTGGACATGACATTCTCCTGCTGACTGACGATGACGTCACAGCTGACGCCATACACATGTGAATGATAGCACAGAAACACTTCACATGCGTACCGCCAGCCGCAAGACTCCGCCGCTCGCAGGGCACTCGACCCAGTCACTCGCAAGGTGTACGCCCTCAAGACCTGGGCGCGTCGTCCTGATCATGCGCATCACAGCAGCTGGCAGACGAGGCATGATCCTTGCGCGGTGGCACGGGGTCCACGCCACCCGGCCCACCCAGCGGGTGACAACGTGACAGACGCCTGGCCGTGAGCCAGCACCCCTTGAGGGGCCCATGCACCTTGATGGCCTCCAGTCCGTAACTGGAGCAGGAAGGATAGAAGCGACAGCGCGGCCCCAGCAGCGGGCTGAGCACCAGCTGATAGCCGCGCAGCAAGCCGGTCAGCAGGCGCGTCATGACCGACGTCACGCCGCGCCTGAGGGAGTGGCGACGTTCAGGCGTTGCCATACAGGGTGTTCGGGTCAATGATCGGTGCATCGGTAATCTCGGCACCTTCAGCATCCAGGCGCCAGTAGAAGCAGCTCTTGCGCCCGGTATGGCAGGCAGGACCTGTCTGATCGACCTTGACCAGCAGGGTATCGCCATCGCAGTCCAGATGCGTACTGACCAGCTTCTGCTGTTGGCCCGAGCTTTCACCCTTGCGCCACAGCTTGCTGCGCGAGCGTGAGAAGTAGCACACGCGACCGGTGGCGAGCGTCTCGCGCAGGGCTTCGGCGTTCATCCACGCCATCATCAACACCTCGCCGCTGTCATGCTGTTGCGCGATGGCGGGAATCAGGCCGTCGCCATTCCAGGGCAAGGCGGCGATCAGCGCCTCCAACGCGACCTTCTCGCCGATATCGGCATTCTCCAGCGACTTGAGCAGTCCATCCTGTGCCATTGAGGGTGTTTCCTTGCAGAGTCCATATCGAAGCCCCCCTCAAGCGTCATGTCACGCCGGCAGGGGCTCACGCAGTATTCAGTGTCACAAGCCGCGAATCAGCGACGCAGTCCGCCACGGGCGCTGCGCCAGATGAGCGACAGCAGGTAGGCGACGCCTGCCACCAGCACGATGGTCGCGCCGGCCGGCAGGTCGAACTGCCAGGAGAGCGCCAGGCCGCCGGTGGTGAAGGCCATGGCCGCCAGGCTCGCGATCACGATCATCATGCCCAGTGAGCGCGCATGATGACCGGCAAGCGCGGCAGGCAAGGACAGCAAGGCCAGCACCATGATCAAGCCCACCGCCTGCAACAGCAGCACGACGGTGATCGCCACCATCACCAGCAGCAGCAGGTAGAGCGTCTTGACCGGCACGCCCCGCAGACGCGCGAACTCTTCATCGAAGATCACCGCGGTCAGCGGGCGATGCACCAGCAGCAACACCAGTGCCAGGCCTCCCACCATCCAGGCCAGGGTACCGATGGCATCCGCGGGCACCAGCAGCAGGTTGCCGAACAGGTAGCTCATCAGGTCGACCTTGTAACCCGGGGTCTGACTGATGAACAGGATGCCGGTAGCCATGCCGATGGCCCACAGCGCACCGATGACGGTGTCTTCCTGATCAAAGCCCTTGAGACTGATGTAACCGATCAGCAGAGCGGCGAGAATGGCACTGATGAAGGCACCCACCAGCGGGCTTGCGCCAATGAAGTAGGCGATCCCCATGCCGGCAAGCACGGTATGGGCGATACCCCCGGCCAGATAGCCGATGCGGCGTACCACGACATAGGGGCCGACCAGACCGGCCGCAAGACTGGCCAGCAGGCCGGCGAAGAGGGCGTTCTGGAGAAAATCCTGGCTGCCCAGGGCGGTGATGAAATTCATGTAATGTAAGCCTAGAGCGCAGAGCGGGCGACGTGAAGGAAGTGAAACAGGCCAGACGGACAGTCACCGGCCGCGACATCAGTGATGGTGATGGATCATCTGGACGTTTTCACCATAGAGTCGCTCGATCGATTCAGCGGTGAGCGTCTCGGTGTCATGGACGATCATCTTGCGGTTGAGGCAGGCGACCCGATCGACGTAATCGCTGATGAAACCGAGATCGTGACTGATCACCACCACGCTCATGCGATTGGCCAGACGATTGAACAGCTCGAACAGGGAGCGCTCGCCATCGCTGTCGACACTCGCGGTGGGCTCATCCAGCAGCAATAGCTGAGGCTCGGCCGCCAGGGCGCGGGCGATCAGCACACGCTGCAGCTGACCGCCGGAGAGGGCATCGATATGCCGACGGCGCAGATGACTGATGCCGACTTCTTCCAGCACCGCACCGATCGCCTCACGGTCCGCGCGTGGCCAGGGGCCCCACTGACGACGACGCCCCTGACGTCCCATCAGCACAACATCTTCCACGCGGATGGGGAAGCGCTTCACGAAGTTGGCAAACTGCGGCACATAGCCGATATGGCGCGCGGCAGCCTTGGGCGTGCGCCCCAGCACGCGGACACAGCCAGCCGCCGGCTTGTGAAGACCGAGTATCAGCTTGAGCAACGTGCTCTTGCCGCCACCGTTGGGCCCGATCAGTCCCACTATCTCGCGCGCGCCGACCTGAAAGTCGACATCGTCGAGAATGACCTGCTCGCCATACCGGAAGGTCACGCCGCGAATATCAATGGCATCCGGTGCATCTGCCGGCACCGGGCGAAAGACCGGTCCGACACTGCGCCCGGTGGCTGACGCCTCCGGATGGCTGTCCGTGCGCGGGCGCGCGACGGAGATGGGGCTGACCATGACGTAAGGTACCTCGTTGCAACGCAGACGGGCGCATGAGCGCCCGTCTGACTTTTCGATGGGGCAGGGCATTGTGCAAGATCAGGCGATATGCGCAATACCCGGCCGGCAATTACTGGCTGTCAGTCAACTCGAAACCCGCCTTCAGCGCTTCGGTGGCGTGCTTCAGATTGTCGAGATAGTCCTCTGCCAGCGGGTCCAGCACGGCCACTTCGGCCTCCAGGGAGCTGGCGATCCGCTTGGCCGCCGTCTGGGAGAACTGCCCCGAGACGAAGATGGTGCCGATGTTCTCATCCTTGGCACGCGTGATCAGCGTGGCCATCTCGCGCGGCGTGGGCTCACGGCCACTGACCTCAATGGCATGCTGCTCGAGCGAGTAGCGGTCCGCGAAGTAGCCGAAGCTGGGATGGAAGATCAGGAAGTTGCGGCCCTTGTAGGGGGCCAGCGTCTGAGCGATCTGCGCATCCAGCTCGCTCAGGGTCTTGAGCAGACGCTGCTCATTGGCATCGATCTCGCCGGCATGCTGCGGCAGGCGTGCCTCGAGCACCTCGGCGGCACGCTCGACGACGGTCTGCATGCGCTGCGGGTCCAGCCAGAGGTGGGGGTCGGCTTCGCCGAGGTCCTCATCCTCGCCATGCTGGGCACCATGCTCCTGATGATCAGCGTGCTCATCGTGGTGTTCTTCGTGGGCCTCATGATCAGCATGCTCGCCGTGATGCTCGTCGTGTTCATCATGGTCGGCATGGTCGTCGTGATGCTCGTCGTGTTCATCATGGTCGGCATGGTCGTCGGTGTGATCATCATCGTGATGTGCGTCCTGCTCATGAGCATGCGCTTCATCATGCCCATGGTCATGCGCCTCACCACTGCCGAAGTGGCGGGTGTTGAGACCCTCTTCCAGGTGCACGACCTGCATCTCGGCGTTGTTCTTCACCAGGCGCGGCAACCACACCTGCTCGAAGGGCACACCGATGGCGAGATAGAGCGGGACCGTCGACAGCTCGGCCACCTGGCGCGGGGTCGGGTCGTAGGCGTGCGGGCTGTCGCCCGGCTTGACCAGCGTGGTGATCTCGACATGCTCACCGGCCAGCTGATCGACCATCCACGCGATGGGCGGCACGCTGACGGCCACATGCAGAGGGGCGCTGTCCTGGGCGTGAGCGGCAGGCGTCGCGAACGCGGCAAGCGCGCCCAGCACACTCAGCGGCAGGGCACGCGCGGCCCGCGGACCCAGCGTGCGCTGGACCCGGGACAGCAGCTTTTCACACAACACTTGGCGAGACGCCAGGGGAGAGCCCGCATGCATACTCATGACACCACTTCCTTTGCTAGTGATCACGGCATGATGCGGACAGGGCGTGCCGAGAACCGGCACGCCAGGACCGCCATCAGCCGCGGTTGAACGAGAGTCGCTGGCCGTTGGCCACCGGATTGACGGTCTTGCCGTCATAGGCTTTCACGCCGTTGACGAAGGTCGCATCGATACGCGCCTTGAAGGTCACGCCATCGAAGGGGCTCCAGCCACACTTGTAGAGCACGTTGTCACGCGTGACGCTGGTCTCGCCATTGAGGTCGACCAGCACCAGGTCTGCGAAGGCCCCTTCACGGATATAGCCGCGATCGACGATGGAGAAGCGATCCGCCACGTTGTGGCTGGTCTTCTGCACCAGGGTCGCCAGGTCATAGATGCCGTCCTGAACCTGATCGAGCAGTGACAGCAGGGCATGCTGGACCAGCGGCAGGCCGGAAGGCGCCTTGAAGTACGGGTTCTGCTTCTCTTCCCAGGTATGCGGCGCGTGATCGGTGGCGATGATGTCGATACGGCCATCCATCACGGCAGCGCGCAGGGCGGCACGGTCTTCGGCGGTCTTCACTGCCGGGTTGCACTTGATCAGGCTGCCACGGGCGTCGTAATCGGCATCGCTGAACCACAGGTGGTGCGCGCAGACTTCGGCGGTGATCTGCTTGCCCTTCATCGGGCCGGCCTTGAACAGCGCCATTTCCTCGGCGGTGGTCAGGTGCAGGACATGCAGCTGGGTACCGTTGCGGGTCGCCAGGTCGATCGCCAGACGCGAGCTCTTGATGCAGGCTTCGCGCGAGCGGATCAGGCCGTGTTCAGAGAAGGGCACGTCTTCCCCGAAACGCTCACGCCAGCGCGCCTCGTTCTCGAGAATCATCGGCGTGTCTTCGCAATGCGTGACGATGGGCGTCGGGGCATGCTTGAAGATGCCTTCGAGAATCTCCGGATCATCGACCAGCATGTTGCCGGTAGAGGCGCCCATGAAGATCTTGATGCCGCAGGTCTGGTTCGGGTCCAGCGTCTTGATCGCTTCCAGGTTGTCGTTGCTGGCACCCAGATAGAAGGCGTGGTTGGCATGGGCACGACCGGCCGCCACGGCAAACTTGGCTTCCAGTGCATCGCTGTCCAGGGTCGCCGGCTTGACGTTGGGCATGTCGAAGAAGGTGGTGATCCCCCCGGCCACGGCAGCAGCAGACTCGGTGGCGATGTTGCCCTTGGCGGTCAGGCCCGGCTCACGGAAGTGCACCTGATCATCGATCATGCCCGGCAGCAGATGGCGGCCGGCGGCATCAATCACTTCACGTGCATCGAGGTGAGACAGGTCGCTGCCGATGGCGTGAATACGCCCGTCCTTGATGCCCACATCCTGAGTGGAAATGGTGCCTTCGTTGACGACTTGCGCCTGTGAGATGCGGATGTCCAGCATGTGACGTCCTCCGTGGGAAGCAAATGTTATATCGTATCAAAAGCGCTCGCAAGCGCCGTTCACTGAGCGTTTTCTGCCATGGCAGCTGCTTGAGAGGTGCAATCCTGGCAACGCCCCTCGAGTTCGATGGTCTGGCGTTCGATCGAGAAACCATGGCGATCGGCGCTGGCGACTAGCCGAGTACCGAGATCGTCATCATGCATTTCCTCGACACGACCGCAGCCGCGGCAGATCAACAGCTGAAAGCCGTGCTGATGTTCCGGGCAGTGGCAGGCAAGGTAGGCATTGAGTGATTCGATGCGATGGACGAGGCCCTGTTCGAGCAGGAAGTCCAGTGCACGATAGATCGTGGGAGGGCGGGCAGCGCCATGTTCCTTGGCGAGCTGATCCAGCAGGTCATACGCCTTGAGTGCGCCATGACTGGTCGCGATCATTTCCAGTACACGTCGCCGAATCGGCGTAAATCGCACACCGCGCGCCAGACATTGACGTTCGGCCTGGTCGATCAGCGAAAGTGGCTCTGGCATGAAGAATCCTGAGTGTCGTGAATCCCGGATGTCAAAAGGCGTCAAGCGCGATGAGGGCAAGTGCGTCAGCGCGCAGCCTGAATGACCAGATGCTTATTCTAGGGCAAATGGGCCATGACGGGCCACCGGCAAAGGCATCAGGGCTGCGTGAGTCACTCAAAGGCAACGCAAGGCGCGGAGCCGACATGAAAGCGTGGACAAGCGATCAATATGATATAACATAACAATTATCGCTTTCTGGTCGCGGTGATAGACCCGCGACCATCCCTGACAGGAGGAATTCATGGCCCAGTTCGAGGCGCTGCACCCACCCCTTCACACACGACCCGAGACTCGCCTGGCAGCCAGTTCGCCACCTTCGACCCTCGCGGCGGCGCCAAGGCCCGCAACCCATTGGCATATCGGTCACGAGGCACATGACCTGGGAGCCATCTTCGACCCCGACATCAGTCTGGCCGTGATGCAACGCCGTATCGATGCGGCATTGAAGATGGCGGTGAAGGCTCAATCTTCGGGTGCCTACCCGTTGCGCATGCGCTGGCGCGGCCCGATCAGTGACCTGCGTGAGGCGCTGGAGCGCTACCTCCCGGCACCGGATGCCGGGGCTGCGCTGATAGAGGACATCTGCGTGCTGGGTGAGGCCATGGGCGAGCTCTTCGAGGTCAAGGATATCGGCATGCGACTGGAGATGACCCAGAGCGCCATGTGCCCGCGCTTTCATGTCGATCGCATCCCGGTCAGATTGGTGACGACCTACGACGGCCCGGGCACCCAGTGGCTGCCGGAACATGCCGCCGACAGACTGGCGCTGGGCCACGGCCAACCCGGCCATCAGGACACCTGCCTGGCCCCCGGCGAGATACATGAGCTGCGCCCGGGCAGCCTGGCATTGCTCAAGGGCGAGTGCTGGCCGGGCAACGAAGGGCGGGGGCTGATCCATCGCTCACCGGTGGTGCCCAATGGCAGTCGCCTGATGCTGAGCATGGACCCCGGCTGAGCCGAGACTTCGCTTGCGACTTACCAAACAGAAACACCCCGCCAAGGCGGGGTGTTTCTGTCTTTCCAGACGCTGGAGCAGTCGATCAACCAAGGCATTGGTCAGCAAACATTCGGGTCCGGCATCAGTCCGCGATGGGCGCCATGCCGACATTGGCGACATCTTCCTTGCTGCGCGAGAAATGCTTGCGCGCAAAGGCGACACGCTCGGCGACCGGCACGCCGTCGGGCTGACGCTCGATCAGCTCGAGCCGCTTGCGCAGGCCCTCGCCATTGGCCATCTGGATGGCGAGACCCGGACGGGCGTTGAGCTCCAGCAGCATCGGGCCATGGCGACGATCCAGCACCATGTCGGTGCCCAGATACCCCAGTCCCGTCATCTCGTAGCAGCCGGCAGCCAGCTCGAGCAGGGTGTCCCACTGCGGCACCTTGAGCGAGAAGATATCGTGCCCGGTATCGGGGTGCGCGAACTGCGGACGATCGTACTGCACGCCGCGCACCGCCCAGCCACTGCCGATATCCAGCCCGACACCGACCGCGCCCTGGTGCAGGTTGGCCTTGCCATCCGAGGCCGCCGTCGACAGGCGCATCATCGCCATCACGGGATAGCCCTTGAAGACGATGACGCGAATGTCCGGCACACCCTCATAGGTGAACTCGGCGAAGGCCTGATCGAAGGAAATCAAGCCTTCGACCAGCGCCACATCCGGCGAGCCGCCCAGCGAATAGAGCCCTGACAGGATGTTGGAGACGTGACGCTCCATGTCGGCACGCGTGATGCGCGCGCCGCTGGGCTTCACATACTCTTCGCCATCGTGGTGCTCGATGACGAGGATCCCCTTGCCGCCTGAGCCCTTGGCCGGCTTTATCACGAAGCCCGCGTGATCGCGCACCATGTCGACGACGCGCTCGACCTCGAACTGGCTGGCGACCTTGCCGATCATCTCCGGCGAGGCCAGGCCGTACTTCTGACACAACAGCTTGGTCTGCAGCTTGTCATCGACCAGCGGATAGAGGCGGCGGTCGTTGTATTTCGAGATATACCCGATGTTGCGGCGATTCATGCCGACAACCCCCCGGGCGCGCAAGGCGCCCGGCGTGGTCCAGTTGCGCGACCAGCGATTCAGCCATGACGAGAGCATCTCAATCCTCCGTCAGCGGCTTGAAGCGGCGCAATTCCAGCAGACGATAGCCGGTGTAGTTGCCGAGCAGCAGGATGAAGGCCATCAGCACCAGTTGCAGACCGAGGAAGTTGAAGGTCAGGTGACGCACCCACGGATTGTTCATCGCCAGATAGGCCAGTACGGCGGTCAGAAGGCTGCCGCCACCTTGCTTGAGCACTTCCTTGGGACCTTCCTCTTCCCACAGGATCGACATGCGCTCGACGGTCCACGACAGGATGATCATCGGGAAGAAGGTGATGGTCAGGCCGGCGTTCAGACCGAAGCGATAGGCGAGTACCGAGAAGATCGAGATGATCGCGATCACCGTGATGATGACCACCGAGACCCTCGCCACCAACAGCAGATTGAGCCGCGACAGGTAACTGCGGATCACCAGGCCCGTCGCGACGATCAGCAGGAAGCCGATCAAGCCGGTCACCAGACTTGTCTGGATGAAGGCGAGGGCGATCAATACCGGCATGAAGGTACCGGAGGTCTTGAGACCGATCAGAACACGCAGCAGCACCACGACCAGCGCGCCGATCGGGATCAGCAGGATGGTCTTGAACAGTGCCTGCTCTTCCAACGGCAGGGAGTGGATCGAGAAGTTGAGCAGCTCGTCATTGGCCAGCTTGTTGCGCACCGCGACGGCCGCCGGCTCGTTGTGACGGATCATCGAGAAGCTGACACGGGAATTCACGCCGCCTTCGACTTCCAGCATCGGCGCGCCACGACCTTCCCACAGCAGCAGGTTGTCCGGCTCACCTTGCTTGCCGGTTTCCGGGTTGATCAGCACCCAGTCGGTGTTGATGTCTTCAGCATCGGCGGCCTCGACATCCACCGCCTCGTTGCCTTGCGGCGTTTCGGCGAAGACCTGCAACCAGGACGAGACAGTCTGGCGACGACGACCGTCTTCCAGACTCAGGCCGCTGACCAGACGCGCACTGACACCGGCCTCATTGAGCAGGCGCAGCATGAGCTCGGGACGCTCGAACTGGGTCAGCAGCAGGCGCGCATTCTCGCCCTGACGCTGATTGTCGAACTGCTTGATCAACTCGCGTGCGAAGGTGAACGAATCGGCACTGCGCTCACGGGCCTGATCGATGACCTGGGCCGCGGCGGTATCGTAGGGACGCTCCCAGGAGACTTCCTGAGGGGCCGGCAGACGCTTGATGGCCGCAGGGGTCGCGTTGTCGGACTCCAGCATGGTCACGGTGTAATACAGCAGCTGCGAGCCTGCCGCTTCACGGATCGACCATTCGGCACGACGGCCCGGCAGGTCATCCAGATAGGAAAGCCCGAAGCCCGAGGACGCCGTGTTCTCGGTCAGAACGCTGTAGCCTTTCTGGTTTTCCGGCAGCGCCAGCGACGCCTTGACCGGGCCGCCAGTGGCCGTGAAGGCCACCTGGGCTTCGATATCCCACACTTTCTGCTGTGCACCGGGCACCCAGGGCACATCAAACGAAATATGGCGATAGGCGGTCAGGCCCACACCGATCAGCATCAACAGGCCGACCAGAAGATAGAAAGCAAAACGCGACATGGGAGTCCTTGAAATGTCTGGAGCAGTCATGATGGCTCGGTGGAGCACCGAGCCATGTCAGGCAGCGAAGCCGGGCAGAGGAGACAGGAGGGCGCTTGCCACTCAGTCGCGGTTGCCTTCGTTCGGGTCCTCGTCCTTGGCCGCTTCGTTACTGGGGGCACTGCCCGGGTATTGTGGACGTGCATTGATGAAGGTACGGCTGACGTCCACCGCAGCGATGTCCATCATGAAGCGACGGCCCAGCAATACCGGATAGGTGAGATCACGACGATCATTGAGGGTGAACTCGACCTTCTGCTTGATGTCACCCAGCGTCATCAGCAGGCTGACGACGGGACGCTCTTCGCGGCCGGAGGCCTGGATGATGGTCACCGTGCGGCTGACCTGGGCTTCGACCCACTTGTCACGATCGCCTGACACGAAATACTTGCCATCATCCCGCAGTGCGAGCTTGAACTTGACCCACTTGGCGCCGTCGCGCTCGAATTCGGTGATATCACGCGCCGACAGCGACGAGGTATTGGCACCGGTATCGATGCGTGCCTTGAAGTAGCTGCTGATGGTCGGGAAACCGACCCACTCGACACGCCCAAGCAAGGCCTTGTCGAGGATGGGGTTGTCGGTCACGGCCTTGCAGGCTTCCACGGCCTGAGGCTGTGCGGGCTGTTCCATCTCAGCGTGGATCTGACGCAGCTGACTGCCGACTTCTCGCACGTCACGACGCAGAGAGCGGCTCAGTGCCTGCTGGTCGGCCAGTTGCTGCTGTTGGACGTTGCATTGGCCTGCCAGCTGCTCCTGCAGGGCATCGATGCGCTGCGAGAAGGCATCTGGCGTCAATACCGGTTTCTGCGGTTGCGGTTGTGCCGGGACGCAGCCGGCCATGACGACGACACTGGTCAAGGTAACAGGCAATAGCAGCTTGCGGATCAGCATAGGGGAGAAGGTTCCTGTTCAGCCTTGCTGCCGCTCTACAACCTGTGTGAACGGCAGACATAATTCTTGTCCATCGTCAGTCAGTCAGCACACTGATCCGACGATGCCTGGGTATTCCCTTGTATAGCTTGGGCGTTCTAGCACCGAAGCGTTACTGGGGGCGATCATACGTAGCCCGAATGGTGACTGTCCATGTTTCAGCACCTGACGCCGAGCCATTTCCTGCGATTCACCAACGTAGCGATCACTTTCTGTCGCCAGTCGAGGACAGACCACACGACGGCCCACCAGGCGTGGGTCAGGGCCGCTGTCAGCCGGCTGGAGATATAACGCCAGCTTGGCTTGCGTCGCCTTCCGGTGACGAAAACCTTGATGGAATCCAGCCTCCGGACAGGAGCAGCCTTCGCGGCAGTTTGCACAGCCAGACCTCACTGTTTGCGCATTGTTCAGGATGTCACTGCATCATCAGCGCGGGATCACAACATGGCAACGACACGATCTCGGATGCGAGCCCGCCGACGAAGCGAGTCAGACTGTCGCCAAACTGATCAAATGCAGGCCACTCAGCAAAAGATAGGCGGGAACGTCGACTGACTCCATCGGCTGACTTTATCAACTGACTTCATCGACAAGCAGAACCTGAGATTCAGAAGCAGGCATGCAGAAGCTGACATTCGCGCGGAGGAGGTCAGGTGCCTGAAGTCAGGTGCCTGAAGATCGACGCTCAAGCATTGACGTACGCAGCCCGGATGAACAAAGCACCGAGCTTGAGCACGCTCACGAACCATCGTATTTAACATAATATATATTATACGAACCAAAGGGTATGCGGGTTTCGTCAGTGATCCTGGGCACCCGTATAGTCAGTTGCCTTGGCCCATCAGGTCAGGTCAATCAGGTCGCGTCCTCGGGCCAAGTCCAGCGAGTTGAACCTGTCGGCTTGCATCAGCGATGGCCTGTTTCACGATCCAAGTGCCAAACAGCCCGTTGCCCAAGAGCGCGAACAAACTTATCCTTGATAGCATTCATGCACAAGTGTTGTAGAATAATTCGGGCCACATGTGACCCACACAGCACACCTTGTCACTCAACCTTGCCGCGCGCCGTGATGACTCACGGGTCGGCGCGAACCGGAGTCAGCGATGCCCTCCTTCCCGTCCTGTCTGTCAGCTAGCACTGGATTCATGCACAACGGCATTCGACGCCTTCGGCGCATCAGCGTCCGTACAGCCGTGTTGATCATGGCAGCGGGATTGTCAGCCTGTAGCGGGCCTCAGATAGAGGATTACGCGGGCAGCGGCCCTGAGCTGCGCATCGATGACTACTTCCTGGGCCACACACGTGGCTGGGGCATGGTGCAGGATTACCGTGGTGAGGTGACGCGGCGGTTCGTGGTCGATGTCATCGGCAGCATGCAAGGCAACCAGCTGATTCTGGAGGAAGACTTCGTCTATGCCGATGGCGAGACACAACACCGCCGCTGGACCTTTACCCCGGCGGGTGATCGCCAATGGACTGGTCGAGCGGCGGATGTGACGGGCGAAGCGACAGCGACGACCCGCGGTAACGCCTTGCGCATGAACTACGTGCTTCAGGTACCGATCGACGACAGTACCTGGGAGTTCAGCATGGATGACTGGATGTATCTGCAACCGGGTGGCCGCATTCTGAACCGGACCTCGATGCGCAAACTGGGCCTCGAAGCCGCCAGTATCACCCTGGCATTTCAGCGCTGCCCCTGTGACTCACCGGCAGCTGAGCCGAAATGACAACTCGTGCGCGGCACCCACGTGAGCCCCTGATGGCTTCAAGCCTTGCCTGATGGCTTCACCCCTCGATAGCGCCAGCCTTTGTCGGTTCCAGCGCCTGACAGCCCAACCCTCATGAGGCGGCGGAGTCACCCGCATGCTGCTCGAGCGATGTCTCCACCTTGGACAACCACTTGCCGTAATCCTCTTCTGGCGCCATGGGCTCTCCAAAGGCATATCCCTGCAACTGGTCAAAGCCCAGATCAATCATGGTCTGGCGCTGGCGTGAGTGTTCGATGCCAACCGCCACGGCGGAGATCTCCAACGCATGCAAGGCCGCCGTCCAGGCTTTCAGCAGGCGCGCCTGACGTGGATCCGTCTGCAACAGACTGATCCAACGCGGATGCAGTTTCACGCTGGTGATGGGCAGCATGCTCAACAGGCGCAGGCTGTCATGCTCAGGGCCGAAACGGTCGACACAGAAGCTGATGCCGTCATTGGCCAGCGATTTCATCGCCAGCACCAATGACTCAGGCGTTGCGACGAAACTCTCGATACCGCTGACATCAAGGCGCAGGCAATCACCCTTGATTCTATAGAGGCGCAGGACACGGCGCAGGGCATCGATGTACTCCGTTTCGATCAGGCGCGACGCCGTGATATTCAGCGACAGCGGCAACAAGCTATCGTTGCCCTGCCTGGTCGCCAGCCAATGGCTCAGCAAGGCGCAGCTTCTGCGCAATACCCAGATATCGAGCTCCTCATCCAGTCCGGCGTGCCTGGCGATGCGCAACATCTGATGGGGGGTGATCCAGCGGTTCTTGTCCTGCCAGCGCAACAGCACTTCCTGACCGCTGAGGCTTTGACTCCCAGCAGTGACAATGGGCTGCAGATGGATGCACAGCTCATTGTCGCGCAGCGCCTGGGCAAAGCGGTTGTTCATCTCGAGGCGTAGGTTGAGGTTGTCCGTGAGATCCGCGAACTGCACGCCCTTCTCTTGCGGCGCCCACTCACTGGCGCAGGCAAGCTCTTCTTCCACCACCTCGACCAGTTCCGCCGCTGACATGCTGTCGCTTACGAAGGTACCCGACCCGATCAATAGATCAGGCCGGTTGTTGGCGGAGAGATGCAGCAGCCAGGGTTGCTCCACGAAGCGATGCCAGCGCATGCCGTGCAATGCCTGATCACGCGGCAACAGGATCATCAAGGTGTCGTGACTGACGCGCCCCTTGAGCAGGCCATCGTCATCGAAGTTTTCATTGAGCTGGTGGGACAGTGATTGCAGCACGCCCTCGTAGAAGTCGACGCCCTGCTGCTTGCGCAGTCTTTCGGCATTCTGCAGCTTGACCAGGATGACCTGTAGCGCCCCCTGACTGGCACGCTCTTCCAGCCAGGCCGTCATTCTCTGCAGGTAGCGACGACGCAGACTGTAGCCGGTGATCGGGTCGATATTGGCTTGCAGGGTGGCACGTGCGCGCTCTGCCAACAGCGCATCACGCTGGATGAGTTCGTTCTCGACCAATACCGCACAACGCTCCAGACGCTCCAGCTGAGCCGCATCCATCTCACGGGGCTTGTGATCGATCAGGCACAGAGTCCCCAGCGGCAGGCCGCTGCTATCACGCAGCACGGCACCCGCGTAGAAGCAGACATGCGGTGGCCCCGTCACCAAGGCGTTATCAAAGAAGCGCTCATCCTGGCGCGCATCATTGATGACCAGAAAGCGCTCTTCATGCAGTGCGTGGGCGCAGAAGGCGAGATCCCTGCCCGTCTGCCTTGCATCCAACCCACAATGGGCCTTGAACCACTGACGGTCTTCATCCACCAGCGATACAAGACAGATAGGCATGTCAAAGATGTCAGCGACCAGCCGTGTCAGATCGTCATAGCGCTTTTCATGATCACTATCCAATACATGCAGAGAATGCAGGCTATTGAGACGCTCTTCTTCACGCGGATGAGGCGCCGCCGGCCTGAAGCCGGGGCGCCCACCTGGCGCGAGGGTCGTCTTTGGGGTGGAATCTGCCATGGCCTACTGCCTCGTTGGAATTTCCAGGAGATATAACCGCATGTTCGTACTTGAGCATACTCGTCTCGACTGTTGACTGGCAGAGCCGGCAAGCTGCGCACCACTAACGATAATTGAGCGTTTAAAATCCTGCGAGCAATACTGCGCGGCAACCTCACACTGCGGTTTCTCACCACCACGACGCAGAAAGCCCCGCAGCAAGGCTACGGGGCTTTCTGGATGACGCTTGTCCCTTTGAGGTCAGACGCTTCGCGCCTTACTCACGAGGAGACAGGGTCTCAGGCTTCGGCAGGTGCATAGGAGCCATCTTCACGATGGACTTCCTTGCCGGTCAGGCCCGGGGTGAACACACAGGCCAGGTGCATGGTCTTGGTGGCACGCAGCAGGTGATCATCGTGCTCGTTGAGGATATAGATGTCGCCCGGCTTGATCGGCCAGATCTTGCCATCAGCCAGTGTTTCGACCTCACCCTCACCTTCCATGCAATACACCACTTCATAGTGATGCTTGTAATGGATGTGGGTCTCGGTGCCTTCAAAGATGCGAGTGATGTGGAACGAACATTTGCCACCATCTTCATCGAGCAGCAGGCGCGTACTATCCCAGTTGCCATTCTCCGCCTTGACCAGACGATCGGTGCTGCGGGCTTCTTCGAGATTGCGAACGATCATGTGTTTTCCTCACTAGGCTGCCTGACATCGACAGCTGACAAGATGGCGATTACCGTAACGAAGGGGTGACCTGGATGGGCAATCGGTGGGGATGGCAAGCCAGAGGCTCACCAACGACCCGCGGGACACCGATGACCGGGCGCCCCGCGGGAAGACAGCGTTACTTGGACAGCACTGCGGCAGCGTTTTCCTCGATGATATCGAGGGCTTCCAGCAGGTCTTCGTCGCGGATGGTCAGCGGGCACAGGCACTTGACGACCTGACCGGAGTGACCACTGGTCTCGATGATCAAGCCCTGTTCGAAGCAGCGTGAGGTGATGGCATCGGCCAGATCACCGTCACGGACATCGATACCGCGCATCAGGCCACGGCCCTTCTCGTGCGCTTCGAAGCCGTTCTCGCGGGCCTTGGCGGCAATCTTCTGGAAGCGGTCTTCGACGATACGGCCCTTGCGCTGGATATCGCGCTCAAACTTGTCATCACTCCAGAAGTGGCGCAGCGCAGCGGCGCCAGTCACGAAGGCCAGGGCGTGGCCACGGAAGGTGCCGTTGTACTGGCTCGGCTTCCACTGGTCCAGCTCGGGACGCATCATCACCATCGCGAACGGCACACCGGAGGCAGACAGCGACTTCGAGTTGCAGACAATGTCCGGCACGATGTTGGCGTGCTCGAAGCTGAAGAATTTGCCGGTACGGCCACAACCCGCCTGGATATCATCGACGATCAGCAGGATCTTGTGCTCCTTGCACAAGGCATCCAGACGCTGGAGCCATTCGATGGAGGCCGGGTTGATACCACCCTCACCCTGCACGGTCTCGACCAGCACTGCTGCCGGGCGATCCAGACCGCTGGAGGAATCCTTGAGCAGCTTGTCGAGGTAGGCAACGGTGTCGATGCCCTCACCCATGTAGCCATCGTAGGGCACGAATTGCGCACCCTGCGCCGGCAGACCCGCCGCATCACGAAACTTGGCGTTACCGGTGGTGGCCAGCGCCCCCATGGTCACACCATGGAAGCCGTTGGTGAACGACACGATGTTGTGGCGGCCGGAGACCTTGCGCGCCAGACGAATGGCAGCTTCGACCGCGTTGGTGCCGGTTGGCCCCGGGAAGTGGACCTTGTAGTCCAGACCACGCGGCTTGAGGATCACTTCCTCCAGCGCTTCGAGGAAATCGCGCTTGGCGGAAGTCCACATATCCAGGCCGTGGATGATGCCATCATTGCTGATGTAATCGACCAGTGCCTTCTTGAGTACCGGATGGTTATGCCCGTAGTTGAGCACACCGGCACCGGCGAGGAAATCGATGTAGCGCTTGCCATCCTCGGTGAACAGGTGGGCATTCTGCGCCTTGGTGAAAACGGTCGGGAAAGAACGCGAATAAGTGCGTACCTCGGATTCCATCTGTTCGAGAATCTGCGTATTCATGCTGTCACCTCCCTGGTGATGGATGGCCGCGTACTGAAATGGCCATACCAGAATGTAAAGACGATCCAACGAATGAGACTGACCCTACCTCACTCACACATGGGGTCAGCAGGAGATGTCACAACCTTCCTGTCGTGAACATCTGCCGGACGGGACGTGATTCTTCTCGACGACCGACACAAGAATCATGACGGCGTCCCGTCCGGGACTTCTTGCGGCTTGCTATTCGCCCGTGCTGCACATGGGCTCTGGCGGCACAAGAGCCTTGAGCGCGTCGAGCACTCAGATATCGCTCGGCAGAAACGGGCCGATGCGCACCAGGTTTTCGGCAAGGTGCACGCCACCCAGCTGGTCTGAAGAGAAGTATTCACGCGAGTGCAGCGGCACCTGCCAGCGCTCGGCGAGGCGAGTGAACAATGCCCAGGACGCCTCGTTGTCCGGCGTGATGGTCGTCTCCAGATGACGCACGTGCGCCATTTCAGGACGCTTCATCACGGCTTCGATCAAGCGACGTGCAAGGCCAGTACCACGCGCCTTCTCACCGACGGCGATCTGCCACAGGAAGAAGGTCTGCGGGGCGTCGTTGCGGGTGTAACCGGAAACGAAGCCGACGACCTCACCTTCCTCATCTGTCGCGATGGCGCAGCTGTCACGGAATTGCGTGGCCAGCAAAACGTACGAATAACCTGAATTGAGGTCCAGCGGCGGGCAGGCCTTGACCAGCTCGTAGATGCCCCAACCATCATCGGTAGTCGGCTGACGGATGAACAACGGCGCGCTGGCGCGGTTGATCACGGCATCGTGGGTGTGGTGGGCCAAGCCCTGAATCGTGGAAGTCATTGTCATGGTTTTCATAAAATATTTCGCAGTTGGCGAATTCGCTATAAACCATAACAAACCGTTATGGATGTCGCAAACCATAAATTATTCTCGTGAAGCGTATGGATAACGTAGAATTATCCCAAGCCCCGTATCGGTGAGCGTGCAAGCCGTGGCCAGTACCAGTACCGGGCAACTCTCGCCCTTGCCCACCGCCGCTGATGATTTGTCCCCACCAGACGCAAGACGGCGCCCCGAGGGGCGCCGTTTGATTGCTTGATCATGCGGCATCTGGCCTTGCTTGCGTTGCCACTGCCGCTGCCTTTCCATTGCCGCTGAGGCGGCTTCTGCTCTAGTGCTTGAGACCCAGGGCTTGAACCCCAGGGCATCCGTCACTGCTGTTTCTGCCCCTCACGCTTCTTGCTGGCGGTCGCGACAATCTGGCCCAGCTCATCATGGCGGCTGAACTGCACCGCGCAATTGCGTCCCTCATGCTTGGCGGCGTAGAGCGCCATGTCCGCATTGTGTGATAGCTGTTCACGATCGCTGCCATGCTGAGGGGCGATGGCAATCCCGATGCTGCAGCCCACTTCCAGCTTGTGCTCTTCATACAGGAATGGCTTGCCCAGACTGTCGATGATGCGTTGGGCCAGCTGGGCGAGTTCCCCGTGGCGACCCAGATTCGCCTGGATGTCGGCATTGTGGACCAGCACCACGAACTCATCGCCTCCCAGACGCGCGACGAAATCGCCCTTGCGCACCACCTGATTGAGTCGCTCCGCGATCACCTTGAGCGCCACATCCCCGGCGGCATGGCCATGGGTGTCATTGATGGGCTTGAACTTGTCGATGTCCAGCATCAGACACGCCAGCTGCCCGCCTTCGTCACTGACGCTTTCGAGCCAATGCTCGACCCGCTCATAGAAATGCTGTCGATTGGGCAGCCCCGTCAGGGAGTCATGCATCGCCAGTTGCGTGATGCGCTTCTTGTAGTTGTTGCTCTCGATGATGTTGTACTTGAACTTCTGCAGCGCCCGCGCCATCTGGCCCACTTCATTGGTGTGCTGGGTGCTGTCGATCACCACACTGACATCGTCATTGGCCAGGGTATTCATGGTCTGGGTCAGACGACGGATCGGTACCAGCACATAACGCCCGAACAGCCACATCGAGATGCCGATCAGCACCACGATCATCGCCAGTGCCAGGCCATTGACCACCGGGGCCACCGTGGCCAGCAGCTTGAGCGTCTTGCCGACCGCGGCAGAGGTGGCCCCGATCCGCATGCGGCTTTCATGATCCAGCACCGCCAGTGCGTCAAGCGCCGGCGCATCATTGACCTTGACCAGCTGATCGATCTCACGCGGTGAAAGGTCTGCCTGCTCGTCATGCAGCTGATTGACCTTGTTCAAGCGGTCACCGTAGGACTGGATGACATCGGCGATATCGCGGATGGCACGTTGCTCGGCGGTGTTCATGCCCAGCGCACGATAAGCCGCCAGGGTGGCGCGCAGCGATTCGATGTCCTGCGCCGCCTGCTGACCGTAGATGGCATCACTGCGCAGCACGTAATTCTTGAAGTGATGGATCATCTCGCCGTAGCCGAGATCACGGCGCAGGTTGGCCACCAGGCGAGCCTTGCCCATGCCGTTCTCGAGCGGATTGTCATTGTCACGCAGCTCCGCAATGGAGATACGCCGCAGGGTATCCAGCCCCGAGACGGCCTGGAAATCATCGATCTGAACCAGCTTGTCGATATCGGCACTCGAGCGCCCCTGCTCGATCATCGTGCGTATTCTGGGCACCATCAGCTCATAGCGGCTGATGGTGGCACGCAGGCCCGCCACCGCGTTTTCCTCCCCCTGGGTCAGTCCAAGGTTCTGGTAACGGCTCAGAGCGCTGCGAGCGGCACCGATCTCGTTCTGCACCTCGCCGATCAGCTCGAGGTCCTGACGCAGCACGAGATTCTTGAAGTCATGCACCATGCCGCCATAGCCCAGAGCCTTGGTCAGCTGGCCTTCCAGGCGCGGTTTGTCGGAGCGCGCCTGTTGATATTCCTGCCAGTCGTGCTGCAGGTCCGACACGTTGCGGGTAATGAATGCCAACACGACCAGCAACACGAGGCCCGCCAAGGCAGAGAGCACACAAATGATGATGTTGATGGTGCGAAAACGCAGGTTGGCCAGACTCATGAAGGCTATCTCTTGACGATGGGAGGAAACGTTCGACGAAAACCGCGTCACGCCGGGCAGCCGTGGGGCTGCCACCAGCATGAAAAAGCTACTGCCACGATACCAGATAACTCTAATGCTTTACTCAGCAACTTCACCGAGCCTCCCTTCATACGCCCAATGCCTTGGCCTGGATGTCTCAGGCTCGCGCCAGATCACCTCAGCCGGTTGAAGGCTGACGTCGTGCCCATAAAAAAATCTCCCACCGAAAATCGATGGGAGATTGCGTTTCTGGCCTGTGCTTGGCTTCGACCCTGACCTCGGGCCCGAAGCCAGACCCGACATCAGCTGTAGTAGGCGTTGGTCGTGTCGGTGTGATCGGTGACGTCACGCACACCGGTCAGCTCCGGGATACGCTCCATCAGCGTCTTCTCGACACCATCCTTCAGTGTCAGATCGACGGCGGAGCAGCCCTGGCAACCGCCACCGAACTGCAGCACCGCGACCTGCTCTTCGGTCAGCTGCACCAGCTTGATCTCGCCACCGTGAGCCGCCAGGCCCGGGTTGATCTCGCTGTAGAGCAGATAGTTGATGCGGTCTTCCAGCGGGCTGTCGGCGTTGACCTTGGGCATCTTGGCGTTCGGCGCCTTGATGGTCAGCTGCCCCCCCATGCGATCGGCATTGAAGTCGACGGTCGCTTCTTCCAGGAACGGCACGCTGTGCGTGTCGAGATAGACCTTCAGCTTCGGCAGATCCAGGATCTCATCCGTCGGCTCTTCTTCGCCCGGGCGGCAGTAGGCGAGACAGGTCTCGGCATACGGGGTGCCCGGCTGGGTGATGAAGATGCGCACGCCAATGCCTTCGACGTTCTGCTTCTCGAGCAGCTCGGCAAGATACTCCTGGGCGCTATCGGTAATCTGGATGCTCTCACTCATGGCGCAGAGACTCTCTTGATGTCAGGTGACTAATGGCTCCATGTTAAGGAAAACCTGCTGCACTCGCAATCCTGAGCAAATCACTCGGGTTTGGTGTCCTGCGCGCAGCCACTCCCTTGCGGGCACTCCTGGCTGACTCATGTTGCGCATGAATCATGCTCATCGTGACGATTCTGCAGTCTGATACGATATCCCAAACTGGCTAGGCGGGGATTTCGTGAGCAGATCCCTCGCCAGCGCCTCTCAATAGCAATGAGTTCGCGCCTGTGGCGTGTGACTTTCTCGGCAAGGTGCTGGGCTCAGAAGGTACTGGCTTGGCAAAGTACTGGGTTGGCAAAGTACTGGCCTGGTAAAGAGAGTTACACGCTCGGGAGACAACGCGACAGGTCACGCACGCTGGAGTCCGTCATGGCGCAAGCCCTATCCCCTGTACCCTATTCTCTGCCCCTGCCCGACGCGCTGAGCCAGGCGCTGCAGGAGCGCATCCTGATCCTCGATGGCGGCATGGGCACCATGTTGCAGAGCTACGGGCTGGAGGAAGAAGACTTCCGCGGTGAGCGCTTCGCCGACTGGCCCAGCGACATCAAGGGCAACAACGACCTGCTGGCGCTGACCCGGCCGGACATCGTCGAGGCGATCCACCGCGCCTACTTCGAGGCCGGCGCTGATATCGTCGAGACCAACACCTTCAATGCCACTCAGCTGTCGCAGTCCGATTACGGCATGCAGGCACTGGTCCACGAGATCAATCTCGAATCGGCACGCCTGGCGCGCAAGACGGCGGACGCCGTGGCCGCCGAGACCGGCATCCCGCGCTTCGTCGCCGGGGTGCTTGGCCCGACCAGCCGCACCTGCTCCATCTCGCCGGACGTGAATGACCCCGCCAAGCGCAACGTCACCTTCGATATCCTGCGCGACAACTACCGCGAGGCCGCATTGGCGCTCTTCGAGGGCGGCGCGGACCTGATCCTGATCGAGACCATCTTCGACACCTTGAATGCCAAGGCGGCGATCTACGCCCTCGAGGAGCTGTTCGACGAAGGCCATCCGCGCCTGCCGGTGATGATTTCCGGCACCATCACCGATGCCTCGGGACGTACGCTGTCCGGCCAGACCACTGAAGCCTTCTGGAACTCGGTGCGTCACGCACGTCCGCTGAGCATCGGCCTCAACTGCGCGCTGGGCGCCGAGGAGCTACGCCCCTATCTGCGTGAGCTGTCCGAGAAGGCCGATACCTTCGTCTCCGCGCACCCCAACGCCGGCCTGCCCAACGAATTCGGCGAGTACGACCAGACCCCGGACGAGATGGCCGAGATCATCGGCTCCTTCGCCGCGGCGGGCCTGCTCAACATCATCGGCGGCTGCTGTGGCTCCACCCCAGAGCACATCCAGGCGGTCAAGCGCGTGGTGGCCCAGTACCCGCCGCGCAAGGTGCCGGAGATCGCGCCGGCCTGCCGCCTGTCGGGGCTTGAGCCCTTCAACATCCAGCCGGACTCGCTGTTCGTCAATGTCGGTGAGCGCACCAATGTCACCGGCTCCGCGCGCTTTCGTCGCCTGATCAAGGAAGAGGACTACACCACCGCGCTGGAAGTGGCCCTCGAGCAGGTCGAGAACGGCGCCCAGGTCATCGACGTCAACATGGATGAGGGCATGCTGGAGTCACAGGAGGCCATGGTGCGCTTCCTGAACCTGATCGCCTCGGAGCCGGACATCTCGCGCGTGCCGATCATGGTCGACTCCTCGAAGTGGGACATCATCGAGGCGGGGCTCAAGTGCATCCAGGGCAAGGCGGTGGTCAATTCCATCTCGCTCAAGGAAGGCGAGGAAAGCTTCCGGCAGCAGGCGCAGATCTGTCGCCGTCACGGCGCCGCCGTGGTGGTCATGGCCTTCGATGATGTCGGCCAGGCCGATACCTATCAGCGCAAGATCGAGATCTGCGAGCGCGCCTACCGGATGCTGGTCGATGACATCGGCTTCCCGGCCGAGGACATCATCTTTGACCCCAACATCTTCGCCATCGCCACCGGCATCGAGGAGCATAACAACTACGGGGTCGATTTCATCGAGGCCACGCGCTGGATTCATGACAACCTGCCCCACGCGATGATTTCGGGTGGTGTCTCCAACGTGTCCTTCTCGTTCCGTGGCAACAATCCGGTCCGCGAGGCAATCCACTCGGTATTCCTCTATCACGCCATCCAGGCGGGCTTGAGCATGGGCATCGTCAACGCCGGCCAGCTGGCGCTCTACGATGACCTGCCCGGGGAGCTGCGCGACGCCGTCGAGGACGTGGTGCTCAACCGCCGCGATGACAGCACCGAGCGCTTGCTCGACATCGCCGACAAGTACAAGGGCGATGGCAGCAGCGGTGAGAAGAAGGAGGACCTCGAATGGCGCAGCTGGTCGGTCAACAAGCGTATCGAGCACGCGCTGGTCAAGGGCATCACCGTCCATATCGAGGAAGATACCGAAGAGGCGCGCCTGCAGGCAGCCCGACCCATCGAGGTCATCGAAGGGCCGTTGATGGACGGCATGAATGTGGTCGGCGACCTGTTCGGCGCGGGCAAGATGTTCCTGCCCCAGGTGGTGAAGTCGGCGCGCGTCATGAAGCAGGCGGTCGCCCACCTGATCCCCTTCATCGAGGCCGAGAAGAGCGGCGAGACCCAGGCCAAGGGCAAGATCGTCATGGCAACCGTCAAGGGCGATGTCCACGACATCGGCAAGAACATCGTCGGCGTGGTGCTTCAGTGCAACAACTATGAGGTGATCGACCTGGGAGTGATGGTGCCGGCGGAGAAGATCCTGCAGACCGCCATCGACGAGAAGGCCGATATCATCGGGCTTTCCGGGCTGATCACGCCGTCGCTGGACGAGATGGTCAATGTCGCCAGGGAGATGCAGCGCCGTGGATTTGAATTGCCGCTGCTGATCGGTGGTGCGACCACGTCCAAGGCACACACCGCAGTCAAGATCGAACCGCAGTATGATCAGCCGGTCATCTATGTCACCGACGCCTCGCGCGCGGTGGGCGTGGCCTCGCGCCTGCTGTCGCCGGAACTCAAGGCAGCCTATGTCGATCAGATTCGCACCGAGTACGCCGTGGTGCGCGAACGCAATGCCAAGCGCCGCCCCAAGGCCGCGGACCTCGACTACCGCGAGGCGCGCAAGCGCCGTTTCCAGCCGGACTGGGAGCATTACACCCCGCCGGCCCCCAGCTTCACCGGCCTCAAGGTCTTCGATGACTACGATCTGAATGAACTGGTCGAGCGCATCGACTGGACGCCCTTCTTCATGAGCTGGCAGCTGGCGGGCAAGTACCCGAAGATTCTGCAGGATGAGACGGTCGGGGAAGCGGCGCGTTCGCTGTTTGCCGATGCCAGGGTGATGCTGCGCAAGCTGATCGATGACAAGGTGCTGTTGGCACGTGGCGTGATCGGCTTCTGGCCGGCCAACTGTGTCGACGACGACACCCTGGAAGTCTACGCCGATGAGTCACGCACCCAGGTCGTCGAGCGCCTGCATCACATCCGTCAGCAGATGACCAAGAATCGTGATGGCGTCTGTCACAGTCTCGCCGACTTCATCGCCCCGCGTGACAGTGGCAAGCCGGACTGGATCGGTGGCTTCGCCGTGACCACCGGACATGGCGCGGATGAACTGGCCGGGGACTACGAGGCGGCTGGCGATGATTACAACGCCATCATGGTCAAGGCGCTGGCGGACCGTCTCGCCGAAGCCTTCGCCGAGCGCCTGCACGAGCGCGTGCGCAAGGAGTTCTGGGGCTACGATAGCCAGGAAGTGCTCGACAACGAGGCATTGATCGCCGAGAAGTATCGCGGCATTCGCCCCGCACCCGGCTATCCGGCCTGTCCGGACCACACCGAGAAGGCCACGCTGTTCCGCATGCTCGAACCGGAGACGCATGCCGGCATGGTGCTGACCGAGAGCTTTGCCATGTGGCCGGCGGCCGCCGTGTCTGGCTGGTACTTCGCGCACCCGGAGTCGAAGTACTTCTCCACCGGCAAGATCACACGCGATCAGGTGCAGTCCCTGGCGAGCCGCAAGGCAATGGAGCTTTCCGAGATGGAACGCTGGCTGTCGCCGGTGCTGAGCTACGATCCCGACGCCGATTGATCCCCTCCATCAGCCGCCCCGCCGGTTGATGCAGCCAATGACAGCTCCACGCGCCTCACCTCTCAGGAGGTGGGGCGCGCTGTCGTCTGAGAGGCGATGTCTTCAGTTTGCCGAGCGCGCTATCATGGCGCTCTTCCTTGTCTGCTGTCGTGAGTCGCCCGTGCTGCCGTTGTCACTGCTTTGTTTATCGCTCTCCTGTTTGTCCCTGTCCTGTCTATCACTGCTCGGTTTCTCGCTGTTCCGTTTATCGCAGCCCAGTTCCCTGGTTTCCCGCTTGTCAGCCGCCTTCGAGGCATTTGACTCTTCCTGCTCTTCTCACCTTTCCGACTCCCCGCGTGGGAGCGTCTGATGCTGGGGGATCTTGCGCGCAACACACGAATTCTGAAGCTGGCGCTGCCGATCATCGGGGCGATGCTGTCGCAGAGTCTGCTCAACCTGATCGACGCGGCACTGGTCGGCAGTCTGGGCGAGACGGCGCTGGCCGGTGTGGGGATCGGTGGCTATGCCATGTTCATGGTCACGGCGCTGATCTTCGGGCTGTCTTCCGCCGTCCAGGCCCAGACCTCGCGACGCCTGGGCGAGGAAGCGCCGGAGCGTTGTGGTGAAGGCCTGAATGCCGGTCTGGTGCTCGCGTTGTCGATCGGCATCCCCGTCACCCTCGCCTGCCATCACTGGGCTGAGCCGCTGCTGTCGCTGATCAATGACCAGCCCGGCGTGCATGAAACCGCCGCCTCGTATTTCCAATGGCGCGTGCTGGGGCTGATACCGGTCGCCATGGCGTTCTGCTTCCGAGGCTTCTGGAATGGCCTGCAGCGCACCGGCATCTATCTGCGCATCATGTTGATCACCCAGTCGGTCAATGTCGTGCTCAGCATCATTCTGATCCACGGTCTGTTCGGCGCCCCGCAGATGGGCGCCGATGGCGCCGGGGCCGGTACGACACTGTCCCTGCTGGTCGCATTGGCGCTGTGGATCAAGGCGACGCTGGGCGAGCGCAGTCTGCACGGTGTCCTGCACGCCTGGCCACCGATGACGCATTACCTGACGCTGCTCAAGCTGGCGGTGCCCCACTCCTTTCAACAGCTATGGTTCGCGGCGGGCTACGCGATGCTGTTCTGGATACTCGGTCAGATCGATGCGGCCAGTGTCGCGGTCGGCCATGTGCTGGTGAATCTCTCCCTGCTGCTGATATTGCCCGGAGTCGGGCTCGGGCTTGCCGCCATGAGTCTGGTGGGCCAGGCCCTGGGCAGCGGCGAGCATGAAGAGGCCCATCGCTGGGGGTGGGACACCGTGCGCGTGGCACTGCCGTGTCTGCTGTTGCTGGGCTTGCCGCTGTGGGCCGCGCCCCAGAGCGTGCTCGGGCTGTTCCTGCATCGCCCGCCATTGATCGAGCTAGGGCTGCTGCCGCTGCAGATGACAGCCGCCATGATCGTGCTCGACTGCACCGCCATCGTGCTGGCCCAGGCACTGCTGGGCGCCGGCGCCCATCGCACCGTGATGCTTGCCACCTTGAGCCTGCAGTGGCTGATCTTTCTGCCCGCAGCCTGGTGGTGGGGCGTCCATCAGGAAGGTGGCCTCGTCGCCATCTGGGCGATACAGCTCGCCTATCGCCTGCTCAACTCGCTCGTCTTCGGGCTTATCTGGCAGCGTAGGTCGTGGCAGACCTTGCGTCTTTGAGAGTGCTTGGCTACTTCGGACTCTTTTCCTTTCAGGGGCTCTTGTGCTCCCCTGTTGCGTCTCCCAGTGGCTTCTAATGTCTCTATTTCTGCAGACCATGGCATATATCGCGAACACGATGATATGTGCCGCTCAATCGTTGAAGTTTGGTGAACGGCTGCCTTGCTGAAGACAGATCATGGTGTTCTCATTAGCGTATCCTGATTGCATTGTAAGATCATGTAATAGGGAGAGTGCCATGTCAGTTTCAACCGTCAGGGCAAGACAGCCACAATACGGTACGCAAAGACTCTTTGCGCTGTGTTGCTGCCTGGCGATCAGCGGGCTGACCAATGCCTCCTCCACCTCCGCCCTGCCGGCTCTCAACCTTTCCATTGTCAATGTCGCAACGACTGACGCACCCCTGACTCCCCTCGACATTCAGCCCTCAGCTGACACTGCTGGCCGATTGATGAACCGTGGCACGCAGGCGGCAGTCTCAAGACAAACGCTTACCGCCACCTTCGTGAATCCCGGACTCCGTGGCGAACGCTTCTGGGACATGGTGACCGACACCATGCAGGCGGCTGCCCTTGATCTGAATATCACACTGGAAGTCGTCTACGCCGAGCGCAACCCCTATCTGCTCAAGAAGCTCGCGATTCAGGCATTGGAGAGCCCTGCTTCACCTGATTATCTCGTGCTGGTCAATGAAGAGCAGGCTGCCTCCGAATTGTTGACGATTGCGGATAATCACGACACCCATGTCGTGATGCTGCTGAACGGGCTGACCCGTGAGCAGGCGCTGACACATGGCTCCCCGGGGACTATCCACCCCTCCTGGATCGGTAGCGTCATCCCGGACAATCATACCGCGGGCAAACGCATGGCGACCCAGCTGATCAAGGTGGCGCGAGAAGGCTCGCCCACTGGTCAATTGCATGGACTTGCCTTGATCGGCGATACCCGAACTCCGGCCTCGATTGCACGAAATGCCGGGATGGTAGCCGGCTTTGCCCAGGACAAGGCCGTCCAGATAGACCGCATTCTCGAGGCGCGCTGGAATACCCGGGATGCCAAACGTCTTACTGGGCAATATCTCAAGTGGGCCAGTCGCTCAAGCTTGGGCAATGACCTGGTCTGGGCGGCGAACGATGCCATGGCCGAGGGTGCCATTCTTGCGCTTGAGTCTGCGGGCCTCACGCCAGGCGTGGATGTACTGGTGGCGGGGCTCAACTGGTCGCCGGAAGGCATCAGCATGGTGTCAAACCGCCGTATGCTGTTGACGGACGGTGGGCATTTCATGGCGGGGGCGTGGGCGATGGTAATGGCGCGAGATCATGCCGATATCGAGGAATGGGCCCCCAGATCCGTCAACTTCCCGATGAGCGCCATCACGCATGACAATGTGGAACTTTACGGCCCTCTTCTGGCAAATCCTGATTGGCAAACCGCAGATTTCGCCGCCTTCGGATTGCAGGATTCACGTGATGTCTATGTGTTTGATCCAATCACAGTATTGACTCAGATGATTACCCACCAGGATCAAGCCTCCAGGTTGAGTCCTCATGCCCCCTCCGCCTTGAAGAAGATTGCACGTTCCAGCGAACTCATGCCCCCCCCCCAATGAGGACGATCAAGGACAGGCCGCAGGACGGCTTTCATCGCTACTGGCACTCGGCACGATACCTGAATCGCGGAGTCATCATGAGACTGACACGCCTGCTCTCCATGGAGCATTGCCTTGAGCGAGTCAGGACAGGCATCGTTGCCGCTCTGGTATTCACGCCCATGATGGTTCAGGCCGAGACCGAGACCATCAGGTCCATCAAGCAAGTCGTCTTCCTGAACCCTGGCCATGCCACGGAAACCTTCTGGGCACAGATGATCAAGTCAGCCTCCACCACCGCTGCCTCACTGGGGATGACATTGGAAGTCGTCAGTGCCAAGCGCAATACCGATGAATTCATTCGCTTGGGCACGCAGGTGATGACACGCCAGGATCCCCCTGACTTGCTGATCATCACCAATAATCATGGCCTTGCCATTCCGCTGCTGGCCACCAGTGACGCCACTGGGGTGCCGGTAATGGTAGTACTGAACAACCTGTCTCCTGAGCAGCACAAGGCTGAGGGCAACCCTCTTGGCCGCCATGCCCACTGGTTAGGCAGTGTCTCGCCTGATCATCAACAAGGCGGACATGACACCATGCAGGCACTCATCGATCGTCATCACAGATTGCACGGCGAAGCTGAGGGTAGGGGGATTGCTCTTGTGGGTGGACAACACGATGAAGCGACTCGTCTGAGGTTGCGCGGGATGCAGGATGCCCTGCGCAAAGCCCCCTACCTCTCCATGGACAGAACATTTCAAGCCAATTGGAACTATGAAGATGCGTTCAGAGTGGTGGATCGCTATGTGAAACGTCAGGACGGCAGCGTGCCATTGCGAGTCATCTGGGCAGCCAGTGACCTGATGGCGATCGCGGCGATTGACGCCTTGAAACTCAATGGCTTACGCCCAGGCGACGATGTGCTTGTTGCTGGCATGGGCTGGACACGTGAAGGGGTTGGTCGTCTTCGTTCGGGTGAAATGGAGGTCAGTGCGGGTGGCGATGCCTTGGCCGCTGCCTGGTCACTGGTATTGCTGGCAGCTGTTCAGCAAGAGGTGATCACACCTGAAGATATCGGAACTCGCTACTACACCATGGGGCTTGCCACGAGTGCTGACCCCGGCTCTTATCTCGATGAGATCCCGCTGGAAGTACTTGCATTGAAACCAATGGGGCAGCTGGTAGACATAGTGTCGACACTGCCAGACAGCGCCGCGCCTTTCCTGCCAGTATCGCCACGCCAGACCTCCCCTTCTGACGCTGTAAGCCGCACACCTCTGGCAGCCACCATCAAAGAGGTGCAGTCTCATGAATGATGACTCGACACTCATCAAGACTCCCCAAGCGATGACTGACAAGGGTGAGGAAAATTCGGCACCACTCAGATGGCGCATACTGCGGATACTTGCCCCTCTTGTTTTCACCATCTGTGCCATCAGTGGAGTCGTGAGTTATTCCTTTTATTCCAGTGAGGCCACAAAGCACATGCACGATGACCATCAAGAGATGATGAAAATCGTGGCACTGTCCATGCCGGATGCCATCTGGAACTTCGACGACGAGAGGGTCCATGCCTACCTCGAATCTCTCAGCCATCACGATAGCGTCCATGCGGTACGCTACTTCAATCATGAAGGAGAACTTGTCGAAGAGATTGCCAAGAGCGGAACAGCATTGAGCCCTGTCACTCATTCGGAGCATCTTGTCTATCAGAATTCGCTGGTCAAGCAAGCCGTTGGCAGGCTGGAGCTGGAAAGCACCAATGCGCCGTTACTTTCCGCTCGCTACCAGGGTGGTGCCATCCTGCTCGCAATTGCCCTGTCCATCATCCTGTCGGTGCTATTGATGATTTCCTGGCAGTTGAAGCGCTACGTGATGGATCCCTTGAACACGGCAGTGAGTCGCATGCGCCAGCTTGAGGGCCAGCAAGCCAGTTACCAGAGAATCCCTTTTGCCCGCTCACGCGAGATCAACAGGGTCATCGTGCAGTTGAACAAGCTGGGGGAGCGCATCTTCAACATGATGGAAGCGCTGCGTGACAATGAGGAGCGCTATCAGCACTTCTATCGTGACACCCCCGCCTTGCTTCTGGTAGTTGATGGCAAGGGAGTCGTGCAGGATGCCAGTCAGCTGATGCTGGAGGTGACCGGCTGGGCACGTGAACACCTTGTCGGCACGCCCTGCCATGCGCTTATCAGCAGCCAGAATGGCAATCACATCCATCGCATCAGTACGGCCTTGCGACTGGGTAATGCCTGCGATGATCTGGTAATGACCTTGAAATGTCAGCACCAGGAAGATCGTCAGGTTCAAGTGGTCATCCCTTCCGCCAAGGGTGACCAGACTCGGGGTACCATGATGCTGCTGACGGACATCACCGAACTGACCCTGACCCAGCAGCGACTGTTGGAGCATGAGCTGACTGACCCCTTGACCCAGCTGCCCAACCGCTTGTCACTCAATCAACACCTGCAGCAACTGATCGCACGCGATGCTGTCTTTGGCTTGCTTCTGGTCAATATCGATCGATTCCATAGCATCAATCACCATCTGGGGCCGATGGATGGCGACCTGCTGTTGAAGGAAGCTGGTACACGGCTCAAGGAGTGCAACCCCACCTGGATTGGGCGTACCGGTGGTGATGAATTCGTCATGACCTGCGATATCAATGAGTTAAGCGCTCTTGTGCACCGAATTCAAATCGCTTTCTCCAACCCGCTGCTCAAGGCTGGTGAACCTATCAATCTCAGCCTGAGCATGGCAGGCCTGGAGGCCCAAGCACACGATGAGAGTCCCAGTCGCCTGATGCGTCTGCTTGAGCTCACCGTGGTGGATATCAAGCATAAAGGGGGCAATCAATACCGTACCTGTGTCCGCGATAGTGCGCTGGAAGATGGTGAGCCCTTGTTTCTGAAGGAGCGCATGATTCGCGAAGCCTTGACCATGGGCTGGTTCCGCCTTCATCTACAACCCATCTTCCGTGCAGACAGTCCGGATCTGGAGGCTCCGGAACTGCTGGGCGCGGAGGCACTGATTCGCCTTGAACATCCTGAGCTTGGCCTGGTGCCACCCAATGAGTTCATCTCGGCAGCCGAGAAGACCGGCCAGATCGTCGATATCGGTAACTGGGTATTGGAAGAGGCTGCCATCATACTGTGTGAATGGCGCAAACTCGGCATCGAAGAGCGCTACCTGTCCGTCAATGCCTCCGTCATCCAGTTCAGAGATCAAGGCATGCTGCATCAGCTCGAATCACTGCTCGAACGCTACCCGATTCATCCGTCGCAACTGGTGATCGAGGTCACCGAGAACCTGATGCTCGACAGTAAAGACAGCCTGCGTCATCAACTGAAGGCCATACGTAAATTGGGTGTCAACCTCTCGCTGGATGATTTCGGGACAGGCTTCTCATGCCTTTCCTATCTGCATGATCTGCCTTTTGGCATCTTGAAGATCGATCGCTCCTTTGTCATGAATGTCGAGACCAGCCGCCGAGACAGGGAGTTGGCGCGGGTCATCGTCGCTATGGCGCAATCACTCGGCATGCACGTCGTTGTTGAGGGGGTCGAGGAGCGTGGTCAAGCCGAGATCTTCAAGGCCATGCGGGTTCGTGCCTTCCAAGGCTTTCTGTTCGGGCGCCCGATGCCGCAGCAGGCCTTTGAGGCGCGCTTTACCACCAATGCCGATGCGCGCGTGAGCTTGCTCAAACCTGTCAGAACCACACCAAGGACAGGCAACGACATGGGCTGATGTCATCTATTCTGCGCAAGCCCGGGGCTTTCCCATGGCTTTGCCTGTCGTCAGACGACGGATCATGGCCAGACTCCCCCTCAGGCGTCTGGTCTTTTCTTTTTCGCTGCTGGTAGGCAAACTCAACGCGCCCTTCTTAATAACGTCATCATCGAAAACTATGAGGATTTATTCTTTTAAAGAATAAAGAATAGAGGGTATGGTGGCTCCAGCATCAACAAGATTCGCATCAGTGGATGATCATCTGATGCCCGACCGCAGGACACCCCTGACATGTATCGCTATGACACCTACGACCAGACACTGGTCGACGAGCGGGTAGCTCAGTTCAAGGACCAGATGGATCGCTATCTGGCGGGCCGTCTGGGAGATGAAGAATTCCGCCCTCTGCGCCTGCAGAACGGGCTATACATCCAGCGTCATGCCCCGATGCTGCGTATCGCCATTCCCTACGGCATGTTGAGCGCTGTTCAGCTGCGCGCCATGGCGGCCATCAGCCGCCGTTATGACCGTTCCTATGGACACTTCACGACTCGCCAGAATCTGCAGCTGAACTGGCCGAAGCTGGAAGATGTCCCGGCGATTCTCGCCGAACTGGCTCAGGTCGAGATGCATGCGATCCAGACCAGTGGCAACTGCATCCGCAATACCACGACTGACCAGTTCGCCGGTATCGCGGAAGACGAGACCGTCGATCCGCGTCCGTGGTGTGAGCTAATCCGTCAGTGGTCGACGCTTCACCCGGAATTTGCCTATCTGCCGCGCAAGTTCAAGATTGCCGTTACCGGTGCCAGCGCCGACCGTGCTGCCATCCAGGTCCACGATATCGGCATTCGCCTCAACCGCGCCGACGATGGCAGTGTCAAGGCCACCATCCTGGCGGGTGGCGGTCTCGGCCGTACGCCGATGGTCGGCGACATCGTGCGCGAAGATCTCGACTGGCAGCACCTGCTGACCTATCTGGACGCCATCGTGCGTGTCTACAACCAGTGGGGCCGTCGCGACAACAAGTACAAGGCGCGCATCAAGATCCTGGTCAAGGCACTGGGAATCGAGGAATTCCGTCGTCGCGTCGAGGAAGAATGGGCACACATCAAGGATGGCCCGGAAACCCTGACCGACTCCGCCGTCACCAAGGCGACCAGCTACTTCCCCGAGCCTGAGCGCCGTGAAGTCAGCGCCGAGGCCATCGAGGCCTACGAGACCCTGCGCCGCGAGAACCGTGCCTTCGCGCGTTTCGTGACCAACAACGTCGTCGGCCACAAGGTGCCGGGCTACAAGGCCGTCACCCTGTCGCTCAAGCGCCGTGAACTGGCCCCGGGTGACGTCACCGCCGACCAGATGGACGCCGTGGCTGACCTCGCGGAGCAGTACGGCTTCGGTGAACTGCGCGTGACGCACGAGCAGAACCTGGTGCTGTCTGACGTGCCGGTTGATGAACTCGAGACACTCTGGAAGGCGCTGGAAGAACTCGGCATGGCCAACCCGACCGTGGGCACGCTGGCGGACATGATCTGCTGCCCGGGTGGCGATTTCTGCTCGCTGGCCAATGCCAAGTCGATTCCCATCGCTCAGGCACTGCAGGACCGCTTCGAAGACCTCGACTTCCTCTACGACCTCGGCCCGCTGGACCTGAACATCTCGGGCTGCATGAACGCCTGTGGCCATCACCACGTCGGCAACATCGGTATCCTCGGTGTCGACAAGAAAGGCCAGGAGTTCTACCAGGTCTCGCTGGGCGGACGCAGCGACGACAACGCCACGCTCGGCAAGATCCTCGGCCCGTCCTTCAATGCCGAAGACATGCCGAACGTCATCGACAAGGTGCTGCAGGTGTACGTCGAGCAGCGTCTGGAAGATGAAGTCTTCGTCGATACCTACCACCGCATCGGCATGAAGCCGTTCAAGGAGCGGGTCTATGCCTGAGGTGACTGCAGAAATGACATCAGCACGTGAATTGACCGATCAGCGCCAGGGTGGCGTCATCCGTCAGAATCAGCTGGTGAGCGAAGATGCCTGGCAGGTCGTGCGTCAGGATGAAGACGGCAATCTGCCGAGCTATCAGCAACCCGCCCTGCTGCCGCTGGCAGAATGGCAGGCACTGGTCGCCGCCGGCGAAGGCTCTGATCATCTGGCGCCCTGGCTTGCCAGTGACACCGAGCTCACGCCGGAACTGGGCAAGGCACTGGCGGACGCACCGCTGCTGGCGGTCGACTTCCCGAACTTCAATGATGGCCGCGGTTACACCATCGCCCGCCTGATGCGCGAGCGCTTCGGCTACCAGGGTGAGATTCGCGCCATCGGTGACGTGCTGGTGGATCAACTCCACTACATGAGCCGTTGCGGCATCAGTGCCTTTGCTCTGCGTGATGATCAGTACGTGGAAGATGCCTTGCATGCGCTGAGCTCGTTCAGCGTCAGCTACCAGACCGGTGTCGATCAGAAGACGCCGCTGTTCGCGCGTCGTTGATCGCCCGCTCTTGATCACTCACGGTTTCTGCCTGCGAACAGACGCGGGATAGAAGGCAATCGCAGCCGAGTGAACCAAGCAAAAGCCCCCGTCGAGGATGGTCTCCTGGGCGGGGGCTTTTTCGTGCCAAATATTTCGTATCTGGAGAGTCTTGCCTGACGTTTCGTCTCTGTCGCCTGAGCGGCTCATCAGCCGGCGACGACCGTGGACAGCAGCGCCATCCCTCCCACAAGCAGTGCGGCCATCACCAGTCCCACCACCAGAAAGTCCAGCGCATGGCCGTGCTCGAAATCACGCTTGCGATTGGCCTCCTTCTGGACACCAAAGAATGCTGCCAGTACGGATTTGACTTCATTGATCATGATCGCCTCCTAGTCGGTGACCTCACGCAATTCATCATCTGGGCACAGGGTTGTCTGAGGACAGGGTTGTTGAAGCCAGAGTTGTTGAAAACAGAGTTGACTGGGGACAGCACAGGATGCTCGCGCGCATTCCAGCAGAGGGAGCTATGCTCAACTCAGCTCAGGTTGCGAAGCCTGTGCCACTAGACACCAGCCACTATCACTATTGGTCACAATAACGCCAAACACCAGCCGCCCCGCAGGTATTTCCCCCAAGGTTTGCACTCATCAGCTATCAGATACCATGAGACAGGAGTCCAGAATGCCAGTCGCCAATCAACCGATGCAGCCTTTCGCTGCCATGTTCAGCACCCCACTGCCCTGGATGAATCGACCAGACGACCTCGTGCATCCCCTCGCCCCCTTGATGCGTTGTCAGCAGGTATGGTGGACCCTGAGCCTCAAGGCATATGAGCAGGAAATCGAGTTTATTCGCATGTGGCAGACCAAGAGCATGGAAATGGGCCAGTGCCTGCTATCGACCGGGTTCGTTGACCCACACGAGTCGAAGGAGTGCCTGACGGAGATCGTCAGTGATGTGCAGGAACATACCGTCAAGCGCCTGCAACGCCTGCAAGGCCTGACAGATGAATTGAAGGAAGCCATCTGGGAGGAGATCTAGGCCCAAACCCGAGGTCGAGGGCCGGTGGGAGCGTTGCCGAATGAAGCTTGCCGTCAAACAGGCAAGCGGTCTCGTAGATACGTCGGCAAGCCAATAATTCGCTAAGCTGGTAAACCAATAACAAGACGTCAGAAAATCTATCGGGCTAGATAACCATTGGATCCAGATGCGCCAAGCGAGAAACGCACAACGCCCAGCCTTCAAAGAAGTGCTGGGCGTTGTTCTTGCAGGCTTACACGCTTACACGCTTGCAGGCCTGAACAGACCAGCGCGACACGCAGCGTCATATCTGCGTAGCTCAGGTCATAGCTCAGGTGATAGTTCAGGGCGTATTTCAGGAGTCGCTCAGGGCGTAGTGCAAGAGACGTCAGGCAAGACTAAGGCTTACGCTGACTCCTCTGACTCCGCGTCTCCCTTGAAGGCCTCAAGCTCACGCAGCCATGTCTGGGCGGCCTCGCGATCGAGATCGAATTCCGCGATCAGACTCTCGAGCCGCGCCACGAACTCCGCTTCACGCTGTTGAGCGCGCGCGTCGTCGGCATCGTGGTTCGGCTCAGCGGCGGGCGAAGGCTGAGAAGAGCGATCCAGCGCATTCAGCTCTTCCGCCAACGCCTTTTCGAGCTCATCAAAGAGAGCACGCTGCTTGCGAGCACTGGCAATGATCTTTTCATCATGTCGGTTCATGCACGATTTTCCACTTTTGATCTTGTCGACAACAAGAAGACAACGCTATGAGTTCACTGCAGGACGATGAGCGACAATTTGACTTGCAGCTTATGCACGACACCTTCAACACTCGACCGGCGCGCCTCAAATCAAGATGTTAGCGAGCCTCTTCTGGACAGCCATAGACAAATAACAGATATCTTCTTGAAAGCCATACAGAAAACTAGCTTCATCATGCCCCTTTCAACGCCTGCTCGCAAGACATCGCGCGATACGCAAAGCGCGCAAGTGCCCTGAACTGGGGCTTCACGGAGTGTTGGGCACTCTCACTTGGCATCTGGACGGCAACACCGTAGCGTTGGCTAGATGACGTCGATACCTGAAACGACATCTCATGGGTGTTGCGCTAGCCGCTATGCTCGAAACAGTGCCATCATCGCCCTTCGCAGCGCCACCGCATCACTCATGGATGACGTGACTCGATGATCAAGGATAGTGATCTCTCTCGACATGGGCCAGATACCGGCCCGCCCGATCTTCGCTCCTCGGACAGACAGCGTCCGTTCGGCAAACCCTTGCGCCTGTGGCTGGGGTTGACCGCACTTTCCTGTATCTCGCTTGGCGGCCTGCTGGTATTTCAAGAATCGCAGAGTCGCGAACAGGACATTCTGCAGGCCCAGGCGACCCAGATGCTGGTCGCCAGGGAACGGCGTCAACAGGCCAGCATGATGGTGGAGCAGACACTGGGCATGATCGCCTCGCGACATCGCGATTACGAGCATCGTCTGCAACGTCTTCTCATCACCACCATGCGCTCCCCGTCACTGGGCATCAGCCATCTGAGTGGTCGTGATCGCTCCTTCGTCAGCACCGAACTGTTGCGCCAGTTCCCGGACCTGCGCATCAACCCGGACTGGATCGACATCGTGCAGCTCCCCACCACGCTCCACCCTGACTGGTGGAATCAGGAGCTGAATCAGCGCCTCAACGCGGGCATGCGCAAGGCACAATTCCTGCGCGGCACGGATGCCGGACTGGTGTTTGCCGTGCCTCTGGGGCAAGAGGAAGACAGCCCCGGCGCTGTACGCCTTGATCGTCGACAGCAGCCTGCCCCCTGGGCACTGGTGCATATCGACCCGAAGATGGTGGCCTTTCTGGTCGCCAATGAGCTGAGACAGTCTCTGCACGCGAGTATCGAGCGCGAGGAAAGCCGCTATGTCTGGATCAACGATATCCTGGACCCGGCCGGCGGTGAGGGCTATGCACGCCGCTTGATCCATCCTCTGCTGCCCGACACCGAAGGCAAGCTGCTGTCGACCGAGTACCAGGACAGCAGTGGCCGCTTCCCGTATCGTACCGAGCTCGAGGGTGTCTTGAACGGCAGTGGTATCTACTTCGATTACCGCTTCCCCAAGCGCCCGGGCGCCGAGCAGGTCGACAAGACCGCCTACGCCGCCCTGTATCCCCCCTTCCAGTGGATCATCGCCAGCGGCGTCTATCTCGATGACATCAGTGAAGCCGCCTTCCAGGCGCACGCAGACTTGATGAAGAAGAAGCACGCGCTGGAGCGTTGGCACTTCCTGATCACCCTGCTGGTGACCTTGATGCTTTGCCTGGCTTTTGGCTACGCCTTCCTGCGCCAGTATCGCGAGCGACAGCTGCAGATGCGCCAGCGCATGAATCAGCTGGAGCATGAGCTTGAACAGCGCGGTGAAGACAGGCTCGGGTCGGTGATGCGCATGATCCGCGACGAACGCTGTCCCGAGCGCTCGGGAGAAGACTGGCTGGCCGCCAATCTTGTCAGCGCCATCGCGACACGACTCGGGATGGACCGCCAGGAAATCGCCACGCTGGAGCGCGTTGCCATGCTGCATGATATCGGCAAGCTGGCGCTGCCCGACTCACTGCTGCGACCACGCGATGAACTGCATTTCGATCAGTATCACTTGCTGCGTCGCCATGTCGAGATCGGTGCTCGCATGATGGAAGACGCCCTGATGGCGCCCGCCGAAGCTGACCTGCTGCGTGCCAGCCAGCAGTTCATGCTCGGTGCCTGCAGCAGGTTGGCGCCGCATGCAAACGGCAACGCTGACGCGTCATCGCAGCTGTCGCAAACCTCTACAACACCTCCTTCTGAGCTTCCCTCTGCTCCTCCTAATACAGACATCCCACAGGCGGAGCAGGCCTCTACCGATATTGCTGCAACGTCGCTTGGCGAGACGTCGCTCGCTGCCAGCACTCTGGCGCTGGTCGTGCAGGTCATCGAGCTGGTGCGTCATACCGGTGTCAGTGAGGCCCAGGCGCTGTGCGATATCGAGCACCGTCATGGCCATCTACCGCCAGAGTTGCTGCAGGCGGCGCGTGAAGTGCTGACGGAGCAACCGATACCGCCGGCGCCCACCCTGCATCGACTCTGCCCGCAGCAGGTAGAACGTGACCCGAACCGGTGGCGCGACAGCCACAGTGGCTGCTTCACCCGCGCGCTGCTGGATGCCGCTCTCGAAGCGCTGGCCCGTGAGTGTCAGGACGCCATGGGGCAGCACATCACGCTGTGCCATCTTCGCCTGAGCCGGAAGGGAGGCGCGCGACGCGACGCTGGCGACAGGCAACTTGCGCCACTCGATGCTCAGCTTGGCCCGCACCTGAATGCCTGCTTCTATCCGTTGCGTGTCTTCCGCGTCAGCGAGGGCAACTTCATCGTGATGGGCCATCAATGTCGGGATATCTCGCCTGCGCAGAAAGTGACTCGCCGCCCTGAAGGCAATGAGCCACTGTTCGAGGCGCCAGCCAATGGTACTGCCTCGCCGCCCACCGCCGATTCCCTGACATCGCTGCTGTCATCGCTGGAGGACACTGCGACGCTGGAGGTCACGCTGCTCGATCTCTCCTGTGCCCAGACACTCAAGGAATGGCAATTGACCCTCAATGGCCACCTGGCTCGCTACCCGCCATCGGCTTGACCCGGTCATGGCGTTTTGCATGTGACCCGCTTCCCTATGACCCGCTTTGCATGTGACCCGGCTTCAAAAGGCCACATGACATGACAGGGGCCAGACATCGTGTCTGGCCCCTTTCGTTGTGGACGTACTCCTTTTTACTACCTTCTCGCGCGACCAAAGTTGAAGTATTTGCGTCTTGTTGAAATGTCCGACATTTATTAATGTGTGTTCAGACATTTATTCTGATGCTCGGAACCTCATGCGTCAGCGCCAGGCTCCAAGGCGGTGCGATGCAGTGACTCACCTGACCATCTCCTCACGACAGGCATCTCAATGACCGACTCTCTGGCGACAGCCGCGCTCGCCACTGACAGCGCCTCAGCGGACGACGCGACCCCGCGCAGCATGGAGGCCATCGCCACCTGCATGGCGCGGGAAATCCTCGCGGGCAGCTTCGGCCCCGGTGACAGCTTTCCGCGTGAATTGGACCTCTGCCAGCGCTTCGACGCCAGCCGCAACCGTGTTCGCAACGCCCTGGCTCAGCTGGTGAGCGCCGGGCTGCTGGAACGTACCGCCGGGCGCGGCACCATCGTGCGCGAGATGAGCGAATGGCAGCTGCTGGACCCGCTGATGAGCCATTGGGTCAGCGGTCTCGACGGTATCAACCCGGACCTGATGCGCGAGATCTACGCCTTCCGCCTCTCCGTCGAGCCCTATGTCAGTGCGCTGGCCGCGATGAAGGCCAATGCCCAGGACCTCGCGCGCCTGGAGCGCGCCTTCGAAGGCATGGTCAATACCGCCAATGACAGCTCGCGCGAGGCGCATGCCGAGCACGATGTCGTCTTCCACGAAGCCATCTACCACGCCACGCACAATCTGGTATGGACACAGCTTGGCAGCCTGCTGCGCCCTTCCATCAGCCAACTGATCCACAGTACTCAGCAGTCCGCGCAGCAGCATGATCACAGCCATCATCGCGCCAGCCTCGACCGTCACCGCGCGGTGATGGAGGCCATTCGCCTGCGCCAGCCCGAGATGGCACGCACCTGTGCCGAGCGGGTACTGGAGACCGCAGCGCGCGATCTCGGCTTCTCACCGGACCACCCGCAGCTGGGCCACCGCCGCTTCTGATGCTGATCGGGCGTCAGCCGATGACGACCGATTCCACCACTCGCTTCGCCTGGCGCTGAGCCTCGTTCAAACGCCCATTCTCAACAAGGATGCATCCGTGAAAATCACCCGACTCAAGACCTGGCAAGTTCCGCCGCGCTGGCTGTTCCTCAAGATCGAGACCGATGAAGGCTGCTATGGCTGGGGCGAACCGGTCATCGAGGGCCGCGCCGCGACCGTCGAGGCCGCCGTGCACGAGCTGTCCGATTATCTGGTCGGTCAGGACCCGCGCAATATCGAGCACCTGTGGAACGTGATGTACCGCGCGGGCTTCTACCGTGGCGGCCCGATCCTGATGTCTGCCATCGCCGGCATCGATCAGGCGCTGTGGGACCTGAAGGGCCGTGATCTGGGAGTGCCCGTGCACCAGCTGCTCGGCGGTCCGGTACGCGACAAGATGCGCATGTACGCCTGGACCGGCGGTGACCGCCCGTCAGATGTCGGCGCAGGCGCCAAGGCGCTGGTCGATCAGGGCTTCACCGCCTTCAAGATGAATGGCACGCCGGAGATGCAGATCGTCGATTCGCACAAGAAGATCGATGACGCCGTGGCACGTGTCGCCGAGGCTCGTGATGCGGTCGGTCCGGATGTCGGCATCGGCATCGACTTCCATGGTCGCGTGCATCGCCCGATGGCCAAGGCGTTGCTGCGTGAGCTGGAGCAGTTCCACCCGATGTTCATCGAGGAGCCGGTCGCGCCTGAGCACCTGCCGTCCCTCAAGCACATCGCCGAAGGCATCGCGACGCCCATCGCCACCGGCGAGCGCCTGCACACCCGCTTCCAGTTCCGTGATCTGCTGGCGGACGGCATGGTCGACATCATCCAGCCCGATCTCTCCCACTGTGGCGGCATCAGCGAAGGCCTGAAGATCGCCACCCTGGCCTCGGCCTACGATGTGGCGCTGGCCCCGCACTGCCCGCTCGGCCCGCTGACGCTGGCGGCCTCGCTGCAACTGGACGCGGTGTGTCACAACGCTTTCATCCAGGAACAGAGCATGGGAATCCACTACAACAAGGACAACGACGTACTGGATTACCTGGTCGACAAGGATGCGTTGGCGATCAAGGACGGCTTCTGCGCCATTCCGCAGGGCCCGGGGCTGGGCGTCGAGATCGACGAGGCCTTCGTCGAGGAGCGTGCCAAGGTCGGCCATCGCTGGCGCAACCCGCTGTGGACCCACGAAGACGGCTCCGTCGCCGAGTGGTAATGCTGAGCATGCCGCAACGCACACACTGACAACACAGACGCCATGCCAGGACAGGCCTTCCGCCGAGGGCCTGTCACGCTCAAGGAAGGATTCGACATGACTCTTACCGCATCATCCACGCCTGAACGCCCCGCCTTCGCCGACTTTCGCTACCCGGACCTCGCGGGTGCCAGCGTCTTCATCACCGGCGGTGGCTCCGGCATCGGCGCCGCACTGACCGAAGGCTTCCTCGCCCAGGGTGCCAAGGTCGCCTTCGTCGGCCTGTCCGATGCCAGCGAATTCTGTGACGCCATGGAAGCTCGCTACGCCAATCGTCCGCTGTTCATCCCCTGCAACATCCAGGATATCGAGGCGCTGCAGGCCGCCGTCGCTCAGGCGCGTGAGGCCCACGGCCTGATCAACGTACTGGTCAACAACGCCGCCCGTGACACCCGTCATACGCTGGATGAGTGGACGGTGGAACAGTGGGATGAATCCATCGCCACCAACCTGCGCCCGCAATTCTTCACTGCCCAGGCCGTCGCCCCCGACATGCGCGCGCTGGGTGGCGGCGCCATCATCAATCTGTCCTCCAACAGCTACATGCTGGGACTGGGCGGCTACCCGACCTACGTCACCGCCAAGGCCGGCATCATGGGCATGACCAAGGCACTGGCGCGCGAGCTGGGCCCGGACGCCATTCGCGTCAACTGCCTGATCCCGGGCTGGGTGATGACGGAGCGTCAGCGCGAGCTGTGGGTCAACGACAAGGACTTGAACGAGTGCATTGATCAGCAGTGTCTGAAAGAGGCCATTCCGGTCGAGGACATGATCAATCCGTGCCTGTTCCTGGCCTCCAGCGCCTCGCGCATGATGACCGGTCAGCCGATGGTGGTAGACGGAGGCCGAGTGTGAGCGCCGTCAGCGTCACGCCGGCCTGGATCGCCGTCGACTGGGGCTCCAGCAATCTGCGCGCCTGGGCCGTCAATGGCGACGATGCAGTCATCGCTCAGGCCAGCAGTGCCCGCGGCATGCTGGGACTGGCGGCAGATGAGTTCGAGGATGTGCTGCGCGTGCTGATCAATGATTGGCTGCCCGACGATGCAACCTCTCCCATGCCGGTGCTGATCTGTGGCATGGCCGGCGCGCGTCAGGGCTGGCAGGAGGCGGCTTACCTGCCGTTGCCTACGGAGAAGACGCCTTCCCGTGATGTGCTGAGGGCACTCTCCGACCAGCTGACCCATGTCGCGACCCGCGACAGCCGCCTTGCCGTCGCCATCGTGCCGGGCCTCTGTCAGCAACAGCCGAGCTACGATGTCATGCGTGGCGAGGAGACCCAGCTGGCGGGCCTGGTGGCCGCCCATCCCGACTACAGCGGTGCGGTGTGTCTACCCGGCACCCACGCCAAGTGGGCACATCTCGCCAGTGGCGCCATCACCGGCTTCAGCACCTTCATGAGCGGCGAGCTTTTCAAGCTGCTCAGTCAGGATTCGGTGCTCAAGCACTCCGTCGCCGCGGGAGATCTCAGCGACGCCACCCAGCGCGATGCCTATCTGGAGGGCATCGATACGGCGCTTGCCGCCCCGGAGCGCACCACCGCGCAGCTGTTCGGCATTCGTGCCCGCGATCTGCTCGATACGGCGCTGCCTGAGGCTGATGCTCGCAAGGCGGTACTCGGCGCACGCCTGTCAGGCCTGGTGCTGGGGCTTGAGCTGGCGGGCGCCACTGCGCAGCTACCTGACCACGCCACCATCACCCTGATCGGCGACGCCGTGCTGTGCCAGCGCTATCAGGTCGCGCTGGAACATCTGGGCTATCAGGTCACCACTGCAGCCAACGCCGACATGATTCTGGCGGGGCTCGGCCGCATCCAGCGTGCACGATCATCCGCGCAGGCATCGTCATCAGACCGTGGCTTGTCATCGGCCCGTGCGTCGTCATCGGATCGCGCCTCTGTGAGCCATTGATTCAGCATTTCTGGCATTGCCAGCCAGTGAGCCACGTCACTCCTCACTTCACACAGCCCTTATTCAAAGAGCTCCTCTTCAAACAGCCCCATTTCTGGAGATCGCCATGAGCCTGCCTCTGGTCGCCATACTGCGCGGTGTGACACCGCAAGACATCATCGCCATCGCCGACGAGATCATCGCCGCCGGCATCACCCGTATCGAAGTCCCGCTCAATTCTCCTCAACCGCTGGAGAGCATCGCCGCGCTGGTCGAGCACTGCGAGCGCGCGCATGGCGGCAAGATCCTGATCGGCGCCGGCACCGTGCTGACCCCGCAACAGGTGCGCGATGTGCACGCCGCCGGCGGCCGTCTGATCGTCTCGCCCAATGCCGATGTCGATGTCATCCGCGAAAGTCGCCGGCTGGAGATGGTCTCGCTGCCCGGCATCGTCACGCCGACGGAAGCCTTCGCCGCCCTCGCTGCCGGCGCCTCGGGTCTCAAGCTGTTCCCGGCGACTCAGGTCGGCATCGTCAACATGAAGGCCATGCTGGCCGTGCTGCCCAAGGACACCGAGCTTTATGCCGTCGGCGGCATCGGCAGTGACAACTTCGCCGAATGGCGCGCGGCGGGTGTCCACGGCGCTGGCCTCGGCACGGCCATCTACACGCCCGGCCTGAGCGCCGCTGAGGTGGGCGAACGGGCCCGCACTCTGGTCGCGGCATGGCAGGCGGCTGACTGAACAGCGTAAAGAGCCCACGGATATCGCAAAGGAGCAGCAGATGACGTCATCACCATGCCTTGGCACTGCCAGGCGCCTCGTCGCCAGTGGCTGCGAGCTGGGCGAAGGACCGGGCTGGACGCCCGCGACGAACACCCTGCCTGCGCGGGTGCGCTGGCTGAACATTCTCGCCGGCGAGCTGCATCACGCCGCCGCTGACGGCAGTGATCACGTCATCACTCAGCTTGCGCGCCGCACCTCCTACGCAGCCGTTACCCAAGACGGCGATTACCTGCTGGTCGCGCAGGGGATGCTCTCGCGCTTCAATCCCGAGACCGGCGCCGTGGAAGATGTCATGCCCTTCGAGGCAGACACGATGCCGGCCACGCGCAGCAATGATGCGCGGGTGGATCGCCATGGCAGTCTGTGGCTCTCGAGCATGGGCTGCAACGCCGAGACCGGCGCCGGCAGCCTCTATCGGCTGCATCGCGGTGAGCTGACCCGCGTGCTCGAGGGGCTGACCATTCCCAATGCGCTGTGCTTCTCGCCGGATGGCCGCTTCGCCTATTTCACAGACACCGTCACCGGTCAGGTGATGCGCTGGCAGCTGGACGCCGATGGCTGGCCACTCACCTCGGCAGGTGAATACAACGCCCCTGAGGTCTGGGCCGATCTGCGGGAGGCCGGTGGTGGCCCGGATGGCGCCGTGATCGATGCCGCTGGCCACATGTGGATCGCGCTCTGGGGAGGCGGCCGCGTGGCAAGGCTGGATCACGACGGCAAGGAAATCGCCCATGTGGCGCTGCCGGTCAGCCAGCCTTCGTGCCCGCTGTTCGGTGGCGAGGGGCTGAGCACGCTGTACATCACCACGGCGCATGAAGGCATGGCCACGCCGGATCATGCGGCGGGTGACGGTGACCTCTTCGCGCTGGACCTGTCAGCACACGGTTTCAAGGGACTGGCAGAGCCACCGCTGGTGCTGGGCTGACAACTGCCATTCCGTCTCTGATCTTTCTTTATTTCTGGACCTCTCATGATGACCGCAGACGCCCCATCTTCCCGACCGTCGGCCGCGCCTGACGCGACCTGGTCAAGCGATCAGCAGTGGTTGAGCCTGAGTGCCGATGGCATCCAGCTGCAGCTGGATCTCGCCGATGGCCTGCTCAAGCTGGCCCATTTCGGGCGCATTGCGCCCATCAATCCGGACCAGCACCGCCTGATGAGCGCTGCCGCCACGCCCCAGGCGAGCCTGGATCAGCTGCCGCCCAATACCCTGTTCAATGATGCCGGACTCGGCTTTGCCGGCTATCCCGCGCTGATCGGTGATCGCGAAGGCCGCGACTGGCTGACGGCGATGCGCCTGAGCGATGTGGCCTGCTCGACGGATGCCACCGGCGCCCACGCCCGCCTGACGCTTCGTGACAGCCTGAGTGAGCTGGAAGTGCTGCTGGCGCTGACCGTCACCCGCGAGGGCGTATTGCGTCAGCAGACGACCCTGACCAATCAGTCTTCAGCGCCCTACCGGCTCGAATGGCTGGCGGCCGCCTGCCTGCCGCTGCCGGTCCGCTTCGAGGAATGCCTGAGCTTCGGTGGCCGCTGGGTGCAGGAATTCACCGAGACGCGTCATCGTCTCAGCGAAGGCACCTTCACGCTCGAGAACCGTCGCGGGCGCAGCTCGCATCAACGCGTGCCGACGCTGATCACCGGCACGCCAGGCTTCAGCGAGCAGCGTGGCGAAGTCATCACCGCGCATCTGGCGTGGAGTGGCAACCATCGCGCCCTGATCGAGCGTCAATTCGATGGCAGCACCCAATTGCAGATGGGCGCCCTGCTGCTGCCCGGCGAACAGATGTTGGCCGCCGGCGACAGCGTGACCACCCCGGAAGTGGTGATGGCCTGGTCGGATACGGGCATCAATGGCGCCAGCCAGCGCATGCATCGCACCCTGCGCGCGCGCCTTGACTGGCCGGTGGCTGACAAGCCGCGTCCGGTTCACGTCAACACCTGGGAAGCGCTCTACTTCGATCACGATGCGACGCGCCTCCAAGAGTTGGTCGTTGCCGCCGGTGAGGTGGGTGCCGAGCGTTTCGTGCTCGACGATGGCTGGTTCGTCGGCCGGGATGGCGAGCGCGCCGCCCTGGGCGACTGGTATCTGGATGCCGGCAAGTACCCGCAGGGACTGGGGCCGCTGATCGAGTCCGTACACGCGCACGGCATGGAATTCGGCCTGTGGGTCGAGCCCGAGATGGTCAATCCGGACAGTGAACTCTTCCGCACCCATCCGGACTGGATTCTCGGGCTGGAGGGGCGCGAGCAGCCGCTGGGACGTTATCAATGCGTGTTGGACCTGACCCGCCGCGAGGTCTGTGACTACCTGTTTGCGCGCCTCGATGCGCTGCTCAGTGAGTACCCGATCAAGTATCTGAAATGGGACATGAATCGCGACCTGACCCACGCGGGCGGCCAGTCGGAGGAAGGGCGAGGCAAGCCTGCCGCCGATGCTCAGGTCAGCGCGCTCTACTCGTTGCTGGCCCGCCTGCGAAAGGCACATCCCGGCATCGAGATCGAGAGCTGCGCCTCGGGTGGCGCGCGCACCGATCACGGCATTCTGCGGCACACCCATCGCGTCTGGACATCTGACTGCAACGACCCCCACGAGCGCACGCACATCCAGCGCGGGGCCAGTCGGGTACTGCCACCGGAGCTTCTGGGCGCGCATATCGGGCCGCAACACGCTCACACCACCTCGCGACGCACGACGCTCGCCTTCCGCGCCTCCACGGCACTGTTCGGTCATCTGGGGCTGGAGCTGGATGTCAGCCAGCTCGATCAGGCAGAGCGCAGTGAGCTGCGCGGCTGGATAGCGAGTTACAAGGCGCTGCGTGGCCTGCTGCACAACGGTGTCAGCTGGCGCCTGGATTGCCTGGATGACCATCAGCATGCCCATGGCGTGGTCAGTCAGGATGGCCAACAGGCCCTTTTCAGCATCAGCCAGCTGGCCATGCCACGCCACGCTGTGCCCGCCGCCCAGCCGCTGACCGGCCTGCAAGCCGACACGGCCTACCAGCTCGAGCTGCTGGAACTTCCGGAGCACCCGGAGCGACGCATGAAGCAGCTGCCCGCCTGGATCAGCCGACAACAGGCCGGCGAGCCGGTCGTCGTCTCCGGTGAGTACCTGATGCGTGAAGGCCTTGCCCTGCCGGTGCTGGACCCCGACCAGGCGATCCTGATTCACCTTCAGGCGGTTGCGGCATGACCCGTGCCGCGCAGGCCTTGGTGGCGTGCGCGGCACTCGCTCCCCATTTTCAGCTTCAAGGATGAACCCCATGCAGCTCGGTGTTTGTTACTACCCGGAACACTGGCCACGTGATCGCTGGCCGCAGGATGCTCGCGACATGATGGAAGCCGGCATTCGTGTCGTGCGTATCGGCGAATTCGCCTGGAGTCGCCTGGAACCCAGCGCGGGTGACCTGCGCTTCGAGTGGCTGGATGAGGCCGTCGAGGTTCTGGCGGCGGCCGGTCTCAAGATCGTGATGGGCACGCCCACGGCGACACCGCCCAAGTGGCTGGTGGATGCCCACCCGGAAATTCTGGCCGTCGATGAGAATGGCGACACGCGTGGCTATGGCTCGCGTCGTCATTACTGCTTCTCTTCGCCGACGTTTCGTACCTTGAGTGAGCGCATCGTGCGCCTGATGGGCGAGCGCTACGCAAACCATCCCGCGATCATCGCCTGGCAGACCGACAACGAGTACGGTTGTCATGACACCATCCTCAGCTACTCCGCGGCCGCCCGCGCCCGCTTCCCCGCATGGCTCGAGACGCGCTATGGCACGGTCGAGGCGCTCAATGAGGCCTGGGGCACGGTGTTCTGGAGCATGGAAGTCAGCGAGTTCTCCCAGGTCGAGGCACCCGTCGGCACCGTGACCGAACCGCATCCGGCCATCGTGCTCGATTATCGACGCTTCTGCTCCGACATGGTGGTCGAATACAACCGCCTGCAGGTGGATACCCTGCGTGCCGCGGGTGTCAGCGGCGATATCGTGCACAACTTCATGGGCCTGTTCACCGAATTCGATCACTTCGATGTCGCCCGTGATCTGGATATCGCCAGCTGGGACAGCTACCCGCTGGGCTTTCTGGAGCGCGGTGCCCACGATGATGCCACCAAGGCCCATTATCGCCAGCAAGGTCATCCGGACTTTGCCGGCTTTCATCACGACCTCTACCGCGCCATGTGCAAGGGCCGCTGGTGGGTGATGGAGCAGCAGCCGGGCCCGGTCAACTGGGCGATCAGCAACGCCGCGCCCTTGCCCGGCATGGTGCGACTGTGGAGCCACGAAGCCTTCGCGCATGGCGCAGAGGTCGTCTCCTACTTCCGCTGGCGTCAGGCGCCCTTCGCCCAGGAGCAGATGCACGCTGGCCTGCTGCGCCCGGACGGCTCGCCCGCCTCGGCCTGGCCGGAGCTTTTGCAGGTGCGCGATGAGCTGGCGACACTCGCGGAACATGACACGACGACTGCCCAGCAGGCGCCTGTCGCCCTGATGTTCGATTACGCCTCCATCTGGGCCTGTCAGATCCAGCCCCACGCCGAGAACTTCAATCCGCTCGAGCTGTACCTGAGCTGGTACAGCGCGCTTCGGCGTCTCGGGCTTGATGTCGATATCGTCTCACCGCGCGCTGCGCTCACTGGCTATTCGTTGATCGTGCTGCCCTGTCAGGTGATCGCCGATGAGGCACTGGCGGCGCGTCTGAGCGCGGCGCGCGATTCAGGCAGTCGCGTGGTGATCGGCGCACGCTCCGGCTCGCGCACGCCGGAGTTTCAGATACCCGCGCAGCTGGCGCCCGGCGCACTCAGCGAGCTGACGGGCGTCACGGTCGATCGAGTCGATGGCCTGCGCCCAGGCGCCGAGCCGGCCGTCACCCTGAGCAACGGCGCACGCGGTCATGCTCTGCGCTGGCGCGACCTGCTCGATCATCAGCGCACCAGTGCACAGGTGGTAACGCGATTCGAGGATGGCGAACCCGCCATCCTGCATCATCACGGGGTCAGCTATCTGACCGCCTGGTTGAGTGAAGACAGTCTGGTGGCGATGCTGCAGGCGGAGTGTCAGGCCTGCGGCATCACCACCCATGCCCTGCCCGACGGGGTGCGTCTACGGCGGCGCGGGCCGCTGAGCTTCGCCTTCAACTATGCCCCCGAGCCGCGCTGGCTGCCGGACAACATGGTATCTGCCAGCGGTTATCTCGCGGGAGAACAGCAGATTCCAGCAGCAGGCGTCAGTATCTGGAAAGGTAACTGACGGGACTCATGGGCCAGCGATCATCATGACCAGATGCTGCAGCAAGCAAACAGCAGGTCATTGAAAGACTCCGCGCGACATCCAGATCGCTGCTGGCGACGTATGACTCAGTGACCACTGTTGGATCTCGCGACCAACAGGCTGGACGATCGACATTTGCGGCACTCTGATTTCACGGTTGTTTTCAGAGTGCCGTACTTTTGAGGCGAATCCCCCTTGCCTCACGGCTACCTGCTTGTTGCGTCAAATTTATAACTTAAAATAGATAACGGTATAAATATTGAGATATCACCATGCCTTGTGTCACGGCTGCTGCCACTTAAGGCGCATTGTTCTCATGTCAGACAATCTCTAGTGTGCTGGATGTCTCTGTATATAAGCCAATAAATAGCAAAAACAACAGGCCACGCACCTGTAAACAGGACAACCGTCGTCAATGGCAGACGACCCACGACTACGATAACGCCAACCACGAGATACCCCCATGAGTATTCTTGCCATTCTGATATCGCTCGGGCTGCTGATGTTCCTGGCCTACCGCGGTATCACCGTTCTCTTGCTCGCCCCTCTGATGGCCGCCCTCGCCGTCGTCCTGTCAGGAGATGCAGCCGCCCTGCTTCCCAGCTACACCGTGACCTTCATGAGTCAGCTGGGCGGCTATCTGGCCAAGTTCTTCCCGCTGTTCATCCTCGGCGCCCTGTTCGGTCAACTGATGGCCGATTCCGGGGCCGCGCATGCCATCTCCGAAGGCCTGGTCAAACGCCTGGGGACACGCCATGTGATCCTGACCGTGGTCCTGGCCTGTGCACTGCTCACCTATGGGGGCGTCTCGCTGTTCGTGGTCGCCTTCGCCGTCTATCCGATTGGCGCACAGCTCTTCCAGCGCACTGGCACGCCCAAGCGACTGCTGCCCGCGGCCATCGCCCTCGGCTCCTTCACCTTCACCATGACGGCACTCCCCGGCACGCCGGCCATCCAGAACGCCATTCCGATCCCCTACTTCCAGACCAACAGCTTTGCAGCGCCAGGCCTGGGCATCATCGCGGGCCTGATCATGCTGGGGCTGGGTACCTGGTGGCTGAAGGGACGTGCCAGCAAGGCTCAGACACAGGGGGAAGGCTACGGTGTCCACAAGGATGAAGCGCTTGAGGAATCCCCGGCACCCGCCGCACAGATGGGCATGATCACGGCGCTGATTCCGCTGGTGATGGTCATCGGCCTGAATGCCCTGCTGACCTATCTTGTCTTCCCGCGCATCGATTTCTCCTACCTGAGCGAGGCCTTCCCGGAGCTTGATCCGGCGGGCGCCACCGGCATGTGGTCGATCCTGATCGCGCTGGCCTTCGCCTCCACCTGGCTGGTCATTTCACGCTGGAAGCAGTGGGCCGACCTGAAGATCACCGTCAACAATGGCTGCTTCGGTGCCATGCTGCCGGTCTTCAATACCGCCTCAGAGGTGGGATATGGCGCGGTGATCGCCAGTCTGGCCGGCTTCGCGATGGTCAAGGAGGCAGTGCTCGGCCTGTATCCGGCCAACCCGCTGATCTCGGAAGCGGTGGCGGTCAACGTGCTGGCCGGCATCACCGGCTCGTCATCCGGCGGCATGAGCATTGCGCTGTCGACTCTGGGCGAGACCTATCGCGAGATGGCCGTCAATGCCGGCATCGACCTGGAGCTGATGCACCGCGTAGCGGCGCTGGCGGCGGGCAGCATGGACACCTTGCCGCACTCCGGCGCGGTCATCACCCTGCTGGCGATCTGCAAGCTGACTCACCGCCAGTCCTACGGCCAGATGTTCATGATGACGGTCGCCTTCCCGATGCTGGCCCTGATTGCGGTCGTGACCCTGGGCAGCCTCGTCGGCAGCTTCTGAGTCCTATCAGCTCCACAGCAGTGGGAAGTTTTCGAGCATGAGTGGAGCAAAATGACGCCAGGCCAATGACAAGAAGGCCAATGACAAGAAGGCCACCCATTCGGGTGGCCTTCTTGTTGAGAAATCACGCTGGCCAGCAACATGCTGGCACCTCAATAGACGTGGTGAGCCCGCTTCGGGTCCAGCGTCTCATGGCGTGCCCGCGTCTTGATCCACAGCGTCAGGTCATCGCGGTCGGCGCCGGGATTCTCGGCGACCCACTCGACGATACGCGAGGCAATGAATTCGGCATGAAACTCATCGTCGAACTGCAGCAGCATGAGGTCCTCGCCCGCCTGAGAGATGCGCAACAATACCTCGCTTGCCGGCAATACATAGAGATTCAACTCATGCAGATATTGCGTCGTGAAGGTCACGCGCCGAAAACGCTCGGGAACAGTGCGCCCACTGTTGCTGATATCGTTCATGAACGCCATGGCTCTCTCCTACAGTAAGGCGCTAATACATTTCGCTCATTTTTGAGCTGACCTTCTTATCATAGCGCAGAAGATATGCTGCGGACCGGTTTATTAGAACATTTTGTTGGAACCTGCATGTGGCGCTCATTGACGCGATATCAGCTGCGTTGTTGGCGTAGCGCATCACTTTGCAAGGTTAGCTGAACTCGTGTCAGCCAGCCCGCCAGCAACGCCTGCTTATGCCGACTCATGGTGTGATGTTGCTCGATCACTTCGCATAATCGGTCACCGGCCGCACGCATCCTGGTGGGACTCTCTCCTCGGGCACAGCGCTGATAATCATCCGCCAGCGCATGGATCAATTCGCGCAAGGCGTGCTGTACCGGGCGTGGCACCTCGTTGCCCAATTCCCGCCGCACGAAGCCTATGCCGCGTCCGATATCCATCCCTGTCAGCCCCAACGTCAGAAGCGGCATGCCGAGCACTTGCTGCTGTGCATCATCGGGCAGACCGCTTGCATTCTCGCCACTGCGGCGCGCTTCCTGTTCACGACTGCGAGTCTGCTCATGCCGGGCCAGGCGCAGCAGCCTGTCTCCCATGCGCCCGCCGAACCAGCTGTCCAGGCGCTCGGTGGAGCGTTCCGCCAGCTCACGAATATCACTCGCCGTGGCGCGAATCAGCTGACGCTTGTCCCAGCCGGCCCCCGGCACGGGAATCAGGCGGAAACCGATGATGGTCACGATCAGACCGATCCCGGCCGCCAGACTCCGATTGAGGGTATAGGCGACATCGAAGGTCATGCCGTTGTCCGGCATCACCAACAGAATGTTGAACACCACGAAGGGCAAGGCGATCCCCGCCAATGCAGGCACGACGGCCCCCAGCAGACCGATGAACAGGGGAATACTGAAGATGATCACGAAGGGCACGAAGTGCTGGGCGTGACTGAGCATGACATTGCCGAACAGCAATACGCTCGGCACCGCCAGCAGCAAGCCCTTGAGCACCATCGGAATGATCGGCGCCGGATCCCCGCGACTGACGAAGATGCCCGAGAACAGCGTACCCAGCAGCATGGCTACCGCACCGTTGTCCCACGCCGTCGCAAGCCAGAAGATCGCCGTGGCACTGAAGATGGCCATCGCACGCAGCGCATCGATGGCGGCGCGTCCGTGATCGCGGTGCCAGCTCATGCTTGGCTGACGCAGCTGATGACGGCCAGGATGATTGATGACCTCGCGTGCCTGCAAAATGACCAGCGCATGCCCCAGCACCTCGCGCAGACTGAACAGCAGCCGGGCTTCCAGTGCGGTGATGCTTCGCTGACCGCGAGACAGGCGCAGACATTCTCCGCGCAGCTCCTTGAGCGTCTTGCGCGCCTGGGCCGTGCCCTGATTGTCGGCCATGCTCTGAAAGGCAGCCCCCAGACGTTGCATCAGGTCCTGCGTCGGCTGACTGAAGCGTTCGGCTTCCTGTCTCTGGGTCTGGGTCTGGTTCTGCTCACCCGTCGGTGCTATCGCCTCACCGTCATCGCTCTGTGATGGCACAAAGAACTCGGGATGACGCAGCTGGTGCAGGGCCTTGAGGGTCGCGTAGAGACGCATGCTTCGCCGCGTCAGCAGGTGTACGCCGCGAATGCGCCCCTTGCCCTGGGGGCCTTCATAACGCGCCGAGTGGGCGTCGATCTCGAGATTGTTGAGCGCATCCAGCCCGGTCATCATCTGCTCGAGCATCGCCATGCGTTCGCGTTGCTGACCTTGTGACTGACCTTGTGACAGGTCTTGTGAATGAGCTTGTGACTGACCGGCAGTGTCTCGGTTTACGGCCCTATCCGCCTCGAGCGGCATCGAGAAGGCCAGCGCCATATAGCGGAAGGTGGCATTCACCGCCGTGTCCGAAAGCTGGCCGAGATGATCCCGCACACGGATCGGCCAGACCAGCGCACTCACGACGACAGCACACAGCGCGCCGAGACTCAGCTCGCTGAGACGTGCCAGTGCCACCGAGAAGAAGTCATCCGGCGCCGAGGACGTCAGCACCACGATGATCATGCAGGCCACCGCCGCCATCACACAGCCATAGGACAGATTATTGTGCGTCAACGAGGCGCCATAGATGCATAGCCCGATCCACAGCGTGACCGAACCCAGCGCCAGTTCCGGCACCTGGGCAAAGCAACCCATGATCACCACGGCCACACAGGTACCGACGAAGGTACCCGCGACCTGACAGATACCCTTCTCGACCACCATGCCCGACATCGGGCGTGTCTGCAGAAACGCCGCCGAGATCAGCGCCCAATAGGGGCGATCGAGGTCGAAGAAGAAGGCGGCGTAGAGGGCCAGCGCCATCGCCAGCACACCCTTGGTGGCGAACTTGAGCGCGAACGCCGAAGGCGTTAAGAAGGCGGCCAGAGCGGGAGACATGGATCAGTGCTTCCCGTCTTCGTCTTGGATGGCCTGAGCTGTCTCGACCGATTCCGCCTCGACAGGTGCCGCCTTGGCCTGCGTCGCCTCATCATTGCCATCTTCGGCAGTGATCAGCCTGACACTCGCCGTCATGCCGGCGGCAAGATTGACACCTGAGGCACGTACCGCCTCGATATCATCGAATTCCACCCGCACCGGAATGCGCTGCGCCAGACGCACCCAACTGAAGGTGGCGCTCACCTGGGGCAGTTGCTGGGCATTGGTCGCGGTATTGTCATCGGCGATGCCCTGGCCTATCCCCACGACTCGCCCCTTGAAGTCTTCATTGCCGCTCATCAGCGTGATCTGGACCGGATCGCCCGGACGCACATGCTGCAGCTTGGTTTCCTGGAAGTAGGCGCTCAGGTAGAAGGAGTCGTCCTTGATCAGCGCCATCACCGCCGTGCCTGCCGTGACGTAATTGCCCTGACTGAGGTGCATGTTGAGGATACTGCCGTCGGCAGGTGCCACCACACGCGTACGATCGAGATCCAGCTGCGCGGATTGCACCGCGGCTTCGGCCTGTTGCACATCAGCGCGGGCAACCTCGGCCTCCAGACGCGCACTGTCGCGCTCTTCCTCGCTGATGGCACGATTGGTCAAGCGACCACGACGATTGGATTCATGCTCTTTGAGGCTCAGGGTCGCCTTGGCACTGGCGAGACTAGCCTTGGCCTTGGCGAGCGCCGCCTCATAGCGCGCACGATCGACCTGAAGGATGACATCCCCCTCCTTGACCCGCGTGGTATCCGCCACGTTCAGCTCACGCACCCAGCCGGAGACATCCGGGCTCAGCGTGATCACCTCGGCGCGCACCCGGGCATCACGCGTCCAGGGACTGTACATGTAGGTATTCCACAGCCACACCGCACACCAGGCTGCAGCCGCCACCAGACATAGAGTGATGATCCATTTGACGGCTTTCTGTCGCAGGTTGCGCATGCGGTTTCCTTGGGGGATAGAGGGGCTGAGGGGAATGGGTGCCACGAAAGAGTTCTCGGGGAAATCAGGATGACGAATGACAAGACGCTGGGGCAATGACGTGCGTCACGTCACGAGGGCCACCACCGCCGCCAGACAGATGACAAACAGCGAGATATCGAACCAGGCCTCGAACCAGAGCTCGTGATTGGCCAGCAGACGATGCAGCAGCGTGCGTATGAGACCCGCCGCCAGCAAGGCGACCAGCGCATAGACCAGCATCGGGCTGATCAGGAATTCCCCGACCACCATTTCATGCAGCGCATTGAAGCCAGACGTAACATCATTGCCTGCGGCGATTTCCTTCATCGAGATGTCCTTGACTTGCGTTGGGCGAGAGCTGGCTTGCGTATGCGAGATCTGGCTTGTGTATGCGATAGCTGAATAGCGACTGCCATGCGTGCAATCAGCGTTCAACGATGGTGGCTGCCTGGCGTGCATTCAAGGCCCGAGGGTGAACTGTTCCACTGCGCGAATCTTGAGGGCAGCGTCATCGCTGAGAATATATGCAGGCTAACATTTTTCACCGCCGTACACCGTTGCGTGAGAAGAATCACCCCATTCCTTGCACAGCGCGCGACCAGAATCCGCGCTCCATTTGGCTGCGCGCTAACCGGCACAACCGAAATGGTCACCAGACATTCAGGTGGTAGCAGCGGCCAAGCTGGCCTGAGACGCAAAACGGCTTACCCAGAAGGCAAGCCGTTTGTTTTGCACAGTGAAGACATCAAGTGATGATCGTAAGGGTCGACTACACCGCGTAGCCGAGCACGCGTGGCAGCCACAAGGCGAGCTCAGGGAACAGCATCACCACCGCCAGCGCCGCCAGCATCGCCACCACGAAGACCATCGCCCACCCGACTGTCTTCTCGAGTCGAACCCCGGCCACACTACTGGTCACCATCAGGTTGACCGCGACTGGCGGGGTGAACTGCCCGATCGCGATGTTCATCGCCAGCAGGATACCGAACCACACCGGATGCCAGCCGAAGTGCTGCATCACCGGAATCAGCACCGGCATCAGGATCAGGTAGATGGAGACCGCATCCAGCAGCATCCCGGCGATCAGCACTGCCACCATCACCAGTATCAGCAACGTCGTTCCGCTATCCGACAGCGTGATCAGCCATTCGGCCAGATGCCGGAAAGTGCCCAGCATGGTGCCCGCCCAGGCGAATATGCCCGCCAGCGCGATGATCAGCATCACCACACCGGAGATCACGGCCGCCTCCCTGAGCAGCTCCCACACCTGAGAGAGCTTGAGCTCGCGGGTGATGAAGAGCCCGACACACAGCCCATAGGCAGCCGCGACCACTGCCGCTTCCGTGGGCGTGAAGAGGCCTGAACGCAGCCCGCCGAGGATGATCACAGGCGCCAGCAGGGCCGGGATCGCCGATCTGAACGCCGGACCCAGCGCGATACGCTCGACCTGAGTCGGGTCTTCCCAGCGATAGCGACGCGAGAGGAACCAGGCCGGCAGCAGCAAGGCCACTCCCACCAGCAGCCCCGGAATCAGGCCCGCGGCAAACAGTGCGCGTAGATCCACCCCCGGTACCACGATGGAGTAAAGAATCAGCGCAATGGACGGCGGGATCAGGATCGCCGTGGAGGCCGAGGCCGCAATCAGCGTCGCCGAAAACGCCTTGGGATAGCCCGCCCGTGTCATGCTGGGAATCATCACCATCGCCACCGCAGCGGCATCCGCCGGGCCGGAGCCACTCATGCCGCCCATGATCAGACACACCAGCACCGCCACCAGCGCGAGACCGCCATGCCGAGGGCCGATCAGCGCCTGGGCAAAGCGCACCAGTCGCGCCGCCACTCCGGCACGCTCGAACACCAGGCCGGTCAGTATGAACAGCGGAATGGCGATCAGCGGATACTTGGCGATGCTGTTGTAGGTATTGGTGCCGAGGGTAGCCAGCATGCTGACCGGCAGCCCCGCGACGATACCCACCGCCCCCGAGAGCCCCAGCGCGAAGGCCACCGGCACGCCGAGTATCAACAGCGCGGCAAAGCTTGCGAGCAACCAGAGATCAGGACTCATGGTCAGACTCCTTGTGCTCCGGCGACGCATTCTGTGCGGGTCCCTGCCCAGGCCCTTGCGCAAGACGCTCGACCATGTGGTGTCATCAGCGTGTGTTGCCAAGGAATGCATCCAGCGATTCAAGAGGACCAACCCTCGCGCAGGCCCCGCCAACAGGGAGTTTGACGATATTGCCCTTTGCAAGATGCCGTGCTTTTACAGCGCCAGCGTGTCCCGAGTCCGGGTCGGGTCATGATTTCACGAGGAACTGTATATTTATCCACCCCATTACATCCTTGAGACAAATTTCACGATATGTCGCCTTTCAACCACACAATGGCGCACCACGGGTCGCAGACTCCGGATTCGGTCGGTAGACTGAGCGCCGTTCCCGCAAGGACCGACCACGACTGACCAACACCACGCACGCAAGTGTCGTACCTGACATCTCGTCGGCACCGCTCCCACGGTCCCGACCCTGACCGATGAGGCCCCCTTCCATGCCGAACCCCCAGCAGGAAGCCATACCCACTCCCACCTTCGAGACCGAGCCGCTCGACAACTCGCGCAAACGACTGCAGCCGACCAGCAGTCTCGGCGCAGCGGTCGTTCTGTGGTCGCTGCTGCTGGGAATGGGGATGCTGATGCTGGCCAACGGACTGCAGGGCAGTCTGTTGGGGATTCGCGCCTCCTCGGAAGGCTTCAGCAACACCATGACGGGCATCATCATGTCGGCGTACTTCGCCGGCTTCCTGCTCGGCTCGACACTTGCGCCCCGCAAGCTGCGCCGGGTCGGCCATGTGCGTACCTTCGCGGCGCTGGCCTCCATCACCTCGGTGTGCATCCTGATCCACGCACTCTATGTGGTGCCCGAGGTGTGGATCGCCATGCGCTTCATCACCGGCTTCGCCTTCGCCGGCCTCTACGTGGTCGCGGAGAGCTGGCTCAACAGCCAGGCGACCAACCAGATGCGTGGCCGCCTGCTGGCCATCTACATGGTGATCACCTATCTGGGCATGGGTGGTGGCCAGCTGCTGCTCAACGTCGCCAACCCGGACACCTATCTGCTGTTCATTCTGGTGTCGGTGATCATGTCGTTGGCGCTGGTGCCGATGCTGCTTTCCGCCTCACCACAACCGGAAGGCGCACAGCCGGAGGCGATGGGGATCGTTCGTCTGCTGCGCCTGGCGCCGCTGGGCACCCTGGGCGGCTTCGCCACCGGTATCGCCAACGGCACTGTCTTCGGCATGGGCGCGGTGTATGCCGACCGCGCCGGCCTGCCGGTGCAGGAAGTCTCCTGGTTCATGGGTGCCTTCATTCTGGGTGCCGCCCTGCTGCAATGGCCGCTGGGTAAGCTCTCCGACAAGCTGTCGGCCAAGAAGGTGATTCTGGGCTGCAGTCTCGGGGCGATCGCGCTGTCCATCGGCGGCGTGCCGTTCAGTGGCGGCAGCATGCTGACCATGGCGCTGCTGGGTGCAGGCCTCGGCGGGCTGATCCTGACCCAGTACTCGCTGTTCCTGGCGGCGGCCAACAACCTGCTGACCACACCACAGATCATCTCCGCCAGCGGCACGCTGGTGCTGATGCATGGCGCAGGCGCGATTCTGGGCCCGCTCACCGCGGGTCTGCTGATGGAGCGCTTCGGGGCCGTCGGCTTCCTCTATACCCTGACCGCCATTCACGTGCTGATCGTGATTCTGGCCGCCAGTGTCACCAGCAAGCCACGTCAGGAACTGGATGCCGAGGAAGGCGATCACCCCGGCCACTATGTGGTGGCGCCCTCCACCACCAGCCCGCTGAGCGCCGCCTGGGTCGAGGAAGCCATCACCGAGCCGGAAACCGGTCAGCTGGAATTCGACTTCGATGCCGAACCTGAGCCGGAACCGAGCGAGGAAGAGCTCGCTGCCCAGCAACAGGAAGCCACCGCTGAAACAGAAGAAGGTGTCGTGCAGCAGGTCGACAACGAGGAAGGTGTGATGAACGACCGCGTCACCGGCATGGAAGACGACTGGCATCTGGATGGCCATATCGACGAACAGGCCCAGCACCTCAGCGAAGAGGAACGCCGCGTCAAGTCGGAGCCGGAGCGTGAGAGCTACTGATCACGTCTGACGACATGCTCGAGTGATAGACAAGAACACCGCCTCTCAGGGCGGTGTTCTTGTTTGGGGCGGGCGGAATAGGGACAGGGGAAACTGAGACAGCAGAAACAAGGCAGGCGTAACAGCAAGACGGTTCAGCGAGAGGATAAAGTTCGGGGAAACGAAGGAGGCTCACAACGATAGAGACTCAGGATAGAGGCTCAGCGACGACGCTTGCCCGCCCTCGCCACCAGATGCGGTGCCAGCACACCCTGCAGCCGGCGCACGGCCTGGGAATGCAGCTGCGAGACACGCGATTCGGTGACATCGAGTACCGCGCCGATCTCCTTGAGGTTGAGCTTCTCCTGATAATAGAGCGCCATCAACAGCTTCTCGCGCTCCGGTAGCCGCGCGATGGCCTCATTCAAGGCCCGCCGCGTATCGGCCTCTTCCAGGGCGTCATGCGGCAAGGCAAACGGCGTGGTGAAGGGCGTCGCTTCAGGCGAGGCATAACCGCCCGCCAGCCCGCCTTCCTCATCCATCATCTCGTCCAGCGACATCACCATGCCGTTGTTGGTGTCCAACAGCAGGCGGCGATAGTCCTCCAGCTCAAGCCCCATGGCGGCGGCGATCTGGGTCTCCTCGGGCGGATAGCCCAGGCTCTGCTCCAGCTGCTGGATCACGCTCTCAAGCTCGCGTCCGGCCCGCCGCACACTACGCGGCAACCAGTCACGCGAGCGCAGCTCATCGAGCATCGCGCCGCGGATGCGCTGACTGGCATAGGTGGCAAAGCTGGCACCGTGGCCCTGCTCATAGCGGCCCACGCATTCACACAGCCCCAACATGCCGGCCTGAATCAGATCCTCGAGATCGACACTCGCTGGCAAGCGCACCTGCAGCTGCAGCGCGATCCGGCGCACCAGCGGCTGATACTCGGTGTAGATATCCTGCTGGGCCATGCGCCCTTTGGCGGTATACATCGGCGTCCTGGTCCTCGCTTGCATCCCTCGGGGTCGTTTGACTCAGGGTCGTGCCCCCATCCTCGGGACTCCTGTTCCCAGCGTATTGTCGCGCCCTCGCCACCAACCATTCGCTCGAATAGCTACCCTCAGCGACGGCTTTCCTGCCTTACGTCGCCACTCCGCCTCGGGGAGGCGGAAATGAAGGAAGACAGAAAGAGACAGTAAGAGAAGACGAGACACGCAGAATGCCCGCCAGCCGGTCGACAGAATGTCGCGAGGGTGAAGCGAGAGAGGCGCGAGGTGTCATGAGGAGCGCCCGTATGAAGAGCACATGAGGAAAGCCAGAGGGACAGCGGGAACGAGAAACGTCAAAAGGCCGCAAAAAATTTCTAAAGTTCTGTCGCGCCGCGACGATAACTTAAGCAACGGCACAGGAGTCGTTACTGGCGACACGCCATCTATCTCCCCATTACGACAGGAAGTGACACATGGCTTCAGTGATCAATACCAACACCCTCTCCATGGTGACTCAGCAGAACCTGAATCAGTCCCAGAACGCCCTGAACACCTCCATGGAACGTCTGTCCTCCGGCATGCGTATCAACAGCGCCAAGGACGACGCCGCCGGCCAGGCCATCGCCAACCGCATGGACTCCCAGATCACCGGCCTGTCCCAGGCGCAGCGTAACGCCAACGACGGCATCTCTGTCGCCCAGACCGCTGAAGGTGCTTTGAATCAGGTCAACGATAACCTGCAGCGCGTCCGTGAACTGACTGTTCAGGCGGCCAATGGCACCAACAATGCTGACGACTTACAGTCGATTCAGGACGAAATCACCTTGAGAATGGAGGAGATTGACAGGATCTCTGAGCAAACCAGCTTCAATGGTGTGGATGTATTGAATACCGACGAGTCCTTGAGTATTCAGGTAGGCGCCAATGACGGTGAAACAATCAGCATCGAACTGGAAACCACCAATAGTTCTACGCTGGGACTGGATGGTTTCAGCGTCGGTGGTATGACTGAAGTTGATGTTGATACCTCTGGAATTGCAGGTCCAGCAAAGCTCGCATCCTACTCAAACTCGGACGGCGATACCGTCTACGCAATTGATACTGCCGGTGATGGAAGCGCCTATACAAATGCCATCATTGATCCAACAACTGGTGCAGTAACAGCAGGTAGTGACGACCTTACGGCAGAGGCAACCGCGGCTACACCTTCAGATGTCGCGGATGGAACTACAGTAGAAGTTGAGTCGCCCGTAACAGCTGATCCACTCGCCACTCTGGATAAAGCATTGGCTCAGGTCGATAGCCAGCGTTCCGCCCTCGGTGCCGTGCAGAACCGTTTCGATTCCGCCATCACCAACCTGGCAACCACTGAAACCAACCTGGCGTCTGCCCAGTCACGTATCCAGGATGCCGATTACGCAGAAGAAGTGTCCAGCATGACCACTGCACAGATTCTGCAGCAGGCGGGGACTTCCATGCTGACCCAGGCCAACCAGGTGCCGCAGAACGTGCTGTCACTGCTGGGCTGATCTCTGGCTCGCATGCTGCTTAAGCCTGTCACTCAGCAAGAGTGGCAGGCCCGTCGCTGGCAGAGGATAGTGGCCTTGTTGATATTGGTCCTTTTAGTCAACAGCGCTCTTGCATTTCAACCTCCGCCAGCGACATCAAGCAGCAACAAGCAAAAAAGGGCAGACGCATCGCGTCTGCCCTTTTTCATTGATTTCTTTCTTTTAATACTTCAACTATTCAATTCATGTTGCCAAGGAAAACACTACATAAGTGCGGATAGGAATCACACCGCCATGTTCATGATTTCCTTGTAGGCGCTGAGCAGCTTGTTGCGCACCTGCACGGTCATCTCGAATTCCAGTGAAGCTTTCTGGCCCGCCACCATGACCTGATCGAGGCTGACATCCGGGCTGCCCAGCTCGAAGGCCCTGGCCTGGCCTGCCGCAACCTGCTGTGACTGGCTGACGCGTGCCAGCGAATCCTTGAGCATGCCGGCAAAGCCCCGTGCGTCAGTGCCGCTGGCCTCTGACACTGCGCCCGCCGACAGAGCGTTGCTCCCAGCCGCCTGCGCCGCCATCTGATCGAGCTGCTGCAGACTGCCCGTCATCGCGGATGACATCGCCGCGCCGACTGCCTCAATCGCCATCCCGCCTCTCCTTTCTCAACGCGCGCCATTCGTCTGCCGCTTTCAGTGGGGCTCAGACTACCAGTCAGTCGAGCGGCTGAAAGTGACTAATACCCCTGTTTTGCGACGCTATTCGTCTGATTGGATGTGCGCCCAGCTTCGATAATGGCCAGCCTACGCAAGAAGGCGCTGCGAAACGCGACATTGTTGATCCATCGTTTTCATGTTTCGCCCCGCTTGCTGGAATCACCCGCTGCGAGTTCAGACCACGGCGCTTATCGGACATCTGCATGAGTACACCCAGCCAGACAGCGCCCCAGTCGGGCACCACGACGACGTCAGAATCACCGGACAAGCCAGCCAATCCCTTGTTGGCGCGCCTGGCAGCATTGCCACGTCTGCCGCTCATCATGGCGGCCGCCTTCAGCGTGGCTGTCATCGTCGCGTTGTTGCTGTGGGGCGCTGGCACCCAGTGGAGTGTGCTCTATCGTGATCTGCCCGCCAGCGAAGGCGGCGAGATCGTCGCGCAGCTGGAGCAGACCGGCGTGCCCTATCGGCTGAGCCATGAAGGCGCCACCGTCGAGGTTCCCAAGGAGGATGTCTATCGCCTGCGTCTGGCACTCGCCCAGCAGGGCCTGCCCAGCCAGGGCGGTTCCGGCTTCGAGCTGATGGATACCCAGGCCTTCGGCATCAGCCAGTTCACCGAACACGTCAATTACCAGCGCGCCCTGTCCGGCGAACTGTCGCGCACCATCGCCAGTCTCGAGCCCGTGTCCAGCGCCCGTGTGCACCTGGCACTGCAGGAAGATTCCGTCTTCGTGCGCGAGCGCCGCCCAGCGACGGCGTCCGTGGTGGTTGAACTCAAGGGCGGCCAGCAGCTCAAGGCACGTCAGATCCAGGCCATCCAGCATCTGGTGGCCGGCAGCGTGCAGGGCCTGGCCAGCGAAGACATCACCGTCGTCGATCAGGACGGCAATCCGCTGTCGCGCCCGGCGGGCGATGCGCTCAATCTCGATGGCAGCGCGCTGGAATATGCCCAGGCATTGGAGCGCAGCTATCAATCGCGCATCAATGCCCTGCTGACGCCACTGGTCGGACGCGACAACTTCCGTGCCGAGGTCAGCGCCCAGCTCGATTTCTCCCACGCCGAAGAGACCGAAGAGCACTACACGCCCAATCAGCAGCCGGGCAGCGCAGCGGTGCGCAGTGAACAGCTCAACAACACCGGCGCCGGCGAGATGCTCGGCATCGGCGGCGTGCCGGGTGCCCTCTCCAACACGCCCCCGGGGATTGCCGCCTCGCCCATCAATGCCGATGACGCGGCGAATGCTGACGGCACCACACAGGCTGACGACGCGGCCAGCGGTTTGAGCAACTATCAGCGCAGCAGCACCATCAACTATGAAGTCAACAAGCGCGTGCGCCACACCCGCGCGCGCCTGGGTCGTCTCGACAATCTCTCGGTGGCGGTGGTGATCAATCACCGTCGCATCATGGACAGTGACGGCAACCCGACCAGCGAACCGCTGGCAGCCGACCAGCTGGCACAGATCGATTCGCTGGTGCGCGAGGCGATGGGCTTCAATGCCGAGCGTGGCGACAGCCTGAGCGTGATCAATGCGCCCTTCATGACCGCCGAACAGCAGAACGCCGGCCCGCCACAGCAGTGGTGGGAGAAGTGGCTCAACAATCCCGAGATGCAGGCGCTGGCCATCGAGCTTGGCCGCTACCTGATCATCGGCTTCATCGCCTGGCTGCTGTATCGCAAGTTGCTGCGCCCGCTGTTGCAGCCGCTGCTGCGTCCGCAGGAAGCCTACCAGACCATCGGTCAGCCGCCCGGCACTCAGACAGCCGGCAGCGCAGTGGGTGGCATCGGCGGCATGGAGTCAGGCCTGGCGACGGCCAATGGTGAGCTGGGCAGCATGATGGCGAGCCAGACAGCACCGGCCAGTGGCCCGCGCACGCCGACCACCTATCAGCAGAACCTCAAGGATGCACGTGACATGGCCCGCGATGACCCGCGCATGGTCGCCATGATCCTTAAGAACTGGATGAGTCACCATGAGTAAGACACTGACAAGCATGGAACGCAGCGCGGCCCTGATCATGAGCCTCGACGAGGACAGCGCCGCAGAGGTCTTCAAGTTCCTGTCTGCCCAGGAGATCCAACGGCTCAGCGCGACGATGACCAACATGCCGCAGGTCACCCAGGAGCAGATGGCGAAGACGCTGGAGGAATTCCACGCCGACAGCGAGCAGTTCAGCGCCGTCAATCTGCTGTCTACCGACCATATCCGCTCGGTGCTGGTGAAGGCGCTGGGGCAGGAGCGCGCCAGTTCGCTTCTCGAAGACATCTACGAGAGCTCCGGCCAGAACAATGGCATCGAGACGCTGAACCTGATGGAGCCACCGCTGGTGGCCGAGATGATCCGCGACGAACACCCGCAGATCATCGCCACCATCATGGTGCATCTTGAGCGCCATCAGGCCTCGCAGATTCTCGAGCACTTCTCCGACACCCTGCGCAACGATGTGCTGCTGCGTATCGCCACCTTCAGTGGCGTGCAACCGGCGGCCCTGCAGGAGCTGACCGAAGTGCTGAGCAACATGCTCAGTGGCCAGAACCTCAAGCGCAGCAAGATGGGCGGCATTCGTACCGCGGCCGAGATACTCAACCTGATGCCGGGCCAGCAGGAAGAGCAGGTCCTCGAGGCGGTGCGCAACCACGACGAGAGTCTGGCGCAGCAGATCATTGACGAGATGTTCGTGTTCGAGAACCTGGTCGGGCTCGAGGACCGCTCCATCCAGCTGCTGCTCAAGGAAATCGACAACGAGACGCTGGTCACGGCGCTCAAGGGCTCCCCCGAGGCGATCATCCAGAAATTCCTGCAGAACATGTCGCAGCGTGCTGCCGAGATGCTGCGTGATGACATGGAGGCGCGCGGCCCGGTGCGTGTCAGCCAGGTCGAGGCCGAACAGAAGAGCATCCTGCAGACGGTACGTCGACTGGCCGACAGCGGCGAGATCGTGATCAACAGCGGTGGCGAGGACTATGTCTAGCAAGGAGCATGTCTAGTGAGGACCATCTCCAGTTCTGATCCGCATCATGACGCGCCTGACCCGTGGGCCGAGCGCGACGTGGCAGGCAGCGATGACATGCATCAATGGCAACCGCTGGAACTCGACGCGCTGGATGGCAAGTCCGCGTCGCCCCAGTCGGGTGGCGGCTTTCAAGCCGGCATGCCGCACACTGCGGCGCCGGATGTCGGCCTGATTCGGCGCATGGCGCAGCGTGCCCGTTCGACCTTCGAGCAGGAGACGCTACAGCAGCAACAGGCGGCACGTGACGAGGGCTATGCCGCGGGTGAGAAAGCCGGTTATGAAGCGGGTCTGGCGCGTGCAAGGCAGGAAGCCGCCGAGCAGGCGGCACGTCAGGCCGAGGCCGCCCAGCAGGCACTCGAACAGCAGGCCGCACAGCTGGCACCGCTGATCGAGAACCTGCAGCAATCACTGGCGTGCCTGGATGAGCAGATCAGCGATGAACTGGCGGCACTGGCCATCAGCGTCGGACAGCATCTGGCTCGCGAGGCATTTCGCGCCCACCCGGAGCACATCATCGACAGCGTGCGCAGCCTGCTGGCGGCGGATCCGCCGCTGATCGGCCGTCCGCGTCTTTTCCTGAATCCGGACGACCTGCCGCGCGTCGAGCAGGCGATGGGCGAACAGCTCGCCAAGCTGGGCTGGCAATGTCTGCCGGATGCCAGCCTGAGCCTCGGCGGGTGTCGCGCCGAAGCCGACAGCGGCTGTCACGATGCCAGCCTCGAGAGTCGCCTGGACATGCTGTCACGCCAGCTGCGCCATCGCGGCAGCGCCGACGGCAGCCTGCATGGCAAGGATGAGGCCAGCGGCTCGCGCATCGTGCAACGCCAGTCGTCAGAACATGTACAGCCAGAGCAGGCACGCACCGAGCTGGCAGGAGATCGCACATGAGTGACACGCCATGAGCACCTCTTCCGCACAGCAATGGCGCAGCGCGCTGGGCGCCATTCGTGAGCGCGTCGAGAGCCTCGAGCCCCAGCGCAGCAATGGCCGCCTGGTGCGCGCGACCGGCCTGGTGCTGGAAGCAGTCGGCCTGCGCCTGCCGGTGGGTGCCAGCTGTCTGGTCGAGCTGGGCGCGAACCTGCCGCCGGCCGAGGCCGAGGTGGTCGGCTTCGCCGATCAGACCCTCTACCTGATGCCCATCGACCCGCTCAGCGGCGTCGCACCGGGCGCTCGGGTGTTTCCCCTCGGCCATGGCAATGTCGGCGAGCGACGCTATCCGGTCGGCGAAGCGCTGCTCGGGCGGGTCGTCGACGGCGTGGGCCGCCCGCTGGATGGCCTCGGCCCGCTGGAAGATGTCGAACATGCGCCGCTGGAGAGCCGCCCGCTCAACCCGCTGGAGCGCGCGCCCATCGACACGCCGCTGGATGTGGGCATTCGCGCCATCAACGCCTTGCTGAGCGTCGGCCGTGGCCAGCGCATGGGGCTGTTCGCCGGCTCTGGCGTCGGCAAGAGTGTGCTGCTGGGCATGATGGCGCGCTTCACCGATGCCGATGTGATCGTGGTCGGCCTGATCGGCGAACGTGGGCGCGAGGTGCAGGAATTCATCGAGAACATTCTCGGCGAACAAGGCCTCAAGCGCGCCGTGGTCGTGGCCACGCCGGCCGACATGACGCCGCTGCATCGCCTCAAGGGCGCCAGCTACGCGACGCGCATCGCCGAGTCCCTGCGTGACAAGGGCCAGAATGTGCTGCTGATCATGGATTCGCTGACCCGTTACGCGATGGCACAGCGCGAGATCGCCTTGGCCATCGGTGAGCCACCGGCCACCAAGGGCTATCCGCCGTCGGTCTTCGCCAAGCTGCCGGCGCTGGTGGAACGCACCGGCAACGGCCGGCGTGGCGGCGGGTCGATCACCGCCTTCTATACCGTACTGACCGAAGGCGATGACCAGCAGGACCCCATCGCCGACAGTGCCCGCGCGATTCTGGATGGACATATCGTGCTGTCGCGGCGCATCGCGGAAAGTGGCCACTACCCGGCCATCGATATCGAAGCCTCGATCAGCCGCGCGATGTCGGCGGTGGCGCCGGAGCGGCAGCTCACCCGCGCCCGTCGCTTCAAGCAGTTCTATTCCAGTTATCAGCGCAATCAGGACCTGATCGCCATCGGCGCCTACCAGCCCGGCAACGACAAGGTGCTCGACGCCGCGGTGCGCCTGCACGAGCCGATGGGACGTTTCCTGCAACAAGGCACTACACAGCACGCAAGTCTTGCCGATAGTACGAACATGCTCGAACAATTGCTGGCCCAGCCATGATGGCCGCCTTCACCTGTCATTGATCGGGAACCCTCACTGAATGGCCATCTCATCGTCACGTTTCGACACCCTGACCCAGCTGAGCGAGCGCCGGCGTGATGGCGCTGCGCGCCAGCTCTCCAGCCAGCGTCAGCGTCAGGAAACCGCCGCCCAGCAACTGGTCACCCTCGAGCAATACCGTCTCGACTACTGCCAGCAGATGCAGGCACGCCTGACTCAGGGGCTGGACCCGGCCAGCTGGCACAACTATCAGGCCTTCATCGCCTCGCTGGACAAGGCGATTGCCCAGTGTCGCGCGCGAGTAGCCCAGGAACAGACCCAGACGCACCATCAGCATCAGCGGCTGGTGAAGGAACAGCAGACCCACGCGGCCTGGCAGGGCCTGGCGGATCGCGCCAGCCTGAGCGCCGCGCTGCAGGCGCGCAGCGCCGAGCAACGCCAGAGTGATGAACAAGCCACCCAGGCCTGGTTACGCCGTGCCAATGGCTGAATACGGCCAGTCGAAGGAGTGACACCATGACGGACACTGCACGCATCTCGATGTTGTCGGCCACCTCGCCAACCAGGGCGCCGACCAGCGCCAAGGTCTCCTCTGAGGAGGCTCGCTCGCGCGACGACGTCAGCTCGGCTTCCTCAGAGAGTGCCTTCGAGGCCCACCTGTCACGCGCCCAGCGTGAGGATCGCCAGCAGGACAGGCAAGCGGCGCAGGTGCAAGTGCAGACAGAAACGAAAGACGCACAGCAGCAGCGTGTCGAGCGTCGCGAGGCCGCCGAAGACAAGCATGCCCAGCACCTCGAGCAGGCTCAGGCAGCGTCGTCAGAGTCCTCGCCCACTCCGGACCCGGTCGCTTCCGCCCTCCAGAATGGCAACCTCCCGCCTGCCCAGCCCTCATCGGCAAGCCAGACAGCAGGACAACCATCAGCGCAGTCACTTGAGGCCTCACGACTGGATAGCAGCGTCGAGCGCGGCATCTCGCGCATGCAACAGCTGCAGCAACTCACGCAAGGCGGCCACGGCGCCTCTGGCAGCGACGAGGCAGCGCTGAACGCGACATTGGCCACAACATCTGCCACGACGGCGGGAACGGCAACGCCCGCTGGCGCACAGGCGCTCTCTACCTCGGGCAGCACAGCGGCCAACACGGCAGGCAGCACAGCAGGCAACTCAGCGCTGCAAGGTGACTGGATCGCCGCGCTGCGCAATCCTGCGGCGGCGGGACTGGACGGCGCCATTGCGGTTCAGGCGCCCACCAGCAGGACCTCCGCGGCAGCGGCAGGCAGCCTGAGCACGGATGCGCCGTCCTCGTTGACGGACGGCGCGCTGGGCCCGCTGACCGAGGAGGCCATTGAAGGCGTCACCGCCAAGGCAGACGGCGCCCTGCTTGACGCCAACGGTTCACGCACCGGTGCCGATCTGTCCCAGCTCTCGGGTGCGTCATCTGCTGGCGTGTCAGTCGGCGCGTCGAGTTCGAGCGCTGCAGGCAGCGGTGCCCTGCTGAATGCTGCCGGCAGCCCAGCAGCCAATCCAGCGGGCATGGCATCACAGGCGGGAGCCTTGATTCCCGCAAGCGTCGGCACTCAGGCCTGGCAACAGGCACTCAGCGAGCAGGTAGTACGCATGCAGCTGAGCAAGTCGCCGCAGGCCGAGATCGCGCTCAATCCGGCCAACCTGGGCAAGCTGACCATTCGCCTCAACATTGGCGAACAGGGCACCAGTGCGCACTTCTTCACGGGCCACCAACAGGTGCGCTCGGCTGTCGAGTCATCCCTGAGCGAGCTGCGTCAGGCACTCGAATCCCGGGGGCACGAGCTGACGGCGATCAGTTTCAGTGCTCCGGACGACACACCGGACGGGGCGGCGGACAACTCGGCCAATCAGGGCCAGTTCGCCCAGCACCTCGAGGGTCAGCCGGCGAGTGATTCCAGCACAAGCGCTGACGCCATGGAGGGAAGCCTCGCCGCGGGCAATCTCACAAGCAATCTTGCAAGTGCATCCCAGGCAGCCTGGGGACGGCGTGAATGGCAGGCATGACGGGCCTGGCGCTTGCCAGGTGCTTGTGTCAGCGGCTCCCGTCAGGTGGCTGTCAGATGAGCCCGCCTGGCGCGTCATCATTCAAGTAAGCGCTCGCACGTGGCGTTATTCCGCCGTTCGATAACCACGCCTTCGGTCATACTGGCCCCGCTACCGACTCCAGGGACACCGCACCACGATGTCAACGATTATCACCACCCCCGCCAGTCAGCGTCGCTCCTGGCTGCTGATCGGGGTCATCAGCCTGATGAGTGCCGTGATCGCCGCGCTAGTGGCCGTCTATTTCGCACTGCCGATGCTCAGTGAGCAGAAGGCCGCACAGGACGCCGAGCCGGAAGTCGTGGTCGTGCCGCCCCCGGTCTTCATGCCGCTGGCGCCCTTCACGGTCAACCTGGAAAGCCCGCGCGGCAATCGCCTGCTCTATATCGGCATCACGCTCAAGATGGCCGATCAGGACGCGGTGGCGCGTGTGGAAGAGCTCAAGCCAGAACTCAAGAGCCGTCTGCTGCTGTTGCTGTCGGGCCAGAGCCCGGATGAGCTGATCACCCAGGCCGGCAAGCAGACGCTGCAGAGCACCCTGACCGAAGCGCTTTCGCGCCCCTACAGTGAAGGCGGCCAGCCACTGGCCATCTCCGGCGTGCTGTACAACGACTTCATCGTGCAATAACTGGCCATGGCTCAAGACGATCTGCTGTCACAGGACGAAATCGATGCTCTGCTCTCCGGCGTGAACGGTGACAGCGGTGCGACGGCTGACGCCTCGAGCACGCCCGGCGAAGCGCGCATTCGCCCCTTCGACCCGGCGAGCCAGCACCGCATCATCCGGGATCGCCTGCATGCCCTGGATATCATCAACTCACGATTCAGTCGTCAGTTCCGCATGGGGCTGTTCAACCTGATCCGCCGCGGCGCCGATATCACTGCCGGGCCGGTGCAGTTCCTGAGCTACAACGAATTTTCCCGCAACGTGCCGGTGCCGACCAACATCAACCTGTTCACCATGAAGCCGCTGCGCGGCACCTCGATGCTGGTGTTTCCGCCCAGTCTCGTGTTCATGGTGGTCGACAGCCTGTTCGGTGGTGATGGCCGCTTCGTGACCAAGTCAGAGGGTCGCGAGTTCACGCGTACCGAACAACGCGTCATCCAGCGCCTGATGCAGCTGGCCTTGAATGCCTACCGCGACGCCTGGTCGGCGGTCTACGCCGTGGAAACCGACTATCTGCGCAGCGAGATGCAGGTCAAGTTCGCCAATATCACCAGCTCTCCCAACGAGATCGTGGTGTGCACCAGCTTCCATCTGGAGGTCGGCAATCACAGCAGCGACTTCCAGATCTGCCTGCCCTACTCGATGATCGAGCCGCACCGCGAGCTGCTCTCGAGCCCGCTGCAGGAAACCAGCGCCGAGGGTGACAGTCGTTGGGGCGAGCGCCTGCGCAAGGAAGTGCGCGCCACCGATGTCGAGCTGCACGCCGACTTTGCCAGCATCACCACCACGCTGGGCGCATTGGCCGAACTTGCCGTGGGCGATGTGCTGCCCATCGAGAAGCCCGAGCGCGTCAACGCCTACGTCAACAATGTGCCGGTGCTCGAAGCCGGTTTCGGTCGCGCCAATGGCCACCGCGCCCTGCGCGTGACCCGCATCATCAATCATCCGATCAACACTGCCAGCGAGGACAGCGGCGATGAGTGAGCCCAATTCGCCAGACGCGCCCGCGCCCAAGGCCACCCCAAATTCCCCGACATCCGGCACTGACGACCCCTGGGCCGATGCGATGACCGAGCAGATGGGCGACGAGTGGGCCAAGGCGCTGGAAGAACAGCAGAGCGAGGCTGCCCCCCAGGGCGGCGATATCTTCGAGCCCCTCGATGGCAGCGGTGGCGGCGCACGCCCGCGCGAGCTGGACATGATCATGGACATCCCGGTCAAGATGACCGTGGAGCTGGGACGCACGCGCCTGACCATCAAGCAGCTGCTGGAGCTGTCGCAGGGCTCGGTGATCGAACTGGATGGCCTGGCCGGTGAGCCGATGGACATCCTGATCAACGGCTACCTGATCGCCCAGGGCGAGGTGGTCGTGGTCGAGGACAAGTACGGTATCCGCATCACGGAAATCATCACCCCAAATGAGCGGGTACAGAAGCTCAACCGCTAAGGCTGTTCCTGTCATGACCTCCGATGCCCCTGACGGCGCGATCTTGCTGCCGGATGCCGAGACAGCGCCCTACAGCGCTGCCAGCGCCATTTCCAATACCAGCGCCAGCAGCAATACCAATACCAATACCAGCGCCACCACCCAGGCGCCGTCACCGGCCTTTCTCGGTAGCGATGCAAACCTGACTGCCGACACAGGCCACAGCTCACCGCTGGGCGCGGCCAGCCTGGTCAATACCGGGCTGGCGCTTGCTGCGGTGATCGGCGTGATCCTGCTGCTGGCATGGCTGATGAAGACGCTCGGGGGTGCCCAGACACTGCGCGGCAATCGCATTGCCCTGCGCCCGCTGGCGCGTCTGGCGCTGGGTCACAAGCAGAGTCTGGTGGTGGTAGCGGTGGGCAACCAGCAATTGCTGCTGGGCGTCGGGCCGGCGGGCATCACCTCCCTCGGTGAGCTGACGGCCGAGAATGGCGGCCTGGTACCCGCACACGCTGGCAGCACTCCGAACGACGCATCGCTGGCCTCGCCTGTCTCCGCAACCGGCGGGAGCGGTGCCGCGGCCGGCTTCGCCGAGCTGCTGCGCGACCGTCTCGCCAGACGCTCGTCGGCTGCCATGTCCGCCACGACGCCCTCTGATGTGACGCAAACTACTACCTCAGACAAGGCAGATGACGCGGAGCCTCGCTCATGACGGGGCTGGTAAGGCTGTCGCCGGGCTTGAGAGCTAGAGGGCTTAAGACAAGAGAGCTGCTGACAGGGCTGTTGATCGCATTGTCGGTATGTCTGCTGACCAGCCAAGCGGCGCACGCCGATGTGCTCAGCGGCCTGACCAGCCAGCCACTGCCGGACGGCGGCGAGTCCTGGTCGCTGAATATCCAGACGCTGATCCTGCTCAGTGGCCTCGCCCTGCTGCCGGCGGGCCTGCTGATGATGAGTGCCTTTACCCGCATCATCATCGTGCTGGGCCTGCTGCGCACCGCGCTGGGCACCGCGTCTGCGCCGCCCAACCAGGTGCTGGTCGGCATCGCGCTGTTTCTGACCTTCTTCGTGATGTCGCCGGTGCTGGAGCGCATCTACGACGAGGCCTGGCAACCCTATGACAGCCAGGCCATCAGCCTGCAGGAAGCCATCGAACGCGGTGGCGATCCACTGCGCGAATTCATGCTCGGTCAGGTGCGTGAGCCGGATATCGCCCTGTTCGCGCGCCTGGCCAAGGTCGAGGAAATCCAGACCCCGCAGGACGTGCCGTGGCGGGTGCTGCTGCCGGCCTTCGTCACCAGCGAGCTGAAGACCGCCTTCCAGATCGGCTTCAGTCTGTTCGTGCCCTTTCTGATCATCGACCTGGTAGTGGCGAGTGTGCTGATGGCGCTGGGGATGATGATGGTGCCACCCGCCACCATTTCGCTGCCCTTCAAGTTGATGCTGTTCGTGATGGTCGATGGCTGGCAGCTGCTGCTGGGGTCGCTGGCCGAGAGCTTCTATTGAGAGAGCTGGTACTGAGAGAGCTGGTACTGAGAGAGCTGCTACTGAGCCAGGCCCTGACATCACCAGGCTTTCTAGTCGTGACGCGCAACCGTGTACTGCCAGCCTCGACACCTCCCATCTGCCCATCGAGAACGCGCCGCCATGACACCTGAAGTCATCACCAGCCTGGCCTCGCATGCCATGTACATCACCCTGTTGGTGGCAAGCCCGCTGTTGGCCAGCGCCCTGTTCATCGGCCTGATCGTCAGCCTGTTCCAGGCCGCGACCCAGATCAACGAGATGACCCTGTCCTTCATCCCCAAGATTCTTGGCGTGTTCGGCACCCTGGTACTGGCCGGCCCCTGGTTGCTGGAGACGCTGATGGACTTCACGCGCAGCGTCTTCACCGGCTTCCCGCACCTGATCGGATGAGCGACACCTGCATGCGCATCGACAACAGGCTCGACGCAAGCCCGGCGGGAGGACGCTCCATTGCCGAATGATCTGCTGTCCCCCGAGCATCTCCAGGCCCTGCTGCTGAGCGTGATGTGGCCCTTCGCGCGCCTGTCCGGTTTCATGATCAGCGCGCCGCTGTTCGGTCACCGCAGCCTGCCCACGCCGGTGCGCCTGTTGATGGCCTTTGGCCTGGCGCTGATCATCGCGCCACTGGTCGAGAGCCCGCCTCCCGTGGACGTGCTCGGCCCGGCCGCCGTCTGGCAGCTGGCATTGCAGATGGGCGTCGGGCTGGCACTGGGGCTGGTGATGCGCATCACCTTCGCCATCGTCGAGGCGGCCGGGGAATTCATCGGCTTGCAGATGGGGCTGGCCTTCGCCAGCTTCTTCTCGGCCGACACCGGCACCAATACCCAGGTGCTGTCGCGTCTGCTGGGCATGCTGGCCATGCTGCTGTTTCTGGCCTTCAATGGCCATCTGCTGGTATTGGAAATCCTGGTCACCCACTTCCACGAGATTCCCCTCGACCTGCGCCGCATGGGGCCCGTCGGGCTCGAGAATCTGTTGCTGTGGAGTGCCAGCCTGTTCAGTGCCGGCCTGCTGCTGGCCTTGCCGCTGGTCGCCTCGCTGCTGGCGATCAATCTCGCGATGGGCGTACTCAACCGCTCGGCGCCGCAGCTGTCGGTGTTCTCGATCGGCTTCCCGCTGACCCTGCTGCTGGGCATCGCGATGCTGTGGCTGATGATGCCGGGCATGACGGACTGGCTGTCGCTGTTGTTCCGTCAGGCGCTGGGCGCCTTCCAGGCCGTGCATGAAGGCCTGGGCACGATGCCATGACACGCAAGCACTGATCTGAAAAGCAACCACCAGAACGCAAGAGCCGCACCGAATGCCATCGCGAGAGCGAGTATCCAGTGCGGCTTTTTCATCATTTCTCGAGCGCGGTCACGCCATCACTCAGCGCAGATAGTCGAACAGCGACATGCCCGAGATATCCGAGAACGCCTGCTGGGAGGCCTGCAGCCCCACCTGGGTCAGCGAGTAGTCGGAGATCGCCTCGTTGTAATCCAGATCGATCAGGTCCGAGCGTGTCGAGGCATAGTTGAGCTCACGGTCATCCCCGATGATATCCAGTGAATCCAGCTCGTTGAGCTTGGTGCCGACATCGGCGCGCACCGTCAGCACATTGTCGAGACTGTTGCTGAACTGGCGACTGGCGGTCGAGATGGCGTTGTTGAAGGCGGCCTGGTCGGCCTCGCTCTCGATCGGCGTGCTCAGCGCGCTGATCAGCCCATCCAGGTTGGCGAACAGATCGGCGCTGGCCTCACCCTCCTCGACCACCAGCTGGGTTGCCTTGCCGGAGGCCTGAGCCTCAAGCACCTGTTGCTCATCACCGGACAGCGTCATCGACAGGCCATTGAACGCAAGCGTCATGCCATCGCTGAACGCCACGGGCGATGGCAGCGGGTTGCCTTCGCCATCCAGGATCGGGAGATCATTGCCGTCAGCATCGGTGCCGCTGATCGTGACGCCAGCGGCATCGATGCTGACGCTGTAGGCCGCACCATCGACCCGCGCCGCGGCATCAACGACTTCCGGCCCCTTGAAGGTGATCGGCAGTGACGACTCGCTCTCGCTGGTCTGGCGGGCCAGCTGCTGATTGCCGGATGCCACGCCGCCAAAGATCTGGCTGCCGGTATGATTGACCTCCATCAGGCGCGAGCTGTCGACGCGTTGCTGGCGCTGCTCATCATCGCCGCGATAGCTGCCATCCTCGCCAAAGGGCGCCGTATCACCGCTCATGCCGCCGAACAGATAGTTGCCGTTGCCGTCGGTGCTGTTGGCCAGCCCCAGCAGCACTTCGCGGCTGCCTTCAAGCTCGGTGGCCAGCGCATCACGGTCGCTGTCACTGAGGGTGCCGTTGCCCGCCTGCACGATCAGGCTCTGGACACGCGTGATGGTGTCGGTGACCTGATTGAGCGCGCTTTCCTCGATGGAGAGGTTGTTGCGCGCCGTGGTGCGGCTGTCACTGAACTGCTCATTGACGGCCTGGGACTGCGAGATCGTCACCGCCTGGCTGGCCGCACTCGGGTCATCCGAGGGATTGACCACGCGCTTGCCGGTGGCCAGCTGCTCGGACACCTTGGAGAACGCCGCCTGCTGATCCAGCATCGAGGTGACGCCCTGGGCATAGAGGGTTTGGGTACTGATGCGCATCACGGCCTCGTTAGCGGATGTTCAGAATGGTATCCAGCACCGTCGACGCGGTCTGGATGACCTGGGCGTTGGCCTGGTAATACTGCTGATAACGGATCAGGTCCGCGGCTTCTTCATCCAGATTGACCCCAGAGATCGACTGGTCTGCCGCCGACAGCTGCTCGGTCAGGCCCTGCTGAGCCTCCAGGTTGACCTGCACCTGGCGGGTCTGGTTGCCGACCTGGCTGACCAGCGACGCGTAGTAATCATTGAAGCTGCCGGCGCTGCCCAGGGCGTCGCTGCTCTGCAGTGACTGCAGGGCGAGAATGTTGCGGTTGTCGAGGCTGGCATCGCTTGAGCCCGCCGCGATCTCGGCGCCCTCGTCGATCGCGACCCCGAAGGTATCGGCGATATTGCGCGTCGGCTGGATGGTGAAGCTGTCACCGTCCGCCATGCCGGTGGCGGTGAACACCAGGCCATCCTGGCGCATCACGCCTTCACTGTCCGGAGTCAGGGTCTGCACGGCGCCGCTGCTGAGGTTTTCCAACTGATAGGTGCCGCCGTCAAGACTCAGGCGGTAGTCATCGCCGGTCAGCGCGACACTGTAGAAGTCGTCACCTTCCTGCTGGGTGGCGGGGGCGAATGTCACCTCAAGGTCCGCTCCGGCGGCATTGCCGCTGGCCGGCAGCACTTCCGGATCGCCGAGAGTGAAGAAGTCGCCCCCCGCGTTGCCATTGGCGTCGACACCGTCGGCGTGCTGGGCATTGAAGGTCAACGCCAGACCCGCGGCCAACTGGCCGAGCTGATTCTGGGTCGGCTCGAGGCTGTCGGCGCGGAAGCTCAACAGCCCGCCCAGGGTGCCGCCTTCGAGCTGCCCCTCATCGATGGCGCTGGTGACGCCCGGCGCCACGCTGTAGGTGACCACCGAACGGCTCATGTCCTGCGGGTCTGGCTCCACGGCCAGTTCGTAATTGCTGCTGCCGTTGACCAGCAGCTGGCCATTGCCGAGGCTGACGCTCAGCCGACCATCCTGCTCCTGCACCTCGACGCCGACCAGCGTCTGCAGGTCGGTCACCGCCTGATCGCGCTGATCCAGCAGGCCTAGCGGCTCTTCGCCGGTACGCGCACGCGTCAGGGAAATCTGCTCGTTGAGCGAGGCGATCTGGCTGGTGGCAGTGTTGATGTCACCGACCACATCGCCGAGCTGTGAATTGACCGCAGCGTCCATGTCATCCAGATAGGCGGAGAAGGCATTGAACTGCCCGGCCAGGCTCTCGGCGCTGCCCAGCAGGCTCTCGCGCGCCGCCGGATCACTCGGCTGACTGGCCACGCCTTCGATGGCGCCGAAGAACTCCTGCATCAACGGCGCCAGGCCCGCCTCGTCATCGGCGAGCAGATTGTCGATCTGACTGATGTTGGCTTCGTGGGTCTCAAGCGCCGTGCTGGCGCTCATGGCGCTGTCCAGCTGCGCAGCGAGATAGCTGTCAGTCTGGCGGCTGATCGACGCCACGCTGACACCGCCACCACTGCTGCCACTCAGTTCGACCGTTTCACGGCTATAGCCCGGCGTGTAGACGTTGGCGATGTTGTTGCTGTTGGTGGCAAGCGCCGTCTGGGCGGCTTGCAGACCACTGACACCGATACTCAACATGCTGCTGGCCATGGCGTTTACCTGAAAGGAACAATGGGAAAAGGGAGAAGATGAATGACGCCACACCGGCGTACGGATGCTGTGATTATCGGCGCGCCAGACGCCAACTTGAGACCCTAGGCAGCAATAGTTGCCAGCAATTCATCAACAGTGAATCGTCATCAGCGGCTCTAGCGGATCAGCGGCTCTGAACGGCCCATCGCCAACTGGATGGCCCCTGATGCATTACTTTGACTGCCAGCACCGATCTCTTTATTCGTCGCAGACACCGCATCCGTCGCAGCCGCCATCTGGAGCAGCGGCTGAGCATCGCGCGCATCGAGGGCAAACAGCGGCGCAGAAGCCTCAAGCAGCCCGCGCGGGGAGCTTGAGTTGGCGGTTGCGACAGGCGCTGACGCAGGCACGGCATCGCGTGACGCCAGGCGGGTCTCCGCTGTCTCGAGCGGCCCGCTGGCCTCCAGCGGGCCAACCCGACTCATGATCGAGATCAGCTTGTCGGCATAGTGCGGGTCAGTGGCGTAGCCCGCCTCCTGCAAGGCGCGCGCTGCACTCTCGGCGTCCGGAGACTGCGTCACGTGGGCATAACGCTGGGCGCCGGTCAGCAGCGCGGCATGATCGCGCAGCGCACTGGCCTGATCGGGATAGACGCGGAAGCTGTCTTCGAGACGCATGCGACGCCCATCGCGGTATTCGGTGGTCAGCACCGTGGTGCTGTCGCCCTGCCAGCTGCTGCCGGCCTTGATGCCGAACAGGTTATGGCTGTCGGTGCCGGCCTCGGTGTGAATGCGACGCTGACCCCAACCCGTCTCCAGCGCGGCCTGCGCCAGAATCAATTCTGCGGGCAGCCCGCTTTCACGACTGGCCGCCTGAGCGGCGGGGCCAAATTCCGCCACGAAGCGCTGCACATTCTCGGGCTGACGGCGTTGTTGCTCGCTGAGCACTGCCATGTCGGTCTCTTTCACGGGGCTGACGGTGTCAGACACGTCATCCTTGCCTGTCGTCGCCATCGGCAACTCGGCATAGACGCCTCGCGCCGTGTCGCCGGGCGCCAGCGTATCGAGCATCGCCATGAAGCCAGTAACCTCGTCTGCAGCGCGTGTCTCCACCGCCGCCTGCCAATCACCTTCGCGAGCCGCGCCCCCCTCCGGGGTCAGACCCACCGCCGACAACCAGCCACCGGCACCCTGTTCAGCGACCGACTTCCCATCGGCTGCTGCGCTGGGGGAGATTGCCGCAGAAGGCGTCGCGCTGCTGTCAGTGCTCATCTTCGTGTCAGTGCCCGTCGCCGTGCTGGAGGACAACTGCTGAATCAGGATCTTCGACAGGCCGATACCGTCACCGACACTGGCCAGTTGCTGGGAGAGCTGCTGGTCCAGCATCGAGGTCATCATCTCTTGCTGCTGGGAGCCGGTCAGCGCTGAGTTCTCGGTCGCCGAGCGCATCTGCTTGAGCATCATGTTGAGCATCAAGGCCTCGAATTGGCGCGCACTCTCTTCCAGCGCCTCCTGCTGACGCTCGCCGCCACTGCTGGCCGCCCCCTTGAGGCTCGCCAGACCCTGGGTGTCGAAGGCCAGACGACCGGCATCCACGTTGGCACCGCTACCAAGCACACTCATCAGATCACCTCGAGATCAGCACGCAGCGCACCGGCTGCCTTGAGCGCTTCCAGAATCGAGACCAGGTCCTGCGGCGTGGCGCCCAGCGCATTCAGGCCATCGACGACCTCCTGCAGGCTGGCAGTCCCCTCGACCATGCGCAGCGCACCGCCCTGCTGGTTCACGCTGATATCGGGGTCATTGACCACTGCCGTCTGCCCCTGGGACAGCGGCGCAGGCTGACTGATCACCGGATTGGCGTCGATCACCACCGACAGGTTGCCGTGGGTGACCGCAGCGCGCGCCAGGCGCACTTCGGAGTTCATCACCACCGAGCCGGTCCGGGCATTGACCACCACACGCGCACGCGGCACGCCCAGGGCGACTTCGATGTTCTCGAGTCTGGCGATGAACCCGACACGCTGACTGAGATCACGCGGTGCCTGCACCACGATATCGCGGCTGCTGAGCGGCGAGGCCAGCGAGCCGCCGAAGTTGCGATTGATGGCACTGGCGACGTTCTGGGCATGATTGAAATCGCCCTCGAACAGATCGAGATGGATCACGCCATTCTCATCCCCGAGACGCGTCGGCACACCGCGCTCCACCGTCGCGCCACTGGGAATGCGCCCGGCCGTGAGCTGGTTGACCTGCACGCTGGAACCGCCGGCCGAGGCACCGGCGCCACCGATGATCAGATTGCCCTGCGCCAGTGCGTAGACCTGGCCATCCACGCCCTTGAGCGGCGTCATCAACAAGGTGCCACCGCGCAGACTCTTGGCATTGCCCAGCGACGACACCACGACATCGATGGGCTGACCGGAGCTTGCGAAGGCCGGCAAGCTGGCAGTGACCATGACCGCCGCCACGTTCTTGAGCTGCATGTTGGTGCCCGACGGCACCGTCACGCCCAGCTGGGAGAGCATGTTGGTCAGGCTCTGGCCGGTGAACGGCGCCTGGGTGGTCTGGTCCCCACTGCCATCCAGCCCCACCACCAGGCCGTAGCCGACCAGCGGGTTGTCGCGCACGCCGCGCACCTGGGCGAGGTCCTTGATGCGATCGGCCTGCGCCGACTGCAACGTCAAGGTCAGGCAGCTCACCAGCATCAGGCAGGCGGCCAGCGCAGCGCGCCAGCGGGGATAAGGGAGCATCTCAGGCATCGGATAGCGACTCATGATGGGACAGCGTGGTGAGAGATCTGGACGAAGCATTCAAAACAGGGCAATCCTCTGCAGAACAAGCCGCGGCAATCGTCATGCCAGACTCAGAACGGCGCCAGATTGAGGAAAAAGCGCTGCATCCAGCCCATGTTCTGCGCCTCGTTGATATAGCCATCACCGACATATTCGATGCGTGCACTGGCCACCTGGGTGGATTGCACCGTATTGGCCGAGGAAATCGTGCGCGGATTGACCACTCCGGAGAAGCGAATCGACTCGGTGCCCTGATTGATCGCGATGCGCTTCTCACCGCGCACCTCCAGATTGCCGTTCGGCTGCACTTGACTGACCGTCACGGTGATGGTGCCGGTGAAACTGTTGTTGGCATTCGAGCCACCGCTGCCGGTGAAGTCATTCTCGCCCTCGATATCGGCATCGGTTCCATCCAGCAGCCCCGTCATGAAATCGGGGATGGCGGTCAGCGAGAAACCGAGGCTGCCGTCGCGGCTGGCATTGCTGGCCGAGCTCTTGCTGGCGCTGACATTCTCGTCGAGCAGGATGGTGATGATGTCGCCGATGGCACGCGGGCGGCGATCCTCGAACAGCGGCTGGTTGCCATACAGCGGCTGGAAGATGGCGCCATTGGCCATCGGTTCCGGGCGCGGCTGCATCGTCGATTCCATTGGCGTGGTATCGACTAGCGGCTCGCTGGGGATATGGGCACACCCGGCGCCTACCAGCGTCATGGTCAGCATCGCCAATCCAGCCAGCGCGCGGCGCAGGCGACGCCAGCCAGGCAACGCCAATCCAGGCATCGCCAAGCCAATCTGGCGTGGGCAAACAGCTGACAGGGATGGCAGTGCCACCACCAAGAGATCACGCGAAAGCGACATGCGACAACCCTTACATCTGGACCAGACGCTCCAGCATCTGATCGGTGGTGGTCACGGCCTTGGAATTGATCTCGTAGGCACGCTGGTTCTGGATCATGCCCACCATCTCTTCCACCACGTTGACGTTGGAGGTCTCGACAAAGCCCTGATAGAGAGTGCCCGCACCATTGAAGCCCGGCACGTTGTCACTGCGCGGCCCGGAGGCGTCGGTCTCGGAATACAGATTCTCGCCACGACTGAACAGGCCCGTCGGGTTGATGAAGGTGGACAGCTGCAGCTGACCGACCTCAGTGCTGTTGGTGGAGCCGGGCTGGGTGACACTGACCACGCCATCGGAGGCGATATCGACACTCAGGGCATTGGCCGGAATGACGATCGCCGGGTCCAGCGGGTAGCCACTGGCGGTGACCATCTGGCCGGTGCTGTCGAGCTGGAAGGAGCCATCGCGGGTATAGGCATTGGTGCCATCCGGCAGCATCACCGCGAAGAAGCCCTGACCATTGATCGCGACATCCTTGGAGTTCTCGGTCTGCTCCAGATTGCCCTGGATGTGCAGACGCTCGGTGGCCACGGTGCGCACCCCGGTGCCCACCTGCAGCCCCGAGGGCAGCTCGGTGGTGGCAGAGGAGGCAGCGCCGGGCTGGCGCATGTTCTGGTAGAGCAGATCTTCAAACACCGCACGCGACTGCTTGAAACCATTGGTCGAGACGTTGGCCAGGTTGTTGGCCGTGACGTCCATCTGCATCTGCTGAGCTTCAAGGCCGCTCTTGGCTGTCCATAGGGCACGAATCATCAGGGGGCTCCGCCGTGATTACGGGGTCAGTCGGTACCAAGCAGGCTGTTGCCACGCTCGGCCATGCGCTCTGCCGTATCGATGCTCTTCATCTGCATCTCGAAACTGCGCGCGTTGTTGATCATGGCGACCATCGCGTCGGTCGCCGAGACGTTGCTGCTCTCCAGGGCGCCGGAGACGACCCGCACCAGCGGGTCGGCAGCCAGCGGTGGCGCGGCCTCTCCCGCCGCAGTCGGCGGCTGACGGAAATAGCCGTCCTCGCCGCGCACAAGCGCCGGACTGCCGGGAATGGCCTCGGGATTGACCAGCTTGAGCTGGGCCTGCAGCACCATGGTGTCAGGCGCATCCGCCGCCGAGCGCGCACTCACGCTGCCATCGGCGGAGATATGCACGATGGCGTTGAGCGGCAGTTCGATCGGCCCACCATCGCCCATTACCGGCAAGCCGCCGGAGGTCAGGACGCCATCGGCATCGATCTGCAGCGCGCCGTTGCGGGTGTAGAGTTCCTCGCCATTCGCGCCCTGCACGGCCAGCATGCCGGGGCCGTCCAGCGCGACATCCAGCGAGCGATCCGTGGTCTGGATCGTGCCCTGGGCCATCGAGGCTCCCGCGGTGGTCAGCTGACTGGAGACGCGTGTCGCCAGCCCTTCGCCCTGCACATCCACCGCCCGCGACAGCGTCAGCATCTCGCGAAAGCCGGTGGTCGTGAGGTTGGCCAGGTTATGACTGGCGACATCCTGAGCCGCCAGGCTGCGCTGGGCGCCGCTCATGGCGGTGTAGAGCATTCTGTCCATCAGCCGACTCCGATCTGGTCAGATAACGCGCGCAGCGCTGGCGCTGTCAGGCGACATGGCATCAGTCAGCCCGGATCAACGCAGGTTGATCACGGTCTGCTGGACTTCGTCCTGCACCGAGATGGTCTGGGCATTCGACTGGTAATTGCGCTGGGCGATGATCAGATCGACCAGCTCGGTGGTCAGGTCGACGTTGGAGGCTTCCACCGCACCCGAGACCACATCACCGAACACCCCCTCACCCGGCACGCCGACCAGCGGCTCACCGGATTCCGCGGTCGCCAGCCAGCTGTTGTCGCCATTGGGCTTGAGGCCCTGGTCGTTGGCGAAGTTGGCCAGCGCGATGGTGCCCAGCGTCTGGGTCAGTTCATTGGAGTAGCTGCCGATCACCCGCCCGTCTCCGTCGATGGAGATGCCCACCAGGCTGCCCGAGGTGTAGCCGTTCTGGGATAGCGAGGTGACCTCGTAGTCGTTGGCGTACTGGGTGCTGCCCGTCAGGTCGATGCTGAAGTTCATGTCTTCGGCACCGTTCGCGAGGGTGTAGGTCATGGCGGTCTGGGTGTAGTCGCTGTTCAGCTGGCCATTGGTACCGAAGCTGATCTGCTCCACCTGGACATCGAAATCCACCGTCGGGGTGATGCCGGCATTCACATCCGACTGGTATTCGGCCGACTTGCCGGCGAAGTCCATCACATGCTGAACATCCCAGGTATTGCTGCCGGTCTTGGTATAGAACGACGTCACGACATGCTCGCTGCCCAGGCTGTCATAGACGGTCATCGACGACGCATAGTCATAGCTGGTCGGATCCATCGGATCGAAGGTCGTGGTGGTCGGCTCGGCTTCGGAATCCAGATTGATGGATATCTGCGCGCCATAGATGCTGTTGGCAAGATTGTCCTGGGTCGCACTGGCCGCCAGGGGCGCGGTCGGCACCTGCAGCACGACGGGCTCGCCAGTGACCCGCTCGCCGGCATAACCCGTCAGCTGGGCACCCTGCGTATTGACGATATAGCCATCGGCATCGACATTGAGCTGGCCATTGCGCGAATACACCACCTGACCGGTGCTGTCGGCAAAGCGCAGGAAGCCTTCGCCGGAAATCGCGATATCGAGATCACGCCCGGTGGTTTCCAGCGAACCGGTCGAGAAGTCCTGGGAGATGGAGGCAACCTGGACCCCGATACCCGCCGCCTGGGAACTGGCATAAAGATCCGCGAACTGGGTCTCGGAGGACTTGAAGCCTACCGTTTCCGAGTTGGCGATGTTGTTGCCGATCACATCCAGATTGGTTGCCGCCGCACTCAAACCGCTCAATGCCTGTGAAAACGCCATGGTCTGTCCCTTTGATCGCGATGAAGATGAAAGCCCGAGACCTGTCAGCGAGCTCGGGGGCGGCCAAACGGCCTGAAACTGGTGGCCCGTCCGGCGGGCTCGCTGGCGCTATCCCGGCGCCATGGGCTCAGCTCAAAGCACCTGACGCACGGCGTCCAGACTGACGACACCCAACACCGGCCCCAAGTCCAGCTGAGCACCGCTGTCGGTCTGATTGACGCCACTGACCACGCCATAACTCAGCGTCTGCAGGTCGTCATAGCTCTCGCCTGCCCGCTCGGCCGTCACGGCCAGCTGGTAGGAGCCATCGGCGGCTTCAGTGCCATCATCCAGCAAACCGTCCCAGACGAAGCCATGAATACCCGCCTCCAATGCGCCCAACTCGAAGGTCTTGACCACACTGCCATCCGCGCCCAGCACCTCGACGGTGGCATTGTCGACATCGTCGGCCAGCTCAAGGCCGAAGGGTGTCGAAGTCGCGTTGCCCACCAGCACCGCATTGCCGCCGACCAGCACGCCCTGATCGAGCAGACTGGCCGCCTGCAGCGCTTCACTGCTGGAAATCTGCGCCGTGATGCCCTCAAGGGTGGTGTTGAGTTCTTCGATACCACTGACGGTGCTGATCTGGGCCAGCTGCGCGGTCAGGTCGGAATTCGACACCGGGTCCATCGGGTCCTGGTTCTGCATCTGCGCCACCAGCAGGGTCATGAACTGATCATTGAGCTCCTCGGTACTGCTCACCGACTGCGTGCTGTCGATGACACCGGAGGTCGTGGTGGTCTGGTTGATGCTGTTGAGCACACTGGTGTCTAGCGTCGCCATGCGGTTACCCGAAATCAGAAGAAGCGGTCAGAAGGCCAAAGCCCTGAGCGAGGGTCATTCCCCCAGCGTCAGTGTCTTGCGCAGCAGGGACTTGGAGGTATTGAAGACCTCGACATTGGCCTCGTAGGACTTGGAAGCCGCGATCATGTCGACCATCTCGGCGACCGGATCGACATTGGAGAAGGTCACATAGCCCTGCTCGTCCGCGAGGGGATGATCGGGGCGATACTCCTGCCGCGCCGGGGCATCGCTCAGCTCCACCGAGCTGACCCTGACACCCCCAAGGCCTGCACTGCGTGACGCCATCTGTGTCGCCAGACCGCCACCGGCCAGGTTGGCCGTCGCCAGCGAGGCATTGGCCTGACGCGCGAGGGGCGCGTACTCGAACACCACCTGACGCGCCTGATAGGGCTTGCCATCCGGGCCCGCCACACTGTCGGCGTTGGCCATGTTGCTGGCCACGGCATTGATGCGCTGCGACTGGGCCGCCATCGCGGAACCCGCGACGTTGAAGATGCTGAACGCTGCCATCAACTGTTCTCCGATTGCATGGCCAGACGCAGGCCCTGGATCTTGCCGGTCAGAAGCTCAAGGCTGGCCTCGTAATGCAGACTGTTGTCCGCGAAATTGACCCGCTCTACATCCATGTCGACGGTATTGCCATCCAGACTCGGCTGTGTCGGCACGCGATAGAGCAGGTCTGCGCCCAGCGACAGCCCCGCCCCGCTGGCAGCCTGGTGGCCGGCCTGGGTCGTGTTCAGCGCAAGCGGCCCCGGCGCGGCATTGCCCGCCGTCGCCTTGGCCAGGGTGGCGGAGAAGTCGATATCGCGTGCCAGATAGCCCGGCGTGTCGGCATTGGCGATATTGGTGGCCAGCACCTGCTGACGCTCGGCGCGAAGGCCCAGCGCCTGCTGGTGAAAGCTCATGAGGGAATCAAGTCGATCAAACATGGAAGTGCCCCACTGTCGGCACCTCGCCCTGATGTGAGCGAGGGAACATCCATCGATCAGCTCACGCGTAGGGGAGCATGACGGAAAGCAGGACTGAGAATAGTCAGCCAGCGCCAGGATGAAGGTAAGAACAAGCCACTTTATCGCGGCTATTTCTGGCCATGCCGGTGTCGGGGGCGGCTTACAATCTCTCGCGGCACTGATCCAGCGCCCTGAACCTTGTGCCCTGAACCAGGGGCGCTTGACCCCGCCTTCCGCCCCGGACGCCACTCGCGATGAGAGACAGCATGCCGAAAATCAGCGTAGCGAAAGGCCTGTCTGTGGCTAGAGGACTGGCGACGATAAAAGGCCTGTGGCGCACCATCGCCAGCACCGGGCTATTGGTCCTGCTGCCCGCGGGGGCCGCTGTGCATGCCAACACCTCAGACACGATCGGCTCTACCATTCAGCTGTCTGCCGCCCAGGCATCAGCATCAGCAACAACCTCATCAATAGCCTCAACAACAGCGCCTTCAGTCAAAGACGCGCAGACACGCGCCGTCGAGGCCCTGCGCTGGCAATTGAGCGACTTCTTCACCGCCGAGGACAGCGGCTCCGTCAGAGTGCGCATGCCCGGTGAGCCGCCACTGCGCGCGCCCAGCGAGGCCTCAGTACAACTCGAGCTGCGTCGCCTGCCCGCCCGCCTGAAAGATTGCTCGGCACCCCAACTGAGCCTCAATGCCGCGCGCAGTGACCGCCATACACCGGGTCTCAAACGCCTGCAGCTGCTGTGCGCCAACGGCCAGCAACATATCGTCAGCGTTCGCATGGAACGCTTCGCCTGGCGCCTGAGCACGCCACAGCCGCTTGCGAGCGGCACCCCGCTGGCACCCGCGAGATTGACGCCGGTACTGACGCCACTGGGCAAGTTGCGTGGCAATGGTTTCGAGAGCGCCGCGGCACTGTCAGGCTTCGAGGTACGCCGCCGCCTGCGCGCCGGCGAAGTCATCACCCGCAACAGCGTGCGCGCCATCCCGCTGGTAAACTTCGGCGATACCGTGACCTATCAGGTCAGCGGCACAGGCTTCAGCATGCAGCGCAGTGCGCGGGCACTGGAGGCAGGGGCGCTCGATGAGCGCATCCGCATCGAACTCGCCCCGGGCGACTGGGTGCGCGCCCGCGTCATCGGGCCGCGGCGGGTAGCGCCATGATGACTTCAGTTGAGTTGAGCCGAGCTGAACCGCGCCGGACCAACCCGAGTCATCCTGTTGACTGCGCACGCCCAGCCACGACACGCTGACGCACCGGAACGAGACGCTGACGTTCAAAGGCCGAAATGCTTGATACTGACAAGCCGCCACCCGCACCAGATACCTCATTCCTGAGGGACCATATTGCCTGTGTGGGGTAAAGCTTGTGCCGGCATGGCCGATAGTCGATTCAAGCGCGCAGATGACGCACGCAACCCATCCATGACAGGCTCATCGTCGAGCCCGGCCCGACGGCCAGAGAGGACAGTCAATGAAGATTGAACATGGCGGCCCGATACAGCGCAGCGACACTCAAGCCCCGCGCGAACTGCGTCCCGAGACGGCCAAGGACACCACCGCCACCACGACGGCGGCCTCCACGGCCGACTCCACCCAGGTCGAGCTTTCCAGCAGCGCGATCGATGCAGGCCAGGACATCGACCAGGCGCGCGTCGACAGCCTCAAGCAGGCCATCGCAGATGGCAGCATCAAGATCGATGTCGACCGCATCGCACAAGGGCTGATCGATGCCTTCGAAGGTGACGCATGACACTCGATGACGCCTCGACAGCCTTGCTGGGCGAGATCTTTTCCGGCCTCGAGCAGGAGCTGAATGACTTCATCGCCCTGCTCGAGGAAGAACAGCGCCTGCTGGGCCAACGACTACCGAGCGCGGCAGACCTTGAGGCCTCGCGCGAAGCCAAGCTGGCCAACGCCGCCCGCCTGGAAGCGCTGGAGAGCCGCCGGCGCAGCTGGCTGAGCAGCGCCGGGCTCACCAATGACCCACTGGAACTGCATACGGTGCTCGCCAGCCAGCCGGTATTGGCCACCCAGTGGTGGCATCTGGTGACGCTGACGCGCCGCGCCCAGGCACGCAATCGCTTGAATGGTGAGCTGATCGGTCAGCGCATGGCACTGCACAGCAAGATTCTCGACAGCCTGCATCAACGTGCGCCCGGCCATTACGCCGCCGATGGACGGCCTGCGGCGGGGGCCTCACGACTGAACGTCTCGGCCTGAATGTCCCGGCCTGAATGTCCCGGCTTGAATATCTCAGGCGTGAGACCCGCGGGCTGCACATCCCGACTGCAACGCCGCCCCTGCTGCCCCAGAAACACGCGAGGCCCGGCATTCTGCCGAGCCTCCAGACACTGCTGCTGCACGCCACTCACTAGCCAATCAACCAGCGATCGTCAGTCATTCAAAGCCAGCCCCTTTCGCTGACAACGCCGCCAGTCACGCGCCTTCCAGACTCTCGACGTCGATCACCAGCTGGATGTCATCCAGATGTGCCGCCGGCTTGAGTACACCACGCCCATTGCGATAGACCTTCAGCGAGAATGGCGCCGTCGCCAGCTCCCGGGTGGGCAGGGTCAACTTGCCACGCCTTGCCGCAAGCATGGCGCAGCGCTCTTCCAGGCAGAGCATGACCTGCCACTCCCCCGGCGCACTCGTGAGCGAATAGCGCCAATGAATCGCGGTGACGCGCGTCCTGTCAGGCGCCATCAGCCCTGAAGCACGCACGGCATCTGCCACTGCCAGAGGGCGCATATACCAATGCCCCCGCTGAGCGATGGTCAGCGATTCGACGGACATCATCACCGCCGCACTGGCGGCCTGTGCCGGCGCGGCCAGCGTCGCGGCCCACAGCGCTGCTGCTGTCATCAAGGCCGCTATCGGTGCCGTCCTGCTTCCAGGCTTCGCACTCAGCTTCGCTCTCGACACCACTCCCGCCCAGGCCTTCCTGCACCCTGTCGCCACTCGCCTTCTTCTCTGCACTGCTGACTCCTTCAGATCCGTCTTGCTGCAGACGCTCGACACACCCCTTGTCGACGCCTTCCCTGTCGCACTTCTCTGCCTTTGCGGCATGTTGTTGTCTTGCTCGGTGGTGAGTCGCGCTACCCCGTCGTCACGCCGCACGACCCCCGATCATCTGCGTGACCCGTAGCTCGCGGTCATCGGGGATTTCTGCCTGGGACAGCACCGCCAGACTCTTGAAGCGACGACGCAGGAAGCGGCCCACCAAGGGTCGCAGCGCATGCCCGACCACCAGCACGCTGGGCTCGCCATTGGCGTCCTGCGCGGCGACGGCATTCTCGGCATGCTGCATCAAGGTATCGGCAAGGCCGGGCTCCAGCGCATTGCCACTGCTCAAGGCCTGCATCAGCACCTGCTCGAGCTGCGCCTCCAGACCAATCACGCGCAAGACGCGCTCGGCCCCGAACCAGTACTGGGTAATGGCACGCCCGAGGGCGACGCGCACCATGGCAGTCAGGTCGTTGGGGTCCTTGCTGTGCGGGGCATGTTCCGCAAGTGCCTCGAGGATGGTACGCATGTCGCGAATCGAGACTTCCTCATCCAGCAGGTTGTGCAGGATGCGCTGCAGGGTGCCCTGACTGATCAAGGCCGGCACCACCTCCTCCACCAGGCCACCATCCTGCGGGCCCAGCTTCTCGAGCAGCTTGCTGACCTCACTGCGCCCGAGCAGCTGATCGGCATGGCGGGTCATCAGATGATTGAGGTGGGTCGTGATCACGGTCGGGGTGTCGACCACCGTGTAGCCATAGACCTGGGCTTGCTCGCGGGTTTCCGGCTCGATCCAGGTGGCGGCCAGGCCGAAGGCCGGCTCAGTGGTGGCCACGCCCGGCAGCTTGCCGGAGACCTTACCCGGATTGATCGCCAGCCAGCGGCCCGGATAGGCCTCGCCCCGCCCGACCTCGGCACCTTTCAGGCTGATGACATACTGATTGGGCCCAAGCTCGAGGTTGTCGCGGATATGCACCACCGGCGGCAGGAACCCGATCTCCTGGGCGTACTTGCGACGCACCCCCTTGATGCGCGCCAGCAACTCTCCGCCCTGACGCATGTCGACCATCGCGATCAGGCGATGACCGACCTCCATCGCCAGCGGCTCCACCAGTCGCACGTCATCCCAGCTGGCCTCGCTGACCTCCTGCACGGCCGCTGCAGGCGCGGGCGCCACCTCTTCCTTCGCCTCGCTGCTGACCTCCTTCTCGCGCTGGGAGGCCCACCCCCCCAGCCCCGCCAGCAGCAAGGTGAAGAGAATGAAGACCATGTTGGGCATGCCCGGCACCAGACCCAGCAGCCCCATCACGCCAGCCGCCAACCACAGCACCTGCGAGCTCTTGAACAGCTGGCCGATCATCTGCTGACCGACGTCTTCATTGGTGTTGACCCGCGACACCATCACACCCGCGGCAGTCGAGATGACCAGCGACGGAATCTGGGCCACCAGGCCATCGCCGATGGTCAGCAACGTATAGGTGCGCGCCGCATCGGACATGCTCAGGTCGTGCTGCCCGACCCCGATGATCAGCCCGCCGATGATATTGACCACCATGATCACCAGCCCCGCCACCGCATCGCCGCGCACGAACTTGCTGGCACCGTCCATCGAGCCGAAGAAATCAGATTCCTGCGACACTTCCCGGCGGCGCTCGCGCGCCTGGTCTTCGCCGATCAGGCCGGCGTTGAGGTCGGCATCGATCGCCATCTGCTTGCCGGGCATGGCGTCCAGCGTGAAGCGTGCGCCGACCTCGGCGATACGCCCGGCACCCTTGGTGATGACCATGAAGTTGATGATGACCAGAATCGAGAACACCACCAGACCGACGGCGAAGTTGCCGCCGACCAGAAACTGACCGAAGGCCTCGATGACCTTGCCGGCCGAGTCACCGCCGTTGTGACCTTCCAGCAGCACCACCCGCGTCGAGGCGACATTGAGCGACAGGCGCAGCAAGGTCGAGAACAGCAGCACCGCGGGGAAGGCCGAGAAATCCAGCGGCTTCTGCGCAAACATGCTGACCATCAGGATCATGATCGACAGCGCGATATTGAAGGTGAACAGCAGATCGAGGATGAAGGGCGCCAGCGGCAACACCATCATCGACAGGATCATCATGATCAGCAGCGGCCCGGCCAGCACCTTCAGCTGGCTGGAGGTGTTGAGCCCCACGCGGTCAAACAGTGTCAGCAAGGTATTCATGCAAGCGGCTCATCGATCGTGAAGGGCGTTGCGCGTGCGGCGCAGCGGCCCGGGCTTGGGGAGCACAAATGGCGGTCATCAACTGCGGTCATCAACTTCCGACACGAGAATCCGTCGTCGCATCACCGTCCGGCCCGGGCTTGGCGCTGGGCTGGAACACCGCCCCGGCATCGGCGTCATCAGAGGATGTCGTGTCAGAGGGCGGTGCGCCTGAGGCTAACGCGTCAGCTTCGGCTGTCGACTCCCCGCCATCACGCTCGGTGCCTGGCGGACCAGCCTCCTCAGCCGTCCCTTGCGCCTCCTCGGGCACCTGATACTCATCGGGAACGGACAGATCTGCCGGCAGACTCGGGCGCAGGCCACCCTGCTGGCGCGCCCGCTTGAGTCGCATCGCCCAGGCCAGCACCTCGGCGATCACCTGATAGAGCGCAATGGGAATTTCCTGCTCGAGATCGACATGGGTGTGCAGGGCACGCGCCAGGGGCGGCGCACTCAGCATCGGCACCCCGTTCGCCTCGCCCACTTCACGAATGCGCAGTGCCACCTCATCACGCCCCTTGGCCACCACCCGCGGTGCGCGCATGTCGCCCTCGTGATAGACCAGCGCCACCGAGTAGTGCGTCGGGTTGTTGACGATGACATCGGCCGTGGGTACGGCGCTCATCATGCGCGCACGCGCCATGGCCTGCTGCTGCTGACGGATGCGCGCCTTGATCTGCGGGTCGCCATCCGTCTCCTTGTGCTCGCGCTTGATCTCCTCGAGGCTCATGCGCAGCTTCTTGGCGTGACTCCACAGCTGATACGGCACATCCATCAGCGTCGGCACGATCAGCATCAATATCGCCAGCGCCGTGCAGCGCGCCACGATCGCCAGCGCATCCGCCATGGCGTTGCCCAGCGGCATCATCATCAGCGCCATCAATTCCTGGCGCTGGGCATGCAGATACATCACCACCACGCCACCGACCAGTATCGACTTGGCGATGGTCTTGAGCAGCTCGGCCAGCGCCTGGGAGGACACCATCCGGCCCAGCCCCTTGATGGGATTGAGCTTGCCCAGCGACGGCGCCAGCGACTTGGTGGAGAACATCCAGCCGCCCAGCAGCACCGGGCCGACCAGCGCCAGCACCATCAGCAGGGCGAACAACGGCAACAGTGCCAGCAAGGCCTCCTGGCCCAGCATCAAGGCGTTGGCAAGCATCACGCGACTGTCGAGTGCCTGAGCGCGATCAAAGCCGAACGAGGCGCCCAGCACTCGCTCCAGGGTGTCGCCAAGCGGCCCAGCCAACAGCCACAGGCCTGCCGCACCTCCGCCCAGCAACAGAAAGGTCGCCAGCTCCCGCGAACGGGGCACCTGCCCTTCCTCGCGGGCCTTCTGTATTCGGTGGGGCGTGGCGTCTTCTGTCTTGTCGTCGCTGCTCTGCTCGTCAGCCACCGGCTACTCCGCTTGCCTGGGATCGCATCTACCTAAACTGCCGAGGAGCATGACGCACGCTCACACTGGCGCGCACGGCGAACGCATCATGCCGAGAATGGGTCTTATTGTGCCAAGCACGGCGGGGATCAAAGCGCGGAATAGCGCCCAAAAACGCCCTTGCCCGCCACGCAGGGCGTGATGGGCAAGGGCATGAAGGACGAGAGTATTAAGAACAAGGACCAGCAGGTGCCACTGCCGGGAAGGCGGCTAGAAACCGAGGCTATCCAGCAGGTCATCGACCTCATCCTGACTGGCGACCACCCCCGGTGCATCGGCTCGCACCTGGGGGCCATTGAGCAAGGCGCCAGACTGGGCGTCCCCGGCGCCGGGGGTTGCCTGCTCATCCAGCACCGAGGCTGAAAGTTCTGCTGCCGAAAGCCCCGCAGCGGCCGCCGGGGTGGCGGCCTGCCCGGAAGACGCCAGCGCCGAACGTGCATGGCCCTCCGGGACATTGTCGAGCAGCAACTGCAACAGCTGCATCTCGATCTGCTGGATGACATCCATCATGCGCTTGATCACCTGACCGGTAAGGTCCTGGAAATCCTGCGCCATCATGATCTCGAGCAATTCGCTGTTGGTGGCGCTGGTCTGATCAGGCACCACGGCCAGATAGGCACGCGTGTCGATCACCAATTCACGCGCCTGATCCAGGGCCACCGGCTCGGCAAACCAGGCATCCCAGCGCCCGCTGAGCGACTTCGCCTCATTGGCCAGGGCATCCTGCAGCGGCTGGGCCCGCTCACAGGCGTTGAGGGCACGATCTGCCGCCTGCTCCGTCTTGCTGGCCACATAATTGAGGCGATCACGAGCATCGGGGATCGCCTCGGCAGCACGTTCGATCTCGCGATCCAGCCCCAGCTCACGCATGTTGTCGCGCAGCATGCGCGTCAGCTGGCCGATACGCCGAATCAGGTCTTCGCTGCTATCCCCCGTTCTGGCGAGGTTGGCTGCCCCATCGCGCGCCATCACACCAGGATCAGCGCCCGAGGATGACTGGGGTTCAGATGATGATTCCAGATGACTCATGACACCCTCCTTGATGTGACCAACTACGCGGCCAGCGCGGCCCGACCAACGTGGCGCGGACAACGTGGCCCGATGGCTCAGAGGCCGTGTTTCTCGAAGACCTTGCCCAGCTTCTCTTCCAGCACCGCCGCCGTGAAGGGCTTGACCACATAGCCACTGGCACCGGCCTGAGCGGCGGCAATGATGTTTTCCTTCTTGGCCTCAGCGGTGACCATCAGTACCGGCAACGTGGCCGTGGCGGGATTGGCACGCACGCGCCTGAGCATCTCGAGCCCATCGAGGTTGGGCATGTTCCAGTCGGAGATCACCAGCTCGAAACTGCCTTGATTCAGGAATTCCAGGGCCTGTTGCCCATCTTCGGCTTCCTCCACATTGGTGAAGCCGAGCTCCTTGAGCAGGTTGCGCACGATCCGACGCATGGTGGGAAAGTCGTCGACGACGAGGATTCGCAGGTTCTTGTCGGCCATCAGCGGTCGGGCTCTCTTCCAGAATCACATGAGGGAACGGCTGAAAATTCCAGCCTTGTTAGGGGATTATCGGCCACGAGCCGGCAGACTTTACCCTCTGCGCCCATCTTCTCCTTGCCGACAACTCACACCCACTTAACCTCCACGCCCAGGCAGATCGAAGCGGTCTAGACGCGTTGCGAACGCCCGGCCAGCTGTACCAGGTGGAGCAGTTGCCCACTGATGCGACTCAACGGCAACACGCTTTGTGCGGCCCCGAGCTCGACGGCTTCCCGCGGCATGCCGTAGACCACGCAGCTTTGCTCGTCCTGGGCGATGGTGTGGGCGCCGGCTTCGCGCATCTGCCACAACCCCCGCGCGCCGTCGCGACCCATGCCGGTGAGGATCACGCCCACGGCGTTGCGACCGGCCACCCGCGCCACGGAATCGAACAGTACATCCACCGATGGGCGGTGACGATTGACCGGCGGACGCTGATCGAGGGTGACCACATAGTTGGCCCCGCTGCGCGACAGCGTCAGGTGGGCGTCGCCAGGCGCGATATAGGCGTGCCCGGGCAGGATGCGCTCACCGTGCGCAGCTTCCTTGACGGCGATACGACACAACCCATTGAGTCGCTCGGCGAACGAGCGCGTGAAGCCCGGCGGCATGTGCTGAGTCACCAGGATGGCAGGCGCATCCGCCGGTAACGACTGCAACACCGCGCGTATCGCCTCGGTCCCGCCGGTCGAGGCCCCCACCGCGATCAGCTTCTCGCTCGACAGCAATGGCCGGCGGCTGGCAGCAGCGGTCGCAGGCGGGCTGACCGTGCCCTGACTGACCGAAGTGGCGACTGAAGTGGCGACCGAAGCGGCGACTGAAGTGGCGACCGAAGCGGCGACCGAAGCGGCGACTGACCTGTCTGCCAGACTGGATGGATAAGGATGGGACTGAGCCGGATTGGACAGGGTCGGATTGGACAGAACCGAGCCGGCCTGTACACCGCCAGCAGATGGCGACGTCACGGCGCGACCCGCAGGCCGCACACGCGCCCGCGCGGCGGCGCGAATCTTGTCGGCAATCGTCTCGGCATACTCGAGCATGCCGCCACGTATTCCCAGGCGCGGCTTGGAGACGAAATCCACCGCGCCCAGCTCCAGCGCGCGTAGCGTGATTTCCCCGCCGCGCTCGGTCAGCGAAGACACCATCACCACCGGCATCGGTCGCAGGCGCATCAGGCGCTCGAGGAAGTCCAGCCCATCCATGCGCGGCATTTCCACATCCAGCGTCAGCACATCCGGCTCGTGACGCTTGATCAGGTCTCGCGCGACCAGCGGGTCCGGCGCGGTGGCCACGACCTGCATGTCAGGCTGGGCATTGATGATCTCGGCCATCAACTCACGGATCAGCGCGGAGTCATCGACACACAGCACACGGATCATGCGCCCCGCCCCGGCCTGGAACGTGCCTGCGCCAGCAGCTGCACTTGAGTTCGAATCTGACCTTGAACCAGCATTTGAGCTTGAGACCGAGCATGACGATGAAGCGGGGGTAGGCATCCAGACACTCCTGGAGAGTGGGTAAGAGAAAGGGAATCATCACCAGCCATCACGACCCATCACGCGCCCTCCGTCCGGCGGCGAGACAGGGTATAGACCGTCTGGCCACGCAGCGTGAAGGCATCATTGAGCCATGAGAAATTCTCGGAATGACCAGCAAACAGCAGTCCATCTGGCTTGAGCATCAGTGCGAAGCGGTCCAGCAGACGTGACTGGGTCTGCTTGTCGAAGTAGATCATCACGTTGCGACAGAAGATCACGTCAAAGCCGCTACCGAGGTCCCAGTGGCTGTCCAGCAGATTCAGGTGGCGAAAGCGCACCAGCTGCTTGATCTCCGGGCGTACCCTCACCTGCCCCTGGCGACTGCCGCTGCCACGCAGCATGAAGCGCTTGCAGCGTTGCTCACCCAGTTTGGCGATGCGCTCGAAGGGGTAGATGCCGAGTTCGGCTTCCCGCAGCGCGTCCGTGTCGATATCGGTGGCGATCAGCTCGACCTGATTCGCCGCGGCCCCCAACACCTCGCGCAGTACCATCGCGATGGAATAGGGCTCCTCCCCGGTCGAGGCGGCCGCACACCAGATACGCAGTGGCGCCCGCTGACCCGTCGCCTGGCGCTGGAGGCGCTCGCGCAGGAAGTTCTCGAGCATGACGAAGTGATGGGGCTCGCGAAAGAACGCGGTCAGATTGGTGGTCAGCGCATTGATGAAGGCAGGCCACTCGTCGTGATCACTGCGACTCAGGCTGGCCTCCAGCATGGTCAGATAGTCATGGAAACGCGTCAGACCATGCACTCTGAGCCGGCGCGACAGACGGCTGTAGACCATCTCACGCTTGTGACGCGCCAGCACGATGCCGGCGCGCTGATAGATGAGGCGCGCGATGCGCTCGAAGTCGTCATCGGTCATCACCAGGTCCCGCCCGAGGGCATGGGAGGCCGGTGACGGGGCTGACCAGACGGGTGGCGGCGTGAGATCTGTCACCGTCGCGGGCCCTGTGAGCCACCAGGCACCTGCGCTCGAGTCGCGGCCTGAGCGTGCACAGAAGAAGACTGCTCGGCTGATGCGTCCCCCGGCAGGCGTGCGGGAATCTGCTCCGGCCCTTCGCCGCCAAAGCGGAAGACGTTGACCGCATGCGACAGCCCCGCGACCGAACGCTCGAGATCCTGCGCCAAGTGAGCGCTGCTCATCACACGCTGGGCGTTCTGCTGGGTGGCCTGGTCCATCTCGTTGATGGCGGTATTGATCTGCTCGATGCCGCCGCTCTGCTCACGCGAGGCCGAGGAGATCTCGGCGATCAGATCATTGACCCGCGAGATGCCGGTCACGATCGCCTCCATGGTGCCGCGCGCCGCCTCGACCTGATCCCCGCCATCACTGATCTCCCGCTGGGTGGTGTCGATCAGGGTCTTGATCTCGCGCGCCGCCTCGGCACTGCGAGAGGCCAGATTGCGCACCTCACCGGCCACCACGGCAAAGCCGCGGCCATGTTCACCGGCGCGCGCAGCCTCCACCGAGGCATTGAGGGCCAGCAGGTTGGTCTGGAAGGCGATCGAGTCGATCACCTTGATGATGTCGGCCATCTTTTCAGAGGTGGCGGTAATCCCCTGCATGCGCACCACCACCGCCTGCATCACCTCGCCACCTTCATTGGAGGAGCGCGTGGTCTGATCAGCCAGTTGCGAGACCTGGATGGCATTGTCGGCATTCTGGCGCACGGTGCCGGTCATCTGCTCCATGCTGGCCGCCGTCTCTTCCAGCGATGCCGCCTGCTGTTCGACCCGCGCCGAGAACTCCTGATTGCCGTGTGCCATGTCGCCAGCGGCAGGCCTGACCACATTGATGCCCGCATTGACCTCGCTGACGATGCCGACCAGCGACTTGCGCATGCTGTCCAGCGCTCGTACCAGGCGCGCCATCTCGTCATTGCCCGCCAGCGTCATCGACTGGGAAAGATTGCCCGCGGCGATCTGACGCGCGAAATCCAGGGTGCTGCGCAGCGGACGCACCAGGCTGCGGTAGGTACGCAGTGCCAACCACAGCGATGCCACGCCCACGCCAGCGAAGGCGGTCCACAGCCCCCACTCCAGACGCGCATGGCTCGCCTCAAGCGCTTGTTGGCGCTGCTCGAGCGTCGCCAGCTGTGCCGCGGGCAGCTCGGCGGCAAGCTGGGTCAGCACGGTACGTGTATGCGCCTGGCTATCGGCCAGCACCTGCAGCAGCTCGCTGCCCATCAAGGCTCCGGCCACCAACGGCAGTGCGGCCAGCAGCGCGATACGCGGCGCCATGCGCCACTGGGTGAGGCGCTTGAAGGCCCCCGTGAAACCAGCACGCACGATGCGACCCTTGCTCAAGCGATAGTCGCGCTTGCCCTGCTTGAGGCCCGCGTAGACCTGCTCGGCCTGGTCGATCTGCTCGCGACTGGCCTTGACGCGCACCGAGGCAAATCCCATCACCTCGCCCTGCTCGATCAGCGGCGTCACACAGGCGTCGACCCAGTAATAGTCGCCGTTCTCGCGTCGATTCTTGACCAGTCCCTGCCAGCTTTCGCCTTGCTTGAGCGTCGACCACAGATTCTCGAAGGCGGCCTCTGGCATGTCGGGGTGGCGCACCAGATTGTGCGGCGCACCGATCAAGGCATCACGCGTGAAGCCACTGACCTCGATGAAGACAGAGTTGGCGTAGGTGATGCGTCCCTTGAGATCGGTACGCGAGATCAGGTAGTCATGCTCACCAATGGGGTATTCCCTTGCCGTCACCGGCTGATTGTTTCGCATTGCCCTTGCTTAGCCTCGTACTCGTCACAGCGTGATCATCATTGACCCGGCGAGACCACTGACCGGCAGCATGACCGTCATTGCCCGGCACAGCCGCCCACGACCTTGTGGTGCACACCTTATCGGCCGCTGTCGGCAGTTCTTGAATGCAAGAGCGCCGCTGACCAGCAGGCCAGCGGCGCTCGAGGCGAAACGGGTGGAAAAGCTTGCGAGATCAGGCGAGCACACGCCGCAGGCAACATGCCGCGCATTGCGCCTGACTCATGCCGCGAGACAGCAGGTCATGCCGGCTGCGCCGCGGGCTCCATCAGCGCCATTTCATCACTGGTCATCATGTGCTCGATATCCATGATCAGCAGCATGTGATCATTGACGGTCGCCAGCCCCGCCAGGAAGTCACTGTTCATGCGCGCACCGAATTCCGGCGGCGGCAGCACCTGATCGGCCGCGAGGCTGATCACATCGGAGACGCCATCGACGACGATGCCGACCACACGCTCACCGATATTGATCACGATGACCACCGTCTGCGCGGTGTATTCGGCCTGACCCAGCTGGAACTTCAGCCGCAGATCGACGATCGGCACGATGACGCCACGCAGGTTGGTCACGCCCTTGATGAAGGCCGGTGCATTGGCGATACGCGTGACGTTCTCGTAACCGCGAATCTCCTGCACCTTGAGGATATCCACGGCGTAGTGCTCCTCGCCGAGGCTGAATACCAGGTATTCGCCGCCGTCATTGACCTTGGAGGCGTGGTCCTGCGCCAGGCCGACATTGGACGTCTGCGCCGCGGCAACTTGAGTGTGAGACATGCTCATCTCCTGTCTGTGATGGGGTGGAGCTTCGCGCCGAGGCGCAAGGGGCGAGTGTGCGGCCGGTGAACGGCCATCGCCTCAGCTGACAATGGCGTCCCGGGGCATGATGGCGCCCTGGGGCATGGCGGACTCAGTGGCGACCTCTGCCTGCCTCTGCACCGCTGGCATCTGGTTGGCGAGGCGATGCAGGTCCGAGACATCCAGAATCAGCGACACCCGCCCATCGCCCAGGATCGTCGCCGAAGAGACGCCTGGCACCTTGCGATAATTCCTTTCGAGATTCTTGACCACCACCTGCTGCTGACCGATCAGCTCATCCACCAGCAAGGCGTAGTGACGCCCCTTGCCCTGCACCACCACCACGATGCCCTGCTCCGGCTGCGTCTGGGCGCCAGGTACCGCGAACACCTCATGCAAGGCGACCAGGCTCAGGTATTCGTCCCGCACCTTCAGCAGGCGATCATTGCCGACCATGCTGAACAGCATGTCGGCCTGTGGCTGCAACGACTCCACCACCACCGACAGCGGCAGGATGTAGATTTCCTCGCCGACGCGAATGGCCATGCCCTCGAGTATCGCCAGCGTCAGCGGCAGCACGATGCGTGTGGTGGTGCCCTGTCCGGTCACGGAAGCAAGCTCCACATGCCCGCCCAGCGCCTGGATATTGCGCTTGACCACATCCATGCCGACTCCACGCCCCGAGACGTCACTGACCTGCTCGGCCGTCGAGAAGCCGGGGGCGAAGATCAGCTGCCAGACCTCGTCGTCGCTCATGCCATCGCTGACCGCCAGGCCGTTGCTGTGCGCCTTGGCCAGAATGCGGGCGCGATCGAGGCCGGCGCCGTCATCCATCACCTCGATGACGATATTGCCGCCCTGATGGCGGGCAGACAGCGTCAGGGTGCCGTGGGCGCTCTTGCCACTCGCCTCACGCTCGCTGGGCGATTCGATGCCATGATCGAGGCTGTTGCGCACCAGATGGGTCAGCGGATCGATGATGCGCTCGATCAGGCTCTTGTCCAGCTCGGTGTCATGCCCCTGGCTGACCAGCTCGACCTGCTTGCCCAGCCGCGAGGCAAGGTCGCGAATCAGGCGCGGAAACCGCGAGAACACGTAATCCATCGGCATCATGCGCACCGACATCACCGCTTCCTGCAGATCTCGTGCATTGCGCTGCAGCTGGCTGATGCCACTGACCAGCGCCGCCTGATCCGGCGGCGTGGTCGCCGATGCCGTCTGCTCCAGCATCGACTGGGTGATGATCAGCTCGCCGACCAGGTTGATGATGGTATCGACCTTGTCGACGCCGACGCGGATGGAGCCCTGCTCGGTGGGCGCATCAGTGGCGCGCCGCCCCGGCTGGCTGCGTCGCTCACCACTCGCCGGGGTAGCGGTAGATGGCCCTGCCGCGCCAGCGGGGGACGACTCTTCCATGCCAGCGGAGGACGATTCTGCCGCGCCAGCAGAGGAAAGTCGTGGCGACGAGCCTGTATCGACAGCCGCTTCCGCGGGCGCTGGCTGCATGCCAGCAAGTTCGTTTGCTGCGTCGTCAGCCATGCCGTCGGCGACGTCCTCGACCTGCTTTTCAGACAGCTCCTCAGCCAGCGCTTCAACCTGTCCATCAACTACGTCATCAACCTCCGCTGGTGGAGCGGGTGTCGCGGGCTCGATCAGAATCTGCTCCGGCTCGATGACGAAGCACATTACTGCCTCGATATCCGTAGCGCTGACCGTGGAACTCACGATGACGCGACATACCTGATCGTCACCGCTGCTGGAGATGACCTCACCGAGGTTGGCCAGCTCTTCGATCAGCAGTTCACGCTCGCGGTCGTCGACGAACATCAAAGTGACCGACAGCAACGGCACACTTGCGTCGGCGCTGGGGTGTGACTCGAGCGCAGACGGCGTGGCCATATCGCTGTCGACTGGCGCAGACGCTTCGCCTGACGGCCCTGGTGCCCCTGGGCCATCAATGTCAGATGGCACTGGTACGCTCGGGGCATCCATCACCGACGGCTCCTCGCCCAGCTGCTTGAGCACCGCAACGATATGCGCGTAGGCCTCGGGATCGGGGGACTGGGCATTGCGATAGGCCGCCAACTGGTCGTCGAGCATGTCCTTTGTCTCCAGAAAGCGATCGATATGCTGAATGCTCAACCGCAACTCGCCACGGCGGGCACGGTCCAGCAGGTTCTCGAGGTGATGGGTGGTGTCCTGCAGGACCGTGAAGCCGAAGGTCGCGGCGCCGCCCTTGATGGAATGGGCCGCACGAAAGATGGCGTTGAGCTGCTCGGCATCCGGCGCCTCGACATCCAGCGCCAGCAGCAGGCGCTCCATCTCGGCCAGCAGCTCCTGCGCCTCCTCGAAGAAGGTGTCGTAAAACTCACTGATATCCATGCATGTTCTCGCTGGCTGTCATTGCGCTATCACACGGGAAGCGGCGCCGCTTAAGTTCTGACATGAGGCGCCTTGAGCGCACTCAGCTGTCCAGCCCGGAGGCGACGGGGCCGTCGGTGACAGGACTGCCAGCGACGGGATTCGTCACGCGCACCGGGCTTGCCAGCTGCTCGAGACGCTCGCGCAGGCTGTTGATGTCCTCGGCGGGCTGGGGATTGACGCCGTTGCTGTCGGTGATATCGCGATAGGCCGACTGGCTGAGCACCATCAGGCTGATGCGACGATTGATGGCGGCCTCGGGGTTCTGGCTGTCGAGGCTGATGCGCGAGCCCATGCCGACCACACGCACGATGCGCTCATAGGGCAGCCCACTGTTGCCCAGCACGCGGCGCGCGGCATTGGCGCGATCGGTGGAGAGCTCCCAGTTGCCGTAGCCGCCTTCACCGACGAAGGGACGATTGTCGGTATGCCCGGTGATGCTCAGATGATTGGGCAGCCGCTTGAGAATCGGCGCCAGCAAGCCAAGCAGCTGCGAGAGCTGTGGCGAGGGTTGCTTGCTGCCCAGCGCGAACATCGGGTGCTGATCGCTATCGGTGATCTGGATGCGCAAGCCTTCGGAGGTCAGCTCGATCTGCAGCTGCTCACGCAGTTCGGCCAGGTCCGCATCATCGGCCATGCGCTGCGTCATGGTGGTATCGATCTCGTCGCGAATGGCGGCCATGCGGGAATCATCGGCCAGCGCCTGGCGCTGCAGGGGTTGCAGATCAGCGCCCTTCTCGCCCTGGGTCTGCTCGGCCATGAAGCCGCCACCGGGTATGGCGCTGCTGGAGGCCGAATTGCGATCGCCCCCCAGCAGCGAGACTTCCAGCGGCGCACCGAAGTAATCGGAGATTTCCCGCAGGTCGTCGTCCGAGGCATTCGAGATCACCCACATCACCAGAAAGAAGGCCATCATCGCGGTCATGAAGTCGGCGTAGGCGATCTTCCAGCCACCGCCATGATGTCCTTTGACGATACGCGGCCGCTTGATGACGATGGGTCTGCGCTCTTCACTCATCGAGACCTCCGAGCTTCAGTCCAGAGACACCCACTGCCTCGACCACGACAGCCAGCGATACCTCTGTCACTGACACGCAGGTGACGGGCGCGCTTGCGAATGACGCACTTGCGACTGACGCACTTGCGAGAGACGCACTTGCAACTGACAGCAACGCCATATCAGCCCGCACCCTTGTTCTTGATCTCGCGCACATGCTCTTCCAGCTCGTTGAAGCTGGGACGCTCGGCGGTGAACAACGCCTTGCGGCCGAATTCCACCGCGACCTGCGGAGCGTAGCCATTGAGCGAGGCCATCAGGATGACGCGAATGCACTGCATCATCTTCACGGCTTCATGTACCTCGTGCTGGATCTTGTTGGCGACCGGCGTGACGAAGCCATAGGCCAGCAGGATGCCGAGGAAGGTGCCGACCATGGCATTGGCGATCAACACGCCCAGCTGGGCGGCGCCCTGGTCCGCCGAGGCCAGCGCATGCACCACCCCCATCACGGCGGCGACGATCCCGAAGGCCGGCAGGCCATCAGCCACCGCCGAGAGGGAATGTACCGGAATCTCGGTCTCGTGCTTGAAGGTCTCGATCTCGTGCTCCATCAGCGACTCGAGCTCGAAGGGGTCCATGTTGCCGCTGACCATCAGGCGCAGGTAATCGGTGATGAAATTCATCAGAATGGGGTCGGAGAGCAGGCGTGGATACTCGGCGAACAAGGCGCTTTCCTGCGGATTGTCGATGTCCTGCTCGATCGCCAGCATGCCCTGCTGACGGGCACGCGACAGCAGCAGATACAGCAGCCCGATGACTTCCATATACAGGGACTTGTTGTAGCCACGCGTGCGCTTCAACTTCGAGAATGCCTTGCCGGTGGCCTTGATGGCCTTGCCGTTGTTGCCGGCCAGAAAGGCGCCGACGGCAGAGCCACAGATGATGAGCAATTCCGCGGGCTGCATCAGCACCGCCAGGTGCCCGCCCACCATCAGATACCCGCCCAGGGTGGACCCGATGACCACTAGATAGCCTATGAACAACAACACAATAACCCCCTTGGCATTCGGTCAACGTCGCATGAATCTGACTATCGGCGTCGCTGAGCATGTCTTTAGGGTCACGGCGGAATATTCGTTGAGGCAGTCGTTGCCGAAAGAGCCATGGTCGAAAGCACCATGGTCGAAACAGTCATGCTCGAACAGTCGGTATTGAGCCAGGCGTCAGAGCAATGGCGCACAACGCAAGAAGGCCTGCCCGGGGATGGGCAAGCCTTCTGGTCTTTGCACGCTCGTCTTGCTCGTTCGCCTGGCGCCATCCTGGCGCCTTCACTGACACGAGACAGCTATCAGCCGAGGCTGGCGACGGCTGCCGACTGCTCCAGTGCCAGTTCTTCACGGGCCTTGCGACGGGCGGCCGTCTTGCCGGCACGCGATGGCGGCTGACAGATGCCACACACGTAATCGTGTGATGGCGTGTGGGCGTGCACCACGAAATGACCACTGCAGGTCTTGCAGCTGGCCACTTCCAGCAGATCACTTTCGAAAAAGCGCACCAGCGTCCAGGCGCGCGTGAGCGCCAGCACCGGCTCGTCTTCGCCGACATGCTCGAGGTAGAAGCGATATGCCTTGACGAAGGCGTTCATGCGCGACGCGCCCTGCGCCTTGAGCCGGCGGTAGAAGCCGTGGAACAGCGACGCATGCAGATTGGGCTGCCAGGTCATGAACCAGTCGGTGGAAAACGGCAGCATGCCCTTGGGCGGCGAGACACCCCGAACTTCCTTGTACAGCTTGACCAGACGCGCGCGGCTGATCTCCGTTTCCGTCTCGAGCACCTGCAGGCGGGCCCCCAGTTCGATCAACTCTACTGCCAACTGCAGCTGTTGCAGTTCATCGACGAGACTTTTCTGGATCATCAGCTGACTCCCCCCTGGCGAAGTCCAGCATCGTTCTGGCGCGCATTCAGCAGCATGGCAGTGTGCATCGCGCTGAAATCCTGGTCGCGTCCACCCTGCAAGACTCCCTTGAGCTGCGAGGCATCATCCAACGCCAGCTCGCACAGCAGTTGATTGCAGGACGACAACGACACCAGCTGACTGACACTCATGCCAGACAATAGATCCGCCATCTCTTGATCGAGACCCAGGCGTACCAGCGCCATTTCCGTATCTTCGACCAACAAGCGCTGCACAAGCAGAAGATACGACAGATTGACACTCTGTATATCATTGAGCAGTGAGGACATCATGATTCCCTGAGTGGTCTGATCGTCCCGAGCTACCGCCAACCCTGGCGCTCGACCGTCATTCCTTATGGTTTTGATGTGATGAAACGAAATACTCAATGGCGCCGGACCAATGGCGCCATGCGGGCTAGCGGCTTCATGACCAAATGAGCCACCCACTTTAAGATGGCGATTCTAATACTTAATCACGTAATGGACCAGACTCTTCATCAACATTTTTTTACATACCACTACGCTATATGCACAAAAGCTGCATCAAGCCGCCGAAATGGCAGCAAGGTGTGTCAGAAAAGCCCTCAATCTTGTCTTCAAGACGACTTGCATAATCACGATGCACCAGATTTGTCATACAAAGCAATAGCAAGCGGATGGTGCGCACAGTGTGTTGCATTTTCGTGAAAGCAGGCCTGACCCTTTCCCGACACCCGGGGCATGCCTTGTACAATATCGAGCAATTGCTCCGAACGGGGCGCCAACAGGCAGCAAGTTACCCCTGCGTAAAGGCGAGGGATAATGCAATGTCAGCACTTGACCAAGGCGGGCTATCTGCTATTTCAACGCTGCGAGAGGACCCGCCAGCGGCTCGCCCAAATGGGCTTCTCTCGCCGCTTCAACACAATAAAACACTGCATATGAGGGTTCTGGCACAAACAACATGCAGGATCGAGCTGCATTTTCATGGCGACCCTCGGCGGAGTTTCAATACCGTATCCACGCAAGCAGTTCGCCTGAGTGACGCTTTATTTAAATATTATAAATAAATTATATTTCTCGATATCCTGGCCTGTGGCGTGACGCCTGAAGTGTCATTTCACACCTCCACAGTCGCCATGCAGTGGCATGCCATAAAAACATTCGCCAGGACTCAATGAGCAAGAATCGTACAAGGATGAAACATCATCCTGCAGGGCGGGACATTCGAGGATTTTACTCGGAAGGCGCCTTCTGTGAGCGATGCCTCTCGGTCCATAGCTCGGCGATTTTGACGACGACCTGCATCAAGGCTGTGGGCAATTCCTTGCGTGCCGGCAGGCCGGTGGCCAGCATTTCGACCAGCTCGGGCATTTCATGCACGCTCAGACCCAGCGAATTGGCCCGCTGCTGGATGCGCTGCCCCAGCCTCTCACCCTGGGTATGCATGAAATCCGTCGCTTGCTCTGCCGTGGCCCGGGGGGCATCAACAGATGTGCCATCAGAAGACGCGGGCGCCTCATGATCAGGTACTGCATCGACGGGGCGTACGTGCACCCTGGGCGCCATCCCGGCCAGACCTTGCGCGAGCGCATGCTGCAGCTCGCGCAAGGCCGCATCACGCTCGCCTGCGTTGCTGGAGGGTTGCGTCAATTGCTCGATCTCGACCACCAATGCCACAGGCGCAGCGAGCTGATACCAGGTCAGCTTCACTGCAAGCGTTGCCCGCGCGGCAGTATCACCGCTCTCACTACTCTTGCTCTTATCACCACCCTCACTTCCCGCACTTTCCACACTACCGGGCGCTGGCGCCTGCCCTTCGCCCTGCTCCGCATTGTCCTTCGCGGCAAGATCCTCCGACTCGGAAGTCACCTGTGGCTTGCGATCGCTGCCCTCCTCGCCATCGCTGTCGCCTGCCACCAAGGTCAGCGACATCTTCCACTGCTGAGCCTCGCCGTGATCACTGCGGCGACTGTCAGGTGTGGCGTCATGCGCAGCCACGGGCGTCACGGCCAATGGCGCTGTACGTCGCTCCTCCTCATCCCGCGAGCGATGCCGATAAGGCGGCCCCGGGAAATACAGGCTGAAGAAGACATGCAGGCCGGGCATCAACAAGCCCTGCCAATTGAAGGGCTGACCCAGAATCAACAACAGCTGTTGCTGTACCAGCCCGCTGGCAAGGGCGTCTGAGCCAATCGCCTGGCGAGACACATCAGAGGCAGCAGGTTGAGCGACGCCCAATTGCATGTTGGCGCGATAGGCACCCAGCGCACTGGCTTCATGAGCACTGGCGCCTTGTCTAGCTGCGTCAATACCACCCGGCGGCAAGAGCATGTCACTGCTCGGGCGAGCCATGCCCGGGCGCGACTCACGGCGCAGCTCTGTTCGCATGTCTCGCATGCGCCAGACAAAGGCGTCCTCGCGTGTCGCCTCCCAGGGGATGAAACGCGCCTCCGCCAGCACCGGCCATTGTCGCCAGGCCAACAGAGCCTCCAATCTGGCATTGGCGAGCTGCGGATGACCGGCGAGGTCGGCCAATCCCAGCCGATTCTCGACCCAGGCGAGCAGGTCCGCTTCGTAGAAGAGCCCGCTCTGGTGAATCTGCTGGCTCAAGGCCGCCGACAGACTGAGAAGCGATGCGCTGGACAACGCCATGGGCGCCAGAAGACCGGGCAAGGGCTGGCCGCGCGCCAGCAGAGACACAAATGACTGCCCTTCCGGCAGCGCCAACCCGACCCGCGCAGACGCTGAGCCACTGGCCACCAGCTGTGACAGGGCATCGAGCAAACGCGACATCGTCTGTGTCTGCGTCGTCAGTTCGACGGAAGCACCGGACGGTGGGAGGGAAGAGGAAGCTGACGCTAGGATACCAGTGGGAGAAGTGGAGGCTTGCGAGGCTGTCAGCAACGCTGCGCTGACATTCAATGACGGGGCCGCAGGCCTTGCGCCTGATCCTGTTCCAACTCCCGTGCCCGTCTGGAAGAGCGGATTGGCGCCATTCTGGCCGCCACTACCCTTGCCGTCTTCCGCCCCCAGCCCCTGACGCGATAGGAGAGCGGAGGTCGGGAAGACGACACCGGAGTCCGCCGGCGGCGGGCGTTGTGCCGTCCTCCCCAACACCTGATGAAGCAGACTATCGATCAAGGGATTGATGCCGCTCATGTCGTGCAATCCTCATTGCCCGGGGAGGCCGTCAGGGAGACATGCGCGAGGCCTTGAAGACTCGGTTCTCCCCGTGTCCGATCAAGCCTTGCTCTGCTGAGCCTGGCCGCCCTGATCGTAACTTGCCTGACCTTGGCCGTTCTGATCTTGGCTGTTCTGGCCTTGGCTACTGTGACCTCAGGTATTTTGACCGTAGCTGCCTTGGCCATAATTGCCCTGGCCATAGCTGCGTGCCAGCTTGCGGCGCGTACCCACATCCCCGAGCACTTCCTGCAACTGGCTCTGGCGCGCCTTGAGCTGGACGGTCAGCTCTGATTCCAGGGTGGTCAGCGTGCGCAGACGTTGTTCCAGCGCCCTGCGCGTCTCGGCGTTGCCACCTCGCGGCATGCGCAGCTGCTGCATCTTCTCGATATAGCAGGCCTGCCCGCCGAGTACCGCGGGCCAATCACCCAGGCGTGCTGAACGCAGCATGGCATTCATCTGCTCCAGCAGCTCATCGCATTGCTGGAAGGTGTCATCGGCGAGCAGTGCATTGCTGTCCATGGTCAGCCCATTCCCTTGTCGTGTACGGCAATCTGACGCCAGGCGTCTCCCAGCTCGTTGAGCAGGCGACGCGCCTCGTCGAGCTTTTCCGGGCTGTTGCCCAGGTTGGCCTGCATGATCAGGCGCGCGATGTAGTCATACATGCGATCAAGATTGGTCGCGACCTCATTGCCCTGCTCATGATCCAGGCAGGCACGCAGACCTTCGGTGACGATGCTGGTCGCCTTGGCCAGCGACTGTCCCTTGGCGGCCACGTCGCCGGCCTCCATCTGCAGGCGCGCCGCCGCCAGCGCGCGGTCTGCTCCCTCGAACAACATCACGATCAACTGGTGCGGGCTGGCGGAAAGCACACCGGATTCCACGCCGACACGGGCATAGGCATTGGCGCCACGATAGCGACTCATGGTGATTGGGTTCCCTTGTTCATGGCGTTTGTCAGTATCTCTGTCAGATATGGAGCCGTCGTCGGCATGCCGTCTCGACTGCGGGCATCGCCGGACGCATCGAATCACGCAAGCGGATTGCGGATGGCCTGGGCCTGGGTCAGTGACCAGTGACCAATGTCTCGGGGCATCAGCCACCGATCAGCCCGTCATGTCCCAGCTGTTTTCCAGCGTTTCCAGCTGACTGGTCAGGTAGTCACTGGTGGATGTCAGGTTGGCCACCAGGATGTCGAGTTCCGTGAACTGCTCCCGATAACGCTCGATGGTGGCCTCGATGGTGTCTTCGGTCTGCTCATACTGACTGGCGAGACTCTCCAGCGACCCCTCGATACCTTCCGTGGTGCTTTCCAGCGTACCGTCTTCTCCGACCACCTCTTCCAGCAGACTGGACATCTGGCTGGCGAAACCGCTGGTGCCCGCCTCATCATCGGAGATGAAGAACCCCGACATCGCCGCCAGCTGCTCACTGTCGGCAGCCTCGATCGCGGCACTGTCGAATTCGAGCTTGCCATCGTTGGTACGGCTCACTCCCAGCGAGGAGAGCGCATAGAAATCGCCCTCACTGGTGAAATTCAGCGCCGAGGTCAGGCGACTCTCGATGGTGCGCAGCGTCGAATCGCCCAGCAGTTCCCCCGCCGTCCCTTCATCGGCATTGAAGGCGGTGTAATTGTCGATGGTGTCCTGAAGATCGTTGTAGGCATTGACGAAGGTCTCCATCGCCTTGCTTACCGACTCGGCGTTCTCCTTGACGGTGACCACGCTCGCAGTCGTGTTGGTCTCGCTAAGCGTCAGGGTCAAGCCATCCACGGCATCATCGATGACATTGGAGGTGGCTTGCATGCTGATGCCGTTGACGCTGAACTCGGCATTGCGCGCCGCGACGACTTCCTCCATCCCACTGGCTGAAGGATCATTGCTTGTCGCGTCATAGCTCGCCGGGTCATGGCTGAGCAGGCTATCGAGCTCTGCCACCTCACCGCTGGTCGAGAGGCTCATCACCGCCTCGTTGCCCGTCTCGTCCGAGGTCATCACCAGGCGATACGGCGTGTCAGAGCCATCATTGACGATCGAGGCCGTGACCCCGAGGCCCGCCTCATTGATGGCATCACGAATGCCTTCCAGCGTGTTGTTGCTCTCGTCGATGACGATGCTGGCGCTGCGCTCGGCGTCCGCCGCATAGCTGCCATCACTGGCCAGCGTGCCCAATGACAGCGTCAGCGTGGTCGCAGTGCCATCACCGATGGCCTCATCACGACTCGCCTGGCCCGTCGTCGCCAGACTCTGCGCCTGCGCCAGCTGGGTGACGGCCACCGAATAACTGCCCGCACTCACTTCCGAGGTTGCCGTGGCACTGACGCCCGAGCCACTGGCGGTGGTCGTCATGCCAGCATAGGTCTCGGCATCGGCCAGCGCCGCGGCGGCGGTATCCAGGGATTCCAGACGACTTTGAATCGTGCCCCAGGCCGACAACTCGGCCCCGTAACTTGCCTGCTGGGTCTCGATCGGCGTGAGCTTCTGACGCTCTGCCGTCTCCAGATCCGTCAGCAGACTGTTGAGGTCGAGCCCAGAGCCAATCCCCAGCGATGAAATCGTCGCCATATGCACCTCTCGATAGGGTGAAGGTATTTTCACATGCCCGCTGAGTCGCCATCAGGCGAAAAAGCACGCATACCGGGCGTATTTGTCTGTCTGAGTGTGGTGGCTATCGGCACAGGGTTCGTGAACTTGAGGGCTTTCTTGTGCAGACGTTGTCTTGTGCAAGCATCTTCTGTTTTCGATCACCTTCTTGATCACCCTCTTCTTTCGATCACCTTCTTTTCGATCGCCTTCTGTTTTGATCACCTCCCGAGCACACCCCTCACTAGACCTCAGACTACAGAAAGGTAGTCACCCTACAGCGCCTACGACGTATCGCTTACCGCACCGCAAACGTTTGCGGTTCATAATTGGCGCCATTGTGAACCAGCGGATTCAGACACTGGATCGACTCATTCCTGCTTTACCCAAGGACTGCGACGTGAAACGACACGGCATCTTGAACGGACCTCTCAGTGGCCACCTCGCCCGTCTCGGCCATACCCACACCGTGGTGATCGCCGACGCCGGCCTGCCGATTCCCGAGGGCGTGCCCTGTGTCGATCTCGCGGTGGTTCCCGGCCTGCCCGCCATGCTGCCGGTGCTGGACGCCCTGCTGGCCGAGCTGTGCATCGAGGCCACGACCCTGGCCGAGGAGCTGCCGGTCAAGAGTCCCTCCTTCCATGACGCCATCGTCGAACGCCTGGACACGCTGGACCGCCTGTCCCTCGCACCGATCGCCCGCCAGCAGCTCAGTCATGAAGCCTTCAAGGCGGCGCTGCCCGAAGCGAGCGTCATCGTGCGCACGGGCGAGTGCACGCCGTACGCCAACGTGATCCTGCACTGTGGAGTGCCCTTCTGATGCAGAGCCATGCACAACCGCGGGTGCTGATGGCACTCAAGGGCATCGACAAGGGCTTCTCCGGGGTCAGCGTGCTCAAGGGTGTCGACCTGACGCTGCGCGCGGGGCGCGTGCATGCGCTGGCCGGTGAGAATGGCGCCGGCAAGTCGACGCTGATGAAGATTCTCTCCGGCGTCTATCGCTATGACGCCGGCACGCTGTGGCTGCGTGATGAGGAAGTGGTCTTCACCACCCCGCGTCAGGCGATGGACAGCCGCATCGCCATCATCCACCAGGAACTCAATCTGGTGCCGGGTCTGTCCGCCGGCGAGAACATCTTCCTCGGCCGTGAGCCACGCACCGCGCTGGGCACCGTCGACTGGAAGCGTCTGCACCGCGATGCCCGCCAGCTGCTCGACCGCCTGCGCCAATCGCTGGATTCCCGCACCGCCGTCAGCGAGCTGAGCATCGGTCAGCAGCAGATGGTCGAGATCGCGCGTGCGCTGTCGCTGGACGCCGAGATCATCATCATGGATGAGCCCACCGACGCGCTGACAGACATCGAGACCGAGATTCTCGCCGAGGTCGTCGCGGAGCTGCGCGCCGAAGGCCGCTCGCTGGTCCTGATCACCCACCGCCTGAACGAGATCTTCAGCATGTGCGATGAAGTCGCCGTGCTGCGCGATGGCCAGATGATCCACCAGGGGCCGACGGCGGAGCTGGATGAGGACGGCCTGATTCGCTTGATGGTCGGTCGTGAGCTGGCAGAGCGCTACCCTTACACGCCCGCCAGCCCTGATGGCGAAGTGATGCTTGAGGTGAAGGACCTCGAGGCGCCGGGCGTCAAGGGCATCAGCTTCTCGGCACGCCGCGGAGAAGTGCTCGGCTTTGGCGGCCTGATGGGCGCCGGGCGCACCGAACTGGCCCGCGCCCTGTGCGGCGATACCCGCATCAGCGCCGGCAGCGTGCAGCTGCATGGTCAGCCGGTGAGATTTTCCTCGCCGGCCGAGGCATTGGCCGCGGGTCTGGTCTATGTGCCGGAAGACCGCAAGCAGGCGGGCCTGATTCTCGCCCACTCGGTGGCCAGCAACATGTCGTTGAGCGCCCTGCCGAGCTTCTGTGGCGCGTTCGGGCGCATTCGCCATGGCGAGGAAGCCGCCGCCGTCGAAAGCTTCGTCAAGAGCATGCAGATCAAGGTCAGCAATACCGACCAGCCGGTCGATACGCTGTCTGGCGGCAACCAGCAGAAGGTGTCGCTGGCCAAGGCACTGATGCCGGCGCCGGAGCTGGTGATTCTCGATGAACCGACCCGTGGCGTGGATGTCGGCGCCAAGCGCGAGATCTACCTGCTGATCAACGAGCTCAAGCGCCAGGGCAAGTGCGTGCTGCTGATCTCCTCCGAAATGCCTGAACTGCTAGGCCTGGCCGATCGCATTCTGGTGGTCGCCGATGGGCGCATCTCCGGCGAATTCAGCCGTGAGAACGCGACCCAGGAAGCGATCATGACCGCGGCCTCGGGCCTCGAGAGCCCCCTCAGCAGTGGCAACGACGCCGCGAATGGCACGTCAACGTCCAGCGCTGCATCACGCGATACCGTCCGCCCGTCTTCTACCCCCGATTCCTCCGCTTCCCGCCACGAGATGCCGAACTGATGTCTACTCCTTCTTCCTCTGCCGCCAGCGGCCGCCGCCTCGACGTCATGCGCCTGCTGGTCGACAACAAGGCGCTGATCGCGCTGGCTCTGCTGATCGCCGTGAGTGCCGGCCTGTCCGACAACTTCCTGTCGTCTGACAACCTGCTCAACGTGCTTCGCCAGACCAGCATCAATGCCATCATCGCCATGGGCGTGACCTTCGTCATTCTCACCGCGGGTATCGATCTGTCCGTCGGCGCGGTACTGGCGCTGACCGGCGCCTTCGCGGCCTCGATGACCGCCGCCGGCCTCTCCCCCTGGCTGAGCGTGCCGGGCACCATCATCGCCGGTGCCGGCCTGGGTGCCATTTCCGGTCTGTTCGTCGCCTTCGGTCGCATCCAGGCCTTCATCGTCACGCTGGTGGCGATGACGGTGCTGCGCGGTGCCACGCTCGTCTACACCGATGGCCGTCCGGTTTCCATCGGCGTCAGCGAAGCCGCCGACAGCTTCTGGAATCTGGGCGGCGGTTACTGGCTCGGCGTGCCGATCCCGATCTACATGATGTTCTTCGTCTACGTGCTGTGCTGGGGCGTACTGCATCACACCCGCTTCGGGCGCCACGTCTATGCGGTCGGCGGTGGTGAGAAGGTCGCGCGCCTGTCCGGCATCAACGTCAATCGCATCAAGATCAGTGTCTATGCCATCGCGGGTGCCTTCGCGGCACTGGCGGGCGCCATCCTCGCCGCGCGTCTGGGCTCGGCACAGCCGAATGCCGGCACCGGTTACGAGCTGGACGCCATCGCGGCAGTCGTCATCGGCGGCACCAGCCTGATGGGTGGCCGTGGGCGCATCTTCGGCACCTTGATCGGGGCACTGGTGATCGGCGTGCTCAACAATGCGCTGAACATCATGGGCGTCTCCAGCTACTACCAGATGATCGCCAAGGGCGCCGTCATACTGCTTGCGGTACTGATCGACAGCCGCGCGCAGAAATAGAAGCGCAAGTAACGCAGAAATAGAAGAGCAAGTAAGTAACACACGACACGGTTTCATTCCCGGCAGCATCGAAGACCCTCGCCCCCGTGCGCCAACCACGGGGGCCCTCCAGCGGGTCGCCGACAACAACGAAAGGACCATCGCCATGAAAAAGATGCTCACCTCCACGCTGACAACCGCCATCACTGCCGCAGGCCTGAGCTTGATGCCGGTGCAATCCGCCATGGCCGACAAGATCGCGCTGGTGGTCTCGACGCTGAACAACCCGTTCTTCGTCAGCCTCCAGCAGGGTGCCAAGGACAAGGCCGAGGAACTGGGCCACGAGCTGATCGTGCTGGATTCCGGCGATGACGCCGCGCGGGAGCTGTCCAACGTCGAGGACGCCCTGTCCCGCGGTGTCGATCTGCTGCTGATCAACCCGACCGATTCCGATGCCGTAGTCTCCAGCGTGCGCACCGCCAATGGCCGAGATGTGCCGGTGGTGACACTGGATCGCAGCGCCAATGGCGGTCGCGTCGCGGCGCACGTCGCCTCCGACAACGTCGCCGGTGGCGAACTGGCGGGCAATTTCATCGCCGAAAAACTCGCAGGCAAGGGTGAGATCGTGCAGCTGGAAGGCGTCGCCGGCGCCTCGGCCACGCGTGATCGCGGTGAAGGCTTCATGAAGGCCATCGACGGCCAGTCAGGCCTCAGCCTGGTGGCCACTCAGCCGGCCAACTTCAACCGCACCCAGGGCCTGAACGTGATGGAGAACCTGCTGCAGGCGCATCCGGGCGTGAATGCCGTCTTTGCCCAGAACGATGAAATGGCGCTGGGCGCCCAGCGTGCGCTGCAGGCCGCCGGCAAGGACATCCTGCTGGTCGGCTTCGATGGCACCGATGAAGGCATCAAGGCCGTACAGGCCGGCAAGATGGACGCCACCGTCGCCCAGCAACCGGCGCTGATCGGCAGTCTCGGCGTCGATACCGCCGACAAGCTGCTCAAGGACGAGGACGTCGAGAAGACCATCTCCGTGCCGCTCAAGCTGATCACCGAATAAGCGCTCGCACGGCTCACGCCGCCTGCATCGCGGGACAGGACGCCGGCCACTGGCCGGCGTTTTTTCGTCTTTTTGCGTCTTTTCATCAATGGCGTGTCTTGCTCGCCTCGCAGGGGCAGTGACGCCCGCTCGACTTTCACCATCAGGCTCACCACCAGGGATAGAAAAGTGATTCGACTCAAGGATGTGGCGGCACACGCTGGAGTTTCGGTGACCACGGTGTCGCATGTCGTGAATGCCACCCGCCCGGTGGCCAGCGCGACCGAGGCGCGGGTACGCGAATCGATCGCCGCACTCGGCTATCGGCCCGACAGCGTCGCCCGCGCGCTGAAATCCAACCGCAGCCGCACCCTGGGGATGATCGTCACCAGTGCGCACAACCCCTTCTTCGCCGAGGTGATCCGCGGCGTCGAGGACCGCTGCTACCAGGCAGGCTACAGCCTGATCCTGTGCAACAGCGACGATATCGACGCCAAGCAGCTCAGCTATCTCGAGACGCTGCGGGATCGGCGCATCGATGGCCTGGTGGTGATGACCGCCGAGAACGGTGCCGGCTTTCTCGAGGCGCTCAGCGCCCTGCCACTGCCGACGGTGATGATGGACGCCGAGCCCCAGCCGGGCTGGGACATGACGGTGGTCAATGATGATTCACGCCTGGGGGGCAGGCTTGCCATCGAGCACCTGCTGGCGCAGGGGATCGAGCGCATCGCTCTGCTGACCGGGCCTCGTGATCATGCCCGTTCCCGCGAGCGCCTGAGCGGAGCACTGGACGCCCTGCACGCCGCCGGCCTGGGACTTGCCGAGGACTGGCAGATCGCGACCCAGTTGATGCTGGCCGACGGTCATCGCGCGGCCCACCTGCTGCTGGCCAATCCGGCCGACAGACCGGATGCCATCTTCGCCTTCAATGACCTGCTGGCGCTGGGCTGTCTGCGCGCCGCCCAGGACCTGGGCCTTGAGGTACCTCAGCAACTCTCGATCATCGGCTACGACGATATCGAGATCAGTGCCTACCTCTCACCCGCCCTGACCACCATCCGCCAGCCGATCTATGCGCTGGGTACCACGGCCGTCGATCAGCTGATCGCGCGTCTGGAAGGCACTCCCTTCCCGGGCCAGACCCAACTGGCCCCGAGGCTGGTGGAACGCGACAGTGTCGCGCGGCCAGGCCAGTGCCTTCTGGGCCACGTTTGAGCGCCTTCAGGCTAGATCACAGATCTATACCGGATGAGCATCAAACATATCAAACAACAACATTTCTCTTATAGGTGAACACTGCCTACTCTGCCCCTCGTGAATCACCGCTGCCACGCTTGGCAGCACGAACATGAGGACACCCAGGTGACAGGCACTTCTTCAAGCACTTCCCCTTCAAGCACTTCCCCATCGGACACTGCCCGATCAGATACTGTCCAGGCAGGCACTGATACGCCGACATCGACACCAGAGACCGACAGCACGCCCGCCATTGGCCGCGGGTTGTTGCTGCTGATGGCGATCGCGGTCGCCGCGACCGCCGCCAATCTGTACTACAACCAGCCGCTGCTGGCGGAGATGGCCCGCTCACTGGGCGTGAGCCAAGGCATGATCGGCCTGATTCCCTCCGCGACCCAATTCGGTTATGCCGCCGCCATCCTGCTGATCTCGCCGCTGGGCGACACCATGGACAGGCGCCAGCTGATCCGCAATCTGTCCATCACCCTGGCACTGGCCTCACTGGGCATCTTCCTCGCCCCCAGCTTCTGGCCGCTGTTGCTGGCAAGCTTCGTGGCCGGGCTGGGCGCCAACATCACCCAGCAGCTGATTCCGCTGACCGCCTCGCTGTCCACCCCCGAGGCTCGCGGCAAGAACATCGCCACCCTGATGATGGGACTGACCATCGGCATACTGCTGTCACGCACCCTGAGCGGCAGCATCGGCGGATACTGGGGCTGGCGCAGCGTCTTCCTGGTCGCGGCCATCATCACCGTCATCATCGGTGTGCTGCTGCATCGTCATCTGCCCAGCCGCGCGCCCGCCGTGCAGATGGCCTACCCCAGACTGATCGCCTCGATGGGCACGCTGTTCAAACAACATGCCCTGCTGCGCGAATCCGCGCTGACCGGCGCACTGTGGTTCGCGGCCTTCAATGCCATGTGGGCGACACTGGCCATTCACGTCACCGATGCGCCGTTTGACTACAGCGTCCAGCAGGCGGGGCTGTTCGGCATCATCGGGCTGGCGGGCATCTTCGGTGCCAAGGCGGCGGGCCGACTGGTCAATCGTGTCGGCGCGGGGCGCCTGATCAGCTTCGCCCTGGTGATGGTGCTGGCGTCCTTCGCGGTGCTCGCCGCGTGGGGTGACAGCCTGGCCGGGCTGATCGTCGGCATCATCCTGCTGGACCTGGGCGTCTTCGCGGCCCAGATTCCCAACCAGGTGCGCGTGTTCTCGATCGACCCCAAGGCCCAGAGCCGCATGAACGCCGTCTACATGCTGTGCTACTACCTCGGCGCGGCAGCCGGTTCCGCCATCGGCGTCAAGATGATGAGCGTGTATGGCTGGCAGGGCATGTCGCTGTTCGGGCTGGCACTGGCAGCGGTGGCACTGGTTCATCATGGTGTGAAGCAGCGCCGCTCGGCCTCTTCAACACAGTGAGATCAACACAGTGAGACGAGAGCGCAAGCGAAGCGCTGGGTGGGCAAGCGAGGTGCGAAAGAGAGAAAGCGCGAAAGTGATGAAAGCGAAGCGATGAACGGCTGAGAGCCTGATATGGCGCCTGGTCAGCACGTCGAGTCATGGGCATTCACACCCCATGCCACGGCAGCTGGCCAGGCGCCTGAAATGGTGGCGCAATTCAGGTAAACTCTGCGCGCCATTTCGGTGCGTCGCCGAGGTGGTACGCGATTCACGACCCGTTATCGGGGCAAGAACCCGTCAAACCCTCGAGATCCACATGAAGCTCATCGTCAAACTTATCCTCGGCATCATTGCCGGCCTGCTGATCGGCCTGATGGCCCCGGATGCCCTCGTACGTGCCGCGCTGACCGCCAAGGTCATCATCGGCCAGCTGATCAACTTCACCATCCCGTTGATCATCCTGTTCTACGTCATGAGCGGCATCGCGTCGCTGCCGAAGAATTCCGGCGCCATGCTGGGTCGCACCGTCGGCATGGCCTACGGGTCGACGATTCTGGCCGGCATCTTCGCCTTCCTGGTGGCCAGCAACCTGCTGCCCGGCATGCTGTCCGGCATGGCGCCGGTCGCTGAAGGCCGCGATGCCCTGACTCCCTTTCTCGATCTCGAAATCCCCGCTGCACTGCCGGTGATGACGGCCCTGGTGCTGGCCTTCGTGTTCGGCGTGGTCATCAGCCGCCGCGAACTGCCAACCCTGAAAAGCGCCGTCTTCGAATCGCGTGAAGTGGTCGAGGTGTTCCTCAATCGCGTCATCATCCCGCTGCTGCCCCTGTTCATCGCCGGCACCTTTGCCGAGATGGCCTACGAGGGCAAGGCGCTGTCGACTCTGGATACCTTCTGGAAGGTGCTGGTGCTGGCGATCGTGATGCACTGGATCTGGCTGAGCACGGCCTACCTGATCACCGGCCTGATCCAGCGTCGTTCTCCGCTGGGCCTCCTGCGCAACATGCTGCCGGCCTACCTGACGGCGCTGGGCACCATGTCGTCGGCGGCAACCATTCCGGTCAGCCTGCGTCAGACCAAGGCCAACGGCGTCAGCGATGAAGTGGCCAACTTCAGCGTGCCGCTGTGCGCCACCATCCACCTTTCCGGTTCCACCATCACCATCGTCACCTGCGCCACCGCCGTGATGATGATGAGCCACAACCTGGCACTCGCAAGCCTCGGCGAAGTGATTCCGTTTCTGATCATGCTGGGCCTGACCATGATCGCCGCGCCCGGAGCACCGGGTGGCGCGGTGATGGCGGCGCTGGGGGTGCTGGGCAGCATGCTCGGCTTTGGCGAGGCGGAACTTGGCCTGATGATCGCGCTGTACCTGGCTCAGGACAGCTTCGGCACCGCCACCAACGTCACCGGCGATGGCGTGATCGCGCTGTGGGTCGACCACTTCGCGCGCCGCGATGGTGTGGTGGCCACGCCTGCGCCGGATGCCGCGACCGGTGAAGCACCGGTGGCACGCTCACAGCCGTGAGCTGCCGCATGTGCTGAGCCACATGCACTGACAGTCGTCAAAAGCCCCGCCTCCCTTCGGAGACGGGGCTTTTTCATGCCAGCGGCTATCCATACGCTCATCTCCACGGTCTTCCTCACGGTCATCCTCACGATCCTCCTCTCAATCACCCTGCAGGATGGCATGCCTGGCGGCGAGGTGAGACATGACGCCGCGCCGCGCCTGACACCCACAGGCCAAACGGCTACCATTGGCGCCCACGCGCGAGTGCTGTCATCGCTGCCGTACGCCATCACCCTGTTACCGTTGCCGGAGTGCCAGATGTCCCTGCTTCCCCCTGCACTGTTCTGTCCTTCGATATCACTACCGATATCTCGCCCGCGTCTGGCACGCATGTTCGCCACCCTGTCGCTCACCACTGCCAGCCTGACCCTTGCCCAGCACGCCAGCGCGCTGGAAATCGGCATGCCCGCCGATGGTGGCGTCAGCGTCAGTCCCGCCGTGATGCTTGAAGCCGAGGGCACCCTCGATGAGCAACTGAGCAGCCCGCTGTTGCTCAAGCAGTTCTCAAGCCACGAGGCCGTGGAGCAAGGGCTGAGCGATGGTAGCCTCGACGCCGCCTACCTGACGCCGCAGATGCTCAAGGCTCTGGCCGAAGGCGGCATGTCACTGCGAGTGCTGGACGGCGCGGATCTCGACGATGTCAGCCTGGTCGCGCGTGACGAGCTGATCCGCTACACCGAATTGTTCGAGCCGCAGGAGCTGCTGATCCGCTTCCTCAACGACACCACGCGTGCCGTGCGAGTGGTAATGAGCGATGACGATGCACGCTCGCATCTGGCCTTGAAGCAGTGGGTCGAGGTCAAGGTCGGCTCCAGCATGCAGCTGGTCAGCCCGCGCTCGCTGGAAGAGCTCGAAGGCGATGAATATGTCGGCGATGCGCCCCAGGCACTGATCAACAGCCGCAAGATGCACGCTGCCTTCCTCAACGGCGATGACGCGACGCGTCTGGTGGCACTGCATCCGCTGTCCAAGGACTGGCTGCCACGCGCCGACATGCTCGACCTGCCGCGCATGCTGCTGGTCAGCCGCGCCGATCTCGAGGATGCGAGCCTTGAGGCCGATCTCGAGTCGCTGGCCGTGGAACACGCCCGCATGCAGCAGAACCTGCACGGCGAGGAGCCGATGAAGCTTGCCTTCACGCTCAAGCAGGCCTGGCCGGCGGATGCCGGTGAGGCGCCGAGCCTGCCCAGGGTGGTGCATGCGCTGAACGGACGCTCGATCCCGACCGCCGACATGCGCACCGCCCTCGAGGACTGGCTGGGCGAGCAACAGTCAGCGGTCAGCTGGCCTGCTATTCAGAATTAGCCACAGCAGTAGACCCAGAAGTAGGCCCGGCAGTAGGCCCAGGTGTAGACCCGGCCGCAGGCCCAACAGTCACGTCCGCCACAGGGCGAATGACAGACACAAAAAAACCCGCCGATTGGCGGGTTTTTTCGGATCAACGGCAACGATCAGGCGTCGAGGGCTTCAGCGATCTGAGACTGAGCCTTCGGGCCGATGCCCTTGACTTCAGAGATCACGCCATCGGCGTGAGCCTTGCGAACCTTGGCGACGTCGTCGTAGCCAGCGTCAGTCAGGGCACGGATAGCAGCAGCGTTGAGGCCGAGGTCTTCCAGAGAGGCCGCATCGGCTTCTTCGGTCGCTTCCTCGACGGCTGCGCCCATCGGCATCATGCGAGACTGGGCGATGGCCTGTTCGCGTGCCAGACGTGCCTTGTACTGCACCAGCTTCTGGTTGAACTCGTGTTCGACCTGCTTGCGGTGCTTGTCAGAGGCTGCGGCTTTCTCGCTCAGGCGTTCGTTGCGAGCGCGCAGGTCTTCGACTTCCTTCTTTGCCTTGTCACGGGCATTACGGAGCTTGTCGGCTTCTTTGCTGGCTTCACGCAGCTGACGCTCCAGCTCCTTGATGCGGGCGTTCTGGTCCTGCTTGGTGTCCTGCTCCTGAAACAGGGATGCAAGCTGGTCGTCAAGATTAGCGTCGGTCATACTGCTATGTTGCCTCGAATAATTGATAAAGAGCTAAAGTCTGGGCGCACATTCTACCGCAGTTCTTCAGTTTGTGCTGCATTTGAGCGCAACCCGAGCGGGATGAATGTGAATCGGGGGTCCTGCATGGGGCAATATTACCCCAACTGTGTGACATCGCCAGTCACGGATGATCCAGTCACGGAGAAACTGAACACGGAATGAGACGGCCTGAACGCACACGACAACCGCACTCTCGCCGCCATGGCGCAGGTCACGGAAAAGACAGCCCACTTTCATGGGCTGTCTTTTTACTCGGCGACCAAGCGCTTGCGCAGGCCTGTCAGCACAGACCTCAGCGCCTGCACCGGACTCAGGCCTGCACCGGACTCAGTGCTTGCGCCAGTCCTCGAGCTTGTCGCTCAGCTGCTGACGACGTGTATCGGGTGATGCCAGCGTCTCGGACTGATGACCTTCCCCGAAGCGATTCTCGAGATAGTCCATCAGGTTGATCAGCTCATCATCGGTCAGGCTGTCATCGAAGGCCGGCATGAAGACACTGTGGCCATTGTTCTCACGCTGCACGCCATTGAGGATCGCCTGGGCCAGATTGTCCGGATAGACACTGCCGGTCACGCTGTTGTGGAACAGCGACGGATAGTAGCCATCCTGGGTGCCGGCGCCATCCGCGCCGTGACACATGGCGCAGTGGCCCAGATACAGACGCACGCCCGGCGTGGCGTCGGTCAGCTGACCGATCAGGTCTTCATCATCGGGGCGCTTGTCCAGCGGCTGACCGCGCAGCAACAGCACGTCATCGGCCGGCGCACCCTGATTGAAGCGCGTGGCGACCTGCGGCTCGCTTTCGGCCTCGCGATCGCCATCATTGACCGCCTCGCCCTGCTCGCCCTTGCCATCCACCGCCGGAATCGACTTCAGATAGACCGCGATGGCGCGCAGGTCATCTTCACTCATGTGACGCATGGAGTGCTCGACCACATCCGCCATCGGGCCGCCAGCCTGCGCCTTGCCCTTGAGGTTGCCGGTCGCCAGATAGGTCTGGATATCCTGCTCGCTCCAGCTGCCCAGACCATCCTGAATGTCCGGCGTGAGGTTGAAGGCACGCCAGCCTTCGATCATCGCCCCACCGAGATAGCCTTCTTCATCACCGGTCAGTGCCGTTTCCTGGAAGGCGAAGCCACGCTCGGTGTGGCAGCTGCCACAGTGGCCCGGCCCCTGGACGAGATAGGCACCGCGGTTCCAGTCGGCACTCTTGTCGTCGTGGTCCTGCCACGGCTCCAGCGGCGAGAAGATCTCTTCCCACAGTGCCATCGGCCAGCGCATGTTGAGCGGGAACGGAATCTCGCTTTCGCGGTTGGGCGTGCTGCTCGGCGTCACCTCATGCATGTTCCAGGCGTAGAGCGCCTTGATGTCCTCATCCGTCAGACGTGCGTAGGACGGGAACGGCATCGCCGGATAGAGGTTGTGGCCATCGGCAGCCTCGCCCTCGCGCAGCACACGGGTGTACTCCTCGAGGGTGTAGTTGCCGATGCCGTGCTCGGTGTCCGGAGTGATGTTGGTGGCGTAGATCTCGCCCACCGGGGTCTCGAAGCCGAGGCCACCGGCGTATTCATCGCCGTCCTCGGTGCTGTGACAGGCCGCGCAATCGCTGGCGCGCGCCATGTACAGACCCTTCTCGATCAGCGCGGGGTCATTGGTGGCGGCCTTGTCGGCTTCCACCTGGCTGGCGTGCTCGTCCTCGCCGCTACCACAGGCGCTGAGCAACAAGGCGCTGGTGCCCGCAATGGCGGCCAGGCGGACGGCACGGGTCAGGCGTGCGGGGCGAAGGATCGGGCGGGCACCGCGACCTTTCTCATCAATGGCATCACGGGTGCCAGCAGTACGGACGTGCGGGACCATGCTTATATTTCCTGTTCGAGCAGATCGGCAATACGCAGAGACAACGCCGCGATGGTCAGGGTGCAATTGACCGACCCGACGGTGGGCATGCTGCCGGAGCTGGCGACAAACAGGTTGTCATGGCCATGCACCCGGCAATCGCGATCCACCACGGAGTCTTTGGGGTTGTCTCCCATCAGGGTCGTACCGCAGATATGCTGGTTGTTGGAGAACTCATCACGGAACGCGATGTCGGTGCCTCCCATCAGCTGAGCGATACGCGCATATTGTTCACGGGTATGCGCGGCGCTGCGCTTGACGTAATCATCGATAGCATAACGGAATTCCGGGCGCGGCAGGCCGAGAGCGTCACGTTTTTTTGACGGCGTGATGCGATTGGCGGCCTCTGGCAACAGCTCGTGGAAGCTGTCGAACTGCACATAGCGGCTGGCGCGGTTATCGATCTGCGCCTGCAGATCCGCGCCGAGCCTGAGCGGTGTTTCCGACAGCACCTCCGTGGTCATCTGCTGCGTGCGGGCAATGTTGGACAGGTGCAGCTTCTTGGACGCGAAGTCCTTGCGGAAGTCGCCGTCGCGCCAGGTGATGATCGAGGTCATCTCCTGAGGGCCACGCCCGGCCCACAGCGGCTCATCGGCCAGAAAGCTCACCCCGGTGCCGGGATGGTCCATAAGATGCCGGCCGACCATGTCGTTCTGGTTACCCACCCCATCGGGGGTATGGGCGTTGACCGACATCTGCATCAGCTTGGGTGTCTCGATACCATTGGCCGCCAGCACCACCCGCGCCGCACTCAGGCGATGCTGCTTGCCGTCGGGATCCAGATAGCGCACCTCGCGAATCTTGCCGCTGGCGTCACTTTCCAGATGATGCACGATGGCATTGTCGATCAACCTGGCGCCGGCACGTTCGGCCTTCTCGACATGGATGATGCCGGAATACATCGCGCCGATCGGGCAGATGGGCATGCAGTTGTTGTTGCCGCAGCAGGTCGGGCGCTCATCATAGGGGCGGCTGTTGCGCGCCACCGGCTCGGTGACCATGTCGAAGCCGTGGGGATTGATGCGCTCGCTGACCCGCCGCTCGTTCCACGACAGCGGCAGCGGTGCCATCGGATACTCGGCGCTGCGCGGGCTGCCGAGATCGACATCATTCGGCCCCCAGACACCCAGCGCGACCTCGGCACGGAAGTAATAGTCTTCCAGGTCGTCATAGCCGATCGGCCAGTCGCGCCCGACGCCATACTCGCTCTTGAGCACGAAATCGCTGGGCAGGAAACGCCAGGAAGATGCCGCCCAGTGCCAGGTAGTGCCGCCGACGGCGCGAATGTACTGGGCGTCGTAGGCCTGCTCGCCTTTCTGCACCAGATAGTCGGCATTCTCGCCGTAGAGCATCGGATGGGGCGCCGCCTTGCTGGCAGGATAGGGCCCCATGAAGTCCATCTTGTTGGCCTGGTTGCGGAAGCGCTCGACGATCTGCCAGCGCTGCATGCGCGGGCCGGCTTCCAGCATGATGACCGACTTGCCGGCCTCGGCCAGGCGATGTGCGATCAGGGCACCGGCGACACCGGAACCGACCACGATCACATCGGCATCATACGCACGGGATTCCTCGGCCATGCAGGATTCTCCTCGGGAAAATGGGAACAGCAACAGGAGCGGTCAGGACGCCCCTGGAAGGTCTGGCACGCAGGCGATGTCAGGAGCTGATGACCAAGCACGGACTCAAGGCCCGACCATCCGCAACGCGCAAGCCTGGGGAGAAAGCGTGACCACTCAGGCCTTGGGCGCCTCTGCCCAGAACCCCGGACGATTGGGGCAATAGGTACGCACCACCTGCACATCGCGCGGCCCGGCATACATGCCAGCGCGCTCGAAGGCGATGACCTCGGCGGCAGGATCACTGATCGACCTGCCGACCGTGCCCAGCATCCAGGCCTGCAGCAGACGGCGCACCAGCGCCATCTCACCGTCACTCAGGTCTTCCTTTTTCACGTACTCTCGCGACTCGCCCAGGGCCAGCAAGCGGGTCTTGAGGGCCGGCAAGCTGCCGACACCGGGCACTCCCTCGGCCGGAATTCTCGCCAGCGCCTCGAAGTAGCGCTGGCCCAGCCGCTCATCCAGGGTCTTGTCGCTCAGCAGCCAGCGCGACAGGATCATGAACGTCGCGAAGGAACTGTCATCCTGCGTCTGTTGCTCGTCAGCGACTGTCTCGGCCAGGGCCTGAAGGGACAGGCCGCCGAACACGGCAATGCCTGCCCCACCGAGCCCCAGCTTCAACAGCTGGCGACGTGAAGGATCAGTAGCGCTCTGGGATGTCGACATGCGGCCCTCCCGGACAATGAATGGTTCACCCGACGCCAGCGCACAAGGCGGTATTGCCTCCTGTGAGCTGCACCCGAATAGCACTCAAACAGCACACAAGCAGACCTCGAGCGGTTTTGAACAGCTCTTGCGCAGCCCTTGCACAGGGTTTGATGAGCGCATGGTAACAAGCGCCATCACCTTATAGACAAACGTATAATGAACAAGGAGTTCCTGTTTAAGCAACTCCAGGGGCATGCTTCGCAACCCAGCGCGCTCACGGGCAAACGCTTGCTGCTGGCCTACTGACAAGGGTCGGTCGAAACCGCGAGAGTTACCAGCGGATGCCCACGGATGCCGATGCCTGACGGAAGAGTCACCCGCGCCTGTCTCCCGCTCGTCGACAGTTCCCTGACTGTGCTCGGCGCAGTAGGATGTGGGGCAAAGGCAGCAGCTGTGGCCAGACTGGCTCGCTCACGAGCCGACGCCCGCGCCGCCCATCACTCGACTTCAGGGAAGACTCGCCATGCTTCGTCACTTGCGTACTCCGCTCGCTCTGCTCATGTGCACCGCCGTTCTTGCCGGGTGTGAAAGCGCCTCGCGCATGGCCGACAGCATTTCGCTGCCGGACTTCGGCTCCTCCTCGCAGACCGAACAGGGCGAGCAACGCGTCCAGCGCACCGTCGCCTTCCCGGAGGCGGAGTACGCCAAGCTCGACAAGACCGGCACCTCGGTGATCAAGGGTCGCATGTCCTATGAGTGGCAGGGCCAGACGATCTACGCCAACCGGGCGGGCATCTCGATCGCGCCGGTCACCACCTACTCCGCCGAAGCCGCGGAACTGGCCCTGGCGGGCAAGACGGCGTCTCGCGCCGACCCGCGTGCCCAGGCCTACACCCACATCGTGCGCACTGACAGCAATGGCTACTTCAATGCCACTGGCCTGCCATCCGGCACCTTCTATGTCGCCGGTGTCATCCAGTTGCCGGACGGCACACGCAGCCCGCTGATTCTCAGTCAGGTGCAGATAGGCCGCGGCCAGACCCGCAGCATCGAGTTGAGCCGCTGATAGCCCGCGTGTTCCTCTTGCTCTGCTTGCTGCCCTTGCATCGCCGGATGATGGCCACCGCACCATGACGACACTCTCGCTGCGCGCCTATACCCCACAGGCGACGAGTCATGACCACGACCACCACCAGCTGGTGCTGCCGATCCGCGGCCATCTCGATATCCAGGTCGGCAGCCATCACGGCACCGTGGTCACCGGCGAGTGCGTCATCATTCGCCCCGGGGAGGCGCACCTGTTTCATGCCAAGGACGCCGCGCGTTTCATCGTCGCCGATCTGGACTACCTGCCCGACAATCTCGCGGCGTCGCAACGCGTGGTGTTCTCGATCAGCACCCTGCTGATGAACTACCTGCTGTTTCTCGAAGCGCAGCTGCAGGGCGAGGTCGACAAGCACATCGATCAGCTCTCCATCGCGCTGTTTCTCGGTCTGCTGGAGAAGCAGACCTGTGATCAGCGCGTCGATCGTCGTCTGCTCAGAGTGCTCGACGTCATGAACGCGCAGCTGGCCCAGCCCCACGATGTGGCATCCCTGGCCCGGCTCGCCCACCTGAGCCCGACCCAGTTCCACAAGGTGTTCCGCGACAATCTGGGCGTCAGCGTCAAGCAGTACCTGACCGCCAGACGCATGGAGCGCGCGCGGGCGCAGTTGATCCATACCGATCTCAGCGTCCAGCAGGTCGCCGAGGCCGTCGGCTATCAGAACCTTTCCGCCTTCTCGCGGCGCTTTTCCTGCTACTTCGGCCAGTCGCCACGCGAGATGACGCGACAGTATTCGAGCCTCACTCCCCCGAATGAATGACTGAATGACCGACTGACTCGATCATCTGAACAACCGCTTGAGCACCCGAACCCAGCAGTCAATCACCGCACTCCAGCGGTATATGACGTTTTGCTTCTCCTGGCAGATCAGAGCGTAGTTTCAGCACAATATATTCTCGCGATGAGGCGTAATCTCGTGCACACCGAGACACACTTCATTGCGAGCCATCCACCATGCAGCACTCCTTCTCCCGGACGCCCTTCCGCCCAGCGCTGGAACGCCAGATCGGCAATCTTTCCGTCCTCACGGCCGCCCTGCTATGGGGCACGACCGGCACCGCCGCCCACTTCAATCAGGATGTCAGCCCGTTGGCCACCGGCGCCTTCGCCATGGGCTTTGGCGGCATTCTGCAGGCCGTGCTGTCGCGACGAATCCTCCATGAGGAGCTAGCCGCCCTGCTGGTCCACAAGCATCTCGTGCTGTGGGCGGCGCTGTTCATCATCGTCTACCCGCTGGCGTTCTATTCGGCCATGGAATACACCGGCGTGGCGATGGGCACCGTGATCACCATCGCCACGGCGCCGTTGGCGGCAGCGGTGCTGGAATATGTGCTGGATCGCAAGCGCGTCAGTGCGCGCTGGTACGCGGCGCTGATGCTGGGCATGGCCGGCGTGGGGTTGATGGCCATGGGCGAGACACGCCTGGCAGATACCGCGGCGCACGCCACTGCCAGCGGCGTTGCCAGCGAGAGCCGCAAGCTCATCGGTATCGGGCTGGGCGTGCTGGCCGGCGCGAGCTACGCCACCTATTCGCTGCTTGCCAGACGCATGATGCTGCTGGGCGTTCATCGCCGTGCGGCCATGGGGGCAATGTTCGGCTGTGCCGGCGTCCTGCTGTTGATCGGCCTGGCCATCAGCTGCCTGTTCCTCGATCCACGCCTGTTCGCCACGCCGGTGAATTCGGCGGTCGCCATCTACATGGCGCTGATCCCGATGCTGCTGGCGAGTCTCATCTTCGGACGCGGCCTTGCCAGCGTGCCCATCAGCCGGGTGACGGTTCTGACGATGTTCGAGCCGCTGGTGGCGGGCCTGCTGGCCGTCATCGTGGTCGGCGAGCAGTTCACGCTGATGGGCGCCATCGGCATGGTGCTGATCATGACCTGCCTGATGCTGCAATTGCGTCCACAGGCAACGCAGGCGCCAATGGCCAGCCCGCAGGCAGACCTCGCGGCCTGGACGACACCTGACAAGGCCTGCGACGCGCTAGCTGATACACACGGCGACACTGCTTACTGGGGTGAGCGTGATCCGTGGAGCGATACCGAGCATGACCGCGATGCCAAGCAAGGAACGGAGCTAGGAACAGAACCATGGCAGCGTCACGACGCCTGACGCCGATGAGGGAATTGAGGGCAAGTCACAGTGCGCCCTGAGCGGCAGCCAGCTACCGCGGCAACTCAACTGCCCGAAAGTGGTTTCAGCACACTTTCGCCAGCGCTCATGCTGCGACTGAAAACGGCCAAGGGATTGGCAAGACACGCAAGGACATCACCATGACAACCACTCGCTCCGATATCGCGGCCTCTTCAAGGTCGACCGACATGGGAAGCCTGGCCGTTCTGTTTGCCGCGCTGCTGTGGGGCACCACCGGCACGGCGGCCCACTTCAATCAGGATGTCAGTCCGTTGGCGACCGGCGCCTTCGCCATGGGCGTCGGCGGCCTGCTTCAGGCAGTGATCGCACGGCCCAATATCATGGGCTGCCTGGGCCTTTTGATGGCGCAGAAGCGCTGGGTATTGCTCGGCGCCGGGTGTGTCGTCATCTACCCGCTGGCCTTCTACTCCTCGATGCATCTGGCCGGCGTCGCCATCGGCACGGTGATCACCATCGCCACTGCGCCACTGGCCGCGGCGATTCTGGAGCGCCTGTTCGGCCATCACCGACTCACGCTGAGCTGGTATATCAGCCTCGCGCTGGGCATTGCGGGTGTGGTGATGATGGCGATGGGCGAAACGGCCACTCATGGCGCAGACATTGCCACCGTCAGTGCCGGCGGCGACCCGATGGCGACAGGGTCAGGGAGCGCGCCTGACGCTGACTGGCAACGCCTGACCGGTATCGTGCTGGGCATCATCGCCGGCACGACCTACGCCGCCTATTCGCTGATCGCCCGGCGCATGATGGACCAAGGCACCCACGCCCGCGCTGCCATGGGCAGCCTGTTCGGCGTCGCCGGTATCACGCTGATCGCAGGCCTGGGCCTCAGCATGCTGGTTGCAGACCCGCGCCTGTTCGCCACCCCCGGCAACACATCGGTCGCGCTCTATATGGCGCTGGTGCCGATGTTCCTCGGCTATATCGCCTTCGGCTACGGCCTGAAGACCGTCGCCGCCAGCAAGGCCACCCTTCTCACCCTGTTCGAACCACTGGTCGCCGCCCTGCTCGCCGTGACCATCGTCGGGGAACATATCGCACCACTCGGCTGGCTGGGCATGGCGCTGATCGCCGTCTGCCTGGTGATTCAGGTGAAGCCAGCAACCGCCTGATCAACGCGAGCGGCACGACGAGGTGTTACCGAATGCGAAAAGCACAAAGCCCCAGCCTGAGTTTCAGGCTGGGGCTTTGCATTGCTGGGCATGAACTCACGGGCTCACGCCATCTCAATCACTTGCCGTGGAGAGCGCGCAACGTCAATGCGAGGCAAGCTCGGCGGCCTCAACGCGCGGCGTTATCCGGCGTACGCCCTTGGCATCCTGCGCGTAGGCACGATGACGCACATCCCAAAGCTCCACGGCATGCTGGATGTTGAGCCAGAACTCCGGCGTATTGCCTAACGCAGCCGCCAGCTTGATGGCCATCGGGGCCGTCAAGGTGCCCTTGTCATGCACGATACGGCTCAGAGTATTTCTGTGCACTCCCATCGCCTCGGCCAGGGTGCGAATGTCGATGTTCATCGGCTCCAGAAACTCTGCCGTCAACATCTCTCCTACCGTCAGTGGGCGCCGCTGGGTGTTTCTCATCACTGCTACCTCCTCTAGCCCTTGTAAGCATGCGGGTCTAGATATGTTTGATGGGCAATCCCTGCCTCCCATCGAAAGATGAGTCGATACTGCTTGTTGACACGAATCGAGCAATAACCTGCGAGATTGCCCTGCAGATGCTCGAACCGATTGCCCGGTGGAATCCTCAGATCAGACTCCTGACTTGCGGCATCGAGAATCTGCAACTTGCGATAGAGCGAACTGGAGAGCGCCGCAGGTATCTTGCGGTGGCCAACATCATGCTCATAGAAGCTCTCGAGCCATACATCCCTGAATTCCACCGCCATGGCAGCACCTTTTCCCCTCATTCTATGCACAACTATGTTGTGCATCAAGTGACTCTGCCCTGAAGCGGCTCTACCCTGACGTTTCTTTCGCATGAAAAACGCCCAACGAGCCCAGGACTCGTTGGGCGTTTCATATTCCACTGCTCTTCACATCAGACGCTCAGTCACTCACGCCGCCGCCTTGTTGGAGAGTTCGACCTTGGCAAGTTTGATCAGCCCGCCGTAGACGACGAAGGCGACCACGACACCCACGACGGGCGGCATGAAGGGTGAGCTCCAGGCGCACAGGCAGGCGATGGCGTAGGCGGCGAGGCCCGGCCAGTGGTAATCGACCTTGGGCATCTCGGCGAGGCGCGGATACTGCCCTTTGTGACCGAGCCAGAAGTTGGCCATGATCACGCCGCCGATCGGCGGAATGAAGGTGCCGAGCAGAATCAGGAACGGAATCAGCCACTCATACATACCGAGTACCGCCAGCACAGTGCCGATGGCCGCACCGCCCAGAGTGACACGCTGACGATGCGGAGTGCGCAGCAGGTTGCAGCCGGCGATCGCGAAGTTGTAGATGGTGTTGTCCTGGGTAGTCCAGATATTGAGGAACAGCATCAGGACGGCGAGGCTGACCAGCCCCTGGGCGATCATCACGTCGACGATATCGGCCTGCTGGTAGATCATCGCGCCGAGCGCGCCGGTGAGCACCATCAGGCCATTGCCGACGAAGAAGGCCGCCAGGGTGGCAATGACGGCGATCTTCGGTGAACGCGCGAAGCGGCTCCAGTTGGTCGCCTGGGTGCCGCCACTGATGAAGGTGCCGATCACCGCGGTGATGGCGGCCGTCCAGCTCATGGAATCCGTCGGCGTCAGTGCCGCAAGGCCTGCGACACCGCCGACATCGACCATGCCGGTGTAGAGACTGAACAGGATGAACAGCAACATGGCCGGCACGGCGATGCGCGAGAGCATGTCCAACCCGCGATACCCGATCATCGCCGTCAGACAGAAGGCGAAACCGAAGATGACCATCAGCGGCGTGGTCAGCCACTCCGGCAAGCCGAGTGTCTTGACCAGCACGATGGCGATGGTCGCGGTGCCCCAGGCGTACCAGCCGATCTGGGTGAACCCGAGCACGAAGTCAGACAGGCGGCTGCCCTTCTCGCCAAAGCACAGCCGGCCCATCAGCACCGAATTCAGACCGCTCTTGCAGGCGATATAGGCCAGGGCGGCAGCGTAACCGCCGAGCAGCAGATTGCCGATCACGATGATCCACAGCAGTTCATTGAGCGCGAACGCGGCACCCAATGACCCGCCCGCCCACATGGTGGCGGTAAAGAAGGTGAAACCGAGCAGCACCATCGAGGTGGAGAGCAGTCCCCGTCGTGCCGAGGCAGGCACTTCGCTCAAGGGATAATCGTTGCCGGATTCGCCTGCCATCGATGCATGGTCTGCGGAATGAGGTGAGGAGTGTTCTGCCATGAGTGCCTTCCTGGAGCTCGGTCGTGAGTCGTCGAGTCTTGTGGTGGTGTCAGCCTGCCTGAACGCCGGCCACCGCCCCCCCCCTGCGGGCAAGGTGGCGGGCAGGGGGGGGGGCGGTCAGAGTGGCGGTCGCTACCCTACCACCACGCAAGATTCACGCCACCCATCCTCGAGCCGTGCAAGACGCCAGCTCGCCGCCTGTGCCATGAAGCTGACACAGGCGTCAGGATCCGGCCTGGCTACAGGCGCGGTTGGGCGCAAGACCGCCTCCAGAAATGATTTTGCGACAAGTCCAGCGCAGCACCTACGTACCCCTCAGGTACGCCGACGTTGGCATCATCTTGACCGCCAGACACCAGAACGCCACGCGGCGCACTCTTTCAGTGCAGCGCGTGGCGTGGCTCTCGCCCTCCTTCACTGACATCAAAACCTGACGCCGAGTACAGGATGCAAATTTTTCAGCCTTTTCTTGTTTAGCGGTTCATGCTGAAGCCCTTCAGCTACTCGCCAGCACCCCTTCGCTGGCATTGACCTCTTCGCTGTCCATCAGGCGCAACCTGACCGGCACCGATTTCGAGGCGGGCGTGTTGCTGCGCGCATCGCGGTGATCCAGCGGAATCAGATCATTGGTTTCCGGGTAGTACGCTGCCAGACAGCCGGTCGGGATGTCGTATTCCTTGAGCTTGAAGCCCGCCATGCTGCGCTCGACGCCGTCTTCGCTGACCGTTTCCAGCGTCACGCGCTGACCCTCGCTCAGACCCAGCGTCTCGAGATCCTGCGGGCTGATCATCACCACCATCCGCGTGCCATAGACGTCGCGATAGCGGTCGTCATTTGAATAGACAGTGGTATTGAACTGGTCGTGACCGCGCATGGTGATGAGCAGGAAGGTGCTATCCATGTTCAGGGTCTCATGGGTGACCTTGTTCAGGCCCTCCTCATCCGTGCCCAGCCCCTCGGGGAACAGGAAGTTGGCACGTCCCGAGTCGGTATGCCAGATGCGCTCGCGCGGGGCGATGCGAATATGGAAGCCGCCCTGAGCCAGGCGCGCGTTGTAGTCGGGGAAGATCTGCGGGAAGACCTCTTCGATACGATCACGAATCCGCGCGTAATCCGCCTGCAGCCAATCCCAATCCAGGGTCGGATGCGGCGGCAACGTCGCCTTGGCCAGCTGACAGGTGATGGCGATCTCGGAGTGCAGGCTTGGGTCCGCCGGTGCCATCACACCGCGCGACGGTGCCACGTTGCACATGCCATCCTCGGCGCTGGAGACCTGTTCCGCGCCCTTGCCATCGGCGCCGGCCTGCAGGTCGCGCTCGCTATGGCCAATCGTGGGCAGCACCCAGCCATGCTTGCCGGGATGCAGGTGACTGCGATTGAGCTTGGTGGCGATATGCACCGTCATGTCCATCTCGTGCACCTTCTCGACCACGCGCTTCTGATCGGGAATCGCGCGGAAGAAGTTGCCGCCCATGCCGATGAAGGCGCGTACCTCATCGCGCAGAATCGCCTCGCAGCATTCAGCGACATCATGGCCGTTCTCGCGCGGGCACTTGATATCGAAGACCCGATCAAAGGCATCCAGCATCGCGTCATTGGGCAGATTCTCGATGCCAACGGTGCGGTCGCCCTGCACATTGGAATGGCCGCGTATCGGGCAGGCACCCGCGCCGGGCTTGCCGATATTGCCGCGCAGCAGCAACAGATTGATGATCTGCTGGATGGTGTCGCCGCCGCGCGCATGCTGGGTGATGCCCATACCCCAGCAGCAGATCACGCGCTCGGCCTCCAGATAGGTCTGCCCCGCCTGTTCCAGCGATTCGCGTGACAGGCCGGACATGGCGACCAGGTCCTGCCACTCGAGCTTGCGGCAATGCTCGGCGAAGGCATCAAAGCCGTGGGTGTGCTGGGCGATGAAGTCATGATCCAGATAGCCCACCGCATGCGGATTGCGCTCGCGCAGCGCATCGTCGGCCTCGATCACGTACTTGCACATCGCCTGCACGGCGGCGAGGTCCCCGCCGATGCGCAGCTGATGATACTGACTGCTGATCTCGACACCCTTGCCGCTCAGCATGTCCTTGGGCGACTGCGGATCGGCAAAGCTGACCAGTGCCCGCTCGCGCAGCGGGTTGAAGCTGACCACCTCGGCCCCGCGGCCACGCGCCTCGTGGAGATCACCCATCATGCGCGGACTGTTGGTACCGCTGTTCTGGCCGAAGATGAAGATGGCATCGGCCTGCTTGAAGTCCTCGAGATTGACCGTCGCCTTGCCGATGCCGATGGATTCCGGAAGCGCCCGCGAGGTGGTCTCGTGGCACATGTTCGAGCAGTCCGGGAAGTTGTTGGTGCCGTACATGCGCCCGAACAGGGAAAACAGGAACGCCGCCTCGTTGGAGGTACGCCCCGAGGTATAGAACTCGACCTGGTTCGGGTCCTCATAGCGCTTGAGGCGCTGGCCGATCTCGGCGTAGGCCGCTTCCCAGCTGGTGACCTCGTAGCGGTCCGTCTGGGCGTTGTAGCGCAGGGGCCGCGTCAAGCGCCCTTCCTTCTCCAGATGGTGATCCGACCACTCGCGCAGCTCGCTGAGCGTGTTGTTGGCGAACAGCTCATCACTGACACGTTCGCGTGTCGCCTCCCACGCCAGCGCCTTGGCGCCGTTTTCGCAGAAGTTGGCGCCCTTGGGCTTGTCGCCATTCGGCCAGGCACAACTCGGGCAGTAGAAACCATCGGGCTTGTTCATCTTCATCAGGCTGCGATGGCCCTCGATGGGCAGATGCTCTTGCCAGATGAACTTCTCGACCGCCTTGATCGACGGCCAGCCACCGCCCGGCGGCCGGTCCAGCTGACTGCCGGACAGCGACGCCGATAACGCCGGTGCGTGGGACCCCTTGGGGCTGAAGGAATCGACTGGCGTGGTCTGGTCTTGGGACATGTCGGGGCTCCTGACGGTGGCGGCCGGCAGCTGGCATCGATCAGACACCGTTGCGGACACGCCACCGAGCAAAGAATTCAAGGGTCACCCTTGTTTCCTTGCCTCGCGCCAAGGCTTTTTCAAGGCCGATCGGCGTTGCGCACTTGAACTTCCGCCGATCCGCCACCAGAGTTGTACAGACCTGACACAAGCAAGATCGCACTTGAGCAAGACCGCACACAAGCAGACCCGCCACTCAACACGCCAGACATGATGAGGAGCTGGAACATGACCGTATTTGAAGCCCTGCGCGAGACCCACGACGAACAACGCCGCCTGCTGGACATGCTGCTGCAGACCGAGGGTGACAGCGAGCCGCGCGATGACCTGTTCAAACGCCTCAAGGAATCGCTCACCAATCACGCCGGTGCTGAGGAGCGCGCGCTCTACATGCCGATGATGGAGCACGACATGACGCAGGAGAAGGCGCGTCACAGTGTCGCCGAGCACCATGAGATCGATGAGCTGGTCGAGAAGCTCGAGGCGACCGACTACAGCTCACCGGGCTGGCTGACCACTGCCAAGCAGCTCGAGCACCTGGTGACCCACCACCTGGATGAGGAAGAGCAGGAAGTCTTCCAGCTGGCAGGCCGCGTCTTCGATGACGCCACCAAGAAGCGCCTCGCCGAGGAATATCACCAGGACATGAAGGCGCGCGAAGCGGCCTGAGCCAGAATCCAGCATCGGGCCTAGTCGAAAGCGCTTGGCGCTTCAACAGGCTGAACGCTATCGATAAGCGCCAATGACGCATGACAAAACGGGCTGACCACATCATGTGGCCAGCCCGTTTTGTCATGCGTTCACCCTGCGGTGAAGGCGCTGCTGTCTCTCACAGCGTGTGTCACAACGACTAAGGCGAAGAGTCATCCATCACATCATCAGCAATGAGACACTCAGCCTACTTGCGGCGCGGCGGGCGTGCGGCCCCCTTCGATGCCGGCTTTCTGCTCGGGCTGCCTGAGCGCTTGCCATTGCCTTTCCCGGCCTTCGTCTTGTCATCAGGCTTCTCCGCACGCCCCACGTAACGCGCGATCCAGATGGTATGCTTGGCCCCCGAGGTGCCATGCGCATAGACCTGACGTGCCTCGGCCTTGAAACCGGCCCGCGACAGGCGCTGCGAGAAACGCGCATCGGCCGTGGCCGACCACACCGCCAGAATGCCGGCCGGTCGCAGCGCCTTGGCACACACCGCCAGCCCCTCTGCACTGTAGAGCCAGTCGTTGTCATCCGCGGTCAGGCCTTCCGGGCCATTGTCCACATCCAGCATGATGGCATCGAAGCCGCCGGGCGCTTCACGCAGCACCTCGGCCACATCGCGATTCTCGACTGTCGTGCGCGGATCCCGAATCGGGTAGCCCGCCTTGGCCCCCAGCGGGCCGTCATTCCAGGCCACCACTCCCGGCACCAGCTCGGCGACGACCACCTCGGCATCGGCCTTGAAGTGCTTGAGCGCGGCGGCCAGCGTGAAGCCCATCCCGAGCCCGCCGATCAGAACGCGCTGCGGCGCCGAGGCCGTACCGCGACTCTTGAGCAGACCGGCCGGAATCTCTGCCAGCGCATCTTCCGAGCCATGCATGCGGGTATTCATCAGCTGCCCGCCCTTGCCACTCTCGATCTTGATGACGAAGTCCTCGCCATACTCGAACAGACACAACGAATCCGTCGTGCCGGGGATCGGCGCGGTATCGAGCAGCACAAAGCGTTTCATGGCACATCCATAGAAGGAAAAATGATCATCTGTCAGGTGGCTTCGTGGCCATCCTGACTATATTCAACATGACGGACATCTGTACGACATGGGGGAGCGTTAGTCTAACAGTCAGAACCCCGTGGCAGGTATCCGCCTGCGCGAAGGCATGATGTTTCGCGAAAGCACGATAAAAATGAGAGCATGCGCGCATCAAGGCTGGAAGATATTCGCGAATTCTCTAATACTAGCTTTTGAAGAACGCAACACCGTCGTAAAGCAAAGACTTTCAGCACGAACACTCTCAATACGAACAGTCACCTCAAGACCAATGACCGCTGGGCCAAGGAAAGCGCAGCGGTCACGCCGGCAGATGGGTCGCCCCCATCGCCGTCGAGGCAGCGTGACACCTGAAGAAGCACTCAAGATTCCGACTCATCGGAACCCGAAAAGAGGATATTTCGATGCCGCATACCCATCCGGAGCGACTCGCGACGATCAGTGCCAGCCAGGTCGAGGAACACTTTCGCGATCTCCATCCCATCGTGGCGTTGGTCTCAGCCACTCGGCTGCTGCAATTCCTCGAACGGGAAGGTCTGACACTGCATGCACACCGTGCCCTGTGCGCCAGCATCATTCGCAAGGCACTGCCCAGCCTCGAAACCGGTCCCGGGCATGACCCTGCCAATCTGCCGAGCCTGCACGGAATAGAACAGACCCAGGAAAGCGAGCCGCGTGTTCCGTTTGCGCAGACCATGGCAGCGGGCGCCAGTACGCCAGCCACCATGCATGACAAGCATGAGGATATCGCCTCCTGACAACCGTCAGGCTTGCCGATAATGAGACATTCTGACGCCCAGCTCCGTTCACACGGGGCTGGGCGTTTTTATATCGCTAAACAAGAAAATCATGATCAAAGGGGTTTAATCCGCCACGATCGTCCACAGGTCTGTGGGGAGACGTTCAGCGTCTGAACGCGCTGCAGCGCATTCAAGATCAACGAACCGGAGGTGACGGCATGACTCAGCAACAGCCCCCACAGCATCAGAACCATCAACCGGGCGATGAACATCGCATGGACCCCAAGCCCGAATATATCCGCGAGAGCTATCGCGGCAGCGGCAAACTGCTGGGCAAGGTGGCAGTCATCACCGGTGGTGACAGCGGTATCGGTCGCGCCGCCGCCGTGCACTTCGCACGCGAGGGTGCCGATTGTCTGATCACGCACCTGGGCAGTGAAGAAGTCGATGCCCAGGAGACCATCCGTCTGATCGAAGCCGAAGGCAGACGCGGACGCCGCATCGCAGGGGATATCGGCGACCCGGCCTTCTGCCGCAAGGTCGTCGAGGGCGCGATGGAAGAATTCGGACAGCTCAATATTCTGGTCAACAATGCCGCCGAGCAGTACGACTGGGATGACGTGACCGAGATCGATGACGAGCAGATCGAGCGCACCTTCAAGACCAATCTGTTCAGTCACTTCTACATGATCAAGGCCGCCGTGCCGCACCTCTCCAAAGGCGATTCCATCATCGCCACCTCATCCGTCAACGCCTTCAAGGGCAATGACAGCCTGATCGATTACAGCGCCACCAAGGGCGCCATCCAGGGGCTGGTACGTTCACTGTCCGGTACGCTGATGGACCGCGGCATTCGCGTCAATGCCGTCGCCCCCGGCCCGGTGTGGACCCCCCTGATCCCCGCCAGCTTCGAGGATGAAAAGGTCGCCAACTTCGGCCAGCAGGTACCGATGGAACGCCCCGGCCAGCCCAGCGAAATGGGCCCGGCCTACGTCTATCTGGCCAGCGAAGACTCAAGCTACATGACAGGCCAGACGATTCACCTCAATGGTGGCGTCGTGCTCAACACCTGATCGCAGACCTTCAGCACACACCTGAGCAAGTCGAGTGTGATGCGACATGCTCGACACGAAACAGGCCGCCCCATCTTGGGCGGCCTGTTTCGTTTGTCGCGCGCAATGTCCGCAGGATGACTCAGCGTGCGGCGCGCAGACGCTCGGCCTGGGCCAACGTGCAATCACTGAGCAGATCCAGCGCGCCCAACGCCTGGCCTCCGGTCACGAAGGGATGCGCTTCGCCAGGCTTGCGAGCCTCAAGCGCCGCGATTAGTCCGGGCGTGCCGTCACGCTTGGGGTGATTGGACAGGAAGACGTCTACGCCGGCTTGCTGCGCGATCTGATGCATGCGTGACGCCGAGGCAGAATAGCCGCGCAATCTGGCCTCATCCGGCCCGAAGTTGAAACCAGTGCCGCCCCACAACACGGCCTGATGCATCTCATCGCCATCCTTGAGCGGGAGCACCAGCGATAGCGTGCCAGGGGTATGGCCGGGCGTGATGTACATGCCGAGCGTGGTGTCACCCAGCGTCAGCCTCTCATCGTCGATGACCTGATGGTCCCGCTCTGGCGGCTCTCCCCAGCGCGGGTTGTCGATGCGCTGCTCGGGGTCATCCAGCATGTCCCAATCGATCTTGGTCATGATCACCTCGGGCGCATACTGCTCCACGATCCAGGACTGGCCGCCGTAATGGTCGCCATGGCCATGGGTAATCACCAGATAGCGAATATCGGCAGGGTCCAGACCCAGCTCGCGCATGCCTGGCGCGATGATGGTCTCGGCCTGATTCGGAGTGTTCATCGCATCGATGAGAATGATGCCTTCGGAGGTGGTCAAGGCCCAGCTCGACACCTGGCCATTGCCGACGAAGTAGAGATTGTCGAATACCCTGTGCGGCCCCAGCGACTTGCGCTTGTCAGCGGAGGGCTTCGATCTGGGTCTGGGCTTGGCAGTTTCATCCTCGGAGTGTCGGTGGCGCTTGCCCGCGTCAACCAGGGGTGCCTCGAGGCTACACAGGCTGTGCAGGCCGGGATACCCCTCACCCGCCGCCAACCCCCGTTGCGCAAGCTGGGTCGCAAGCGGCGACATCGCCGCAGCAGGAGCATCAGCTGGCTGCGATGCCGCGCTGGCCAAGGCGACACCTGACAGCGGCAGGCCGATCAACCCTGCCAAGAGTCCTGCCGTTACTAGCCGAGAATTCCCCATAGATAGCCCTATCTCACCAAGATGAATGGATTCAGCGTCGAAGATTGTCACCAACGTCACATTTTCGCAACAGTGCGTTGCACTTCGCCAATGCAAAGCATTATCATTCAAAAAGTGCACGAATGATGCACACACATAACGATAATCTCGGGAACTTCAATCGATGCCAGCGCACCCTCCTGCACCTCACCGCCCCAAGGCCTCACGCTCAGCCGTCTTGTTGGCCCTGGCGGCGTTCCCCTCTCTGGTGGTACTCCCGAGCCATGCCTCCGACCAGCTGGAAGACATCGTCGTCACCGCGTCCGGTCACGATCAGATGGTCAAGGATGCCCCGGCCTCGATGAGCGTGATCACACGCGAGAGCCTTGAAGGCCGTCATTACAGCGACCTCACCGATGCGCTGCGCGGCTTGCCCGGCGTGACGGTATCCAGCGGCGGATACTCCAAGGACATCAGCATTCGCGGCATGCCCGGTGAATACACGCTGATTCTGGTGGATGGCCGCCCGATCGACAGCCGTGATACGCGACCGAGCGGCAGTGGTGGCTTCGAGCAGGATTGGCTGCCGCCACTGGAAGCGATCGAGCGTATCGAGGTGGTACGTGGCCCGATGTCGACGCGTTATGGCTCCGATGCCATCGGCGGGGTCATCAACATCATCACCCGCAAGACGCAGGAGGAATGGGTCACCAATCTGCACTATGACACCTTCATCCCCCAGCACAGCGTGTCGGGACATGAACGCCAGAGCCGCATTCGCACCTCGGGCCCGCTCATCGATGGGTTGCTGGGCCTGAGCGTCAGCGCCGGACAGACCACGCGCCAGGAAGATGACATCACCCGCGGCTACCCACAGCGCAAGCGTCAGGACCTCGACACCAAGCTCAGCCTCACGCCGGACGACAACCAGCGCATCGAGGCCGAATTCGCCTACCATGACCAGAATCGTCAGACCGAGGAAGACCGCAGTCAGGGCCAGGACAGTGATCGTGATTGGGATACTCGCCGCTTCAGCCTGAGCCATCAGGGTGACTGGGCCAGCGCCAGCACCAATTCCTACGTCCAGTACGAGACGTCACGCAACGATAGCCGTGACATCACGCTGAGCAATACCAAGGCGAGCAGCAACGTGCTGATTCCGCTGGGCGATCACCTGACCACCCTGGGCGTGAGCTTCGAGGAGGAGCACCTCGAGGACAACGACACCAACGCTCTGAGCGACATCAACGAGATCCGCAACAGCCGCTGGTCACTGTTCGCCGAGGACGAATGGCTGCTGACCGACGACTGGGCGCTGACCGGCGGCGTGCGTCTGGATGAAGACGAGAACTACGGCAGCCACCTGTCACCGCGTCTTTACAGCGTCTATCAACTGGCCGACAGCTGGACGCTCAAGACGGGCGTGGCGACCGGTTACAAGGCGCCGAGTCTGCGTCAGGTCGCCGACAACTGGGTACAGGACAGTCGCGGCGGCGATATCTACGGCAATCCGGATCTGGAAGCCGAGACCTCTCTCAGCCGCGAGATCGGCCTGCTGTATGACAATGCCAGAGGCACCCAGGCGGGCGTGACCCTGTTCCGCAGCGACTTCGATGACAAGATCGTCACCGAACTGTGTCCGGATGGCGCCTGCGCCGGCGGCGCGGATGATGCGCGCTGGTACAACAACGTCGACAGTGCCGTCACCCAGGGCGTCGAGCTGAGCCTCAATCAGGAGCTGCGTCACGACCTCGCGCTGGCACTCAGCTACACCTATACCGATTCCGAGCAGACCAGTGGCGAGAACAAGGGCCAACCGCTGACCCAGATTCCCCGCCACCAGGCCACGGCTCAGCTGGACTGGCAGCTCAACCATCGCCTCAATCACTGGACACGAGTCGACTGGCGTGGCGAAGAGACTCAGCCCGCCACCGGTGTCACCAGTCGTACCGTCATCGCGCCGTCCTACACGATCGTCGATACCGGCGTCAGCTTCGATGCCACCACTCAGCTGACGTTGAGCGCCGGCCTCTACAACCTGTTCGACAAGCGCGTGCGCTACGACGACTTCGGCTACGTGGAAGATGGTCGCCGCCTGTGGGTCGGCGTCGACTACACCCTCTAGCACCGACTCCGGCCGCCAACGGCTTGCCTCCCATGCAGTGAGCGATCAGCCCGCTGCATGGGAGGTAATCGCGACTTTCCTCGCCACGCCTCTTTTCTCTCCTCTTCTGTTCCCCTCTCTCCTCTTTCCGCCTTCCCCCTTTGTCTCGTCTTCAGTGCCTCGCTGGCCTGTCACCTCTGCTCTCCCTGCCAGTATCAGGCCCTGCTGTTTGTCCGTATCAGTCATTTCAGTCGGCTGAAAACCAGTGGCCTCTCTATTCTGGTAGCAGCCACAGGCATTGCCTGTGGACAGGACTGAGCGTTACCCGCTCTGCAGGAGGCAAGCATGTCCAAGCTGATTCTCTCACTGGATGGTGGCGGCATACGCGGGGCAGCCACCGCGCAATTCCTGATGCGTGTCGACGCGACACTGAGAAATGACCACCAGACCAGCCTGCGTGAGCGGGTCGATTTCTATGCAGGCACCAGCACCGGCAGTCTGATCGCGCTGGCGCTGGCCACCACCAACATGAGCCTCGAGGACATAAGTGGGCTCTACAGCGCGACCAGCGCCAGGCAGATCTTCGCCGACAACCGCGGCTGGTTCGAACTCGATGGCATCAATGCGCCCAAGTACGAGGCCAAGGGCAAGAGCACGATGCTCAAGAAGCACCTCGGCCAGGCCAAGCTCAGGGATGTCCCCGCTGGCAAGCAGGTGCTTGTCGTCACCTACGGCATCGAGCGACGCCGCCCGCATGTCTTGAAGTCGAGCAAGCGCGAGCATCACAAGCTGCTGGCCTGGCAGGTCGCGGACGCCTCAAGCGCGGCGCCCACCTACTTCCCGACCCGCGACATGAAGCTCGGGCCGGACAACGAGCAGACCTGGCTTATCGATGGAGGCGTCATCGCCAACAACCCCACCATGTGCGCCATCGCCGAAGCCTGTCGCCTATGGCCGCATGAGCCGCGTCGCGTGCTGTCGATCGGCACCGGAACACGCACGCGCAAGATCAATGGCCCGGATTCCCAGCACTGGGGCGCAGTGCAGTGGGTACTGGAAGGCAGCCTGATCGACGTGCTCTCCGATGAGAAGGTGGTCGGCTATCAGGCCATCACCATCTCGCCGCCGGGCAGCTACATCCGCGTCAATGCCGAGATGCGCCCACAGCCCGGCATGCTCAAGGCGCCTGATGACGCGATGGATGACATCAGCACCACCAACATCAAGCATTTGAAGGCCATGGGCGATTTCTGGTTCGAGCAATACGGTGACGCCGTGGTGGCCCTGATCACCGACCGCTATCAAGGGCCGTCGCTGGATCGCATCGACCCTCTCACTGGCCGACCGCAAGCCTATCAACCCGAATGATCTTCTCTCGAACGCCAGCTGTCAGAACGACATTTGTCAGAACAACAGATAGGTGGCGTAACCGGCGATCATCGCCATCGCGAAGATCACCGTCACGAAGGCCAGGATCAACTTGATACCGAACAATGAGCGCAGCAGCACCAGCTCGGTCAGGCTGGCGCCCGCGCTACCGATGATCAACGACAGCACCGTCCCCGCCCCCACGCCCTTGGCCATCAGTGCCGAGGCCAGCGGAATCACCGCTTCCGCGCGAATATAGAGTGGCACGCCGATCACCGCCGCGACCGGAATGGCCAACGGGTTGCTCGGGCCGGCGTACTGCACCAGCAGCTCCGTCGGCATGAAGCCATAGATGACACTGCCGATGGCGATGCCGATCAACAGATACGGAATCACCTTCACGAAGTCCTTCCAGGCCTCACGCACCAGGCCGTGATAACGCCCCTCGGGCTTGCGCGTTGCCTCCGCGACCACCGCCGCCCCACAGTTGCTGGTACTGGCGACGGCTGAGCCACAGCCGCCGGTGGCTTGCGCCTTTCCGCCACAGCTCGAGGCGTCCTGCACCTTGTCCTGGCGGATGAAGCGCTCGAACCCCAGCGCCTGCAGCAACCAGCCCGCCCCCAGTGCCACGCCCAACGCGGCCGTCACATAGACAGCGGTGAGTCTGGCGCCGAAGGTGGCCAGCAACAGGCCGATGATGATCGGGTTGAGCAGCGGTGATGAGAACAGGAAGACCATCATCGGCCCGAAGCCGGCGCGAGCACGGATCAAGCCCTTGAGCATCGGAATGGTCGAGCAGCTGCAGAATGGCGTGATCGCGCCAAGGCCAGCGGCCATGAAGTAACTGCTGCGGCGACTGGCGCTCAGCAGCGCCTCGACCCGGGATGGCGGAATATGTCGCTGCAACACCCCGACCAGCAGACTGATCAACAGGAACAATACCGAGAGTTCTACCGCCAGGAAGGCAAACATGCCCAAGGCGTCGTGCAGTGAGTCAGACATTGCATACCTCTAAATTGCCAGGCCCTACATACCAGGATTTATACTCCTAGAATCTATATTTCTAGAAACATGGAAACGATGCAAAGCCTAGATTGCAGCTCACGCTTGTGTCAACTATAATTCTAGAAATATCGAAACATATGCTTTCACCTCTCCAGACGACACGCTTAACAGGATGACTGCCATGGAACATGATGCCGCTGCCGCCAGCCTTGCCGAGCTGGGCAACCCTCACCGCCTGGCGATCTTCCGCTTTCTGGTCAAGGCCGGCTTCGACGGTGCCACGGTGGGCAACATCCAGCATGCGCTGGAAATCCCGGGCTCCACGCTCTCACATCACCTCAGTCGCATGGCCGCCGTCGGCCTGATCACCCAGAAGAAACAGGGGCGCAGCATCATCTGCGTGCCGCAGTACGGGCACCTGCAGGCGGTGATCGAATTTCTGTGCAACGAGTGCTGTATCGGGCTCGAGGAAGAGGTCGTGCCTGCGCTGGATGCTGACCAGGAGTGATGACCAAGCGCTTCGGGCGTCGCAAGACGCCTGTCAGCGATTTTGCTACCCTGCGCTGCCGAGCAGTTTGATCAATCGAGACTCTTGAATGCCAAAAGCGCCTGACGACTCCTTAATCCCCTCCCTGCGCGCCTGGCTCGTCGGGTTTGGCCTGAGCATGACGACGCTGGCCGCCTCGCCGGCGCTCGCCGCACAGGACATGGATTACGACCAGCCGGAAGCCTTCGCCACTCTGAAGAAGGCGGTCAGCTATTTCGATGAAATGGACACCTTGCCGGAAGAGGCCTGGATCAGCCGCGATCAAGCGTCTGCGCGCAGCGATATGGACGAGATGATCGAGGAAGCCATGCAGGCCCTCGACGTGCCACAACTCTCGACACTGCGCAGCACCTATCGCCAGGTCGAGGACAAGATTCGCGAATCGCGCGGCGAGATTTCCGAGTTGAAGGAAAAGCGCATCCTCGCGCCGGACACTGATGTCTCGACGCTGACGCGCCTCACGCCCACCGATACCCTGCGCGAATTCACCGCCAGCACGCGCGGCGATTATGATCTGCTGATCGCCGCGCATGAGAAGAACATCGCCGCCTATCAAGACGAGCTGACCACGCTGGAAGGCAAGCTGGCTGCGCGACTCGAGGAGATCGGTATCACCCTGACGCCGGACCAGGTCCAGGTGTGGCTATCTTCGGTAGTCGGCGATGATGTGCTGACCATGAGTGTCGTCTTCGCCAGCATCAAGTCGGTGGCCCAGCAGCTCGCCGAGCTGACCCGCGACAGCGGCGAGAACCTCGACTACGCGCGCCGTTATTACGGCATGGTCGTCATGCTTCACCGCATGATCGTGACCATGCAGCAGGACTTCATCACGCGCGTGAATGATGAAGTATTGCCGCAACTGCAAGGCTTCGCCGACGAAGCCGAGGCCACCACGCGCGAAGCTCGCACGCTGATCAAGCAAGGCGGATCACGCGAGAGTCTGGTGAACAACATCCGCGCCAATGCGCTGACGCTCAAGACGATCAACCTGTATCGCTCGCTGGTAACCGAGCAGCGCGACCGCGTCACGACCTCTCTGACCAAGAGCCAGCGCGAGCTTGCGGTGGCGACCAATACCTATCGCACCGTCAAGCTCAGCGCCCACGTCGCCGACCTGATCCGCCAGGGCGTCAAGACCTTCGACACCCTCGCCGGCCTGCAGGTACCGGTCGCCACCAGCTTCGAGAACAGCGCCATGCGCGAGGAATTCCGCAAGCTGACCGAGCGCATGCAGCAGGCAAAATAACCCACGCAATCAGCGTCGATACCACGTCTTCGCCCTGCCGGCGGAGGCGTTTTCAGTTGTGGCGGCGAATATCCCGCATGCTCAGAATGCTCTCCAGCGTGCGTCTCAGGCGCGCCACCTCACTGACCAGACTCTCGCCCGCCAGCATGCCGACCCCCAGCACCAGCCCGCGCCGCGAGTCCTCGCTGCTGCAGACCATGCTCAGTGGCCGCACGATCAGATGCTCCTTGACCATCAGCTGCGCGACGCGCTGATCGTCGATCTCGGGGGCGAACTGCACGCACAGGCTGATGCCGCGCGACGGCGGCGAGATGCTGATCACGCCCTTCACCTGACACAGCTGGTCATGCACCACCTGCTGCCGGCCGAGATAATCGCGCTGGATGCGCTGATACCAGGCGTCCAGATCGCCATCGGCGATGAACTGCGCCAGCACCGCCTGATCCAGCATGCGCCCCTCACGGAACACCTCGCTGCGCAGGCGGTTCATCGGCCCGGCCAGCGCACGCGGTACCACCAGATAGCCCAGCCGCAGCCCGGGGAACATCAGCTTGGAGAACGACCCCACCAGCAGGCGATTGCCGGAATCGGGATCAAACAGCAGCTCGCCGTGATCATCACCGCTGAACTCGTAATCATCCTCGAGGATATAGGCGGGCTGACAGGCCTCGCACAGTCTCTGCTTGTCACGCCGCGAGGTGGGCACACTCAGCGGATAGTGATGCGAGCCGGTGAAGTAGGCGATCTGCACCGGCCCCTCGCCAAGCGAGGTGAGATCGTGTCCTGCCTCACTTGTCGTATCACTCGTCGTATCGCTCACCGGCCGCCACGGAATCTGGCGGGTCTCGAGGCCTGCGGCCAGGAAGACATTGCGCGCGCCCCAATAACAGGGCGACTCCATCACTACCCGCTGCCCGGCATCCGCCAGCGCCAGCGCGCACAGCTCGATGCCGTGGTGGGTGCCCTCGGTGATGATGATCTGCTGGGTATCGCAATCGATATTGCGCCAACGACGCAGAAAATCGCGGATCTCACGCTTGAGCGGGCCATAGCCGCCGCTGGAGTAGGACAGCAACAGCGCGTTGTGGGGCACCGTCACGCTGGCATACAGCTGACGCCACTTGCGCATCGGAAAGCGCGCGATGTCCGGAATACCCGGCACGAAGGCGCCACTCTGGATCAGGCTCGCCCCTTGCCCGCCCAGCACCTTGCGGGCCCGAGCTGACAACGGCAGCGGTGCCGGTGCTGCCCCCGCCGCGACCGCCCCTGATTCACCCGGCCCTAACTCCGCCGCCCCGAACTCCCCCGACCCCGCGCTGGCCCGGCGCGCATGCGGGCGACGCGTCCAGGTGCCCTGACCCTGGCCGGTGTGCAGATAGCCCTCCTCGATCAGCGACTTGATGGCCAAGGCCAGCGTATTGCGCGCCACCCCCAGCGCCTCGCACAGCTTGCGGTGCGGCGGCAGCCGCGCGCCCAGCGGCCATTGCTCACGAATCACCTCGAGCAACGCCTGCTCCAGCCGTACCTGCTTGCCCAGGGTCTCGGACTGGCGGCGATAACATTCGATCAGCGGCTCAAGCGCGGCCAGTTCCATCCCGGTCTCCCGTTGTCGTTGTCGTTGTCGTTGTCGTTGTCGTAGTGCTGTCACGCAGCTTCCCGAGGTCGTCCCCCCCCGCCAGCCACTCGCCTGTCAGGCGGCGTGCAACGCCCATTCAGCCCTGATTATCCGCAGCCCCTGCTGATTGGTCCAGTCAAACGCAAAATTGGTCTATTCGCCATCGGGCATGGCGCTGGTAGCGTGTGTTTCAGGCGTTGCCTACTGACTGATGCTCACAGCGAAATGATTGCTGAATCGCTCTTGGCTCCCCCTTTACAGGAGCGACCTTTCAGCAAGCATCAGCCAGCGACAGGACTGTCATTACTTCTCGTTCATGCCAGCAAGCTTTGGATTTGAAATTGAGAAGAGCGCACGGGACATCAGCAGGAAACGGCTTCGCTATATAACAAATTCCAAGATCGATTTGAGTATTCCAATGAACAACAGTACTCCCCCTGCAGAACAGCTAGTCAGAGTCCTTGCGCGTGGCGACGTCCTGGCACTTGCCTTCGGCGCCATGGTCGGTTGGGGCTGGATCGTCCTCACCGGCGGCATGATTCAGGATGCCGGCAGCGTCGGCGCCATCATCGCTTTCATCATTGGCGGCATCGCCGTCGTCCTGATCGGTCTGACCTATGCAGAACTGGCAGCAGCCATGCCCAAGGTGGGCGGTGAGCATGTCTACAGCTACCGGGCCATGGGGCATTTCTCTTCCTTCCTGTGCACCTGGACCATCATTCTCGGCTATCTGAGCGTGGTGTCCTTCGAGGCGGTGGCATTGCCCACGGTCATCGAGAACCTCGCGCCCAACTATGCCGTTGGCCACATGTGGACCATCGCCGGTTGGGATGTGAAGGCGACCTGGGTGGCTGTCGGTGTCGGCGGCTCGCTGGCCATGATGGCGATCAACTATGTCGGGATCACCACTGCCGCACTGCTGCAGAAGGTCGTCACAGGCGTAATTCTGATCGCCGGCGTCCTGTTCGTGACCGGCGCCTTGTTCGAAGGTGATGTCGCCAACATGACACCGCTGTTCACCCAATCCGAAGGCGGCGTGGTGGCAGGCATCATCGCGGTGCTGGTACTGGTGCCTTTCCTGTTCGTCGGCTTCGACGTCATTCCGCAGGCCGCAGAGGAAATCAATCTGCCCTACAACGCCATCGGCAAGGTGCTGATGATGTCCGTGGTACTGGCCGTGGTCTGGTATGCGCTGATCATTCTGGCCACCAGCATGGCGCTGGATCATGACTCCCTGCTGGCAAGTTCACTGAGCGTGCCGGACGCCATGGGCGCCCTGTTCAATTCGCCCTGGGCCAGCAAGCTGATGATCCTTGCAGGTATCGCCGGCATCATCACCAGCTGGAATGCCTTCTACATTGGTGGCTCTCGCGCCATCTATGCCTTGGCACATGCCGGCATGCTGCCTGCCTGGCTGGGCAAGCTGCACCCCAAGCACAAGACGCCCACCAATGCGGTACTGCTGATCGGTCTGCTGTCCTGCATCGCGCCTTTCTTCGGTCGTCCGGCACTGGTGTGGATCGTCGATGCGGGTGGCCTGGGTATCGTCATCGCCTATCTGTTCGTCGCGATCTCGTTCCTGATCCTGCGTATCCGTGAGCCCGACATGCCGCGTCCGTTCCGCGTCCGCCACGGCAAGCTCTGCGGCACACTGGCCATCCTTCTGTCCTTCGGCATGGCCTGCCTGTATCTGCCGGGTAGTCCTTCCGCGCTGACCGGTACCGAATGGCTGATCTTCGGCGCCTGGATGGCTCTGGGTCTGGTGATGTATGTCATCGCCCTGAAGCAATTCGGCCGAGCCTATAGCGACCGTGTCATGGCACCGGCTTTCACGGCGCAGTAAACACGCAATACCTACACCGCTGGGCAGTCTGTTCCGCCTGCCCAGCCATCTCGACTCAGTCATATTCGAGCCGACTCGAGAGCAGCTGACGCCTCTTGCGACATGCTGCTCACTCCATGAATGACCTGCACGCCAGAACGCCAGAGGAGCTTCACATGTCCCGTTCCGCCCTCCCGATCAGCGACTTCCTGAAGCGCTACGTCAACTCGGAAACCAGCAGCGACGTCTTCGTCCCGGCGCTCATCGGTACCGAGCACCGCGAGACCGGCACCACCTTCAACGTGACCAATCCGGCCACCGGCGAGCAGCTGGCGCGTGTCGCCGAGGTCAGCGCCGATGACACCCGTGACGCCGTCGCCGCGGCCGAGATCGCCGGCAACGCCTGGAAGAAGGTGCCGGTCAAGGAGCGTTCCGCACTGCTGCGTCGCTGGTTCGATCTGGTGCTGGCGCACCGGGAAGACCTCGCGCAGCTGATGACGCTGGAACAGGGCAAGCCGATGGCGGAGTCGCGTGGCGAGGTGACCTACGGTGCCTCCTTCATCGAATTCTTCGCCGAAGAAGCCAAGCGCATGGCCGGTGAGACCCTGCCATCCCACGGCGCCGACAAGCGCCTGATGGTGCTGCGCGAGCCAATCGGTGTGGTAGCCGCGATCACGCCGTGGAACTTCCCGCTGGCGATGATCACCCGCAAGTGCGCCCCGGCGATCGCCGCTGGCTGCGCGGTAGTCATCAAGCCGGCCGAAGCCACCCCGCTGACCGCGCTGGCATTGGCGGACCTGGCGCTGGAAGCCGGCCTGCCGAAGGGGCTGATCAGTGTCGTCACCGCCATGAAGCCGATCGCCATCGGGGAAGTGCTGACCACCGATCCGCGCATCCGCAAGGTGTCCTTCACCGGCTCCACCCCGGTGGGCAAGACGTTGATGGCGCAGTGTGCCTCCACCGTCAAGAAGACCGCGATGGAGCTGGGCGGCAACGCCCCCTTCATCGTCTTCGATGATGCCGATCTGGATGCAGCCGTCGATGGCGCCATCGCCTCCAAGTTCCGCAACGCCGGCCAGACCTGCGTGTGCACCAACCGATTCCTCGTTCAGGACGGTGTCTACGACGCCTTCGTCGCCAAGCTCGCGGCACGTGTCGAGAGCATGCAGGTCGGTGATGGCCTGGTCGAAGGCAACACCATCGGCCCGCTGATCAACGATGCGGCGGTCAACAAGGTGCAGAGCCACGTCGATGATGCCGTCAGCAAGGGCGCGCGCCTGGTCACCGGCGGCAAGAAGCACGCTCTCGGTCACAGCTTCTTCGAGCCGACCGTGCTGGCCGATGTCACTACCGACATGGTCGTCGCGGATGAGGAAACCTTCGGCCCGCTGGCGCCGGTGTTCCGCTTTGGCAAGGACGAGGAAGCCATCGCGATGGCCAACGACACCCCGTTCGGGCTGGCCGCGTATTTCTACGCCAACGATTACCGCCGCATCTGGCACACGCTGGAAGCGCTGGAATACGGCATGGTCGGCGTCAACGAAGGCCTGATCTCCACCGAACTCGCCCCCTTCGGTGGCATCAAGGAATCCGGACTGGGTCGCGAAGGCTCGCACCACGGCCTGGAAGAGTTCACCGAGCTCAAATACGTCTGCATCGGCGGCCTCTGAGGCGCGGCACGGCAACTCTCGACAAGATCCCCGCACGCCACGGCGTGCGGGCCCCGAACAGTGACAGGCGTGTACAGAGCATGCCGATGAAATCCGTACGGAGAACAAGATGAACAACGCTCAACTCGAAACTCTCAAGAAGAAGTACGTTGCACGTGGTGCCGCCACCGCCACCCCGCAGTCAGCCGACACCGCACTGAACGCGGAAATCTGGGATGCGGACGGCAACCGCTGGATCGACTTCGCCGGTGGTATCGGCGTGCTCAACCTGGGTCACCGTCACCCGAAGATCGTCGCCGCCGTCAAGGCGCAGCTCGACAAGGTCATGCACACCGCCGCGGGCGTCATCTCCTACGCCCCGTACGTGCAACTGAGCCAGAAGCTGGCCGAGATGACGCCTGTGCGTGGCCCCGAGCGCAAGACCTTGCTGGTCAACTCCGGCGCCGAAGCCGTCGAGAACGCCATCAAGATCGCACGTGCCGCCACTGGTCGCAGCGGTGTCATCACCTTCGACGGCGCCTTCCACGGCCGCACGATGATGACTCTGGCGATGACCGGCAAGGTGCTGCCGTACAAGAATGACTTCGGCCCGATGCCGGGTGACATCTTCCGTGCGCCCTACCCGAACCCGATTCACGGCATCAGCGAAGAGCAGTCCCTGAACGCCATCCGCACCCTGTTCAAGACTGACATCGCACCGCACCGGACCGCAGCCATCGTCATCGAGCCGGTCCAGGGCGAAGGCGGCTTCTATATCGCCTCGCCAAGCTTCCTGACCGCACTGCGCGAACTGTGTGACGAGCACGGCATCCTGCTGATCGCTGACGAAGTACAGTCCGGCTTTGCGCGTACCGGCAAGCTGTTCGCGATGGAGCACAGTGGTGTCGAGGCCGACATCATGACCATGGCCAAGAGCCTGGCCAACGGCATGCCGCTGTCGGCCGTCGTGGGTACCGCCGAGGTGATGGATGCCTCCGGCCCGGGTTCGCTCGGTGGCACCTACAGCGGCAACCCGCTGTCCTGCGCAGCGGCGCTGGCCGTCATCGACGTCATTCGTGAAGAAAACATCCTGGAGCGCAGCACCCAGATGGGCGAGCTGCTGGCCGCGCGTTTCGCCAAGTGGGAAGAGCGCTTCGCGCATGTCGCGCACTCACGCAACCAGGGCTCCATGGCGGCCTTCGAGCTGGTGGACGCCAAGGGCCAGCCGGACGCCGCCGCCACCGCCGCCGTGTGTGCCAAGGCCAAGGAGCTGGGGCTGATCCTGCTGTCTTGTGGTTTCTACTCCAACACCATCCGTATCCTGGTGCCGCTGACCGTCGAGCCGGAAGTGCTCGAGGAAGGTCTCGCCATCATCGAGCAGGCGCTGGAAAGCCTCGCCTGATCGCTTGCCTGGCGCAGAACGTCTAGCGCAGGCATGCAGAAAAACAGCGGCCACCTACGGGTGGCCGTTTTGCGTTTTCTGCAACCTGATATCGCACAATATGACACGAGAAAAGGCGGCGCCATCATTGTGAAAAGTCTAGCGATATGCGCCACGACCCCGTTTCAAGGCGTGAGATGAATTATCACGCCAATCCCTGCCGCTGCGGGGTTCGTCAACCACCAATCGCGCACCTCACCGTTAGTTGCCCATCTAAATATATAGCCAATCGGCTTGATGATTCGTTGGGATAGACTTTATCGCTCATTTATCATATCCGGCCTGTTTCCCTCCCACCTCCAGCCGGTTTCTGCCATGCCACATGTGTCCATCCATCCGCACTGCCTGCACGAGCGCGGCCTGCACGAGCAAGCTCTGATCACCAGCCTGAGCGACAGTCAGATCATCAGCTCCACGAGTGACACCCACCATGTCTGACAGCAACGCCACCGACTTCAAACGCAGCATGCAGCAGCGCCATCTGGTGATGTTGTCATTGGGCGGTGTGATCGGCACCGGCCTGTTTCTCAGCTCCGGCTATACCATTCAGCAGGCGGGCCCGGCGGGTGCGGTACTCGCCTATCTGATCGGCGGCCTGGTGGTCTATCTGGTGATGATGTGCCTCGGCGAACTGGCCGTGCATCACCCGGAACCCGGCGCCTTTAGCGCCCACGCCACCCGCTATCTGGGCCCTGCCACCGGCTATACCGTGGCCTGGCTCTACTGGCTGACCTGGGCCGTGGCGCTGGGGTCGGAATTCACCGCCTCCGCCGTGTTCATGGGGCGCTGGTTCCCCGGCGTCGAGCCATGGATCTGGTGCGGCATCTTCTCGCTGATCGTGTTCGGCATGAACATCGTCTCGGCGCGCTTCTTCGCCGAATCCGAATTCTGGCTGTCGCTGATCAAGGTCGCCGCGGTGATCGTGTTCATCGCGGTGGGCGCCGCCGCCATGTTCGGCTTCACGCCCCTGGCGGGTAACGTCGAGGCGCCGGGCGTCACGCGTATCCTGCAGGAAGGCGTGTTCGATCACGGCGTGATGCCGATTCTGATGACGCTGCTGGCCGTCAGCTTCGCCTTCTCCGGCACCGAGCTGATCGGCATCGCCGCCGGCGAAAGCGAGAACCCCGAGAAGAATGTGCCCCTGGCGATCCGCGCGACCCTGTGGCGCCTGATCATCTTCTTCATCGGCACCATCATCGTCATCGCCGCCCTGTTGCCGCAGGACAGCGCCGGCCTCAAGGAAAGCCCCTTCGTGGCGGTCTTCCAGCTCACCGGCATTCCCTACGCGGCGGATATCATGAACTTCGTGATCATCACCGCGCTGCTGTCGGCGGCCAATTCCGGCCTCTACGCCGCCTCGCGCATGCTGTGGACCCTGGCGGACCAGAAGACGCTGCCGCGCGTATTCAGTCGCGTCAATCAGCGCGGCATTCCGGTGCCCGCACTGCTGATCACCATGCTCGGCGGCCTGCTGTCGCTGCTCTCCAGCGTGTATGCCGAGGACACCCTCTATCTGGCGCTGGTGTCGATTTCCGGGCTTGCCGTGGTGCTGGTGTGGATGGCGATCGCCGCCAGCCAGTTCAGCTTCCGCCGCCAGTGGCTGAAGGCCGGCCATAGCGCCAGCGAGCTGACCTACCGTGCGCCGCTGTATCCCGTCGTGCCGATTGCCGCCTTCCTGTTCTGCGCGCTGGCCTGCATCGGTATCGCCTTTGATCCCAACCAGCGCATCGCGCTCTACTTCGGCGTGCCCTTCGTGGCGCTGTGCTATCTGGTGCACTATCTGACCCATCGCACGTCTGGTGACGCCGCGAAATCTGACAACCCGACCCCGCAGGAGGCCCTCGATGCCCGCTGATGCCACCCGCAATCCGCTGAGCGCCATCACCGCGCGCCAGCCCTTCATGATCGTCGATGGCGCCCTGGCCACCGAGCTTGAGCGCGCCGGGTTCGATCTCAACGACTCGCTGTGGTCGGCCAAGGTGCTCGCCGATGATCCGCAGGCGATCGTCGATGTCCACCGCGCCTACTTCGAGGCCGGTGCCGATGTCGCCACCACGGCCAGCTACCAGGCAACGCTTGAAGGCCTGATGGCACGCAGCCTGAGCGAGACCCAGGCCAGCGCGTTGATCCAGCGCTCCGTGACCCTGGCGGCGCAGGCCCGCAGCGACTATCTGGCCGCGCACCCGGAGCGCCTGGACTGCCCGCCGCTGGTCGCGGCCTCCGTCGGCCCCTATGGCGCCTGGCTCGCCGATGGCAGCGAATACCGTGGCGGCTACGCGCTGGACCGCGCCGGTCTGCGCGACTTCCACCGTGCCCGCCTCGCCACGCTGCTCGATGCCAAGCCGGACGTGCTCGCCGTCGAGACACTCCCCTGCGCCGAGGAAGCACTGGCCGTGTGTGATCTGCTGCGCGATGAATTCCCGACCGCGCGTGCCTGGATCGCCTTCAGCGCGCGCAACGCCACCGAATTGAGCGACGGCACGCCGATCCGTGACGCCGTGCGCGCCATCGCCGACTGCGAGCAGGTGGTCGCCATCGGCGTCAACTGCACCGCGCTTGAGCACATCGAATCGCTGGTGCGCGAGATTCGCGGCGAGACGGACAAGGACATCGTCATCTACCCGAACTCCGGTGAGGTCTATGATCCGGTCACCAAGACCTGGTCTGCCGCCTGCGCCGTCTCAGATGCCGATGGCCACGGCTCTGAGCATGGCTATGACCACGACCATGACCTCGCCGGCTGGACACCGCGCTGGCTGGCCGCCGGCGCCACGGCTATCGGTGGCTGCTGCCGCACCGGCCCGGACGACATCCGCGCCCTGTCGGATCTGCGCAAGGCGCTGAGTTGATTGAGGGGCTGAGTCCGGTGCAGTGAATACGCAGAGCTGAACTCGAGGCACTGAACCCGAACGCCCTGTCCGGTCATGACACATGATCGGTCAGGGCGTTTTCGGTAGCGTCCCACGCCCAGAATCTCTAGGATGGCAGGACACTGATGAGCGATTGCTCAAAATCATTTCGACGTGCTCTCATGCGCCCTTCACGTTGTAGTGAAGAGCGCTTGAGAGATCAGCAGGAGAATCCCCATGTCACAGCTCGATATCCAGGTCGCCTACGACGTGGTCTGCCCCTGGTGCTGGATCGGCAAGCGCCATCTCGATGACGCCATCGCGCAACTCGACTTCAAGGATGAGGTGCGCGTGAACTACCTGCCCTTCCAGCTCAATCCGTGGGTGCCGCGTGAAGGCATGCTGCGGGCCGACTACCGCGCGCAGAAGTTCGGCAGTGTCGAGCGCGGCGCGGAACTGGATGCCCAGGTGGCCCAGGCCGGCGCGCAGAGCGGCGTCACCTTCCGCCATGCCCTGATGGAGCGCACGCCCAACTCCACCGATGCCCAGCGCATCGTGTGGCGCCAGCAATCCAAGGGTCTGGCGGAGCGCCCGCTGCTGGAAGCCCTGTTCACTGCCTACTTCCACGATGGCAAGGACGTGGGTGACCGGCAGGTGCTGGCCGAGATCGCAAGCCAGCACGATGACGACCTGAGCATCGAGCAGGCGCTGGCTTTCCTTGAATCCGACGCGGGCGAGCAGGAAGTCGCCGCCCAGCAGGAGGCGCTGCGCAACGCCGGTATCCAGTCGGTGCCCAGCACCATCGTCGGCCAGTACTACGTGCCCGGCGCGCAGCCGGTGGACGTGCTGGTGCAGATGCTCAATGAGGCGCGTGCCCAGCAGGCGGACTGATCCGCCCCGCATTGCCGCGAATGCCCTGACAGACGACACGCCCTTCGCAAGGATGGCGTGTCGTTTTGCGTTCAGGCATAAAGGAAAAGCTTATAGAGGCAAACCACGACAACAAGACGACTCACGACAAGGACTGCCGCATGCCGCGCCCCATCATTCTCGATTGCGATCCCGGCCACGACGACGCCATCTCGCTGATTCTGGCCCTCAGCGCTACTGAACTTGAGGTGCTGGCCGTCACCACCAGCGCCGGCAATCAGACGCCCGACAAGACGCTCAACAATGCGCTGCGGGTGCTCACACTGCTGGGCCGCCACGATATCCCGGTGGCAGGCGGTGCGCCCAAGCCCTTGGCGCGCGAGCTGATCATCGCCGACAACGTGCATGGCGAAAGTGGCCTGGATGGCCCTGAACTACCGGACCCCGGCTTTGCCCCCGTCACCCAGAGCGCCATCGAGCTGATGGCCGAGAAGGTCCGCGCCTGTGAGCAGAAGGTCACGCTGGTGCCCTCCGGCCCGCTGACCAACATCGCGCTGTTTCTCTCAGCCTATCCTGAGCTGCACCCGCGCATCGACAGCATCGTGCTGATGGGCGGCGCGGCCGGTGTCGGCAACTGGACGCCCGCCGCCGAGTTCAACATCTTCGTCGACCCCGAAGCCGCCGACATGGTGTTCAAGTCCGGCCTGCCCATCGTGATGTGCGGGCTGGACGTCACCCATCAGGCGCAGATCATGGATGAGGACATCGAGCGCATCCGCGCCATCGACAATCCCGTCGCCCAGTGTGTCGCCGAGCTGCTCGACTTCTTCATGATCTACCATCGCGATCCCAAGTGGGGCTTCAACGGCGCGCCGTTGCATGATCCCTGCACCATCGCCTGGCTGCTGGCGCCTGAGCTGTTCACCACGGTGGAGTGCTGGGTCGGCGTCGAGACACAGGGCGAGCACACCCAGGGCATGACGGTGGTGGACCGCTATCAGCTCACCGGCAAGCCGCACAACGCCAGGGTGTTGTTCGATATCGACCGCCAGGGCTTCGTCGACCTGATCGTCCGGCAGCTGGCGCAGCATTTCCCTCACTAGCCCCCTCGCTAGCTAGCCCGTTCGCCAGCATTCCTGAGGCAGTCGCCCAGCCAGCGCCGTGCGAAGGAGTCTTTCCTGCTGAGCGCAGCGCTTCCCTGAAGAGAGCCGCCATGTCAGAGACCGATCGCCATGCCAGTGACACCGCGCAGCAGGCGCACGTCCATAAGCACGAGCATAATCACGCCCATAAACACAACTACGACTACCTCATCGTGGGCTCGGGCTTTGGCGGCTCGGTGTGCGCGCATCGCCTGACAGAGAAAGGCTATCGCGTGGCGGTCATGGAGCAGGGCAAGCGCTGGACACCGGACAACATGCCGCGCTCCAACTGGCGGCTGAGACGCTGGTTGTGGCGGCCGATGCTGGGCCTGCGCGGCTTCTTCACCATGAGCTTTTTCCGCCATGTCATCGTGCTGCATGGCAACGCGGTGGGTGGCGGCTCCATCACCTATGCGCAGACGCTGCTGGTGCCGCCCGACAGGGTGTGGGACAACGGCCAGTGGGCGGGGCTCAATGATTGGCATGCGGTGATGCCGGCGCACTACGCCACGGCGAAGCAGATGCTCGGCGTGACGACCAATCGGATCATCGCGCCAGCGGATCACCACCTGAAACGCATGGCGCAAGTCGCCGGCTGCGAAGACACCTGGTACCCCACCGAGGTCGGCATCTTCTTCGGCCCCGAGGGAGAAAGCGGCACGCCAGCCGCCGGTAGCGCGCATGCAGACCCCTACTTCGCTGGCGAAGGCCCTGAAAGACACAGCTGCATCGGCTGCGGTGGCTGCATGATGGGCTGCCGACACGGCGCCAAGAACAGCCTCGACAAGAACTATCTGTATCTGGCCGAGAAGCACGGCGCCCAAGTGCACGCCGAGACCAAGGTGATCGATGTCGTGCCGCTCAATGGCAAGGCGGATGGGGCCGATGGCTATGCGGTGACGACGGTGCCCTCCACCTTCGCCGGGCTCTATCTTGGGCTGGGCAAGCGCCGTGTCACCTGCCAGTCCATCGTCTTCGCAGGCTCGTCGCTCGGCACCCAGGAGTTGCTGTTCCACCTCAGGGACAGGGGCTCATTGCCGAACATCTCGAACGCACTGGGCAAGCGGGTGCGCACCAATGCGGAGTCGTTGATCAGCTGTCGCATGCCGGACAGTCCCGATGACATGTCCAAGGGCATCGCCATCGGCTCCGGCATTCATATCGATGAGCACACCCATATCGAAGCCACGCGCTATCCGGCGGGCTCCGATTTCATGGGGCTGCTGTTCACCGCGATGGCCAGGGGCAAGCCCGGCTGGACACGGCCCTTCTCGTGGCTCAAGGCCATGGCGAAGGTGGTGGCGGCCAATCCACGGCGGGCGCTGAAATTCCAGCTGCCGTGGGGCTTCGCGAAGGAGACGATCATCTTTCTGTGCATGCAGACGGCGGATGGCCATCTCAACATGACGCTCAAACGCCTGTGGTACTGGCCGCTGCGCAAGGCGCTGGTCACCGAGGGCAAGCGCATCCCGACCTTCATTCCCGAGGCGAATGATTTCGTCACGCGTGGCGCAGAGGCCATCGGCGCCATCCCCGGCAGCAGCATTCCCGAGATACTCTTCAACATCCCGACCACGGCGCATTGCATGGGCGGTGCGGCCATGGCGGCCTCCCCCGAGGACGGCGTCTGCGACGGCCAGAATCGCGTCTTCCATTACCGCAACATGCTGATCTGTGACAGCTCGATGCTCGCCGCCAACCTGGGCGTCAATCCCAGCCTGACCATTACTGCACTGGCGGAACATGCGATGAGCCATATCCCGCGCAAGGGCTGATCTTCAGGATGCCTGGTGTGGGGGCGCTGATGCGGGAAGTGCTGGTGTAGAGAGCGCTGGTGTAGAGAGAAAGCGACGACTGGTATCATTGCCCGCCAGCATCTCAGGCGATGCGTACAACGCGCGGGATCGATCAACACGGGAGCACAGCAATGAAACGGGTGTCACTCTTCACCATGGCAAACTGCCCGCACTGCAAGACAGCCAAGCAGTATCTGGAGCAGCAGAAGATCGGCTTCCGCCTGGTGGATGTCCGATCCCCCGCGGGACAGAAGGAATTCGCCAAGACAGGCTTTCGCAGCGTGCCTGTCCTGAAGATTGGCGATCAGTTCTTGAAGGGGTTCAGTGTCAAAGGCTTCAATCAGTTGTATAAAGACTAAACTTTCCTCACTAGAGCCAGTAGGACGCCTAAATATTGATCGAGCTCTCTATACCGCCCTCTGAATGGGCGGGATTGTACTAGTGAGTCAACTTCAAGCAGATACAGACTTTAAACTTAAATCATGCAAATATATCTTTAGTCGCTTTTCGAGCTTATACTATTCATACCCTTTTTTATAGTAGATACGACCAAGTCTGAGTAATCAGTACTCTGAGAATTTTCTTTTCGTGAGAAAGCACTAACACCACTTATATTCCAGTTTTCAAACGCTTCCTTAAGCTGGTCCCATTCAGCATCGGCACCATAAGCATCTAGATAAAACTCACCAAACTTGATAGCATGTAGCCTTTCTCCACTTTTGAGAGACTCATGCATATATGAATTACTAATCAAGAATGCATATCTTGCCAATAGGCCAAATAAACTTACTACTATCAGACCTCTTAAAAGAGAATAAATATAGTAAGCTATAGATGAATTATTTGAACTATGATAAGCATTAGCACTATCTATAGTAACCCATATGGCAAATACAATACTTAATATAATTGAAGCAACACCGATTATTGCCCAATACTTTGAAATATCATGGAATCTATTTTCTTTATCACCCAACAAATCCAAGGCTGACTGAACAAATTTTTCAGACTTAGATTCAATATTCTTGCGACTTTCTTCTCTATAGCGCTCCTTTTCTTTTTCTGTTTCCTTAATCAATTCATTCAAACGAGAATGCTTTATCTGATATTCCTTTTCTAGTATATCTCTAGCCTGTTCAACTTCTGAAAATTTCTCAGAAAACTTAGTCTCTAGTTTCTTTTGCTCAGCGTAAAAGTGCGCTTCCCTACTGGCTATCTCATTATTAAACAGAGACTTTTGTTCAGCTAAAGATTTATTCTTAAGCATATATTCTTGTTCGATTTTATCGCGGTAATCATACATCTCGTCTTTCTGTACTGATAATTCTTTTTTCGCTTCCTCTACCTCCTGCTCCCTTCTGCGTATTTCACCGTACAACTCACTCGCTACATCAATCTTGCTCAAATTTTCATTAAATTTATTTTCAGAGAATTCATCCATAAACTTTCCTTTTAGAATACACACAAAATATTTAATACAATAAATTATACATGCAACCGCTCAATATTCGCCACTAGATCCGTAAACCTCTCCCCCTGAATATGCACATGATCCTTCAGCGCCTGTTCTGCAGCAGCGGCGTCGCCGGCTTCGATGGCGGCGACGATGGCTTCGTGTTCGGCGTAGGAGCTGTGCATGCGGTGGCGGACGTGGAGTTGCAGGCGGCGGTAAGGCTTGAGGATGGCGTGCAGGCGCGTGGCTTCTTCAGTGAGGAAGGCGTTGTGGCTGGCGCGGTAGAGACAGTGATGAAAGAGGCCGTTCTCGTAGTAGTAACCATTGGCGTCGTCGGCTTCCAGGCGTTCACGACAGGCGGCGTGGGCGTCCTTGAGTTCAGAAAGCTCCTGCGTGGTGATGCGTCGCGCGGCGAGTCGACCGCACATGGCTTCCAGTTCTGCCATGACTTCAAAGCGTTCCACCAGCTCCGAGACCCCCAGCTGCGTCACGAAGGTGCCGCGCTTGGGCACCACCTTCACCATGCCGGAGGCGGCCAACTGCTGCAGCGCCTCGCGGATCGGCGTGCGTGAACATTGGTACTCGCGCCCCAGGGCCTCGGGATCGAGCTTGGTCCCCGGCGGGAAGCGCCCTTCGACGATGGCATCTTCGAGCAGATCGCGAAGGCGCTGGGTGTGGGACATCTTGATCATCTGCGGCGTCCTTTTACTGATGCTGAGCACTGATGCTGAGCACTGATGCTGAGTGCTGATGCTGAGCACTGGTGCTGATGCCTTGCGGCCATGTTGCGGTGACGATGGCGCCAATTCCTGCCGACCTTGCCTCAATCCCCCTCACAGGCATGCCAACCGGCCATGAGGCCAGTCGCTGCCTCGTCCCCTTGCCTTCATTGAACAGGGGAAGTGGCCGCGCAGGAAACTGACTTTAGTCGTGTCTGGCATGCCAGGACTTGACGCTAACACACCAGACGCCTATCTGTTGTATACAACAAGACGAAGCCAAATATTCATTCCTCAGACGCCATACTGAGCAATGGATATGCACCAGCCACCACAGCTTCGCGTCTCGCGCCTTGAGGAAGACCGCCATGAACATCAATCTGAGTTTTCTGCAGGATCTGCTGACCCATGTCGGCCAGCGTGCCCGCCAGCAGGTCGGCCTCTCACCAGGCGCCGGCAATGAAGACACCGCCCTCGCCCGCCTGACCGAGAGCTGCCACAACCTCACCGAGAGCAGCGGTGAAGCCTCGCGCATCATGATGGCCCAGCGGGCGCTGGAGGATTATCAGCAGCTGGACCACGAGCAGCGCCTCGCCTTCTTCCATGTGCTGGCCGAGCACTACGCCGCCGATGAAGCGCGGATCCACGCCGCCTACGCGGCCTATCGTGACTCCCCGGACAACGCCAATCTGAGCACGCTGTTCGCCGCCAGCGAACCCAGGCGCCAATCGCTGCTGCGCCGTCTGAATCTATGCCCCGGCGGCACCTATGAAATCGTGCGCATGCGCGCCGACCTGCTCAAGCTCATCAAGCAGCATCCGGAGCTCAAACCGCTGGATGCCGACTTCGCGCACCTGTTCGCCTCCTGGTTCAATCGCGGCTTCCTGATGCTGGAGGCCATCGACTGGAACACCCCCGCGGCGGTGCTGGAGAAGATCATCCGCTATGAGGCGGTGCACGCCATCCAGGACTGGAGCGACCTGCGCGGGCGCCTCGACCCCGAGGACCGCCGCTGCTACGCCTTCTTCCACCCGGCCATCGGCGATGAGCCGCTGATCTTCGTCGAGGTGGCGCTGTGCAAGGGCGTGCCCAACAACATCCAGCATCTGCTCGCCAACAGCGGCCAGACCACCGAGCGCGAGGCGGATACCGCCGTCTTCTACAGCATCAGCAATTGCCAGAAGGGCCTGAAAGGCATCTCGTTCGGCAACTTCCTCATCAAGCAGGTGGTGCAGGAACTGCAACGCGAACTGCCCAATCTCAGCCGTTTCGTCACCCTCTCGCCGGTGCCCGGCTTCAGCCAGTGGCTTGAACGCGCGCGTGACGAGGAAGGCCTGGAAGTCTCCGACCTGCTGGCCCATCACCTGCAACACGATGACTGGATGAATGACGAGGAGGCCCAGCAGAAGATGGCGCCGGAACTGCGTGCCCTCGCCGCCCACTATCTGGTCAACGTCAAGCATCGCAGCGGTCAGCCGATGGACCCGGTCGCACGCTTCCACCTCGGCAACGGTGCCAGCTTGCATCGCCTCAACTGGCCCGGCGACACCTCGCCCAATGGCCGCCAGCAGGCCCACGGCCTGATGGTGAATTACCTCTACGAGCCGCACCGTATCGAGCAGAACCACGAGGCCTTCAGCCGCAACGACAGCGTGGTGTGCAGCAGCGAGGTCAAGAAGGAATCGAAAGCCAACAAGGAACTGGCCAAGGCCCCAAGGCGCGAAACCAAGAAGGAAACCGATTCCCTGTCCAGTTCGCCCCTCTCCAATTCACCCCAAACACCAAAAGCGGCCAAACAGCCGCCAGCACCGAAACCGGCTGCTGATGCCAACGACAGCAAGCAAGCGCCTGAGTCTCTGGAAGAATAAGCCGCTCGAAGAATGAGTCGCTCGGCAGGCACGCCGCCTGCCGGAGCACGCCTGACCCCAACGTCTCTTTGCGTCAATAACGCCTCATGACAAGACAATACCTCACTACAAGAACAACGCCTTTGGAGCCAATGATGTCTCACGCCAACCACGACAACCTTTATCTGCAATTCGCGCGCAACTTCGACGAGCGCCCGGATGCCACCTTCCTCGATACCGTCGAAGGTCACGGCTACACCTTCGCCCAGACACGTACTGCCGCCGGCCAGATGGCCAGTGCCCTGCGCGAGCTGGGCGTGGCACCGGGCGACCGCGTCGCGGTGCAGATCGACAAGAGCTGCGAGACCGTCATCCTGTATCTGGCCTGCCTGCAGGTCGGGGCGGTCTATCTGCCGCTCAACACCGCCTACACCGGCGAGGAGATCCGCTACTTCCTGGGTGACGCCGGCCCGCACCTGTATGTCTGCCAGCCCAAGGTGCTGGAGACGGCACGCGAACTCGGCAAGCAATGCGGCGTGCCGCGCATCGAGAGCCTCGGTACCGAGCAAGACGGCAGCCTGATGGAGCAGGCGCGCCAATGCAGCGCGAGCCACGAGGTCGAGCCACGCGCCGCCGATGATCTCGCGGCCATTCTGTATACCTCCGGCACCACCGGGCGCAGCAAGGGCGCGATGCTGACCCACGCCAACCTGGCCTCCAACTGTCAGGCACTGGCCGAGACCTGGCGCTTCAGCGCGGACGATCACCTGATCCACGCCCTGCCCATCTTCCATACCCACGGGCTGTTCGTGGCCTGCAACATCGTGCTGACCGTCGGCGCCTCGATGACCTTCCTGCCCAAGTTCGATGCTGAGCAGATTCTCGATCTGATGCCACGCTCCAGCGTGCTGATGGGCGTGCCGACCTTCTACACGCGCCTGCTGGAATCCGAGCGCCTCAACCGCGAGACGACCGCCAGCATGCGCCTGTTCGTCTCCGGTTCCGCGCCGCTGCTCAGCGAGACCCACAGCGAATTCAGCGCACGCACCGGCCACGCGATTCTCGAACGCTACGGCATGACCGAGACCAACATGAACACCTCCAACCCCTACGACGGCGAGCGCCGTCCGGGCACGGTGGGCATGGCCCTGCCCGGCAGCGAGGTGCGCGTCACCGACCGCGAGACAGGCGCCATCCTGCCGCGCGGCGAGACCGGGCTGATCGAGGTGCGTGGGTCGAACGTCTTCAAGGGCTACTGGAAGATGCCGGAGAAGACCGCCAGCGAATTCCGTGAGGATGGCTTCTTCATCACCGGCGATCTCGGCCATATCGATGCTGATGGCTATCTGTGCATCAGCGGCCGCGACAAGGACCTGATCATCTCCGGCGGCTACAACATCTACCCGAAGGAGGTGGAGCTGCTGATCGATGACATGCCCGGCGTCAACGAATCGGCGGTGTTCGGCGTGCCCCACCCGGACTTCGGCGAAGGCGTCTGCGCGGTGGTGGTGATGCAGCCCGGCCACCAGGACAGTCTCGATGAAGCGGCGGTGCTGGTCGCCCTCAGCGACAAGCTGGCCCGCTACAAGCAGCCCAAGCGCGTGTTCTTCATCGACAGCCTGCCACGCAACGTGATGGGCAAGGTGCAGAAGAAACAGCTGCGCGAGGAGTATGCCGAGCTGTTCGCACCTGAACCGGCCCGCTCACACGGCTGAGCCATCACAGCCAGGCCTGCCCCCGATACATTCGTGCCACCGGCATGGCGTGACGCCATCACGTCATGCCGGTGGGTTCACTCACCCTCAAGCCCTGCAAAGGACAGGCAAAGGACAGGCAAAGGACGCGCAATAGTCAGACACAAGACACGTAAAGCCAGGCTAGCCAACCTGGATAGACGAGAGATAAATCAGATAGACGACAAGACGTCACACTGATTCACCACCACTTCACCACAACAACAAGAAGGTATTACGCCATGGTGATCTACGGAGTTGCCCTGCTCGCAGGGTGCATGATGGCCGGTCTCGTGATCGGTGATCTGCTCGGAGAAATGCTCAATATCGATTCCAATCTCGGCGGCGTCGGCATCGCGATGCTGCTGCTCATCTTCATCACCGGCGTGCTGAAGGACCGCGGCAAGATGGCCGACAGCACCGCCAGCGGCATCAATTTCTGGAACGCGATGTACATTCCCATCGTGGTCGCGATGGCCGCCAGCCAGAACGTGGTCGCGGCCTTCAGTGGCGGCATGGTCGCGCTGGTGGCGGGCGTGCTGGCCGTGGTGCTGGGGCTGGCCCTCGTGCCGCTGCTGACCGGCAAGCGCCCCGAGAATGCGCTGGAAGATGACCCGCTCGCCGGCGAGACCCGCTATACGCCGACCAGAACCTCAGTGACGACGGGGGCGCCGGTGCTGGACCGCAGCCGCCACACCTCCTCCACTCCTGCGCACAAACACTGAGGGCTGAACCATGATCGAGTCACTCGTCCAACTGTTCGACAAGTATCATCTGGTCGCTGCCTTCGCCGTGATCGGCCTGGCGATGTATGTCGCCTACTGGATCAGCAACAACCTGACCCACGGCAAGCTGCACGGCTCCGCCATCGCCATCATTCTCGGCCTGGTGCTGGCCTATGTGGGCGGCGCGACCACCGGCGGCAGCAAGGGGCTCTCGGATGTCACGCTGTTCTCGGGGCTTGGCCTGATGGGCGGCGGCATGCTGCGTGATCTCGCGATCATCGCCACCGCCTACGGGGTCAACCTGAAGGAAATCCGCCAGACCGGCTTTCGTGGGGTCGTGGCGCTGTTCGTCGGCGTGCTGATCTCCTTCATCGCCGGTGGCGGTGTCGCCATCGCCTTCGGCTATACCGACCCTGTCGATATCACCACCATCGGCGCGGGCGCGGTCACCTACATCGTCGGCCCGGTCACCGGTGCCACCCTGGGGGCAAGCTCCGAAGTGGTCGCGCTGTCGATCGCCGCCGGACTGGTGAAGTCGATCCTGACCATGGTCGCCACGCCGATGACGGCGCGCCTGATCGGGCTCGACAATCCACGCTCCGCGATGATCTTCGGCGGCCTGATCGGCACCACCAGCGGCGTCGCGGCCGGTCTCGCCGCCACCGATGCCCGCCTGGTGCCCTACGGCGCGATGACGGCCACCTTCTACACCGGCCTGGGCATCCTGCTCGCCCCGACGGTGCTGTTCCTGGCGGTACGTGCGGTGATGTAAGCGTTGCTCTGATACAAATCGCTCTGAACAAGCGGCGCTGAAACAAGACGACGGCGGCATCAGCAAGGACAAAACGTCCCACGCTGATGCCGCCGTCGTGTCTTTACTGTCTAGCTGCCCCCTTTCAACTGCACGCACGCGCTTTCGCACTTTCGCGCAGGCAAGCCTGATCAGCGCGCCCCCAACAACATTTCCATCACCGAGCGCGCGGCGGGCCACATCACGCTGCCGTGGTCTTCGCCTGCATAACGCCGCCATTGCACCTCGATCTGCGGGCAGCGCTCGCCCAACTGGCGGGCATGGGCATGGGCGTTGTCGATCATCGCGCGCTGGACACGCAGCCTGTCCCGCTTGGGGTCATTGCGCTGTGGCTGCGGGGATTGCTCGCGTCCGCCAGCGGCAATCAATACCGGGCCCGCCGCCTCGGAGCAGGCAAGACGCAGCGGCCAGTTGGCCTGGTCATTCTCCTGCAGCCACCAAAGCGAAGGGCTGATCGCGAAGATCGCGCCGAACGCCTCGGGCTGTTGTTGCTGGGCATGGAGTGCAAACAGGCCGCCAAGCGAGTGACCGACCAGCGCCGGTTGCTTGAGATCGAGCGGATAGCGTGAGGCCAGTTCAGGCATCAGGGATTGCGTCAGATAGTCCAGAAACTGCGCCCCGCCACCCGTGCCTTCAGGTGCGGTGCCGCTGGTGAGCGGTGGCGTGAAGTCCTTGTAGCGCAGTGTCGTGACGGTAGTACGCGCCGCCGCTGCCTGATCGTCACTGCCCGCATAGCCGACCGCGACGATGGCGAGATTCGCCGGTGCCTTGTCAAAGCCGCGACGTCCCAGCACATCCCGCGCCGCCGTGAACAGATCGAGATGGCGGTTGCCGTCCAGTACCAGCAGCACGGGATAACCTCCCGTAGGCGGCGCGACCCTGGGCAATGCCACCTGGATCAGATAATCGTGCCCCGTGAGGCGCGAATGCTGGGTGAAGGAGGTCGTGGTGCCTGGCAGCGCCTCATCAGCGGCGTGAGTCATGGCAAGGGCCGGCACGCTGACAGCACCGTATGTCAGCATGATGAGTCCCCATGCCTGTAGTCGTGCGAAAAGCCTCAAGCGCGCTCGCAATCCGAGACTCATCATCAGAACTCATACTTCATGGTGGCAACGGCGCTGGCCGGGCGTCCCACGAAGTTGAAGACACTGGCAGAACCGGCGCGCACGTAATATTCGCGGTCGAACAGATTGTAGACGTTCAGCTGGCCGCTGAGTCGTGGCGTGAACTGATAACCGAGCATGGCATCGAATACCGCGTAGCCCGGTGCATGGATGGTGCCCTGGGTGTTGTCGAAGTCACTCAGCGCCGTCATGCCGGCACCGACGGAAACGCCGTCCAGCGGGTTGCCTTCGAAGCGATACTGGGTCCACAGATTGACCATGTTGTTGGGCATCAGCATCAACAGGGCATCGGAGCTGCCGGCCTCCAGCACTTCGGAGTCCATGTAGGTGTAGCCGAAGATGACATCCCACTGCGGCGTGATGTTGCCGGCCAGCTCCAGCTCCGCACCGGTGATGCGCATCTTGCCGGAATCCACCGAGTAATCGACGCTGCTGTCGGTGGAGGATGCCGCGCGGTGGCTGTCGGTCAGCTGGAAGCCACTGATGCGCGCATTGAGGGCGCCATCCAGATAGCTGCCCTTGATGCCGATCTCGTATTGCTCGCCTTCCCGAGGGTCGATCAGGTCCCCGTCCTCGCCTTCACTGGTCTGAGGCTCGAAGACCTTGGAGTAGCTGGCATAGATGGAGTGATCGGCGTCCAGGTCGTACACGAGTCCGCCGTAGGGCGTGACAGCCGTGTCCTGCATGTCGCTGCTGCCGCCATTGATCCTGTCTTCGGAATCCGCCGAGAAATGGCTGATCCGCGCGCCCAGTATCACGGCCAGCGGCGCCACGGGACGCAGCGTCACCTTGCCGTACAGGCCCTGTTCTTCGAGGGTGGTCTTGGTGCGCGACAGGCTGTAGCCACTGACGCCGTCACGCGCGTTGCCGAGAATGTCGACATAGGCCAGGTTGTTCAGCTCGCTGATGCTGGCGCTGGAACCGGTCAGGTCGCTGGTGCGCGCCGCGGTGGTGTCCGCTTCTGAGGTCTTGTAGTCGACCCCGACCACGAATTCGTTCTGGTTGCCGAAGGCATCGAAGCCCTGGGTGTAGCTGGCATCCACGCTCACCGAGGTCTCATCGGTGAAACCGGCATAGCCCGCGACACTGCTCATGTCGCCGCTGTCACTGAGCGCGGAGCCACTGTAGGCGTACTCGTAATCGGCATTGCGATCACTGTAACGCGCCGCCAGCCGTCCATAACCGCGCGAACTGAAGTGGTGCGTCAGCTCGGCGATGACATCGGTGGAGTCGCTCTCGAAGCTGTTCCAGTCCGCGCCATAGAAGGCCGAACTCCGGCCATAGCTCAAGTTGCCATCACTGTCGACGGGCTGACCCTGATTGACGGTGATGTCCTTGGTGTTGTGGATCACGCCCAGTGACAGCTCGGTGTTCTCGTCAAGATCGATATCCAGCGCGCCATAGAAATCATTCAGCGTGTTGTCGTTGTCATCGACCCACTGCGCCTGCTCCGTGGAGCGGGTTACCAGACGCCCGCGGATACGGCCCTGCGCATCGATGGGCCCTGAGATATCGACGCTGACGCTTCTGTCATCCAGTGTACCGACACTCCCGCTGATGGAGCCCTGGAAGGTATCGGTCGGACGCTTGCGCACCAGATTGATGACGCCGCCCAGCTCACTGGTGCTGTTGAAGAGGCCGGATGGCCCGCGCATGACCTCGACCCGATCGATGGCGGTCAGCGAAGGCACCGAGCCCGTCAGGCTCGACATCGGTGCGGACAGGCCATCGATGCTGTAGGCATCGTACTCATAGCCACGCGCGAAGATCGACGAGCGCCCGCTGTCATTGTTCAACACCCGCACACCCGGTGTCCGTGCCGCCAGCTGATCCAGGGTGATGAAGTTCTGGTCCTCGATGGCGTCGTGGGTCACGACGCTCACCGACTGCGGAATGTCACGCAGCGAGGCCGGCACCTTGGAGCCCACCGTGGCGGCATCCACGCTGTAGCCACCACTCTCCTCACTGGAGGCCATGTCATACAGACGCAGACCAGTGACTCGCTGCGTATCCAGCACCAACGTCGAGTCGTCCGCCTGCGCCGGCAGACTGACCAGCACCACGCCCGCCCCGAGCATCAAACGACGGGTCCCTGCCCCACACAGTCCGCGTCCTTGAGTGTGCTTCTTGTTCATCGTGTCCCCTTGCCTCGTGCTCATTGTCTGGTGCTCATTGCCTATCGACACTAATGATAATTATTTGCATTTGATGCATTGACGAGGCATTTTGGCACTCCACGACGACAAAAACCTTTGCGGAACCCTCCATGATGTTTGCAGGTGCGACAAGATGAGCCTTACCTCCCTTTCCGGCCGCGCTGGCGGTGCCACGACGACCGCTGATGCGCTTTCTGCTTCGCCCTCTATTTCCTCCTCTATGCCCTCCTCTTCCTTCTCCTCTGCTTTCTCCTCCACTGCGTTCTCTACAGCCTCCTCCTTGCCCTCAAGCGAGAGCGCAAGGCCCAGGATCATCGAGCTGGAACACGTCCACCGCATGGCGCGCGCCCTGACCAGCGACCACCAGTGCGAGCCTGCCGAGGGCCAGTCCGGCGATGGCGCGCTGATCGGCAACATGCATCTGCATGAGGCTCAACCGGGGTTGTTCATGCGCCTCAACCGCGTGCGCAAACGTGCCGATCTGATGATTCGCTCCCGTATCGAGCCGTCCCTCAAGATCGCCGTGGTGTGGCGCGGGGAGCCGAAGGTCAGTTTCGGCCCGGACAGCCATGCGCTGGCACCGGGGCGCGCACTATGCATCGCCCTCGATGAGGTGACGGAATTCGCGCTCAAGAGTGTGAAAGGCGCGCAGGAGCACAGCGCCATCCTGTCGCTGACACCGGCGTGGCTGAAATTGCACATGGGGGTATCACGCGCCAGCCAGCTGATGCCCGAGGCGCGGCATCTGGCCCATTACGCCTGGCAGCCGTCCGCGCGTCTGATCGAGCGACTGGAGGAATTCAGCCGCCAACGGCCGGGGACGCTGGCGCTGCGCCTCGGCATCGAGTCATTGGCGCTGGAAGTGATCAGCGAATGTCTGGCGGCCAGCGCCTCTCTTTCTCATCCGACTCCCGAAGGGCTTGGCGAGCACTGGGCGGCAAGACTGGAAGACTGGATACACAGCGGGGAAGCCGCCTATCTGAGCCAGGCGGAGATGGCATCACGGCTGGGCATGAGCGTACGCCAGTTGCAGCGCCGCTATCGCGACGCCTACGGCCAGACCCTGGCGCAGGACCTGCGACGGCGGCAACTGACCCGAGTGGCGCACCTGCTGCAGGACCGCAAGCTTTCGATTGAAGCCGCAGCCGAACTGGCGGGCTATCGCAGCGCGGCCAACTTCGCCACCGCCTTTCGCCGCCAGTTCGGCGTGCCGCCCAGTCAGCGCCCGCTGGTGCCCGCGTAGCGACGCTTGGACTTGGCGATGACCCGTTGCTAATGTTGAGCGTCGTTGCGGCATGTGCCCTGCTGGCGGTGGAGGCAGACCGCAGCCGCATACGGACGAACGACAACAGCACGAACTGAACATCACGAAGAACAGCACAACACAACAAGATCTCGCCACGCTCTCGCACAAGGACACTGTCATGTCGGTTGACAACATGAAGCTGGAATCTCTCGCCCTGCATCACGGCTATACCTCGGAAGCCACCACCAAGGCGGCGGCGGTACCGATCTACCAGACCACCTCCTACACCTTCGATGATACCCAGCACGGCGCGGACCTCTTCGATCTCAAGGTGCCGGGCAACATCTACACCCGCATCATGAACCCGACCAACGACGTGCTCGAACAGCGTATGGCCGCCGTCGAAGGCGGAATCGCGGCGCTGGCGGTGGCTTCCGGCATGGCGGCGATCACCTATGCCATCCAGGCGCTGGTGCAGGTCGGCGACAACATCGTCAGCACCAGCCAGCTGTATGGCGGCACCTACAACCTGTTCGCCCATAGCCTGCCGCGTCAGGGGGTCGAGGTGCGCATGGCGGCCTTCGATGACTTCGCCGGCCTCGAGGCACTGATCGATGACAAGACCCGCGCTGTCTTCTGCGAGTCCATCGGCAACCCTGCCGGCAACATCGTCGATCTCGCGCGCCTGGCCGAGATCGCCCACACGCATGGCGTGCCGCTGATCGTCGACAACACCGTCGCCACGCCAGTGCTGTGCCGCGCCTTCGATCACGGCGCCGATATCGTGATCCACTCGCTGACCAAGTACATCGGCGGCCACGGCACCACCGTGGGTGGCATCATCATCGATTCAGGCAAGTTCGACTGGGTCGCCAACAAGGAGCGCTTCCCGATTCTCAACGAGCCGGACCCCTCCTACCACGGCGTCGTCTACACCGAAGCCTTCGGCCCGGCTGCCTACATCGGGCGTTGCCGTGTGGTGCCGCTGCGCAATACCGGCGCGGCGCTGTCACCGCAGAGTGCCTTCCTGCTGCTGCAAGGCCTGGAAACCCTCAGCCTGCGCATGGAGCGCCACTGCAGCAATGCGCTTACGCTGGCCGAGTATCTGCAGCAGCACCCGAGCGTCAGCTGGGTCAACTACGGCGCACTGCCCGACAGCCCCTATCACGCCACCTGCCAGAAGATCACCGGCGGCAAGGCCTCCGGCATCGTGAGCTTCGGCATCAAGACGGACGCGACAGGTGACGACAAGGCCGAAGCCGGGCGCATCGCCGGCGGCAAGTTCATCGATGCGCTGCAGATGATTCTGCGCCTGGTCAATATCGGCGATGCCAAGTCGCTGGCCTGCCACCCGGCCTCCACCACTCACCGCCAGCTCAACGAGGAAGAACTGGCCAAGGCCGGCGTCTCGGCGGATCTGGTGCGCATCTCGGTGGGGATCGAGCACATCGACGACATCATCGCCGATGTCAGCCAGGCGCTGGACAAGGCGGTGGCGTGACGCGAGAGCGGCTCCCAAACGACATTGAGGCGCCAACCAGGCTGTCTCAGTGATATCTCAGCGCCCGCGAAGACACTCCTCTTCGCGGGCGCCTTGTGTTGCGTGTCCCGATGACTGCCGCTTCGCCCAGGCCTGCCAGAATCACAATGGGCAGCAAAGAAAGATAACGGTATATAAAAGGACTGGACTACAGGATTGGCGAACCATCGAGACCCAGCATAAATCTGGTTAATACCAAGAATAAAAAATCGAAACTACCGAAATACACGAACAGAACACACTCTTGGATCAAGGCGCACACAGAGGCGCCTGTCACAACGATAACAACTCCAAGAGGTGTCCCGATGAAGCGTACCCTGCTGACCGCTGCAATTGCCGCTACCGCTATCCTGCCGCTGAGCGCCGCTCAGGCTCAGGATATCAAGCTCGGCCACGTGCTGGCGCCCACCCATAGCTGGAACATCGCTGCGGAAGGTTTTGCCAAGGATGTCGCCGAGGCCACTGATGGCCGCGTCAATTTCCAGGTCTTCCCCAGCGGACAGCTCGGCAACGAGAAGACGGTCGTGGAAGGCATGCAGATCGGCAGCGTGCCGGCTGGCGTGATCGGCTGTGGCTCCTTCCAGCCGCTGGATGCCCGCTTCGGCATCGTCGAGCTGCCCTACTCCTGGCCGGACCGCGAACACGCCTACGCCGCCTACGATGGCAAGCTGGGCGATGCGCTCGAGGATGTCGCCGACGAGCACAACATGAAGATCCTGTCGTGGTGGGAAAACGGCTTCCGTCACGTCACCAACAACCGTGGCCCCATCACCACCCCGGAAGACCTCGCGGGCCTGAAGATTCGCGTCACGCCGGACAAGATGCGTCTGGACACCTTCACCGCACTGGGTTCCAGCCCTGCGCCGCTGTCCTTCGGCGAGCTCTACTCCGCGCTGCAGCAGGGCGTGTTCGATGCCCAGGAAAACCCGCTGGCCATCATCTATTCCTCTTCCTTCAGCGAAGTGCAGGACTATGTCTCCCTCACCGGTCACGTCTGGGCACCGGCGTGTCTGACCATCTCCAACTTCACCTGGAATCAGCTCTCCGAGCAGGATCAGGCCGCAGTGCAGAAGAGCGCCGACGAATGGCGTGACAAGCAGCGCGCGATGACCCAGAAGGATGACGCCGAGCTGGTCGCGAAGCTGGAAGAGGCAGGCATGCAGGTCAACGAGGTCGACACCGCGCCCTTCAATGCCAAGGTGCAGGGTGTGTGGGCCGAGTACACCGACGTCTTCGGGCCTGAGCTGATGGGCCTGGTCGAGCAATACCGCAAGGGCGAGTAACGATGTCTTCCGCCTCTCCCTCCGTCAAGCCGCTGGCCGTGTTGTGTGCCGTGCGTACCTTGATGATCACCCTCTCACGTTGGAGCTGCCGGGGCTGTCTGGCCCTGGCTGCCAGCGGAGTCGCCGCGCTGTCGGCACTGGTGATCTGGACCGTCTTCATGCGTTGGGTCATGGGTCAGCCGCCGCACTGGGCAGAAGAATTGCCGCAGCTGGTGCTGGTATGGACCACCCTGCTGGCCGCGGTGTCCTGCACCCGCAACCGCACTCACCTGAGTGCGGGCCTGCTGCCGCTGCTGGTGCACTCGGTGCGTATCCAGCGCATCACCGGACGCATCACTGACGCCATGATCCTGATCATGCTGCTGTTGCTGGCCAAGGCAGGCATGGACCTGAGTGCCATCACGATGCGTCAGACCACCACCGCGCTGCAGATTCCGGCCGGTATCGTCTATCTGTCCGTGCCGCTGTGCTGCACCGCGATGGCACTGGTACAGCTGGAGCACCTGCTGACGCCGACCGCAACCTCCCGTGACACCCTGGCCGATGACGCCACGTCATCCCCACGCCAAGGAGATGCCTCATGACTCTCGGCGCCCTGGCTCTGCTCGGCGTATTCGCGCTCGGCATCCTCATCGACATCCCCATCGCCTTCGCGCTGTTGATGTCGGCCCTCTTCTACCTGCTGGCCTTCGGTGCCGCGCCCATGATGGTCTCGGCGCAGCAATTCGTGGCCGGGATGGAAAGCTTCACCCTGCTGGCGATCCCGCTGTTCGTGCTCGCCGCCCAGTTGATGAACCGCGCCGGCCTGACCGAACGCCTGGTACGCCTGTGCATGGCGATGGTCGGTGACATCCGCGGCGGTCTGGCGGTGGTCGCGGTGCTCGCCTGCATGATGTTCGGCGCGCTGTCCGGCTCCGGCGTGGCGGACGTGATCGCCATCGGCAGCATGCTGCTGCCCACCATGGCCCGCAACGGCTATGACAAGGGCTTCAGCAGTGCGCTGGTCGGTACCGCCAGCTCCATCGGCACCGTGATTCCGCCCAGCATCGTGATGATCGTCTACGGCACCACCTCCAATACCTCAGTGGGCCAGCTGTTCATGGGCGGCATCATCCCCGGCCTGATGCTGACCGTCGCGCTGGTCGGCGTCGCCCTCTACATGTCACGCAAGCATGGCTGGTCGGGCGGTGTCGCGGCCCGTGTGCCCGGCGAGCGTCGCCGCGCCCTGCTCAGCGCCATGCCGGCGCTGATGGTGCCGGTGATGATCATCGGCGGTATCCGCTTCGGGGTCTTCACGCCCACTGAAGCCGCCGCCTCCGCGATTCTCTATGCCATCATCATTGGCACCTGTGTCTATCGCAGCCTGACCTGGCGCGGCTTCCTGGACAGCGTCCGCGCAACCGCCGAGACCACCGGCGCCATCCTGCTGATCATCGGTGCGGCCGGCATGTTCGCCTGGGGCCTGACCTACGAGCAGGTGCCGCAGGCCATCGCCCAGCTGATCGGCGAATTCACCGACAGCCGCATCAGCGTCCTGCTGCTGCTGACCGCCGTGCTGCTGGTGCTGGGGTCCTTCATGGAAAGCGTGGCGATCATCATCATCGTGACGCCCATCGTGATGCCGCTGCTGGCGCAATACGGCATCAGCCCGGTGCACTTCGGGGTACTGCTGACCGTCAATCTGGCCATCGGCGCCAATACGCCGCCGCTGGGGATCGACCTGATGGCCGCCTGTCGCATCGCCGGTATCAACGTCAGTGATTCGCTGCGCCCGCTGGGCCTGATGCTGGGCGCGATGCTGACCGTGCTGATGCTGATCACCTTCATTCCGGAACTCGTGCTGTTCCTGCCCAACCTGATGGAGGGCTGAGTGATGACCACCGCCATGGACCACAAGCTTCCCCAGCGCTGGCTGTTCGTGCCGGGTGACGACGCCGCCCGTCTGCAGGCCGCCCTCACCAGCGGCGCCGATGCCATCGTGGTCGATCTCGAAGAGTTCACCCCTGCCGCCGGACGCAAGCTCGCCATCAGTCGCTTCGCCGACTTCGCCAGACGCGCCCGTGCCCTGAAGGTGTGGCCGGCCGTGCGCCTCAACCTGCTGGAGCACGGCGGTCACGACGAACTGGCCGCCCTGCTGCAAGGCGCCCAGGGCGACATGGCGGGCACGCCCGCCGCCATCTTCCTGCCCGCCGTCGAGCAACGCGCCCAGCTGGCCGCGCTGGATGACGCCCTCGCCGAGCAGGAAGACCTGCATGGCCTGCCACGGGGCAGTCTGAAGAGCGTCGCGACGCTGGAAAGCCAGGCCGGACTGCTGGCCGCCGAGGAACTGCTCGCCGCGGGCGATGACACGCCACGCCTGCTGGGGGCGCTGATCGGTACCGGGGATCTGGCCACGGATCTGGGCCTGATGCCCGACCAGCCCGCCGCCGCCATCACCGAGACGCTCAAGCCGTGGCGTCAGGGGCTGGCGCGGGCCTGCAAGACCCATCGCCGGCTGGCCATCGATGGCCCGTGGCGCTGGAAGCACGGGCTGGGCACCGACCAGCACTGGGCCAATCAGCAGGGGCTGCAGGCGCGTTGCGTCATCTACCCCGAACAGCTCGAGGCGCTTTATGACCTCATGCCCGCTCGCGGCGCTGACCCGATGCCCGTCGACAGCACCGCGCCTCAGAGCTGAGCCGCTGCCCTGCCGAGCGCCGCACCGAATTCATTACCGCGTCAAAAACTACCGACGTCTCAACACCGATTTCTCAACATCCGAATTCTCAACACTGATTTCTCAACAACAACGAGAGCACTCCCATGACTCAGGCCGCGAACACTTCCTCCGCTTCCACTCTGCCGCTGCGCAATGGCGGGCAGATCCTCGTCGACCAGATCCGTCTGCACGGCACCAAGCGTGTCTTCCTGGTACCGGGTGAAAGCTACCTGCCGTGCATCGATGCGCTCAATGAGCACAAGGGCGCCATCGAGCCCATCGTCTGCCGCCAGGAAAGTGGCGCAGGCTACATGGCCGAAGCCTACGGCAAGCTGACCAACGAGCCGGGCGTGTGCTTCGTCACCCGTGGCCCGGGCGCCACCAACGCCTCCATCGCCGTGCACACCGCCTATCAGGATTCCACGCCGATGATCCTGTTCATCGGTCAGGTCGGGGGCGACTTCATCGAGCGCGAAGCCTTCCAGGAAATCGATTACCGCCGCATGTTCGGCGAGATGACCAAGTGGGTCGCGCAGATCGACGACACCTCGCGCATTCCGGAATACATCGCGCGTGCCTATCAGGTGGCGCGCAGTGGCCGTCCGGGCCCGGTGGTGCTGGCACTGCCCGAAGACACCCTGTGGGGCGAGGCCCAGGTCGCGGACGTCAAGCCGCACCCGCGTCTGGCCACCTACCCGGGTCAGCCGCAGCTGGATGAGCTCAAGAGCCTGCTCGCGACTGCCGAGCGTCCCTTCCTGCTGGTCGGTGGCAGCGGCTGGACCCGCGATGCCCAGGTCGCGCTGGAAGGCTTCGCCGAGCGCTTCGATATCCCCACCGGTGTCGCCTGGCGCCGTCTGGAGTGCGTCGATGCCGAACTGCCGCAATTCGCCGGACACGTCGGCATGGGCATGCATGACGCGCTGCGTCAGCAGCTGGTCGAGAGTGACCTGGTGATCGCCGTCGGCACCCGCATCGGCGAAGCCACCAGCGAAGGCTACAGCTGGATCCAGTCGCCGGTGCCGACCCAGAAGCTGGTGCATATCTACGCAGACCCGGAAGAGCTGGGCCGTGTCTATCAGCCGACGCTGGCCATCAATACCGACGTCAACGGCTTCGCGCTGGCGCTTTCCACTCTGTCCCCGGATAGCGCGCCGCGCTGGTCCGGCATTACCCGCGAGGCGCGCGCCGCCTATCTGGCCACGCTGGAAGAGCAGCCGTCGCCGGGCCCGCTGAGCCTGGACAAGGTCAGCCTTACCGTCGACCGCATCCTCGATGGCAAGGGCTGCATCAGCGTCGGCGCCGGCAACTATGCGCTCTACGCACACCGCTACGTGCGCTTCCGTGGCCTGGGCAGCTCGCTGGCCCCGACCGTCGGTTCCATGGGGTACGGCCTGCCCGCCGCCATCTCCAGCAAGCTGGAATATCCGGAACGCCCCGCCGTCTGCTACGCCGGTGATGGCTGCTTCCAGATGAACCTGCAGGAACTGGGCGTGGCACTGCAGTACCGCCTCGGCGTCGTGGTACTGGTGTTCAACAACGGCATGTGGGGCACCATCCGCGCCCACCAGGAAAACGACTTCCCGGGCCGCGAGATCGCGCTGACCTTCACCAACCCGGACTTCGCGGCGCTGGTCACCGCCTACGGCGGCCTGGGTCAGGTGGTGGAGAAGGACGAGGACTTCGAGGAAAGCTTCAAGCGCGCCCTGGAATTCGCCGACCGCGAGCGTCTGCCGGCCCTGATCGAGCTGCGCTATGACCCGGACGGCATCGCCCCGGGCAAGCTGCTCAGCGGCATCCGTGAAGATGCCCTCACGCGTAACGCGGCCGAGTAAGTCACAGGGAGACGCGCCTTCCCGCCTTCGGACGACCTTCCCGTCGCCCGAAGGCGGGAAGGTCGCCAGTCAGAACAGTTGAACCGTCAGAACAGTTGAACCATGCCGCCAGAGCGCGACGACAGGAGCCATACAACAACATGTCCACTACCACTACCCCTTCAGCTCCCTCTGCCAACACCGAACAGACCCAGCAGATTCTGGATAGCCTCGCCCTGCGCGTCGATGGCAAGCGCCTGTGGGACGCGCTGATGACATTGGCCGAGATCGGCGCGACGCCCAAGGGCGGCAACTGCCGTCTGGCCCTGACCGAAGAAGACCGCGCCGGCCGCGAGCTGGTCACCGGCTGGCTCGAGGCCGCTGGCCTGACACTGCGCGTCGACGAGATCGGCAACATCTTCGCCCGTCGCCCGGGCCGCAATGACAGCCTGCCGCCGGTCGCCACCGGCAGCCACATCGACACTCAGCCCACCGGCGGCAAGTTCGACGGTTGCTACGGTGTGCTGGCCGGCCTGGAAGTCATGCGCGTGCTGGATGAGCGCGGCATCGAGACCGAAGCCCCGCTGGAAGTGGTGATCTGGACCAACGAGGAAGGCAGCCGCTTCGTGCCGGTGATGATGGGGTCCGGCGTGCATGCGGGCTTGATCCCGCTCGAGAAGGCCATGGCCGCCACCGATCGTGACGGCGACAGCGTTGCCGCGTCACTGTCGCGCACCGGCTATGCCGGCGACGTGCCGGTGGGCAGCCATGATTTCGGCGCCTATTTCGAGGCGCATATCGAGCAGGGCCCGGTGCTGGAACAGGAAGAGATCACCATCGGCGCCGTCACCGGCTCGCTGGGTCTGCACTGGTTCGACGTGGTGGTCAGCGGTCAGGAAGCCCACGCCGGCCCGACGCCGATGCCCTACCGCCGCGATGCGCTCAAGACCGCCTGCGCGCTGGTCAGTGACATCCTGACGCTGGCCGATGCCTACCAGCCCAACGGTCGCGTCACCTGTGGCGAATTCAATGTGCATCCCAACTCGCGCAACGTGATTCCGGGCCAGGTGCGCTTCAGCGTCGACCTGCGTCACCTGGAACCGGCAGTGCTGGCCGAGATGCACGACCAGCTCAAGGCGCTGTGCCTCAAGCATCACGCCGCCAACCAGAGCGACAAGCAACGCGTGGACATCGAGCTGATCGAGGTCCAGCACATTCCGCCGACGCCCTTCGCGCCGGAACTGATCGAGATGGTGCGCAGCGCAAGTCAAGAGCTGGAACTCAGCTACCGCGACATGGAAACCGGCGCCGGTCACGACGCCGTGCAGATCGCCGGCATCAATCCGGTGGCGATGATCTTCGTGCCCTGCGAAGACGGCATCAGCCACAACGAGAGCGAGAACGCCGAACCGTCCGATCTCGAGGATGGCGCCAACGTCCTGCTGCTGGCGATGCTCAAGCGTGCCGGCATCGTCAGCACCAACACTGACGACGCCAATGCGACCCACAACACCGCGGAGAACGCCCAATGAGCACTGCCACATCCGCCCCGCTGACGCATGCCGACTGGCAGCAACGCGCCGCCGCGCTGACCTTCGAGACACGTGCCTTCATTGACGGTGCCTATGCCGAAAGCACCGGCTGTGACACCTTCCCGGCCTACAATCCGGCCACCGGCGAAGTGCTGGCGCATATCACCGCCTGCACCGAGCAGGACATCGACCGCGCCGTGATGGCCGCGCGTCGCGCCTTCGAATCCGGTGTCTGGTCGCGTCAGTCCCCTCAGGCCCGCAAGGCCGTGCTGCAGCGCTTTGCCCAGCTGATCAGCGACAATGCCGAAGAACTGGCTCTGCTGCAGACGCTGGAAATGGGCAAGCCGATCGGCGACAGCCTGGGCTTTGATCTGGCGGAAACCGCGCGCTCGGTAGCCTGGTACGCCGAGGCCATCGACAAGCATTACGACGAGATCGCGCCCACCGGCGAGAACGTGCACGCCACCATCACCCGTGAAGCGCTGGGCGTGGTCGCGGCGGTGGTGCCGTGGAACTTCCCGCTGATGATCGCTTCCTGGAAGTTCGCGCCGGCGCTGGCGCTGGGCAACAGCGTGGTGCTCAAGCCGGCCGAAGCCTCAAGCCTGAGTGCGCTGCGTCTCGCGGCACTGGCCGATGAAGCCGGCATTCCGGCGGGCGTGTTCAACGTCACGCCGGGCCTGGGCGCGGTGGCGGGTCAGGCGCTCGGCCTGCACATGGAAGTCGATGCGCTGGCCTTCACCGGCTCCACCGCGACCGGCAAGCGCTTCATGCGCTACGCCAGCGACTCCAACCTCAAGCGTGTGTGGCTGGAGTGTGGCGGCAAGTCGCCGCATATCGTGTTCGCCGACTGCCCGGACCTGGACCAGGCCGCACGCGCTGCCGCCGACGCCATCTTCATCAATCAGGGCGAAGTCTGCATCGCCGGTTCGCGCCTGTATGTCGATGAGGCCATCTTCGATGACTTCATGCCGCGTCTGATCGCCTGCGCCCGCGCCATGCCGGCCGGTGATCCGCTCGACCCGGCCACGCGCATGGGCGCACTGGTCAGCGCGGACCACCACGAGAAGGTGCTCGGCTTCGTCGAGACGGCGCTCTCGGAAGGCATGACGCTGCACCAGGGCGGCCAGGCGATCGCTCCCAGCGATGCCACCGCCGGCGGCTGGTATCTGGAGCCGACTATCGTGGAAGGCGGCCAGAACAGCACCGTGATGCGCGAGGAAATCTTCGGCCCGGTACTCGGCGTGACCCGCTTCAGCGGCGAGGAAGAGGCCATCGAACTGGCCAATGATTCCATCTACGGGCTGGGCGCTGGTCTGTGGACCCGCGACCTGGCACGGGCCCATCGTGTCTCGCGGCGTCTCAAGGCGGGTCTGGTGTGGGTCAACTGCTACGCCGATGGCGACATCAGCGTGCCCTTCGGTGGCGTCAAGCAGTCCGGTTTCGGGCGTGACAAGTCACTGCACGCGCTGGACAAGTACTCCGACCTGAAGACCACCTGGATCAATCTCGCCTACTGAGGCCTCGGACGACCCACTCACCCACGGCACCGCTGTCATCCGATATTGCAGGATGGCAGCGGTGCCGATGGTGGTAGTCGAGAAATGGGCTAGAAACTGAAATTCGGTCTAGACGGTTTCGCCCTCGCCGGAATCTGGCCGTTCAGCACCCGGCTGGGCCGCATCTGGATCAGCATGCACGGCGGCAAGCGGGTCGCGACTGGCCGGCACGCCGTCGGCTGCGGCAGAGGCCGCGGCGGGCTGCATTTCCAGCCCCCGATGCAGGCGCTCTTCCAGCGGCACCTTGGCCAGCGCGTTGTGCATGAAGTTGACGAAGGTGGATTCGGCGGCACTGAAACGCGCCTCGCGGTGCCACATCAGGTGCAGGTCGATATCGGCCACACCACCGTAGGGCGGCAGGGGCCACAATTCTCCTTCCGCGACTTCACGGCGCACGATGTGCTCGGGCATGCAGCCGATGCCCCAACCGGCCAGCACCATGCGGCGGATTTCCTGCAGGCTGCTGGACTGACCGATCACCGGACCCTGCACGCCTTCGCGGGCACGGAACATCGCCAGCGGTGACAGCACGCCATCGAGCTGCTCACTGCCAAAGGAGACATAGCGTTCATTGCGCAGCGCATCCATCGGCAGGTTCTGCTGGCCGAACAACGGATGCATGCGACCACAGAAGTAGCGGTAATTCTGGCGCGCCAGCACCTGGGACATCAGCTGTTCAGGCGTCTGCTGGGCCAGACAGATACCCAAGGCCCCCTGGCGCTGCAGCAGGCCCTGCTGCACCTCGTGACTGGACATTTCCTGGATCGAGAAGGTGACCTGGGGGAAACAGCGGTGAAAGCGTGCGAACACGCTATCAAGGAAACGGCATTCAATGCCGGTGATGAACAGGAGCGAGACATGTCCGGAAATCTCCGTATGACTATTGCCCACCTCAGAGGCGAGACGCGCCACATTGGCGTAGATCTCCACCGCCTCGCGATAGACCACCTGCCCCGCCCCGGTCACGCGAAAACTGTGACTGTCCCGTTCGATCAGACGCTGCCCCAGGCGCTCTTCCAGGCGCTTGAGTGACAGACTCACCGCTGGCTGTGACAGGTAGAGACGCGCCGCGGCCCGACTGACGCTTTCCTCCTGGACGATGACGATGAATGTTCTCAGCAGGTTCCAGTCCAGCGTGTCATGTATGGGTCGCATGGCGATTGTTCCTGTCCCGAAAGTGGCGCGACCGGCAAGAGCGCAATGAAACGCACTCCCGGTGGCACGCCAGATGGTAATAAAGTCAGCACCGCGTCACCAACGTCTGCCCTCGAGTGATATATTCCCCCTCGCTCAAGACACCAATGACGATCAATACAATATCAATAAAGCGGAAAACACGACGATGTTCGATACCCGAGAAACCTTCATTCTCTCGATCATGATCATAGCATGTGGCGTATTTCTGATGGGGCTTTCGCTCTATTTCTTCCGCCGCATCAAGACCTATGATGATTACAATGTCGCAGGCCGTTCCACCTCGACCTTCCCGCTGATCTGTACGCTGATCGGTACCGCCGTCGGCGGCTCTACCCTGCTGGGCTTCGTCTCCAAGGGCTACACCTTCGGCATGGGACAGCTGTGGCTGCCGGTGGGCATGACCTTCGCAGGCATTGCGCTGTACTTCTTCATCGGCAAGATCCACGCCGAAGGCGAGCGCCTCAACATGGTGACCCTGGCCGACTTCCTGGTCAGTCGCTTTGGCGAAGGCGTCAGGGTGCCGACCCTGCTCAGCATCCTGTGTGCCTACGCGGCCATCACCGGCATGCAGTTCGTGGCCGTGGCCACGGTGCTCAAGCTGGTATTCGGCCTGGCGCTGCCGGTGGGCATCCTGCTGACCTGGGCACTGCTGACCGCCAAGACATGGCTGGGCGGCCTGATGGCGGTCATCTGGTCAGATGCCATCCTGGGCACCCTGCAGACCCTGGGCATCTTCTTCCTGCTGGTCACCGTCTACTACGCCAGCGGCAGCTGGGAATTCATCAGCGCGGCCCCCATGCCCGAAGGCAACCCTGACTTCCTGAGCCTGACCGGCATTTCCGGCCATGAACTGGCGGTCTACATGCTGACCATCGGCGCCTATCAGTTCGTGCGCCAGGACCTGTGGCAGCGCTTCTGGGCCGCGCGCAGCCTCAAGGCGGCACGTACCGGCTACGCCGTCGCCATCGTCTTCACGCTGCTGGTCGGCGGTGCCGTGGTCCTGATCGGCGCCTTCGCCAAGCTGGGACTGGATATCGCGGTCGCCAATCCGGACCTGTCCTTCTACGCCATCATCAAGGCCACCCTGCCGTTGCCGCTGATGGTCAGCATGGTCGTCGTGTTGCTGGCGACCATCATCTCGTGCGCGGATTCGTTCTTCATCGCCGGTGCGTCCTCCATCGCCAACGACATCATCAAACCGCGCATGAAGGGTCGCGATGATGCCTTCATGCTGCGCATGAGCCGCCACTCGGTGGTCGCCATGTCCTTGATTTCGCTGGGCCTGGCGCTCTACGCGCCGCGTCTGCTCGATATCTGGATTCTCGGCAGCGCGATGCTGGTCTGCGGTGTGCTGGTGCCGACGGTGGTCGCGTTGTGTCGTCGCACGCCAGACCCGCGTGGCGGGGTGATCATGATGTGGGGCGGGCTGGCCACCGCCGTGCTGTGGCAGGTGCTGGGCCATCCCTTCGGCCTGCACCCGGTGATGATCGGCCTGCCGGTCTCGCTGGCGTTGATGCCGCTGGCGCTGCGCAAGCCGAGCCTGGGCCTCTCGACCGAGTCCGCAGCGCGCTGACTGACTGAGCTGACTAGCCGAGCTGACTGGTTGAGAGAACAGTTGCGCTCAGTGCTTATCAAGTAGTGATGCACCACCCGAAAGCCCCCGTTGCCGATGATCTCTTGAAAGCATCGGTAACGGGGGCTTTGCTGTGGTCAGGATCAATGCTCTGCAGGTTTCCTGCTCGCCACTCTGATAGCCATTCTGCTGGCCACCATGATGGCTATTCTTTTGACCATTCTACTAGCCGAGCAGATGGCTTCAGGCGGTTTTTTCGCGTTCGACTGCCCACTATCCTTGCGACGACTAGGCTGCCTTTTCTGGCATCAATCGGCCAATTTCTCATCGCAATCCCCGCATGTTGTCAGCGCACAATACACACATATTTTCTTACATAAATTTGGCAAATACTGCGTATTGAAATTTGAAAGCCCAAAAGGCTGATGATTCGTTGACCGCGAAGGGAGGGCCTCATAGATTGAAGGCGTACCATCACAACAAGAAGCAGGGACAGGTACCGCATGCATCTCCCGGACGCAGCATCATGGTCACGAGAAGTCCCGCATGCACTGCCCCGCTCACAATAACGATAACGTGGATACTGCTATGAAAACCCTCAAGCCCGCTCTGTTGCTCCCGCTGCTCGCCCTCCTCCCGGCCACCCAGTCCATGGCCACCGAATTGCGCATGCTGTCCAGTTACGACCAGACCACTGCCTACTCCCGCGAGATTGCCCAGCGCTTCATCAAGGAAGTCGAAGCCAACAAGGCCGCCGACCTCACCATCAAGCTGACCGGCCCGGATGTGGTGCCGCCCTTCGAGCAGCTGCAGCCTGTCGCGGCCGGTGTCTTCCAGCTGCTGTATACCCACGCCGCTTATCACACCAACACCACCGGCGTCGGCGCTGCGATGGATGGCGTGGCGGTGAATCCGGAACAGACGCGCGAATCCGGCCTGTGGGACATGGTTGATGAGCACTACAACGACCTGGGCCTCAAGCTGATCGCGATTCCGCCGCTGGGCAGCCACGGCTTCCAGTATGTGCTGAAGGAGCCGATCACCGGTACGCCGGGTCTGGATGGCCGTCGTCTGCGCGGCAGCCCCACCTATACCAACGTCACCAAGGGCCTGGGCGGTACGCCGGTGCTGATGTCCAGTGGCGATGTCTATTCCGCGATGGACCGTGGCGTGATCGACGGCGCGGCCTGGGGCCTGAATGGCGTCAAGGACATGGGCTGGCAGGAAGTCGCCGGCTACTACTCCAAGCCGACCTTCGGTCAGACCTACAACTTCGTGCTGATGAACCTGAACGCCTTCAACACCCTGTCGCCGGAACAGCAGCAAGTGCTGCTCGACGAAGGGCGTGAGCTGGAAACCGAAATCGTCCCGATCCTGGATGAGCTGGCAGTCGAAGAGTGGAAGGCGCTGGACGAAGCCGGCATGCAGGCCACCGAATTCGCACCGGAAGACGCCGAGCGTCTGGATGCCCTCGTCACCGACGGTATCTGGCAGCTGGGCATCGACAAGACCCCGGACACGGTGACCGCCATGCGTGAACTGGCGATCGAGAAGAACCTGACCACCGTCAGCGAGTAAGGAATCCACCATGCTAACCCTGCTTGCACGTGTGCATGACGGCGTGACGCGAGCAGGCTTCCTTCTGGGCGGTGTCACCTTGTGTGGCATCGTCCTGTGCTTCTGGCTGGAAGTCATCGCGCGCTACTTCTTCAACTCTCCCACCCTGTGGTCCGGCGCGATGGTGGCTTACCTGCTATGCCTCTCGATTTCGCTGGCAACGCCGGAACTGGCACGCACCCACGGCCATATCGCCATCACCGTGCTGCCGGAGCGCCTCGGCCCTGCCGCACGCGCCTTCTATGATCGTCTCCTCGCCCTGGTGACCGGCGCCGTCTGCGCCGTGGCCGGTTGGATCTGCGTGCAGGAAAGCTTGCGACAGTTCCACTACCACACCACCACTGCCATGGGCCTCGACATTCCCAAGTACTGGGTCTCCAGCTTCATCGCCTACGCGATGATCAGCGCCGCCCTGTACTTCCTGCGCCACGCCTTTAGCCGCTCGACTAGCCGCGCGACGCCCCCGGCAACCGCCGCCAGAAAAGGACCCTGAGTCATGGAATGGTATACCTCTCTGGGCCTGGCCATCGCCTTGCTGATGGGCCTGTTCGCCCTCGGCATTCCCGTCTTCGCCGCCTTCCTGACCATCAACGTGCTCGGCACGCTGTGGTTGATGGGCACCGCCGGTTTCGGCATGTTCGCCAACAGTGTCTACGACAGCATGACCTCGGAGACGCTGACCACCATCGCGCTGTTCGTGCTGATGGGGGAGCTGCTGTTCCGCTCCGGCTCCATCGATGTGATCTTCGACTCGCTGGATGCCCTGATGGGCCGCATGAAGGGTCGCCTCTACTTCTTCGTCGTCGCCCTCTCGACGCTGTTCGGTGCCCTGTCCGGCTCGGCGCTGGCCGTGACCGCCATGCTCAGCCGCTCGGCGCTGCCGACCATGCAGGAGCGCGGCTATGACGACAGGCTCTCCATCGGCCTGATTCTGGGTGGGGCGAGTCTCGCGCCGATCATCCCGCCGAGCCTGTTGGTGATCATCATCGGCTCGATGGTGGATGTCTCCATCGCGCGCCTGCTGATCGCGGGTATCCTGCCCGGCATCCTGCTGGCCGCGCTGTTCATCCTCTATGTGAAGGTGCGCATCACGCTGGACCCGCGCCGCGCGCCGCCCGTCGATGAAAGCGGTGGCGGCACGGCCCGGGAAAAGCGCCGCGCCGTGATCAACATGCTGCCGTTCACCATCATCATCTTCGCCGTGCTCGGCCTGATTCTGCTCGGCATCGCCACGCCGTCCGAATCCGCCGCCACCGGCGTGCTGGGCTCGCTGGTGGTCGCGGCCTACTACCGCAAGTTCTCGTTCAAGATGGCCGGCGAGGCGGTGATGTCCTCGCTCAAGGTCAGCACCATGATCATCCTGATCCTGGCGTGTTCGAAGCTGTTCTCGCAGCTGTTGAGCTTCACCGGCGCCACCAGCGGTCTGGTGAGCAGCGTGACCGGGCTGGATCTTGACCCGGTGTGGATGCTGCTGATCCTGATGCTGATTCCGCTGATCGCCTGCATGTTCATCGACCAGATCGCCTTCATGATGGTGGTGATTCCCATCTACGCGCCGCTGGTCAAGCTGTATGGCTTTGATCCGGTGTGGTTCTGGACGCTGTTCTTGATCAACATCTCGGTGGGCAGTCTGACCCCGCCCTTCGGCTACAACCTGTTCGCGGTGAAAGGCGCCGCCCCGGCGACGCCGATGCAGACCATCTACGCCGCGGCCTGGCCGATCGTCATCTGCTTCCTGTTCGCGATGCTGATGCTCTACTGGGCCCCGTGGCTGACGACCTTCCTGCCCAGCCTGATCTGACCGACCACGACGAGAGACTTCCATGTACCAACTCAATGACATGCCAGCGCAGGTCGCGCCTGAACGGCTGGAACAGCTCCGCCAGTGCGAGACGGCCACCATCGGCCACTTCCACACCCACGGCTTCGTCGAACCGGCGATTGCCAGCATGCTGCCCGAGGTGCGCATCGCCGGTACCGCCGTCACCGTCTCGCTGCCGCCGGAAGACGGCACCCTGCTCAACCACCTGATGCGCCTGGTGCGACCGGGCGATGTGCTGATCGTGCATCGTCAGGGCGATCGCCACCGCGCCTGCTGGGGCGGCGTGATGACGGAAGTCGCCTCGCGCCTCGGCGTGGCAGGCGTGGTGATCGATGGCATGGCCACCGATGCGCTGACCATTCGCGACAAGCAGTTCCCGGTCTGGAGTCGCGGTGTCGCCTCGCTGACCACCCGCTTCGCCGGTATCGGCGGCGCGCTCAATGTGCCGGTCAGCATCGGCGGTGTCGTCGTCAATCCGGGCGATGCCATCCTCGCTGATGAAAGCGGCGTCATCGTGATGGCGCCCGAGGAAGTCTCGGCCATCGCCAGCCACGCCATCGAGGTGCAAGAAGCCGAAGAAGTGCTGCTGGCGAAGATTGCCGACGGCGCCTGCCTGCCGGACCTCACCGGCTCCAGCAAGCTGATCGAGGAAGTGAATGCACGCGGTTGATCCAACCTCGTGATTCGCCCGCGAGACGCTGATTCTCTAGAGAGAAGCTGAGTCTTTAGAGAGATGCTGAAACCAAAAAAGGCCACCAGATTGCTCTGGTGGCCTTTTGGGTTCTGACACGGTCAGTCCGACGCGGGCTGAGGGCTACCCATCACTGATGGGTGATCACCGCCTCACAGCTGACCGGAAAATTCAGCGAATTGGCGATGAAGCACAGCGCATGCGCCCGATGGTGCAGCTCATGGGCGAGCGCGATATCGTCACCGGCGGCCAGCGTGATCTCGGGGCGCAGCACGATGGAGGTGAAGCGTCCCGCCTCACCCTGGTTCTCTGTCTGAGTCTTGTCATCAGCGGCGGGCGCGCCTTCCTGCATCGTGCCCTCGGCGTGGTCGTGATAGCTCATGACACGAATGCCGGCCTCAGCACACAGGTGCAGATACCACAGCTTGTGGCAGGCCGAGACGGAGGCCACCAGCATGTCTTCCGGATTCCAGCGGCCAGCGTCGCCCCGAAAGGCGGGGTCGGCGGAGCCTTCCAGGCTCGGCTTGCCACTGACGCGGGCCACGAAATCACGCTCATAGGCGGTGTAATGGCGGGTGCCATCACCGCGATTGCCGGTCCACTCAAGTTCAACCGAATACTGGTGTCGTCTGGACATCATTGTCTGCTGCTCTCTCACAAGGGAAACCGCGTGCGCCGCATGACGCGCAGTCTGATACTTCTGCCTGATTAGGTATCTGAACAGCGTCAGCACGCAAGAAGTCACCGTAGGCCGATGATAGGATTGAATCGATCGCACTCTGACAGGATGTCACGCATGGCGTTTGCCGTAACACGCTCCTTTGGGGCAATTCCCGGGCTGGCCGCCGCCGCCCTGACGCTCGGACTGGGCCTGAGCCTGGGCTTGTGTCTCATTACTCCCGGTGCCTCGGCACGCGCCGAAGCCGCACAGTTTCGCCCCACGCCCAAGGTCATCAATACGCTGAGCAGTACCTACGGCTTCGTCATCGCCCAGGACATCACGCTGTCACGCATCGCCGACGAGTTTCCCGGCCTCGCGCCGGATACCGAACTGGCCTCCGCCTACTTCAAGAATGCCTTCCCGAATATCACCCATCGTCTGGCGGAAAACCTCGCCACCCTGATGGGCAAGGACCACGCGCGAGAAGTACTGGATGGCATCCGCCGTCAGATAAAGAAGGAACTGGATTCCCAGCTGACCACCGACAAGCTGACCAGCGACTTCGCGGCCCGCTTCATCGAGGCCATTCATCTGCGCGCCCAGGGGGAATACCTGCCCTCGCCGTTCAAGGAATTCCTGCTGGCAACCAAATATCAGATCGAGCCGGTATACGAGCTGTACGACGGCTATTTCCAGGAATTCCACACCAAGGGCCACGGCAAGTCACTGGGCATCAACCTGGCGCTGCATCTGCCCGCCTCATGGTCTGCCGCCGAGGGGCGCCTGCCGCATATCGTGCAGAAATGGCAGAGTCAGGCGGGTACCGGCACCGACATGATCATCCTCGAGATCTATGACCTGCATGGCGACACCGTCAGCGACGCGCAGCTCAAGGTAATGGCCGCCACGGACCAATTGGCGCAGTGGGCGCCCATCAACAGTCAGATGCTCGACTCCGGCCTGACCCGAGTGGATCACCGTCAGGTCTACTGGTTCGATATCGCCATGACACAGCGACACCAGGGCACGCCCATCACCTCGCAGACCCGCGAATACGGCCTCTTCCTCGACGACAAGCTGATCCGCCTGCACTGCACCAGCTACCACCCCACCGCCGACGGCACCACCTACGCCAAAGCCAAGACAGACCTCGCCGTCGATGAAGGCTTCAGCGAGATCAAGCCGTTATGCCAAGGGGTGATGGGGAGTTTGGTGGTGATGGAAATAAATTAGCACCGCCATATATAAAAAATCATATAAGAAATAAAATTTCTTCGTTATCAAAAAAATAGATACATGGCTATCTGCGAAAATTATTAAAATGCTCTATCTGCTTGCAAAACCCATATTAATGATAAATATATTTAGACTTAACATCTAGAGAGATAGCTCCCACTAGGAGCTTTCCGTAAAACTTAGCCCAGATATAGCTCGCCAATATCAATTGGCGAGCTATAAGTTATCTAGAACATCCTAACAATTCGATTGGTTAACGAATCCGTATTAACCTTTTTATATATAACCCCACAAACCTCTCTTAAAAACTCTTTTTCACTAACATTATTACTTGCTACGCTTGCCACCATCAGGCTCCAAAGCTTTTTTCCCTTATTGTCAGTTTTGCCATCTTGGTATTTTGTAATCACATCATCTAGCGACTCTTTCCTGAAAAACCTATCATTCAACTCTCTAAACAAAGTTGTATCAACGCTTTCTATTAAATTTGAATGCAAGTATTTCTCAAGACTAGGCACGGGAAGAAATGTTACATTAAGCCTGGCAACAATACTATCGTTAGACTTACTCTTTTCAAATTCCTCAACTACATCACCATCTAAAACAGAGATAATTTTTGTAGCTTTGCTGGCTAAGTTAGAATCGTAAATCTCCCTATGAAGCCTAATAGTGTTCCTCCAGTCTCCACAAGGTAATATATGATATAGCTTCCCACTATAAAGATTTTCAGAATTTATCACTTCATCAATAACAAATTTAGCCAGTTCATCTTCACACAATATCAAGAAGTCGTAACTATCTTGATTATAGAGAAATCTCGTTGCATAAGCAGGATAGCATGGGTTAATCACTTCAATAGTTCTATCTGGCAAAGTCTGAAGATAATATATACTATCGGCACCAATACCACGTAATAGCTCAGTTGAATGAGTAGAAAAGTATACGGCGAGATTATACTCTCTTGATATAGACTTCAGGAAATCAAGTAACCTACTGATAGCCACAGGATGTAACGCAAGCTCAACTTCATCAATAAGTATAAATGACTTGTTATCTGTGCCCTTTCGTTTTTGCTGAAAAATCTTATTATTCAAAAAATGTAACAGGCTCAAAAGCAGATTTTCTCCAGTGCTGAGCCAGTACTGACTTAGCATTGTATCTGGGTAGTGCATAAAATAAGGTACTGTTTCAAAGCCAAGCTCAGAAGCTACTTGTCTATTTCTAACTTTTCTAATAATAGGGTAAACACTCTTCTTGCCATGCAAAATATAATTGAAGTTAGTGTTTATAAAATCATCAGCATCGACTAGATGCTCTTCACTAACACTATCTGACAGTTGTAAAGATTCAAGAGTAGAATCGGAGAAACGTGTACCATGAATAATACTACCCTCAATAAAACCATCGATCCTTATATCTTTAGAAGACTTACCTTTAACTTTCCATCTTGCACCTGCCTCCTCCTTCTCCCAGTAATCTGATTTACCTTCATAAAAATAATTAACCTTGGATGTATTACCACATCTACCGAAAAGATCATTTAATAATGCAGGCCTAAAAGGCACTGCCAGCAAGGCCATAATAGTGCTTTTCCCTACACCATTAGTACCTGCAATAGCGTACAACCCTTGCTCGATAGGTATCTCTAAACTAAAGTTTTTGATGCTTTTAACATTTTCGATCTCTACTTTGAGAAATTCCATATTCCCCTCACTATTTGTCATTTAAATTAAACACACTTACCACACCCCAAAATAATCGATGCTATTTAGAGCAGACATACATAACAAGAAAATGTAGCCAGTCACTACGCTATTACCCGTGCAACTTTATGTATTCAGATTTCAGCAAATGCACTGTCACTTGCACATCATTGCGCGCTAGTAGCGTCTTGAGAAGATATATTATAAAACAAAGACGATTTAGTATAACTTAATATTAAAGTGAATTGACACATTAATATTCATCAAAAGACATCAAAGCTTCTACCTTATCAATTGCAGAATTTTATTAATAAAAATAGTACAAACAAAAATATTCATAACCCCAACCTAATTATCGAAAGTTAACACAGATTATTAAAACGAGAGCTGTAACATCATTAGAGATATAAAGCTAGTTGCCGGGTACCGTTCCAGATAGCTTTCCAGCTTGAGGTTATTATTTTAATAATTATTGTCGCATGATGCTAGGCCTTAACGAGGCGTAGGGAAGTTTGCGATATTCTTGACGTTGATTGAGACGGAAGATGTATTACTCGTTCACGAGGAATGTCTTTGCGGGCTTGTACTATGGAATCAGACTGAAAAGTAGCACATTGATTTTAACCATTACCCGTGTCCCCCATTAAGTAAGTATACTGAGCGAAGAAATTCATAGCAAGGCATGAAGAAGACTCGTACAGTTACTCCCAAGCCTACAAGAATGAGGCTCAGACGCTTGCCGACCTCATCGGTATTAGTGCCGCCGCCCGAGAGCTGGGGCTGCAGCCCAGGCCGCCTGCCGGTAGCGTCCACAGTGTTGATCAATCTGTACTCGCGTAATGTTATCGACTGGGCGATAAGTGAATGAATGACCGGTAACGCCTTAAAGATGGCCCTATGGTGACGAGAGATACTGAAAATGTGATTGCCCCGCTCAGATCGCGGCAGCCAATTTTGCTCATCCCTATATCGGTCGTTGTTGACCCACTGCGATCTCCAGCGCAGCATGAGCGTCAAGGGAAAGGGCTTTGACAATGCCTGTGCCATCAGGGTGATTGGCCCACAGGCCTTAGAAATCCGAATGAGCTCTTAGATTGGTGTCCATGGATACTGGGCAATATCAGTCTATTATCTATGGCGGATACAGATGCAAAGGATTCAATCCTTCAATCTTTTCATCTTCCTCACCACTGTCGGCTGACTCATCCCTGTCCTCTTCGCTATTGCATAGGTACTGGGCAATTCCGCAGCCATCTCACGTAGCCATTGTGCTTCAATACGTGCCAGGCCTTCCTTGAGGGTTTCGTTGGGGCCGAGTTTGGGTACTGTCATGGCTACCGCCCCCTCAGCGGCAGGCTCTGAGAGAGAATTGGAACTATAAGAGTTATCGGCAGTGGTAAAACTATCATTAACGCCTATTCCATTAGATTTTGCATTACTGAAGCCAAATGAATTGCCTAGTCCATTAGCGTTATTCGTGGAACAAGTGTTGAGCAGTGTTTTCACTGAGTCGCTGTCGATGACATCACTGGGGGCGCTGAGCCAGGCGCGTTCCAGCCAGTTTTCCAGTTCGCGGATATTGCCGAGCCAGTCCTGGCGCATGAGGATGGGCCATAACGAGGCGTCGAGGAGTTTGCGGCGACCGTGGCGTTGATTGAGGCGGGAGAGGTGTTGCTCGATCAGGGCGGGAATGTCTTCGTGGCGTTCGCGCAGCGGCGGCAGGCTGACGGGGAGCACATTGATGCGGTAGTAGAGGTCGAGGCGGAACTGGCCCTGCTCCACGCGGGCAGCGAGGTCTTGATTGGTGGCGACGACCAGGCGGAAGTCGGCGCGGCGGGTGGTGGTGTCGCCCAGGCGGGTGATCATCCCGTCCTGAATCACCTTGAGCAGCTTGGTCTGGGTGGCCAGCGGCAGCTCACCGATTTCATCGAGGAACAGGGTGCCGCCTTCGGCCTGCTCCATCAGGCCCGCCTTGCCACGGTTGCCCGCGCCGGTGAAGGCACCGGCCTGATAGCCGAACATCTCGGACTCGAACAGGCTCTCGGGGATGGCGCCGCAGTTCACCTCGATGAAGGGGCCGTCGGCGCGTTGGCTCCAGCGGTGCAGCTGATGGGCGAAGGCCGTCTTGCCGACCCCGGATTCGCCCAGCATCAATACCGTGGCGTTGGTGGGCGCGACCCGCTTGAGCAGCAACGCTATCTCGCGCATCACGGGGCTTCTGACTTGCAGCTCGCCCAGCTCCAGCGCGGCGTCTTCGCACTCGGCCTGCTCGCGCGCTGATTGTTCACGTTGCCGCTGTTCAGCCTGGCTCTGTGCATATTGCTCCGTGGCCTGGACTGATTGCCCTGCCCCCGCCGTTGCCCGATCGCCCTCTGCCTGACTGACGCCACTCAGCTCGCCACCGCGTGAGTTACGGCGCAGGTGATCACTGAAGCGCTGCTGGAGCACCGCGTACTCCTGCTGCAGCAGCTGGATATCGGTGAGATCCATCGAACGGCTGACCACGCACTCGAGCTTGCCCGCGACGAACACCGGATGCGCCTGCGCCACCACCCGCCGCCCGGTGGCGGTGAGCTGCATCATCTGCAGCGTGCGCCCCGTACGCAGCACCTCCAGGCTGATGGAGGGCTTGAGCACGCCGCTGGCTTCCAGCTCATGCACGTTGGCGGCACACAACTCCTCGCGGGTCATGCCATAGACCGCCGCGGCGCCGGGGCTGACATCCATCACCTGGCCATCCGCATTGACCACGAAGTAGTGATCGTGAGCGGTGTCGATGATGGTCTTGAGAATCTGACGGTCGAGCTCTGACATGGCGGGCACCTCATGGTCGCGCCTGTGAATCGGGCGGGGCTTTCCAGCAGGTCTTTCTAGCAGGTCTTTCTAGCAGGTCTTTCTAGCAGTTCTTTCCAGCGCTTCTTTCTATCAGTACTTTCCAGCAGGTCTTTCCTGCTGGTCTTTCTCGCACTGCGCTTGAAGACACTCTCGATGATGCCCGAATGTGATCCACAAATGAATCAGCGATCCATTTTTGAATCATTATCAGTGCACGAGTGATCCATAAATGAATCACTTAGCGACCACGCTCAAATAAAAATCAATAAAATCAATGGACTAAAAATTGGCATGGTTACTGCAATGCTGGGGTATGCGCCAAGGAAGATCGCCGGCCTTCATGACACCGTCCGGCCGAGCGATCAGGCGAAAAATCACAATACCCCGCTCGCCGTCACGTCAGCGCGAGCGACTCAAGACCCTGGAGAGACAGATGAGCGAGTTCAATCAGCCGCTGGGCGGCAACGACATGCCACGTTTCGGCGGCCCGGCCACCATGATGCGTCTGCCGGCTCAGGAAACCGCGGAAGGCCTGGACGCCGCCTTCATCGGCATTCCGCTGGACATCGGTACCTCCAACCGTCCGGGCGCACGTCTCGGCCCGCGTCAGATCCGTGATGAATCGCGCATGCTGCGCCCCTACAACATGGCCACCCGCGCCGCGCCCTTCGACAGCCTGCAGGTGGCGGACATCGGCGATGTGCCGATCAACACCTTCCACCTGCCCAAGAGCATGGACATCATCGAGCAGTTCTACGATGAGGTGCTGCGCCACGACTGCGTGCCGCTGACGCTGGGCGGCGATCACACCGTCACCCTGCCGGTGCTGCGCGCCATCGCCAAGAAGCACGGTCCGGTCGGCCTGATCCACATCGATGCCCACGCCGACGTCAACGACCACATGTTCGGCGAGCCCATCGCCCACGGCACACCGATTCGTCGCGCCCAGGAAGAAGGCCTGCTCGACAGCAATCGCGTGGTGCAGATCGGCCTGCGTGGCACCGGCTACTCCGCCGATGATTTCGACTGGTGCCGCCAGCAGGGCTTCCGTGTCGAGACCGCCGAGATGTGCTGGTTCAAGTCACTCGCCCCGCTGATGGCCGAAGTGCGCGACATGATGGGCGACCGCCCGGTGTACATCACCTTCGACATCGATGGCCTGGACCCCTCCGTCGCCCCCGGCACCGGCACCGTGGAAGCCGGCGGTCTGACCATGCCGCAGGGCATGGAAATCGTGCGCGGCGCGCGTGGCCTCAACATCGTCGGCGGTGACCTGATGGAAGTCTCCCCGCCCTACGACACCAGCGGCAACACCGCGCTGATGGGCGCGACCCTGCTCTACGAGATGCTCTGCGTACTGCCGGGCGTGCAACAGCGCGACTGAGCCACGAACGACCCACGAATGACCCGCTGTCCTGCTGCACCCGCGCCGGGGGCCCGTCCCGCCCTCGGCGCACACAGAATCACCCGGCACGATACGGCATGATGCATCACACAATGCTCGGCTAGAGCCTGACCATTACAACAAGATCTAGGTGACCCGAATGACAACCAGCATCGACTCCGCGGCGGACCATACGCCGCCCCGCGCTATTTCTGACTCTGTCTCAAATTCCGTATCAAGTTCTGGCTCTGGTGCTGAACAAGCTGAGACCGCCAAGCCACAGAAGGCGCAGAAAGACCTCATCGCCACCCGCCCCGTGCCGCTCACGGCCAGGGGGCTGATGAAATTCCTGGTGCCGTCACTGCTCGGCGTCAGCTTCTTTCTGGTGCCGTTCAGTGTCGGCGACACCATCAACATCGGCATGGGCCTGATGGCCGATTGGCTCAAGGCCACGCTCGGCAGCGCCTTGCCCGCCATCGCCGTCGCGGTGCTGTGTCTGTCGGTGATCCTCACCGGCTTCGTCAAGCTCGCCAAGCCGGCCTGGGCACGTCAGGGCGCGGCACACGAGCTGTTCGATGTCTCGCCGGTGTGGTTTGCCATGCGTGCCCTCGGCGCCATCTTCGCGTTGATGACCTACTTCCAGTGGGGGCCGACCCAGGTCACCGCGGCCTTCACCGGTGGCGTGATGCTCAATGATCTCGCGCCGGTGCTGCTGACCTTCTTCTTCTTCGCGGCCATTCTGCTGCCGCTGCTGGTCGACTTCGGCTTCATGGAATTCATCGGCAGCCTGGTGCGTCGTCCGTTCCGCGCCATCTTCAATCTGCCCGGGCGCAGCGCCATCGATGCCACCGCCTCGTGGATGGGTTCCGGCACCGTCGGCGTGCTGATCACCACCCAGCAGTACGAGCAGGGCTTCTACAGCAAGCGTGAAGCGGCAGTGATCGCCACCAACTTCTCGGTGGTCTCGATCGCCTTCGCGTTGCTGGTCACCAGCTTCATGAACATCAACCACCTGTTCGTGCCCTTCTATCTGACCGTCGTCATCGCGGGCCTGATCGCCGCCGTCATCGTGCCGCGTCTGCCGCCGCTGTCACGCAAGCGTGATGACTACCACGAGCCAGTCGGCTGCCAGATCAGTGAAGAGAACCAGAGCGACTGTGGCGTGCTGCGCTACTCACTCGGCATGGCGGTCGCGCGCGCCGAACATGCGCCGGACCCGCTCAAGCTGGTGAAATCGGCCGGCTTCAACGTGGCGGACATCTTCCTCGGCCTGCTGCCGGTGGTGATCGCCATCGGCACCGTGGCGCTGATGCTGGCCGAGTTCACGCCGGTGTTCACCTGGCTCTCCTACCCGATGATTCCGCTGCTGGAACTGCTGCAGATTCCTCACGCGGCAGAGGCAGCCCCGGCGACGCTGGTCGGCTTTGCCGACATGTTCCTGCCGGCGGTGCTGGCCAAGGACATCGACAGCGAACTGACGCGCTTCGTGATCGCCTGCCTGTCGCTGACCCAGTTGATCTACATGTCCGAGATCGGTGCCCTGCTGCTCAAGTCGAAGATTCCGCTCAAGATCTGGGAACTGGTGGCCATCTTCGTGCTGCGCACGCTGATCACCCTGCCGATCATCGCCGGTATCGCGCATCTGTTCGTGTTCTGAGCCAAGCGGGCACTCAACTTGTTTCTCATCTCATACGGGAGCACCACGGTGCTCCCGTCATTGGAATAACCTGCCATGACATGTGCTGAACTCCTGATCCGACTGCTGCGTGACACCTACAGCGTCGACACCGTCTTCGGTATTCCCGGCGTGCATACCGTCGAGCTCTACCGTGGCCTGGAGCCGGATGCCGATCCCGCCGCGCGCAGCATTCGCCACGTCACCCCGCGCCATGAACAAGGCGCCGGCTTCATGGCCGATGGCTATGCCCGTAGCACCGGCAAGCCCGGGGTGTGCTTCATCATCACCGGCCCGGGGATGACCAACATCACCACCGCGATGGGCCAGGCGCTGGCCGACTCCATCCCGATGCTGGTGATCTCCAGCGTCAATCGCACCGACACCCTCGGCCGTGGCCAGGGGCGTCTGCACGAGCTGCCCAGCCAGCAGCAGCTGGTGTCGGGCGTGGCGCGCTTCAGCCACACGCTGCTTGACCCGGCCGCGCTGCCGGAAGTGCTGGCCCGCGCCTTCGCGCTGTTCGAGGGTGCCCGCCCCGGCCCCGTGCATATCGAGATTCCCATCGACCTGTTCAATGCCGAGATCCCACCGCCCGCCGGTCGCACCACGCATGACTTCACGCGCCCGCGCATCGGCCGACTCGCGCCGGACCCGGCCCTGCTCGATGAGGCCGTGAGCCTGCTGCAGGGCGCCGAGCGTCCGCTGGTGCTGCTGGGCGGTGGCTGTGTCGCTGCGCCAAAAGCGGCCCGCCAGCTGGTGGAGGCGCTCGATGCCCCCACCGTCACCACCATCAATGCCAAGGGTCTGCTGGGCGGCGCCCACCCGCTGGATCTCGGTGCCAACGCCGCGCTGCCTGCGGTACGTGAACTGGCGCGCGACGCCGATGTGGTGCTGGCGATCGGCACCGAACTTGGCGAGACCGACTACGACGTGGTGTTCGATGATGGCTTCGTGATCGGTGGCCAGCTGATCCGCATCGATATCGACCCCGAACAGCTGGCGCGCAACCAGCGGGCGACACTCGCCATCGTCGCCGACGCCGGCCTGGCGCTGGAGACCCTCGCCGCGCGTGTTGCTGATGGCCTGGGCGAAACCTATGACAAGCCGGCCGAGACGGCTGACGCAGAGGCAGGCAAGACACGCGGCGCGCAGATCACCGCCGCCACGCTCGAGGCCCTCGCACTGCCGACTGACCCGGCCTTCGCACCCTACGTGCCGCTGTTCGACACCCTCAAGCAAGCGCTGCCGGAGGCGATCTGGGTCGGCGATTCCTGCGCGACCGTCTACGCCGCCAATCATCTGCTCAGCCAGCCGGCACCGCGCCGCTACTTCAATGCCTCCACCGGCTACGGCACGCTCGGCTATGGCCTGCCTGCCGCGATGGGCGCGACCCTGGGCCGCCCGGACCTGCCGGTGATCGCGCTGGTCGGCGATGGCGGCATCATGTTCACGCTGTCCGAACTCGCCTGCGCAGTGGAAGAACAGCTGCCGGTGGTGATCGTGCTGTGGCATAACCAGGGCTATGAAGAGATTCGCCGCTTCATGGACAACGCCGGCGTCACGCGCCTGGGCGTCGACATCAAGGCCCCCGACTTCCAGCTGCTCGCCCAGGGCTTCGGCTGCGCCGCCGTGGCGATCGACTCCCCCAGTGAGCTGGCGACAGCGATCAGCGAGCGCGACGCAAGCGCCCCGCTGCTGGTGGAAATTGATGCGGCAGGATGGCAGCGCTCAATCGCCGGCTGAGTCCGGCTAGGCGCAGCGCATCATTCTCACGAACAATGCCCGCCTGTGACCCTGAGGTGGCAGGCGGCAAGGAACTCACATGCCAGAAATGTCCAAGCCAACAATGTCCATGCCAACAATGTCCATGCACAAGCTCGATCATCAGTTCATCAACAACGAGTGGATCAAGTCCCACGGCGAGCGTCGTCTGGCGGTCACCAATCCCTGCGAGGAGACCGTCATCGCCGAGGTGACGGCAGGTGATGCGCGTGATGTACAGGCCGCCGTCGCGGCCGCCGCCGAGGCCTTCGAGGGTTGGCAGGCACTGAGTGGCGCCGAGCGTGCGGTCTATCTGGAGGCCTTCGCCGAGGGGCTGACCTCACGCCGGGAAGCGCTGGTGGAGATGTCGTGTCGCAACAACGGCAAGATTCGCGCCGAGGCAGAGATCGATCTCGATGACGCCATCGGCTGCTACCGCTATTACGCCGCCCAGGCACGCGCGCTGGATGCGCGTCAGGGCGCGGAAGTCGCGCATGATGTCGAAGGCTTTGCCGCGCGCACCTATCACGAGCCGGCAGGCGTGGTGGGACTGATCACGCCGTGGAACTTCCCGCTGGTCACCAGCGCCTGGAAGGTCGCGCCGGCCCTCGCCGCGGGCTGCACCTTGGTGATCAAGCCATCTGAAGTGACGCCGCTGCAGGAGCAGGTGATGGCCGAGATCGCGCTGGAAGCCGGACTGCCGGCGGGCGTGTTCAACCTGCTGCACGGCGATGGCGAGGGCATCGGCGCGCCGCTGACCCGTCATCCGCGCATCGACAAGATCTCCTTCACCGGCAGCAATGTGGTCGGCGAGAAGGTCATGCAGGCCGCGGCCTGTGGCACGCGCGGCGTCTCTCTCGAGCTTGGCGGCAAGTCGCCGATCATCGTGCTCGACGATGCCGACGTCGAGGAAGCCGCCGACTGGGTGATGGCGGGCATCTACTTCAATGCCGGTCAGATCTGCTCTGCCACCTCGCGCCTGCTGGTGCACGAGGCCATCGCCGATGAGCTGCACGCCGCACTGGCCAGCCGCATCGATGCACTGGTGCTGGGTGACCCGCTGGACGCCGCGGCCCAGATGGGCCCGATGACCAGTGCCCGTCAGCGCGACACCGTGCTGAGCTATCTGAACGTGGCGCGCGAGGAAGGCCTGACGGCGCTGCGCGATGGCACCCATCGCAGCCTGCCGAGCAAGGGCTACTTCGTGGCGCCGACGCTTTACACCGATGTGCCGGTGACAAGCCGTCTGTGGCGTGAGGAGATCTTCGGGCCGGTGCTGTGCTCGCGCCGCGTGGCCGATGAGGGCGAGGCGATCCGCCTCGCCAATGACTGTGATTTCGGGCTGGTGGCCACGGTGGTCAGCAGCGATGCCAGGCGCGCCCAGCAGATCGGCCGTCGCCTGCGCGCCGGGGTGGTGTGGTACAACAGCGAGCAGCTACCGCTGGTGCAGGCCAGCTGGGGCGGCTTCAAGCGCAGCGGCATCGGTCGTGAGCTGGGCCCCTGGGGCCTGGCGGGCTATCTGGAGGTCAAGCACATCATCGGCCCAGCACTTGATTGAACGTATTGACTGAGCATCTTGTGTGACCAGATAAGAAAACGCCCCGCCTCGGTGATTGCCGAGGCGGGGCGTTTTCGTTTACGGCTCTTTCTTGAAACCAGCGACTTCCCCTATCAGCCGACCGCCGCCGTCTGGCTGATGCCGTCCCGCGCGCAGGACTGGCCGCAATGGCTGCCGTGAATGCTCAGCGCCTGCCAGGCATCGAAGGTGCTGAGGTAGATGTCGCCACCGAGATTGGCTGGCAGCTCCGAGCACTTGAGGCGGTCCATCACCGGGCCCTTCACTTCACTCAGGTGCAGCTTCACACCAGCGGCGCTCAGGCGCTCATTGATGACTTCCAGACTTTCCAGTGCCGAGGCGTCGATCAGATTGACCGCCTGACAGGCCAGCACCAGATGCTTGAGCGAGGGGCGTTCGGCCATCAGCGCCAGCACCGTGTCTTCCAGATAGCGCGCATTGGCGAAATACAGGCTCTCGTCGATGCGCAGAATCGCCAGTTCGGGGTCGGTCTCCACCTCATGGCGCTCGACATTGCGAAAGTGCTCGCTGCCCGGCACGCGCCCGACCAATGCACTGTGCGGCTGGCTGGTGCGCTTGAGATAGAGCCCGAGCGACACGGCGATACCGACGATGATGCCGCTCTCCACCCCCTGCGCGAGGGTGATGATCAGCGTGATCATCAGCGCCGCACCGTCACCCTTCGAGTAGCGGAAGGTACGCTTGATCGCCGCGATATCGATCAGGCTGGTGGTGGCGACGATGATGATCGCCGCCAGCGTCGCGCGCGGCAGCCAGGCCAGCCAGTCGGTCAGCCACAGGCTGGCGAGCAGAATGCCGATGGCGGTGAAGGCCCCCGCCAAGGGCGTGGCGGCGCCGGCATCGAAGTTGACCACCGAGCGCGACAGCCCGCCCGAGATCGGCATGCCACCGCTGACGCCTGCGCCCATGTTGGAGACGCCCAGCGCGATCAGCTCCTTGTCGGGGTCGATGCGCTGACGACGCCGTGCGGCGAGGGTCTGGGCCAGCGCCAGCGATTCGACGAAGCCGACCACGCTGATCAAGAGTGCCGAGATCAGCAGCCCCGACCAGTCATGGCTGACAAGGCTTGGCAGGCTGAGGTCGGGCAGCCCGCCGGGCACGGCCCCGACCAGCGCCATGCCGCGCTCGCCCTGCTCAAGCTGTTCGCCCTGAGCAAGCTGGCCCTGGTCAAGCTGACCGCTCAGCCCCCAGGCCAGCAGGCTGGAGACGATGACGGCGATGATCGGCGTGGTCTTGCACAGCATGCCCGCCGCGCTCTCGCTCATTCGCAAGGCCATCAGGCCGTGCTTGAGGTGGCGGCGTGCCAGTATCAGCCACGCCAGGCAGCCCAGCCCGATGGCGAGTGTCGGCCAATGAAGCCCTTGCTCGCCTGCCGACAGCGACTCGCCCATCGCGATCAGATTGCCGCCGCTCAGGCTCAGGCCAGTGATCGGCCCGAGCTGACTGGCGATGATCAGGATGCCCGAGGCGGTCATGAAGCCCGAGATCACCGGGTGGCTGATGAAATTCACCAGCACTCCGAGGCGCAACAGCCCCATGGCGATCAGCATCGCGCCGGAGAGAAAGGCCAGCAGCAGCGCGGCGGCCAGCATCTCGGGCGTGGAGAGCGCCGCGCCATCGGCGCCGCTCATGCCCGCGATCGCCGAGGCCGTCATCAGCGAGATGATCGCCACCGGCCCCACCGCCAGGGTGCTGCTGGTGCCGAACAGCGCATACAGCACCAGCGGCAACATGCTGGCGTAGAGACCGACCTGCGCCGGCAACCCCGCCAGCAGCGCATAGGCCAGTGCCTGAGGCACCAGCATGACGCTGACGATCACCGCCGCCAGCAGATCACGGCCGAGACTGTGGCGGTCATAGTGGGCAAGCCAACCCGCCAGCGGCAGCCAGCGGGCAAACGACGTCCCCCTTGCCTCTCGAACCGGCTCAGACATCGCGTGACGCCGGACGCGCCAGCCATTCGTGGCCCTTGAGCAGCAGGTTCCAGTAGATGAACGGCAGACCCCGTGCCTTGAGCTGCCAGGCCAGGCGAGTCGGGCGCGTGCCATCATTGACCCACTTGGGGAAGGTGGGCTGCAGTTCACCGCCGTAGCCGAATTCCGCCAGCACGATACGGCCGTTCTCCACCGTCAGCGGGCAGGAGCCATAGCCCCGATAGCCCGCCGTGAGCGCGCCACCGGTCAGCGTGGCCAGCAGGTTCTGGACCACCACGGGGGACTGCTTGCGCACCGCCGCGGCGGTCTTGGCATTCGAGGTACCGCTGACATCGCCCAGCCCGAAGATGTCGGGATGGCTCATGTGCTGCAGGGTCTCGGGCTCGAGATCCAGCCAGCCTGCGGCGTTGGCCAGCCCGGATTGTGCGATCAACGCCGGTGCCTTCTGCGGCGGCACCACATGCAGCATATCGAAGGCCTGCTCGACGATCTGCGGCTCGCCGCCCTCCTCGGCTGCCGGCACCTCGAAGCGTGCCGTCTGCGTCTCGCCATCCACCGCGACCAGCCGCTGATGGAACCTGACATCGATGCCATAGCCCGCGACCGCCTCTTCCAGCGCCGGCACGTAGGCCGGCACGCCGAACATCACGCCGCCGGCGTTGTGGAAGCTGACCTCGAGCTGCGACAGCACGTTCTCGCGCTGCCAGTGATCGCAGGCCAGATACATCGCCTTCTGCGGCGCACCGGCGCACTTGATGGGCATCGGCGGCTGGGTGAACAGCGCCTTGCCGCCCTTGAGGGTCTGCACCAGCTGCCAGGTATAAGGCGCGAGATCATAGCGATAGTTGGAGGTGACGCCATTTTCGCCCAGCGTCTCCTCCAGCCCGTCGATGGCGCCCCAGTCCAGCTCCAGCCCGATGGCGATCACCAGACGCTCGTAGCGCAGGCGATGGCCATTGCCGAGCGTGACTTCATGCGCCTCGGCATCGATGCCGGTGGCCGTATCGCGATACCAGTGCACGCCCTTGGGCATCACCGAGTGCATCGGCTTGCGCGTGAATTCCGGCGTGAAGATGCCGCCACCGACCATCGTCCAGCCCGGCTGATAGCTATGCTGCTCAGCGGGTTCGACGATGGCGATGTCCATGCCCGGCTGGCGCTTGAGCAGACTGGCCGCCACCGCGATTCCGCCGGCCCCGCCACCGATGATCACCACCTTGTGGGCGTTGGGTGCCAGGCGGTGATTGGCGGCGCGGGTCGCTTCGGTGGCCGAATCAGCCCCCTGATTGTCACAAGGCGTCGTTGCAGAATCCGAAACTGGCGGGGTCTGTGGCGTGCTCTGGCTCATCGATAAGGCTCCCATCGCGGAAATTCGTCCATTTGAGTCACAAAATTACGTAAGCAAGCTACATAGGCAAAGCGCCTGGACATACTCCCTGCCGGAATGGCAGCCATCACAGCTGATCAAACGGCAGGTTGAGCGGAATCTTGAGATAGGCGCGACCATTGTCTTCCGCCGGCGGCATCTGGCCGGCACGCATGTTCACCTGCACCGCCGGCAGCATCAGACGCGGCATGCCAAGACCGGCATCACGCTTGGTACGCATGTCGACGAAGGCCTGCTCATCGATGCCGTCATGCACATGGATATTGTGCTCACGCTGCTCACCCACCGACGTCTGGCAGCAGAAGCCTTCACGCCCTTCGGCCGAATAATCATGGCACAGGAAGATGCGTGTGCTATCCGCAAGCGAGAGCACCTTGTGAATCGAGCGATACAGCGTACGCGCATCGCCGCCGGGGAAATCGCAGCGCGCAGTGCCGTAATCGGGCATGAACAGGGTATCGCCGACGAAGACGGCGTCGCCGATCACGTAGCTCACGCAGGCCGGCGTATGGCCCGGCGTATGCAGCACGCGGCATTCAAGCCCCCCGATCGCCAGGCTGTCGCCCTCTTCCAGCAAGCGATCGAACTGGCGGCCATCACGCGCGAAGCCCGCCTCGGCGGCGAAGATATCGGCAAAGATGTCCTGCACTTCGCGTATGCGCGCCCCGATCGCCAGCTGGCAATCCAGCTTGCCTTTCAGATAGGCGGCCGCCGATAGATGGTCGGCGTGAACGTGGGTCTCGAGAATCCACGCCACCTCGAGGGACTCGGCCTCGATATGCGCAAGCAAGGCATCCGCAGTGCGGGTGCTGGTGTGGCCTGCGGGATAATCGAAGTCGAGCACGGGATCGATGATCGCGCACTGGCGGGACTGCGGGTCGCGCACCAGGTGCGTGAAGGTGTTGCTATCTTCGTCGAAGAAGCTCTCGACCTGGGGGCGCTGTGTTGAGGTTGCCATCTTTCGACCTCCTGCTTCGCTCAAGGATTGATGCCTCAAGCCTACGCCTGCAGCGGCAACAACGCAAAAAAGAATAACGTTAAAACTATAAAGAATAACAATAAGGCATTTTCAATAACCTATTGTTCTAGCTATTGAATTTCCGAATAGGCGATGAGCGACATCCCTCAGCGAAATGCCTTTCACCATAAGGTATAGCTGATAGAAAGAATCGCACACGCTATGCTGACATTGCGCGGTGACACGATTCAGCCATACAATCTTGAACGATTAAGTTTCACAAGTTGCTGTCACTTACCCTAGCCCTCATTGGACGAGCTACACCATGTCACGAATACTTCAATGGTCGATCACGGTTGCCCTCGCCGGCTTCCTGTTCGGTTTCGATACCGCCGTCATCTCGGGGGCGGATACCTCACTGCAGAGCCAATGGGGTCTGAGCGATCTCAACCACGGCCTCATCATCATGTCGATGGCCCTGTGGGGCACCGTGATCGGCGCCATCTTCGGCAACTGGCCGACCGATCGCTTCGGGCGCCGCGCCACGCTGATCGGCATCGGTATCCTCTATCTGGTCTCGGCGCTGGGGTCGGCGCTGGCCACTGACCCTTATGTGTTCTCGTTCTTCCGCCTGCTGGGCGGGCTGGGTGTGGGGGCCTCGTCCGTCGCGGCGCCTATCTACATCTCGGAAATCGCACCGCGCAAGCGGCGTGGTGCGCTGGTCGGGCTCTATCAGTTCAATATCGTCTTCGGGATCCTGATCGCCTTCGTCTCCAACTACTTCATCGGCTTCATCGACGGTGAGAACTGGCGCTGGATGCTGGGCGTGGAAGCCGTGCCGGCCGCGCTCTATCTGTTGATGATCTGCAAGGTACCGCGCAGCCCGCGCTGGTTGATCCTCAAGCGCAACGATGAGGCGGCCGCCGCCGAGATCATCGCGCTGATCAACCCCAAGGCCGACATCGCCGAGGAAATCGCCATCATCCCCGGCACCGAGAGCGAGGAGAGTGCCAAGCAGCACACCCGTCTGTTCGCCTGGCGCTATCGTCTGCCGGTGCTGTTCGCCTTCCTGATCGCGGCCTTCAATCAGCTGTCCGGCATCAACTTCATCATCTATTACGCGCCGCGCATTCTGGCCGAGGCGCAGCTGGAAGCGAGTGCCGCCCTGCTCTCGACGGCGGGCATCGGGGTGATCAACCTGGTCTTCACCCTGCTGGGCATGTCGCTGATCGACAAGCTGGGGCGCCGCACCCTGATCAAGATCGGCTCTGCCGGCTATCTGGTGTCACTGTGCCTGATCGCCTGGGCCTTCCATCTCGAGGACTTCTCCGCCATGGGCGGCTATGGCGTGCCGGTGCTGCTTGGCGTGTTCATCGCGGCGCATGCCATGAGCCAGGGCACAGTGATCTGGGTGTTCATCTCCGAGATATTCCCCAACAAGGTACGCGCCATGGGCCAGTCCTTCGGTAGCTCCGTGCACTGGATCTTCGCGGCGCTGATCGCGCTGCTGATGCCGACCATCCTCAGCCACTTCAGCGGCGGGCCGGTGTTTGCCTTCTTCGCCGTCATGATGCTGCTGCAACTGGTGTTCGTGCTGTTCTTCATGCCCGAGACCAAGGGTGTCTCGCTTGAGGACCTGCAGGGCCGTCTGATCCGCCCTTCGCGCAAGGAGAAGGAGCAGGAACAGGCCGCGGCACTCGCGCCACAGGGCAACTGAGGCTCTTGACGATTGGGCTTTGAAGCCTGACTCAACATCGCTCTCCAGACGCCGACACCCCGCCCTGTGCGGGGTGTCGGCGTTTGTGGCTCTGGCAGCCATGCCCGTCAGGAGCCCCCGCCGAGCGTCGCCTCACGACATGAGAGCGGCTCCACTACCCACAACGCACATGGCTTGCTGCCCCTGCTCCTGCGCTGACGTGCGCCAGATCGCTACGTGCAAATAGCGTGGTATCGTCGCCGGCTCAATCGCCAGCCTGAGCGGCGATTTTCAGCGCCATATGTCGGGATTATTACGGATATATTCTTTGGTCTCGTCATTCTTGCCAAGCTAATCAAAACAGTGAAAAGATCGCTTCCGAAACGTTTCGGGTAACGGTTTCCGCTCACAGTTACCGCAAAGGAAAAGTGCCATGCCGCCGAACATCACACTCAAGCATCTCGCCAGCCAGCTGGGCCTGTCAGTTACGACGGTCTCGCGGGCATTGGGCGGATTCGAAGATGTCAGCGCCACGACCCGTGAGCGGGTGCAGGCCTACGCCAGTGAAGTGGGCTACAAGCCCAATCAGAGCGCACGCCGCCTGAAGACAGGCCGCACCTCCTCGGTGGGCTACATCATGAACGGCGCCCAGGGCGACTTTCGTGATCAGTTCAACACCCGCCTGCTGGTCGCGCTGGGCCAGGCGCTGCACGACGCCGCACCGGAACATGACCTCATCGTCACCACGGTGCCCGAGGACCGCGACGAGCTGGACACCTACAAGCGCTTCATCGATGGCGGCAAGGTCGATTCCTTCGTGGTGGCCCGTACCCGCATTCAGGACCCGCGCGTCGACTTCCTGCTCGACAGCGGCATCCCCTTCGTCACTCACGGTCGTACCGGCCGTGCCAGCGAGCACGACTGGGTCGACATCAATGCCGCCGACGGTTTCATGCGCGCCACCCGCCACCTGATTGGCCTGGGCCATCGCAACATCCTGTTCCTCAACTTCTTCAGCGATCTCTATACCGCCGTCGAACGTGAGACCGGCTATCTGCAGGCGATGCACGACGCCGGCCTCGCGCCCAGCTCGCGCCATTGCCCGCACGGCTATGCCAGCGCCTATCAGGTCGCCCATGAAGCGCTGTCCGGGGCCAACGCCCCCACCGCCTTCGTGTGTGCCAGCGACATCTTCGCCTACGGCGTGATGGAAGCGGTCAGTGCCTGCGGCCATACACCCGGCGAGGACATCGCCATCATAGGCGCCGATAACCTGCCGCCGCAGATGTACCGCCAGCCCAGCCTCAGCACTCTGGACATCTCGTTCGAGACCGTCAGTCAGGCGCTGATCGAACTGGTGCTGGCACCGCAGGATGGCGCGCCACGCCATCGCTGCTTCGATTACGACCTGCTGCTGCGCGATACCACTGCCTGAGCACACATGCCTGAGCACACAGGACCATCGACTGACCTCACGACGCCAGATGCCTGACCGCAAAACGCCTGATCTGAAAATGCCATCGCCAGAACGTGGTCAGCGTGACGCCAGAAAAACAACACCCGACCGGGGAGACCTCCATGCGCAAGATGCCAACCGCCCTCGCTTTGCTGGCGCTGCTGGGCAGTACGTCCGCCCTCGCTGACATCACCTTCTTCAGCACCCAGGCCAGACCGCTGGAAGAGGCCCAGCAGATGCGCGAGATCGCGCTGGCACCCTACGCCGAGGCCATCAATTACATGCCGCAGGAGACGGGCACCTTCCTGTCGCGTCTCGAGGCCGAGAAGACCAGCCCTGATGGCGCGCTGGATCTGCTCGGCGGGCTGCACGGCGAACTGGGGTCGCTGACGCCCAGCATTCTGGCGCCGCTGGATGACCTGCAAGGCTCGCTTGCGGACACGGGCATCAGCCAACAGTACATGACACTGGGCAAGCTGGGCGGCGACCAGCAGCGCTACATTCCGTGGATGCAGGCGACCTACATCATGGCCGCCAACCGCAAGGCGCTGCCCTACCTGCCCGAAGGCGCTGACCTGAACGCACTGAGCTATGACGAGCTGCTGGCCTGGGGCCGCAACATGCAGGAGGCCACCGGCAGCCCCAAGCTGGGCTTCCCGGCCGGTCGCAAGGGGCTGATCCACCGCTTCCTGGAAGGCTATCTCTACCCGTCCTTCACCCACTCGGTGGTGCGTGAGTTCCGCAGCGATGACGCCGTGACCATGTGGCAGAAGTTCCGCGAGATCTGGGCGGTGACCAATCCGCGCTCCACCGCCTACGGCTTCATGCAGGAACCGCTGCTCAATGGCGAGGTGTGGGTCGCCTTCGATCACACCGCGCGCTTGAAGGATGCCTTCAACAAGCAGCCGGATCAGTACGTGGCCTTCCCGGCCCCTGCCGGCCCCAGCGGACGCGGCTACATGCCGGTGGTCGCCGGTCTGGCAGTCCCCGCCAATGCCACGAATCCCGATGCCTCGCGCAAGCTGATCCGCTATCTGATGACGCCGGAAGCCCAGATTCGCACCCTGCGGGCCACCAACTTCTTCCCGGTGGTGGAGGCTGAACTGCCCGATGACCTGCCCGCCAGCATTCGCATGTCCGGCAAGGCGGTCGCGGCCCAGTCCTCCGCCGATGACGCCGTGCTCTCGCTGCTGCCCAGCGGCCTGGGCCAGCAGTCGGGCCTGTTCAACAAGATCTATCGCGATGCCTTCGTGCAGATCGTACTGCGCGACGCCGACATCGAGGAGACGCTGGATATCCTCGCTCCGCGCCTGCAGACGCTGATCAACACATCAGGCGCAGGCTGCTGGCTCCCGGATACGCCCAGCGACGGCCCCTGCCCGGTCAAGTAAGCCGCTGGCGTCAGAACGCAACACTCAAGAACGCAACACTCGCAACAGCAGCAGCACTCGCCACACACGCATTACTCGCAACACAGCAGCAGCAACGGCACCCCCCGACGGGTCGCCATGACGGAACGCCAACCCCTGTCATGCCGACCCGGTGCCACCAAACCATTCCGACAAGCCATCACAACAACGCCAAAGGTGAGCAAAGATGAAGCACGATCGCTGGCTACCTTATTACCTGATCGCCCCCAGCCTGCTGTTCATGGGTGCCTTCTTTCTCTATCCGTTCATCCAGATCTTCGCCGAGGCCTTCACCAGCAGTGACGGCAACGTGGGCCTGGCCAACTTCACACGCATCTATCAGGACTTCAACTTCTGGCCGTCACTCAAGAACACCCTGCTGCTGACCGGGGTCGTGGTGCCGCTGCAGCTGGTGCTGGCCATCGGCATGGCGCTGATGGTTACCAAGATGAACAAGGGCCGCGACAGCATCCTCTACATCTGGACCATCCCGCTGGGCATCTCCGATCTGGCCGCCGGCATCATCTGGCTGGCGATCCTCGAGCAGTTCGGCTTCCTCAATAGCTTCCTGAGCGCGGTCAGCGTGATCGATGCGCCGGCGTCCTGGCTCAACTATCAGAATGCCTTCGCGCTGTTCCTGGCCGTGGTGGTCGCCGAGATCTGGCGCGGTACCGCCATCGTGCTGGTGATCCTGGTATCAGGCATGGGGCTGATCCCCAAGGAATATGACGAGGCCGGTCAGGTGTTCGGCGCCAGCTACTGGCAGCGCCTGTGGAAGATCACCCTGCCGATGCTGCGTCCCAGCATCCAGTCGGCACTGATTCTGCGCACCCTGCTGGCACTCGAGGTCTTCGCGGTGGTGATGATGCTGGGCGGCAGTGACATGCCGGTACTGATGAGCGAGACCTTCGACTGGCAGTTCCTCTACCAGCAGACAGGTGCCGCTGCAGCCTACGCGGTGTTGATCATGCTGATCTCGGTGGTCATCACCGGCTTCTACATCAAGTTCCTCAATGTGCCGAAGGAGGCCCGCTGATGAAATCCTCTTCTTCCGAGGCCGTCATGCCGTCATCGCTTTCGTCACGCGCAAGCGCCTCCTCCGCCGACTCCTCAAACCAGGTGGCGCAGACCGCCCACAAGCCTCGTCGCAATGACATGGCCTGGAAATGGCTGTTCCGGGCTGGTGTCTCGATCCTGGTGCTGTGGGTGCTGGTGCCCATCGCCCTGCTGATGCTCAACAGCGTCAGCACGCCGGAGCAGATCACCGGCTGGCCCAAGACCCTGACCCCGGCGCTGAGCTTCGAGACCCTCGACTTCTTCTGGCACTACCAGGGCGTGATCAGCGCGCTGGGCAACTCGCTGCTGGCCGCCGTCTTCACCATGGTGATCGCCATCGTGCTCGGCGCACCGGCAGGCTATGCACTGGCCCGCTTCGTGTTCCCGGGCATGAATGCTTACCGCATGATCATCATCCTGTCGCGGGCCTTCCCGATGCCGCTGCTGGCGCTGCCGCTGGCCGTCATCTTCATCCAGGTCGGCATCGATGACTCCATCCTGGGTCTGGCGATGGTGCACGCCACCCTGGCACTGCCGTTTGCGGTGCTGATCACCTCGAGCCTGTTCATGGGCATTCCGGTGGAACTCGAGGAAGCCGCCTGGCTGATGGGCTGCAACCGCTGGCAGGCCTTCCGCCGCGTGGTGCTGCCGCTGGCCGCGCCGGGCATCACCGCCTCGGCCGTGTTCGCCTTCGTGATCTCGTGGAACGAGGTGTTCGCCTCGGCGATTCTCACCGTCGAGAACCGCACCCTGACCGCCTTCCTGGTGCAGAGCCTTTCCGAGTCACCTGCCGAGATCAAATATGCCGGTGGTCTGATTCTGGTCGTTCCGGCGCTGCTGTTCCTGTTCGCGATCAGGAAGTACCTGTTCAGCATGTGGGGCATTTCCAACCGCTAACGTACGCCCGCTCATCAGGCCAATGACCGGCGGCGATCTTCATCGTCTCTCGCAAGCGAGTTCACTTCCTCGCCGCCGCTCTCGATCAAAGGAGTCAGACCATGTCAGCCATCCAAATCAGCGCCGTACGCAAGCAGTTCGGCAAGCAGGAAATCCTCAAGTCCATCGATCTCGAGATCCGCGACAAGGAATTCACCGTGCTGCTCGGCCCGTCCGGCTGCGGCAAGTCCACCCTGCTGCGCATCATCGCGGGGCTGGAATACGAGAGCAGCGGCTCGATCCGCATCGGCGAGCGTGAGATCACCTCGCTGGCACCGCGCGATCGTCGCATCGCGATGGTGTTCCAGAACTACGCCGTCTTCCCGCACATGACCGTGGCGGAGAACATCGCCTTCGGCCTGCGCGTGCGCAAGGACAGCGAGGCGCATATCCAGCGCAAGGTGAAGGAAACCGCCGCACTGATGCATATCGAGGACCGCCTCGATCACTACTCCGGTCAGCTCTCCGGCGGTCAGCGTCAGCGGGTCGCGGTCGCGCGCGCCCTGGCGATGGAGCCGGAAGTGCTGCTGATGGATGAGCCGCTGTCGAATCTGGATGCCCTGCTGCGTCTGGAGATGCGCGCCGAGCTCAAGACCATTCTCGCCGCCTCCGACACTACCACCATCTACGTGACCCATGACCAGGTCGAGGCCATGAGCCTGGCGGACCGTATCGCGGTCATGAAGGGTGGCCAGATAGAGCAGTACGCGCCGCCCTCCGAGATCTACCACTACCCGGCGACCGAATTCGTCGGCAGCTTCATCGGCAACCCGCCGATGAACTTCATCCCGCCGGATGCGCGCTGGAATCACCCGACCCGCCCCGAGCAGTCGAGCCAGCAGGTGCACAAGTGCGGTATCCGCCCCGAGGACTTCGAGGTGCGCTTCGAGCCCACCGAGAACTTCGCCCCGGTGCGCGTACTGGTCTCGGAATTGCTGGGATCGCACAAGCAGCTGACCGCGCGTTTCGGCGACGAGATGATTCGCGTCAACGTGCCGAGTGATCTCGATGTCGGCAATGGCAGCGACATCCACATCCGCCCGCTGGCCGAAAAGGTGCGCTTCTACGACCACAGCGGCCACCTGATGTCGGCGTAAGGCACCCCGCCCCCTCTCTACCCAACCTTTCAGCCCAAAGCTTTCATCCCGAACGGAGCCGACTCACATGAATGCCAAGCTCGACGCGCTCAGCGCTCACGACGTTCTCAAGCTCAACGACCTGGGCGGCTATACCGTGCCCACGCGTGGCCTCTATCCCTTCCAGTGGAACTGGGACGCCGCCATCACCGCGCTGGGCTGGCTGGCCGCCGGTGACGAGGCGCGTGCCTGGCGTGAGGTCGAGCGCCTGCTGGAAGGTCAGTGGGACAACGGCATGGTGCCGCATATCGTCTTCCACGGTGATGCGGAAACCTACTTCCCGGGGCCGGAAGTCTGGGGCGTCAAGCATAGCCCGTCGACCAGCGCCATCTCCCAGCCGCCGGTGCTGGCCAGCGTCATAAAACTGCTGTTTGAGGAAGGCCGTGATCGCCGGCTTGCCGAGGAAAAACTGGCCGCCACCCTGCCTGGCGTCATCCGCTACCACCTGTGGTTCTACCGCGATCGTGATCCGGAACACACCGGCCGCGTGTGCAGCTATCACCCGTGGGAATCGGGCATGGACAATAGCCCCCAGTGGGATGGCCCGCTGGCTGGCGTGCCGCCGGTCGATGCCGAATACGTGCGTCGCGATACCGGGCTGGTCGATCCGTCCGAGCGCCCGCACAAGTATGAATATGATCGCTACATCTATCTGGTGAAGTTCTTCCAGCAGAACGAGCACGACGCCGAGGTGCTGTATCGCGACTGCCCGTACCGCGTCGAGGACATCAGCCTGATCTCCATCCTGCACCGTGGCACGCGCGACCTGATCGCGCTGTGCGAAGAGGATGCCGCCGGTCTGGGCCTGGTCAACACCCACGGCGAGGCGCTCTTCAGCCTCAAGCAGTCGCTGGCGCGCACCGAGGAAGGCGTGCAGGCGCTGTGGAGCGATGAGCTGGGCTGCTTCCTGAGCCGCGATGCGCGTGCCAACGTGCTGCTGGAGCACGTCACCACCGCCGGCATTCTGCCGCTGTTCGCCGGTGTCGCCAGCGGCGCCCAGGCGCAGCGCATGGGCGGTCTGCTCGAGGAATGGCTGGAACAGGCGCCCTTCGGTGTCGCCTCCACCCATCCTGAAAGCACCCGCTTCGAGCCGAAGCGTTACTGGCGCGGACCGAGCTGGCTGCACATCAACTGGATGCTGGCCATCGGCTGCGAGGAATATGACATGTCCCGCGAGGCCGACCAGATCAAGCAGGCCAGCCAGAAGTGCATCGAGGCTGCCGGCTACTACGAGTACTTCAACTCGGTGACCGGCGAAGGCTGTGGCGGCCGCGACTTCTCCTGGACCGCGGCGATGGACCTCTACTGGCTCAACCCGCTGGAGAGCTTCACTGCCAGCAAGGCGGCAGCCGGCGTCGTGGAGGCTTCCTGATGACTCAGCACGCCTCTCAGCAGCAGTCTCAACAACAGTCTCAACAACAGCCTCAACAAGCCTCTCCACTGATGCAGGCACCGCAAAAGGCACCGCTGTCACGCCAGGCAGTACCGCCCATGCCGGCAACGTTCGCCAGCCGCGGCTTTCTGGGTGAGCATATCCGCTCGATCATGGACTTCTATCTGCCCAAGGCGGTAGACCATGAGCGCGGTGGCTACTTCCAGGCCTGGCGCGACGACGGCAAGGTGTATGCGCCCGCGGCGCGACATCTGGTCAGCAGCACGCGGATGGTCTTCAACTTCGCGATGGAATATCTGCGCAGCGGTGATGAGCAGTGTCTGGCCGCGACCCGTCATGGCATCGACTACCTGCGCGATGTCCATCTCGATCCGCAGACCGGTGGCTATCTGTGGTCGCTGAGCGAGCAAGGCGAGGCGGACCACACCAACCAGTGCTACGGCCTGGCGTTCGTGATGCTGGCCTATGCGACGGCCTGGCGCGCCGGCATCGAGGAGGCTCGCGGTTGGCTCGAGGAGACCCGTGCGCTGATGGAAGACAAGTTCTGGTCGCCAGAGGCGGGGCTCTATGCCGACGAGGCCAGCGCCGATTGGCAGACGCTGTCCGACTACCGTGGCCAGAACGCCAACATGCATGCCTGTGAAGCCATGCTGGCCGCCTTCGAAGCCACCGACGAGGCGCACTATCTGGAGCGGGCCATGACCCTGGCCAGCAACATCTGTCAGCGTCAGGCCGCCAAGGCCGATGGCCTGATCTGGGAGCATTACGATCGCGACTGGAACGTCGACTGGGACTACAACCGCGACGACCCCAAGAACCTCTACCGTCCGTGGGGCTTCCAGCCGGGTCACCTGACGGAATGGGCCAAGCTGTTGCTGATGCTCAAGCGTCATCGCGATGACGACTGGCTGCTGCCGACCGCGCAGCGTCTGTTCGATACCGCCTTGGATCTGGCCTGGGACAGCGAACGCGGCGGCATCTACTACGGCTTCGCGCCGGATGGCACCATCTGCGACGACGACAAGTACTTCTGGGTGCAGGCCGAGAGCCTGGTGGCCGCGGCGCTGCTGCACGAGGCCACCGGCGATTCACACTACGCCGAGTGGTACGAGCGCCTGTGGGGCTACGCCTGGCAGCACTTCATCGATCACCAGCACGGTGCCTGGTATCGCCTTTTGAATGCCGACAACCAGCGCTTCGATGACCTGAAGAGCTCGCCGGGTGCCAAGTGTGACTATCACAGCCTCGGCGCCTGCCATGAGCTGTTGCGCGTGATCACCCGCGACTGATTGCCCGCCGGGCCGTGAATGGCGGCCTGCGGCCAGTCGCGACACGTTCGATACACCCGACGACCCGATACGCCGCCTCCCGCGGCGTGTCGGGTCGTTGCGTTGTGGGCGTCTGGTTCAGTGGCAAGGACGACCCGCGCTATTTTTTCGAACACCCTCCGTGTTTCTTTAGAGCACCGCTCCTGACAATACTGGATTGCGCTGACCGCCCCGACAGAGGGTGGCAGCCGACAGCCGCGGGCATGCCCCGAGGCGCTGCATTCCAGACGTTTCATCAGCTAGAGAAACTACAATAACAAGCGGAGTCCCACATGCCCCTTTCTCAACTCCTGGACTGGCGGTTGCACCTGCTGGTCGTGGTGCTGTCTCTCGGCGCCGAACTGATCGGTATTCTCAAGTTCCCGCTCGGCCCCGGCACCTTGCTGCTGTTGCCGCTGTTCTATGCCTTCATTGCCGCCGTACTGTGCAATCCGCACCTGTTCAGTGGTACCAGGCGCTTCATCCCGCCGGTGGTCAGCGCGGCGGCAGGACCAGTCATCCTGCTGTCGATCATGCCGTTCATCGCCCGCTTCGGTTCCACCATCGGCCCGGCCATCGAGCAGCTGATCTCGGCGGGTCCGGCGCTGATCCTGCAGGAGCTGGGCAATCTGGGCACCATGCTGATCGCGATGCCGATCGCGGTGGTGGTGCTCAAGATGGGCCGTGAGGCGATCGGTGCGACCTACTCCATCGCGCGTGAACCCAATATCGCGATCATCTCCGACAAATACGGCCTCAAGGGCCCGGAAGGCGTCGGCGTGATGGGCGTGTATGTGGTCGGTACCATGTTCGGCACCCTGTGGTTCGCGCTGATGGCGGGCTACCTGACCTCACTGGACATCTTCGACCCGCGCGCGCTGGCCATGGCCTGCGGTGTCGGCAGCGGCAGCATGGTGGCGGCATGTTCCGGCGCCATCGCCGGTGCTCTGCCGGAGATGGGCGAAGAGTTGCTGGCCTTCGCCGGCGCCAGCAACCTGCTGACCTATGCCACCGGCCTCTACGTGTCGCTGTTCATCGCCCTGCCGGTCGCCGAGCGCCTGTTCCGCTTCTTCAGCCGCAAGCGGGCCGGCAGCGATGACGCCATGAATGACGAGGAAGCCAAGCTCGCCTCAGACGCGCTGGTTGAAGACCGCCCGGAGAACCAGCTGGGCAAGACAGCCATGGTCGTCGCGGCCGTCTGCGTGGTCGGGTGGGTGGTCAACACCATCAATGGTGCCAGCCTGATCGACGCCGCCCCCGGCATGCTGATCCTGTACGTGATGACCATGCTCGGCCTGCTGGTCGCCCGCATCATGCCCTTCTACCTGCCGGCCATCGCCTGGGTGTCGCTGGTCAGCATCCTGATGACGCTGCCGTGGTTCCCGGGCAGCGGCTGGATCACCGAACAGCTGGGCTTCGTCAACTTCCTCGCCATCGTCACGCCGGTGCTCGGCTATGCAGGTCTGGCGCTGAGCAAGCGCGAGTTCAGCATGTTCCGCCAGGCGGGCTGGAAGCTGGTGATCATCTCCTTGCTGGTCTTCACTGGCACCTATATCGGCTCGGCGGTCGTGGCGCAGGCACTGCTCTGACCACACGGGCTTCGGGCTTTACCTTTCGCATTACCTTTCGCTTCTCACTTTGCTACCCCCTTCTCATCACTTTCACGCCGGCACTCCAGGGTGCCGGTTTCCACAGGAATTCAGCATGCAACTACCCGACAAGATCGACGAGGCACTGCTGCGCAGCTGGCGTCATGAGTTTCATCAGCATCCCGAGACGGCCTTCGAGGAGCACCGCACCTCGGCGCGCGTCGCCGAGATCCTGCGTGCAGCGGGCCTGGAAGTCACCACGGGACTCGCCGAGACCGGCGTGATCGCGGTGCTCGACGGCAAGCTGGGGAAGGGCCAGACCATCGGCCTGCGCGCCGACATGGATGCGCTGGATGTCACCGAGGCCAACGCTGTCTCACATTGCTCGCACACGCCGGGCAAGATGCATGCCTGCGGCCATGATGGCCACACCACCATGCTGTTGGGCGCGGCCTGTGAACTGGCGCGCGATCCTGACTTTGCCGGCCGCGTGGTGTTCGTGTTCCAGCCGGCCGAGGAGAACGAAGGCGGCGGGCGCCGCATGGTCGAGGACGGCCTGTTCGAGCAGTTCCCGATGGATGCCATCTATGGCCTGCACAACTGGCCGGGGCTGGCGCTCGGCGAGGCGGCGGTGCATGAAGAGGCGGTGATGGCGGCCTTCGATGTCTTCACCCTGACCCTGAGCGGCCACGGCTGCCACGCCGCCATGCCGCATCTGGGCAAGGACACCATCCTGGCGGCCTGTCAGCTGGTGACCCAGCTGCAGGGGCTGATCAGCCGCGAGACGCCGGCGCACCAGACCGCGATTCTCAGCATCACCCAGTTCCATGCCGGCGACGCCTTCAACGTGATGCCGGAAGAGGTCGAACTGCGCGGCACCCTGCGCTGCTTTGACCCGGCACTGCGCGCGCATCTGCAGCAGCGCTTCCATGACGCCGTCGATGCCATGGCGACCTTCCACGGTCTCAAGGTCAACTTCGACTATCAGCCGCGCTATCCCGCGACGCTCAATGCACCCGGCCATGCCGAACGCTGCGCCAGCGTTCTCGAGCAGCTGCCGAGCATCCAGCGGGTCCACCGTGACCTGCCGCCCTCGATGGCCTCGGAAGATTTCGCCTATCTGCTGCAGGAATGTCCGGGCGCCTATATCTGGCTGGGCAACGGCGAAGACAGCGCCTCGCTTCACAACCCGCACTACGACTTCAATGATGCTGCCACGCCCATCGGCGTCAGCTACTGGACGTCGCTGGTGCGTCAGCTGCTGGCCGCCGCCTGAGGCCAGGTGAACAAACCCTCGAGGGATGCTCAGCATGAAGATCTGCGTGATTGGCGATGCGCCCATTGGCACTCGGGCCATACAGACGCTTGCGCATGCCGGAGTCGAGGGCGTCATGGCAGTGGCGGCGCCCGAGGGGCAAGTCGCGAGCCATTCGTCCTTCAGTGCCGAGGTCTACCTGATGGCGCTGGCCACATCGCAACAGGTGCAGAAGGTACTGACGGGCAAACAAGGCCTGCTGCGCAGGGCGCCGCCCGGCAGTACCGTGATCGATCTTTGCAGTGGTGATGTCACGCTCAGCCGCGAACTGGCCGTGCAGACACGCCTCGCCGGCCATCACTGGCTGGAAGCGGCCACCAGTCGCAATCCGGCCGATGAAGCGAATGACAGCCTGACGCTGTTGATCGGCAGTGATGAGGCGACAGTGACGCGCATGACAGCGCTGCTCGACATCATCAGCACGCAGCATCTTCACGTCGGGGATGCCGGCTGTGGCCATGCCGCCGCCCTGGCCAGCGACTATCTGCATGCCGCACACTTGATCACCACCGCCGAGGCGGTCGCCATGGCCTATCGCGCGGGCGTGACACCCCAGGCGTGCATCGATGCCATCAACCTGGGCGCCGGTCGCAGTGCCGTGAGCGAGGTGAATTTCCCGCGCTGGGTGCTGCCGGGCCGCTATGACTCGGGGATCTCCACCGGCCAGCTGCGCCGCGACCTGCGCCTGGCACGCAGTTTCGTCACCACGCTCAACCTGCCGGAAGGCTTGATGAAGGCGGTCTTCGAGCGCTGTCAGCCGCCGGAGCTGTGTCCGGCGGACGAGGATGATCTCCATCATCTGTGCGATCGCTGGCTGAGCAAGGTGCCCGCCCAGCTGCACCCGCCTCGCCTGACCGACCCCAGAGCCCCTAGACCACAAGCCCTTGCTATCAGCGCGCTTCCTGACGCGGACCACTGAACGCCGCAATCCAGCGTTCAAGATGGCGCAGCAGCTGCAGGCTGGCACGCGGCATGCGCCGCCCGACCCGCGTGATGATATGTGCGCGGGCCTGGCGGAAGCTGGCGCACTCCACATCCCGCGCGATCAACACGCCCTCCTGAAGCTCACGCGCCGCGGCGAAGGCCGGCAACAGCGTGATGCACAGCTCGGAGCGCGCCGCTTGCTTGAGCACTTCCATGGAATTGGTCTGCACCACCATATGCGGGCGCACTCCTGCCTCACGAAACCCATCGTCCATCAGCTGACGCACGCCGTGGCTCGGCCCCCACAGCGCCATGGGATGCTGTGCCACTTCCTCGAGCGTCAGCGCATGGGACTCGCTCGCCAGCGGATGCTCCGGTGACATGATGGCCACCAGCGGCTGCGGGCTCGAATGCCAGAAGCGCAGCTGGGGATGGACCCGCTCGTGATACATCAGGCCGATATCCGCCTCATCCTCGATCACGCTGTCGATGATGCTCTGCATGCTGCCGGTATCGACCTTGAGCGTGATGCCGGGGTACTGCTTGCGAAAGGCCCGCAGCGGGCTGTTGATGATGTCGCCGACGAAGCCTTCGCCGATGATCAGGCGAATTTCCCCGGTTTCCAGCCGCTGATAGGCATCGAGGCGCTCGCCGAGGTGCTGGTCGAGCTTCTCTCGCTGCAGGATGTAATCCAGCAGCATCTCGCCGACCCGCGTCGGCTGCACGCCGACGCGGGTACGCTCGATGAGCGAGGCGGCCATGGCCTCTTCGAGCAGACCTATCTGACGACTGACAGCCGAGGGGGCGATGTTCAGACGCGCGGCGGCACGCCGGATGGAGCCGGCTTCGACGGTGACCTGAAAATAGACGAGACGCTGATGCGGGATATCCATGAGGCGCTCTGCAGAGGATGGGAGAGGGGCTAAGCAAAGTAGAGAGACTTGACGCAAGACGCAGCCAGCAGAGTACCCGATATCCGGGCGTCTCGGGCAGCGCGCGGTTGAACTCACCCTCTCTAAACGCCATATCAGGATAAATCGTCGCCTCGCCTCCCCGCCTCTCCTCCTCGTCATGACAGTTCTCACCGCTCTCTGCGCTGTGACGCGAGGGCAGGCGATCAGCGTCGCGAGCTGACCGAATGGAGGGGCAGACGCACCCGCCATTCTGAAGCCAGTGCGCGAATAGGCTAAGATGGACCATCGCTTTACTGACTGTGCCTGCGTGACAAACCACACAGTCCCAAAAACAAGGAGATTCAATATGCTGACCATCTCCAATTCGGTAGCGCTGGCCGACTGGGAAATCGACCTTACCCAGATTCGCGCCCAGGGCAATGGCGGCCAGAACGTCAACAAGGTCGCCTCCGCCGTTCACCTGCGCTTCGATGTGCAGCGCTCGACGCTGCCCGGCTTCTACAAGGAGCGCCTGATGCAGCTGTCGGATCAGCGCATCAGCAAGGAAGGCGTCATCATCATCAAGGCGCAGAGCCATCGCACCCTCGAGCTGAACAAGGAAGATGCGCTGGCGCGCCTCAAGGCGATGATTCTGGAAGCCGTCAAGGTACAGAAGGCGCGCCGTGCGACAGCGCCCAGCAAGGGCGCCAAGCGTCGCCGCGTCGACAGCAAGACGCGCAAGGGCAAGATCAAGGCCATGCGCGGCAAGGTACAGGACTGACCCCGCCGCAGGCGGCGGCCAGCTCACAGCTCACGTCAGGGACGACAATTCATGCGCAACATCATCAGCTCGGCCGTGCTGGGCGGCCTGCTGGCCGTGGGAATGGTCTGGAGTGGCAGCTATCTCAAGCAGGCCGCGCAGGTGTGGGAATCTTCCAGCCGCGTGGTCACGGTCAAGGGGCTCGCGGAGCGTGAGGTCAAGGCCGATCTGGCCCTCTGGCCGCTGCACTTCAGCGTCAATGCCAATCAGCTGACCGGCCTTCATGAGGCGCTGGCCAATGATGAGCGCAAGATTCGCGCCTTTCTCACCGCCCGGGGCTTCCCCGCCGACCAGGTCAGCGTGACCTCTCCCCAGGTGACTGACCTCTACGCCAACAGCTACAACGCCCAGCGCCCGGATGAGCGCTATCGCGCCGAAGCCACGGTGCTGGTGCGCTCGCCCAAGGTCGACCTCGTCAAGCAGAGTGCCTCACTGACCGGTGAGCTGGTGCGCGAGGGTATCCTGCTCTCGGCTGACTATGCCTATCGCACCGAATTCCTGTTCACGGGGCTTGAAGCCATCAAGCCCGACATGATCGCGGCCGCGACCGCGGATGCCCGACGCGCCGCCCAGCAGTTCGCAGAGGATTCCGGCAGCACGGTCGGCCACATCAAGCATGCCAGCCAGGGCTATTTCTCGATCTCGGATCTCGACAGCTATACCCCTGACATCAAGAACGTCAGAGTCGTGACCACCATCGACTACACCCTGAGCCATTGATCACCTCTCGACAGCCCCCTTCTTCGCCGTATGGAGCCCCCATGTCCGACACCCCGCTGAGCAAGACCCAGACGAGCTTCTATCGACGCCTGTTCGTGGCCCACCTCATCGCGCATGACATCGCCAGCGTACCGGCCATCATCGCGGCCACCGGCATGCCGCGGCGCACCGCCCAGGACACCATCACCGCCCTGGGTGAGCTCGAGATCGTCTGTGAATTCCAGCGCGAGGAAGGCCAGCGCAACAACATCGGCCACTACGTGATTCGTGACTGGGGGCCGATCAATGCCCAGTGGGTCGCCGACAACGCCGAGCGCCTGCAGAAGGCGTTGGGCTATACGTGAGAGGCGCAAGCTGGATCGAACAACCAAAGTCGAGAAATGAGGGTTGAAAAATGAGGGCCCAGGGATGAGGATCGAGAAGTGAAGGTCGAGAGATGACCGCCGAGATTCTGAACAGTGCCGTTCAGCACGGCATGATCGCCGTGCTGATCCAGCTGGCGCTATGGCCGCTGTTTGGCGTGTGGTCAGCAGGCGCCATCGCCGTGGCCCTGTTTGTGGGCCGCGAGATTGCTCAGCACGAATACAAGGGCGACGGCCCCAAGGCAGAGAGCTGGGACTACGGCCTGCTGCAACACTGGAATCTGGATTCCTGTCTCGATGTCGCCCTGCCGCTGCTCTGCTGTGTAAGCCTGGCCACTACGGTCTGGGCGCTCAGGCGCTATCGGGCCAGAACGTGACCCTGCGCGCGCCCTGCGAATACATGGGGCGCGCAAATACAGGGCGAAGAGCAGATGCACGGCGAAGAGTGAACGTCGTAAAAAGCGTGTGCCGCAAAAGCCCGTGCCGCAACAGTGTGCGCCGTAAAAAGTGAAAAACCTGCGCAGTCTTCTCTGAACGGCTCCCCTTCCCCAGCACTGCGTTCTACCCTTCCTTGCCGTTCTAATTTTTCTTGTCTTTATAGTCTTCCTGACTGTCTTTCTTGCTGTCTCGCTAGCCCTGCACGCGCCTGCCTCTTGCCTGTCTCTTGCCTGTCTCTTGCCTGCTTCTGGCCTGATTTTCACCTCAGCACGGCGCAACGACATTCGCTGAAGAGCGTCGCCTCAAGCATCATCAGCCAACGGCAACGCTGGTGACACTGCGCCGTGCGGCGCCCGACGCAGTGGCGGAAGGCGCAGAGGCTGCGCGACGACGCAGTGGATGTCGGGCGCGATCCTGCAGGTAGGCCGAGAGCGTTTCCGGGCGAATGCCGGGATGCTGGAAGACGTAATCCTCGGTGATGATGGACAGAAATTCAGCACTGCGTGCACCCGCGACCTCAAACCCCAGGATGAAATGGCGCGACTGAGAGACCTCGAAACAGTAGTTCTCGGCGGCCACGGCGCAGGTCTGCACCACATAGCCTCCGCCCAGCTGTTCTCTGAGGATGGAGCGTTCGGGATTGAATCGAGATGCCGTGTAAATGTCTATGATTTTCATTATCACCCCCAATATCGACACGCGCAGTATATACGAAAACACTAATACTTACATGCTTAGAGAACTCATCCTTCCTGCCCCGCCCTTCGAACCGACAGAAAATTGATCCACATCAACTCAATCGGCAGCGCTTTCAGGGTCGCATGTCAGAGGCATCTGCCTGGATCAACACAAAAGAACTTTCGCGAGCACAGCGCTGATTGAGCTGAGGGGCCAGGAAAGTGAGCAATACGGACGTAGGCGAGATGCGGGAGACAGGCTGGTTGGCGCAAGAAGGGAAATGAGGAGCGGAGAATGGAAATGAAGAGCGCAGAGCGAACAGTGAAGAGGCAGGTATCTTTCGGACATGCGAAAACGCAAAAAGGCCATCCGTTTCCGGATGGCCTTTTCACTTGAATCTGGTCGGGACGACAGGATTCGAACCTGCGACCTCTGCAACCCCATTGCAGCGCGCTACCAAGCTGCGCCACGTCCCGACAGTGTCTGGAAGAGCTTCCCCCTCAAGACGAGACGTAATGTACCGCATTGATCTCAAAAAGAAAAGCAGGAATCTCACATTTCTTTACCTGAGTCGTGATCTGGTGTCGCAGTGACGCCTGAATCCGCCGTCGGCATTGCAAAATGCCCGGGTGCGACGCATGTTCATGAAGCAGGCATTCATTGCGCACCTTCGAATGCAGCGCCCCATGAACGACAATCGTCCTGAGGAGTTCACGACTGATGATCCAATTCACGCTTACCACCACGCTAAAAGGCGGCACCAGCGTCAGCGGTGACCCCATCAAGGTCAGCGCCGACAGCACCCCTGCCGCCGGCAGCCAGATCACCAAGGGGCAATGGCCGGCACTCGATGCCCTGTCACCCAACTTTCCGGTGACAGTCACGGGAGTCGAAAAGGATGACGGTGGCAATACCCTCGTGCGCCTCAAGGAAGCCGACAGTCCGGATGCCAACGACCCCGACAGCTACCGCTACACGCCCTGGAAGTAACGGAGCAGCGCCGAACACCATTGAGGAAGCTTGAAAGGTTATCGCGCCAGCATCATACAGACGTCATCTTGCGCATCACCCGCAAAGTTGACCTGCATCATTGCGCGCAATGATATATCAGGCAAGTTTTGACCCACACTGCGTTAGCATAGAGTTTGCGTGTCTTTCGTTGGCTCTGGCGAGCTGTGGCTGATGATGAGGTGGTGTATCATCCGCCTTTCCCGGTTGGTGCCTGCCGTGCACTGACATCTCGATGCCCGAGGTCACATGGTCAGCCCATTGAAATTGATAGTTACCTCCTGGCGTTGGCTGGTCGGCAAGACCGGCTCCGCCCGCGAGATACTCCATCATGGCTTTCTCGCTTCCGCTGTCTTCATCGGGTTGATTTCGGCCCTCTTCAACTCCCTGTTTGACCTCACCCTGCCGGCGTACAACATCGTGCTGGTCATCACCAGCGCGTTCATCGCCCTGATGTGGTATCGCTCGCGCTTTCATGGTGAGTTCCAGCGCATGGCCTGGCTGTTCTGTGCGCTGGTCACCTTCGTGATGCTGCCGGGCAACTGGCTGTTCAATCATGGCGCGACCGGCCCGACCCTGCTGTTCTACCTGATGGCGTCGGCCTATGTGCTGGCGGTACTGCCCGCCAATCCCAGACGCCGAGGCATCATCATCATCGGCCTGATGTTCATGCCGTGGGCACTGCTGGCCTCTGAGCATGCAAGGCCGGGGCTGGTCAGCAGCTATGCTACCGAAGGCATGCGCTTTCTCGATATGGGCTTCAGCTACACGCTGGCCTTCGGGCTGCTCAGCGTGGTGATCGCAGGCTACGCCCGCCGCATCCATGAAGAGCGCGATATCGCCAATGCCTATGCGGCGCGGCTCGAGCGCCTCAGCCTGCTGGACAGCCTGACCGGCCTCTACAATCACCGCGCCATCCATGAACAGGCCGAAGCCTGGATCAGGCGTTCGCAAAGTGCCTGCCTGCTGATCTGCGATCTGGATCACTTCAAGATGATCAATGACAACCACGGGCATCCGTATGGCGACACAGTACTGGAAGAGTTCTCACGCCATGTCAGCCAGCTGACGCAGGAGTTCTCGGGGGAAGCGGGACGCTATGGCGGCGAGGAGTTCATGATCCTGATCCCCGGCACCCTGGCGACGGCTCGCCAGTTCGATAGATGCCTGCGGGAGCGCTGCGAAGCCTCGCCCCTGCTGCACGGCGTGATCCTCTTCAGCACCGGCGCCAGCGAATTGCACCCCAACGACACCCTGTCGAGCTGGGTCAAGCGCAGCGATGACGCCCTCTACCATGCCAAGGAAAATGGCCGAGGCCGCCTGATGGTCGACAAGGACCTGAGCGTCATCTGAGCCACGGCCAGACCGAATCAGCCTCGATCACGTCAGCCGCGCCGGCTGAGCCATCCCCAACGACAACGCCCCCGCAAGCATGGCTTGCGGGGGCGTTGTCGTTGGGGCCGGATGCGAGGCTGATGTCGCTCAGCGCTCGCCCTTCAGCCACTCGAGGTTGATCTCGTGCTGGCCGTTGTCATCGGTGATGAAGATGGTGCCTTCGGAGATCATCACGGTCCACTTGATGTTGCGTGGCAGCGACTCAGTGATGGCATCCAGCGAACCTTCCGGCACGGCCGCGATGTTGAGGTTGGAAAGCCCCGCCACCGCCGGCACGACCTTGGTTTCCCACACGCGCAGACTGCCATAGGCCAGCAGCGAGGTACGCTCGGTGCGTCGCGAGCACCAGGTCAGACGCTCGGCATCCGGCTGACCGACTTCGATCCAGTGCAGGACACGGCCATCGAGGCTCTTTTCCCACAGCGCCGGCTCATCGACATCGGACAGGCCGCGACCGAACGCGATGTTCTCGTTGTACCACAGGGCGTGGCCCAGCAGACGCACGCAGAGACGCAGTTCGGTTTCGGAGGGATGACGAGCCACGGTGAAGCGCAGGGTCTCGTAGACGCCGCGGTCCAGGTCGGTCAGCGACAGATCCACCTTGTAAGGCGTGGAAGACAGGGCCATGAAAATCTCTTCTTGAAAAGGCAGACGTCTTGGAAAGGCGATGGCAGGCAGTCACTCTGCCGATAAAGCACCATGCTCCTCGACTGAACCACGCGCATGACAATGCAAGCGCGTGGGTGCGGAGCGCAGAGTCTACCCTAGCCGGGCCCTGAACGCCCGACTCCTGCCTGGCATGCCCGCCCTCAGGCGAGGTGACGTGCCACCAGGGCATCGATGGCATCGATATCGCTCAGGCTTTCGCGCGCCATGATCAGCTCGCGCCCGAGTGCCAGCGCCCGCCGCTCGGCGCGTGCGCGAGTGGCCTCATCGCTGATGGATTCGAGTTCCAGAATATGCGCAAGCCCCACGGTTCGGCGGATCAGCTCACAGCCGGCGTAGCCGAGTGCGTCACGCAACATGCGAGCCAACAGACGCTCTGCCACGCCCGGCGCAGCAAAGCTGGCATCCGACGTGTGGGCAGCCTGCTCACGATACTCACGAGCGAAGCTTTCCCAGCTGGCGACCGCCTGGGCACGCAGCTGCGCCACGTAGTCACGCTTGTCGCCCTGCTCTCCCTCAAGTTCGGTATGCGCGCAGGCCGCCAGCCACAGTGCCGCCAGCCAGCTACCGATATCGAAGCCCGCCGGGCCGAAGAAGCCGAATTCCGGATCGATGACCTTGGTGCTGTCTTCCCGCACGAAGATCGAGCCCGCATGCAGATCGCCATGCAGCAGCGCCTCGGGTGCGGACAGGAAACGCTGCTTGAGCTCCGCCACTTCGACCTTCAGGGCGGCGTCCTGCCACAGGGCTTCAGCATCCGCGCGCAGCGCCGGATTGATGCTGTTGCGCTCGTGATCGCAGAACGGGTCGATGAAGAACAGGTCTTCGGTGATCTTGCACTGATCGGGATTGATGAAGCGGGCGACGCGCGCCTTCTTGTCGTGGGCATCGAGTGCCAGGTCGCTGCTGCGATACAGCGTGGTGGCCAGAAAACGCCCCATCTGCTCGCCCAGCCGTGGCAAAGACGCGCGCTCCAGGAAGGCATGGCGCAGGTTGCGGTGATCGCCGATATCTTCCATCACGATCGCCGAGCGAGCTTCATCGAAGTGATAGAGCGCCGGCACCAGGTCCGGCGCGCAGTCGGCCTCGAACTGCAGGGTTTCCGCCTCGATGCGCACACGCACCAGCGACAGCGGCCAGCTTTCACCGATGATGCGCACCCAGGGCAGGCCCTGCTTGACGATCACCGAGGCGGAGCGGTCCGGCGTGCAGACGCGATAGACATAGTTGATGTTGCCATCGCCGATCTCTTCGACCTGAAGTTCTTCAGCGGTCGCGAAGGCCGGATAGCGTGCGCCGACGTGCTGGCGCGCGAAGGCGATCACATCCGCATCATCGCGAAACTGATAGTCGATGGAGGGTGCAGTGCTAGCGGTGGAGTCTTGAGCAGTCATGGCAGGTCTCAGCGCTGAGTCATGAAGTCGCCGGCCTCGGTGGCGCTTGGCGTGCATGGCACGTGAAGCACCTCAAGGCTCTCACTTTATTCTTTACAGAAATAAGAAGGCGATCAGTTATAGCGAGAAGATGCCTGCTGGCGCGGCGATTGGCAAGACCTGCCGAGTGAGTTTTGCTCAGCTCGGCAGGCGCTTGTCGCATGCAGGACTTTGCATGCAGAACTTTGCATGCAGGGTGCTGCATTACTGGATGGGTGCCAGCAGATAGGCCGCCCGCGAGACCAGTTTGCGCCACATCGGCCGCGCATCCAGCTCTTCGCAGCTGATTTCACGACAGTGGCGGAAGTCTTCCTCGAGCATCGCCTCCACTTCCGAGGCGAACTGGTGATCGGGCACGAACGCCGTGATCTCGAAGTTGAGGCGGAAGGAGCGATTGTCGAGATTGACGGTGCCGATGGTCGCCGTATGGCTGTCCATCAACATCACCTTCTGATGCAGGAAGCCTGGCTGATAGCGGAAGACACGCACGCCGGAGCGAATCATCTCGGACAGGAACGAGAACGCCGACAGGAACACCAGCAGGTGATCGGGACGCTCAGGAATCATCACCCGCACATCCACCCCGCGCAGCGCAGCGATCTTGAGCGCATCCTGCACGCCCTGGTCCGGCACGAAATAGGGGCTGGTGATCCAGATGCGACTGACCGAGGAGTGAATCGCCTGCTGCACCAGCAGGCTGGCCGTCTCGCGGCGGTCCGCTGGACCGGAAGGCACGATCACCACATGCTGACATTCGTCACAGCTGATCTGTGGCTGCCATTCGAGCGACAGCACCTCACCGGTCGCCCAGTGCCAGTCTTCCCAGAAGGCTTCCTGCAGGCCCATCACGCTGGGCCCCTCAAGCTTGAGGTGGGTATCACGCCAGGCGCCATAGCGCTCGGAATGGCCCAGATATTCATTGCCGACATTCAGCCCGCCGACGAAGCCGACGCGGCCGTCGATGACGGTGATCTTGCGGTGATTGCGGAAGTTGATCTGGAAGCGATGGCGCCAGCCGCGCGAGGAGTTGAAGGCGCTGACCTCACACCCCGACTCCAGCAGATCATTCAGATAGCCGTCGGGCAGCTTGCGCGAGCCGATCTCGTCATACAGGAAACAGACCCGCACGCCGCGTTCGGCGCGGCGCATCAACTTCTGCTTGAGACGCACCCCCAGCTCATCGTTACGCACGATGAAGAACTGGATCAGGATGTAGTCCTCGGCGGCGTCGATGGCATGAAACAGCGCATCGAAGGTGTGCTCGCCATTGATCAGCAACTTGGCGCGGTTGCCAGTGGTGACCGGCATCATCGCCAGACGCTCGATGGCATCCAGATGGGTGGGATTGCCGCCCAGCGGGCGTGACAGCCACGGCGACAGCTTGGGCCGAAAGCGCATCAGCACGCGGCGCATGGTCGAGTCGCGCTCCTCACGAGCGCTGACGTAACCATAGAAGCGTGGACGTCCGAACACCCAGTACAGTGGCAGCGCCACGTAGGGGAACGTCAGCAGACACAGAATCCAGGCGATCGCCCCTTGTGAAGTGCGGCTCGACATCAGGGCCATGACGGCGGACATGGCACCGAGGATATGACTGGTCAGCAGTAGAAAGCCGAGTAGCCAGGCGGTCATTGCAACTCCATTGCAGGCGTCAGGGTTGCCAGAGTATGCCACAGCAGCGCGCGCGACGATGCCGTTGCGTTGGCGCTCGGGAAGATGTCTTGAGCGCCGCAAAGCCAAGAACCCCGCCGATGTGTCATCACGGGCGGGGTTCTTCAGGTCATCTCACAAGGGCGCACGTCACAAGGACGTATGCCACAAGGACGTGACGATTCATCACTCGGCCGTCATCAGGCGCGGCTGGCGATGATTTCCTTCCACTTGGCCGGGCCCGTCTGGTGCACGGAGACGCCCGCGCTGTCGACGGCCACGGTCACCGGCATGTCTTCGACCTCGAATTCGTAGATCGCTTCCATGCCCAGGTCTTCAAACGCCAGCACGCGTGACTTCTTGATCGCCTGGGCGACCAGATAGGCAGCGCCGCCGACGGCCATCAGGTAGCTGGACTTGTTGTCGCGGATGGCGTCGATCGCGGTCGGGCCACGCTCTGCCTTGCCGACCATGCCCAAGAGGCCTGTCTCTTCCAGCAGCGTGCGCGTGAACTTGTCCATGCGGGTCGCGGTGGTCGGGCCTGCCGGACCGACGACTTCGTCACGGATCGGGTCGACCGGGCCGACGTAGTAGATGAAGCGACCCTTGAGGTCGACCGGCAGCTGCTCGCCGCGTGCCAGCATCTCGGTCATGCGCTTGTGAGCGGCATCACGGCCGGTCAGCAGCTTGCCGTTGAGCAGCAGGGTGTCGCCCGGCTGCCAGCTCTGCACTTCCTCGGGCGTCACGGTGTCGAGGTTGACACGCTTGACGCTGTCGCCCGCTTCACGGGTGATTTCCGGCCAGTCCTCGAGCTTGGGTGCCGGCAGTTCTGCCACACCGCTGCCATCCAGGGTGAAGTGCACGTGACGGGTCGCCGCACAGTTCGGGATGATCGCCACTGGCTTGTTGGCCGCGTGGGTCGGGTAATCCATGACCTTGATGTCGAGCACGGTGGTCAGACCACCGAGGCCCTGGGCGCCGACGCCAGTGGCGTTGACCTTCTCGAACAGCTCGAGACGGATCTCTTCGGCACGGTTGGAGGCACCACGCGCCTGCAGTTCCTGGATATCGATCGGCTCGAGCAGGGACTCCTTGGCCAGCTGCATCGCCTTCTCGGCGGTACCGCCGATACCGATGCCCAGCATGCCGGGCGGGCACCAGCCAGCGCCCATCTTCGGAATCTGCTCCAGCACCCAGTCGACCACGGAGTCGGACGGGTTGAGCATCGCGAACTTGGACTTGGCTTCGCTGCCGCCGCCCTTGGCCGCGACGTGGATCTCGACGCTGTCACCCGGCACCAGCTTGTGGTGGATGATGGCCGGCGTGTTGTCCTTGGTGTTGGCACGCTTGCCGTCCGGGTCTGCCAGCACGGAGGCACGCAGCACGTTGTCCGGCAGCAGATAGGCGCGACGCACGCCTTCGTTGACCATGTCGTCCAGGCCCATGTCGGCCTCGAAGCGCACGTTCATGCCGACGTGAACGAAGACGGTGACGATACCGGTGTCCTGACAGATGGGACGATGACCCAGGGCACACATCCGGGAGTTGATCAGGATCTGCGCGATGGCATCCTTGGCGGCAGGATTCTCTTCACGCTCGTACGCCGCGTTCATGGCGTCGATGAAATCCTTCGGATGGTAGTAGGAGATGTACTGCAGCGCGTCGGCGACGCTCTGGATCAGGTCATCCTGGCGGATCACGGTCATCAGGATCGGCTCCTCAAGGGCAAGCGATGGGAAAGACAGACACACTGGCGCGCAGGGCACAGGGGCGATTACTGTTGTCAGGCACGGCAATCGCGCCGCCACGGGGCGAGCGTCAGGTCAGGTGCGCAGGATTATACCTCATGCGAGCACGAGGCGGCAGAGCGAATCCTGCAACCCGCAAGTCATGAGAATTCAGCAGGTTATGGCCAAGTCTGCGTGATGCTCTCCCGACCGGAGCCGTCTGCTTCGCTGCCGGTAGTCGCGTGCATCGCGAGGCGACTGACGCCGTCCCGTTGCGGTACCGTCTTGTCATGCAGCTTCTCCTTCTTCAGCCACGATGACCGCTCAATGACGCCACGCACCTATTCACCGCGCCCCTGTTCACCACGTCCCTGCTCGCCACCCTCCTTCTCACCACGCTTCTTCTCGTCACGCTTCTTCTCGAGACGTCTGCTGTCACTGGCCGCTGCCGCGCTCATTGTGTTGCTGGCAGGCTGTGGCACCCAGCCGGGTTCTGGCGCCGGTGACGGGAGCGATACCTTCGACTGGGTGACATCTTCTCTCCAGGGCAAGAGCAATTCTCGGGTTCGCCATCTGGTGCTGCACTACACCGATGATGATCTGCGCGGCTCCCTGATCAGCCTGACCGGCTCTCAGGTCAGCGCGCATTATCTGCTGTCGTCGCCGATGCCCGCGACCGGCCTGCCGCGCGTCTATCCGCTGGTGCCGGAAGCGCGCCGCGCCTGGCATGCCGGCGTCAGCCAGTGGGGTGAACGCAGCAACCTCAATGACACTTCCATCGGCATCGAGATCGTCAATGCCGGGCCGCGGGCATTGGTGCCACTGCCGGCAGGCGAGCAGGAAGATGCCACGGCGGCGGTCGCCAGACGCTGGTCCCCCTCGCGTGACTTCGCGCCGTGGAGCGAGGCGCAGATCAGCGCACTGATCACGCTGCTCAAGCCCATCATCGCGCGCCATGGCATCAAGGCGGTGGATGTCGTCGGGCATTCGGACATCGCCCCTGAGCGCAAGACCGACCCCGGCCCGCGCTTCCCCTGGCAGCGTCTGCATGAGGCCGGCATCGGTGCCTGGCCACGCACCTCTGACGTGCTGTGCTTCCAGCGTCAGCTGGCAAGCGAGGGGCTGCCAACAAAGGAGGTTCTGCTCACCGCGCTCACGCATTACGGCTATCCGGTGGACGCCGCACGTCCCGAATTGGCGATTGCCGCGTTCCAGGCACATTTTCGCCCCGGGGCGATCAGCGGGGCCTTCGATGCCGAAAGTGCCGCGATATTGCTGGCGCTCAACTCACGTTACCGCCAGTCGACAGGCTGCAAGCCATCCTGAGACCGCCAGGTGTGGGGCCTATGCAGTCATCTGAATGTCATTTCTCTGTCACATTTCTGACGCAGCATCGGTTCGTCCTTGACGCGCCAAACAGATTTGCATGGCAGTTTGACGACCGCCGTCTACTCTGGGATGAGGCATGACCAGAGAGGGTCATGGACAGACAAGCTAGCGACTGGCTCGGAGAAGCCGGAATACCCCATCACAATGAGGTTCATCATGGCTGACAACATTCTCAGTGCAGTACCTGATACGGCAGCAGACATGACAACACCCGCCACATCCCCCGGCGCTCTCGGATTCGTCGTCTGTGATGACAATCGTATCTACGGCGCGGGCATGAGCGAAGAAGACTGCCTCGACAACGCCCTCGAGTGCCTGTGTGGTTACTGTGAGCGCAGCGCGCTCAAGAAGATGCTGGAACTGTGCCAGACCGGCGTGCGCTACCCCCTGCGCCAGCTTCCCGCCAGCCAGGCATGCGTCAACAGCTGCCAGGCCTCGGGCCCCACCGATCATTACCGCATTCATGACGGCGTCGCCTACATGCCCGAAGAGTTTCCCGAATCGCTCTCTGCCTGACCTCTGCTCACGCAAGTCACTGGTACTGATAAAGGGACTGGCACGAGCAGCACACTACTGACCGAGCCAGCCTTTGTCCTCTCATCCCCTCCTTCCCACACTTCCACCTCATCCCCATCTCGAGAGCGAAACAAGACGCCGCCCCCGGCACTGACGATTCAGTGCCGGGGGCGGCGTTCTGGTGTGGTGAACCCGATCGACTTGCGAACGATCAGCCTCCGAGATAGGCGCGGCGTACATCGTCATTGGCCAGCAGCGCCTTGCCGCTGTCCGCCAGCACCACTCGACCATGCTCCAGCACATAACCGCGATCGGCGATCGACAGGGCGCGATGGGCATTCTGCTCCACCAGGAAGATGGTGGTGCCCTGCTCGCGCAGCTGCTCGACGATCTCGAAGATCTGCCCGATCACGATGGGCGCCAGCCCCAGCGATGGCTCATCGAGCAACAGCAGCCGCGGCCGACTCATCAGGGCGCGCCCGATGGCTAGCATCTGCTGCTCTCCACCGGACATGGTGCCGCCGCGCTGCTGGAAGCGCTCCTTGAGACGCGGGAATAGCCCCAGCACGTGCTCGATGCTGCGCTTGTTCTCCTCCTTGCTCTGGTAATAGCCACCCATGGCCAGGTTTTCCTCCACCGTCATGCCGGTGAAGATGCGGCGACCTTCCGGCACCACCGACAGCCCACCGCGCATCACGCGCGCCGTGGGCGTGCCGGTGATCTCCTCGCCCTCGAACCATACCCGCCCGCTGGTCGGACGCGGATCGCCACAGATCGACATCAGAAGCGTCGTCTTGCCGGCACCGTTGGCACCGATCAGCGTCACGATCTCGCCCTGGCCGACGGCCAGCGAGACATCATTGAGCGCCTGCACCGGCCCGTAGTGGGTGGTCAGATGCTCGAGGGCCAGCATGGTCTCCCGGGGCGCGAGCTCCTCACCGGCAAGCGTGGCCTCGGGCGTCACGTCTTCGACATGCTCACTCATGATCACTCTTCCCCCAGATAGGCCTTGATCACGGCATCGTTGCGCCGTATGTCCTCCGGACTGCCATCCGCCAGCGGCTGGCCCTGATTGACCACGTAGATGTGGTCCGAGATGCCCATCACCAGGCTCATGTCATGCTCGATCAACAGCACCGAGATGCCCTCATCGCGGGTCAGGCTGACGATCAGATCATCCAGATCACGCGTCTCGTTGGGATTGAGGCCCGCTGCGGGCTCATCCAGCATCAGCAGCCGCGGCCTGGCGACCATGCAGCGCGCGATCTCGAGTCGACGCTGCTGGCCATAGGCCAGATTACCGGCCTCGCGGTTGGCGAATTCGAGCAGACCGACTCGCTCCAACCAGTCGCCGGCATGCTGCATCAGCGCCTTTTCACTGCGTCGATAGCCCGGCGTCTTGAACAGTCCCTTGAGAAGATTGCGTTCGGCGTGCATGTGCTGCGCCACCAACAGGTTCTCGATGACGGTCATCTCCTTGAACAGCCGCACGTTCTGGAAGGTGCGCACCATGCCGGCCTGGGCGATGCGATAGCCCGGCAGGCGATGCATGGCGCGGTTCTGGAAATACACCTCGCCGCCGGTGGGCTGATAGAAGCCGGAGATGCAGTTGAAGACGGTGGTCTTGCCCGCACCGTTCGGCCCGATGACCGATACCACCTCGCCCGGATGCACCTGCAACGTCACACCGTCCACGGCCTTGAGGCCACCGAACTGCATGGTGAGGTCGCGCACATCCAGCAATGGCGCTCCGCCCTCGGCGCGCGCCTGACGACGCGAGGAGGCAACCGGTATCGGATTGTCGTGGTCTTGCCTGTCGCGGGCCTGCTTGTCACGGACCTGATTATCATGTGTGTCAGCCACGGTCGAGCTCCATCTGCGGTCGTTTGAGCGGCACCAGGCCCTGAGGACGCCAGACCATCATCAACACCATCATCAGCCCGAACAGCAGCATGCGATATTCATTGAATTCGCGGGCCAGCTCCGGCAGCAAGGTCATGGCGATCGCGGCCAGAATCACGCCCAGCTGCGAGCCCATCCCGCCCAGCACCACGATGGCCAGAATGATCGCCGACTCGATGAAGGTGAAGGACTCGGGGCTGATGAAGCCCTGACGCGCGGCGAAGAAGGCACCGGCGAAGCCCGCGAAGCTCGCGCCGATCGTGAAGGCCGAGAGCTTGATGCCGGTGGGGTTCATGCCCAGCGAGCGACAGGCGATATCATCCTCGCGCAGTGCCTCCCACGCGCGCCCAATGGGCATGCGCAGCAAGCGGTAGATCACGAACAGCGTGATCAGCACCAGGATCAAGGCCAGCAGATACAGGTAGATCACCTTGAGGGCCGGGTCGTAGTCGATGCCGAAGTACTCATGGAAGGCGATGTTGCCCTCGTCGGCCCGCCGCGAGAACTCGAGGTTGAACAAGGTCGGCTTGGGAATGCGCGCGATGCCATTCGGGCCGCCGGTCAGCTCGGTCCAGTTGTTGAGCAGGATACGGATGATCTCGCCGAAGCCCAGCGTCACGATGGCCAGGTAATCCCCGCGCAGTCGCAATACCGGGAAGCCGAGCAGATAGCCGAACAATGCCGTCATCAACCCGGCGATGGGCAGCGCCTCCCAGAAGCTGAAGCCCAGATAGCTGTTGAGCAGCGCATAGGTATAGGCCCCGACGGCGTAGAAGCCCACGTAGCCGAGATCCAGCAGCCCGGCGAGCCCCACCACCACGTTGAGCCCCAGGCCCAGCATGATGTAGATCAGCGTCAGGGTGGCGAGATCCACCGCCGAGCGGCTGGAGAGGAACGGGAAGATCAGCAGCGCGCCGATGGCCAGCATGATCCACAGTTGACGCTTCTGGCCGCTCATCACATCGGGGACGCTGAAACGTGAGGGTTTGCGGGTACGCGCCCGCCACTCCTCGATCTGCGGGCGTACCAGCTGATGCAGGAAGACGGCCAGTGCCGCGGCCAGCAACCAGCCCCAGGTATCCATGCCCATCAAGCGTACCGTGGTGGTGATGCCGGTGGATTCGAGCTGTACCCCCAGCACCGAGCCGCCCAGCACGAGGGTCAGCACGGCGGCCGCGAGCGCCGACCACCAGGGGCGCCGATAGGCAGGCTGGGGCGGCAACGTCTCGGCAGGCGAGGTGCCCGCTTTCTTCAGAGTCTGTTTCGCAAGCTTGGGCATCAGATCTTCTCCACTTCGGGCTTGCCGAGAATCCCGGAGGGACGGAACAGCAGAATCAGGATCAGCAGTCCGAAGGCCACCACGTCCTTGTATTCCGTGGACAGGTAACCGCCGGTCAGTGCCTCCGCGACTCCCAGCAGCAGTCCGCCCAGCATCGCGCCGGGGATGCTGCCGATACCGCCCAGCACCGCCGCCGTGAACGCCTTGAGGCCGGCCAGGAAGCCGATGTAGGGATTGACCACGCCGTAGTACATGCCGAGCAGCAGGCCCGCCACGGCGGCAAGCGCCGCCCCGATCACGAAGGTCATCGAGATGATCATGTCGGTATTGATGCCCAGCAGACGCGCCATGCCGGCGTCTTGCGAGCAGGCACGACAGGCACGCCCCAGGCGGGAGCGCGAGATGAAGGACGACAGCAGCAGCATGCACACCAGGGTGACGCTGAAGATGATCACCTGCATGTAGGAGAGATTGACCGCGAAGCTTTCCAGCCCGAACTCCCAACCGCCCGGAATCAGGCTGGAGATCGCCATGTCACGCGAGCCCTGGGCCAGCCGCATGTAGTTCTGCAGGAAGATCGACATGCCGATCGCCGAGATCAGCGCGATCAGACGCTTGGAGCCACGTACCGGGCGATAGGCCACCCGCTCCACGGCAAAGCCGTAGGCGCAGGACACCAGCACCGCCACCAGCAAGGCGGCCGCCATCAGGAAGAAGGGGTTGGCGATGCCCAGCATGCCCAGCGCCGCGATGACGATGAAGGTCACGTAGGTGCCGATCATGTAGATCTCGCCGTGGGCGAAATTGATCATGCCGATGATGCCGTAGACCATCGTGTAGCCGATGGCGATCAAGGCATAGGTACTGCCGATGGTCAGGCCATTGATGACCTGTTGCAGGAAGTAGAGGATGTCTTCCATTGAAACGACCCTTGGCCGCGACTGTCTTCGGCTTGTGGCCGGTGACCGTCAGGGAAATGCCGCATGCGCGGCGACAACGGGAAGGCACGGCGATATTGCATCACCGTGGACTCGACCGAACGGAGAAGCCCGCCATGCCAGGTGACATGACGGGAAGCGCCTCGGGGTTGATCCACCACGGCCACATGAGGTCTCGAATGAGCTGTCACATGGCCGTGGCGAAGGCTGGGCTCAGACGAGCAGAGGCCAGCCGATGATCAATGTGCCGCTTCGCTCTTGGTTCCGTCGGCGTGCCAGTTGTAGACGACGAAGTTGAAGTCCTTCAGATCGCCCTTCTCGTCGTATTCGACCTTGCCGATGGGCGTGTCGAAGCTGTTGGCGCGCAGATATTCGGCAACGTCATACGGGTCGGTGGAGTCGGCGCCCTTGATGCCATCGGCGATCAGTTCCACCGCGGTGTAGGCCGGCATGACGAACGGGCCGGAGGGGTCCTGATCCTTGTCCTTGAAGGCCGCGACCAGATCAGCATTCTTCGGGTCGGTCTCGAAGGCCGGCGGCAGCGTCACGTAAAGGCCTTCGGAGGCCTGACCGGCGATCTTGGAAATGTCCGGGTTGCCGACCCCTTCCGGGCCCATGAAGGGGGCATCGAAGCCCAGCTCACGCGACTGACGCAGCAAGAGGCCCAGCTCCGGGTGATAGCCGCCGTAGTAGACGAAATCGACGTTCTCCTTCTTGAGCTTGGAGATCAGCGCCGAGAAATCCTTGTCGCCCGCCGTGATGCCCTCGAACAGCACCACATCGATGCCCGCCTCCTCGACGGTGTCGCGCACGCCGGTGGCGATGCCTTCCCCGTACTGCTGCTTGTCGTGGATCACGGCCATGTGCGTGGGCTTGATCGTCTCGGCGATATAGCGCCCGGCGACCGGCCCCTGCAGGGAATCCAGGCCGATGGTGCGGAAGACCAGCTCATAGCCCTGCTCGGTGATGGTCGGGCTGGTGGACGCCGCCGTGATCATCATCACGCCTTCCTCGGCGTAGATGTCCGAAGCCGGCTGGGTCGCGCTGGAGCACAGGTGCCCGATCACGTACTGGACACCGTCATTGACGATCTGGTTGGCCACCGCCACCGCCTGCTTGGGATCACAGGCGTCGTCGTATTTGACGCCCTTGAGCATCTCGCCGTCGACGCCACCGGCGGCATTGATCCGCTCGATGGCCATCTCGGCACCGATGAACTGCATGTCACCGTACTGGGCGACCGGCCCCGTGACCGGGCCTGCCATGGCGATGGTGATATCGGCCTGAGCCTGGGTGGACATCGCCGCGGCGATACCGAGAGCGAGAAGAGACCTGCGCATCATGATGAGAATTCCTGTTCCCGATTATTGTTGTACTACGGCCGGGCAGACCTGACTGACGCCTGGTGGCAGCGCTGGGCTGACCGAAAAAGGCTGGCGACAGTGTCTGTCATTCGCTGACCTTGTGCGCCGCTGCCAGCCTGCAGGCAGGGGGTCGACACGTCAGGAATGCCTTGAAAGCATTATTGGCAGCAGCGAATACGCATGTAAAGTGACCGTTTGGGCGCTCATGAATGCGGCTCGGCAGCCTGCCAATAGCGAAAAGCACCACGCTTTCCAATGTGGCCAGACAATCCTCGGAAAACCCGATCAAAGCCAGTCATTGGCACATGCCAACACGCGGATAACAGGATTTCCCTCTCCACTTGCACCATCAGGACGCGCCGCAGCCCCCTGCCCGGCTACGCCCAAGGTTGTAAGAGAAGCAATCCTGCCGCCCTCCCCGAGCAACCGGTTGCTCCTGAGCCATGCACTGAACTGCAATGCGACGAGCTGCAAGGCAACAGGCAAAATAACGGGATAACTTGCTGATGGCACTTCCCCGCCAGATACCCGCCAGCCCTGAACGCCACGCGCCCGACGATGGATGACATCGTCGGGCGCGCAGGGTCATGCCTTTGGCAACGCGAATGCTGGGGGATGGAGAGTAGCGTCAGCCCAGCGCGATCAGGCGATTGCGAACATCGTTGATCTGGTCGCGCAGTCGCCCGGCTTCCTCGAACTCGAGATTCTTGGCCGCGGCAAACATGGCATCTTCGAGACGGCTGATCTCCTTCTCGAGCGCCTGAGGGCCTTCGGCCGCCAGCGCGGCGTAGTCCGGCGTCTCTTCCGCCACCTGACGCTCACTGCCCTTGCGACGGCTGCTCTTGCGGCCCGGCGCCTGGGCACCTTCCATGATATCCGCCACCGACTTGGTGATGGTGCGCGGCGTGATGCCGTGCTCGTCATTGAAGGCCATCTGCTTCTCGCGACGGCGTTCGGTCTCGGCGATGGCCCGCTGCATGGAATCGGTGATGCGGTCCCCGTACAGGATGGCCTTGCCGTTGGCGTTACGCGCCGCGCGGCCGATGGTCTGGATCAGGGAGCGTTCCGAGCGCAGGAAGCCCTCCTTGTCGGCATCCAGGATCGCCACCAGCGAGACCTCCGGAATATCGAGGCCCTCACGCAGCAGGTTGATGCCGACCAGCACATCGAACTTGCCCAGACGCAGGTCACGAATGATCTCGACGCGCTCGACGGTGTCGATGTCGGAGTGCAGATAGCGCACCCGCACGTCGTGCTCGCCCAGATATTCGGTCAGGTCTTCCGACATGCGCTTGGTCAGCGTGGTGATCAGCACGCGCTCGCCGACCTTGGTGCGCGCGCGAATCTCCGAGAGGACGTCATCCACCTGGGTCGAGGCCGAACGCACCTCGATGACCGGATCGAGCAGCCCGGTGGGACGTACCACCTGCTCCACCACCTGGCCGGCATGCTCTTCCTCGTAGGGGCCAGGCGTCGCCGAGACGAATACGGTCTGCGGCAGGATGCTCTCCCACTCCTCGAATTTCATCGGGCGGTTGTCGAGGGCCGACGGCAGGCGGAAGCCGTACTCCACCAGCGTTTCCTTGCGCGAACGGTCACCGCGGTACATGCCGCCGACCTGCGGCACGCTGACGTGGGACTCATCGATGAAGACCAGCGCGTCCTTGGGCAGGTAGTCGAAGAATGTCGGCGGCGCATTGCCGGGATCACGCCCCGACAGATAGCGCGAGTAGTTCTCGATACCGTTGCAGTAGCCCAGCTCCATCATCATCTCGATGTCATAGAGGGTGCGCTGCTCCAGGCGCTGGGCCTCGACCAGCTTGTCGTGCTTGCGCAGGTAATCGAGGCGCTCGACCAGCTCTTCCTTGATGTGATCGACCGCGGCGACGATGGTCTCGCGCGGTGTCACGTAGTGGCTCTTGGGATAGATGGTCATGCGCGGCACCGACTCGGCCACTTCACCGGTCAGCGGATCGAACAGCCGGATGGAATCGATCTCGTCATCGAACAGCTCGACACGCACCGCCTGCTCTTCGGAGTCGGCCGGGAAAATGTCGATCACATCGCCGCGCACCCGATAGGTACCGCGCCGGAAATCCATGTCGTTGCGAGTGTACTGCAACTCCGCCAGACGCCTGAGGAAGGCGCGCTGATCGATCTGCTCGCCACGATTGAAGTGCAGGCGCATCTTCAGGTATTGATCCGGGTCACCCAGACCGTAGATGGCCGAGACGGAGACCACGATGATCGCATCGCGGCGTTCCAGCAGCGCCTTGGTCGCCGACAGACGCATCTGCTCGATGTGGTCGTTGATCGAGGCATCCTTCTCGATGAAGGTGTCCGAGGAGGCGACGTAGGCTTCGGGCTGGTAGTAATCGTAATAGGAGACGAAATATTCGACGGCGTTGTCGGGGAAGAACGACTTGAACTCGCCGTATAGCTGCGCCGCCAGCGTCTTGTTGGGGGCCATGACGATGGCCGGGCGCTGCAGGCGCTCCACGATGTTGGCCACCGTGAAGGTCTTGCCGGAGCCGGTCACGCCCAGAAGGGTCTGATGCGCCAGGCCCGCGTCCAGGCCGGTGATCAGCTTCTCGATGGCCGCCGGTTGGTCACCGGCCGGCTGAAACTTGGAATCGATGCGAAATGGTTTGCTCATGCGCTCTCAATGGTGGCAATCAGTCGGGTCTTCAACTGACGACAGGCAGATGATTGCCCGGCGGCATCATTCGCTCGCGGGCGCTTCTCGACTGGTCACCGAGACCCGAGTGCTGGTCATCAGGCGATGAATGGGGCAACGCTCGGAGATCTCGATCAGGCGCGCGCGGGTCTCGGCGTCCAGCTCATGGCCCTCCTCGGCCAGGAACTGCATGCTGACCGTGAGACGATATTCGCTGTTGCTGCCACGGCGCTCGTCGCTGTCGTCCCGGTCCACCGTGGTGGTGATTCCCGCCAGCGGCAAGCCCTTGCGCCGAGCGTACATCTGCACGGTGATCGACTTGCAGGCCCCCAGCGACAGGTCGAAGTAGTCATGCGGGTCCGGGGCGCTCTCGTCGCCACCGACCACCGCCGGCACATCGACCAGCAACTCATCAAAGCTTGCGACCTGTACCCGTTGCACGAAGCTGCCTGACCGACGGCTGATTACCTCGATGCTCATTCGTCACCTCCCTGTCGCTGATCTATCCGTGATCCCGCTCGTGAGACGTTACCTGTTTCCCGCCTGTCCAGCGTCACCGCACTGCGGTCACTTGACCTTGTAACCGGCCTTCTCGACCGTCTTGACCAGCGCGTCATAACGCACCTGACCGTCGACTTCGGCAAAGCCACGTCCGACCTCGGCTTCCTTGACGCCATCCATCATCATCAGCGCCGTGGTGACCTTGTTGACGTCCTTGACGCTCTCGACGCCGATCAGAGTAAGAGAAAAGCTGGCCATCGTGTCATTCCTGTCATGCAGAAAAAAAGGGGCGCCGCGGCGCATTGCAGCCGTCAAGAATAGCACGGTTGCCTGACAGTCAGCGCGCATCAGACTCGTCGCGAGCAAGGCCCGAGAAACGCCTGTCAGGACGGGAACACTGATTTGCCCGTTCTTTTGAGGCCACATGTGGCACAAGGGGCTGACAGCCGCCAGCTGGCGCGTGACAATGCGGGCATCCGACATGCCGCATGGTTGCCAGTGCGCCACCGGCAGTTCACTCCTTCGCAACAGGATGGTGGTAGATGAATCCCTTTAAGACCCTGATGCAAGACCACGGCTACCAGCTCGGCGAGGACGGTCGCCTGACGCTGGGTGAGCCAGCCGACGCCTCCATGCCACTCGCTGACATGCCTCACGTTGGCGTAGCCGACCGTGCCTTGGCCGAGAATGCACTGACTCCGCTGGGCAATTTCGAGGTACTCGAGGTCTGCGGCAAGGATGGCGAACGCTTTCTGCAGGGACAGACCTCACAGCAGCTGAGTCTGGTCGATGGCGAGCTGGCGCCGCTGACGACCTTCTGCACCCCGAAGGGACGCATTCTGGCCATGGCTCAGCTGCTGCGCGTCAGCGAAGAGCGCCTGTGGCTGGTGATGCCGGCTGGCACCGCCGAACCGCTGCGTGCCCATCTGGCCAAGTTCGCGCCCTTCTACAAGGTGACGCTGGAGGTGTCGAGTGAGCTGAGCGTGCTCGGCCTGCTCGGCGAGCAGACTCTGGCGGCCTGTGCCGACGCCCTGGCGGCACCTGCGCTGGCCGAGCATGACCTGGCCATGCGCTCGGTCCTCCCGTCGCCCCTGCAGTCGAGCGAGGGCGAAGAACCGCAGGCCTGCGCGCTGGCGCGCCAGCCGTCAGGCAATACCCCGCGCGCGATACTGGTCGGCCCGCATGCCGCCCTGGCAGACCTCGCGACGACGCTTTTCGCGCGCGATGTGGCCGCCAGCGACGACACCCGCTGGTGCCTGGAAGATATCCGCGCCGGTCTGCAGTGGGTCACTTCCGCGCAGACTGACAGCTGGCTGCCACAGATGCTCAATCTGGAAGCCCTCGCCGCGATCAGCTTCAAGAAGGGCTGCTATACCGGTCAGGAAGTCGTGGCACGCGCCCACTTCCGCGGCCAGGTCAAGAAGCGCCTGCAACGCCTGAAGACGGCGCAGCCGGCCGACTTGCCGGCGGTAGGCAGCAAGGTCACAAGCCCCGACGGCAAGTCCCTCGGCGAAGTGCTGCAGGCAGCCCATGATGAGCAGGGACGTCTGGAGCTGCTGGCCGTGATCAGCCTGCGCGATGAAGAGATCGCATTGGCATTGGAAGATGGCACCCAGCTTGAGCGCAGCGCGCTGCCCTATGCCGTCGAGCGTCGCGACCCGGAGCAGCTCAAGGGCTGAAGGGTACGGCTTGAAAGGCTGATCTCCCTGAGGGACTGATCGCTGCAAAGCCGCCACAGGAAAGCCCCGCACGTGCCAAGGTGCGGGGCTTTTGTCTTTCACGGATTGCAGACCTCACGCACCTGCCGGGGCTCACAGCCCTTCCGGCAGCCAGCCATCTCCTGCGATCAGGTGCTCGATCAGCTCCTGCACCGGCATCGGTCGTGCATAGAGATAGCCCTGATGCAGGGAGCAGCCATGCGCGAGCAATTCCGCTCGCTGCTCTGGCGTCTCGATGCCTTCGGCCACCACCGCAAGATGGAAGGCCTCCGCCAGCCCCAGCATCGCTTCGATCATGGCCTGCCCCTTGCTGGAGCCCAGCGCCGTCACGAACTGCCGATCGATCTTGAGCTTGTCGAACGGCAGTCGCTGCAGCTGTGACAGCGAGGAGTAGCCCGTGCCGAAATCGTCCAGTGCCAATGCCACTCCGTGAGCCCGTATGGCCTGGAACAGCACGGCCAGGGTCTGAATATCTTCCGGCAGCTGGCTCTCTACCAGTTCAAGCGTCAGGCGCTCACACAGCTCCGGGTGCCGGAACAACATTTCCAGGTCCGACAGGAAGCGCTTGTCCATCATGTGGCGCACGGTCACGTTGACGCTCAGATGCAGCTCGTGGCCACTTTCGTGCACGCGCATCAAGGTCGCGATGCTTTCCTTGAGCACCCAGCGCCCCAGCGCGACATCCAGGCGTGCGGACTCGACGATCGCCACGAAATCCGCCGAGCCCATCAAGCCATGTTCCGGGTGCTGCCAGCGAATCAACGCCTCCGACAGCTGCAAGCGACCAGTACGTCCGTCAACGATCGGCTGCACGAAGAGTCTGAGCTGATTCTCACGCAGCGCGACAGTGAATTCTGCCTCCAGCTGCTTGAGGCGACGCAACTCACGCTCCGCCTCCTCATCGAAGAAATGCCATTCACGTTTGCACTGCTGAGTGTCGTGCAAGGCACGCTCGGCGCGATAGACCAGCGCATCCACCTGATGGCCATCCTCTGGATAGCGCGTGATGCCCAGACTCGGCTGCAGATAGATCACCTCATCATTGAGTGTGACCTTGTCGCGCACGGCGTTCAGCAGGTTATCCAGCCAGCCACTGATACCGCCACGCGTCGCTTCAAGCAGCCGGCGCTGGACCATGATCAGCAATCTGTCGGTCTCGAGACGCGCCACATCACCGGAATTGCCCAGCAAGGGGGCAATGCGCCCCTGGATCTGCTCGAGCTGGTAATTGCCCGGCTCAGCGCCCTTATGATCGTAGAGCACCTGCAGCCCGCCGATACGCAGCGCTATCAGCACGAATCCCTCCATCGGCGCGACCTCACCCAGCTGATCAATCCGCATCCTGATCAGACGCAGCATGCCCTCACGGCTGAGCAGACCGGTGTCGATATCCGTCTCACGCTCCTCGAGCAACTGATGCTGTAGCAGCACACGCTCCTGCTCCAGTCCACGTACCACCAGCGTATCGAGTGTCATGTCCAGCAACGGCATCATCTCGGCGGCGTTGAGCCGATGGCCGCGACTGGCCACCAGCAGCAATTCGCTGCGCCCGGGGTGCGGCGAGACCGAATAGCCCATCAGCTGACTGGCGCCCAGTCGCTGACATAACTGCAGCGCGCGATCTTCCTGCTCACCGACACTCTTGTCGACGCTCCCATCGCCAGAGCGCCGCGAGCGATCATCGGCTGACACACACACACGCCCCACCGGCAGGCGCCAGAGAGGATCACGTCGCAACGATGCCTCACTCAACCACTCGCGCTCATCATGACTCTGCAGAATCAGGTAGCCGGCGTTGGGGTTCCCCACCTCACGACGATAGATGATGATCTCCGCCCCCAGCATCTCGCGCACGCGCTGTAGATACTGGGCGAGGGACGCACGCGCATTCTGCGGCGTGTGGGTTTCATAGGGGACGCTCAGGAATTGCTGATTGAGAATGCTGTGACGCTGGTATTGATGCTCAAGTTGCGCACCATAGGCCCGACTCGCCCTGCGGCGCTGACTGTCGCGCACCAACATGCCAAGGGTCCCCAAGCCCGCCAACAGGATGACCAACAGCAATACCGCCAGCGGAGTGCCCATCTCCTGCACCAGCTGAGCGACGCGGTTTTCATCCTGCCAGCAGGCCTTGGCATGGTTGTAGCGATCGGCACGGCCGGACGCGGGCAAGGCAACGCAAACCTGCTGCGCCGCGATGGGCTGCGGCATGGCGTTGCTGACCACCTGCAGCCCCTTCAAGCCCAGCACGACCGCCTGCTCATCCAGCAGATCTGCCGTAAGCGGCATGCCCAGAATCAACAGCCCCTGCTCGTTCCGCGGTGGCAAGGCCTCCTCATCCTCGTAGAGCCCCTGCATGCCGATCAGCCACGGCTGGTTGTCGACCATCAACCAGGCCAGCTGAGGTTGTGTCGGTGTCTGGCGGGCAACCTGCATGACGGGGGCGAGCGCACGTCGCCAGCTCACCGGCTGCTTGCCCAGCCAGTCGGACCCCGGGGACCCGGCATTGTGCTGCGTCCAGGCTGCCACCTGCCCATCGCCATGCACGGCGGAGATCAGATGTATGCCGGTATTGATGGCGAACTCGGGGCCATACATGTATTCGAGCCAGGTCGTGTCAAGCTCGGGCTCGCGCAGAAACTTGGTCACGGCTTCTTCCCAGTAGCCGTTCTCCTGCAACTGCCCCTTGAGCAGGCGCTGTTCACTCTTGACCCATAAGGCCAGGCGCTGCCTGTCGGACTCACGATCCGCCTCGCGGGATTGCGTGATCTGGCTGGCCGTCAACCAGGCGGTGGCCAGCAATGCCGCCAGCAACAGCAGCGGCAGCAGGTACATCCGATAACGGGGGCCAGCAGGCAGTGAGGCGTGCGCGAAGACAGCAGAAGACTCGTGTGCCGGCACACGAGAGGAGGAACGCGATGCTGAAGAATCTGACATTGATTTACCGATGATGAGGCGACCTCCTGAATCGGGTCGGCAGGCTGTCGCCTGCCCAATGAGGTCAGTCTAGATCAGACGTTCAGTTGAAGAATACGCTGCACATTCGTCGTCGTGGATAACGCGATATCGTGGCGACTGCTCGAGCGGAGTTCCGCCACCACTTCCGCGACCTTCGCCACTCGCGATGGCTCATTGCGCTGACCCTGAAACCCGCACAACGGCATGTCGGGGCTATCGGTTTCCAACACGAAGCCATCGTCGGGCAGTGACGCCACCACTCCGCGCAGCTTGTTGGCACGCGGGTAGGTCACGCTGCCGCCCAGCCCCAGCACGAAGCCAAGCTCGAGAAAGCGCTCCGCCTGCACCTGACTGCCCGCGAAGGCGTGGATGATGCCGCCACGGGTGAGTCGTGCCTGCCTGATGCGCTTGGCGACTTCGTCATTGGCGCGCACGCAGTGCACGATGACAGGCAAGGAGAATTCGCGTGCCATGCTCAGCTGGGCCTCGAACAGATTCCATTGGGCGTCATGATCGGCCAGTCGCGCATCGAAGCCACATTCGCCCAACGCGACGATCTGGCCAGCATGCTGATCAAGGGCCTGATGAAGCGCCGCCAGCGCGCCCTCGCCATGCTCGGACAGAAAATAGGGATGCAGTCCCAGGGCACCGAAGATACGCGCCGATGAATCCACCAGCGCCAGCACTGCCGAAAAGCTTGCCACCGTGGTGGCGGGCACCACGAAGGCCGAGACGTCTTCCTGCTCGGCACGCGCGATGACCGCCTCACGATCCGGCATGAAGTCAGCGAAATCCAGATGGCAATGGCTGTCAATCAGCATGGAATCTCCCGGTGATGGTCGTACAGCCATCGTGCTATATCAGCGGGTGTCAGACAAACGAAGGGACCGGCCTGGTGGCCGGCCTCTTGAGGACGATTGTCGATAATGCTCCGTCAGTCGTCGTGACTGGCGCAGATGGCCTAGGCCGCCTCCACCGGCGCTGCCGGCGCCAGCTCGGAGGTGCAATGACCACAACGGGTCGCCGCCAGCGGCACCTTGGAAAGGCAATACGGGCAATCCTTGTCGGTGATCTCTTCCGGCGCTTCCTCGGCTTCCTTCTTGAGCTTGTTGATCTGGCGGATCAACACGAATACCGCCAGCGCCACCAGGGCGAAGCTGATGATGGCATTGATGAACAAGCCATAGTTCAGCGTGACGGCTCCCGCTTCCTTGGCGGCCTCGAGACTGGCATAAGGCGCGGCCTGAGCGCCTTCCTTGAGGACGACGAAGAAGTTGGCGAAATCGACTCCGCCGATCAGAAGCCCGATCAGCGGGTTGAGCATGTCACCGACCAGACTCTTGACGATCAGTGTGAATGCCCCGCCGATGATGATTCCGACCGCCATGTCGACGACGCTTCCCTTGACGGCAAAATCACGAAATTCCTGCATGAATCCGGACATCTGTCATCTCCTGTCACTCGCTAACCATCCGGTGGATTGCCACGCATCATGCATGGCCCGCACTGAGACACATCCCACGCCATTGTTGTTGTCATTGTCTGCGCCCTACCGACCTTCGTCTTAGCAAGCTTCATCACATGGATGCCAGCAAGACAACATGACCCGAACATTATGCCGTGCTGATGCCGCGCGATGGGTTGGCTGTGTAAACGTAGGGTTACACGCATGTCTGGCCACGAAAAACGCCACCTTCTATCCGGGCATAAAAAAACGCCACCCCGAGGGGTGGCGTTCTTCATGGCGTGATCGACAGTCTCCCTATCGCAGCGTCGCTATGGCAACGCCATTACGACATCGCCGCTAGGGCAACGCCGTTGTGGCAACTGTCTCAGTGCTCACGGGTCGCGCGGAAGGTGATGTCCGGCCAGCGTTCCTGGGTCAGCTGCAGGTTGACGCGGGTCGGCGCGATGTAGGTCAGCCAGCCGCCGCCGTCGTAGGCCAGGTTGGCACTGGCCTTGCGCTTGAAGTCTTCCAGCATCTTGGTGTCATCGCAGTAGATCCAGCGCGCGGTCTGCACATTGATCGCCTCATAGATGCACTCGACCTTGTACTCTTCCTTCAGACGGTGAGCGACCACATCAAACTGCAGCGTACCGACGGCACCGACGATCAGGTCGTTGTTGTCGAACGGCTGGAAGACCTGGGTCGCGCCCTCTTCGGAGAGCTGCTGCAGGCCTTTCTGCAGCGCCTTCATCTTCAGCGGGTCCTTCAGGCGCACGCGCTTGAACAGTTCCGGCGCGAAGTGCGGAATGCCGGTGAAGCGCATGTCCTCGCCGATGGTGAAGGTGTCACCGATCTGGATGGTGCCGTGGTTGTGCAGGCCGATGATATCGCCCGGCCAGGCCTCTTCCACGTGGGAGCGGTCCGCCGCCATGAAGGTCAGGGCGTCAGGAATCTTGACGTCCTTGTTGATGCGCACATGGCGCATCTTCATGTTCTTCTCGTACTTGCCGGAGCAGACACGCAGGAAGGCGACACGGTCACGGTGTTTCGGGTCCATGTTGGCCTGGATCTTGAACACGAAGCCGGTGAAACGCTCATCGTGGGCCGTGACTTCGCGGGTATCGGTATCGCGCGGCTGGGGCGGCGGGGCATATTCGACGAAGCCGTCGAGCATCTCGCGCACGCCGAAGTTGCCCATGGCGGTACCGAAGTAGACCGGCGTCAGCTCACCGCGACGATAGGCCTCAAGATCGAACTCGTGAGAGGCGCCGCGCACCAGCTCGACTTCCATGCTCAGTTCTTCGATCAGGTCCTCACCCAGCACTTCGATGGCCTCGGGGCTATCGAGGCCCTTGATGCGCACGTCATCGGGGATGCGGTTGCCCTGACCCTGCTTGTAGAGATGGATCTCGTCATTGAGCAGGTGATAGACGCCCTTGAAGCCCTTGCCGACGCCGATCGGCCAGGTCATCGGCGCACACTGGATGTTGAGCACCGTCTCGACTTCGTCCATCACCTCGATGGGGTCACGCGTCTCGCGGTCCATCTTGTTGACGAAGGTCAGGATCGGCGTGGTGCGCAGGCGGCAGACTTCCATCAGCTTGATGGTGCGGTCCTCGACACCCTTGGCACCATCGATAACCATCAGCGCCGAGTCGACGGCCGTCAGCGTCCGGTAGGTATCTTCGGAGAAGTCCTCGTGCCCGGGGGTATCCAGCAGGTTGACCATGCGGTCCTTGTAGGGGAACTGCATCACGGAGGTGGTCACGGAGATGCCACGCTCCTGCTCCATCTTCATCCAGTCAGAGGTCGCGTGGCGATCGGCCCGCTTGCTCTTGACCGAGCCGGCCATCTGGATGGCATTCCCGAACAGCAGCAGCTTCTCGGTAATGGTGGTCTTACCGGCATCCGGGTGAGAGATGATGGCGAATGTACGGCGCACATCCGCCGCCTTGGCAATCTGGGAATCTGACATGAGCTGAAAGGCATCCGGCCCGACGTGAGGCACGCCGCGCGCACTGTTGGGTGAATAGCAGAACAAGACGAATGGCGCGCATTGTAGCGGCTGGCGCGGCGCGGCAACAGAGGCGAGCGCGATCAGCGGCCTTCAGTCATCCTTGCGCGCGCGAAAATGCCAGGGCCCCTCGCCCACCGGCGCCTGATCATTGAGGATCTCGTGGCGGATGGCATCCTCGATCTCGTCGCTGTCCAGGGGGTAGAGGCCACATTGCTTCAGCGCGCAGCGAACCCGGATATCACGCCCGAGATATTCGAGCAGCACGCGAGTGCTGGCCGGCGTGCGGTCACCACTTGCCGATACCCCGATCCGCAGCCCCTTGAGGCGCGACACACGGCTGGTGAAGGTCGGGTAGAGGATGGTCTGGGTGATCTCATTGCCGGTCATCGACTCGTAGTCGGTCATGAAGATGCGATCGCTCAGATAGAACGCCATCCCCTGATACTTGCAGTGTGACACGCCGACGCCGGACGACTCGCGCTCGACCAAGCGCTCAAGACGCTGGTAATAGACGCCATCCTCACGCTGGATGATGGACACCAGCCCCCGCAGTATCCGCCCCGGCGACGACATCGACAGATAGTACTCATAGTAGTGGCCCACATAGCGGCTCAGCTCGGAGGCGCCCGAGCGTCTCAGCTGCGCCAGCGGCTCGCTCTCCACACGCGTGGCGTGACTCTCGCGCGGCTTGGGGCGCACCTGCACCAGACGCTGGAACTGACGATTGGGCAGCAGGATCTCGTGCTCCTCCACCCCGAAGAACTCGCAGATCCGTCGCAGCGTATGCGCAGCGGGCCGGTACTGACCGCTCAGATATCGATTGAACTGTGGCCGACTGATCTCGAGCCGCCGACTCACTTCGGCGATGGATCGGTAGTAGCTGCACAGCAGCCGCAGATTGAGGGCCAGGTCTTCGTTCATGGGTCTGTCTCGCGCCGGGATAGAGCCTCAGTCTACGCCGCCCACCCGCCATGACCCAGAGCGCGTCAGGCGCAGTCTGTATCAGATAGTGCGTCTGAGTGCGCCACCTTGAGTCAGGTCGTCAAATTCCGCGCCTCACGAGTGAATGATGCAATGCAGAAGTCCCTCACACGCAGATAGTAATAACCATAAAAGAGGCTATCGCATGACTCCTGCATCCAAACTCACGTTCCACGGCGGGCCCTGGGTCTCGTTCCTGCCCATCCTGTGCTTCATCACCACGGCCATCCATGTGGCCACCAGCCTGGAGGAGCCGACCATCCAGGGCATGTGGGTCGGCATTCTCGCCGGCCTGCTGGTCACCTTCCTGTTTGCCCGTGACAAGTCCGTCTACAGCGACACCATCATGAAGGGCATGGCCAGCAAGGTGGCCATCGCCCCGGTGGCGGCGTGGATCTTTGCCGGCATCTTCGCCACGGTACTGCGCTCCTCGGGACTGGTGGACGGCATCCTGTGGGCGGCCTATCACACCGGTGCCACCGGTACGGCCTTCCTCGTCGTGACCTTCCTCTCCTGCGCCCTGTTCGCCACCGCGGCAGGCACCGGCTTCGGCACCATCGCCGCGGGCATGGGCGTGCTCTATCCCGCAGGCGTCATGCTGGGAGCCGACCCGCTGCTGCTGGCAGGGGCCATCGTGGGCGGCGGCGCCTTCGGCGACAACCTGGCGCCCATCTCCGATACCACCATTTCCTCGGCGGCGAGTCAGGGCGCTGACATCGGCGGCGTGGTTCGCTCCCGACTGCCTTTCACGCTGGTGGCCGGCAGCATCACGCTCGTGGTGATGGTGCTGATCAGTCTGACGCAGCAAACGACGCCGCTGGTCGTCGCGCATGAACAGCTGGCCGAGCACATGGACCCCAAGGGCCTGGTGATGTTGCTGCCCGCCCTGGCTGCCATCTACGTGGCCATGAAGAAAGGCGATGTGATCTTCGCCACCACCGTGGGGATTCTGTCCGGCATGCTGGTGGCGATGCTCACCGGCCTCAACACCCTGAGCGGTTTCGTGTCGGTCGAGAATGGTGCGCTGATCAACGGCGTGGCCGGCTGGATGGCAGACCTGTCGATTCTGGTGATCCTGCTGTCGGCGGGCATTCGCCTGATGCTCGATGGCGGGGGCAGTGAGAAGCTCATCAATGCGCTCAAGGGGGTCGTGCGCACACCGCGTGGCGCGGAAGCCTCCTCGGCCGGGCTCTCGCTGCTGATGTCCTCGCTGATGAGCATCAATGCCCCGGCGATCCTCGCGGTCGGCCTGTCCTACGCCAAACCGGTCGGTGAACGCTTCGGCCTGAGCCCTTACCGTCGCGCCAACATCATCGACAGCATGTCCTGCACCCTGGTCTATTCGCTGCCCTGGTCCGCCGCACTGCTGTTCGCCTCCGGGCTATCCATGAAAGCCGCCGAAACCTTCCCCGGCGTGCCGGCCCTGATGCCGCTCGATCTGACGCCCTGGGTGCTCTACGCCTGGGTCCTGCTGGCCGTGATGAGTGTCTCCATCGCCACTGGCTGGGGCCGACGTTTCAGCCCGGCAGGCCAGGCGAGCGCGCAGGACGAAGCCACCGGCGACACGCCCGCTGTGCGCTCCTCACTGTCAGCGTCAGCCCCAAGTTCAGTCTCAAGTTCAGCCAACTGATCTGCCCCTGACTGAGCTGCTCTTGACTGAGCTGCTCTTGACTGAGCTGCCCTCGACTGAACCTTCACCGCCTGCCCCGCAACAGACGACGGATACCGCCATGCAAGATACTGAGCTGCGCCAACGCAACGTGATCGGCATCCTCACCGGCTCCGGCCCGGATGCCGGACTGGACCTCTGGAACAAGCTGCTGATCGCCAACAAGGCCCGTATCGGGCCTGGCTATCGGGGAGATCTGGATGCGCCACACGTCCACCTGATCTCCCAGCCGGCGCTCGGGCTGTCCATGGAGCTCGAGACTCATGACCAACAGGTGTGGGAGGCGCTGGCCGACAGCGCCCACAAGCTCGCCGAGCATGTCGACTACTACGCCATCGCCTGCAATACGCTGAACTACTATCAGCCCCAGCTGGAGGCCCTGACATTGAATGCCCAGCTGGTGTCGTTCAGCGATGTCGTCATCGACAGGGTGCGGCGCGACGGCTTGAGCAAGGTGGCGCTGCTGGGCGCGAAATCCGTGACGGACATGGGGGACTGGTCACCCTATCGGGCACTGGCGGAGGTAGTGGAAGTCGAGGTGCCCGCCGACCCACACCTGCTGCATCAGATCATCTATGACGTGAAGGCGCATGGCGGCGATGACCCGAGCGTGGTCCAGCGCTTTCATGCGCTGCTGGAGAGCCTGTCGGCAGACACCGTGCTGCTGGCCTGCACCGAGCTGCCACTGATTCCCGTCAGGACGGTCAGCTCGTCAGGCAACGACGCAGCCCCCGCCAAGACACTGATCGATGTCACGGAACTGGTCGCGGAGGAACTCGCCCGCAAGTCCTGCGGCGTCTGACCCGGCTTGGCACCGCCTGAACCCGCCTGACTTCCCCCCTCCTTGACCCAGCCCTGGCAACAGTTAACTGCCTGCCGGGGCCTTACTCCTCGCTCTCGGACAGTGACTCGACGATACGGCACTGCGCCACCACCCCGCCGGCACAGCAATGTGTCAGGCGCTGCAACTCCTCCTCCATGACGGCGAGGTCGCGCTGACGCTTGCGCACCTCGGCCAGCTGCGCCTCGATGCGCGCGTCTATCTGATCGCACGGCAACGCCTGCTGGTCCGCCAGTCCCAACAAGGCGCGGATATCATCCAGCGAGAAACCCAGACGCCGACAACGGCGGACGAAGGTCAACCGGCGCAGTTGTGCATTGCCATATTCACGATAGCCGTTGGCCGCACGCCGCTGCGGGGCCAACAGCCCCTGCTTCTCGTAGTAGCGGATCGTCACCGCCTGGACGTCTGAGGCCTTGGCCAGCTGACCGATGCTCATCGCCCCTGTGACAGCCCCGGAGCTTTGCGGGTCTTGTGCTGCTGTTCCCGGCTCGCGCTCGGATCCTTGTGTCATGAGGCTTGACCTTATAGTGACTATAACCTCCATGCTGTCAGCAATACGACAGGAGGCCAAGACCCCTTATGAAAAGCTGTTGCGAAAGCAAGTCCGGCGAGCTGGCAGAGCTCAGAGCCTCTCAGGGCAAGGTGCTCAAGATATTGCTGGCTCTGAATGCCAGCATGTTCTTCATCGAATTCACCGCAGCCTGGTGGCTGGGCTCCACCGCACTGCTGGGGGATTCACTCGACATGTTCGGCGATGCCAGCGTCTACGCCCTGACCCTCTACGTCCTGCACCGCAGCGTGCGTGAACGTGCGTTGAGCGCGCTGGTGAAAGGTATCGTGATGCTGGCGCTGGGCGTGATCGTCCTTGGCGAGGCGGGCTATCAGGCCCTCCATGGCGTCGCCCCCGCCGCACACGGCATGGGCGCCTTCGCCCTGCTGGCACTGGCCGTCAATCTGGTCTGCTTCGGTCTGCTGTGGCGCTTCAAGTCGGATGATCTGAACATGCGCTCCACCTGGCTGTGTTCACGCAATGACATCATCGCCAATGCCTCGGTCTTCGGCGCCGCACTACTGGTCGGCTGGACAGGCTCCCGCTGGCCGGATGTGCTGCTGGGGGCGGCGATTGCCGCACTCTTCCTGCAGTCCGCCTGGCAGGTCATACGCGATGCGCGATTTGAGCTGCGCGAAGCCAAGCAGGCCGAAAGCGTGCAAGCTGCGCATGAGCAAGACGCAAGCTCCCAAGCCCCTTACGCTCCGCCATCATCCTGCGCCACCCGCAGTTGTTGCGCCCCACCCACGTCTGCCGTGGTGGTCGAGCAGACACCCGTCAGCAGCGACAACTCCAGCAAGTGCTGTCGTTGAGACGATGGCCTGAGACATAAAAGCGCCCCGTCGAGACCGCCGGGCGCTTTCATGTCGAGATACCGACAATGATCAAGCCGCCGGACAATCTGGCTGACGCTCGGGGTGGGCCTGCTGGAAAGCTTCCAGTGACTGACAGGCCGCCTCGATGGCCAGAATCCTCGGGTAGTCCTTGAGTTCACACTCGAAGCGGCGCGCATTGTAGAGCTGGGGCATCAGGCAGGCATCCGCCATGCCCGGGCTATCTCCATGGCAGAAACGCCCTGCACTTTCCGCCAGCATCACTTCCAGACGCGCGAAGCCCTCGGCGACCCAGTGTCGGTACCACTCAAGGCGCTGCTGCTGGGTGACCTCAAGCCGATCGGTCAGATAATTGAGCACGCGCGGATTGTTGAGCGGATGCATCTCACAGGCCATGAACTGGCACAGTGAGCGCACCTTCGCACGCGCTTCCGGCGCTGAGGGCAACAGCGCCGGGGTGGGCCAGCGCTCCTCCAGATATTCCATGATCGCGAGCGACTGGGTCAGGGCCACAGATGTTGGGGTATCTCCCACCATCAGGGTCGGCACCAGTCCCTGGGGGTTGATGGCCAGATAGTCCTCGCTGCGCTGTTCGCCCTTGAGCAGATTGACCGGCACCTGAGCGACCTCTATCCCCTTGAGCGCCAGCGCGATTCTTACCCGATAGCTGGTAGATGAACGGTAATAGCCATACAGGCTCATTGAACTCATGCTGCACTCCCCTGTGACGCGGTTGGATGCCGGCCGCCCCTTCGCACTGCCTCGCACCCAGTTGGCTTGAGGCTTACCGGCACACGACGTCTTCCCGAGACATGTCTCTGAGAAGCTCTGCCTCACGACGCCGCCATCAGGCGTCCAACTGCGTCACCTGCTGATCAATGGCGCCGAAGATGCTCTGGCCATCGCGATCAAACATCTCGATGCGGATGCGATCACCGAAACGCATGAAGGGCGTGCGAATCTCATCGAACAGGATCTTCTCGACCATGCGCACTTCGGCCAGACAGCTGTAGCCCACGCCCCCTTCGCTGATCGGTTTGCCGGGGCCGCCATCCTTGCCGGGATTGGACACGGTGCCTGAGCCGATGATCGCGCCGGCGCCCAGTGGGCGAGTCTTCGCGGCATGCGCCACCAGCTGCGGGAAGCTGAAGATCATGTCTGGCCCGGACTCTGGCTCACCGAACTTCTCACCATTGAGATGCACGCTCAGCGGCAGATGTACGCGCCCCTGCTGCCAGGCATCCCCCAGCTCGTCCGGCGTCACGGCGATGGGCGAGAAGCTTGACGACGGCTTGGCCTGGAAGAAGCCGAAGCCCTTGGCCAGCTCGCCGGGGATCAGTCCACGCAGACTGACGTCATTGACCAGCATCAACAGGCGAATGTGGTCCTCGGCCTGTTCCGGACTGACGTGCATCGGCACATCATCGGTGATGACGGCGATCTCGCCTTCGAAATCGATGCCATGCTCCTCACTGACACATACGATATCGGCGCTGGGGGCCAGGAAGCTGTCGCTGCCGCCCTGATACATCAGCGGGTCATGCCAGAAGGTCTCGGGCATCTCGGCGCCACGCGCCTGGCGCACCAGCTGAACATGGTTCAGATACGCCGAGCCGTCTGCCCACTGATAACTGCGCGGCAGCGGGGAATGCAGCGCCTGACTTTCCAGCGCAAAGGCGTCCGTCAGCGTGCCATCATTGAGCGCCGCGTAGCGTTGCTCGAGCCTGGGCGCCAGCGACGTCCAGTCTTCCAGCAGCGCCTGCAGGGTCGCGGCGACATCCGCGACCTTGACGGCGCGGGTCAGGTCACGGGAGACCAGCAGCAGCGTTCCATCACGGGAACCATCCTGGTAGGTAGCGAATTTCATGGGTGCCTCCTTGAAGAGCAACGTGAGCAATAATGCAGGAATTGCCTGGGGTCGGATGACGATGAACAGTCAAAGGTCATCACTGATGCAGGGTGAATTAAGGAGTGAATCAGGGGGTGAATTGAGGAGTGGCGTGAGGCGTGAAGTGAGACGCGAGCCCCTGCCAGACCGAGCCGTAGTCGCGCTGACGAGCGCTCGACGACAGGGCCTGTGGGGTGGGCTGGAACAGATAGCGACTCTCGAACATGAAGGCGAGTGTATTGCCCTGATAGCGGGGGGCAAGTTCCGCCTGACTGGCGGCCTCGAAGGTGGCAGCATCGGGGCCATGCGGGGTCATGGCGTTGTGAAGACTCGCGCCGCCCGGACGGAAACCTTCGCGTTTGGCGTCATATTCACCATGGATCAGCCCCATCAACTCGCTCATCAGGTTGCGATGGAAATACGGCGGTCGGAAGGTGTTCTCGGCGACCATCCAGCGCGGCGGGAAGATCACGAAGTCGAGATTGGCGACCCCGGCGGTGTCCGACGGTGATGTCAGCACGGTGAAGATCGAGGGGTCAGGATGATCGAAGCTGACCGTATTGATGGTATTGAAGGTCGCCAGATCATATTTGTAGGGCGCGTAGTTGCCGTGCCAGGCCACGACATCCAGCGGTGAATGATCCAGGCTCGCGCGCCAGAAACGCCCGCCGAACTTGGCCACCAGCGTGAAGTCACCGGCTTCGTCCTCGAAACGTGCCGATGGCGCGAGGAAGTCACGCGGATTGGCCAGTCCATTGCTGCCGATGGGCCCCAGCGAGGGCAACTCGAGAGGCGCGCCATAGTTCTCGGCCACATAGCCTCGACAGCCCTCCGCGTGTCCCGCCAGCGGATTGAGCTGGAACTTGATACCACGCGGGATCACGACGATCTCGCCGCTGGCGACTTCCAGCAGGCCCAGCTCGCTGCGCACCTCGATGGCACCCTGCTGCGGCACGATCAGCAATTCGCCATCAGCATTGTAGAAAAAGCGCTGCTGCATGCCGCGAGAGAAGGCGTAGAGGTGCGTGGCACAGCCCTGCTGCGCCTGGGCATCCCCATTGACCGCCAGCGTGATCAGGCCTTCCAGAAAATCGCCGGCGCAGAACGCGATGGGATCCCAGCGCATCGGGTTGGGATCCGGCATTCCCTCGGCCAGTGGTGCGGTGGCGACCTGCGGCATCTCCATGGGCTGATAGGCGCCCTGCACCACCGAGGGCCGAATGCGGTAAAGCCAGCTGCGCAGATTGTGGCTACGCGGCGCGGTGAAGGCCGAGCCGCTCAACTGCTCCGCGTACAGGCCATAGGGGCAACGCTGGGGAGAGTTCTGGCCCTGCGGCAAGGCGCCAGGCAACGCCTCGCTGGAGACATGATTTCGAAAACCGGCGTGATAATGACACTCAGCATTGCGCTCGCGCATGACGATTCATCTCCTTGTGGGCTCGCGGCTCCTGATGACCTGGGGCATCCACGGCACGACATGCCGCCACCGCCCTCAACTAGTTACATATGAAACCATATAGACAGATCCAAACCTTGGCAATCGCTCAATTGCTCGACTTTTGTCTTGCTCGCTGTCGAAAGTGGTAACATCGGTAACCTGATCCGACCGCCATGCACTGTCGTGACAATGCAAGTCAGCCCTCTCACCGAGACAGGTAACTCTCGATGCAACGCACTGATGACACTCCCGAAGCGCGCGATGCCCTTGATGGGGATGCCTCACAGGACACGCCCCGCTGCGAGCTGGATCTTGACCAGTTCCTGCCCTATCGCCTCAACCGGCTGGCCGAGCGCACCAGTGAGGCGATGTTCGCCCGCTATGGCGAGCGCTTCGCAATCAATGTCGCCGAGTGGCGTCTGCTGGCCTGGTTGAGCCGAGGCGTGCCGATGACCGCGCGGGAAATCAGCCTGCGCACCCACATGGACAAGGTACGCGTCTCGCGCGCCGTCAAATCACTGGAGAGCCGTGAACTGATCCTGCGTCGCCCGAGCGAGCAGGACCAGCGTGCGCAGTTGCTTGTCCTGACCGCCGAGGGCGAGGCCATGCTCGCCGAGCTGATTCCCGAAGCGCGGCGTTTCGAGGATGAGCTGCTCGGCGCCGTCAATGCACGCCAATACCGTGATCTGCTGCTCACCATGCAGACTCTTGAGCGACAACTGGATCAACTGCCGGGCGGCGACTGAGGCAGGCATGCAAGGCGCTCATCAACTGAATGACAGGGGATTTCCTGGCCGCCATTTCGCATGATGTACAATCATGGTATAGGTTACGTACTGTTTTTAAGGAGCCTTGCCAGCATGCATCGCAAACCGCACCTGCCCAGCAAGCTGTGCCAGACCTGCCAGCGCCCCTTCACGTGGCGCAAGAAGTGGCAGGACTGTTGGGACGACGTACGCCATTGCAGTCAGCGCTGTCGTCGCAACGCACGCCAGCTGGCACGGGAGGCGCGCGATGACGTCCACTGATCCCTGGCTGGTATGGTTGAACGAGGACCTGCGCCTGGATGACAACCCGTTGTGGCAAGCCGCGCTCGAGGAGCAAGCCTCCCACCTGCTGGTCGTGCATGTGGTGGCGGAGACGACCTTTCAGCCCTTCGGCAGCGTCAGCCCCGGGGAGCCACGCCTGCAGCCGCTCAGCACGGGACGGCAACATGCCCTGCTCGGGAGCCTGGAATCGCTGCGCACACGACTTCAGGCGCTCGGCAGTGACCTGCTGATCCTCCACGGCGACGCGGCACAGCTGATTGGGCAACTGGCAAGGCAATATGGCTGCCGGGGCGTCATCACGCGCCGCGCCACGGGCGTGGTGGAACAACGCCAGCAACGCGCGGTGGCAAGCCAGTGTCGCCTGCGGCAATTGAACAGTGGTTTGCTGCTGGACGAAGACGAGCTGCCGGAACCACTCGCCGCGCTCCCCGAGAGCTTCAGTGCCTTCCGGCGCAAGCTGGAGAAGGCCCGCCCGAGTCTCACCGACATGCCTGCCCCGCTGGACGTACCATCCACGCTCCCCGGTTGGCCAGAGGCCGCCCCTCGAGGTTTTCAGGGCACGGCCAGGCACCTGCTCAAGGCTCGCCACTGGCAGGCCGACACCCGTGGCGAATACACCTTTGCCCCCGGAGAGCCCGCCGGCTTGCAGCGCCTGCAGGATTACCTGAGCCCGGCCTTCGCCGGCCAGTACAAGACCACCCGCAATCGTCTCAGCGGCGCGGATTTCTCGACCCGCTTCTCCGTGTGGCTGGCATTGGGCTGTCTGTCACCGCGGCGGATACTGGACGCGCTGCACCGCTTTCAGGCCACGCTGCCCGAGCACTGCGCGCATCCGCAGGCTGCCTTCAAGGACAGCGACTGGATCCGCGTCGAGCTTTTATGGCGCGAATACTTCCATTGGGATGCACGACGGCTGGGCAGGCACACCTTCACGGGCGAGTCCCCAGGCCACGACGCGGCTCGGCCGCGCAGCCATGCGCAGACGTCGGAAGCGCTTGAACGCTGGCAGGCCGGAATGACCGGGGTACCGTGGGTGGATGCCGGCATGCGCGAACTGGCGGCGACCGGCTGGCTGAGCAACCGCATGCGCCAGAACGTGGCGAGCTTTCTGGTCAAGGACCTTGGCGTGGACTGGCGCCAGGGAGCGGCCTGGTTCGAGCATCAGCTACTGGATCACGACGTCGCCTCCAACTGGGGAAACTGGCGCTATCTGGCGGGTATCGGACGCGATCCGCGCGGGGATCGCCACTTCAACATGATGAAGCAGGCACGCCAGCATGATCCTCTCGGTCATTACGTCAGCCGCTGGCTACCGGAGCTTGCGACACTGCCCGCCGGCATGCAGCGCCATGCGCCCTGGCTCGCCTGGTCAAGCAGCGCTGGCCGCAACGGATCAGCGGGAAGCTACCCGCGCCAGCCTCTCACGCATGTCGAGGGTTGGGAGGCCCATCTGGCCGACATCACACCGACACGCGTGACGCCCTGGCTGAGTGGCTCCTTCGAGCGAGGCTGATAACTTTGAACCACGAAGAGAGCGCCACAAAACGAGTGCAACGAAGAGGGTGCAACGAAGAGAAAGCAACGCAGGGGATTGCATGGCGCCTTGGCGCTAACTGACCGTCAGGGCTGCACTTTATGAGCCTTATTCACTATCATGGCCGCATTCCTCGCAGGAGTCGTCATGAATCAGCCGCTACCGCCACCACTGTCCACGCCGCACCGCAATCTCATTCGTCTGACCATCGCGCGCGGCATCACCTGGACCGGCTTTCTCATCCTGATCATCTTCGGGCTCGAGATCATCGGCTTTCAGCTCAATGTGCTGCCCGTCATCTCGATCATCATCGCGATGGGACTGGTCAATGTCGCGACCTGGTGGCGCCTCGGGCAGTCGCATCCCGTCACCGACACCGAGAACCTGATTCACCTGCTGGTGGATATCGCCGGTCTGACGATGCTGTTCTTCCATACCGGTGGCTCCACCAATCCCTTCGTGCCCTATTATCTGGTGCCGGTGACCATGGCGGCCGCAACGCTCCCTTGGCGCTACGCCTGGGTGATTGCCGCGGTCGGCATGGGCTGTTACAGCTTCCTGATGGTGTTCTATGAGCCGGTGCCGCAGCTGGCGACCTATGAGCTGGGTGGACGCATCAGCCTGCATGTCATCGGCATGTGGCTGAACTTCGGCCTGTCGGCGTCGCTGGTGACCTACTTCATCTACAAGATGGCCCATGCCCTGCGCACCCGGGATCAGGCGCTGTCCACCACGCGTGAGGCCGCCCTGCGCAGCGAGCAGGTATTGGCGGTGGCCAGCCAGGCCGCCGGCACTGCGCATGAGCTGGGCACACCGCTCTCCACCATGGCGGTGCTGTTGAGCGAGATGCGCGAGGATGCCAAGGACAGGAATGACCCTCAGCTGGAGGATGATCTTGCCCTGCTGCGCAGTCAGGTCGACACCTGCAAGCAACGCCTGCAGGCGATGGTGGCCGCGGCCGACCGCCGCCGCATGGAACAGCCTCAACCCATCAATGCTGCCCAGTGGCTGGAGGAAATCGTGCAGCGCTGGCTGGTGGTGCGCCCGGACGTGCAGCATAGCGTCGAGGTGACGCCCGGCGCTGAACAGGCCTCCATGCTGGTGGATACCACGCTTGAGCAGGCGCTGATGAACCTGCTCAACAATGCCGCCGACGCCTGCCCGGATGATATCGAGATCACCCTGGAGCAACGCGATCAGGAAGTGCTGATCGACATCCGCGATCATGGCGATGGTGTGCCCATGGCGGTGGCGGATCAGCTCGGCGAGACCTTCATCTCCACCAAATCCAAGGGCATGGGCATCGGCCTGTTCCTCACGCATGCCACCATCAATCGGTTCGGTGGCGGCGTCAGTCTGTACAACCACGAAGATGGCGGCACCTTGACGGAAGTGCGCCTCCCCCTTCATCTGACATGATGGCGGCAAAGACCGCCCAAGCGAGAACCCTGATGAGCGATGCAACCCGACTGCTGATCATCGACGATGATGAATTCTTCTGCCAGGTCACGGCGCGCGCCATGACGCGCCGCGGCTATGAAGTGGAAGTGGCCCGTGATGAAGCCCAGGCACTCAGCGTGGCACGCAGCCACCGCCCGGAGCTGATCACGTTGGACCTGAAGCTCGAGCAGAGCTCCGGCCTCAAGCTGCTGCCCGAGCTGATCGCCCTGCTGCCTGACACGCGTATCGTGGTGCTGACCGGGTATTCCAGCATCGCCACCGCGGTGGAAGCCATCAAGCTCGGCGCGGTCAACTACCTGTGCAAGCCCGCCGATGCCGACGAGATTCTCAACGCCTTCAACCGCGAAGGCGGCGACCCTGCCGCCGAGATCTCCGACAACCCGCCGTCGGTCAACCGCCTGACCTGGGAGCACATCCAGAAGGTGCTCAACGAGCACGATGGCAACATCTCCTCCACTGCCCGCGCCCTGGGCATGCACCGCCGTACCCTGCAACGCAAGCTGCAGAAGCGCCCGGTCAAGCGCTGAGACATCGGCTCTGCCGGCCAAGCAAAAGCCCTCACCATCCTCGCTCGCAAGCGCGAATCGATGGTGAGGGCTTCGTGTCTCTGCACTGACTGGAATGAGCCGTTGCTCAAGGGTACGCCGTTACTGCGCCGTCCACCCCAGGTCCATGTTGAAGCTGGAGCCGGTCACTGAGCCGGCCTTGTCGGAGGCCAGCCACACCGCCATGTCCGCCACTTCGGAGGGATCGATCATGTGCTTGATCGCCGCGCCCTTGAGCATGATCTTCTCGATCACTTCATCTTCAGGCATGTCATTGAGCTTGGCCTGCTCGGCGATCTGCTTGTCGACCAGCGGCGTGCGCACATAGGCCGGGCAGATGGCATTGGCGGTGATGCCGCTTTCGCCCCCTTCCAGCGCAGCGGTTCTGGTCAGCCCCATCAAGCCGTGCTTGGCGCTGACGTAGGCCGCCTTGCCCGGTGACGCGACATGGGCGTGAATGGACGCCATGTTGACGATGCGCCCATACCCATTCTTCTCCATGTGCGGCCAGGCCGCCTGGATCAGCGTGAATGGCGCACTCAGCATCAAGGCGATGATCTGATTCCACTTGGCTTCGGGGAAGTCCTTGATGCGCTCGACATGCTGAATGCCGGCATTGTTGACCAGAATATCGAGGCGCCCGAAACGGGACACGGCTTCTTCCACCGCCGCGCGACACTGCTCGGCATCCGTCAGGTCGGCCTTGAAGAAGGCAGCCCCTGCCTTGTCGGCGACTTCTGCCCCCTCATCACTGAAATCGACCGCCAGCACCTGATGCCCGGCATCGCACATCGCCTGCATGATGGCGGCGCCGATACCACTGGCGGTGCCGGTCACCAGTGCAACACGGACAGGGGAAGACTGTTGTTCACTCATGCAAATCTCCTGACAGAGGGGAATGTCATGCTGCTCTGCAACATATAATGAAGATAGCGCTAATCTAGCCGTCTTTGCCACCCGACCATCGCCGAGTTGCACTCCCCGCTGGCATTATCGAGCGCCAGCCAGCATCACAGCCGCATGATGCATTCGACGCAATCATTGGCCTACGCTGACGCAACCCGGCCGACAGGCGCTGTCCTGGACGTAACGCGAACCTGCTATGACGGGAAGTGAACCTGTACCAGCAGCCCCGGTGCCTGCGGCGTTCCCAAGGGGCTCTCCTTCAGCGCCAGCGCTGCGCCTAGTCGCTCGGCGAGCTCGCGCACGATGGAAAGGCCCAGCCCGGAACCTTGAGTCTTCTGGCCGGCCAGACGCACGAAGCGTTCAAAGACGCGCTCGCGTTCACGCAGCGGGATTCCGGGGCCCGTATCGGCCACTTCCATGCGCCATCCAGCGTCGTCACGGCGGATACCCAGGCGCACCTCTCCGCCTTCTGGCGTATAGCGCAGCGCATTGTCGAGCAGATTGCGCAGCAGCACGTAGAGGCCGTTCTCATGACTGACCAGCTGCGCGCCGGGTGCAACCTCGATATGCAGCTTGATGCCTCGCTGGCGTGCCATGGGGCCCAGGTCCCGCGCCAGCTCATGGGTCAGCTGGGCGAGATCGACTGGACGACGCGGTGCCTCTGCCCCGCTTTCCAGTCGTGACAGGGTCAACAGCTGCTCCACTACCCGCGTCATGCGATTGACGCCATCCACGATCATGCGTGCCGAGCGCCGCGAGGCCTCATCCCTGGCATCGGCCTCCAGATTCTGGGCATGCACCTTGATGCCCGCCAGGGGAGTCCGCAATTCATGGGCGGCATTGGCCGTGAAGCGCCGCTCCTTGTCCAGGGTGTCCGCCAGACGCGCCAGCAGTCCATTGAGAGCATCCACCATGCCACGTATCTCGTCCGGCGCCTCGCTGGCATCCAGCGGCTCAAGGTACCCGGGTTGACGGGCCGTGATCTGATGACTGAGGCGCAATACGGGACGAAAACCCCGCGAGACTGCCACACCGATCAGCAAGGCGATCACGAGCAACCCGACCACCAGCGCCAGCACGTTGTGCAACGCAATCTGGCCGGTCAGTTCATCGCGCACATCTTCACGCTGGGCCGCCGTGACCCAGATGCCACTCTCGGGGAAATACAGCGTGAAGGTGAACCAGTCATGGTGATTGTCATGCTGCCTGCCATAGCCGGGCACCGGCAGATAATCGAGCGCCACTGAGCGTGACGAGAGGCCAAGCAATGGCTGGCCCAGCGCATCCCACATCTGGAAGATCAGCTTGTCTTCATAGACATGTCCCAGCGGGGATTTCTCATGGCCATCGGCAAAGCTCAAGGAGGGCGGACGTAGGCTGAACTGGCCCGATGTCATCTGCTGCAACGCTTCCTGACGCGCGGCCGGTGTCAATGACGCGAGTCGGGACTGATAGAGTCGCCCCAGCATGCGCGCATTCTGAGCCAGCTCAGCATCGAACAGCTCATCAATCTGCTCGCGGGAATCGAAGTAGCTCCAGGCGGCGGCCGTCCCCAGCACGACCACGACGCCACCGATCAGGTTGCGCCGCAGGAAACTGCGGATGGATTTCACGTGAGTTCCCCCAGCCGATACCCCACGCCGCGCACGGTCTTGACCACCCCGGTGCCGAACTTGCGGCGCAGATGGTGCACATGTACCTCGATGACATTGCTCTCGACATCGCCATCCCAGCCATAGAGCTGCTCGACGAGCTGATCCCGGCTGAAGACACGACTGGGGTGCAGCAGCAGGAACTCCAGCAGATCAAACTCGCGCCGCCCCAGGCCGACCTCACTACCGGAGAGCGTGACAGTGCGGCCAGCCTGATCAATGCGCAACGGCCCCAGCTGCAGGCAACCGCTGGCCTGCCCGGCATGGCGCCTCACCAACGCACGCAGACGCGCCACCAGCTCGGCAATGTCGAACGGCTTGACCAGATAGTCGTCCGCGCCGCCGTCCAGACCACGTACCCGGTCGCTGATGTCATCACGTGCCGTCAGGATCAATACCGGCAACGTCTGGCCCTGACGGCGCAAGTGACTCAAGACCTGCAGACCGTCGAGATCCGGCAGGCCAAGGTCCAGCACCAGCACATCAAAGGGCGAATGCTTGAGCGTGGCGGCAACGTTGGCGCCCTCCTTCAACCATTCAGTGCTCATGCCCTCGCGGCGCAGGGTATGGCTGACCCCCTCGCCCAACAACGGATCATCTTCGACGAGCAGAACTCGCATCTGGACTCCTTGAAATCGTTCTGATTCTGCCATGTCATATCGGGACATGAGGGGACATGAGACAAGACGTCCGCCACCGAACGGTGACGGACGTTGCAAGCATACTGCGGGATAGCACATCGCCTGCGTCGATGGATCAGCCAGCCTTCACACACCGCTGCGTGCGCGACGCCCCTGGTGTCGAGCATGGCGCCACCTGGCCAGACGCGCCGTCAGCAGCATCCTCTGCTCGCGCAGCCCGAGCGCGCCACGCTCCAGCATGCGGCGCGGCCCGCCGATGACACGCCGCAGTGCCTCGCCCGCCATCAGCCAGCCATACGCGAGCGGGTGCCTGGCTCGCGCCAGACGCAGTCGGAAGATCAGCTTGCGCGCCTGACGCCCCACACTGACAGGATGATTGCCCTGATGACGCGCCAGGCGCATCAACAGAGGGTCCTCTTCACCGGTGATCAGCGCTGGGGTATGCAACCGGATACGAGAGTGCTTCGCTGTCGGCAGCGGAACGAAAAAGTCGCCGTCTGCCTGCACGATCAGCTCCAGCAGCGGGCGTCGGCTATCCGCCGAGCCATGCAGCTCAAGACACTCCAGTACCTTGGCGCGCACCTCGGCCGGCCATCCCCCACGCTCGACCACATGCCAGGCGCGGCCACTCTCCAGATGCCAGCGGCCATCGCCCGGCAGGCTCAGCAAGGTATCGGGGCGCTCCGAAGCCGGGATGTTGCGCAGTTGCGTGCATAGCGCGTCACCCCTCACATCTGCGTGCGTCAATGAGAGGCGGCGATGTTGCTGGCCACTCGGGGTGGGCAACAACCTGCACAGCAAGGCAAGGTCATCCCCCTCTCGCTCGACCAGAATCAATGCAGCCCCTGCCGCCGCCAGCTGCCAACAGAGCTCTCGACAACTGGAGGCCATCGGCGCCTCGACCAGTACACGATGCCCGGCAAGGCCAGCGGGCTTGAGATTTGCAGCGGTGCGGGCAAGACCAGTGCGTTCAAGAACTGTGCGTGCAAGAGAAGTGAACATGAGGGCTTTCCTTGGGTCGAGGCATTGCCAGACACAGAGGCGCGAGTGGATGACACGCCTTGTGGACCTGCATAGGAGCATGATCGATCAGCTCACTGACAGACATGTGGCAACGAGGTGACATTTCCACAAGACGTGCTGGCGATTCCCATGGCCAACACGCAAGCGCTGAGCTGAACCATGGAGTGATCACCAGCATGAATGGCTGCGCTTAACGCAAACTTAAGCTCTCACAAGACGATGCCACGATAGCGCCAGCCTTCCTGCTTCTTGCCCGCCGCTTGCTCACCTCCAGCTCGACTCTCCACCAATGCCCCTCATACTCAGAAGCCGAACAGCCTGACGATAGGCGGCACGATGAAGGCGGTCAGCAGACCGGTCAGCCCCATCGACATGCCAGCGAAGGCACCCGCCAGCGTGCTCACCGACGAGAAGCAGAAGGCGGTACCGATACCATGCGCTGACAAGCCCATGGTGAAGCCCTTGACGGTATCGTCTCGCGCCCCTGCCAGTCGCATGACAACGGGGCCTACCACACAACCCAGGGTGCCGGTCAGCAGTACCAGCCCTGCCGTCAGCGAGGGAATACCGCCCAGTTTTTCGGCGATCCCCATCGCGATCGGCGATGTGACGGATTTGGGTGCCAGGCTCAAGGCCACCTGGGTATGTGCCCCCAGTGCCAGCGCCAGACCCAGGGTGGTGGTCACGGCGGTGACGATACCGACGCAACAGGCCGTCAGCAGTGGCCACAGCATCTGCTTGACCCGATCGAGATGGTCAAACAGCGGTACCGCCAGCGCGACGGTGGCTGGCCCGAGCAGGAAGTGAATGAACTGGGCCCCTTCGAAGTAGGTGGGATAGTCGGTGTCCGTCAGCCACAGAAACCCGATGATCAGCGCGATGGAGACCAGTACCGGATGCGCCAGCGATGCGCCCCGGGCCAGACGATTGATCGCCGTCGCCAGCAGAAAGGCTACCAGCGTCAACAACAGATGCAGCAACGGAGAAGCGCTCAGGTACACCCACAGGGCGTCCAGCGGGGCCAGATTCATGAGGACACCTCATCGGCGCTGGGTGACTTTCCCCCTGCTCCACTCGGTGTCGCAGAACCTCGATCGATAAGACGTTGCAACAGCCACGCCGTGACGAACTGGGTGACCGCGATCGACGCGACCAGCGTGATGGCGATGGCGGTGAGATCGCGTGCGATGAGCTCGAAATGGACCATCACACCAACGCCCGCGGGCACGAACAGCAGCGACAGATGCGAGAGCAGGCCATTGCTGGCAAGCCTGAGACTGGCAGGCACGCGTTCCCGCAGCAGCGCACGGGCCAGCTGACGTTGACCGAGGTCTCGATCCGCATTCTCGTCAACACGCAGCACTCCTTCCCCCTCTCTGTCCGGGGCAGGCAACAACCGTTTGCGCAGCCGACCTCGCAACATCAACCCCAGCAACAGGAACAACATTCCCAGTACTGGCCCCGGCACCGGCAGACCCAGTGCACGGCCCATGACCTCACCCACGAATTGGCAAAACAGCAGAATACAAAACCCTTTGATCAATGCCGTCACTGTCGCCCTCCAAGATTGCATCAGCCTTGCAGGCCTCCGATCCTGACAATTATCTCATAGCTCTCAGGCAAGGTCAGACACCGTGCATTGGAAAATGGAATATCACGTCGATACCTCAAGAGTGTTTTCGACACTGAAATAACGCTCTAGCAACGCTGCGCCATGATAGCCTGCAGCCCTGAGAGACCTCACACCATCACTGACAGGGAAGGCAGTCACAAGATGCCAGATTCTCCCGGACTCGAAACTTCCATCATTCCCACTTGGATCAAGATGTTAAGGCTTGAAAAAAACCATCAAGCCTTGATGATTCTAGAGTTGGCAGCTGATCTGGCGGGCGCCCCGCTGGGGATAATCAATCTTCGCGATGGCGAGCAGCTCAAACGCTGGCTGAGCCTCGATGACAAAATGCATGAGCCATCCCTAATAGATGACACTCTCTGCGGCATTGCAGTACTCCAAGGAAAACCTCTCCTGACTTGCGATGCCAGCCAACAACCAGAGCTGAACATTACCCGCTCGGTATTTGCCGATGGCATTCGTTATTACATCGGTTTGCCACTCAAGTCAGACAATGGCGAAGTCATCGGCTGCATGAGCCTGTGTGACACTCTTCCCCATGAACAGTTGCCTTCCCCAAGAGTATTATCCCAACTTGGCAGACTTGCCGTTCTCGCGACTGAAGCCTTGAAACGCCAAGTGAATCAAAGTCAGCTCAATGCCGAATTCGAGGATAGCCAAACACGTGCCAGCTGGATCCTGCGCAGCATTACCGATGGCATCATCGAATGGAAAGCAGGCAACCAGAGACTGACTATTTCTCCTCGTCTGGAAAATCAATTGGGGTATGAGGCCGGCACACTCGACACCGGACTCGAGGCGCTACATGAAAGGGTCGCGCCTGGCATGCGTGGCGATTTCCAGGCATTGATCAGCTCCAAGCGATTGTGTGAGGCACCTTTCAATTGTGAGTTGCTGATCCGCACCCAGCAGGGTGACCATCGCTGGTTTGAGCTACGCGCTCAATTCGAGGTCAGGAACGGTGCGCCCTATCGCTTCATCGGGTCATTGCTGGACATCCATCAGCAGCATCTTGTCAAGGTCGCGCAGGCCGACAAGCTACGCCGCTATGAACGCCAGCAGATGGCACTGATTCAACTGGGCAACGCCCGCCATGACGAAAAAACTCAACTCGACAGCCTGCTGCCCTGGTTATGCGAGCAGGTAGCGGCGGGCCTCGAGATTCGCAAGGTCAGTTTCTGGTACATGAACGAGGCGCATGATTGCCTCTCACTTGCTCATGTACACGATGCATCATTGCCGCCCCCACATAATGCGACCCAGATCACCACACCGTCCTCCCTAAGCCGAGAACAGAACTCGATTTACTTCAGCGCTCTGGATGCGGGACATGCACTTGCGCTCGCAGATGTCACCAAGGCCAATCAGGAATTGCTGTTTGATGGCACCTTCCGCTGCAGCGTGAAAGCCATCATTGATAGCCCAATCCGTGTGGCGGGCCAGGTGGTGGCCGTCATCTGCTGCACCGAAAGCAATGCCCCGCGCGAATGGGCAGATGATGAGCAGGCGTTTCTGGCCTCCGTCGCTGACCACGTTTCGCAGCTCATGACCGAATTCGAACAACAGGCTGCTCAGCAACGCTTGAGAGCCAGTGAACGACGCTATCGGGCGACTTTTGAATACTCTGCGGTTGGCATGGCACATCTGAATGGCAGTGGCCAGCTGACAAGGGTCAATCAACGGCTTGAGAACATTTTAGGCTACCCCTCCAAAACCCTGTCTCAAAGCACCATCAGAGAATTGATCGAACCAGATGACCTGGACAGCTTCCTGAAGCAGCACCAGGCACTGATCGAACAGCGCAATGACTACTTCACTCAACAATGCCGCTTCATCCATGCCTCCGGCAACTCGGTACATGCAGAGGTCAGTGTCTCTGCGGTCGAGGCAACTCCAGACCAGGATGGCTACACGCTGCTGGCGCTGATCGACAATACGCTCAATCACACCATGTCACAGCGCATGATTCACGAGGCTAACCATGACAGTCTGACGGGCTTGCTAAATCGCGGTGCCTTCAAGCGTGAACTGACGACACTTTGTGATGATGCGCGCGCCACTCGCGCGCTGCATTGTCTCGCCTACATCGATCTGGACCAGTTCAAGGTCGTCAATGACACCTGTGGCCACTCGGCCGGCGATGCGCTATTGATCCAGCTGGTCGACGTCATTGCCACCGGCTTGCGCAAGCAGGATCGTCTCGCGCGCCTGGGAGGAGATGAATTCGGCTTGCTGATGCCCGACATGACGCTGGATGACGCCGAGGCGCTGCTTGAACAGATGCGCCAGTCCGTCACCAGCTTCCGATTCATGTGGGAAGACAAGCTGTTCACCATCAGCACCAGCATTGGGCTCGTGAGTATCGACAGTAACCACAACGATCCGCACCAGCTGCTGAGTGCCGCCGATGCTGCCTGCTATGAGGCCAAGGATGCCGGGCGCAACCGCATTCATCGCCACAGTGAATCCGGTGATGAGGTAGCACGGCGCATGCAGGAAATGCACTGGCTGACAGAAATCACCGCAGCCATCGAAGAACAGCGTCTGGTGCTTTACCAACAGCCGATTGTCAGCACCCTCGCCACTGCACAACCTGCCAGCGCAGAGCCTGGAAACGAGCCGCTCTGCGAGCTGAACTGCGAACTACATTACGAAGTGCTGGTGCGCTTGAAAGGCCGGGATGGCACCATCATTGCGCCGGGTGCCTTCCTGCCTGCGGCGGAGCGTTATGGCCTGTCAGCCGCCATCGATGAACATGTCATTCGCCAGTACCTGAGCTGGCTGGCAGCGCACCCTGCGCATGCCCAGCGACTGACCATGGTGTCACTCAATCTCTCCGGGCACTCCATCAGCAGCCCGAGCTTTCGCGACCTGTTGGTCACGCTGGTCCGCGACAGTGGCATCCCGGGTGACAAGCTGTGTTTCGAAATCACCGAATCCGTCGCCATCACGAGGCTGGGCGACGCTCGCGCCTTCTTCGAGGCACTCGGCGCACTCGGCTGCTCCTTCGCGCTGGATGACTTCGGGAGTGGCGTGTCGTCCTTTGGTTACCTGAAAAACCTGCCTGTCGACTTCCTGAAGATCGATGGCGCCTTCATTCGCGACATGGACACCAACCGCGTCTCCTACTCCATCGCCCGCGCCATTGCCGAGGTCGCGCGTGAAATGGGCATGAAGACCGTGGCGGAATTCGTGGGGAGTGCGCAAGTGCTCGCCTCCGTCGCCACCATCGGCGCCGACTATGTGCAGGGCTACGCGCTGGGCATGCCGGAGCCTCTCGAGACACTCGCCATCTGCTCCAATACCGATGATGGCGACGGCAAGGGGCATACTGACGACAAAGTCTCAAGCCCGATCTCACGGGTCAATGATGCTCGCGTGGCGCAGCCTCTTGCTCCTAAGGCTGGCTAAATCAGGGGCTTTCTGAGTCAAGGCGGAGCGCGGCATTTCCTCGAAACCACACAAAGCCCTCTCTTCAAAAGCCCTGCCTTCACAAGTCCGCTCTCCAGAACCAGGCCAGAGAAGCCCAGCCTCCGAGCGGCAAACGCCACTCATAGGCTGGGCTTCTGTTTTCTTATTCAGAATGCAGGGCGCAGGAGGAAGAATAGCGGTATCAGAAACCGGATTCGCGACGCCAGACCCCCACCACTTCACGCCAGGTTCGGCTCAACAGGCTGCGCGGCTCAGTCTCGACGTTGACCATGCCGCGCCGGCCGGGCATCGAGAGTACCAGCGCCTGCGAGAAGTCCACCGGCTCAAGCGTGACACGATAGAGGCTGCGCATCAGTTCCAGCTGCCCTTCCTCGCCCTCGCGAACCTTCAACTCCCCTCCGTAGGGCGCGGCCATTTCCGGCTGCTCAAGCACTGCGACTGCCTGAGGCTCGACGCTGACCACGCGCATTTCCAGCGGCTTGCCTACCGGCGCCAGCGGATAGAACCAGGCAGTGGCGCCTTCATCGACACGCAGCACCTCTTCCTCTTCCACCCAGGCCGTCAGGGTCACCTGCCGGGGATTGCGCAGCGTCATCACCCACTCCCCTTCACCGACCCAGCCCCCCTCTCGCAAGGCAGGGTTGAGCGAGTGCACCTTGCCGGCGAATGCCGCCTCCAGCTGACCGGTCGCCTGCTCGGCTTGCAGCGCGCTGACCCGTTGGCGCTGCACGTCAAGATCAGCCTGCACCACCGGACTATCCTGCAGCAGCCTGCGATCCAGACCACTGGCGGAGCGACGCCAGTCCAGCTGCTCCACGCGACGCTCGGCACTGGCAAGCCGCTGGGCGACTTCCGGGGCACTGATGGTCGCCAGCGATTGACCGGCGCTCACCTCGTCACCCTGGGCGACATCGAGACTCAGTCGGCCACCGAAGGGCGCTTCGAGACGAGCCGAGGGTTGCTCCAGCCACCCCGGCAGGCGCAGCTCGCTCTGCCAGGGCCAGACCAGCAAGGCCCCCAGCGCCACGACGATCATCCCGGTACGCAACAGAGCCAGATTGGCGCGTGGCTTGCGACCTTCACTGAACCAGCGCCGAATTTCATTCACGATTGGCCGCATGATGAAGTACCAGATCTCGACGGCGAACAGCACGATGCCGAGAAGCTTGAAGAAGAAGTGATAGACCGCCAGGGCGATCCCGAGAAACAGCAGCAGGCGATACACCCAAACGCCCACCGCGAACAGCACCAGGGCACGCTGCGGACGCTCAGGCGGCGCTTCCTTGAAGGCGAACAGCCATTCACGCAGCTGCCAACGCGCCAGCGCCTGGGAGCGCGGCTCAAGGTTGGGCTGTCGCCAGGCATCGGACAGCAGGTAATAGCCATCGAAACGCATCAGAGGATTGAAATTGACCAGCGCCGACATGATCCAGGTCGTCGTCGCCAGCCAGAAACACAGGGTGCGCGGCAGACCTTCCGGCAACAGATGCCAGCACAGTAACGCCAGTATCGCGATCGAGAGCTCGACCGCGACACCCGCGATATCGACGCCAACTCTGTCCCGGGCCTCGGTGAGTCGCCAGGCATCACTGGTATCGGTGTAGAGCACCGGCCAGCCGACGATGAAGGCCACCCCGATGGTCGGGACGCGCGCGCCCTTGGCCTTGGCAACGAAGGCGTGCCCCAGCTCGTGCAGTATCTTGACGAATACCAGCGCCAGCCCCAGCGTCAGCCAGCCGCCGACAGCGCCCAGTGCCGCGAAGCTCGCGATGAAGGTATCCAGCTGGCGTACCGTCAGCCATAGGCCCACCAGAAACAGGACCGCCAGGCTCCAGAAGAAGCCCCGGCTACCCAGCCAGCGTACCTTGTTGACGTGCCGGCTCAGCCAGCGATCCGGATTGGCCAGCGGAATGCGCACGAAGAGATAGTGATGCATCAACCATTTGAGCCCGGTGGGGCGCGACTCAAGACGGCGTTGGTAGCGTTCCTGCTGACCGGGATCCCCGCGCACCAGATCATGCTGACGCAGAAATTCCGACAGGGCGCGCAACTGCTCACCAGGTACTTCACGACCGAGACTGGCACTGGCCTGTTTGGCGGCTGCCGCTTCCTGACCACCGCGAATGAAGGGCAGCAATTCGATGGCAGCCTCGCCCAGCCGATAGAAACGCTGGGCGACCGGGTCATGCAGCAACCAGCGCCGCTTGCCATCGCGATCCTGCTCGACGGGGTGCAACTTGAGGTCTTCGCGCAGCACGGCCAACGGGGGAGTCTGTGAGATCATGCCTTACCACCCGGTCCAGCTGCGCAGCGTGGCCCACGGGCGACGGAACAGGTAATAACCCAGCGTGACCTGCTCCCCCTCTACCTTGGCCGTGCCCCGCCAGCCGACGCGCGGCAGATTCTCTGCATCGCTCAACACGGCGTGCGCGCGGTAGGCGAGCTCGCCATCCGGTGCCAGCTCGGCCCGATAATTGACGTGCGTCAGCCGTGCTTCACGAACCTGTGAGGGGTCCACATTCAAGAACAACGAGACCTCGGCGCCTTGCGGCAGCGGAATGTTGTCGGCACTCGGCAGCCAGATTTCCACCTCGGCACCCCGGGTGTCGGCCACTTCCAGCAGACGCTCGCCAAGCCTGACCGGACGCCCTGCCCAATCGCTGGTATCGCCGAGGATCGCGACACCCTCACGCGGCGCTTCGACGCGCACACGCGTCAGCTGTGTTTCAAGGAAATCGACGTCGGCACGCGCCTGATCCACCCGCGCCCTCAACAGCGGCACCTCGGCACTGGCCTCACGCTCGGTGAAGGAGCGCTGCCGGGCACGCGCATATTCCGCCTGTGCCACCGCCAGAGCCTGATTGGCTTCGGCCAGCCGCCCCTTGAGCTCGGCATCATCGAGACTCGCCAGCAACTGGCCCTTCTCCACCACCTGATTGGGCGCCACGGACAAGTCCTTGAGCACGCCATCCAGGGGTGAGCGGATGATACTGCTGACCTCCGGCACCACCTCCGCCTGCCCCAGCACGGAAAGGCGTACCGGCACCAACATCAGCAGACCGATCACCACCAAGGCCGCGCCCCACAGCAGGCGTTTGCCCACTGGCTGGCGCCTGCGACCCGAATGACGTGCCAGCACGTTCTCGGCACCTTGCACCCAATGGGTCAGCAGGCGTTGTTCGGCTTCATTCCAGGGTTTTTCGCGCAACAACAGCAAGCCACCCTCGATACGGCCTCGCCATACCATGGGCACCCAGAGTCCTTCACGCGGCCAATACTCACTCCAGTCTTCGGCAAGAGACGCATCGCGCTCCTTGAGGCGCTCCGGCGTCAGTGACATGACCTGCTCGGGCTTGAGTGCCCGGGAATCACCTGCCTTGTCGGAGACGACCTGACGATCGAGATCAAACGTCTTGATGACGCGTCTTACCCAGTGCAGATAGGGACTCTGCTGCTCGACATCCGTGGCGCCGGAGTGTGACGAGAGCTTGCCATTGCTGACCAGCAACATCTGGCGCGCGGGAAAGAGGTAGCCTGTGTCATTGACCAGCACATACTCTGCTTCCTTGCGCCCCTTGGCGCTCATCAAACGCTTCTGCAAGGTGATGAGGCCCGCCAGGCGATCTGTCGTGACATTGCCTGGCATTTCGACCCGCCGATTCATTGTGCCGCCTCTCCACTATCCACATCATCGAGGGTGGAAGGACTCAGAGAGGGGAAACGGACCTCACCACTCATGCCTGGCTTGATGCCGCCATCCGGCTTGGCATCCGGCCGCGCGATCACCTTGAGGGTCTGGCTGACCGGGTCAATGTTGTCGACGACGCGCACGATCTTGCCGGCAAGTTCCGCCCCCGTGGCATCTGCGGTGAAGGTCATCGGGGTGTCCGCGCCGACCTGCCCCAGCCACATGGCGGGAATGACGGCCTCGATCTCGAGCTCGTCGGAACTCACCAGCTCCAGCATCGGCTCGCCATTGGAGACGAACTGATGAGGATTGACCGCACGCGAGACCACTTCCGCATCGAAGGGCGCCGTGATGGTGCAATCGCTGAGATAGACATCCGACAGCTTGACCGAGGAACTGGCCTCATTGACCGCCGCTCGCGACAGATCCACGTCCAGCTGGCTGACATTGTCATAGCGTGCCAGCTGCTTGTTGACCTTGTACTGGGAGCTTGCACCAGACAGACGCGCACTCGCGACTGCCCGTTCCGCCTTCAGCGAACGGCAATCGAAGCGCACCAGCACATCGCCCTTGTTGACCTCTTCCCCGACACGCCGATTGACTTCCAGCAGGCGTCCCGACAGGGGCGCCGCCAGAATGGTGGAATTGACAGCACTGACCTGACCGCGAACGGTCGGTTGCTCCGCCCCGTGCGCGACATTCATCAGCCCGGGCAGCATGGCGACCAGCAGGGTTCCCCCCAACCTCGCCATGCGGCGATTGATACCTTTACCAGCGATCATCATCGTCAGCATCCCTGTTGAAATATGGCGGGAGGCTAGCTTACAGACTGGCCTGACCGTCCTGTGCTTGGGTTGTCTCGGGCTGGGCTTCCAGCCAGAGTGCCGGGTCCTGTAATGGCAGGCTGCCGCCTGACCACTGGCGGAAGGAGGCATCCAGGTTGCTGGCCAGCGTATCGACGTCGTAACGCTGATAATCCTCGGGGACCGGATTGAAGCCCAGGCTGAACAGGAAGCCACCATAGGCGTCCTGTGCATCGGCGTAGGCCAATGAATTGCTCAGCACGGAGTTCAAGGCCTTGGCCTGGTTGAGCAGGGATTGCGTCCCCGAGATCGCACGGCTTGCCCGCGCCTGCTTGCTGAAGTCCGCGATCTGCTCATCCAATGCCTGGAAGCGCTGCGCGATCGCCAGGCTATCCAAAGAGTTGTGGTACTGCTGCCAGCCCAGATTCACCCGTGCCAGCGTCGCCATGTTGCTGGCGAGACGGCGCGCTTCGACCATCTGGTCACGCGCTTCATTCTGGGCCTTGATCTCATCGATCGCGAGCAGACGGAAGATGTTCCAGCTGACCCGCACGCCCGCCTGTGCCCAGGTATCGTTGTACAGATAGCTGTTGCTGTCGTAATTGGCGCTGTAGGAAAACTCCAGCCCCGGCAATAGACGTAGCATGCTCTTGCGTGCTTCACGTTGTGCGATGCGCGCATTGTAGAGCTGGCCGACGTATTCCCCGCTATTGGCCAGCGCGACACGCTCCAGCACATCCAGATCATTGGAGGGCAACGGAGGAAGTTCCGGCAACTGGCTCGGCGCCTGCAAGGGGATCTCGACATTGGGGGCCTGATTGATCAGGCTCGCCAGTTCAATCTGGGAGGTCTCGACGGAACGCTGCAAGCTCTTGAGATTGCGCATGATGGAGAGCAGCTGTCGCTGCTCCTGCAGGACATCCAGCGGTGCCCTCAGGCGCTCGCGCTGGATCTGATCCAGCTGAGCCAGCGCCTGTTCAGTATCCACAAGCAAGGCATCGATACGCGGCTTCAGCTTCTGCGTTACCGCAGCCTTCCAGTAGGCGCTGCGCGTCTGCTGAAGCAGCTTGGCCATGATGTCACGTCGAGCATTCTTGACGATCAGGAAGCGGTCCGCTTCCTGCTTGGCCTTCAGGTAGCTGACACCGAAATCCAGCACGTTCCAGGAAAGACGCAGATCGGCATCGGTGCGGTCCTTGTCGACAGAGGTCGACTGGGCAAGGCTCTGCACGCCAGTGCGTACGTTCTCGCTCGAGGAGGCATCTTCATTGTTGCGGCTGGTGAAACCGGCGTTTGCCGCCAATACCGGCAGCATGTCCATCTTGGCCAGATTGAAGCTCTGCTCGGCCAACGCCTGCTCCATCAGCTTGACGCGATTGTCGAGGTTATACTTCAGCGCACGCGCCATCGCGTGATTGAGATCAAGTGGCTCGGTGATTTCAGGCGTCATCTGCTGAAAAAGCACCTCATCTCCCTGGATGGCGGCCGCGATATCCTGACGATCCAGAGGCTCCGGTTGCACTGTACCGCAAGCTGACAGCGCAACACCGGCCGCACTGATGGCTACCATAATGGCCAGTGTCTTGAGACGAACCCGCCCTCGTTGCTCTTTTTCCGGCAGCACTCGAGCCGATTCATTTGTCATATATCCTGTCATGATCTCGCCTCTGTCCCTTGATCCTGTCAGCCCACCTGCCGTTATCAGGCGGGCATCATGCATGTTATGAGTTCACTTTGACGCTATTGCGCGCCCAGTGCGGTTTATTCTAGTAACGATAATCAAGAGATTTCTGAATCAACGCTCAACAGTGCCATCAGGTCGGCCAGCACGTCAGCCTGGTCATGGCTGAACCCATCACGCCCTGCGACCTTGAGCATCTCTGAAAGTGGCACCGCACCAGGCACGCTAGCCTGATTAACACCTTCACGAGTCCCTGGTGCGCTACTGAGGTCGCTATCTTTTGCCTCGCTGTCATTCTGCTGGCCATCAACAGGAGCACTGGTTTTCCCATCATTAGCCAGATTGCGTAAATACTCGGAGGAATCTTCTTCTTCCTGCTCTGGCGTCAGATAGATGACGAAGGTAGTACTGGCCTCGTTACCTGATTCATCGCGACCAATGACCTTGACATCGACACGCTCGACGCCGAGTGACAACGCCATGGCACGATTGACGCGGAAGTTGAGGGAATCGCTGTCGAAAGCCACATAATCCGGCAACGGCGAACCATCTGTTCTTGTTGCCTCGACCTTGATTTCTTCATTGTTGGTGCTTTCAAATGCGCCCGCCGGCAACGCGAATTCATAAACGGCCTCATTGGCCACGATGTCACGCAGGATGATGGTGAGCTGCACCGGCTGGATACTGGGGATATCCACCAGAGTGAAATCGCTCAACAACAGTCGATCACTATTGTCATTCTGCCCTGTGAGGCTGCCTACCTCATCCCCATCGGAGCCGTTGTTAGCGACAAGATTCGTAGGTGTAACAGTAAACGCAGGTGCCGTGGACGCGCGTACCACTGGTTCACCCAGTCCCGTTATTCCAATGGAAAGCTGGCCCGCAGCCTCACCACCTTGACCATCACTGACGACGAAACTGAAGTCTTCTGTGGCTCGCTGACCATCCTCCAAGGCCTGAACCGCCGCACTCTCATTGGCCAGCTCATAACTCCAGGAGCCATCGACCGCAATGATCAGCTGACCATAGGTCCCCTGGATGATAGCGCCATCAGCATCTACCGCTGCGCCATTGACGCTGGCAATCATCACCGTATCGCCATCGACATCGATCGTGACAGGCTGCCCCTGGGCATCCACCAGGACGTTTCCATCTACGGTCGTCACGCCGTCTTCGGAGACTTCCGCCACTTGATCCAACGCTTCCGGTACGGGATTGGCGACTGTCCAGGTGAAGGTCGTGGCGACCTCTGCACCGTTCTCGTCGGTGCCGGTCAGCGTGACGGTGTAGATGCCGTCATTGTTGTCACCGCCGGTGGAGGCATCCGAGGTCAGCGTGCCGCTGATCTCGCCGGTGGTCGGGTCAATCACCAGGCCTTGCGGCAGATTGTCGACGCTGTAAGTCAGCTCCGCACCTTCGTCGACATCGGTGAAGGCGTCGGCAACGGTGAATGGTGTGATCGCGTCACCGTCATTGGCAGTCTGATCGGCCGGCTGCGCCCCATCGACCAGCACCGGTGCATCGTTGGTGCCGTTGATGGTGACGGTGAGCAGCGCCGTGTCGGTGCCGCCCTGGCCATCGGAGATCTCGTAGGTGAAGGTCTCGGTGATCGCCTCGCCTTCGGCCAGTGCCTGCACCGCCGCGTTGCTGTTATCCAGCGCGTAGGTGTAGCTGCCATCTTCGGCGATGGTGACGCTGCCGTAGGTGCCAGTGACCGGCGTACCCGCGGCGGTGTCAGTCCCAGCATTGGCGCCAGCACCGATGCCACTGACGATCAGCGCATCGCTGTCGTTGCCACCATCGGTGTCGGTATCGGGCTGCGCATCACTGAGCACGTTGCCGATCGTGGTGCTGGTGTCGCCGGTGGCGACGCCCTCGTCCAGCTCGGCAGTGTTATCGAAGGCTTCCGGTGCCACGTTGGCGACAAAGAAGTTCAACGTGACGTCAGCCGATTGGCCTTGTTCATCCGTGGCTGTCACGGTCACGGTGTAGCGACCGTCTGTCGTGGTGTTGCCTGACTGAGAGGCATCGTCGGCAAGTGTGCCGCTGATGACGCCCGTCACCGGATCAATGACCAGACCACCTGGCAGGTTCTCGGCCGTATAGCTCAGCTGAGCGCCGCTATCGACGTCCTGGAAGGCATACTGGAGGCTGATCGGTGAAATCTCTTCCCCGTCACTTCCCGTCTCCACCTGCGGAGCTCGAAGGATCGCCCTTGGCGCATCATTGGTGCCGTTGATGGTGACCATGAGCAGTGCCGTGTCGGTGCCGCCCTGGCCATCAGAGATCTCGTAGGTGAAGGCCTCGGTGATCACCTCGCCTTCGGCCAGCGCCTGCACCGCCGCGTTGCTGTTATCCAGCGCGTAGCTGTAACTGCCGTCTTCGGCGATGGTGACGCTGCCGTAGGTACCGGTGACCGGCGTACCTGCGGCGGAGTCAGTGCCGGCATTGGCGCCAGCACCGATGCCACTGACGATCAGTGCATCGCTGTCGTTGCCGCCATCGGTGTCGGTATCAGGCTGCGCATCGCTGAGCACATTGCCAGTCGTGGTGCTGGTGTCGCTGGTGGCGACGCCCTCATCCAGCCCGGCAGTGTTGTCGAAGGCTTCCGGCGCGACGTTGGCCACCGTCCAGGTGAAGGTCGTGGTGACATCCAAGCCGTTCTCGTCGGTGCCGGTCAGCGTGACGGTGTAGATGCCGTCAGCGTTGTCACCACCGGTGGAGGCATCCGGGGACAGCGTGCCACTGATCTCGCCAGTGGTCGGGTCGATCACCAGGCCTTCCGGCAGATTGTCAGCCGAGAAGCTCAGCTCTGCACCGTTGTCGACGTCGGTGAAGGCGTCGGCAATGGTGAACGGTGTGATCGCGTCGCCGTCATTGGCAGTCTGATCGGCCGGCTGCGCCCCATCGACCAGCACCGGTGTGTCATTGGTTCCGTTGATGGTGATCGAGACGACCTGTTCGGCAGTGGCGCCCTGACTGTCGGTGACGACAACGGTGTAGTCGAGCACCAGGCTCTCGCCCACCGCCAGATGATCGAAGGCTTCATCGGCGACGCTTGCGCTGTCGAAGGTCCAGTTCAGGGTGCCGTCGTTGTTGGCACCATCGATGATCGCGTCGGCATCGACGGAGAACATGCCCAGCAGCTCGGCATTGCTCAGGCCATCGGTATCACCAGTAGCCGCCACAGCCGTGACGCTCGGCGTGACTTCGTCGGTGGTGTCCAGATCGCTGACGGAGAGCGTACCGGCGGTAGTCAGCGGTGCGTCGGTTTCCGTGAGAGATTCCGCCGCGCTGTCGTCACCGTCGATGGCAATGACAGGCACATCATTGGTGCCGTTGATGGTGATCGAGACGACCTGCTCGGCAGTGGCACCTTGGCTGTCGGTGACGACCACGGTGTAATCAAGCACCAGGCTCTCGCCCACTGCCAGATGATCAAACGCCTCGCCTTCGACGCTGTTGCTGTCGAAGGTCCAGTTAAGAGTGCCGTCGTTGTTGGCGACATCGATGATCGCGTCCGCATCGACGGAGAGCATGCCCAGCAGCTCGGCATTGCTCAGGCCATCGGTGTCACCAGTGGCGTTCACGGCGGTGACGCTCGGCGTGACTTCGTCGGTGGTGTCCAGATCGCTGATGGATAGCGTGCCGGCGGTGGTGAGCGGCGCGTCGGTTTCTGTCAGTGACTCGGCGGCACTGTCGTCACCTTCGATGGCAATGACCGGCGTGTCATTGGTGCCGTTGATGGTGATCGAGACGACCTGTTCGGCAGTGGCGCCCTGGCTGTCGGTGACGACCACGGTGTAGTCGAGCACCAGGCTCTCACCCACCGCCAGATGATCGAAGGCTTCACCGGCGACACTATTGCTGTCGAAGGTCCAGTTCAGGGTGCCGTCGTTGTTGGCGCCATCGATGATCGCGTCAGCATCGACGGAGAGCATGCCCAGCAGCTCAGCATTGCTCAGACCGTCGGTGTCGCCAGTCGCGGTAACTGCGATGACGCTCGGCGTGACGACATCGGTGGTATCCAGATCGCTCACGGAGAGCGTGCCAGCGCTGGTCAGGGTACCGTCCGTCTCGGTCAGTGACTCGGCGGCGCTGTCGTCACCGTCGATGGCAATGACAGGGACATCGTTGCTGCCGTTGATGGTGATCGAGACGACCTGCTCGGCGGTCACACCCTGGCTGTCGGTGACGACCACGGCGTAGTCCAACACCAGGCTCTCGCCGACGGCGAGATGATCGAAGGCTTCACCGGCAACGCTTGAGCTGTCGAAGGTCCAGTTCAGGGTGCCGTCATTGTTGGCATCATCGATGATGGCATCGGCATCGACGGAGAGCATGCTCAGCAGATCGGCATTGCTCAGGCCATCGGTATCACCGGTGGCAGTCACGGCCGTGACGCTCGGGGTGACTTCGTCGGTGGTGTCCAGATCGCTCACGGAGAGCGTGCCGGCGGTGGTCAGGGTGTCGTCAGTCTCAGTCAGTGACTCGGCGGCGCTGTCGTCGCCGTCGATGGCAATGACCGGGGCGTCATTGGTGCCGTTGATGGTAATCGAGACGACTTGCTCAGCGGTCACACCCTGGCTATCGGTGACAACCACGGTGTAGTCGAGCACCAGGCTTTCGCCCACTGCGAGGTGATCGAAGGCTTCACCGGCGACGCTTGAACTGTCGAAGGTCCAGTTCAGGGTGCCGTCATTGTTGGCATCATCGATGATGGCATCGGCATCGACGGAGAGCATGCCCAGTAGCTCAGCATTGCTCAGACCGTCGGTGTCGCCAGTCGCGGTAACTGCGGTGACGCTCGGGGTGACTTCATCGGTGGTATCCAGATCGCTCACGGATAGCGTGCCGGCGGTGGTCAGGGTGCCGTCCGTCTCGATCAGTGACTCGGCGGCACTGTCATCGCCTTCAATGGCAATGACAGGGACATCGTTGGTGCCGTTGATGGTGATGCTGACGACCTGCTCGGCAGTGGCGCCCTGGCTGTCGGTGACCACCACGGTGTAGTCGAGCACCAGGCTCTCGCCCACCGCCAAATGATCGAAGGCTTCACCGGTGACACTGTCGCTGTCGAAGGTCCAGTTCAGCGTGCCGTCATTGCTGGCACCATCGATGATGGCGTCGGCATCGACGGAGAGCATGCCCAGCAGCTCGGCATTGCTCAGGCCGTCGGTGTCGCCTGTGGCAATCACGGCGGTGACGCTCGGCGTCACTTTATCGGTGGTGTCCAGATCGCTGACGGAGAGCGTGCCGGCGGTAGTCAGAGATGCGTCGGTTTCTGTCAGTGACTCGGCGGCGCTGTCGTCACCTTCGATGGCAATGACCGGGACATCATTGGTGCCGTTGATGGTGATGCTGACGACCTGCTCGGCAGTGGCGCCCTGGCTGTCGGTGACGACCACTGTGTAGTCGAGCACCAGGCTCTCGCCCACTGCGAGGTGATCGAAGGCTTCACCGGCGACGCTTGAACTGTCGAAGACCCAATTCAGGGCGCCGTCATTGTTGGCACCATCGATGATGCCATCGGCATCGACGGAGAGCATGCCCAGCAGCTCGGCATTGCTCAGGCCGTCGGTGTCGCCTGTGGCAATCACGGCGGTGACGCTCGGCGTCACTTTATCGGTGGTGTCCAGATCGCTGACGGAGAGCGTGCCGGTGGTAGTCAGCGGTGCATCGGTTTCTGTCAGTGACTCGGCGGCGCTGTCGTCACCTTCGATGGCAATGACCGGGACATCATTGGTGCCGTTGATGGTGATCGAGACGACCTGCTCGGCAGTGGCGCCCTGGCTGTCGGTGACGACCACGGTGTAATCCAGCACCAGGCTCTCGCCCACTGCCAGATGATCAAACGCCTCGCCTTCGACGCTGTTGCTGTCGAAGGTCCAGTTCAGGGTGCCGTCATTGTTGGCACTATCTATGATCGCGTCGGCATCGACGGAGAGCATGCCCAGCAGCTCGGCATTGCTCAGGCCGTCGGTGTCGCCTGTGGCAATCACGGCGGTGACGCTCGGCGTCACTTTATCGGTGGTGTCCAGATCGCTGACGGAGAGCGTGCCGGTGGTAGTCAGCGGTGCATCGGTTTCTGTCAGTGACTCGGCGGCGCTGTCGTCACCTTCGATGGCAATGACCGGGACATCATTGGTGCCGTTGATGGTGATCGAGACGACCTGCTCGGCAGTGGCGCCCTGGCTGTCGGTGACGACCACGGTGTAATCAAGCACCAGGCTCTCGCCCACTGCCAGATGATCAAACGCCTCGCCTTCGACGCTGTTGCTGTCGAAGGTCCAGTTCAGGGTGCCGTCATTGTTGGCACTATCTATGATCGCGTCGGCATCGACGGAGAGCATGCCCAGTAGCTCGGCATTGCTCAGGCCGTCGGTGTCACCAGTCGCAGTCACGGCGGTGACGCTCGGGGTCACTTCATCGGTGGTGTCGATATCACTGACCGACAAGGTACCGGCGGCACTCAGGGTTGCATCTGTTTCCGTCAGAATCGCAGCCGCGCTGTCATCGCCATCAATGTCGATGACAGGCGCATCATTGGTGCTGTTGATGGTGATGGTGAGCAGTGCCGTATCGACACCACCCTGCCCATCGGAGATCTGATAGGTAAAGGTCTCGTTGAGGCTTTCCCCGACGGCCAGTGCCTGAACATCAGGATTGGTGTTGTCCAGGGTGTAGGTGTAGCTGCCATCTTCCGCGACGGTGATGCTGCCATAGGTGCCGGTCACGTCAGTATCGACCGCACTTGCCGTACCGGCGTTGGTGCCAGCACCGATACCACTGACGATCAGTGCATCGCTGTCATTGCCGCCATCGGTGTCGGCATCCGGTTGCGCATCATCGAGGACATTGCCTGTGGCAGTGCTGGTATCGCCGGTGGCGACACCTTCCTCGAGGTCCGCCACGTTGTCGAAGGCCTCGGGCGCGACGTTGGCCACGGTCCAGGTGAAGGACGTGGTGACAGTGGCGCCATTCTCGTCGGTCGCGGTCAGGATGACGGTGTAGGTGCCGTCATCGTTGTCACCGCCGATGGAGGCATCCGGCGACAAGGTGCCACTGATTTCACCACTGGTCGGATCAATCTCGATCCCGTCCGGCAGGTTGTCAGCCGAGAAACTCAGCACGGCATCATTGTCGATGTCCGTGAAGGCATCCGCGACGCTGAACGGCGTGATGGGGTCGCCATCATTGTCGGTCTGATCAGCGGGCTGCTCGCCGGCAACCAGTACCGGTGCATCATTGGTGCCGGTGATGGTGATGGTCACCACCTGCTCCGCTGTCGCTCCCTCGCTGTCAGTCACCTGCACGGTGTAATCCAGCACCAGCGTCTCATCCAGTGCCAGATGATCAAACGCTTCCGGCAGGTTCGCGCTGTCGAAGGTCCAGTTCAGGGTGCCGTCGTTGCTGACACCGTCGATGATGGCGTCGGCATCGACGGAGAGCATGCCCAGCAGCTCGGCATTGCTCAGGCCGTCGGTGTCACCAGTGGAGTTCACTGCGGTGACGCTCGGGGTGACGTCGTCGGTGGTGTCCAGATCACTGACGGACAGGGTGCCGTCGGCGGACAGCGGTGCGTTGGTCTCGGTCAGGTCGGCGCTGTCGCTGTCGTCGCCTTCAACGGCAATGACAGGTGCATCGTTGGTGCCGTTGATGGTGATCGAGACGACCTGCTCGGCGGTCGCGCCCTGGCTGTCGGTGACGACCACGGTGTAGTCGAGCACCAGGCTTTCGCCGACGGCGAGATGGTCAAACGCCTCACCGGCGACACTGTTGCTGTCGAAGGTCCAGTTCAGGGTGCCGTCGTTGTTGGCACTATCTATGATCGCGTCGGCATCGACGGAGAGCATGCCCAGCAGCTCGGCATTGCTCAGGCCGTCGGTGTCGCCTGTGGCGGTCACCGAATCAATACTGGGCGTGACGCTATCCGAGGTATCCAGATCGCTGACGGAGAGCGTGCCAGAGGTGGCGAGCGTGTCGTCAGTCTCGGTCAGTGACTCGGCGGCGCTGTCGTCACCTTCGATGGCAATGACCGGCACATCATTGGTGCCATTGATGGTGATGGTGAGCAGTGCGGTATCCGTGCCGCCCTGACCATCGGAGATCTGGTAGGTGAAGGTTTCGCTGAGCACCTCGCCCTCTGCCAATGCCTGGACATCTTCATGGGCATTGTTCAGGACATAGGTATAGGTGCCGTCTTCATTGATGGTGACGGCGCCATAATTGCCCTCGACGTCACTGCCGGCGGCGGTGAAGGCGCTCGGGACCGCCCCGAAGGCCAGGCCACTGACGACGAGCGCATCCGAGTCGTTGCCGCCATCACTGTCTGCCTGGTCATTGACACCGGCACCCGCAGCGGCAAGGACATTGCCACTGACGTCACTGCTGTCACCGGCATCAAGTCCTTCCGTCACGAAGGCAGCATCGTTCTCGGCTTGCGGGTCGACGTTGGCCACGCTCCAGGTGAAGGTCGTCGTGACCTCGGCACCGTTTTCATCCGTGGCCCTCAGGGTGACGGTATAGACACCGTCGTCTCCGCCGATGGAGGCATCCGGTGACAGGGTGCCGCTGATTTCGCCGGAGTCGGCATCGATCACCAGGCCCGGGGGCAGATTGTCAGCCTCGAAGCTCAACACTGCCTCGTTGTCGACGTCAGCGAAGGCATCCGCGACGCTGAACGACGTGATCGCATCGCCGTCATTGTCAGACTGATCTTGCGGCTGAGCGCCTGCGACCAACACCGGCGCATCATTGGTGCCGGTAATGGTCAGCGTGATGTCCTGAGTGTCGGTGCCGCCGTTACCATCCGCGACATCGACCTGATACGTCAGGGTCAGCACTTCCCCCTGCTCGAGATGATCAAAGGCTTCGGGAAGCGCGCTGCTGTCGAAGCCCCAATTCAGGGTGCCGTCGTTGGCAGTGCCGTCGATGATGGCGCCACCATCCACGCTGAACATCGCAAGCAGAGCGGCATCCGACAGGCCATTGACGTCCCCGTCGGCGACCACCGCCTCGACCGTGGGCGTCACGCTGTCGGAGGTATCGACATCGGTGACCGTCAGGGTGCCATCCGCGTTCAAGCCGCTATCCGACTCTGAAAGCGCGGCGCTGATGCTGTCACCGGCCGCAATCGTGATGGCCGGCGTATCGTTGGTTCCGTTGATGGTGATGGTCAGCTCGGCGGTATCCGAGCCGCCCTGGCCATCGGAAATCGCGTAGGTGAAGGTCTCGGTGACACTTTCCCCCACTGCCAGTGCCTGAACGTCCGGATTGGTGTTATCGAGGGTGTAGTCGTAATCGCCGGCACTATCGAGTGAGATACTGCCGTAGGTGCCCTCGGCAGTTGTCGCCGCGTCCACCACGCTCTGACCCGCCCCGACACCGCTGACACTCAGGGTATCGGTATCATTTCCTCCGTCCGCATCGACACTGGCATCCAGCGCCGCGTCAGTCAGGACATTGCCGCCTGTCGCACTGGTGCTGGTAGTGTCGAGCCCTTCCGACACACTCGCGATGTTGTCCTGCGCCACCGGTGCCACGTTGTCCACATTCCACACGAAGGTGGTGGTGACGGTCGCGTTCTGATCATCGGTCGCCGTGACCGTCACGGAATGTGCGCCGTCGGTGCCGCCCTGGGAGGCATCGCTGGTCAGCGTTCCGCTGATCACACCGGTATCCGGATCGATGCTCAGGCCGTCCGGCAGGTTCGCTGCGCTATAGGTCAGCACGGCATCGCCATCGATATCCGCGAAGGCGGTGGAGACATCCACCGGCGTCACTTCATCGCCATCCGCATCGTTCTGCTCGACGGGCTGAGCGTTGTCCACCAATACCGGGGCATCATTGGTGCCGTTGATAGTGAGTGTCAGCAGAGCAGTCGCAACGCCACCCTGGCCATCGGAGATCTCGTAGGTGAAGGTCTCTACCAGACTGTCGCCGATATCCAGCGCCTGAACCGCTGCGTTGCTGTTGTCCAGCGTATAGATGTAGCGGCCGTCCGCTTCGATCACGACGGCGCCATAGGTGCCGGACACCTCGGTATCAGCTGCAGACCCCGTGGCGACGTTCTCGCCGAACCCGACACCGCTGACCACGATGTCATCGTTGTCGTTGCCGCCATCACTGTCCGTGCCGGCGTCGTTGATCACGTTCCCCTGAGCCTGGCTGACGCTGGTGTCTGCCACGCCTTCATCGAGAGAATCGCTGTTGTCCTCTGCCACCGGCACCACGTTGGCCACGGTCCAGGTGAAGGATGTGGTGATCACCCCACCGTTGCCATCGTCCGCAGTGAGCACGACGGTATGTACCCCATCACCCTCAGTACCGCCCTGAGAGGCATCGCTGCTCAAGGTGCCGCTGATGACACCCGTCTGCGGGTCCAGGTTCAGGCCGTCCGGCAACTGTGCGGCGGTGTAGGTGAGCTCGGCACCGTTATCGACATCCTCGAACAGGTCGGCCACCGAGAACTCGGTGATCGCCTCGCCATCTTCATGGGCCTGGTCACCCTGGGTCGCGACGACGGTCGGGGCGTCATTGGTGCCAGTCACGGTGATGGTCAAGGTGCTGCTGGATTCGGCACCGTTATCATCCTGCACCGTGTAGGCGATGGTGGTGGTGGCGCTCTCGCCGACAGCCAGGGTGTCGAAATCGGTCCCCGGCGCGAAGGTGTAGCTGCCATCCTCGGCGATGGTGCTGCTGCCGCCCCCGGTCATGTCGACCGCGGCGTCCACGCCGGCGGCAGTGCCCGCGACCTGACTGACGACGCTTGTGGAGCCTGTGTCGATATCGGTGTCATTGCTGAGCACACCCTCGACGGCGTCCACCACCAGGTTGGCATTTTCGGCCGTGGTGCCGGTATCCGCTTCAGCCACCGGCGCATCGTTCACGCCGGTGAGGGTGATAGTGACCGTCGTGGTGGTCACGCCATCGGCGTTGGTGACCGTGAAGGTATCGGTCAGCTCAACGCCCTGGTTGAGCTGCTGCACGGCATCTTGCGCATTGTCTGCGCTATAGGCCCAATTGCCGTCAGCATCGACCGTCAGCTCGCCATACTCCCCGGTAAGGGTAGCGGCGGTGAACTTGTCTTCGCCTGCATCACCGCCGGTACCTGCCGCCAGAGTGCCGGCAGCCACGAGGTCTCCCTCACCATTGACCGCAGTGTCTTCCGTGACGTCGCCAGTGGCCGGCGTCAGAGTCGGCACATCGTCAACGCCATTGATGGTCACGCTGACCGTGGCGGTGGAGACACCGCCCAGGCCATCGCTGACCTGATACGTCAGGGTGGTGACAGCGCTTTCGCCGTCCTTCAGCGCTTCGAAATCGCCGCTGGGATCGAAACTCCAGCTGCCGTCAGCATTCAGGGTGAAATCGCCACCCTCACTGCCGGTAACCGGCTGACCGACATTCGCACCACTGCCATTGACCTGACTGACGACAAGCGCGGAGTCAGCGTCCACATCAATGTCATTGACCAGCACATTGGTCGTGTCGGCCGTGGTCAGCGCAGTGTCTTCATCAGTGGTTGAGGCATCATCGGTCGCGACCGGAGCATCGTTGGTGCCATTGATGGTGATCGTCAGCAGCGCTGTATCGGTGCCACCCTGACCATCGGAAATCTCGTAGGTGAAGGTATCTGTGAGACTGTCGCCGACATCCAGCGCCTGGATGACGGAATCGGTGTTATCGAGCGTATAGGTGTAGCTACCATCCTCGGCGATGGTCACTCTGCCGTAGCTACCTTCAACCGGCGTACCGGCCGCATCATCCGTGCCCAGATTGGCTCCCGCCCCGACACCGCTGACGACGATGGCATCGTTGTCATTGCCACCATCACTATCGGTACCGGCGTCAGAAATGACATTGCCGTCAACCATGCTGTCGGAACCAGTGGCAAGTCCTTCAGAGATATCGTCGCTATTGTCCTGCGCAACGGGGTCCACATTGGCCACGGTCCACGTGAAAGTCGTGGTGACAGGCGCATTGTTTTCATCCGTCGCCGTCAGCGTGACGGTGTGAACGCCCCCGCTGCCGCCCTGGGAGGCATCACTGGTCAGCGTGCCACTGATCACACCGGTATCCGGGTCGATGCTCAGCCCGTCCGGCAGGTCCGTTGCCGAGTAGGTCAGCACCGCACCGTCATCGGCATCCGCGAACAGATCCACCACGTCAAAGGGCGCGATGGCCTGACCATCGACGCTGTCTTGAGCAGCCAGGGTCTCCACCACGGTCGGCGCATCATTGGTGCCGGTCACGGTAATCGTCAGCGTATTGCTCGACTCGGCGCCATTGTCGTCACGTACGGTATAGGCAACGGTGGTAGTCGCGGTCTCACCCTCGGCGAGATAATCGAAGTCAGTCCCCGGCGCGAAGACATAGCTGCCATCCGCGGTAATGGTGACAGTGCCGCCCCCTGCCATGACGACCGCTTCCCCAACGCCCGTCCCCGCGCCAGCCACCTGGCTAACCGCCTTGGTGGAGCCGGTATCGATATCCGTGTCATTGGCCAGTACGCCATTCGCAGCTGCGACGCTCAGATCGATGTTTTCTGCAGTCTCGCCGGTATCGGCGACAGCGACCGGCGCGTCATTGACACCGGTGATGGTGATGCTGACGGTGGTCTGGGTGACACCATCAGCATTGGTGACGGTCAGGGTATCCGTCAGCGTGGCGCCCTGATTGAGCTGCTGAATGACATCCTGAGTATTGTCGGCACTGTAGGACCAGTTGCCATCGGCATCGACGGTCAGGTCGCCATAGGTACCCGATACGGTCTCAGCCGAGAATTTGTCTTCCCCTGTGTCGCCGCCCGTGCCCGCGTCAAGCGTACCGCTGGTGGTCAGATTGCCGGAGGTCACATTGGTATCTTCCGTGACATTGCCGGTATCCGGGGTCAGCGTCGGAATGTCATCCACACCGTTGACGGTCACACTGACGGTAGCGGTCGAGACGCCACCCTCGCCATCGCTGACCTGGTAGGTAATGGTGGTAACGGCACTTTCGCCAACGGTAAGGCCATCGAAATCAGTACCCGGATCAAAGCCCCAAGTGCCATCGGAATTGACCGTGAAAGAACCGCCGGTGCTGCCTGAGACAGCAGAGTCAACTCCGCCAGTACTGCCATTCACCTGGGTGATGGTGAAGTCGCCCGTGGGCGTATCCAGGTCAGTATCGTTGCCGAACAGATTGGGGGTGTCGGCAGTGGTCAGTGCAACGCCTTCGTCGGTGGCATCGGCATCATCATTGGCGACAGGATCATCGTTGGTATCCACGACCTGCAGGTAGCCAGTCAGAATATTGCTATCCAGCCCGGCACCATCGATTTCAGCAAGCCCATCGTGATTGCCATCATTGACAACCACGGTGTAGGCGCGAGTGCTGGTGTCCGGATCATCGCTGATGTTCTGATAGGTCAGCGAGTCGAGCAATGCCGAGACCTGAGCTGCCGTGGTAGCGGATTCAAGCGTCACCGTCAGGGTGCCGTCGACAAGAGAAGCACTGGCGAAGCCCGCCAGTGATTCATCGACGGCAAACACATCGGCATTGGTCGCCGCTGCAATGCTGACCGTGATGATACCGCTACCGAAGTTGTCGCCAACCAGTGCGGTGTCAACATCGGCTAGAGAAGCCTCTGACACCAGCGAGACTTCATCGCTACCAGTTCCGGGTCCCGCTTTCTCCACCACGGAAATCGCAAACGCCTGAGGAGCGGTCACCCCACCCAGCACTGGCGAATCGTTGATCGCATTGACCGTGGTATTCAGCGTGGCGGCAGATGCGACATCCGACCAGATACCTTTCTGATCAAAAGTGGAAACATCAACACGGGTTCCTGACGTCACAGCACCACTGCTATCGTCGGCCACGACATAATCGAGCCCTGTCGGCTCACCGTGATAATTCTCTATCGGTACAAAGCGCAGTGAGTCAGTGGGTGACAGAACAAGCGCATTGTCAGCGCTGACATCGGTCGGTAGATCGACCCAGGTGGCCCCGCTATCCGTGGAATACTGCCATGTGCCTTCACTCGCGACTGACGGGTTGGAGATGATCGCAACGCCGGCGAAATCATCGGCCTCACTACCACCAGACACCGCCTCATCGGTCTGATCATCAGCACTGTCATCATCGAAGTTGTCCGCCATCAGATTGGCAACGGTGTCGCCTGAAGGGTTGGGGGTATCTTCGTCGATGGATGCCAGAACAACGCTGTCGAAGCGAATGGTCGGGGCGTCATTGGCCTCGATGACGCTGGTACCAATGGCAATTTGAACATCCGACCAGACACCCGTCTGATCGCCCAGGTTACCGTTGGGTTCATCGGCCAGATCTTTCAATTCGCCAGCGGAACCGCTGGTCTCGATGCTGGTATCACTGCCGTCACCAAGACGGACGGTCAACGAACCTGGTACGCCATTGAAGTCATCAGCCAGAACGAAGCGGATATCGGCATCTGCTGATACGACCAATGCACTGCTATCGGATAGACCCGAGGGAATGTCGACCCAACCAGCATCGATGAATACCTGCCATGTGCCCTGATCACTGGTCGCGGTGTTGCCGGAAATGGCGACATACGTCAGCAAGGTGGCTTCGCTATCAGCCGTGGAACCATTTTCGTCGGTTTGATCATCTGTCGCGTCATCGTACTGATCAACCAGCAGGGTATAGAGATCCGTTCCGACGATCGCATCAGCCGCGGTATCTTCATCGACGGCAACGATGGATTCATCCGTGCCATCGGCTACTGGAGGGTCATTGACCGGTGTCACCGTGAGAGTGATGTCACGGCTCGCTTGTAGAGCACCGCCTTGCCCGGTCTTGCCTGCATCATTGAACACGATGTTGAGGGTATCTTCGCCGTAGAAATTGTCGGCAGGTGTATAGACCTCAGTATCCAGCGACGTCTGCAGCTCTGCGACGGTACCGGTGAAAGTAATGGTGTTGGTGCCATTGCTGAAGGTGCCGTGAACCACGGTCAACTTCAGCGTCAGATCATCAGCGCCGAAATCATCGGAATCCTCAAGGGTCACTCCGAGCGCTGACAGTGTAAGGCTGGCATCCTCATTCACTTCAGGAGCGTTGTTGGCTACCGCGATGGTGGGCGCATCATTGGTCCCGGAAATATTGACCGTGATGGCAGTCGTGACGACCAGAGCATTGAGGATATCGGCATCGCCATTACCCTCATCATTGAAGGTGACCTCCAGCGTTGCCGAAGCATCTGAATTGATCTCGGCAGCAGTGAAGACAAGCGCTCCCAGGGCCGCATTTATCTCGCTCAGCGTCCCCGTCAGGGTGACTTCGCTTGAACCATTGCCCGTGACACCGGTCGCATCCATATTCAAGGTGCCGCCTGTTTCACCCGTGGCGCCGCCTCGCACAGACACTGTAACGGTCTGGCTATCTTCGAAGACTTCTTGATCGACATCATTGATGTCTGCGACGGACAGGCCAGTGATGGTCAGGGGCTGACCATCATCCATCGTCTGCACCGGGGTGGTGGAGTTCAGCACCGGTTCATCATTGACGGCAGTCACGGTGATATTGGCAGCTTGCTCCGTCGTGATGGCGGTATTGTCACCATGCAGATCAGTATCGGTCGCGGTGACGGTCAGCACCACAGTGCCGTTGTCATTGGCATCCGGCTGGTACTGGACGTTTGCCAAGGCTGTCGCAAGCTCTGCCTGGGTGCCGACCAGAGTGACGGTGTCGGTGCCATCATTGCTGACAGCCGCATCACCAGCATCCGTGATCTGCAGCGTGCCATTCGGCACGCTCAGGACGACGGAAAGAGCGGTGTCAAAACTGTCAGCATCGGTCACCGTGATGGTGCCGACATCCTGAAAACCGCCATCTTCGATCACGGTCAATTCAGAAACATCAGACGGCAATGTCACGACCGGTGCGTCGTTCTCGGTGGATGCCCACAGCTCGACGCTGGCCGTTGCAGTATTGAAGTCATCGCCGATGGCTTCGCCGCCTTCATTTTCAGAGCCACCGTTCGGGCTGCCACTCTCAAGACGATCATCCACTACGGCTTCGAGAGTCCAACGAGCGTCGGGGTCTGCTTCACCATTGAGAGTATCCAGAACCATCTGGACAGATAATGTCTCAAGGGAAGCCTGAACAGCCTCCAAGGTACCCTCAACCACCAAGGTATTGGCATCAGTGATGACAGTGGAATCTGTACCACTCGGCAAAGCCGTCAGTACAGCGGTGGTAAACGGGACAACAGACCCATCTGCATCCTTGAGCGAGAGTGATACCTTGATGCTATCAGTCTCGCCAGCATCGATACCCAAATTGGAATCGGGATCCAGAATATCGACATCACCGAGGGTGAAGACATCGCCCAGATCAAGGGCAGACAGCGCCGTAGAGGGTGGGATCAAACGATCAGATGGCTGCGTCGATGCGATCTCAGGCGAATCATTCAGCGGTGTAATCTCGATACTGAACGTCGCGACTTCCGTCGTCAGCGGCCCATCACTGACGGTAAAGGTGAAGTCGTCGGCGCGAGTTTCCCCGCCATCGTGCTCATATTCCAGCAGACCATTGTCGATATCGGCCTGCGTGAAGGAGCTACCCACACGCAATATCTTGCCATTCAGCGTCAGATTGCCGTTCTCCGGCAGTCTCTTGATCACGAAGGTCGACTGACGCGTGGTGTTGTCGCTGTCCACGGCCTGCAGCAGGCTATTGTCGATGACAGAAGTTTCGCCTTCACCCAAGGTAAGCACATCGTTGGCGGAAGTGGACGATTGACCCAGAGCATCGATGACCGTCTGATCCGCGGCATCGGAGGTGAGCGGGATCAAGGGTGCATCATTGAAAGGGGTCACTTCAATGGAGACGTTGCCGACATTGGAAACGACGCTGGTATCGAGCCCATTGTCTGTCGGAGTAGAAGAATCCGTCGCGAAGGGATCAGACGGCGCCGTCAGATCATCACGCACGATGAAAGTGAAGCTGTCGTTCAGGGAGTCGACACTTTCACCACCGTCGTGAACGTAGCGCAATCCCCCCGTCTGGCCATCCGCCTGCGCGGTCAGAATCGCCTGGGAGTACCAGACATCGGTGGAGGCTGCCTCCCAGCTGTCGCCATCCCAGACTTCGAGTGATCCACCGCTCAGTTCAGTACTGGCGATCTGGAACCAGAGATCATCACTTTCGCCCTCGCCGTCCAGATTCTCCAGACTGCCATCCACATCCGACATCATCAGATTGGTGATACGAACGATGCCGTCCGTCGTATCGGTCTTCTCGAGCAAACTGACGTTAGAATCACCCGCGACGGGCGCGTCATTGACTGGCGTCGCATCAATGGTGAAGACACCGGTAATGGGATCAAGGGTGTCCGGGTCGCCATCGATATCCGTCGGCAGGATGGTGAAAGTGAAGCTGGACTCATGATCTTCGCTGCCATCGTGCAGGAACGTCACCAGGCCGTTGTCGATATCGTCCTGAGTGAAGCTGCCGAAATTGGCAATCGCTTGCCCATCAAGGTAGAGAGTCCCGTTCGTCGGTACGTCCGTGACGGTGTAGACGATCTGGGTGGCGGGCAGCACGTAACCGTCCAGCTCGGCGCCATATTTGAGCATATCGTCTGTGATGACCACCGCGGTGGAAGCAGGATTGGACGTGCTTTCGCTCACAGTGACGCCGGTATTGTTCACTTGCTTAGCGTAGATGGTTTCCTGTTGCTGCTCCCCGGGGCCGCCGGCCACATTGTCAATCAGGAAATTCAGTGTGCCCACGGTCGGTGAGTCCGCGCCGCCCCAGGTGCCTGCGTCTCCTGCCTCTTCAAATGCCTTGAATTCGGAATCCACCAACGTGAAGGTGAAGTCGTCCGCCGTGCCACCAGTGCCATCCACGAGGGTCTGTTGATAGCGGACCTCGCCTGCCGTGACCTGCGCCTGCGAGAAGGTGCCACCCACCGGCAGCTTGACCCAATCAGTCCCATTGAGAATCTGGATCTCACCAAAGCTCGGCAAGGCCTCGATCTTGTAGCTCAGCTGGTCATCTGTACTGTCAGGGTCGATCGCACTCAGGGCGGATGCACCGATCAGTACCGCCTCGCCAGTAGCATCCAGCACCTCCGTGGTAGGTGACAGTGTCGGATCGTCATCATTCTCGAGAATGCTGATCTCGACGGTACGCTCACTGGAAAGCTCATTTCCCGTCCCTTCACCACCACCGGCGTCGGTCACCTTGATGGTGAAAGTGGGCAAGTCATCAACGACTGGCTCATCCCCATCATGGGCGAAGGACAGATACTGGAGCTTGTCTGCCGTGAAACTGGCGGCATCGCTCGATGTGCTGGAGATGATCTCATCAGCATCTGCGACACCGTCCTGATTGAGGTCCAGATAGAGGGTGCCACGATCCGAGAGATTGCCCAGATCGGTGATCTCCACCGCTGCATTGGCCGCCGCATCGGCATGTCCGGACTCTTCATCCGAATAACTCAGCCCCAGCGTCGTGTTCTGACCTTCAAACTGCTGCGGGTCGCCTGTGATGGCAGGTGCGGCATTGTCAGGAATCAGCTCGATATTGAGAGTATTGGAGGCCTCACCACCCGCACCATCCACCACCGTGATGGCGAAACTGTCAGTGTCCCCGACGGCCACATCGCCACCGTCATGGGTATAGACCAGCTTGCCAAGCTGGTCTGAATCGAAGCTTGAACCGATCGCGACCGGTGAACCATTGAACGTCAGCGAGCCTCCCGTCGGCAGGCTGTCGATCTCGATGATCAGCTGGTCAGTATCCTGTTCACCGCTGACGATATCCGGATCACTCAGGCCCAGCGCCTCGATGGAGAAGGTGAAACTGCCCGCCTCGGCCACCGTCGCACCGCTGTCCCCGAAAACCGGGTCATCGTTGACTGGCGTCAGCGTCGCCACGAAATCCAAGGTCCCTCGATCAGTCTCCGTGACGCCTTCTGTTGTCTCCGTCAGCGTCAGACTGAGCGTGATGTCGGCAGTGTAATTCTCGCCGGGAGTCACGGATAAATCGGCAAGCTCTGCACTGATCTCCGCCGCCGTGCCGGTCAGCGTGGCGCTGGTTGCATTGTTGCTCAACACTGCTCCACCAGCGACAGCTTCCGCATCCAGTGTCAGCTCCAGCGAGTACTCATCCTCATCAGACGCCCCACTGTCTGTCACGCTCAGGCTTGACAACGAGAATGACGAATCTTCCGTCCCGGAAAGAGTGGCGGTGTCACCTGTCGCTGACACCTTGTCACCCTGGAGATCAGCGCCCTCAGCAACAGTCACGGCTGCGGCGGCATCCAACAGCAAGCGGGGCTCAAGAGCCTGGAGATCAAGTTCGCGCATCGTAGTAACACCAGTGTAATTGTTTGAGACAATTTTTTAACAAAAATACACAAAAAACAGGAAAAATGCAAAAAGCTCATGCAGAGTTAAGACTTATACGATTAACGCTATAGGATGAGATCTGGATCACGGACTCTGGAGAATTTTCGCCACGAACGCCAAATGGCTGATAAATGGGTATTTTTTCTACACAAAAAAAAGGGCCGATTGCATGGCAATCGGCCCTTTTCGTCTTAACAGAAACTTATCAACACATTTTGATACAAACGATGAGAAAACCCTAATTCAGCTTGCTGACCCATAGCGCGGCCGCTTCCACCAGCTTCTGATGCGCATGCTGGAAGGCTTCTTCGCTCTTGCGGTAGGGATCGGGAATCTCTTCGCCCTGCCCGCCCGCCAGCCAGCGGCCGAACAGCATCGTCTTGCCACTGACTTGGGGGGCCATCTGGTTGATGGCGCGTCGATGGCCATCACTCATCACCAACACGAGGTCCGCGGCGTTCAGCATCTCCAGGGTGATCTGACGCCCGCGATGCTGCTCCAGCTCCAGCCCCGATTCTGCCGCCAGCTTGCCTGCCGTTGGCTCCACCGGGTGATCCACCAGTGCGCCCACACCCGCGGAATGAACCGTCTTGCCCGGTAACGCTTGCTTCAGCAGTGCCTCACCAACCGGACTGCGACAGATATTGCCGGTACACACCACCAGAATATTGTTGAACACGCGTCTTGCTCTCCTTTACTGACTTCCTGAAACCCGCTGACTTGGAACACGCCGTCGCGTTGGCGTTCACTATCGATCAATATCGGTATTGTCGCATGCTGCGACGCCGCGTACAGGGCTGCTGCACGCCAGCCGAGCTGAGCCATGAAAGCTGTGGAGAAAGCCGTGTGCATTTTCAGCAACACAGCGATGACACGCTGAATTGCCTTGCCTGCCTTGAAGACACGTGGACACATCACCAGAACTGGGTATGTAAGCCAACGCAGCCAACTTCCTGAGCGACCCCATGCGGGATGCACTGTTGAAGATGTCAAGGAGGCAAGATGAGCAACAAGACACTGACCGCGTCCAATCCGGCCAATGACAAGGTTCTCAAGGAATACGCCACGCTGAACAAGGAAGAGGTTCAGCAGACACTGGAGCAGACGCGCAAGGCGTACTCCACCTTCAGCCAGACGACCGTGAAGGATCGTGCGCAGCGCCTTACCGTATTGGCGGACCTGATTGATGAGCATCAGAAGGAAATCGCCACGCAGATCGCCCATGAGATGGGCAAGCCCTATGATCAGGGCATCAGCGAGACGCAGATTTCCTCCAGCATCGTGCGCTTCTATGCCGACAACCTGCCCAAGCTGATGGAAACCGAGCAGCGTGATGTCGACGGCGCCGTGCGTGCCAAGATCGTCAAGGACCCCATCGGCGCCGTCCTCGGCGTGATGCCGTGGAACTATCCGCTCTATCAGGTCATCCGTTTCGCGGCTCCGGCCCTGGCGGGCGGCAATGTCTGCCTGATGAAGCACGCCTCCAATGTCCCGGGCTGTGCCGATCTGATCACCCAGCTATTCCACAAGGCCGACTTTGAAGAGGGTATCTTCACCTGGTTACCGGTGGGCTCGGAGATGATCGAAGACATCATCAATGATCCTGTCGTGCAGGGCGTCACCCTGACAGGCAGCGAAGAGGCGGGTCGCAAGGTCGCCGAGCAGGCAGGCGCAGCGCTCAAGCCAAGCGTGCTGGAACTGGGTGGTATCGATCCGCTGATCGTGCTGGATGATGCCGACATCGAGCGTGCGGTGGATCTCGCCATCGCCGGGCGTTTCGACAACACCGGCCAGAGCTGCGCCGCGTCCAAGCGCCTGATCGTCGACAAGTCCCTCGCCGAGGACTTCTCCAAGCGCTTGATCGAGAAGGTCAAGGACATGCGCATGGATGACCCGATGAGCGAAGGGGTCGATATCGGCCCGATGTCTCGCAAGGACCTGCGCGATGACCTGCATGACCAGGTCCAGCGCGCCATCAAGGCAGGCGCCAAGCTTGAATGCGGTGGTGAGATTCCGGATCGTGACGGTGCCTGGTATCCGCCGACGGTGCTGACCAATGTCACCCAGGGCAATCCGGCCTTCGATGAAGAACTGTTCGGTCCGGTCGCCTCCGTGGTGGTCGCCGACAACGAAGCGCATGCCATCGAGCTTGCCAACGACTGCCCCTATGGCCTGGGCAGCACCGTGGTGGCCAAGGACGACGAACGTGGTGAATGCGTCTCTCGTCAGCTGCAGGCCGGCATGAGCTTCGTCAACCGTCCGACCACGCCCTTCGCCCAGCTGCCCTTCGGTGGTGTCAAAGGCAGTGGCTATGGTCGTGAGCAGAGCGAATATGGCTTCGGTGCCTTCATGAATATCCGCACCGTCTATGTCGCTGAACACTGAGTCGCTGAGCACTGAGTCCCTGAGCGCTGAGTCATTGCGCGTCAAGGCGTAACGTGACGCCAGCGACACTGCACAGCTGAAGAGACTGCAGAAGAGACTGCAGAAGAGACTGCGGCGGATGATGCGCTCCAGACCATTCGCGGCAACGAACAACGCCCCGCTTTTCAGCGGGGCGTTTTGCGTCAGGGATTCGCATGCTTTGCCTTGCGAGATCCCCCTCCCTCAACCAGCCAGCGCGCTGATCGCACTCATCACATCAGCGCGTCACGCAGCCCTGCAGGCATGCCTCGCCTTCCAGCTGAACCGTGACGTGTGAGATGTCATGGCCGTCGCGCAGATAGGCCTGAACACGCTCCAGCACATCGCCGGGTACACTGGTGGCGGCCACGACGACATGCAGACTGGCAATCGGTGATTGTGGCGTCAGCCCCCACAGATGCAGGTCATGTACGCTCTCCACACCCTCAAGCGCCAGGACGCCCGCCTGGATATCGGCGTGATCGAGCTGCTCCGGCGTGCCTTCCAGCAAGGTGTGCGCCGAACGCTTCACCAACGACCAGGCACCGCGCAATATCAGCACCGCCGCGAGCACTGACAACAGCGGGTCAGCCTGATTCCAGCCGGTAGTCATGATGATCAGCGAGGCGACGATGGCCGCCACCGAGCCGAGCAGGTCCCCCATCACGTGCAATACCGCGCCGCGCAGATTGAGGTTGTCCTGATCGCCCTGATGCAGGATACGAAATGCCGCGATATTGACGACCAGCCCAAGTACGGCGATGGCCAGCATCGGACCCGCCAGTACTTCGGAGGGCAGCCAGAGCCGCTTGATGGCGGCCACCACGATCGCCGCCCCAATCACCAGCAGGGTCAGGCCATTGACGAACGCGGCCAGCACCTGAAAGCGTGCATAGCCGAAGGTCAGCTTGCGGGTCGCCGCCCGATGCCCGAGGCGAAACGCGCCCCAGGCCAATGCCAGCGACACGGTATCACTGAGCATGTGCCCGGCATCCGCCAAGAGGGCCAGTGAGCCCGCGACCAGCCCGCCGACCACCTCCGCCAGCATGAAGCCGCCCGTCAGATACATCGCCAGCTTGACGCGTCGCTCGCTGTCGGCGGTCACCTCAGGCGCATGATCATGGTGGTGCCCGTGTGAATGACCGTGCGAATGATCATGTGAGTGGCCGTGTGAATGACCGTGTGAATCGCCATGCGAGTGCCCGCCTGAAGGGTCGTAGCCATGAGAATGATCGTGAGCGTGCTGCCCGGAAGGCTCATGCGAGGGTTCGCGGGCGTCATCTTGCGGTGTCGATGCCATTCAACCTCCGGCCATCTAATGAAAAAAGAAACGTGTCTGCATGATGCGCAGTGTAACGTCGAAAGTCGCGCGGCTTTCAAGACGCATTGGCGGATTTTCGCGTTCCGATAAAGGCCAGCAGCCACTGCGTCAGCTTGGTAGGATAGTTATCACTTGCGAAGCAACGAATAAAGGATTCCCGCCCTCCCCATGAGCCTCTCCTCCGAGACGACCCCCTCCCGCTCGCCCCTCAAGGCCGACCTGCTGCTCCTGCTGGTCACCATCATCGCCGCCGCAGGCTGGATATTCTCCAAGGAGGCGATGGCCGGCATGCCCCCTCTGCTGTTCATCGGCAGTCGCTTCCTGCTTGCGGGGCTCATTCTGGCCATCTTCGATGCGCGCTCACTGGGACAGCTGTCCACCGCGCGCAAGCTGCGCGCCAGCGGCGTCGGTGTCCTGTTCGGGGGCGCCATGGCCTGCTGGTCGCTAGGGGTCGCACTGTCTGATCAGCTGGGCGTGATCGCCTTCATCAACAGCTTCGGCATCCTGATGGTGCCGGTACTCGCGCGACTGCTGTTCAAGGACAGGCCGCCGCTGAGCACCTGGATCGCGCTGCCCACCGCCCTGCTCGGTTTCGCCCTGCTCGGCATGGGGCAGCCCGGCGCGACCGATGGCTTCACCATCGAGCCCGCCCAGTGGCTCATCTTCGGCGCCGCCTGCCTGTTCGCTCTGGTGTTCAACTTCAATTCACGCCTGGTGCGCAATATCCCGGCCCTGCCGCTGACGGCCATCCAGCTGATGACCACCGGCGTCACCTGCCTGATACTCTCGGCGCTCAGCGAGAGCTGGCCCGCCGGCATCAGTCTCGACATCCTGAGCTGGTTCCTGGCCAGTACCCTGATCGCCAGCACGCTGCGCTTCTTCCTGCAGATCTACGCACAGGGCCTGACCACCCCCAGTCACGCCTCGGTCATCCTGATGCTGGAAGCGGTCTGGGCCGCCCTGATGTCGGCTGCCTGGTTCGGTGAGCGCATGACCCTGATCCAGATGACCGGCTGCGGCCTCATCTTCACCGCCCTGTTGATCAATCGCTGGCAATGGATCTCACGCCTGTGGCGTCAGCGGCGAGTTGCCTCGTGAGAACAGCGTCCTGACTTGAGTGTCAGGCATGTCGCCACCATGTCTGACGCTTGAGCGTTCGACTTCCCGCCCCATTCTCTGCCACCGGAGCCACCATGATCCCCACGCTACTCGGCGCACTGACGCTGCTGATGGCAGCCTTCACCCTGCTGCCACTGACGCGTATTCGCCATTGGTCGGTGCGCATCATGGACTTCCCCCGTCTGCAGCTGGCCGCCTTGTGGGCGATGTTGTTGATCGCCGACCTCGCGGTGTCCCAGCTCTCCTTCGGGCTCAGGGTGTCACTGGCCGTGATCGCCGTGGCCGGGCTTGTCTATCAGGCACACTGGATCGTGCCCTATACCCGCCTCTTTCCCTGCGAGTCCGCGCGCACCAGACAGCACGACCAGAAGCGTCAGGTCCGCCTGCTCAACGCCAATGTCCTGACCAGCAATCACGACAGTGACAAGCTGCTGGCCATCGTCGAACGCGAACAGCCCGACGTGCTGGTGACGCTGGAATCCGATGACTGGTGGCAGCAGCGGCTCGACGTGCTCGAGGCGGATAGCGAGCAATACGGCTATACCCACACCCTCAAATGCCCGCTGGACAACCTCTATGGCATGCATGTCTATTCACGCCTGCCACTGCATGACGCCAGCATCGACTACCTGGTCGAAGAGGACGTGCCGTCGATGCATGCGCAACTGGAACTGGCCAGCGGTGATCGCGTGCGAGTGCACTTCCTGCACCCGGCGCCGCCCAGCCCGACCGAGAATGACGAGTCATCCGAGCGAGATGCCGAGCTGATCATCGTGGCGCGCAGCGTCGCCGACAGCCAGCAGCCGGTGATCGTCACCGGTGACCTCAACGACGTGGCCTGGTCTCGTACCACGCGCCTGTTCCGCAAGCTGTCCGGCCTGCTGGACCCCCGCGTGGGCCGTGGCATGTTCAACACCTTCCACGCCAACATTCCCCTGCTGCGCTGGCCGCTGGATCACCTCTTCCATAGCGGGCATTTCAGTGTGGTGCGCGTGGCGCGCATGGAAGCCTTCGGCTCCGATCATTTTCCGCTGCTCACCGAACTGGCGCTGACGCCCGCCCAGGACACCGGCGAGACGCTCGATGCCCCGGAACCGGACGCCGACGACCAGGCCGAGGCCAGCGAGACCGCCAGTGACGAGAATGTCAGTCAGCAGGACGTGCCGAAACCGGGTCGCTGAGCGCGACATGCCCGAGATGGCATTTGGCTGAATTCTCCAAAAGGTCCCAGACTGGCTGATGAGGGTTGAGCCATACGGGAGGCAGGCATGCGAGGACTCGACTGGCTGGGCACGCGGCTGGCGCGTCATCTCACGGCGCCGGGCAAGCTACCGGCGCATCGCGCCACCTCATCACCGGAAAAGCTGGCTGCCACCCTGCGGCGCGGCGATGTCCTGCTGGTCGAGGGCTCCTCGCGTATCAGCACCGCCATTCGCTACCTCACCCAGTCGACCTGGTCTCACGCCGCGCTCTGCGTGCGCACGCCGCTGGACAGCAGAGGTCGCCCGGTCAGGGGCGACTGCCTGTTGGAAGCGGACGTCTCCGCCGGGGTGCGCCGCGTCCCCCTCAACCATTACTGGCATCAGCACACGCGCATCTGCCGCCCGGTCGGACTCACGGAGGAGGAGATCAGCGTATTGATCGCCCATGCCGAGGCGCGCCTGGGCCATCAATATGACCTGCGCAACATCGTCGATCTGGCTCGCTATCTGATTCGCACACCACCGGTGCCAAGCCGCTATCGACGCCGCATGCTGGCACTGGGCAGCGGCGACCCGACCCGCGCGATCTGCTCATCGCTGATCGCCGAGGCCTTCCAGGCCGTGCGCTATCCCATCCTGCCAGACAGTGACGTCCTGCCCTCCAGCGACCCGGCATGCCTGCACTGCTATCAGGAGTTGCTGCATATCCGCCATCACAGCCTGTTTGCGCCCTGCGACTTCGATATCTCGCCCTACTTCGACATCATCAAGCCGACCCTGTGCGCCGGATTCGATCCCCATCGCCTGCAGTGGAGCGAACCGCCCGCCTGATCTGGTATGCTGCGCGCCATCCGCGGCCTTGCTGGCCGGCGCTGGTGCATCAGTTCTCCTGTGCCGACTGAGCCGCCTGCCGCCCTCTGACACTCTTCACGACCGGAACCACGCCCGTGACCAATAACGACATCATCCGTCGCCTGCGCTACGCGCTGAATCTCTCCGACACCGACATGATCAACACCTTCGCTGCCGCGGACCACGAGGTCTCACGCGCCCAGATCAGCGATTGGCTCAAGCGCGATGATGATGAAGCTCAGCAGCGCATCAAGGACATCGACCTGGCCAGGTTCCTCAATGGCCTGATCAACGTGCGTCGCGGCAAGCGCGAAGGCGCCCAGCCAGCGCCTGATAAGCGTCTCGACAACAACGTGATTCTGCGCAAGCTCAAGATCGCCTTCGAACTCAAGGATGACGACATGCTCGAGCTGCTGGCACTGGCCGGTTTCGAGCTGATCACCAAGTCCGAGCTGTCTGCCTTCTTCCGCAAGCCCGATCATCGCCACTACCGCGAGTGCAAGGACCAGATCCTGCGCAACCTGCTCAAGGGCATCGAACTGCGCCATCGTCGCCATGACCCCGAGACCGAGCAGCACGCCGTCGATCCGGTCTGATCAGACCCTGATGTGCTCTCAACAACAACGCCGCCCCGGAATCCGGAGCGGCGTTGTTGCATGGCGGCAATGGCGGTACCAACAGCGGCTCAGCATTCGCGGTTGGGGCGCCCTTCCATGGTGGCCAGGCGCGCCAGTAACGGTGCCATGCGGTGCTGACTCCCTTCCGCCGCCGCGACCAGCGCCGGCAATACCCAGGACGGCAGGTCAGGCATCAGACGGTAGTAGACCCATTGTCCCTGGCGGCGATCCAGCAGCAGACCGCAATTGCGCAACTGGGCCAGATGGCGCGATACCTTGGGCTGCGACTCCTGCAACACGTAGGTCATCTCGCATACGCAAAGCTCGCCTTCTGCATGGACAAGCAACATCAGCACAAGGCGTGTATCGTCGCTGAGGCATTTGAAAAGACGTGTCGGGGTCAGAAGAGACAATGCAGAATTCCACCTGATTCAATGATGTGAGCGTGCCGCCAACCACAGCTGCAAGCGCGTGCGAATTTCGTTCAAGGCGCGCCCATAGGACACGGCAGTATCCTCATTGCGCGGATCTTCGATATCCCAGAACAACAGCTCATCGGTCTGGCCATCCCACTGGCGACACTGTTGCTGCGCCTTCTGACACAGCACGATGACGGCATCGAAGGACTGAGAGCGGTAGCGATCGATCGACTCGCTCGCCAGACCTGAATTATCCACCCCGGCGCGCGCCAGAGCGTCCAACGCATGCTGCTGCGGGGCATCAGGCGCGACACCGGCACTGAAGGCGTCAAACTCGTCCCCCGCCATGTTGCGCAGCAATGCCTCCCCCATCAGGGAGCGGGCAGAATTGGCATTGCACAGAAAAAGCACTCGCTGTTTGGACATGACTCATCTCCAGAGCTGCAATTTACCTTACCATAGGGTCGCATATCAGAAGTACCGCGCTTGTATAACAAACTGATGTCAGTAGCCTTTCAGGCCTCAGCGCCCCACCTTCAGATCACTTTCTGCAACAAACCCTGTGACAACACCTGCAACAGACGCGAACGGGCCAGCGCAGTGACCGGCAACTGCCAGGCACACCACGCCAGCCCGCGAAGATCGCCACTCGCTGCGCTCGACCGCCGCACCGCGTGGCTCACGTCATCAGCCCTGCAGGTCCGAAAGCGTCAGGGTCTTCCTGTCGGCGACGGCTTGACGCGCCGCCTTGCGCGCTTCTTCGTGCGCCGGAATCAGGCCGATGCCTTTCAGGTAGCCCAGGTTGCCGACCATCTTCTCGCTCATGAACAGATCCGCGTAGTCATACATGACCGGCGCTTCTTCCGCATGCTGATTCTTGATGTAGAAGAACATGGTACGTGCGACCGGGTAGGTCTCTTCCGAGATGGCCTCGGGAGACGGGGCGATGCCGTCGATGGTCGCGCCGCTCAGCGAGTCTTCGTTCTCCTCGAGGAAGGAATAACCGAAGACGCCGAAGGCCTCGGTGTCTTCCGACAGCTTCTGCACGATCAGGTTGTCGTTCTCGCCGGCCGGCACGAAGACGCCATCGTTGCGCACCTTGGAGTAGCCTTCACCACCATAGCCGTCCAGCTCTTCGGTGGCGGCTTCCAGCACCAACTCCTCAAAGGAATCGCGCGTACCGGAAGTGCTGGGCGGCCCATAGATGGTGATCTTGCGGTCCGGCAGGCTGGAATCGATCTGGTTCCAGCGGGTATAGGGGTTGGCCACCAGCTTGCCATCGACCGGCACCTGGGCTGCTACCGCCAGCGCGATCTGCTCCAGCGTGAAGGCGGCAGGGTCGTTGGTGTTGGACTGCGCGAAGGCGATGCCGTCATAACCGATGAAGGCTTCGGTGATGTCGGTCACGCCATTTTCCTGACAGCGCTCGAATTCGGAGGCCTTCATGCGGCGCGAGGCGTTGGTGATATCCGGGGTGTTGCTGCCGGCACCTTCACAGAAGAGCTTCATGCCGCCACCAGAGCCCGTGGCCTCGATGACCGGAGTGGGATGATCCGTGGTGACACCGAACTCTTCCGCCACATAGCTCGAGAAGGGATAGACGGTGCTGGAACCGACGATGCGAACCTGGTCACGTGCTTGTGCACTGGACACGATAGCCGCAGAGGCGATCACGAAAGCGAGCTGCTTGAGAGGGCGATTCATTGCGGTGCTCCGATGCATTGATTTATATGAATAAGCATATATTTGGTGGCGGAATCCCTCACGACTCCGCCACCCCGATTGGCGCGACATCTCGCCAATCGCCACACGCCAGTGATGAGAATCACCCATGGCATGCTGAACACGTATCTCGATGACAGGCACGTCGATAAATACGCATAGGCATATATGAGCATCATTTTATTGCAGTCGCGTGACATCTCCGCTGAGCATCCTGCCGCGGGATGCCTTGCCTCTCTATCCCTTCCCCTTTCGCCTCTCTGCTTTACCTTCGGCCGAGACAAGGCCCCAACAGAAATGGCCTGATCTCCCCAGACACTCGGGGGAAGATCAGGCCATCGACACGGCAGCGTGCGTGACAGGGCATCACTCGCTTGCCACAGGCGAGCCCCTCCTTAGCGCTTCTGGCGGGAGCCCAAGGCCTGGCTAGCGGCTAGCAGTTAGCAGCTAAAGGTTCCTGCTAGTCATCATCGCCCTCTTCGGCACTCTTCTGGCGCGCCTTGCGCTCCTGCTCTTCTTCCATGGCCGCCATGATGTTCTCGAGCAGCGCATCCACGTCCGGCGCTTCGGCGTCGTCCTCATAAAGGCCTGTCAGCTCGACATCCGGGTCCATGTCGCCGGCCTCGAACAATGCCCAGATCTCGTCGGCGTAGCGCGTCTGTGCCAGTTCAGGCGCGAACATCGCGTAGTAGGCGGTGATATTGGCGACATCACGCGCCAACATGCTCTTGGCATTGTTGTTGGCCGCGGCATCGACCGCCTGCGGAAGATCAATGATCACCGGGCCATAGTCATCGACCAGCACGTTGAACTCGGACAGATCGCCATGCACCAGGCCGGCATGCAGCATGCGCACGATGTACTGCATCATCAGCGCATGGTCTTCCCGCGCCTGCTCGGCGGACATCGAGACATCATTCAGGCGCGGTGCCACATTGCCGTCGTCGTCGGTGACCAGCTCCATCAGCAGCACGCCATCGAAGCAGCCGAACGGCTGCGGCACGCGCACACCGGCATCGGCCAGACGATACAGCGCATCGACCTCGGCATTCTGCCAGGCGGCTTCCTGCTGGTTGCGTCCGAAGCCGGAGCCCTTCTCCATCGCCCGTTGACGGCGACTGTTACGCACCTTGCGGCCTTCCTGATACAGCACAGCCTGCTTGAAGCTGCGCTGGGCAGCATCCTTGTAGACCTTGGCACAGCGAATCTCTTCTCCGCAGCGCACGACGTAAACCGAGGCTTCCTTGCCACTCATCAAGGGGCGGAGCACTTCATCGACCAGACCGTCATCTATGAGCGGCTGGATTCTCTTTGGCGTTTTCATCGCGTTCTTATACGCGTTTTGCGATACATCGGGAATCACCCTGTAGCAATTTTGTGACATACCTTACGACAAAACCCCCGCCAATGCGTCATTGGCGGGGGTTTCAGCATTCACTGACAGACTGCCTCGTCGGCAGCAGCGCCAGCGCTTATTGGGCGTTCTTGAGGCTCTGCATGTCAATCACGAAACGATACTTGACCTTGCCGTCCTGCATGCGCTTCCAGGCATCATTGATGGTGTCGATGTCGATCATCTCGATATCGCAGCCAATGTCGTGTTCGGCGCAGTAGTCGAGCACTTCCTGGGTCTCGGGCATGCCACCGATCAACGAGCCCGCCAGTACACGGCGCTTCATGACCAGGTTGCCGCCCTGCAGCGCGGGGTCCACTTCCTGCACCAGGCCGACGAGGATATGCGTGCCATCGTACTTCAGGGTATTGAGGTAGGGGTTGAGATCATGCGGCACCGGCACCGTGTCGAGCAGGAAGTCGAAGGTTTCGGTGGCACCTGCCATCTGCTCGTCGTCCGTCGAGACGATCACATGATCGACGCCATTCTCGCGCGCTTCCTCGACCTTGCTCTCGCTGCGGGTGAAGAGCGTCACTTCACAGCCCATCGCCTTGGCAAACTTGATGCCCATGTGACCCAGGCCGCCCATGCCGATCACCCCGACCTTGTCACCGGACTTCACGCCATAGTGACGCAGCGGCGAATAGGTCGTGACACCCGCGCACAGCAGCGGCGCGGCCACAGCCGGGTCGAGCTTATCCGGGATGGAGACCACGAAGCGTTCGCTGACGACGATCTTGTCGGAATAGCCGCCCTGGGTGAGGCTGCCATCGTGACGGTCCGGGCTGCCGTAGGTCATGGTCATGCCGTCGAGGCAATATTGCTCGAGCCCCTTCTGACAGGCGCTGCATTCACGGCAGGAATCCACCATGCAGCCAACGCCGACCATGTCGCCCACCTTGTACTGACTGACGTCATTGCCCACCTGGGTCACCCGACCCACGATCTCGTGCCCCGGTACCAGCGGGTACTGAGAATAGCCCCAGTCATTGCGCCCGACGTGCAGATCCGAGTGACAGACACCGCAGTAGAGAATCTCGATGGCCACGTCATCCGGGCGCGGCTGGCGACGCTCGAAGTTCCAGGGCGCTAGGTCTGCCGTTTCGGACGCCACGGCATAAGCGCGTGTCTGGCCGTCAAAATCACCGTTGGAAGGGCTTGTCATGGAGTCTCTCCTTGCTTGGCTGAGCGTCGGACAGCCTGGTCATCAAAGATGATTCAGCGCCCGCAAAAGGATTCGCATGCCATGCGGCAGTAGCGATCATGCCCACTGACATCTTGCCGACAGCCCGACTTTTCAATGGCTTGGCTGCCCTGCATCACTGTGTTGGTCATATCGCAACAGCGACCCACCAAGCTGCGCGAGGCTTGCAGACACAAGGAAAAGCGACGCAAAACATCAGGCTTCTGATTCCAAATTGACGCCATCAAGCAGCAAAGTTGCCACTGTGTTATCATGCACCTTCACCCCTCACGTCTTGGAACGGAGTCCCGCATGGCGAATACTCGTACTGCTGCAAAGAAAAAAGCACCGGCTGCTGTCGAAACCTCAGCCTCGCTTGAAGCTCAGATGCAGGCCTTCCTGGACCGTGGTGGCAAGGTGGATGTGATTGAATCCGGTGTCAGCGGCCAGGTCATTGGCGTCAAGCCGACCAAGCCGTCAAACCCTGCTGCCAAGAGCTGAGGCTTGCCCATCAAGCCTTGGTGCCCGAACGCGCTGCTCGCCTCACTCAACTGGCGCCTGCCATCGAGTCACTGACCGGTGAGAGCGCTGTTCATCGCTAGACCTCCAGCCGCTGCCCTGCATCATCAGGTAGCGGCCGGCTTCTTTCTGGGGAGAGGAAAATCACCTCTTGCCTGCCCTTGCTCCTCCCGCCACGGCGACGCCCATGCCAGCATCCTCTTCGCGCGACAGCTCCCTCGACTCCCGCCAGCACAGCGTGCATGGCACTCGCGACGCGGATGGGGCATGCACACGCCTAGCCGTCTTCATTGATGTGCAGAACATCTACTACACCACCCGCAATACCTTCGGCCGGCAGTTCGATTATCGTCGCCTGTGGGCAGAGCTCGAGCGCCTCGGCTCGATCCAGCATGCCTACGCCTACGCGATCGACCGTGGCGACCCCAAGCAGCAGCAATTCCAGCAGCGCCTGCGCGAGATAGGCTTTGAGGTCAAACTCAAGCCCTTCATCCAGCGCGGCGACGGCTCGGCCAAGGGCGACTGGGATGTCGGCATCACCATCGACGTGATGGAAGCCGCCCCCGAGGTCGATGAGATCATTCTCGCCTCCGGCGATGGCGACTTCGCCCTGCTGCTGGACCATGTCGCCACCCGCCACGCCATCACCACCCGCGTCTATGGCGTCGAAGCCCTCACCGCCCTCGCCCTGATGAAAAGCGCCCATCACTTCCGCGAAGTCGATGAAAGCCTGCTGATGCGCTGATACCGATCGATCGGGTCTCAACCGCGCCCGAATCCTGCCCGTCGCACAAGAAACACCCGCACGGCCTCTACTGACAGAGAGTTGTGCGGGTGTTTTCGTCTGGGCTACCAGCGGCCTGCCAGACATTCAGGCTTTACCGCGAACTTGCCAACTAGCTCTGTGGTGCGGCACTCAACGTCAATTCGATGGCGTCGTGGCGCCAGTGTTCATCATCGCAGTCCACCGCGCGGCCATTCTGATCGAAGTTGATGCGGGTGATGCGCTGCGCGGGGCTGCCCTGCGCGGCGTTCAGCGCGGCGGCGGCCTCAGCGTCGAACACCGTGGAGGCCAGTTCGAAGCTGACGCGGCTGACACGAATGGCGTATTCGTGCCGGTAGAGGTCGGTCAGGGAGTGGGCAGCGAGGTCGAAATCGAGGATGCCCAGGAAGCAGTCACGTCGCAGGTGATGGCAGACATGCAGCACGCGCCGCCCGTCGATACGCCGCACGCGAGTGATGCGATAGACCACTGAGCCCTCCGCAATCCCCAGCCGCCGCGCGATCACCGCGTTGGCAGCGACTTCTCCTGCCGCCAGTACCTCGGTGCTGGCCACCCGCTGCTGTGACTCGACCATGTCGCGAAATGGCAGGCACGCCAGCAAGTCATAGCGCAGTCGTGGCGGCGAGACGAACCAGCCCCGCCGATTCTCGCGATAGATACGCCCCTCCGCCTCCAGCTGCAGCAGGGTGTCGCGCAGCGTGACCCGCGTCGTGGCAAAGCGTTCGATCATCTCGCGTTCGGAGGGCAGGCGCTGTGAGGCGCGTAGCGGCGCTGCCTCAAGATGGTTCAGCAGCTTGCCCTTGAGCCCTGCCACGGGGACATCCGCGTCAGGAGTTGCCGATGAAGCGGCGTCACTCTGGGGCTCAAGCGAAGATGAAGGCATGCGAAGTTCCTGAAAGATAACGAAAGACAGCAATTTCTGGCGAGTCACTTGCATGACATCCAGGGCGTCCAGGATGGAAAGGGTCAGGGCGAAGCGATTCTGTGGTCTAGTTCAGATGCCCCGTAAAGCTCAGTGCGACTTTTCAAGACACGCTTGTCGAGACACGCATGAGGAGAATAGTGGCATTGGCGTGACAACTCGGTGACAGCACAACTCTGGCTGCCACGCCAGGTCAGTCATCACGCGCTGACTCATGCCTTGCACGCCCTGCTTTGCACACTTATGGCTGTGGAAGATAGCGAGGACCGGGGCCCGCGGCAAGGCACGAAGAAGGCACGGAGAAGGTATGAAGGAGACAGAGCCAGAGCCGTCACCCCATGCCATGACAACGACATGTTGACGACACGCAACTGTCACAGGCGAGCGCTAGAGTCGATCGTGCCTTTCGAACTGAACTAGACCACACAGCCTCGGCTGTCTCGGCACTTGCCTGAGCACTTGCAGAGCACTGGTCTGATCAATGATCCGAGAACTGGCCTGAGCAATGACCTGAGCATCCGGATGTGCTCTCAGCGTGTCGACAGGGTACCTGATACCCGTCACGCCTTACCTTCAGAGCAGCGATTGTTCATCACCTACTGGGGAAATCTCCTTGAAGTCGATTGCCACTACCTCATCCCGCTCCACCGGCCTGCTGGTTTCCACCTGCATGGCCGCCCTGTTGGGCAGTGCCTCCGTCAGTGCCGCCGACATGCCGGCTGACCTTCTCGAGGCCGCTCAGTCCGAAGGCCGTGTCGATAGCGTCGGCATGCCGGACAGCTGGGCCAACTGGAAGGACACCTGGGCTGACCTCGAGTCGAAGTATTCCATCGCGCATAGCGATACCGACATGAGCTCCGCCGAGGAAGTCGCCAAGTTCAAGGCCGAGGGTGAGAACGCCACCGCCGATATCGGTGACGTGGGCTTCGCCTTCGGTCCGATCGCGGTGCAGCAAGGCGTGACCCAGGCCTACAAGACCACGACCTGGGAGCAGATCCCGGAGTGGGCCAAAGACAAGGATGGCCACTGGGTACTGGGCTACACCGGCACCATTTCCTTCATGATCAACAAGACGCTGGTCAGTGAAGATGAGCGCCCGACCTCCTTCGCCGACCTCGCCAAAGGTGACTACAAGGTGTCCGTCGGCGCCGTGGGCAAGGCCTCACAGGCCAACAACGCCATTCTGGCCGCTGCCTTCGCCAATGGCGGCAAGGAATCCGACCTGACACCGGGCCTGGAAGTCTTCGCGGAACTGGCGCGCCAGGGCCGTCTGTCACTGGCAGAGCCGAGCATCGCCAATCTGGAGAAAGGCGAAGTCGAAGTCGCCCTGCTGTGGGACTTCAATGCCCTGAACTATCGCGATCAGATCAACCGCGACACCTTCGAGGTCGTCATCCCGTCTGATGCCTCCGTGACCTCCGGCTACGCCACCATCATCAACAAGCATGCCGAGCACCCGAATGCCGCCAAGCTGGCCCGTGAGTACATCCTCTCCGATGCCGGTCAGCTGAACCTGGCCAAGGGCTATGCCCGTCCTATCCGCGCCGAGCACCTCACCCTGCCCGAGGATATCGCCGCCAAGCTGCTGCCCAACGAGCAGTATGCCAATGCTCGTCCGGTCCAGGACTTCGCGGGCTGGGAAGCCAGTGCCAAGCAGCTGCCGCGTCAGTGGCAGTCCCAGGTACTGATCCACCAGCAGTGATCCCCAGGCTCTGCTTCACGCGAGCAGAGCGCGCACCATCCTGACAGACGGCATCGCCTTTGCGGTGCCGTCTTGAGCTTCTCGGAGTCACCATGTCTCAGCGTGTCATTCTTGTCGTGCTCGACGGCCTCAACCATGCCGTGGGTCATCATGCCATGGGCTATCTGAGTGCCCTGGTCGAGGCCGGCCGTGGCCAGTATCAATCACTGGACTGCGAGCTGCCGGCCATGTCGCGCCCGCTCTATGAATGCCTGCTGACCGGCGACCTGCCTGTCGACTCAGGTATCGTCAACAACGGTATCGTGCGCCGCTCACGCGGCATCAGCCTGTTCGACCTCGCCAGCCAGCAGGGCAAGCGCACGGCTGCCGCCGCCTATCATTGGGTCAGCGAACTCTATGTCGCGGCCCCCTTCGTGCCGGCCCGCCATCGCTGGCTCGACAACCCGGAATCCGCCATCCAGGCAGGCATCTTCTACTGGCAGGATCATTATCCGGATGACCATCTGTTCAGTGACGCCGAAATGCTGCGCCTGCGTCACGACCCGGATTTCCTGCTGGTACATAGCATGAACATCGACGATGCCGGCCATCGTCATGGCGGCGACACGCCGCAGTATCGCAACGCCGCACGGCATGCCGACGTCGCCCTGGCCAACTACCTGCCGGTATGGCTGGAAGCCGGCTATCAGGTGATGGTCACCGCAGATCACGGCATGAATGCCGACCGCTCACACTCCGGCCTGCTGGAAGAGGAGCGTCGCGTGCCGCTGTGGACCTTCGGCAACGCCTTCGCCAACGACGCCGCGACGGATCTCAAGCAACGCGAGCTCTGCGGCACCCTGGCCACACTGCTGGGGCTTGAGCACAGCAAGGCGAGCAATCCGTCGCTGCTGGCGAGCCATGCTGCCACGCGAGGCCTCAAGTGATGTCTGCCGCATTGAAGCGTCGCCTGACCAGCCCCGTCATGTGGCTGCTGCCGTTTGCGCTGATCTTCGGCGCCTTCCAGATCGCGCCGCTGGTGTGGGTGATGATCAGCGCCTTCAAGACCCCCACGGGCTGGGGGTTGGCCAACTTTCACGAGATCGCCTCCTCGGCCTTCTTCCGCCAGGCCATCTGGCGCAGCCTCGAGATCTCCTTCATGTCCAGCGTGCTGGGGCTGGCGATCGCCGCCGTGACCTGTCACAGCATGCACCGCTGTGGCCCGCGCCTGACGCGCATGATGATCGCCTTCACCAACATGACCAGCAACTTCGCCGGTGTCCCGCTGGCCTTCGCCTTCATCATCCTGATGGGCGCCAACGGCATGCTGACCCTGATGCTCGAGCGCTTCGGTCTGCTCGAGGACTTCAATCTCTACTCGCGCACCGGCCTGATCGTCATCTACACCTGGTTCCAGATTCCGCTGGGCATCCTGTTGCTGTATCCCGCCTTCAGCACCCTGAAGACGGAGTGGCGTGAAGCCGCCAGCCTGCTGGGCGCCAACCGCCTCGCCTACTGGCAGCACATCGGCCTGCCGGTGCTGTGGCCGTCCCTGGCAGGCACGCTCACCGTACTCTTCGCCAATGCCATGGGCGCCTACGCCACTGTCTATGCGCTGGTGAACACCAGCTACAACCTGATGACCATCCGCATCGCCAATCTGGTCTCCGGGGACCTGTTCCTGCAGCCGGAATTGGCCAGCGCGCTGGCCCTGGTGCTGGTCGTCATTCTCGTCATCGTCACGCTGATTCAGCAATGGCTCATGCGCAGGAGCTACCATGTCACTTCCCGCTGAACTGCCCTATCGCCACGGCAAGCCCTTGCTGCCCAGCCTGATGGCGCGCCTGCGCCGCGTGAACATCTACACCTTCATCGTCACCAGTGTCTTCGCACTGCTGGCACTGCCGCTGATTGCGACGCTGTTCTACGCCCTGGCGACACGCTGGGGCGCCAGCCTGACCCCCGATGCCCTGACCGTGAAATGGTTTCTGGAGCTCTGGACCACACCGCGCTTCCTGGCGGCGTTCGGGCGCTCGCTGCTGGTCGCCGTCGGTGCGCTGGCATTGTCATTGCTGCTGATCGTGCCGGTGGTATTTCTCGCCCACACACGCTATCCGCGCCTGGACAGCGTGATGAATGGGCTGATCCTGCTGCCCTTCGCCGTGCCGCCCATCGTGTCATCGGTCGGCCTGCTGCAACTCTACGCGGGCGGCCCGCTGGCCATCGTCGGCACGCCGTGGATCCTGATCCCCACCTACTTCACCATCGTGCTGCCCTTCATGTACCGCGCCTTGGCCAACAGCCTGCGCGCACTGGACGTGGCGTCCCTGATGGAGGCCGCTCAACTGCTGGGGGCGAGTCCGCTCAAGGCGTTCTTCCTGGTCGTGCTGCCCAATATCCGCGTCGGCATCCAGATTGCCGTCTTCCTGGCCTTCTCGTTCCTGGCCGGCGAATTCGTGTTCGCCAACATGCTGGTCGGCACCCGCTTCGAGACCCTGCAGGTCTACCTGAACAATATCCGCGGCGCCAGCGGCCACTTCACCAGCGCCCTGGTCATCACCCTGTTCGTGTTCACCCTGATCCTGACCTGGCTCGGCAATCGTCAGCCCGCCGAGCAGGAGATGCCCGCGGATGACCCCGACGAGGCGCTGGCCACCGCCATGACCGACGGCTTGCCCGGCCCGGTGCCGAGCGCCGATCTCGAGCCGCGTCACACCCATCACCAGTCGTCAGACTCCGCACCCCGAGGGGACCGCTGATGCTTGCCATCGACACCGCCACCACATTCGATAGCCAGAGCGCCGGCGGCCTTCTGACCAGCGCCCTGCGCGAACGCGCCGCCGACCAGCACTACCTCAAGCTCAATGGCCTGGCCAAGAGCTTCGGCAAGACCCAGGTATTCGCCGAGATAGAGGCCGAGATCGCGCGGGGGGAATTCATCACCCTGCTCGGCCCTTCTGGCTGCGGCAAGTCGACCCTGCTGCGCGCCATTGCCGGCCTCAATGAGGTCGATGCCGGCCAGATCATCGTCGATGGTCACGACATCACGTCGCTGCCGCCGCAGCGTCGCGGCATCGGCATGGTCTTCCAGCACTATGCGCTGTTCCCCAACATGCGGGTGGCGGACAACGTGGCCTTCGGGCTGCGCATGAAGAAGGTGCGCCCGGAAGAGCGCGAGCGGCGTGTCAGCGAGGTGCTCAGACTGGTGGAGCTGACCGATCAGGCGCAGCGCTTCCCGCACCAGTTGTCCGGCGGCCAGCGTCAGCGTGTGGCGCTGGCACGCGCGCTGGTGGTCGAGCCGCAGATCCTGTTGCTGGATGAGCCGCTGTCGGCACTCGATGCTCGTATCCGCCGCCATCTGCGTGATCAGATCCGCGATATCCAGAAGAGCCTCGGCCTGACCACCCTGTTCGTGACCCACGATCAGGAGGAGGCGCTGCTGCTGTCGGACCGCATCTTCCTGATGCATCAGGGGCGCATCCTGCAACAGGGCAATGCCGAATCTCTGTATACCCGGCCGGTGGATGCCACGGCAGCAGGCTTCATGGGGCATTACAACCTGATCGGTCGCGAGCTGGCGCGCCCGCTGCTCGGCTACGAGAGCGACAGCCCGCGCGTGGCACTGCGCCCGGAAGCGCTGTATCTGCAACCGGACACCAGCCCCCAGGGGCAACAGGATGAATATGCCAACTTCCCGACCCAACCCTTGCCGGACAATGCCGGCCCCGGCTGCCCGGGCGTGATCCGCCGCCACCAGCTGCTCGGCAATATCGTGCGCTACGAGGTGGACTGTCAGGGACTGCGCCTGAATGTCGATGTCCTCAATCGCAGCGCTCGGCAGTTATTGCCGCGCCATCTGCGCGTCATGCTGCACGCCGATCTGGATGAGGTACAGGCGCTGGGCGGGCACGAGACCGCCGCCACGTCGCAGGTGTCCCATGGATGACATCACAGGGCTTGCCATCTTCGATCTTGACGACACCTTGCTCGAGGGCGATGCCACGGGGCTTTGGACCGACTGGTTGATCGCAAGGGGCTGGATCGCCGATGGCGAGGAATATCGCGCGATCTGGGCACAACAGATGCTGGACTACGCGGCCGGTGAGCTGGACATGGAGACCCACCTGACTCACCTGCTGGCCCCGCTGGCAGGTCGCGCCGTCAGTGAGGTCGATGCCGAGGTGGCACGCTTTCTCGATGCCGAGCTGATGCCGCGCCTGTATCGTGAGGGGCTGGAGCGAATTCACTGGCACCGCGCGCAGAATCATCAGGTCGTGATCATCTCGGCCTCGACGGCGCATCTGGTCGCCCCTCTCGCCGAGCGCCTGGCGCTGGACGCGGCCCTGGCCACGGCCCTTGAGACCGAGCAAGGCTGCTACAACGGGCGCGCCTGTGGCATTCGCACCTTCCGCGAGGGCAAGCTCGCGGCACTCAAGGCATGGCAACAGCAACACGCCAGCCACAGTACCGGAGTGCCCAGCTGGGGCTATTCCGATTCACGCAATGATCTGGCCTTGCTGGAATTCGTCGATCACCCGTTCGCCGTCCACCCGGACCCGACCCTCGCCAGCCTGGCGCAACAGCGCGCCTGGCAGACACTACGTTGGCAATGAAGGAAACCGGGTTGGCGATGAGGGAAGCCAGACTGGCAACAAGAGACGCTGGGCTGGGATCGAGAGACGGGAATCGAGAGTCCCTGCGCTGGAATTGAGAGAAAGTGCATAATAGGCGACGCTGGGCGTAAAAAAAGGCACTCTATGCCAAAAATGCAAGCATAAAGGAAGCCATGCAATGGCCAAGGTCAGGGTCAGTCGGACCGCACGTGTACCCGATCCCATGCGCGTCAGGCGCTATCTGAAAGCCCCCGAAGTCGGCCCGCGCGTGCTGTTCTTCAGTGGTGGCACCGCACTGACCGGGGTCTCACGCACCCTGACCCGCTATACCCACCACAGCATCCATCTGGTGACGCCGTTCGACTCCGGTGGCAGCTCGGCCAAACTGCGCGACGCCTTCTCGATGCCCGCCATCGGCGATCTGCGTTCACGCCTGATGGCGCTGGCCGATGACAGCGTCCTGGGCCATCCCGACATCTATCGCCTGTTTACCCACCGCCTGCCACGTGAAGCGCGCCCGGAGATGCTGCACGCCACGCTGCGCGAGCTGGCAGCCGGGCGCCATCCGTTGACCATGGCGGTCGCGGAACCGATGCGCACCCTGATCTGCCATCAGCTGGGCTTTCTCATCGACGCCATGCCGGAAGGCTTCGATCTGCGCGGCGCCAGCATCGGCAATCTGATCATTGCCGGCGGCTATCTGAACCATCACCAGCAGCTGGATCAGATCATCTTCCTGTTCTCCAAGCTGGTACATGTACGCGGCACGGTGCGCGCCGTGGTCAATGCCGATTGCCATCTGGCGGTGACGCTGGAAGATGGTCGCGAGATCATCGGCCAGCACCGCATCACCGGCAAGGAAGTCGCCCCTCTCGATTCGCCCATCGCGCGCATGCGCCTGGCCGCGACAGAGGGCGACCACCATGTGCCCGTGGTGCCGGAGCTGCACGCCAACAATCGCCAGTTGATCGAGTCGGCCGAGCTGATCTGCTTCCCTCCCGGCAGCTTCTATTCCAGCGTGCTCGCCAATCTGCTGCCCAAGGGCGTCGGGCGCGCGGTGCTGGCCAACCCCTGCCCCAAGGTCTACATCCCCAACTGCTGCCCGGACCCGGAGCAGACCGGCAAGCGCATGGATGAGCTGGTCAGCGTATTGCTCGACACCCTGTGTGCCGACCTCACCGGCCGCATGGAAGACTGCCCCACCGAGAACCTGCTCAACATCGTGCTTCTCGACAGCCAGCGCGGTGACTACCCCGGCGGCCCCTGCATCGAGGCGCTCGAGCGCATGGGCATCACCGTGATCGACACCCGCCTGATCAGCGAGCAGAGCGCGCCCTACTACGACAACGAGCTGCTGGTCACCGCGCTGCTGTCGCTGGTGTGACGCCAACCGCGAGCTGCTCGGCATAAGTTGCTCTGCAGCAAAAGAACGCCCCCGCCTGCCAACAGCAGACGGGGCCGTTCTTGTTCCGGACATCAAGTCGAGACCTGATAGAGCGATGGTCGAGAGTTGCGCCCTGAAAGAGAAGCGAGACTTAGATCACGCCACGCACCGCGCCGAGGATCACCATCCCCAGCACCAGCTTCCAGGGAGCCAGCGAGAAACGCGTCAGTGCGATGAAGGCGGTCAGCGCGATCACCAGGTCCGTGCGGCTCAGCACGCTGGTGGTCCACAGCGGGTCATAGAGCGCCATGCCCAGCACGCCCACCACGGCCGCATTGGCGCCGGCGAGCGCAGCGCGCGCCCCGGCGCGGGCGCGCAGACGCCCCCACAGTGGCGCCACGCCGATCAGCAGCAGAATCCCCGGCAGGAAAATGCTCAATAGCGCAATGACGGCACCGAGCAATGCCGAACCTCCGCCCACCTGCGCCATGCCGGTCCCCAGCCAGGCGGCAAAGGTGAACAGCGGCCCCGGCACTGCCTGGGCGGCGCCATAGCCGGTGAGGAAGGTATCGGCCGCGATATGGCCCGTCTCGACGGTGGAGGCCTCCAACAGCGGCAGCACCACGTGCCCGCCCCCGAACACCAGCGCCCCGGCACGGTAGAAGATATCGACCAGACTGCCCGATGCCACCAGCGGCAGGCCGATCAACAACACGAAGAACGCGATCAGGCAGTAGCGCGCCAGGCGCGTCGAGACCGGCAGTGACAGCCCCGCGGCCTGGGCTTGCTGGCGCACGGATGCCGCCTTGTCATCACGACACAGCAGGCTGCCGAGCACTGCGCCCATCGCGATCACCCCGACCTGCGCCCAGGCGACCTGCGTCCAGGCGCTCTGTGCCAGCGCCAGGCCCAGCATGGCCAACAGCGCCAGACAGGTACGCCGCAAGTCCGGGCACAGCTTGCGCGCCATGCCCCAGATCGCCTGGGCGACGACGGCCACCGCCACCAGCTTCAAGCCGTGGATCACCCCGGAGGCCAGCGGCCCATCGAGGCTGCCCGCCACCAGCGCCAACACCAGCAACGCCAACGCAGACGGCAAGGTGAAGCCGATCCACGCCAGTATCCCACCCATCACGCCACCGCCACGCACCATGCCCAGCGCGAAACCGACCTGGCTGCTGGCCGGGCCCGGTAGGAACTGACAGAGCGCGACCAGCTCGGCGTAGGCCTTGTCACTCAACCAGCCTCGCCTGCGTACCAGCTCATCGTGGAAGTATCCCAGGTGAGCAATCGGGCCGCCGAAGCTGGTCAGCCCCAGAGTGAGGAAGGTGCGCAGCACTTCACTGCGCCGCGCCTTGTCGCTCGCAAGCGGAGCATCAGGCGTCGCAGGGTCGCGCTCACGCCTTGCAGTTTCATCCGGATGTGACATGACGTTTCTCTTGGAGCGGGAAGAAAAGGATAACGATCAGAAATCCAGCGAGGGGCTTATGTGAGAGCTATATGAAAGAATTTTCACTTGCTGACGCTACGGTGACATCAGGTGAAAGCGCAATGAGCTGATTCTCGCCCCTTGCATCACCCACCAGACTATCGCCGCCAGATGACAGGAAGCCCGCCCCATGGTTGGGACGGGCTTCCTGCATGAGGGCTTCCTGCATAAGGGCTTAGGCGTCAGGTGCCCGGCGAAGGATTCAGTTGGCCGACGTCTCCTGAGTGGAGGCATGCTGCGTGTCCGAGGGCAACGCGATGGCCATCACCGCGCTCGCCGCCACCAGTGCCGCCGACCACCACAGGCAGGCTTCCAGACCATAGGCCTGATAGAGCCAGCCGGACAGCAACGTGCCCAGCAGGCGCCCCATGGCGTTGGCCATGTAATAGAAGCCGACATCCATCGACACGCCTTCACTGCGCGCGAAGCGCACGATCAGGTAGCTGTGCCAGCTGGAATTGACGGCGAAGATGACGCCGAACACCAGCAGACCGATGATCAACCACTCAAGGGGTGCCAGCCCCAGCAGGATGGCCGCACTGCTGTCGCCGCCCTGCTGCGCGTCCAGCGACATGCTCGCCATCAGCGCGGGCAACAGCGCCAGCACACCAGCCAGCAGCACGGTCATCCAGCGTACGCCCGCATCACCGCTCAAGCGACGCGCGATCGGCCCGGTAATGTGCGGGGCCTGGGTCTGCACCCCGCCATAACCGATCACCCACGCGGCCATCAGAATACCGACCGTCCAGAAGTTCCAGCCATGTACCTCGGCCAGATAGACCGGTAAGGCGACCACGAACCAGACATCACGTGCAGCGAACAGGCACATGCGCGCCGCCGACAGCACATTGACCGCCCGCGAGGTCGAGAACATCTCACGAAACGCCGGCTTGCGGCTGGCCTTGCTCTGCCCCAGCGATGCCGAGAGCTTGCGCAGTGACAGCACCAACACCACGGCCAGCATTAGCCACATGGCCAATACCGTGCCCTGGAAGCCGATGAGACTGAGCGCCGCGCCACCGAGGAAGAAGCCCAGACCCTTGAGGGCATTCTTGGAGCCGGTCAGCAGCGCGACCCAGCGATACAGTGCGCTCTGCGACTGCGCCGCCTGCTGCCCCTTCGGCACCAGCACCTTGATGGCGCTCTTGGCGCTCATCTTGTTGAGGTCCTTGGCGATGCCCGACAGCGCCTGGGCGATCATCACCCAGACCACCGTCAGCATGGGCTCCGGCACCAACAGCATGCCGAGCGCCACCAGCTGCATCGCAAGCCCGGCATTCATGGTGCGATTGAGGCCGAGCCGCGCCCCCAGCCAGCCGCCGACGAGGTTGGTGACGACACCGAAGGCTTCGTAGAACAGGAACAGCAGCGCGATGTCCAGCGCCGAATAGCCCAGCGAATGGAAATGCAGCACCACCAGCATGCGCAGTGCGCCATCCGTCAGCGTGAAGGCCCAGTAATTCCCCGTCACCAGCAGGTACTGGCGCACCTCATGGGGCAGCTCTCGCAGGCGGGCAAGCATTTCAGCGCTCCTGTGTGCTGGCGTCGGCCAGATCACCCAGGCCCACTTTCAGCGCCAGCTCTGCGGTGCGGTTGGCATAGCCCCACTCGTTGTCATACCAGGCGTACAGCTTGAGCTGGGTGCCCGCGACCACCATGGTCGAGGGCGCATCGATGATGCTGGAGCGGGAATCGGTACGGAAATCGATCGACACCAGCGGGCGTGTCTCGTAGCCCAGCACGCCGGCCAGTTCACCTTCCGCCGCGCTCTGCAGCGCCTGATTGACCTCTTCCACCGTCACTTCGCGGTTGAGCTCGAACACCATGTCGGTCAGGGAGGCATTGGCCAGCGGCACGCGAATGGCGTGGCCATTCAAGCGGCCTTCCAGCTCCGGGAAGATGGCGCTGATCGCCTTGGCGGAACCGGTGGTCGTCGGAATCAGGCTCATGCCGCAGGCCCGCGCGCGGCGCAGGTCCTTGTGCGGCGCATCCAGAATCGTCTGGGTATTGGTGATGTCGTGCACGGTGGTCATGGAGCCATGACGAATGCCGAACTGCTCCTGGATCACCTTGATCACCGGTGCAAGGCAGTTGGTGGTGCAGCTGGCCGCCGTCACGATGCGATGCTCATCGGCGTTGTAGAGGTGATCGTTGACGCCCATGACGATGTTGAGCACGCCCTCTTCCTTGACCGGCGCGGAGACCACGACCCGCGCGACGCCCTGTTCGAGATAGGCGTTCAGCACCTCGGTGCTCTTCTTCTTGCCGGAGGCCTCGATCACTACGTCACAGCCCGACCAATCGGTGTCACCGATCTCACGCTGGCTGGAGAATGCCGTGCGCTGACCATCGAGGGTGATGGAGTCCGCGTCACTGGTGATACCGGTGCCCGGCGACCACTGGCCATGCACGGAATCGAATTCCAGCAGATGGGCGAGGGTCGCGGCATCGCCACCCGGGTCATTGATGCGCACCACGTCCAGCGCGATATCCTCGCGCAGCTTCCACAGCGCGCGCAGGGCGAGACGACCGATGCGCCCGAAGCCATTGATACCGACGCGCAGGGCCGGCATGCCCTCCGGCACGCTGATGGACGAGGAATAGGACGGAGCGCTATGAGCAGGACACATGGGCATTTCCTTGAGAGTGTTCGAAAAGATTCGGCTAACGTTCTACGGCCTATGCGCTCAGCAGCAGCGCACAGGGCGGTTGGGCATCGTCTCCAGCCACGCCACCCAGCGCGACACCTCGCGGGCGTTGGCCTGACAGAGGGTCGCGAGTATCTGATGGCACCAGGCCGGCAGGTCAGGTGCCAGGCGGTAGTGCACCCACTGACCACGCCGCTGGCTGGTCAGCAGGCCAGCATCTCTCAGCTGGGCGAGATGCCGCGAGACCTTGGGTTGGGAGATGGGCATGGCGCGCTGCTCCAGCAGCCAGATAAGTTCACAGACACACAACTCTTCCATCTGGGCCAACAGCTGCACGACGGTCAGGCGAGTGTCCTCGGCAAGGCACTTGAATACCTGCAACGGTGTCAGGCAGGCCGCCATGTCTCCCACTCCATCAATAACGTCATTGGTTGACGGTTTCATGGCGATGTCCTCGCGTATGCCTGAGCCATCTTGCTCCCCTCCCGATTCCCCCACCCGATTCCCTCTCACCGGCACCTGACGCATGGCAAGGCAGGTTGCCTGCCAGCCGGCTGAAGCGCGGTGACATACGAAATATCATATATGTGTTTTTCCATATATCAAGTGACACATGCATGACAGTTGGATGACAACCGGCGCGTGAATAGATGGCAGCGATGGAAAGCGAGTGAAGACTGAATGAAGGACGAATGAAGCGCGATCAGAACATCGCCTGGCACGGTGTACCAGCGGGTAGGCGACCACACCATCACCACTGTTGCGCAAACGGCACGCATATGTTGCCTGGCCTCAAAAGCGAATGCGCTTGCGAACAAAAGTCGAGCAGCGTTAGTGTGTGCCCATCAAGCACACCAAGTGCCCTTTTGAATCACGCATCCCTCGTGATGCACAGGAGAGACAAATGGCGGATTTCGCTCAAGTCGTCGATAGCAACTACACCCAGGAAGTCATCGAGAGCGAGCAGCCGGTGCTGGTCAAGTTCTGGGCACCGTGGTGCGGACCGTGCAAGATGCTCGACCCGATCGTCGAATCCATTGCCGAGGAACAGGGTGATGCCCTCAAGGTCGTTGCCATCAATGTCGATGATGCACCGGACCTCGCCGCCCAGAATGGCGTCCGCGGCCTGCCGACCATCGCGCTGTTCAAGTCCGGCGAGAAGCTCGAAGCCCTCACCGGCGTCCAGCCGAAGGAAAACTTCGACGCCATGATCTCGCGTCACGCCTGATCGAAACAGGTTCTGGCCGCAAGGCACTGACGCTGCAATGAAAAACGCCCTCCATGAGGGCGTTTTTTTTGGTCTGCACGGTGCTTTAGGTTACTCTATGCCCATGATTTTTCAGGCAATTATCGTCATCGAGAAATTCCTGCCTTCAAGATATCGCTCATCGCGACAGTAACACCAGCATTACCATGACAAGGAAACATTGATGCCTGACCCCGTCCGTTCGACCCGACATCTGGGCATGGTCGCCCTGCTTACCGGCCTGCTGACGGGCTGCGCCAACGGCCATACGACCCTGCCGGCCACCACCTCAGCGCTCAAGGCCGGGCCTGCCTACGGTGAAATGCGCTCTGTCGCCGTCATGCAGATTCGCCCCGGCAATGTGGCGGTGACGCCCAATGGACAGGTCTTCGCCACCATCCACCCGATGGATGGGGATCACGATGTGCAGCTGGTCGAGATCACCGGTCAGAACAGCTATCGCGCCTGGCCCTCCCCCGCCTTGCAGACGCATGCCGGCCGCTACAGCGACGCCACCATCGATTCCCCGCTGGGCATCTATCAGGATGGCCAGGGCGGTCTGTGGATCACCGACATGGGGCTGCATCTGGGCAAGACCCGCCTGTGGGGCTTCGATATTGCCTCGGGCAAGCTGATCACCAAGCTGACTCTGCCGGCGAATATCGCCCCCGAGGGCAGCTTCGTGCAGGACCTGGCAGTGGACCGCAGCCGTGGCGTGGCCTATCTGGCAGACATCGCCAATCCGGGCTTGATCACCGTCGACCTGGAGAGCGGCGAGGCCACCCGCTTCAGCGAGCATCCGGCGCTTGAGGCAGAACCCGGCGCCAAGCTAAAGATCGATGGCAAGGACGTCCAGTTCTATGGCAAGCCTGCCAAGGTCGGCGTCGATCCGATCACTCTGTCCGGCGATGGCGAGACAGTCTTCTTCGGCGCCATGACCGGCCACAGCTGGTATAGCGTACCGGCCAGGCTGCTGCGCGAAGGCGCCGATCACGCCACCATCGCCGCTGCCATCACGCGCGTCGGCGACAAGCCCGTTTCCGATGGCGCGGATACCGCCGGGGGCACCCACTACTTCACCAACCTCAATCAGCATGGGCTGGATGTACTGGGCGCCGATGGCAAACTGACGCCGCTGGTGCGCGATGAGCGTCTCGACTGGCCGGATGGCGTGCGCATGGCAGCCGACGGCTGGCTCTATGTCACCGTCAACCAACTGGACAGCACGCCGCCCTTCAATGACGGCAAGGACAGAGGCCAGGCGCCGTACCGTATCTTCAAGGTCTGGCCCGTCGACAATTGAGTCGGCAATAGAGACGGCTGTAGAGAGGTCCATCGAGTCGACCCTCTGAAAGACAACGCCCCGAGTAGACCGCCCTGGACTTGCTCAGGCGTACGCTGTGATGCTCGCAGGCCGGACAGCCCTGCTTGAGTGATGTATTGGCGTTGCAGACCTGACATTTGACGTAATAACCGTAGGGGCCGTAACGCCCCAGCAGTGCGTCTTTTTCCTGACATTTCTGGCACTGGACTCGCACTTCCGGTGGCGCTGGCGTGGTGGCGGAAGCCTTCAGGCGTGCGGTGATTCTGTCGAGATGCTCGCTCAACTGTGGCGAGGCCAGACACGCTTCAGGCACTGGCGACCCGATTGGTGCCTCGCCTGGCGGCGCTGGTGTTTCGGCTCTGGTTTCAGCTTTGGGCTTAGCGACTCTCTCGGCGCTTGCCTTCGCCTCATTGACTGCCGCGGCGGCGGGGATGGCAACTACCACTGCACACGAATCGCCTTCCTGCCTGGCCATGGCGCGCTGCTTCTGTTTACAGCGCTCCTGGTCGTCAAGCTCATGACTGCCAGGTGCATTGTCGCCAATGCCATTGCTGCCATGAGCACTGTAGCCCGCGCCATTGTTACCGATATCTTTGTTAGGGAGGTCTTTGTTGGCGAGGGCTTTGCTGTCAGATTCACGGACACCCCCCTCATTGACCGCCCATCGACTCGCGGCACTGTCAGCGGCATCAGGCGTCTTCGCTGCCGGCGGCGGGCGACGACTCACCTCGCGACGGACGGTCTCGACGGCATGCGCGCGACGCGAACGGGCGTCCTGCTTGAGCAGGAACTCGCTGACACGCTCAAGCTCATCCTTGGTGAACTCCGGACGCGTATCGAACAGCAAAGCACGCTTGACCATCGAACGCGCCCCGATCAGACCACTGACCTGCTCGTGGAGAAACTCCGGCTTCACCACCTGAGCCGAGACCCCCTTGGCCATATCGTCACGGTGCACGATGGCATTGCTCGAGACGGCGCACAGTACTTTCCATTGTCGACCGGCAAAGCCGCCTTGCAGCCCCAGGGTCTTGTTCATCAAACGAGTGCGATGCTCGATCAACAGGCGCTTGAGAATATCCTGCTGCAATTCCACCTGACGCAGTGGTGACTTGAGCCCAGACCAATTGCCCCGATAGCTGCGCTGCCATTCACCTGCCGCATTGACCCTGACTTCACCAGTGATGCTTTTCGACTCGATGATGATGAAGCCGAAGGGATGCATGACCAGATGATCGATCTGGGCATTCTCCTCACCGTGTTTCAGTCGCAGATCATTGAAGATCACGACCTCGGGGTCGTCCCCGAAAGCACGCCGTAGATGGAAGGCCACATCCTCTTCCTGGCGGTGACCGTACCTGGCGCGCTCATCGTCGCCACTGTAGGCCTCTTTTTCCTTGGCTATCATCTGCTCGTCCCTGAAGCGCTGATTACATCCTTGTCAGCCCAATATATCGCTATTGCCCGTGAAATACGCCATGCAACATGCGTCAATAAACAGATTTCATCAAGATATTATAAACTTTATTTAAATCAGCCCGACTCCACTGCCATGTTTCTGGAGCGGGATAATCGTTAAAACTCTGTATAAGGGGAAATCAACGCCCTCTACCCACTGGTCAGGGCAAGTCTGGGGCGCCAGACATCAGCCACTCACAGCGTCAGGCGGGTGGCGAGAAACTCGACGAAGGCGCTGATGCGTGGCGACAGCGCACTGTTGCGGTAATAGACCGCCTGGATCTGCTCGCGGGGATTGGGACTCTGGATCTGGCCGGGCAACACTTCCACCAGAGCGCCGGTCTTGAGGTCATTGCCCAGCATGAAGCGCGAGATAAGGGCGATACCATGCCCCGCCAGACACAGCTGACGCATGACTTCGCCACTGGTGGTCGGCAGATGAGGTGTCGTGTCAAAGCCCTGTGCGGAACCCTTGAGCGGCCAGCGATTGAGACGACTGGGGGGCAGGAACCCCAGCAGCTGATGGGTCTGCAGCGCGGCAACACTGGACGGCACACCATGCTCGGCCAGATAGGCGGGGCTTGCGACCAGATGCAGCGTGGAGCGCCCCAGCACCTTGGCGTGCAGCGTGGAGTCATCCAGCTCGCCGATGCGGATGGCCACATCGGTACGCTGTTCCAGCAGGTTGATGATGTCATCGGCCGCTGACAGCTCCAGCGCGATGCCGGGATAGCTGCGGGAGAACTCCGCGACCAGCGGTACCAGCTGATGCAGCACGAAGGGGCTCGCGGCATCGACACGCAGCCTCCCGCTGGGCTGATCGCGCTGCTGCAACAGGGCCTCTTCGGCACTGCCGAGCAGCAACAAGCCCTCACGTACGCGCTCGACGAAGCCGCGCCCCTCATCGGTCAGTGCCACGCTGCGTGTGGTGCGATTCAACAGCGGCGTTTCCAGCTCACCCTCCAGGCGCTGGATGGCCCGCGATACCTTGGCCACCGGAATGTTCAACCGATTGGCGGCGGCGCTGAAGCCCCCGCTATCCACCACGGCCAGTAGCAACTCGAGGTCATCCGAACGGCTGCGCATGCTGTGATCTCCTTGAAAGTGCAAGATGCATGGTCCCATGCATCTTTGCAGAAATCACAATAATCATCCGCATCATGATCGCTTCTGCAATATTGCTTGCCGAACAAATCACTCAGCAAAAGGATGTCGCCTAGAGCCCACCACGGCGGCGTTCGCCGGGGCGCAGCATCCTGACCCGTGCCTTGGGCGTGCGCCGCGGCAATGACGGAGGCGCCGGCGGTGTCTCCAGCTGACCCGAGGGCGAGACATCACTGGCACCGATCGAGCCGCCCAGCGTCGTCGCGAATTCCGAGCGCTGACGAGGTCTGCCATCTGGCGCGGCGTGCACGCCCTCGCGACTCTCCCCGCCCGTGCCCGCTGCGCCCGACGGGGCCTGATCATGCCTCTGGCCGTTGACTTGCGAAGCCAGCGGAGGCGGCGGAATGATCACCCAGGCAAAGGTCGGCAAGGTTAGATGCCAATAGATCGCCGGCAGGCGAATCGCCAGTATCAGCACGATGGCCGCGCCAGTGGCCCACGCCAGGCCAACGCCCACCTCGAGAAGCGCGATATAGAGAATGCCACCCGCCAGCGACGCCGAGGCGTAGATTTCCTGACGCAGCACCATCGGCACACGGCGTGCGAGCACATCGCGGATCATGCCACCCGCCACGCCGCTCATGGTACCCATCAAGACGGCCACGATGCCATCCACGCCCAGCATGCGCGCCTTGTGCGCGCCCAATACCGTAAACAGCGCCAACCCGAAGGCATCGGTGACCGGCAGGAAAACACGCGTCAGGCGATGGATATAATGAAAGCCGAGCGTCGCCACCATTACCGTCAACAGGATGACCCACAGATAGATCGGCTGCTCGACCCAGAACACCGGGCCGATTCCCAGCACGAGATCACGCAGCGTACCGCCGCCGATACCGGTCACGGCGCCCAGCACCAGCATGCCGATCGGGTCCATGCGTGAACGGCACGCCACGACGACACCGGTCAGGGCAAAGATCATCACACCGGCCAGGTCGAGCCAGGTTATCCAGTTCATTCTCGTGAAGCCTCCTGCAGTGCGCTGGCGTGCGCATGAAACAATGGCGTATATGCTTGTCGCGAACCCTGATGGCACCCTCTGCCAAGTCGTCTTCTGTGACGCTGTTTCGGCGCAGCGGCGCAGCGGCGCAGCGGCGCAGCGGCGCGATCATACTCCCTTTTGCGGCTCTTTTTGTGCCCTCGACATCATCCGCGCCACCTTCAGAGAGCGCAGGATGATGAACCGCCTCAGGGCGTGGCCTGACCACGGCGGGCGGTCGCGCTGGGCGGCTCACCGAATCGTTGGCGATAGGCACGCGAGAAGTGCGCCAGATGCGTGAATCCGACGCCGAGGGCCGCCTGGGAAACGCTGCGACTGCTGTCGGCCAATACGCACCGCGCATGATCCAGGCGCATGCCGAGATAGCGCTGTTTGGGCGTTTCCTCAAAATGCGCCATGAACAGACGCGTCAACTGGCGCTGGGATTGGCCGACCAGACGGCAGATGTCGGGGATCGTCAGCACCTGGGCAAGATTGGCCTCCATCACGGCCAGCGCCTTGACCACACTGCGTGGCAGCGAATCGTCTCGAGTGCTGACAGCAGCAGGCGACGCCAGATGCCCGCGCTGATGCACCAGCTGCCGCCCGACGGCGTCCGCCAGCGACGGCCCGTACAGAAACTCGATCCACGCCAGCATCATGTCGATACTGGCCGCGCCGCCAGAGCCCGTCAGCCGCTCGCCCTGCCATTCATAGTCGGCCTGACTAATCTCGAGTTGAGGAAATTCCTCGCGAAAGGCCGGCACGCTCTCCCAGTGCAGGGCGACCCGATGACCGGCGAGCACCCCGGCGCGCGCCAGAATGAAGGGGGCGGTATCCAACCCTCCCAGCCAGGCGCCATGGGCTGCCAGATGACGAATCACGCCACGCGCCTGGCTGCCGACGCTGACTTCCGGTCCGTAGGATGACACCACCATCAAGCGCGTCTGCGCCCCACTCTGGCCACCCGACTGCGTCTCATTGACCAGAGACGAAAAGGCACCATCGACGTCGATACGCACGCCATTGCTGGCCACGACAGCCTCACCATCACTGGACAGCAGACGCCAGGCGAACAGCGGCCGTCCGAAGCGATTGGCGACCCGTAGCGGTTCCAGCAGGCAGAACAACGTCAACATCGAGAAGCGCGGCACCAACCAGACATTCAGCGTGTGCTCGGCGGCCCCCGGTGCCAGCAGCGGCGGTGAATCCGGGCGCGGATACGGCGCAGAGAGGGGCTCCGACGCCGTCGCCGACGCTAGAGGAGGCATGCGGGATGGCGCGGGCTGTTCAGCGACTTCTGACAATTCAGACAGTACTGAAAGCCCAGAGGATTCAGCTGGTTCGGGCTGCGGTTCAGACATGAGGCAAATTTCATCAACCTGTGGCCATTTGCCTCAACCTTACCCGTGTCAGGCACTGGAGGTAAGTGGCACAGTGTTGAGACAGGTCACACCGGCTGAAACATGATGCTGCACCCCACTCACAGGCAGGGTGCAGCATCAGGCGTTCGATCATTCCCCATCACTATCACGAGCTACAGTTACGATGCTAAGTCGTGCTTCTCTGCTGCTGCCTCAGTCGTGATCCCCAGTGTTGATCATCGCGCCGAGTGATTCGAGGTCTCGAGGCCGCCTGAGCGAGGCAATACCTGTTCAGTCTCGCTGCCGTCTGGCTTGGGAGGCGCAACCTGCTGCTTCTGACGCGCGGATTGCAACAGGATGACGCCCACCAGAATGATCGCCATTGCCAGCAGGTCGAGCCCGCGGATGGGCTCCCCTATCAGCAGCACTCCGATGATGACGGCGACCACCGGGGGCAGGTAGGTCACGCCAGAGGCCTTGATGGCGCCAAGGATGCCGACGATGAAGTAATAAAGCACATAGGCCACGCCGGTTCCCAACACCCCGAGGCCGATTACCAGCCCGGTCAAGGCAACGCCGTCGTTGCTCAGCGCCAGGATACCCTCAAGATCGATGACGGCGAGCAGCAGCAGAGTGGCAATCCCCGTCTGATAGGTAGCCAAGGCCAGCGAAGGAATCGCCAACGGCATCACGAAGCGCTTGGCATAGACGAATGACAAGCCGACACACATCGCGCCGCCGAGCATGGCGGCCACGCCCGCCAGCGAGACATCCGCCTGCAGCCCCTGCCATGGGCGGGCAATCAGCGCGATACCGATGATGCCGAGCAAGGTGGCGGTGATCGAACGTGCATTGATCGGCTCGTTGCGCAGGAACAAGGCCGCCGCCACGAAGGTGAAGAGCGGGATGGCGCCGCTGAGCATGCCCGCGACACTCGACAGCAATACCGAACTGCCATAGGCGAATGCCAGGTAGTACAGCGCCGTCGCCAGCAGGGCCATGACAACGAAGTGGTGCAGATGGCGCCAGTGCTCCCGGTGCAGAACGCCCTGGCAGGCAGCATAGAGGGCCAAGGGGATGAAGCCTGCCACGACACGCAGCAGGGTCACCTGACCCGGGGTGATCCACTCCGCCGCCCATTTCATGAACAGGAAGTTGCTGCCCCAGATGGTACCGAGCGACAGAAAGGCAAGATGTGCCGAGAATCGTGAGCGAGGCATGGGGTACTCCTTGTGGCGAGGATACTTGGGGAGCCAACCACATGGCGCCCCTGGCGATAACGCCATGTTTGGCCGATAGCGCCATGTTCGGCTGTGCTCCGCGTCGCGACAAGCGGGCATTATTTGCATTACCCTGTAGAAAATCTTCACTCTCGTGCCATTAGGCGACACACGCGGTGCGCCGGCTTCCCACTCAGATAGCGTACTGGCGCTGGAGGGGTATCGTCGCCGCCTGCCGGCCAAGCGCCCATGGCTCTGAGCATGAGCATGGCTCTGAACATGAGCCTGAACATGAGCACGCCCCTGACTTGAGCACGCCCCTGACATGAGCAAGAACCTGAACACGAAACTGCGCCTGGGCGCGCTGCCGGCCTTTGATGCAGCAGCGCGCCATCTCAACTTTCGCCGCGCGGCGCAAGAGCTGTCGCTCACCCAGAGCGCCGTGGCGCAGCGTGTACGCGAGCTGGAAACACAGCTTGGAGTAAAGCTTTTCCATCGTCTCCCACGTGGTCTGGCGTTGACTCACGCAGGCCAGCGCTTCCATGAGCAGATCGCCCTGGCGCTGGGCAACATCGACAAGGCCGTGCGCGATGCCAGCCATGACCCCGCTGACACCACCCTGTCATTGAGCGTACCACCCTCCTTTGCCGCCAAATGGCTGATGCCTCGGCTGGCAAGCTTTCGCCACGCACATCCCGAATGGCAACTGCGGGTACACGCAAGCGAGGGACTTTCGAATCTGCATCAGGACGGGATCGATCTCGCCATTCGTCAGGGCTATGGCCAGCATGACGCTGGACTCAAGGCGATATGGTTGACGGGGCTTGAGCGTATTGCCGTCTGCAGCCCCGGCTATCGGGAACAGCTGGGCGAGCGACTGGATAGGCTCGATATGCGCGGGTGCGTATTGATCGAGGACAGTCATCAGGGGTGGCATACCTTTGCGGCGCACTTCTCGGGTCTTGAGAAGGCCGATCGCCTCTGGGTCACTCACACCAGTCTCGCGATCGATGCCGCTCTGGCGGACCAGGGTATCGCGCTGACACCGCGCCTGATGGCGGCGGAAGGCATCGCGAAGGGGCAACTGGTCACCCTGTGTGGTCTGCCGGATCAGGGCCAGGGATTCTATCTGGTCTACCCCGGGGCACGGGCGCATCAGGCGGAGCAGATCATGCTGCCGTGGCTTCGCCAGCAGCTGGGGCTGTCGCACGAGACGTGAGCGCACATCCACCTTGGGCGCGCGACTCAGACACCACAACGTCAGCCTGCGGAGGCTCGCCCCAATACTGGCTCATCATGCTGAGCAAACAACTCGCAGCGGTCACGCCCCGATGCCTTGGCGTGGTAAAGCGCTTCATCCGCCTGCTTGAGAATATTCTCGAAGTTGTAGCCCATCCCGCTGCCCGCGGCAGAGACACCCACGCTGATGGTAACAATGCCTTGTTGCGAACTTTTCGCATGGGGTAGCGCCAGGCCGCGAACATGCTGGCAGATTTCTTCTGCGCGCTCCAACGCCTGTTGCGGCGTACAGGATGGCAGCAAGACCACGAACTCTTCCCCCCCGAAACGCGCCACGATATCGACATCGGGGTGCACACTTTCGAAGATTGCCGTCGCGATACGCTTGAGACACAGGTCCCCTTTCACGTGACCATAGTGGTCGTTGTAGGCCTTGAACGAATCGACATCGATCATGGCCACGCCGTACTGAAGCCGACGGTCGACCTGCTTGCCGATCAGCGAGCTCACGAGGCTGTCAAAGTGGCGCCGGTTATAGACTTCGGTCAAGGGATCTATCGACGCCAGGCGCCGAAACTCTTCATTCTTCACCGTGAATTCCTCGACTCTCAGCTGCTCACGCAACAACAACAGGTAGGACAGGCGCTCGGCCCTTTCACTACGTAGATTGGAAATGATCGAAAACAGCGTGATGGAAAAGAACACCATCAACGCCATGAAACCTGCCGAAGCGTAAGGGGTGGGATGTGCGGTGACCAGATACAGCATCACCCCGAAATGGAAGGCCGAAGAGCACAGGGCATACCAGAAGCGCAGCTGAAACAGGACGTTGCCCACCAGCACGATAAGCCCCAGCGCGAATAGATCGAGAAAGGAATGCGGCGAGACCGACAACTGAATCAACAAGGCCGTGAAGATCATCGCGAAGCACACCAGCGCGGTCATCAGCATCTCACGCAAGGCCGGCGTCACACCTCGCTTGAGCAGGTAGATGCAAACCAGGGCGATGGGCGTCATGACCCCGACCCGGATGACGATGGCTTCCCACATGTGATCAGGACGAAAACGCCAGTCATTGATCAGAAACAGCAGATAGATACCGATCGCCACCGCGCCCATGCAGGCAAGCTTGTGACTGCGCGCGGCATGAATGTCACGCTCGAATCGTGCTTCTATCTCGTCAGGAAAATGCACCCCAAGACCACCTTCACGATGTATCTGCCTATCCACCTGTACCATAAGATCATTCATTCACGTCCCCTCCCTTGAGGGCAGCCAATCAATGATCTCACTCTATACAAGGCGACACGGATCAATAAGCGATCGGGCGCAAACGTGACAATCGTTCACAAGCTTGTCAAACGCTTGTCCAAATTTCAGACAACTGTTTGGTCGAGCCGAACGCTCGACTTTCAGAGCGGAGTGATGCCCCCGACATCACTCCGCCATGATCTCCCATGCTGCCTATCAGCGCTTGAGGCTCCAGGGGGCGGCGATGCGGAAGAAGCGCAACGTCACCGCCTCATCCACCGGCCGTGTCAGCAGTGACACCAGCACGAAGACCGGCAGGTTGAGCATCAGCCCCCAGAAACCGGCATGCAGGCCCAGCGGATGCGGCCATACGACGGTAAACAGCACCGTGACCACGAAGCCGGCACTGATGCCGCTGATGACACCTGCCGCCGAGGCGCGCGGCCAGAAGAACATGCCCAGAAATGCCGGCAATACCTGAGAGGCAAAGCCCAGTCCGATCAAGAGGATCATCACCAGATTGCCCGGCTCCCAGATCGCCAGGGGTGCCACGATCAGGAACATCACCGGGAAGATCAGCCAGCGCGCCAGCTTGCCAGCGCGTTGGTCATCAAGCTTGAGGCTCGGCTGCAGTACATCGCGACTCAGGCTCAGGGCCACCGAATGAATGAAGGGCTCGCTGGAGGACATCGAGGCCGCCAGCGTGCCCGCGCCCAACAGGCCCACCAGCCAGACCGGCATGTTGGCCATCGCGTATTCGAGCACCACGGTGTCGGCGCGCTCGAGCTCCGGCAGGCTGTAGATACCGATGAATCCGACCACCACCAGCGGCAAAATCACCACATAATAGGTCGGCAGCCAGCTGGCACTGCGACGGATGGTGCCGGCGGAGGCGGCGCTCATCCATTGGGTCCAAACCGGCGGCATGAAGGACAGCATCGAGACGATGATCGAGGTGGTCCAGAAGCTGAAGCTCATGTCGCCGCCGGCGCCGGGCAGACGCAGATACTCCGGATGGCTGGCCTCAAGACGCGTGAACACGCCACTGAAGCCCCATTCGCCGGTGGAGAGATAGGCCGCCCACAGGCCGATCACCCAGGCAACGACCAGCATCAACACGCCCTGGAAGGCATTGGTGCGCCCGATGGCGCGCTGGCCGCTGACGAACAGATAGACGGCGATCGCGCTGAGCACCAGCAACACGCCAGCCCAGAGCGGGATGCGCCCGCCGCTCATCACCAGCAGGATGTAGGCCGAGCCGATGGTCTGCAGGACCGCATAGGCGATGGAGGCAATCGACATCACCAGCGCCGACAGCGCGCCCAGCAGAGGGCTCTGATAGCGGTCCGCGATCGCGCTTGCCTGGGTGACATGCCCGAACTGCTCGCCGAACTTCCACACCTTGGGGCCGAAGTACCAGGCCACCAGCGCCAGATAGGCCAGATAGATGGCGACATAGAACACCGGCACGCCCTTGCTGTAGGCCCAGCCCGGCGCGCCCATGAAGGTGTAGGCACTGACGCTGCCGGCGGCGATCAACAGATAGAGCGTCACGGGTCCCATCGAGCGTCCGGCGACTCCCCACTGTTCCAGCGTGTCCATGCGGCGGCCACCCCGCGCGCCGAGACCGATGGCCGTGGCGAGGACGACATACCCCAGGGTGACCAGCAAGGGCACGCTGTCATGCACGGACGAAAAGGCATGCGGATCAATCACGCGGTGCCTCCGTCTCTTTCGCCAGCGGACGCTTTCGACAGCGGGTCTGCGCCGTGGCGACGGCGCAACAGGCAATTACCCAGCAGCATCGCACCACTGCAGGCGAAGATGATCAGGTAACTCCAGATGATCAAGGACGGCATGCCCCACAACAGGGTCTGCTGATTGATCCAGCCGATCACCGGCCAGATGCCCATCACGACCAGCAGCAGGAAGATCACCAGCAGGCTCCAGCCCCGCCAGGTCGAGGGCACGACGAGGCGCGGCAAGGAACAGGGAGTCTCTGCAGTCCGGGCATCAGGCTGAGAGGAAGACGGGGTGTCAGGCGCGGCCAAGACGATCTCCGATGTGAACAGGGAGTGAATGAAAATTCTCGGCGCGCAGTGTAGCCGCTGCGCCCCGCCCTGTGGAGTCACCCTGGTGAATCCCGCTGTTGAGCCACCCGGTTGAGTCGCCCTGTCGAGTCCCCCTGTTGAATCACGCTGTTGAGTCACCCTGTGGCGCCATGTGGCATGAGATCGCGGCGACGACACAAGCTGACAGGGACAGGGACAGGGACAGGCGCTGCAAGGATGGGAGAAATGACGCCGTCACAGGCAATCTTTACGAAAACTGCAAAAGTCTTTCATCATTTCGTGCGTTTATCACAAAGGTATCTCACGGCAGACTGCACAGCATCCAAGACCCACCCATTGCTGATGGAGAACTGCCATGCCCCTTGCCCTGCTGGCGCTGACATTGAGCGCCTTTGCCATCGGGACCACCGAGTTCGTGATCGTCGGACTGGTACCCACCATCGCTCAGGACCTGAGCGTCTCTCTGCCTTCCGCTGGCCTGCTGGTCAGCCTGTATGCTGTCGGTGTCGCCATCGGCGCCCCCGTGCTGACCGCCATGACCGGCCGCTTCAATCGCAAGCTGGTACTGCTGGCCCTGATGGCACTGTTCATCGCCGGCAACCTGCTGGCCTGGCAGGCACCCAGCTACAGCTCGCTGATCACGGCGCGCATCCTGACTGGCCTGGCCCATGGGGTCTTCTTCTCCATCGGCTCCACCATCGCGACAAGCCTGGTGAGCAAGGACAAGGAAGCCAGTGCGATCGCCATCATGTTCACCGGCCTGACCGTGGCTCTGGTCACCGGCGTGCCGCTGGGCACCTGGATCGGTCAGCACTTCGGCTGGCGCGCCACCTTCCTCGTGGTCTCGGTCCTCGGCGTGCTGGCATTGATCGGCAGCGCCATCCTGGTGCCCAACAATCTCAAGAAGAGCGTACCGGCCACCTTCGCCCAACAGCTCAAGGTTCTGACCCATCCGCGCCTGCTGCTGGGCTACCTGATCACCATTCTCGGCTACGGCGGCACCTTCACGGCCTTCACCTATCTGGCCCCGCTGCTGCAGGACGTCAGTGGCTTCAATGAAGGCGCCATCAGTCTGATCATGCTGGTCTACGGCGTCTCGGTCGCCATCGGCAACATCCAGGGCGGCAAGCTGGCCGACCGCATGGGCCCGATCCGCGCCCTGACCCTGATCTTCGGTGGCCTGATCGTCATCCTCGGCGTGCTGACCTTCACTGCCGCCAACCCGATCACCGCCGTGATCACCATCCTGATCTGGGGTGCCTTCGCCTTCGGCAACGTGCCGGGCCTGCAGGTCTACGTCGTGCAGCAGGCCGAACGCTTCGTGCCGCAGGCCGTTGATGTGGCCTCCGGCCTCAACATCGCCGCCTTCAACATCGGCATCGCACTGGGCTCCATCGTCGGTGGCCAGGTGGTCTCCGGGATGGCACTGACCGACACCGCCTGGATCGGCGCGCTGATCGTCACCGCCGCCCTGCTGCTGACCCTGCTGGCCGGTCGCCTCGACAAGCGTCACGCGTCTTCCATCGCGACCGCCTGATCCGCCGCGAAGCCTCCCGCCATCACGACGTGCCCCCGATTCCGACAGCTCAGCCTGCTGGCTCGGGGGCACCGTCGTCTACACACCTGCTTGCTGAAGGAGTCCATCATGATCTCCCCGACCCGCCCGCTGGATCGCCTCACCCAAGGCCCCCTGACCCTGGGCGTCGAACTGCCCCTCGACAATGATTGGGTCCGCACTGACAGAGCCCCCTCCACGCCCTTCGGCGTGCCTGACATGCGCGCACATGCCGAGCTGATCGGCCAGGTCGACAGGCTCGGCTTCCGCGCCGCCTGGCTGCGTGACGTGCCGCTGTTCGACCCTGCCTTCGGCGATGCCGGTCAGGTCTTCGAGCTGTTCACCTATCTGGGCTATCTGGCCAGTCACACCGACAACCTGCTGCTGGGTACCGCCGCCGCGGTGCTGCCGCTGCGCCAGCCGTGGCTGGTGAGAAAGGCCGCCGCCAGCGTGCAGGCCCTGAGCGAAGACCGTCTGCTGCTGGGCGTCGCCAGTGGCGACCGACCGGCGGAATACCCGCTGTTCGGCGAGGAGTTCGCGACCCGTGGTGCCGCCTTCCGTCACGCGGTGGATGTCATCAAGGGCCAGGCGGACGACGCCCGAGTGGATCGGTCGCGAGATGGACGGCTGGCTGGCCTACCCGGGCACACCGGAGGATCACATCCGTCGCGTGGCGCTCTGGCGTCAGGTCGCCGGTGACAAACCCTACGTCAGTTTCATCCACCTCAATCTGGAAGAAGACCCGCACGCCCCGGTGCGTCGTCATCGCTTCGGGTTGTCGAGTGGCCGCCTTGCCCTCATGGAAGAACTGTCGGCCATGCAGGATGCCGGGGTGAATCACATCGGCTTCCACCTGCGTCGCAATCGCCGCCCGCTCACGGAAACCCTCGAGGAACTGGGGCGTGAGGTGCTGCCGCACTTCTCATGAGGGCGCAAGGGTTGCACTGATCTGCCCGGCTGGCTGAGCGCACTGGCAAGCCGGGCGGGTCGCGCGACCTGCCCCCGCCATGGCGGAAAGGATTCACCGTTCACGCTGCAAGGATATCCCATGTCAGATTCCACAGAGACCACCACACAAGACATCAGTCACAGCGCCACTCGGGCACCCGCCTGGGTATGGCAAGGCCCGGGCGAGCCTGAAGCGCTCGAGCAGTCAGAGGTGGACATCGGCGCGCCGGGAGACGACGAGGTACTGGTCGCCACGCGTGCCATCGGCCTCAATCCCGTCGACTGGAAGTTCATGGCGATGGACAGCGAGCTGTGGCAAGCCGGCCAGATTCCCGGCGTCGATGCCTCCGGCGAGGTGATCGCCTGCGGTGCCAATGTCAGTCACGTATCGCCGGGCGATCGCATCGCGGTCCACACCACCCTGGCGGGGCCGGGCACCTTCAGCAAACGCCTGCGTGTCCCGGCGCGCGCCGTGATGCGCCTGCCCGTCACCCTGGGCTTCAATGACGCCGCCGCCTTCCCGTGCCCGGCACTGACCGCCTGGCTTGCCATCGACAAGCTGCCCATCAAGGCCGGGCGACGCCTGCTGATCACCGGCGCCTCCGGCAGCGTGGGCCGCTGGTTGATCCAGCTGGCCAGACAGCGCAACTTCCACGTCATTGGCGTTGCTTCCGAGAAGCGCCACGCGGACCTCAAGGCGCTGGGCGCCGACGAGACGCTTGCGGACGCCGAGCAGCTGGACGCGCCGGTCTTCGCCGTGATCGATACCGTCAATGGTGATCACGCCCACAAGATGACCCGCCACCTGGGGGCCAATGGCCACATCGTCTGCATTCAGGACCGTCTGGAGCAGGCGGCCGCGCCGGCCTTCGATCGCGCCATCTCGCAGCACGAAGTCGCGCTGGGCGCGCTGCACTGGGCGGGCGATGACGAGGACTGGGCACGCCTGGTCGAGGCGGGGGAAGGTCTGCTCGAAGCGATCGCCGATGGCTCCATGAACCAGCCGGCGCCCTGCATCGAGCCGTTCACGGCGCTGCCGGCCTGCCTCGCCGAACTGAAGAGTGGTGAGCGTCGCGCCCTGAAATTCGTGATCACGGCCAACGAATGAGGCGCATGGCGGGCGGCACAGGATTGTTGCGCAACCGGCACATGACTGATGCGTAGGCACGCCATTGTCGCGCCAGTTTCACAGCCCCAGTAAACACGACACAACACATGGAAACGTCCCCGCCGCACTCGGCGGGAACGTCAACAGGAGTTACCGCATGTCGACTACCCTACCGAATCCCGGCTTTGGCACCTTCCGTCTGGAAGGCGACACCCTGCGTGAGAGCATGAAGGCGGCGCTGGACGCCGGCTATCGTCATTTCGATACCGCCCAGTTCTACGGCAACGAAGCCGAAGTGGGACAGGTGCTCGCCGACAGCGGCATCCCGCGCAGTGAACTGTTCGTCACCACCAAGATCTGGTTCGACCGTCTCCAGCCCGGTGACCTGGAGAAGAGCGTCGAGGAAAGCCTCGAGAAGCTCCAGATGGACTACGTCGACCTGCTGTTGATCCACTGGCCGTCACCCAATGACGAAGTCGCCATGGAGGACTACCTGCCGGCGCTCGCCAAGATGAAGGCCGAGGAGAAGACACGCCATATCGGCATCTCCAACTTCACCTGCGAGCAGATGGAACGCGCCGTCGGCATTCTGGGGCGTGATGAGCTGCTGACCAATCAGGTCGAGGTGCATCCCTTCCTGCAGAACCGCAAGGTGCTCGACAAGTGTCAGGAGCTGGGACTCGAAGTCAGCGCCTTCATGCCGCTGGCCGTCGGCAAGGTGATGGATGACGAGACCCTCAAGATCATCGCGGACCGCCACGGCGTAAGCCCGGCGCAGATCGCTCTGGCGTGGCTCAAGATGCAGGACATCGTGACCTTCCCGTCCTCCACCAAGCCCAGGAACATCCGCAGCAACTTCGAGGCCTTCTCGCTGACGCTGACCGGCGAGGACATGGCCAAGATCGCCGAGCTGGATCGCGGCGAGCGTATCGCCAATCCAGAGATCGCGCCCGACTGGGACTGATTGACTGAGCCCAACTGACTGAACCTGATCGACGGGTCCAGTGACAAGAAAGCCTCCCGGGCACTCTGCCCGGGAGGCTTTTTCGCATTTCCACTCTGCCTTGATCCCACTCTGGGGGCGCCTCAGCGATCCAGCCACCACACCCGAGTCACGGCCTCGGTGCCGGGGCGTGGCGCCTCGAGATCATGCTCATGCAGCAGATAGATCACCGTCCGGCCCGCCAGCCAGTCAGCAAGTCCCTGCGCGACGCGTTGCGCTGTCGTGGCATCCAGCCCCGAGAAGGGCTCATCCAGCAGCACGAGGCCGGGGTTGGTCAACGCCAGGCGCGCCAGACTGATGCGCCGTGCCTGGCCACCCGATACCTGACGACCGCCCTCACCGACACGCGTTGCCAGCCCCTGCGGCAGACTCGCGACCCAGTCGGCGAGATCCACCGCGTTCAGCACCCGCCATAGCGCGGCATCATCGGCGTCGGCGGCCCCCAGTCGCAGGTTGTCAGCCAGACTGGCATCGAACAGATCGACCTGCTGGGTGAGACAGCCGACGCCATCGGCAATCGCCAGAGGCGCGTAGTGATGCACCTCACGGCCATTGAGCAACACTCGCCCGCTCTGTTCTTCACCTTGCGGTTCTTCATCTATCCTGCTCTGCAGGCTGCGGGAGGCCAGGCTGGTCTGCCCGGTCAGCAGCGCCGCCAGCGTCGACTTGCCAGCGCCGGAGGCGCCACAGATCGCGACCTGCGCGCCGGCCTCGACAGTGAGCGAGACGTTTGAAAATGCAGCGAACAAGGCGCCCGGATAACGGTAGCTGACTTGCTCCAGCGTCACTGTGATCGGCCCCGCTGACAGGCGAGCATCGCCATGCACGACACCCGCGGCGTGCTCGATATCATTGAGGCGCTCTGCGGCACCAAGCGTCGCCCCGGCTTGACTGAAGGCCGCCGGCAGCCCCGCCAGTCCCTCACCCAGCGCCATCGCCGCAAGCGGCAACATCACCATCATCGGTCCGCTGAGCTGGCCATCGCGCAATGCGAGCATGCCCATCGCCAGCAACAGCAACCAGGCGAGTCCGATCACCAGCACGGCCAGCGCATTGCCGACGGCACTGATGACCGCCAGCCGCCATTGGTCCGCCAGCAGACGCGCTTCCACCGCCTCAAGCTGCTTACGCACATGGCCAAGCGCCGCGTAGGCCTCGAGTTCGGCATGCCCGCGCAGCGCCTCCATCAGGCTGGAGCGCAATGTCTCCAGAGTGGTCACACGCCGGCGGCTGGCCGCCAGCCCCCAACGTGCCTGCCCGAGTGTCAGCCACGCCCAGCCAGTCAGCAGCAAGAGCGCCAGCCACGGCGTCGCGCCCGGTAGCCACACCAACGTGATGCCAAGCAGCGCCACGATCAGCAGCAAGGCCATCACCGGAGGCGCCGCCAGACGCAGATAGAGCGCATCGAGGGTGTCGATATCCGCGGTCAGACGATTGAGCCAGTCACTGGAACGCCGGGCTGCCAGCCGCGCGGGGTCCATGCTGACCAGCGAGGCAAAGGCACTGCCGCGCAGGCTGGCCAGCAGTCGCAGGATGGTGTCGTGATTGTAGAGACGCTCCAGATAGCGCGAGACGGTGCGCGAGACGGCAAACAGGCGAATCGCGCTGCCCGGCGTGTAGACATCCAGCACGGCGACGGCACCGGCAGCCAGCGCCGCCCCCGTCAGGGCCGACGCCGTGATGAACCACCCCGAGACCGCCAGCAGCCCGAGTGCCGACAGCGCGGTCATCATCATCAGCACCACGCCCAGCAGCAATCGACGGCGGTAGCGCTCATGCACCTGCCACCAGGGCGCCAGCGCGGCCAGTGCCTCGCGCGTCGAGGGAGTGGAGCCAGGACCGAGAGAGCGAGCGGGTTCGATCATGATTCGCCCTCCCCAGCATCCTGTGTCTCTCCAGTGGTGCCAACGACCCCATCACGGGTCAGGCACAGCTGGCGCGTCGCCATGGCCCTCAAGGCCGGATGGTGAGTGGCGATGACCAACGTGCGGCCTTCTTCGGCCAACGCCTGGAAACCGGCGATCAGGCGCTGTTCGGTGTCGGCGTCCAGACTGGCAGTCGGCTCGTCGAGCAACACCAGCGGCGCATCGCTCAAGAAGGCCCGCGCCAGCGCCAGACGCTGAGCCTGGCCGCCGGACAGCCCACGCCCGCCTTCGCCCAACGGGCTGGCGATGCCCTGCGGCAAGGCGGCCAGCACCTCGGCGAGTCCGGCGCGCGTCAGCGCCTGCGCGATGTCTTCATCACTGGCATCTGGCGCGGTGATGCGCAGGTTGTCGGCCGGACTGCCCTGCATCAGCAGCGGGCGTTGATCCATCCAGGCAAGGCCAGTGGTATCTCGGCGTAGGCATTGGCCTTCATCGGGTGCCACGAATCCCGCCATCAGATGCAACAGCGATGACTTGCCGGCCCCGGACGGGCCGCTGATCACCAGCACCTCGTGGGCCTTCAAGGTGAGATCCAGCGGGCCAAGCACCCTGCCCCGCCCGGGATGCGTCAGCGTGACGGCCTCCAGTTGCAGCATCACATCGCCGGGCAGCGAGACACTGGCCGACGCCGTCGTGGAGGCCTGACGCGCCGACGCGATGGGCGTGTCGAGCAGCTCCAGCAGCGAGTCCGCGGCGGCCAAGGCCGAGGCGCGATCATGATAGTGCTGAGACAGAGTGCGCAGCGGCTGGAAAAATTCCGGTGCCAGCAGCAGGATCAACAGCCCGCTGAACAGGGTCAGCGACTGGGCGGGCCCGAAGGGAATGTCGCCCAGCAGGCCGAAGCCGATATAGATCGCGACCACCGCGATCGACACCGACGAGAAGAACTCCAGTACCGCTGATGAGAGGAAGGCGAGGCGCAGCGTGCGCAGACTGCGGCGGCGATAATCATCGGCGACCAGCGTGACCTCGCGCGTGGCCTGTTCGCCCAGGCCGAACAGGCGCAGCGTGGTGATCCCGCGGACCCGATCGACGAAGTGGCGCGACAGGCGCGCGACCGCGACGAACTGCTCGCGATTGAGCGACTCGGCCCCCATGCCGACCAGCGCCATGAACAGCGGAATCAGCGGCGCGGTCAGCGCGAGCAGAATCGCCGCCAGCCAGTCCTGACTGACCACGATGACCAGAATCACCAGCGGGCTGATCAGCACCAGGCGCAGCTGGACGTAGAAACGCGCGAAGTAGCCTTCCAGCGCCTCGACCTGCTCGACCCAGCGCTGGGCCACATCGGCGCCATGAAACTGCGCCGCGCGCACCGGGCCCAGTGCCTGCAGGTGATCCAGCACATCACGACGCACCTGCTGTCGCAGTCGCTGACTGGCCTTCTGGGCGCAGAGCTCCTGCGCGGCACTCAGCAAGGCGCGCACCGCCAGCAGCGCCACCAGGCCGCCAAACGGCCACCACAGGCGGGTCAACGCCTCGGGCTGCTCGATCACCTGGGTGACCAGCCAGGCCAGCAGCACCAGTTGCGCAACCGTTGCCAGCCCCGCCAAGGCGCCGCACAGCGCCGCCATAGCCAACAGGCGACGCTCGCGCGTCGCCTGTTGGGTGAGCCACTTGCCAGCAGCCTTGCGTCTGGCCTTGTCGCGCTCCTTGCCAGTGACACTGGCGTCGCTGACGCTGGCTCGCGCCGTGTCATTGCCAGCAGCGCTGGTCGGGGCCTCCTGCGCTGCCCCCTGCGCTGCCCCTTGCGTGAGATCAGTGATAGCCACCGTCCTGCACCTTGCCGCGGAAGACCCAGTAGCTCCAGGCGGTATAGCCCAGCACGATGGGAATCACGAACAGTACGCCGATCAGCAGGAACAGCTGCGCGCCCGGGTCTGACGCCGCATCCCAGATGGTGATGTCCGGTGGCACCAGATACGGCCACTTACTGAAGATCAGCCCCAGATAGGTAAACAGGAACAGCCCCAGGGTCGCGACGAACGGCTGGCCCTCCAGCCGCTTGCTGACGGCACGCCAGATGAGGGCCGCGCAGCATAGCGCCAGCACCGGGAAGACCCAGAACATGCCGATATGATTGAACCAGCGCTCGCGCACGTATTCATCGACGAACGGCGTGTAGAGGCTGATGACCCCGAAGCCGACCAGCACGGCAATCAGCAACTTGGGCGTGATGCGATAGGCCCATGCCTGGACCTCGCCCTCACTCTTCAGAATGGTCCAGGTGGCCCCCAGCAGAGCGTAGCCCGCCACCAGCGCGAGCCCGGTGATCACCGTGAAGGGGGTCAGCCAGTCAAAGGCGCCGCCGACATAGATATGGCCTTCGGTGGCAAAGCCCTGGATATAGGCCCCGACCACCACACCCTGACAAAAGGTCGCCACGTAGGAACCGCCACTGAAGGCGACGTTCCACCAATGCCGATTGCGCGTGGACTTGAAGCGAAACTCGAAGGCGATCCCGCGGAATATCAGCCCGGCCAGCATCAGGAAGACCCCCAGATACAGCGCCGGCAGCAGAATGGAGTAAACCGCCGGAAACGCCGCCAGCAAGCCGGCCCCGCCCAGCACCAGCCAGGTTTCATTGCCGTCCCAGACGGGCGCGACCGAATTCATCATCACGTCACGGGCGTGTTCATCCGGGGCGAAGGGATAGAGGATGCCGACCCCGAGATCGAAGCCGTCCATCAGGATGTACATCATGATGCCGAAGCCGATGATCAGCGCCCAGATCATGGTCAGATTGATCAGTTCCATGTGCTCAACTCCTTACCGTACGGCTGGCATCATCATCGAGACTCTCGTGCGCGGCGGACAGCGGGCGCATCGCGGTTTCGACATCGTCATGCGGCAACTCAGGCTGCATGCCGCCACGGATGACGCGCGTCAGGTAGTAGCTGCCGGTCACGAAGACCACCAGATAGACCAGGAAGTAGCCGATCAGCGTAGCCAGCACCATCCAGCCGGTCAGTGACGGCGTGACAGCCTCCTGCTGGGTCATCATCTCGTAGACCAGCCACGGTGAGCGTCCGGCCTCGGTGACGAACCACCCGGCCAGCACGGCGAAGAATGGCGCGATCGACATCAGACGCAGCGTCTGCAGGAAGGGCCGCGAGCGGTAGAGCTTGCCATCGCGACGCAGGAACAGGCCGATGAACGCCACCGCGATCATCACCAGCCCCACCGCCACCATCACGCGGAACGACCAGAACACGAACCACACCGGCGGCTGCATGTCGGGCTCGACCTCCTTGAGGCCCGGCACCACACCATCGGGGTCATGGGTCAGGATCAGGCTGGCCAGCTTCGGGATCGCAATCTCGAAGTGGTTCATCTGGGCTTCCTTGTCCGGCCAGGCGAACAGCAGCAAGGGCGCGCCCGACTGGGTTTCCCAGTTGCCTTCCATCGCCGCGACCTTGGTCGGCTGATGCTCCAGCGTGTTGATGCCGTGCATGTCACCCACCACCGCCTGCGCCGGCGCCAGCACCAGCAGCAGCCACATGCACATGGACAGCGCGCGCTTGTTGGCCTCGGCATCACGCCCGATCAGCAGATACCAGGCACTCACCCCGGCCACCACGAAGCCGCCGGTCAAGAACGAGGCGATCGCCATATGCGTGAAGCGATACGGGAAGGAGGCATTGAAGATGGCCGCGCTCCAGTCATTCACGAAGAAGTGACCATCGATGAAGTCGACGCCCGCCGGTGTCTGCATCCAGCTGTTGGAGGACAGAATCCAGAAGGAGGAGATGAAGGTGCCCAATGACACCATCAGTGCCGCGAACAGGTGGACGCCTTCCGGCACCTTGCCACGCCCGAACAGCAGCACGCCGAGGAAGCCGGCTTCGAGGAAGAAGGCGGTCACCACCTCATAGCTGAGCATCGGGCCGATGAAGTTGGAGGTGGCATAACTGAAGTTGCTCCAGTTGGTGCCGAACTGGAAGGCCATCACGATACCGGAGACCACGCCCATCGCGAAGACCACGGCGAATACCTTCACCCAGAACGCCGCAAGGCGCTCCCAGGCGGCATTGCCTGTCTTGTAGAAAAGGCCATGCAACAAGGCCACATAGGATGCCAGACCGATGGTAAACACCGGAAAGACGGCATGAAAGGACACGACAAATCCGAACTGTATGCGTGACAGGATCACGGGATCCAGTTCCATGGGCGACTCCTCAGGACTCCAGGGGTTGCACTCTGTTCATCCCGTTGTGGGACGCACAGTCGCAGCGATATCACGGTCAGGCCCGTGACGATAAGGCATACCACCAAACTCCATCGATCATGGCAGTCATCTTTCTACCAGCTGACCCAAAGAGCATAGAAAACACCAGGCTATCGTGCACGATGACGCTTTGCCGCAGGCCCAGCCATCCGATCAATCGCCGTGTTGGTGATCGATCAGGCCCGCCATATTGCATGACAGCATCCACATATTTTCCACTCGGCATGCTCAGGCTTGCCATCTATATTTCGCCGCACATCCGCCTTTATTGACGTACATCAAGATAACCACACGTCGAGCCTCGAATACGACCAATGCCAGGGGCCGTCGGACGCGGTTTATCTTGAATTCTGCCGTGCTGCGCACCCTGAGCCGGCCAGGTATGTGCGCCCTGATGGCGGCATAAAGACAAGGCGCGCCCCCTTTCGAGAACGCGCCTTGTTGTCTCCATCTCTTCCCTCTTCCGTTTTATCTATTTCTTCTCTCTTCTCTCTTCTCTCTATCCTTTTTCTTGTTGCCCTGCCCCTTCGCGTCAGAAACTCACCTCACGACACAGCAGTCGCGCCCCTGATGCTTGGCGTCATAGAGCGCCGTATCCGCCGCACGCACCAGGTCGGTCAGATTGGTGTGCTGCTCGGCTTTGTAGCTCACCGCCCCGACGCTGACGGTCAGTACTTTCGCCACCGCGCTGTCAGAGTAGATCAGTTTGAGCGCACGCACCTTGCGACGGATGCGTTCGGCGCAGGCCCGCAATTGCCGCTCGGTCACTGACTCCAGCAGGATCAGGAATTCCTCGCCGCCATAGCGCACCACCATGCCCGGCTGCGGGCCGATGGCAGCCTGAAGCGCCTCGGCAACCTGCTGCAGGCAGTGATCCCCTTCCACATGTCCATGATGGTCGTTGTAGGTCTTGAAGTGATCGACATCCACCATCAGGATCGCCAGCCCGTCCTCACGGGTCAGCTCCGCCCAGCGCTGGGCCAGATCCCGCTCCAGATGGCGCCGGTTGTAGACGCCCGTCAGTGCATCGCAGTTGGCCTCTCGGGTAAGACGTTGCCCGGCAGCGCGCTTCTCCTCCAGCAACAGCCGCTCACGCTGGCGCAGCAACCACACCTGACGCTGATTATGCTCGAGCTGATGGTTGGCCAATAGCGAGAGTCCCGTGGTGCTGACGAAGATCACCATCGCCAGCAGCTCCAGCCCCTCCTGACCGGCAGGTTCCAACGCGATCACCCCAGCCATGATGAGCGTGCAGGTCAGCGACGCCGTCAGTGCCTGGGGGAAGCGCAGTCGAAAGAGAATGTTGCCGACCATCGGAAAGAAGCCGAACAACAGCGTATCGACATGCGAAAGCTCGGTGCGCGACAGCTGCAACAGGATGGCGCTGACCAGCATGGTGTTGATCACCAGCGCAGTCATCAGCCATTCCTTGAGCCGCATGGAAGACGCGCGCTGCACCAGCGGCAGCACCAGCATGGCCACCACGCAGACACCGCCCAGCCGCAGCATGGCGGCCAGTGCCAGGTCCTCACTGCGATGAATGGTGTCACTGACCAGGAAGGTGGCATACATCACGAAGGCGAAGATGCCGGAATACAGCAAGCCACGCGTGCGCGAGACGCGCGTCTCTTCCTCATACCGGGTCTCGAGGGCGTCGGGGAACATGAGCCGCCAGCGTGACGCGCCGCGACCGTCGATCAGCCCCTCGACGACACCGCGCTCGGCGGCCACCGCCGCCGGCATCGTCGCCTCGCGGCCGCCGGGGAGTCGCTTTTGACTTCTCATGACAGGCCCGCTCCGCCCATCGGCGGCCTGTGATCTGGCAGCTCAGCCTTCTGTTCATAGTGCTGTGCATTCTGCCGCTCACCCTGCTGCGCAGCCTGCCGCTCATCGTCAAGGCCATCGTGAAGGCCATCACGCATGCCATCACGCAGGTCATCACTGGCCTGGGCGCGCGCCTTGCCGTGGCCGTTGCCACGTTGCACGCAGGTACGGTTGCGGCCATGGCGCTTGGCACGATAGAGCCCCTTGTCGGCCTGATCGACCCAGCGGCTGAGCAGCGTCTCGACCGCCATGTCACGCGTCTTCTCATCTTCCATCCCCTCGCCCTCGAGCAGGCGCGACAAGGGGATGACGTAAAGCCCCACACTCAGGGTGACGACGCCGAGTTCCGACTCGCGGTGAGGCAGCTTGAGCGACTTGATGGCATAGCGCATTGCCTCGGCCAGGCTGCGCGCATGCTCGAGATCCTGCACGGCCACCAGGGCGGTAAATTCCTCGCCGCCAAAGCGGACGACGCTGGCCAACGCAGCCTCTTCCCCCTCGAGAGCACCGGCGATGCCAGCACCTTTTTCCCTGTCCAGTGTTTCCTGCAAGGCCTGGGCGATCTGATACAGGCAGTTGTCGCCCGCGACATGCCCGTAGTGATCATTGAAGGCCTTGAAGTGATCGACATCCATCATCATCAGCGCCAGACACGGCAATGGTGGCACCGGATGGGACGCTGACACGCCGTTCTTTGCCTGCTGAGCATCGCCATGGTGCTGCTTGAGCACCTCGATCAGATGACGACGATTGTAGAGCTGGGTCAGCGGGTCGAGACAGGCCATTTCCTGCAGCTCGGCATTGCGTGACTCCACATCCTGCAGGCGCAGTTGATCGATGGAGGTCATCAGATAGGCATGACGGGCCGAGAACTCGATGCGGAAGCTGGCAATCAGCGAAAACAGGCAGAACGCCATGAAGACGAAGGCGATCGCGAAGTCCATATGGGCATAGGGCATCGTTACGCCTAGCGCCACGCTGATCACGATGGCCATCCCCCCTGCCGACAGCACCAGAGCCGCGACGAAACGCAGCTGCATCAGGACGATACCGACCAGTGGCACCACGCCCAGCGCATAGAGTTCGAGGAAGCAGCGCAGGTGGTTCTCGCGCACCGCCAGCCACGCCGCCAGGCCGATCACGCCCCACAGGGTCGCGACCAGCAGCGCCTCGCGCCCGGCGGGGCGACAGACCTCACTCTTGAGTACCAGCACGAGGATCGCGAGCGCGATGCAGACATACAGGCGCAGCATCACGGCGAGATTCTCTGTCACCGGCATCGCGACCGGCGCATAGGCGGTGTCATAGAGCACGAACATCAGCTGAAAGATGATCAGGCTCCAGCAGCCCATTACGGCACGGCTCATGCGCCGACGATGCTCGAACTGTTCAAAGTCCCTCTCGAGTTCAGGGGCAAAGCTCAGCCTCGCAGGAGTCGTGGCACTCAGGTGTTGCTCCAATATTGCCATTCGTGAAGGCATGTCTGATTTCCCTTCGATCGCCCTGCTTTCTTTATCACATGCGCAGATGTTGAAAGCCACGCTGACGGAAATGCTCAAGCGCCGCATGTCCGTGTTGATACCTCGCTCATGAACGAAAATCCAACGAAAAGCCGGGCCTCGATGAGGCCCGGCGTTCTTGATGCAGCTGACTGCTCTAGCTGGCTCAACCGACGATGGCGTTGAGCAGCAACAGGGTGATGATGGAAATGGCCCAGGCCAGCGTCGTCGGCAGGGTCAGCACCAGCATCTGATGCTTGGTGCTCTTGACGCCGAGCATACGATTGACGACCCAGAAATAGCTGTCATTGAAGTAGCTGAAGAACATCGCGCCGATACAGGCGGCCTGCGCGGCCAGCACCATGTTGACGTCCGGCATGCCCATCAGGATAGGTGCGGAAATCGAGGCCGCAGTAATCATCGACACCGTGCCACTCCCCTGGATGAAGCGCACCAGGGTGGCGATGATGAACGGAATCAACAGCGGCTGAAGCCCCAGTGCCGCCACCTGCATGGCGATGTAATCGCCACCGCCACTGGCACGCAGTACCGAGCCCAGCGCACCACCGGCACCGGTGACCAGCAGGATGATACCCGCCGTCTCGACACCCTTCTCCAGATGATCGAACACTTCCTGCTTGGGGGTCTTCGGCATCAGACCATAGATGGCGACCAGCACCCCGATGCCCACGGCGATCACTGGGTTGCCGACGAAGGCGATGGTGCTAGTAAACGCGTTGCTGGTATCGCCCATCACGGCACTGACCAGCGTATTGAGGAAGATCAGCGCGATGGGCAGGCCGATCGGCATGCAGGACATCAGCAGAGACGGCAGCTCCGATTCAGGCATCATGCTGTCGGTGTCATGCTTGACGCTACCTTCGAAACCACCCGGCTGGGCTTCCAGCATCGCCTCGATACGCGGCCCCATCAGACGGGCATAGATCACCAGTGCAATCAGCGCCGGTGCGGTAATCACCAGGCCCCAGCCGATCATCAGGCCGATGTCGACACCGAAGATACCGGCCACGCCCAGCGGGCCCGGGGTCGGTGGCACGCTCGAGTGGGTGATGATCAAGCCGGCCGCCAGCGCGATGCCCAGACCGATCACCGAACGTCCGCTGTTGCGCGCCAGTGAACGCACCAGCGGGTTGAGGATGACGTAGGCCGAATCACAGAAGATCGGGATGGAGACGATGTAGCCCGTCAGCGCCATCGCGGCCTCTTCCTTGTTCTTGCCCAGCAGATTGAGGATGGCGTAGGCCATGCGCTGCCCGGCACCGGTCACCTCCAGGATACGCCCCATCATCACGCCGAAGCCGATCACGAGACCGATGGTGGAAAGCGTCTTGCCGAAACCGGTGGTGATGGCACTGATGACCTCATTGGGCGGCATGCCGCCGATCAACCCCGCCAGCGAGGCGGCGATGATCAAGGCCAGCAAGGCATGCACGCGGGTTTTCAATACCAGATAGATCATGACGAAGATGGCGATGCCCAGGCCGATGATGACCTGTGGCCCCGCGACGGCGGCGTCTGTCATGGGGTGCTACTCCTGTAGTTTGTTATTGTGTGGCGCAAGGTATGCGGTGTCGGCGCTGCCGGCTGGCATGACGCCGATCGTTGTTATTGACGTACTGATGTGACGAGCAGGTCTGGCAAAGGTGTCTGGCGAGCTCGTTCTGGATGAGATGCCCAGACGCTGGCTAGGCGATAGCACTCTCGTCGCGATACGCATTGAGAATCTCGTGCAGGTCGGCATCGCCGACGAAGCCCAGCGAACGCGCCTTGCGGGTGTCAAAGCGCGCCGGCCAGCTGCCGACGATGGCGGTGATACGCGGGTCAGGCTCATGCCTGACGAGTGCCAGCGCCTGCTCACCGGCGATATCCTTGAGTGCCGCGAGCATTGACGCGACGCTGACGGTGATGCCCGGCAGCATGAAGCAGCGAGAGAGGCCGAAGTCCGCGCTCGCCACCTCCGCGCCCTTGAGCAGGGCCGCGACCACCCGACGGGGCGACATCACGAACATCTCGAGCTCGCTCGGTACCGGGCAGATGGCGGCTTCGCCATTGAGCGGTTCGCGCAGGATGGAGGAGGCGAAGCTCGAGGCTGCCGCATTGGGACGCCCCGGGCGCACGATGATGGTGGGCAGGCGCAGCACGCAGCCATCCACCAGCCCGCGACGGCTGTAGTCATTGATCAGCAGTTCCGACATCGCCTTCTGGGTGCCGTAGGAGTTCTGCGGCACCAGCGCGGTCATGTCGCTCAGCGTCTCGGGAAGATCGCCTCCGTAGGCGGCGACCGAACTGGCCATCACCAGTCGGGTGCCGCGCAATCCACGCGCCGCGCAGCCTTCCAGCAGCAGGCGAGTCGCGTCGAAGTTGACGCGCATGCCGAGCGCCAGGTCCGCCTCGGCTGCCGAGCTGACCACGGCTGCCAGGTGATAGATCACCTGCGGCTCGCCCGCCAGGCAGCGATCAAGCACCTCGGCATCGGCGATATCGCCCGCCACGATCTCGATATCCAGCGAGGTGGCCGGTTCGACTGCCAGACATGACGCCGCCTCGGGACGTGGCGCCTCGATCTGATCCAGCAGGGTCAAGCGTGACAATGGCTGCCCCTTCAGGCTGCCCTTGTCGATCAAGGCCTCGGTCAGGCGCTGACCGAGAAATCCGGCGGCGCCGGTAATCATGACGTGCATCGTGTGGACTCCTTGCTCGCCGCCTGGCATGACGGCTCATGGCGTGTTGTCGTTATTGGCGTTTCTGCTGTCTTGAGTCGTGATCAGGCGGTGCCGGACTAGCCGTCTTTGAGCCCGAAGGCGCGACCCCAGCCGAGGCCTGCGCGCGTCTCACCCCGTGGACGGTATTCACAGCCGATCCAGCCGTCGTACCCCAGACTTTCCAGCCGGTCGAACAGCGCCGGATAATGCACTTCCCCGACATCCGGCTCGTGACGGTCCGGCACGCCGGCGATCTGCACATGGCCCATATGCGCAAACTGCGCTTCCAGGTTGCGGATCAGATCGCCCTCGACGATCTGGCAGTGATAGAGATCGAACTGCACCTTGAGGTTGGCGGCGCCGACCTGGGCGAGAATCTCGCGTGCCTGCGCCTGGCCGCTCAGATAGAAGCCGGGCATGTCGCGCGGGTTGATCGGTTCGATCAGCAGTGTCTTGCCGACCTTCTCAAGCTCGGCGGCGGCGTAACGCAAGTTGCTGATATAGGTCTCGGTGCAGCGCGCGCGCATGGCGTCATCCGCGCCCTGCGGTACCAGGCCCGCCATGGCATGCATGCGCGGACAATCGAGCGCCTGGGCATAGCGGATCGCCTCGGCCACCGAGGCCCGAAACTCCTCCTCGCGGCCCGGCAGGCAGGTCAGGCCACGCTCACCGGCCTCCCAGTCGCCCGGCGGCAGATTGAACAGCACCTGCGACAGCTGGTGCTCATCGAGCCTTGCGCGCAATTCTTCCGGGGAATAGGCATAGGGGAAGAGATATTCGACCCCGCGAAAACCACTTTCGGCCGCAGCCGCGAAGCGATCGAGAAAGTCATGCTCGGTGAACAGCATGCTGAGATTGGCGGCCAATCGGTTCATGTCAGATCCTTGGATTTCACAGACGAAGACGTCATCACTCAGGGGCGCCCGAACCTGGCTTCGAGTTCCGCCACCTGTTCCGGGGTCATCCCACGTGGGTTCTTGCCCTGCAGCAGCAGGAACAGCTTGGCGGTTTCCTCAAGCTCTTCCGTGGCATAGACCGCCGCTTCCAGGGTCTTGCCGGCCACCACCGGGCCATGATTGGCCAGCAGCACGGCGCAGTGCTTGCCGGCCAGGCCACGCACGGCATCGCCCAGCGCGGGGTCGCCCGGCATGTAATAAGGCACCAGCGGCAGCTTGCCGACCCGCATCACGTAATAGGCCGTCAGCGGAGGAATGCACTCGCAGGGATTCACGTCCGGCAGGCAGGACACCGCCACCGAGTGGGTCGAATGCAGGTGGACGATGGCACCCGACTGCGGGCGCTCGTCATACATGGCGCGATGCAGGAAGTGCTCCTTGGTCGGCGCGTCGCCATCGATCAATACGCCCTGGGCATCGAGGCGCGAGATGCGCGCCGGGTCCAGGCGCCCCAGGCAGGCATTGGTCGGCGTCATCAACCAGCCGCCATCGTCCAGCCGCTGGCTGATGTTGCCGCTGGAGCCCATGGTCAGGCCGCGGTCGAACAGTGACTTGCCGTAGGTGGCGATCTGCTCACGCAACACGTTGATATCGTGCTGTGACTGACTCATGCGTTCTCCTCGCGAGGATTCATGGCATCCAGCACGTCGAATGCCCGGGTAAAGAAGTCTTCGCCCCCGAAGTTGCCGGACTTGAGTGTCAGCGAGAGCATCGCCTCCGGCTGCGAGGGGCCGGCGGCCGGGTGCGGTGCCTGTGTCCAGGGCACGCCGGGGTCGATCTGACCGCCGATACGCAGCTCACGGATGTCGAGCGCCGAGACCACCGCGCCGGAGGTCTCTCCCCCCGCCACCAGCAGGCGCCCGACGCCTTCCGCGACCAGGGTGCTGGCCAGACTGGCCAGGGCGCACTCGATGAGCTCACCGGCCTGCTTGACGCCCAGTGACGCCTGCGCCGCCTTGACGCTTTCCGGCTCGGCCGAGGCGTAGATCAGAAATGGCTTGGGGTCCGTCACCGCCAGTTGCTCACGGGCGAAGCCCAGCGCCGCCTCGAAGTGGGCATCGCTCGCGTTGAGCTTGACGGGGTCCAGTGCGAAGGCAGCATGCTGCTGCGTGAAGTGCGCCACCTGCTTGAGCGTCATGCGAGAACAACTGCCGGACAGCACCATCGCGGCGCCCTGCGCCGGGGCCAGCACCGCCGCATCATCGATCGGCTCAAGCCAGGCCTTGCGGCGGTACTGGGCAGGCAAGGCCTGCGCGAGGCCAGAGCCACCGGTGACCAGCGCGTGATCCACCAGCGACTCGGCCAGTACCTCAAGATCCTGCTCATCGAGGCTGTCACAGACCACATGACGCACGTCTTGATGGGCAAGCTCGTCCAGACGCTGACGGGCCGCCTGCGCGCCGCGGCGTAGAGTGGCGTGATCAAGCAGCCCCACGCCATGCGGGGTCTGGCGTGACAGCACGCGCACGATGTCGGCATCGGTCATCGGGTTGAGAGGGTGATGCTGCATGCCGCTGTCATTGAGCAGGCGGTCGCCGACGAACAGATGGCCCTGATAGACACTGCGCCCGTTGATGGGGAAGGCCGGCACGAAGGCCGTCTGCGTGGCAGACAAGGCCTCCAGCAAGGCATCGGCGACCGGCCCGATGTTGCCCTCGGGCGTGGAATCGAACGTCGAGCAGTACTTGAAGAACAGCTGACGCGCGCCCTGGGCTTTCAGCCATTCAAGCGCCGCGAGGGATTCACTGATCGCCTGATCCACCGGGCAGCTGCGCGACTTGAGCGCGACCACCACGGCGTCGACCTCAGTCAGATCCAGCCCGTTCGCCGCCCCTTCCTGCAGCGCATCCTGGGGTACCCCGATCACCTGCACGGTGCGCATGCCGGCACGTACCAGGTTGTTGGCAAGATCCGTCGCGCCGGTGAAGTCATCGGCGATTCCGCCCAGTACGATCGGCATCACTGCGCTCCTTCATCATTCGCGGCCGGCAGGCTGAAGCTGCCGAGACGCTGATAGACCTTGATGACGGCCGAGTCATCCTCGCGCCCGAAACCTGCGCCACTGGCGGCGGTGAACTGCTGCAGGGCACTGCCGGCCACCGGCATGGCAAGCTTCAGCTCGCGCCCGGTGCTGTGCACGATGTTGAGGTCCTTGACGAAGATGTCGACGGCCGACAGCGGCGTGTAATCGCCCTTGAGGATGTGCGGCACGCGATTCTCGAACATCCAGGAATTGCCCGCGGAATGGGTGATGACGTCATACAGGGTGTCGGGGTCGATCCCCATGCTCATACCCAGCGCCATGGCTTCTGCCGCCGCCGCGATGTGCACGCCGGCGAGATGCTGGTTGACCAGCTTGACGCTCGAGCCCGGGCCGGCGCAGTCGCCCAGCCGATAGACATTGGCTGCCATCGCCGCCAGCACGCGTTCCGCCTTGACGTAAGCCGCTTCACTGCCGGAGGACATAACGGACAGCTCACCACTGCGTGCCTTGACGGCGCCGCCGCTGATCGGGGCGTCGAGCAGCTCCAGCTGCATGCCGTTCAGGCGGGTTTCCAGTTCACGCGCGAAGCTCGGCGCCACGGTGGCGCACTGGATCACCAGGCTACCCGGCGCGAGTCGCTCGGCCAGCCCGCCCTCACCCTGCGCCCCGAACAGCACCTGCTCGACCTGATCGGCATTCACCACGACCAGCACCACCACCTGACACTCGGCCGCCAGTTCCAGCGGCGAGGCAACGGCGCGGCCACCCGCCGCTTCGAAGGCCTGACAGGCGGCGGGCGAGATATCACAGCCGATCACGTCCAGGCCTGCTTCCAGCATGGCGCGCGCACTGCCCATTCCCATCGCGCCGAGGCCGACAAGGCCGATCACTGGTGAAGTCGTTGCTGCTGTCATCTCGCATCTCCCGCGGAAGCTGTTTCAAGTGATGATCAAGGCGACCTCATGCGGCACACCGATCAGCACTTCGCTGAATGTTAGCGCTACCATGTTAGCGCTAACATCATTAATAGATTAGGCTCCAAGCCACGACAAGCGGCAAATGAGAAAACGCGACATATGTCTAATCCACCATCATCTCCCCGCCGCAGCCGCAAGGGTGCCATGCAGCCGACCCTGAATGACGTGGCCCGGGAAGCCGGGGTCTCCTCGATCACCGTCTCGCGCTACTTCAATAGCCCCGACAGCGTGCGCGAAGCGACCCGCATCAAGGTCGAAGCGGCCGTCGAGAAGGTCGGCTACGTGCGCAACATGATTGCCGGCAGCCTGGCCTCGGCCTCCAGTCGCGTGATTCCAGTGATCGTGCCCTCGTTGTCCAACGTGGTGTTCATCGATGTGATCAAGGGCCTGCAGGACGAATTCGAGGCACACGGCTATCAGCTGCTGCTGGGCAAGACGGATTACGATCTGGCTCGGGAAACCCAGCTGATCCGTACCTTTCTGGGCTGGTCGGCCGCGGGCCTGGTGGTGACGGGGCTGCGCCATGACGATGCGACGCGCCAGATACTGGAGAACTGGAATCAGCCGATCGTTGAGATCATGGAGCTGGGGGAAGGCCTGGATCTGAACGTGGGGATGGATCATGTCGCCGCCGGACGCGCCATGACCGAGCACCTGCTGGCACGCGGGTATCGCACGATCCACTTCGCCGGTGCCGAGCTCGATCGCGACTATCGCGCGGCGATGCGCTATGCCGGGCATCGTGAGGCGCTGGCGGCGGCCGGCATCGAAGAGGCTCCCCTGCTCGACCTGCCCGTGCGGCAACAGATGACCAGCGGTGCTCAGGCGCTTGAGCGTATCAAAGCGACCTTCCCTGACTGCGACGCCATCCACTTCGCCAACGATGACATGGCCTGTGGCGCCATTCTCGCTGCCGCCAGGCTTGGCGTACGCATCCCGGACGACATCGCCATCGCCGGCTTCAATGGCCTGCCGATCGGGGAGCATGTCACGCCGCGCCTCACCACCATCGTCTCACCGCGGGAGCAGATCGGCCGCATGGCAGCGCGCAAGCTGCTGGCGCGCATCAATGGCGAACCCGTCGGAGAACTGAGCCACGACCTGGGATTCACGCTGCGGGTCGGTGGCAGCACCTGAGGCCGCGAAGCCTCCCTTTGACGCACCGATTGGCTCACGATCGAGGCTTCTCACCGACGCATTCGCGTCCGTCATGGCGGGTTGGCACCCGGCCTGAGCAAAGTTGACGTAAAACGCAAAGTATCCGGCGTCTTCTGATCATCTCGCTGCCCTCAACTTCACGACACTGTGTTCAACAAAGGCGCAGAGGCGATGCGACCGGGACGTGCAGGTTGACGTCTGGTGACATGGCCGCTGCGACTTACCGCAGACAAGTGTTCTGACACGTGAGGCCCGACGATGAATCGCAAGACTATCCTGACATGCGCCATCACTGGCGCGGGTGATACCGCCAGCAAGAACCCGAATGTCCCGGTGACCCCGAAGCAGATCGCCGATGACTGCATCGCGGCCGCCAAGGCCGGTGCCAGCGTGGCCCACATTCACGTGCGTGATCCGGAGACCGGCGGCATCAGCCACTCCACCGAGCACTTCCGTGAAGTCATGGACCGTGTGCGTTCCGCCGACACCGACATCGTCATGAACATCACCGCCGGTGGCGGCGGCGACTGGATTCCGGACGTCAATGACCCGACTCGTGGCGGCCCGGGCACCGACATCCAGACCCCGGCCGAGCGTCATGCGCCGATACAGGCACTGCTGCCGGAACTGTGCACCCTGGACTGCGGCAGCCTGAACTTCGGCGACATGGTCTACATCAACACCGCCGACTGGCTGCGCGAGCACGCTCGTCTGGTGCAGGCCGCTGGCGTCAAGCCGGAGCTCGAGTGCTTCGATCTGGGCCACGTGTGGTTCGCCCGCCAGCTGCAGCAGGAAGGCCTGCTCGACGACGACCTGCTCTTCCAACTGTGCCTGGGCATCCCGTGGGGCGCAGAAGCTGACACCGAAACCATGCTGACCATGAAGAACAAGCTGCCGACCAACTCCAACTGGGCAGCCTTCGGTATCGGCCGCATGCAGATGCCGATGGTCGCACAGGCCGTGCTGCTGGGCGGTCACGCTCGCGTCGGTCTCGAAGACAACCTCTACCTGTCCAAGGGCGTGATGGCGACCAATGCCCAACTGGTCGAGAAGTCCTCCGGCATCATCGAGAACCTGGGTTCCAGCGTGATGACCCCGGCCGAGACGCGTGAATTCCTCAAGCTGCGTGATCCGTCCACCGGCAAGACCGCTGGCGACGTGGCAGCACTCGAAACCGCTGGAGGTGTCGCATGAGCCAGTTGTCTGTCGTAGGAACCGGTGTCATCGGCAATGGCTGGATCTCACGCGCACTGGCCAATGGCTGGGATGTGGTCGCCTTTGACCCGGCGCCGGACGCCGAAGCCCGCACTCGCGCCTTCGTCGCGAATGCCTGGCATGCGCTGGAAAAGGATGGCTTGGCAGAAGGTGCCTCCGTCGATCGTCTGCGCTTCGCCGCGACCCTCGAGGAAGCCGTGGTCGGCGCCGATCTGATCCAGGAAAACGTGCCGGAGCGTCTGCCGCTCAAGCAGGAAATCCTCAGCGCCATCGATGCCGCGGCCGAAGAGCACGTCGTGATCGGCTCTTCCACCTCCGGCTTCAAGCCGACCGATCTGCAACAGGACTGCAAGAAGGCACCGGGCCGCGTCATCGTCGCTCACCCCTTCAACCCGGTCTATATGCTGCCGCTGGTCGAGCTGGTCGGTGGCGAGCACACCTCACCGGCACTGCTGGAAGGCGCCCGCGATGACTACCAGCAGCTGGCGATGCGTCCGCTGATCGTGCGTCGCGAGATCGAAGGTCACATCGCTGACCGCCTGATGGAAGCGCTGTGGCGTGAAGCCCTGCACCTGGTCAACGACGGCGTCGCCACCACCGAAGAGATCGACGCTGCCGTCGTCTATGGCTGTGGTCTGCGCTGGTCGCTGATGGGCACCTTCCTGACCTTCCACCTGGCAGGCGGCGAGCCGGGCATGCGTCACATGCTCGAGCAGTTCGGCCCGGCACTGAAACTGCCGTGGACCAAACTCGAAGCGCCGGAGCTGACCGACGAGCTGATCGACAAGGTCGTGGAAGGCTGCGAATACCAGGCTGCGGGCCGCCCGGTCGCCGAGCTGGACCGTCGTCGCGATGACTTCCTGGTCGAGCTCTTGAGCCTGACGCGCAAGTACTGGCCGGAAGCCGAAGGCCTCGAGGGACGTATCTGATGGACCTGCTCGAGATCACGGTACCGCATGAGTGGGTCGACTATAACGGCCACATGAATGATGCCGAGTACGCGCGTGCCTTCTCGATGGCGGTCGAAGCCTTGATGGAGCACGTGGGGCTGGATGCCGAGGGTCGTCGCGAACACGACCTGACCATCTACACCCTGGAGACGCATCTGTGCTATCTGGCGGAAGCGCATGAAGGTCAGACGCTCAAGGTCAAGGTGCTGCTGCTGGACCATGACGCCAAGCGCCAGCATGTGCTGTTCACCCTGACGGATGCCGACGGCGGTGAGATCGCCACCAGCGAGCAGATGTTGATGGCGATGAGCATCAGTGGCGGTCGCCCGACGCCCTGCCCGGAATCGGTGGCGGAGCGCATTGCCGCCCTGCCCCAGCCGGCAGGCGACGATGACTGGCCCAAGGCGGCCGGTCGTCGTATCGCCATCCGCCGCAAGACGGCCTGAGACGTGTGACAACCGATGTCCGCTTCGGATAACAAGTCGCTGATTTAGCGTCGAAACCCACACCCTGCCAGTCTTCTGGCGGGGTGTTATTGTCTTGGGACACCCGCCGAGAGCCGATTCATGACCATGACGCCTTCCCCCATCACCTGTCGCGCCTTCATCGATGACTTCGCGCGCGGCATGGATGAAATGGTAGAGATGCCCCTGGCAGACGCCCGCAAGCGCTATGAACAACTGTGCCAGCAACTTGGTGCGCCGCTCGCCGAGGGCGTCACGACCCACGAGAATCACGTCGAGATCGCCGGCCGCGCGACGCCGCTGCGCCTGCGCCACTTCATCCCGGAGGTGGCACGCAAGGCGGACGGCAACCTGCCGGCACCGGTGGTGTTTCTGCACGGCGGGGCCTGGCAGATAGGCTCGCCGGAGAGCCATCAGGGCATCGCCTCCAGCCTGGCCGCCCAGCTGGGGCGTGAAGTGGTCAGTGTCGATTATCGCCTGCTGCCGGAAGCCAACTATCGGGACGCACTGGCGGATTGCCTGGCGACCATCGAGCACCTCTCCGCCACTGTCGAACCGGTGGCCATCGTCGGTGACAGCGCCGGCGCTCGGCTGGCGATGGATGTGGCGCGCCGACTCGATACCGAGATGCCCAACATCGGCCTGCAGGGCACGCGCATGCAAAGTCTCGGCACCCACGGCGCGGAAATGGAGACGGCCCACCATCAGGAGCATCCGGCCCCCGAGCAGCCCACAAGCTATGTGCTGGGGCTGATCTACCCGCCGATGGACCCGGTCTTCGTGCTGGCCAAGGAGAACGAGTTCGCGCTGGGCTCGGATGCGCCGCTGCTCGGCCGCGATGAAGTGGTCAGCATGTGGTTGACCGTCGCCGAGGGCGACCGCTCCGCCAGCTACTCACCCTCGCCGGCCCACTCCCAGCAGCCGCCAGCACGCCAGATCGAAGTGCTGGCCGCCGAACATGACCCGCTGACCCAACCGCTGGAAGCAGCGGTGGATGTCTGGCGCTGGCGCGGTGCCGATGTCGGCTATCGCAGTGCAAGCGGCATGGTGCATGCGGCGCTGCACGCACATCATGCGCTCCCCGAGATGCAGCACGCCTGGCAGGCCTTCTGTGAAGCCCTCGATCGGCGCCTGTGCGCCCTGGACTAGCGCAAGCCCCTCACATACACAAACGCCCAGCCACGAAAATCGTGACTGGGCGTTTGCGCTGCTGGTGACAGACATAGCTGGTGACAGACATAGCTGGTGACCGACATAGTTGACGGCAGATATAGCTGATGAATGAAAGGCCTGGTGATGACCGCTCGAGCGTCAAGCCGTCGCCTAAGTCTTCAGACTCGCCGATGACATGAAACGCAGCTCGATGGCGACCGGGCACTGATTGATTCGCTGATGCCACTCCTGCTCCAGCCGCTCTCGCGTCATATCCTGAGACGAATCCTCCGTCAGCACGACCACGACGATCAGCCTGAAATTGGCCTCCAGGGTGCGGTCCGCCAGCAGCGCCTCGTAGAGCAGACTTTGCAGCACCGTCTGCGCTCTGGCGTAGTGCTTGAGCACCTTCACTTCAATGAACGTGAAGGGGGCACTTTCTCCCTCGAGCAGCGCATCGAAACAGGCATCGGTCTCCCCGACACGCACATGACGCGTCATCGCGCCGCTCGCACTACCGCCCGCAGTGGAGGATTCCTGCATCTGACGCAGCACGGCATCCTTCAGCTGGGTCATCTGCTGGCGATGATGATCCAGATGCTCGGCACGCGATAACGGCGCCTTCTCATCGGCGCCGTCCTGAGGGCTCAACAGCTGCGCGACATCGGCATCGTCGACGGCCTGCCCGCTATCCTCAGCGGCGGCTGACACCTGAGCCTCGGCGTCTGCTCCGCCCTGCTGCCAATCACTCTCCCCCAGCGACGCCTGCACCTCGCGAGTCAGACGCTGCTCCTGCTCGGCTGGCGACAGCGTGCGCATGAAGGAGCGGTCCTTGTCGTAATCCCCCGGCGCATACAACTTGCCGTGATGATGGGTCACGAGTCGATAGAACACCACCAGCACCAGCAGCGGAAACACCACAATGAAACCGATCAACGGCCAACGTTCCGCCACCGTCAGCGTCTCGGCCGCCGAATTCAGCAGCAGACTCGCGCAGCCATAGATCAACGAGATGAACAACGCGATGATCCCCAGCGGGTTCCGCGCCAACTGCCTGGCATATTTCATGAACTGCATACGCACTCCATTCCTTGGGGCTTACTGAGGGCACCCTCATGCAATGGGGGCATTAGCTAGCAATGCAAGAGATTTGAGCGATCTGAACTATTATTCTTTACCAGCGAAACACAAGCCATAACTTTATTATTACAAAAACATAGATTAAAATGAAATAATAGCAAGAGATGCACCACCACCCACAAAAGATACCCATGCATCAAACATGTCAATTTAAACTACAAACTAAAATTTGCACCTTAAAAGTAAAGCATTAATCCTTAAAACTTACACTATCATCAAGATGATTAGTAAAACCAAAAAACTCAACTCTATCTTAAAAAATAGAGCATAGTCAGGTGCCCAAGAGACAACCATAACCCTCAGGATAGGGAAGAGAATCATTTATATGGAACAAGAACTCTAAATACATTGACACACTCTTATGAAAATCTTCAACACTACCTATATCTCTGTGCTTATAGGCATGTATTGCATTTCTTTTCAATTGCACACCACTTAGATACTCAATCCACTCATCAGACAATATCTCTTTCTTCTTAAAAAAAAGCTTTAAGCTTTCATATGAAAGAGTATCAGGATCGATAGTCTTTTCATTACGTTTAACCCTAATTTCGTCCTTAGAGTAATCATTACGATAAACTGACAAGAATAGCTTTAACGTACCTTCTATTAAAGCACCCAAGTTTGCCCAAGCTAAAATTAACTGACCATCTACATTATGCTTGAAGTTCCACATCCTCAATGTTGCTGATAACTCCACTTGCCAGTCAAGGCGTGATTTTGACAGTAATTCAAAAGCTGAGTCAGGCGCCCAACCTGCAGAATCACCCCAAAAATTCGTCAACTTCTCATTAGCTTCTATAACACTTTCAACATCCTCAATATAGCTCGCATGATTTCTTAATACTATTTCATCGCATGAGTCGCTCGAGATAGAATTCAAAATAACCTCTTTAGTTAATTTTTAGGCCACAAAGAAGCTCAAAGAGTATTTGCTACCTTTAAACACCTTACCCCCTGCACCTCTTTTACTCCTTAAAACCGCTTCACCCACTGCCTTCCCAAACTAAAAGACAGCTGGTCTTATTACATTTACTATACTATGCATGAAGAGATTTGTTTTTTCAAATATCTATTTCTCATCCAATAACTACTAGCTGACTATATTAACTGATTAAGGTCCATAGATAGATCTTTACCAGCCTCACCACTGCATCACGATGAAGGTCAGGGTCATCACGCCGATGGCGACCAGCCAGGCGCCCAGTACACGCTGGGCGATGACGAAAGCCGTCTCGGGGAGCAAACGCCCGGCCAAGGCAAGAATCCCCCAGCCGGCGACAACGATGAGAAGTATGGCCGTCATAACGCCCAGCAGTATTGCCACTGGGGTAGTGGCCACGTCATGACCGACGAACAGCAGGGCGATCACCAGCCCCGACAACGCTGCGGGGACACGCGCCATCAGCGCCCTGCCCCACAGCGTGCGCAGCGGTAGGTGAATCGACACCAGCAAGGCCGTGACGATCGCAAAGCCCACCACTGCCATCACCAGCGAATCCGGCGCGTACAGCGCCACCACGATTCCCAGCACCATGGCATTGATCAGACGCAGGACACCGCGCAGCCACTCGCCAGTCGTGAAGCGGCTCTGACAGGCAACGCCCACCAGACTGGCCGTCAGCAGCAGATAAAGAATCACCGGACTTCCGGTGGCGGCGCGAACACCCAACAGCCATTGATCCCACATCATCATGCCAGGGCCTCCATCAGGAAGTAGACACCCAACAGCGCCGTCACTGCGCCCAACACCCGCAGCAATACGCCCTGACGAAAGCGCTCTGCCACTACGCCCACGCCGATACCGGCGGCATGCAGACTGCCGGTGGCCAACATGAAGCCCATCGCGAAGGCGAAAGGATCAGAGGCCAGGGGCAATTCCGCCCCGTGGGCGTAGCCATGACAGATCGCGAACACCGAGACGACCAGACAGGCGAGCCACAGCGGCAACGCGACCCGCCACACGATGAAGGCGCCGAGCACCAGTGCGGAAAGCGCGATACCGATCTCGATGCCCGGCAGCGCCAGGCCCACGATGCCGACCACACTGCCCAGCGCCATGATCATCGGGAAGACGACCGGCAGCAGCCAGGTGGCGGGCCGCCCCAGAATCACGCCCCACAGGCCCACCGCCACCATGGCCGTGAAGTGATCAATCCCGGTCAGGGGATGCAGGAAGCCCGCGGCAAAGCCGCCGACCGAATCAGTATCGACATGGGCATGCGCAGCCCCGGAGAACATGACCAGCAACAGGCCCAGGCGAGAGATGGCTGCCCGCGTGAGTCGCGGCGCCGAAAAGCGGGTGAACGTCATGAGGTAACAATCCTTCGGTGAAAAGCATGAAGCCCCGCGGCAATGCAGGTCTCTCGCATGGCCGCAGGGCTTCTTCATACTGCACGCTATTTCATGCAGCGCTTGTGCTCAGGCAGTCCGCGCGACTGTCGGCAAGGTGGCGGGCCAGGCTGCCCTCCAAGCTGCCGCGCCAAGCTTCCACTCGGCAGCCTGATGGACATCCGGCCCTACTGCTCGCTGGATGCCTGAGACGGGGCCTCTGACGGCTGATCAGACTCCGGGCGATCAGACGTGTCCTTCTCCGGCCCACCCGGGCCGGGGCCCTGGCCCGGTATGCGCGGCGAGCCGATACCCATGCTGGCCGTGGTCACGAAGTTGTCTTTGGCGACCACGCCCTTGAGGCACTTGGGTAGATTCGGGAACTCGTCGGTGGCGTGATAATGGTACTCGCCCTCGGGGTGGCGCTCTGTCGGGCCGAAATGACCATTGCAGCTGTCGAGGTCCGTCGGGACGCTGCCGCCGGAATCCTGGGTGCCGAACATCGGATAGCCATCGAAGGCATAGGCGAACTGGGCGGTATGGCTCTGTGGCAACTGACAGTGGGCATCGACACCGTGCTCATCATAGAGGGTGTCGATATCGGTCGCCGTGGCATGCCAGTGATACCAGCCACCGGGATCGACATGCCCGCCGCAGGTATCCAGTGCCGGCAGGTTGCCGGTATCCAGCACTGACGGGGCGTCAGCGAAGATCGGCACGCCATCCAGGGCGAGACCGATCTTGGCGACGGTGCCCAGCGGCGTGGGCTCGTCAGCCTCGACCGGCTCGAGGGGCAGCAGCACGGTCATCTCGACGCTCTCATCCTCGGCCACGTTGAGGCAGTTGTTGGCCTCGACCGGCCTCTTGCTCAGGTCCGTCATGATGTGGAGCGATTCGTCGTCATCATGAAAATGGAAGCCGAGCGTATCGAGCATCTCGAAGAAGGCACGATCCAGACGATACAGGCCCGAGTTCTCGCCATCCCAGTCCCAGATACCGCCCTCATCATCCAGAGATGGCGGACAGAACGGGCCGGTTTTCAGGCCATCCGGCTTGTACTTGACCACCAGACGGGTGCACTGGGTCTGCGTGCCATTTTCCAGCGTACAGCTCACCGTTTCAGGGGCTTTCTCCAGCGCGGCCGAGGAGAATTGGCTCGGCACGACTTCAGCGTGAGCCGCGGCGGCCATCAGCATCGCGACCGAGGCTGACAGCACAGCAGCGGGCAAGCGTGCCTTGTGCCGCACGGCAGCTGCACGATGAGGAGGTGTGATGGTCATTCAATGACTCCTGACAGGACGCTTGGACGTCGCGGTAAGCGCAAGGTGTCACCGCGACAGAGATGGTGAATCAACCAGTACGCATGCAAAAGAGCAGCGCTTCAGTCCAAAAGCCAGCACTGACAACCGGCAGCCCACAGACAACAACGCCCGCCTTCTGATTCCATGCAACATCATCAGAGTGGCGGGCGAAGCATTCACGGTGCATGCGGCGCAGGCGCCTTCAGCCTCAGCGTTCCGCTGGGCCACCCGGCGGCTTGGCACCCTCGGGCAGGCAGGCAAGACCTTCACCGCCATCGGCCGGCGCGTCACCTGATGCACCCGAGCCAGGGCCGCCCTCGGGTGGTGCGATGCACTGACCGGGGATCAGATCCTGCTGACCTTGCACCTGAATCTGACACTGGTCTCCCACCTGCTTGGCGATACATGCCTCCAATGCTTCCTGAGGCGGCTTGCCGCGCGGCGGTTGCTGCGCCGCACTCACGGCACTGACTGCCAGCAGGGCGCCGGTGATGGCAAACATTGCGCCACTGCGGGCGATGGCCTGACTCACGCCAGAGAGACCAGAAAGCTTCATCATGCTCGTTCCTTGTGTATTCGTGCGGATGAACGCAGGGTGCCGCCAGAGTGTGCAGGCAATATGTCAGAAAGCCGCAACCACGCCGACAACCCGGGGCAACCCCAGCACTCGCAAGGGCTCCCCCCTGCACACGAGAGAAGCCTTCGGCATCAGGCCTCGTCGTGAGGCTTTTGCCCTTCAGGCCCGCCCTCGGGCGGCCCACCTGCCGGGCGTTCATCTGCCTTGCAGACCGCATCCGGCGAGTCGAGCGCACAGCCGATCTCGCCCTTGAAGCAGCCCAGAATCTCGTTCTTCTCGGCACTGTTGCCGTGATAGTGATAGCCGATCCCTTGAGCGACGTGACCGCTGCAGGCATCCAGCTCGGCCTTTTCGGCGTCATCTCCGGTCAGCTTGGCCAGAATCGGGTAACCGTCCATCGCGAAGCCGATCATAGGGGCATCCGCTTCAGACGTCTCCTGCTTGGGGCTACAGCCATTGGCACCGTGGTAGTGATAACCCACGTGCAGATTCACATGCCCCCCGCAATCGTCGAACGGGGCCAGAGTATGGGCAGCGAGAATCGCATCCTGCGGCGCTGCGGCGTCGAATCTGACGCCATTGAAGGCGATGCCCCGCGGGCCTGGCGTGCGCCCTGCCGCCTCACCCTGACGGGCGACAGGCACCAAGGGCAGCACATAGGTGGTCTCGACGACCTCTTCCATGTATTCCGCGCGGCATTCCACGCAGTAGTTGTTGTACTCCTCGGCCACATCCGGCCGCGCCGCCTGATCACACGCGGTCCTGGTATCGGTGACGTGAACCTTGCCGGTGTCCTCATCGAACAGCTGCCACTCGGGGTCATCATAGAAGGTGGCCAGATTCTCGATGAAGGCACCATCCACGTCGTATTGCGTGCCGTCACGCACCCAGATACCGCCCTCATCAGCAGTGTCCGAGATATTGCCCGGGCACCAGGGGCCCATCTCGTCGGCGGCCAGCGAGTTCTTGAGCGTGATGCTGAAGCATTGGGTCTCGGTGCCGCCGGAAAGCGTGCAATCCACCACCTCGGGGCCTGCCACGACGCTGTCGGCATCGAACATCGACTTGATAGTTGCCAGGCGCTCGCTCATGTCGGTGCCGTGGGCCACGGCGGTCGTGGAGGCCATCAAGGCGATGGCGCTCCCCAGTAGCAGCTTGCTTGTCAGATGCTTCATTCCCCACCCCCTTGTCATTGCGAAAGTCGCTCTCATGCCTCTGCAGGCCACACGCATCTGTCACTCACCCGCGGCAAACGCCGGCTGGAACCTCGTACTTCCTCCAGCACAAGACGCACCCTGCCCGACAGCATGGCATCTCAAGGCGTGGATACCCGCGTTCTGGCAGCCTTTTCCATCAGATCACGTTTTTGACACGCGGTTATGACAGCCGCATGAGGACCACCGGCAAAAGCCAGTGGTGAGAGCCGAACGCACGCAAGGTGGCGCACGAACTTGCAGCAATTGTTGAAAGCAGCGCCCTTGTGTTGAAAGCAGCGCCCATGGCCAGGCCTCAGCGCGTCTGGCGCGGGGAATGCCCGAAGTGGTTGCGGTAGGCACGCGAGAAGCTGGAGCTGGAGGTAAAGCCGCTCGACAGCCCGACCGAGAGAATATCGAGGTCGGTTTCCTTGAGCAGATGCCGCGCCCGCTCCAGGCGCAGCCGCAGGTACCAGGCCCGCGGCGAGGTCGACAGCTCCTGCTCGAACAGGCGCTGCAGCTGGCGCAGCGAGACGCGACAGCGCTTCGCCAGCTCCTCCAGCGACAAGGGGGTGTCCAGGTTCTGCTCCATCAGGGCGACCGCATCGACCAGCTGGCGCTTGTGGGTGCCCAGGCGGCGCGCCAACGTCATGCGCTGCTGGTCCGTCCGCGTGCGCATGCGGTCGTGTACCAGCTGCTCCGAGACATCCACCGCCAGCGCCGTGCCGTGCCGGCGGGCAATCACATCCAGCGCCATGTCCATCGCGGCTGCCCCACCGGCACAGGAAAAGCGCCGCGCGCCCAGCTCGAACAGCTCATCCGAGGTACTGATGGTCGGGAAGCGCTCACGAAACGCCGGCAGGCTTTCCCAGTGCAGCGTGACGCGCTCACCATCCAGCAGTCCTGCCGCCGCCAACAGGAAACAGCCGGTATCCAGGCCACCCAGCACACAGCCTCCGCCATCGAGACGATGCAGCCAGCCCGTCAAGGCGCGATTGAGGTGCGCCTCGGGCTCGAAACCGCTGCATACCGCCAGCGAAGGCAAGGAGCGAATATCGAGAATGCTGTGATCGGCGACCAGCGTCATTCCACTGGAAGACGTGACCGGCTGGCCATCCTCACTGATGAGCAACCAGCGAAACAGCGGCTTGCCACTGATGCGATTGGCGATGCGTAGAGGCTCCACGGCCGCGAAGAACGCCATCATCGAGAAGCGTGGCAGCAAGAGAAACCCGATGGTTTCCGGTAGCGGGCCGATGTAATCGAGTCGCATCGTGCAGTGGCTCCAGAGAGTGAGAAGGTGAATCCGTCCTGCCCGGCGGCTGAGCGCAAGCAGCGTCAATGACGTCGTGAGGGCAAGCGCCTGAGGTGCAGGCTCTGCTAACGCCCCTGCACCGCCGAAATGTTATCCCGAAAGCATCCCAAAGATGGCCAGCATTGTCGCATTCAGACAAGCAATGGTCGTATCACGTCAAGAATATCATTGCATGATTTCTATTTCTCAGACAGCCACGACTCCCCTGCGCGATAGCCCTTGCCAATGAGTCTGCGTGACCGAATGGGCCCGCTGGCGAACACGCTTTTGCGACACAGCCAATTTTCCAGAAGCTGTAGCCATCAAAATCAATTCCATTCATAATATATTGTAATGCTTTGAGGGAGTTAGCGTCACCCCGCGCCTCTCGACAAGCATTCACGTCTTCATCTCGTTGCCTTATCGACAACAATTTTTCGCGACAGATGAACGGTCATTCCGCCGTGACCGCGACAGGGAACGCTGGCCCTACGACCAGCTCGAACAGGAGATATTGCGTGACCCCACCTCAGCCTGATCCCGCCTCACCTGACAATGCCAGTACCAAAAACGCCACCTCCAACAACACCACCTCCAACAACACCACCTCTGACGGCAGCGCCGCGGCAGTCGTCGGTTCTCAGCGCTACCATTCGCCGGACCTGAGCCTGCGCGTCGAGACCTCCGGCCCGCTCAAGGGCATGCACAAGGGCATGACCCTGACCTCCGCCGGCCTGCTGCTGCTTTTCGTTCTCGCCACCGGCCTGGCTCCCGAGCTGTCCTCCAGCCTGTTCGGCGCCGCACGCGCCTGGATCGAATCCACCTTTGGCACCTATTACCTGGTGACCATCGTCGGCCTGATCGGCCTGTGCATTGCCCTCGTCTTCTCCCCCTGGGGCAAGCTGCGCCTGGGCGCGCCGGATAGCCGCCCTGAATTCTCGCGCTTCACCTGGATATCGATGCTGCTCTCGGCAGGCGTCGGGATCGGTATCCTGTTCTTCGGCGTCGCCGAACCGATGTTCTACTTCGACAACTCCGGCGGCTTCGGCTATCCCAACAACCCGCACGCAGACCTCGCCGGCCATATGGCGATGGATCACGCCCGCGCCGTCGACGCCCTCAAGCAAGCCTTCTTCCACTGGGGCCTGCACGGCTGGGCGGTCTATGTCATCGTCGGCATGACGCTGGCCTACTTCGCCTATCGCCGCAATCTGCCGCTGGCACTGCGCTCCGCGCTCTATCCGCTGATCGGTGACCGCATCTACGGCCCCATCGGCCATGCCGTCGACATCATGGGCGTGCTGGGCTGCGTGTTCGGTATCGCCACCTCGCTGGGGCTGGGCGTCAGTCAGATCGCCGTCGGCCTCAACCGCCTGACTGGTATCGACTCGGGTATCGGCACCCAGGTCGTGCTGATCGCGATCATCAGTGTCATCTCCATCGCCTCGGCGGTCTCCGGCGTCCAGCGCGGCATCCGCATCATTTCCGAGCTGAATGTCGGCGTGTCCGTCATCGTGGTCGGCAGCTTCCTGATCGGTGGCCCGACCCTGTGGCTGATCAGCATGTTCGGCGAGACGGTCGTCTCCTACGTGCGTGACGTCATCCCCATGGGGCTGTGGGTCGCGAGCACGCCGGTCGAGCGCGACTGGCAGGATGCCTGGACCATCTTCTACTGGGCCTGGTGGCTGGCATGGGCGCCGTTCATCGGTCTGTTCATCGCACGTATCTCCAAGGGCCGCACCCTGCGTGAGTTCATCCTTGGCGTGCTGATTGCCCCGCCGCTGATCATCTTCATCTGGCAGACCCTGTTCGGCGGCACCGCACTGCATCAGGAGCTGAACGCGGCCATGGGCCCGGGCACCGGCCAGCTGATGGGCATGATTCGCGACTGGAATCTGCCAGAGGCGCTGTTCGCCACCGCCGATGCGCTGGTGAGCAATGACATTCTCAGCACCGTGCTGACGTCACTGCTGATCTTCCTGCTGATCAGCTGGTTCGTGACCAGCTCCGACTCCAGCACCCTGGTCATCACCACCATCCTGTCGATGGGCGATGAAGACCCGCTGCCGCGTCACCGCATCTTCTGGGGTGTCTGCATCGGCTCCGTCGCGGCGGTACTGCTGATGGCAGGCGGGCTCAAGGCGCTGCAGACGGTCCTGATGGCTGCCGCCCTGCCGGTCAGCTTCGTGATCCTCGCCATGACGCTTGGCCTGCTGGTCGCACTGGTCGATGAATCACGCAGCATGATCACGTCGCGTCGTCAGCCGAAGAGCGGCCCGCAAGCCACGCCGCGAACGGTCAGCCAGACCAACGCGGGCTAGGCCATCTGCCAGTGATTTCGTAATGCAAGGCTCCATGACGCAAGCGTAGAGAGGACGGCGTGACGCTCTCAGCACTTGCACCGAAATCACAGGCTCAATGGCCTGTATGTGTGATCACAGCATCAGAATGGCGTGACCATAGCGTCACAATCGTGTCACCCACGCGTCATCAATGCCCGCTCAGGCCAACACCTGAGCGGGCATTGTCATTTCTGGCGTCTTTTGCATGCTCTTCACGTCGTGTTGTGGCAAGCAGGCGTCGCTTGCCTCCAACGTCCCCACACCGCGCCTGACTAGTCTGGAAAGGCGCAACCCACGGCCTGACAGTCGGTTGCGTTGCTGACAGGAGAATGACAGCAAAAGTGCCCAGCCAGGCACGCATGACGCTCTCTGCGCTCTCGAGATTGGCCACCCTCGGCATTGGCCTGATCGAGAACACCATCCCCCACTTTAGCCACCGGCCTGCTCGTATCGCTTCCGCTCTCAAGGCCTCAAGGCACTCAGGCCGCAGCACGCACGACAGATCAAGCAGCAATTAGAACGACAGCTCACACAACAACTACAACAATTCAGGAGTCTTCTCATGGCAGCGACAGACCATGATCCACTCGGTGATCCCGCACCACACCCTTCGCAGAACAATGCCCTCACGGCACATATCCAGGTGGAAACCAGCGGCCCGCTCAAGGGCATGCACAAGGGCATGACCCTGACCTCGGCCGGCCTGTTGCTGGCGTTCGTCGTCGGGGCCGGTCTCTCACCCGATGGGGCGGCCACCATCTTCGGTGCCGCGCGCAGCTGGATCGAACATACCTTCGGCACCTACTACCTGGTGCTGGTGGTCGCGATGATCGCCTTGTCGCTGGTCCTGGTGTGTTCGCCGTGGGGCAGCCTGCGCCTCGGTCCCAAGGACAGCGCCCCGGAATTCTCGCGCTTGACCTGGATCTCGATGTTGCTCTCGGCAGGTGTCGGCATCGGCGTGCTGTTCTTCGGTGTCGCGGAGCCGATGTTCTATTTCGACAACTCCGGTGGCTTCGGCTACCCCAACAACCCGCACGCGGATCTGGCCGGCGCGACCGCCATGGATCACGCCCGCGCCGTCGAGGCGCTCAAGGTGGCCTTCTTCCACTGGGGGCTGCATGGTTGGGCGATCTACGGCATGGTCGGCATGACGCTGGCCTACTTCGCCTATCGCAAGAAACTGCCGCTGGCGCTGCGTTCCGCGCTCTATCCGCTGATCGGTGATCGCATCTACGGCCCGATCGGCCATGCCGTCGACATCATGGGCGTGCTGGGCTGCGTATTCGGTATCGCCACCTCGCTGGGGCTGGGCGTCAGCCAGATCGCGGTGGGCCTCAATCGCCTCACCGGCCTGGATGCCGGCATCGGCACCCAGCTGGCGCTGATTGTCGCGATCAGTGCGATCTCCATCGCCTCGGCGGTTTCCGGCATCAAGCGCGGGATTCGCTTCATCTCCGAGCTGAACATCGGCGTGTCGGTCCTCGTGGTCGGCAGCTTCCTGATCGGCGGCCCGACGCTGTGGCTGATCTCGCTGTTCGGCGAAACGCTGCTGGCCTATCTGCGCGATGTGGTGCCGATGGGGCTGTGGGTCGCTGAGACCGCGGGAGAAAACAGCTGGCAGGTCGGCTGGACCATCTTCTACTGGGCCTGGTGGCTGGCGTGGGCGCCGTTCATCGGGCTGTTCATTGCCCGCATCTCCAAGGGCCGCACCCTGCGTGAATTCATTCTGGGCGTGCTGATCGCGCCGCCGCTGATCATCTTCATCTGGCAGGCGCTGTTCGGCGGCACCGGCCTGTATCAGGAGCTGACGGCCAGCATGGGTGCCGGCAGCGGCGAGTTGATGACGCTGGTGCGCAACTGGAACCTGCCCGAAGCGCTGTTCGCCACCGCCGATGCCCTGGCGGGCAACAGCGTGCTGAGCGTCATCCTGTCGTCTCTACTGATCTTCCTGTTGATCAGCTGGTTCGTCACCAGCTCGGATTCCAGCACCCTGGTGGTCACGACCATCTTGTCGCTGGGCGATGAAGAACCGCTGGCGCGCCACCGCATCTTCTGGGGCATCTGCATCGGGCTGGTGGCCGGTACGCTGCTGATGGCGGGCGGGCTCAAGGCGCTGCAGACCATCCTGATGGCCGCCGCCCTACCGATGAGCTTCGTGATCGTGGCGATGACGCTGGGCCTCTTGGTAGCGCTATGTCAGGAATCCGGCATCGTCCTCATGAAGCTCGGCAAGCCGAAGCCGGACAGAAGCCAGGCCTGAGCTTGAGACTGAGACTGAGAGTGAGCCTGAACTTGTGTCAGTCCCCACATAAAGCCTCACTGGCAAGACATGCTCTGCCAGACCGGTCCTGCCAACCCCCACTCGCCGAGCCATCCCGTCACAGGGGCGGCTCGGCGAGTCGCGTTGGGCAACACATCAAGCTCATGCCTGCCGATATTGCCCTGAAGCGGGCCGTCATGTCGCAACAAGCCAATTAGTTGTCGTGCATATCCAAAACTGCTTACCCAGTACGGATAGTCTTATGAGGTCCTTGCCATTCACAGGAGCTCAGCATCGGCCTCTTCAACGCGTCATCTCATCCCCGCATCACGTTGCCTGCCACGACAATAACAACATCAGGACTCGCACAATGCCCCACCACTCGCCCTCTGCACAGCCTGCTTCTGAACAGTCCGTCTCTGGACAGTCAAATCATGAACAACAGAACGCGCACTCCGCTGACGACATCTGCGGACTGGGAAACTCGACCTGTGGCAAGGAGCAATACCTGACCTCGATCGCGACCGTCTGCGTGATCGCGCTGCTGATCGGTGCCGCCGCCCTGTTTCCCGAAGGATTTCTGGCCAGTCTCGACCTGATCAAGGGCTCGGTAATCGGCAACTTCGGCTTCCTGTTCACCTGGCCGGCCTTTGCCGTCTCGCTGATTCTGGTTGCGGTCTGCTTTACGCCGCTGGGCAAGCTGCGCTTCGGCGAAGGCGACCCTGAATTCCATACCCTGAGCTGGATGGGCATGCTGTTTGCCACCGGCATGGGCATCGGCCTGCTCACCTGGGGCGTACTGGAACCCAAATATCACACCGATGCCGGCCTGAGCACCGACATGGCGCTGCTCAACGCCTTCAATCACTGGGGTCTGCTGGCCTGGGCCGGTTATCTGGCCATCGGCGCGCTCTTCGCCCACGCCATGTACAACATGAAGATGGCCAAGCCCGCCGAAGAACTGCTGGGCAACGGCCTGTGGAGCAAGCTGAACCTGATCAGCCTCGTCGTCTCCACCGTCATCGGTCTGTCGCTGTCCTTCACCTACGCGACCACCCCGATCCAGCAGGGGCTGGTCAAGCTGGTCGGCATCGAGTTCAGCCCGAGCCTGATCATCTGCGTGCTGGCCGTGTGCGCCATCATCTCCTCCGCCTCGGGCCTCAAGCGCGGCATCAAGTGGCTGAGCAACTACAACACCCTGTTCGCGATCATCCTGATGCTCGGCGTGCTGGTGCTGACCGTGCCCGGCGATATCCTCTCTACCTTCGTGCGCCTGGTGCCGGAATACCTGCTCAAGTACCCCGCGATGGCCACCGATATCGGCCTGGGCGATCCGGAACGCAAGACATGGCTGGCAGACTGGCTGTATGCCTTCGAGGCGGCCTGGTATGGCTGGTTCATCTTCACCGGCGTCTTCATCGCCCGCATTTCCAAGGGCCGCACCCTGCGTGGCATGGTGCTGGGCGTGATGCTGGTTCCGACCCTGTTCTCGTGCCTGTGGTTCGTGGTCTTCGGGCTCGGCAGCCTGAGCCTGGGCGTCGATGATGTGTTCAAGCTGATCGACACCATCGACAGCAGCGGCCTGCTGTCCCTGATCCTGACGCTCAACATCCTGCTGTTCTTCATCACCAGCGCCGACTCCGCGGGCCTGGTGTGCGAGATGCTGACCGTCAAACGCTCACGTGCCTTCTGGATCGTCTCCATGGCGGCACTGGCCGTCGTGGTCAGCTGGCTGGGCGGTGATGTCTACAAGACCCTGCTGAGCCTGATCTCGGTCGCCGCGATCCCGGTCGCCTTCGGCATCTTCGCGCTGGTGATCGCCTTCGTGACCCGCGTACGCCGTGATCGCGCCACCCGCGCCATCCCGGCACCGGCGCCACTTACCCAGCGCTGAACCGCCATGGCGTGAGAGGCGTCGCAGCGCTTGCCGACGCGATGCAGTCTGTCCAACACAACGGCCCTGCCCTCGAACGAGGTGCAGGGCCGTTGCCTTATGGTGTATCAAGCTAGGGGGTGGCGCAGAATTGTGCGCCATCTCATTCGAAAGCTGTGCTGAAGCCGTGTATTCATGTGCTGAGCACCCGTAAACAGCCAATCAGTATCGGCCTTAATATGGAGATATGTTAGCAGGTAGAACTAATAACCTACTCAAACCTATCGTATATATTCAATTGAAAATTACGATATAGAACATGACAGGCCGGAAACCACTTAAGACTCTAGACTATAAGTTATAAGCATTGTTATAGAAGTAGAGTTGTACATGATACTGACACCCCCTTGTACTAATTAATAGCTTCATTATAGAAATAGGTATAAATAAAATCATTGCCTATAACTTCAACAGAAATGTAATCTAAATACTTCGGCCATTGACTTATTTGCAACCTGCTGGGCATTATTCTAGAAACATATGTTGCTAGAATGGTATCGTGTGTAATCCATATATGCACACCTCCTCTCGAAGCTAACAGTTGTTTACGAATCTTATTATCGAACATCTTGACAGCAAGATCTAGATCTGAAAATCCGTCCCATTTCTCAAAGCCTGATAGGAGATATTCGTTTACTTTCGCGTGCCCTTTTTCTTTCCAGTGAGTCCATGCTACAGCACCATCATCAATTATAAAACCAGGTTCACCAAGATCCCGACTTAAAATAATATCTTCATACTTAATACCAACAACATCGCCAATGACATTTGCTGTTTGTCTACATCTCTCAACAGGACTAGATTGTATAGAAACAACAGGATAGGAAATTTTCTGCGCGAAGTACTGAGCATCATTTTCCCCTTTATCTGTCAGTAGTATATCATTCCCAACAGTATCATCAGGAATATCGGGTCTTTCCGCATGACGCACTAGAATCAATTTATTCATTATTATGCCACTGCCTCAATATAATCAAGGAAACCAAGGATGGCCCCAGGATAACTTGACATACTTTTAGTCCTGATTGAATAGCAATAGCATCAAATTCAGTTACCGTTCTTTCTTTCCCACCTGTTGCAGCTAAAAGGTGCAAGTCACATAAAGCTCCTTGGGTTGAATTTTCTTCAAGCACCATTTCCAGCAAATAAACTACTCCAGAAGATGTCAGAGCTTGCTTTGCATTCTGTAGAATCTTCACTGCATCTGCGTCTTCCCAATCATGTATAACTCGAGCTAGTACGACAATATCAAATGCTCTTGGCCATGTGCTAAAAAGATCCATTTCCAATTTGACAGGAAAAGTGGATTCCGCCACAACAGATGCCATATCACCAAGGCAAATAGATGAAACAGGGAAGTGAGCCTGCAATAATGTGGCTAATGTGCCTGTTCCTCCAGCAGCATCCAGAATTCTTTGCTCTTTATTGATTGGCAAGAACGGTATTATTGCTGAGTAATCATGCAGAGCATAGCTACCGAGCATTCGATGGTGTGAGATAACTCTGTTAGGATCAGAGGCTACTTCAGAGAAAATCTTTGATTCAAATTTTTCATCCTGAATTTTTCCAGGCAAATTTTGCCAACACTGTAAAAGATCTTCCCCATATTCAATGGCAGCATCGGCTAACGTTGTACTATTAGATGAGCAAAGATAAGAGCCCTTTTCTGAAACTGTATAACAACCAGCTGTCAGTTCAACAAGGTCCAGTTCAACAAGACCTTTCATCAAACGCTCAAGCTTTTGTGGATCACATGCACAACGTATGGAAAGTTGTTCACCGGCAGCGGGTAGATTGTCAAATACTCCAAGCTTGACTGCCGAATAGATAACATAAGTCTTCCAGTACCCGACCATATCAGCAGATAACTCTACAAACTTATCGGTTGTTTGACTGCGTAGCAGCCGAACAGTATAACCTCGTTCATCAATCACAAGCAAAGCGCCATCATTTGTTTCACAGCGAGAAAATCCATTATAAAAGGGCTCAACAGATAAATATCTTTGCGAATAAATTGGGACGCCATATTTATCAATATGGCACCAACCCCTACTGGTTTTTGCTCTCGCATACCGCTTATGGAATACATCCAAATCTAGAAACCACTGCTGATGTAGGAGTGTACTATCATAACGAATATGCGTACTTAAGCCATTCATCGCCTGTACTACGGCAATACCATCGCGGAAATCTCCACAATACTGCCATCGATTATTGTATAGAGGCGCCCCATAAGCGTTGAGATGAAAATACTGGCCATCTGCATTCATTACCACGACAGCGTTTTCTTGATAGTTACCAGCAAAGCCATATCGCTCTGGATAGAGAGCATTTCCCGCTTGATCTATATGGTACCAACCATCTTCGTCAATTACTGCAGACAGCCCATGATAAAAGCCAAAACACCTTTTAAAGCGCTGGGTATAGATAGGCTTTCCATCTATATTTATATGAAAAGCATCAGAGCCTTTCTGTGCTGATGCAATCCAGCATCCATTTACTTCATGAAAGGCAAGTACTTCATCAAACTGTGCTTCGTATAAAGGCTTTAGGTCTCCCCCCACATGAAACTTTCCACATGCAGAGATGGTTGGTTTTTCTTCAACTTTCATTTTGGCCGCCTCATATTGCAAGACTGACAGAGTGCATGTGACTGGTAGGTATTCATCAATTCTTGATAGCTCTCGCCTTCCACCAATTCCGATAATTTAGCTGTATTGAGGTTACCGAAATCCCCCAAGGTCTTACGCTGCTGGTCTGGTGCACAACATACATTGAGCCTCCCCGTGGGATCCACCCAGAGCTCTTTACCTAAAAAGGGGCACTCGCCGTCGGGCGAGATATCCTCTAATATGGCAAGATCAAGTGCAAAGAAATTTTCTAGTCGGAACGGACGCTTAGCTGTTTGGTTATGAGTAGCGACACGTTCATGGCAATGTTGGACGATTTGATTCCAGCGAGCAGCATAAACCAGATCATTCCGAAGGCTTTCATTTCGAATTTCATCAAAATGAGTCCAGAGTTGATGACCCTTCAATCGATCAAACCCTAGTGATAATGCTAGGTCCAGTAAATCGGGAATTTCTTCAAGATTGCTGCGCATAAATGTCAACTGCATTGTCATTGAGCAGTAATTCTTTGATTGTAATTCATCACGTATCTCAATAAAGCGCTTAGCATTATCTATATGTTGCTCAAGAGAAGTTCCCCCCATAATTGTTGATTGGGTCCTTTCGGTTACGCCATTCCAGGAAATCTTTACGTCACTGGTAATCGGAACAATTTTTCGAGCCCAATACTCAACGTTCTGGTGTGATTTGGGGGCTGGGAACGTGCCATTGGTGGTGAGGTTGAGGGTAAGCCCAAGCTCGGAGCACAGAGCGAGAAAAACATCAAAATGAGGGTAGAGTAGTGGCTCACCCATAGTAGAGGGGATGACTTCTCTGACTCCCAACTGAGCCGCCTCGCGCACAACTTTTTCAAGTAATGTAGTGTCCATGGTGGGACGCAATAATCCATTTTTTTTTCTTTCCGTCAGACTAGCAGCATAAGGAGAGTGATCCTCGCACATTACACATTTAAGGTTACAAAAGTCAGGGTTAGTATCTAGTGTAATTCGCCAAAATTTGTGTGTCATCAGCCCATGACCCTCGCGTAACAAGCTTCCAGATCCAGTATATGTTGTTGAATGTCGGGGATTTGGCCATCATCGCTAAAAGGATAACCATGCTGACCCAATTGTTTTGCTAACCCTGGCTCATCGAGTAAACGCTGCATTTGTTTTGCGAGATCAACTGTATCCCGATGTTGATAGTTTAGACCATTGACTTCATGATGGACGTATTCGCCCATGCCACCGACACAAGCTGTGATTACAGGTACCTTGGCTTGTTGGGCTTCATGGATGACTAAAGGCGAGTTCTCGACCCAGACTGACGGTACAACAATCGCATCGGTGTAGCTGAACACATCCTTGGCAATAGACTGGTTTTTGTATTCCGTCATCCATTCTATAGAGTTTGCTTTGTTATCGGGTAATAACGATGCTATTTCATGTAAGGATCTAGAATCCTGTCCACGATTACGTCCCCATATCCTAAGCTTCGCTTCTCCTCTGAGCATACCAAAGGCATTGATTAACTGATGAATACCTTTAGCCGGCATATGGGTTCCGATATATCCAAATGTAAACACTTCATTATTCTGGCGAACTCTACCTTGCATTCTAGACCTATCAAAACCATAATCCAAATATATACTCTTCTCTTGCGGAAGATCAAACTCTAACTCATATCGCTGTTTGAGATAGTTAGCAGGAGAGATAAACAAATCAATATGGTTGACGATGTCTCGAACATGTGCCATTCGTCGGCTTACCCAACCTTCCCAATAAATTACATCATCAGCTTCTTCTTGTGCACTACCGGAAAAGTAGCGGGCATAACATTGCTTTGCACACTTCTTGTCTTCTTGGCCATCGCAAGCAGCCCATAGATTATCATCCGCAGAGTGCATTTGCATAAACTGGCCTCTTGGACACATCAACCAATAATCGTGCAATGTATAAACGATCGGAACCTTCCGTTTTTTTGCCTCGTACACCAGAGAAGTTGAAAGATGATTCAAGTGACCAATATGCACAACATCTGGTTGAACTTCATCAAGTAGATCAGAAAATCGGCGATCAATAATATCCAATCGATAACGATCCCGCATTCTCGGATTATTAACGAGATGCAAGGTAACTGCCGGCATGTCGGGATCATGACTGACCCGTAAGGCACCATCAGGTTGGAATGAGTCTTCCTCCCTAGTGAACACATGCACTTCGTGGCCACGCTCTGCCAAGGCTTGACAAATGGTTTGTGAATATACTTCGGACCCGGCATTGTATAGCATCGGATACCCATGAATAACTTTCACAATTTTCATGCAGAAACGTCCTTTAACTGTTTTTTAAATGCTTCAACTAAAAGCTGAATCCCATGCTCAGGTGTGACATGTGCCTGCCATCCAAATAGCGCTTTGGCCTGAGCTGGGTCACCGATAAAGCGACTTACATCATAAGTTCGAGATGGCGCTTCAATTATTCTGGAGTTGCTGTGAGAAAATCTGACAGCCATTTCAGCGGCTTCACCAAGCGTGGTGCCTATACCGGGAAGAAAATGTGTTGGCGGAAGGTTTTTTTCACCATGTTCCAGCTGCTCAACAATTAATAAGAGGCCTTCAACTGTGTCAGACACATGAGTAAAATCAAACAAATGCTCCCAGCCATCCACACGAAGATCTGACTGTCTAACGGCATTATAACAGAATGCTGGTAAGACTCTGTCTGGATGATCTTCAGTGCAGCCATATACGTTTGCTAAACGAATCACTGCTGTATTGAGCCCCCCTTCTCTGGCCTCTAGTGCTTTTCGCTCCATATATGCTTTTGCTTGGCCATATATATTTACAGGGTCAAGTAATAATGACTCACGCACAGGAAGCACATTTGCTTCGCCATATACTTCACGACTGCTAGCAACCAGCACCCATGGTTTATTATAATTTTCATAGGCTGCTTTCAACAATTGTTCACTTGATACAGCATTAGTATACCAGCACAGCTCAGGATCGCGTTCGCCCCAGATAACTCTAGAGACTGCCGCTAGATGAATTACACCAGTTACGCCTATCAAAGCTTGCTCGAGCTCCCTTGGCCGACAGATATCCCCGCTGCCATCAGCCAGATCAAATCCCTGAACTAAATACCCTTTGCGTTCCAGCAAAGGCTTTAAGTGCCGCCCAACCAAGCCCAGATGGCCTGTCATTAAAATTTTTTTCATAGAATCAAATTAAAGCCACTGTAAAAATGTACTAAAAATACGCATCACTCGATATAGAAAAGAAATTCATCAACAACTCAAGACCTGGTTAGGGGGGGGAGAGTACCAAGAGCATCTTTCTGCTCTAGCAATGTGGTTAGGACGCCAGAGAATGTCACCCTCAACCTAGCTGCCATATTATTTGTCTATCAAGTCAGATTCAAGATGTGCTGCCTTTATTTATTTTCCCTTCGTGCTGTTTCTCGGCACCAGTTCGCATGAGCTGCCAGACTGAACAATGATGCTTGGTGCTTGGCCATTCTTTTGTAGCGAACCTTTCGATAGCCAAAAATTCTTGCTGATACGTAGCAAGAGGTCGACATTGGATCGGATACTGGCCGAGATTTTCTTGGACTCAAGCAACAGCTATTCAATCGGGGGGGGCTTTCTCCATTCTCTTGATACCTTTCTGCATAACCGCAATACTCTTACGCGAATCCTCAGCGTCATTACCCTGAGCCAAGTATCTATTCATACCGAGGTGGACAGCATCACTTTCGTTTCGTTGATCATTATCACGTACCAAGTACTTTATAAAGACTCTGATCGCCTTCGTGATCCGCGTACGCCGTGATCGCGCCACCCGCGCCATCCCGGCGCCGGCGCCACTTACCCAGCGCTGAACCGCCATGGCGTGAGAGACGCCGCAGCGCGTACTGATGCGATGCAGGACAACGCAATCTGTCCAACGCGATCTATCCAAAACAACGGCCCTGCCCTCGAATGAGGTGCAGGGCCGTGTCACGTCTGATGAACACCTTTTTTCGCTACCCGCCTCGAACGACACGTCTTGCGCCTTCGCCGCATTGACAGTCCATCAGCACACACTGATAGGCTGAAATGACTGGCAGAACGCTGGATTTTCAGCGCTTCATGCTGGCAAGACATCAAACATCCACAAGCCTTGCTGGCGTTTGTATTGCTGACAAGGCCATGCGGACATCGCCATTGCGCTCAGGCATGTGCCGAGTGCCATCCGATGCAAGGTGAAGCAAATGCATTGCCATGCGGAAGATCGTCTTGCCCAGCGCCTGCCTCAAGTCGTCACCCAACAATCACAATGACGTAGACAGGTAATGACATGTCCCCGACTTCCCAGCAGGATCATGGGCAGCAGAACGCTGCTCACCCGCCCAATGACGCCTCACACGCAGCGCCTGACTCCCCTTCGCTGACATTCCGCTTCGGTGCCTGGGGCGCCGCCATCCCGTTGATCTTCTTTGTCGTCTGGGCAATCACGACCAGCGTGCTGGGGCTGTCCTCTGAAATCGGCCTGGTCATGGGGGCTCTGTTCGGGCTGACCCTCGGTCTGTTCTTCTGCACCAGTCGCTGGGAGGACTATGCCAACGGGCTGTTCGATGGGCTGACGCAGCCCATCGGGGTGGTCGCCATCGTCGCCTGGTTCTATGCCGGGATGTTCGCTCAGGTTCTGCAGGTCGGGGGACTGGTCGAAGGGCTTGTCTGGCTGGGCGGCATCTCGGACATGACCGGCGGCTGGTTCGTCGGGCTCACCTTCCTGCTCGCAGCCGTGTTCTCGACCGCTGTCGGTACTGGTTACGGCACCACGGTCGCCTTCTGCACGCTGATGTATCCGGCCGGCATCGCGGTGGGCGGTGACCCCACCCTGCTGTTTGCCGCAATTCTGTCCGGTGCCATCTTCGGCGATAACCTGGCCCCGGTGTCGGACACCACCATCGTCTCCGCCACGACCCAGGGCGCGGATGTCCCCGGCGTGGTGAAAAGCCGCTTCAAGTACTCGATTGCGGCAGCCTTGCCGGCACTGGCGCTGTTCGTGATCTTCGGCGGCAGCGAGCAAGGCGGCATCACCGACCCCGCGGCGGTTCAATCGATGCAGGAGGCCGCCGATCCAGCGGGCCTGATCATGCTGGCGCCCTTTGCACTGGTACTGATACTGGCACTGCGTGGACAGCACCTGCTGACCTCTCTGACCTGGGGCATCCTGCTCGCCATTCCTGTCATGCTGATCGCCGGCACCGGCAGCCTGCCACAGATCATCGCCTTCGATGCCGAGGCCGATGGCGTCATGACTGGCGCATTGGTTCGCGGCGTCGAAGGTTACGTCAACATGGGCATCCTGATCCTGCTGATCGTCGGTGCCGCCCACCTGATGACCCTCGGCGGCACCATGGAGCATGTCACGCGCCTGCTGATGCGCTGGATCAAGCAATCGATGCGCCGCGCCGAAGTGGCCATCTGGGGCATCGTGGCGCTGCTCAACAGCGCGATCACCATCAATACCGCCGCCGAGATCGCGGCCGCGCCCTTCGTGCGTGCGCTGGGCACCCGCTACCGCATCCATCGCTATCGCCGCGCCAACATGCTGGACGCCGTGACCTCTGCGCTGGGCTACATCTTCCCTTGGGGTGCACCGGTACTGCTGGGCTGGTCGACGATCCAGTCCATGCAGGGCACCTATGATTGGCTGCCCTCCGTCTCGCCGACCGCCGTCTTCCCGTTTGTCTTCCAGGGCTGGTTCCTCGTGGCCATCATGCTGCTGGCCGCCGTCACCAGCTGGGGGCTGACCTTTGAAGACGAGGATGGCAACGAACTCAAGGAGCGTCCGGCCAGCTGAGCGCACGATCCGCACCACACCGCTGACAGACCCCGACTACGCTGAAAGCCTGTGCCATCACGTTTCCCGCAGGCGTTCAGCGTCCATCGGAAGCGAACAGGACCACGACAGACAGGAGCGACGCATGCCAGCCAGTTTCCACGACCACCTCAGCCGTCAGATCAATGAGCTGCATGAAGAAGGTCTCTACAAGCAGGAGCGCGAGATCACCTCGCCCCAGCGTGCCAGCCTGCGGGTCGCGGGCTGTGATGAACGCGAGGGGCGAGGGTCGGAGGTGATCAACTTCTGCGCCAACAACTATCTGGGCCTGGCCGATAGCCCCGAGCTGATTGCCGCCGCGCAACAGGCGCTGGAGCGTGACGGCTTCGGCATGGCCTCGGTGCGCTTCATTTGCGGCACTCATCATCAGCATCGCGTGCTGGAAAAACGCCTCGCAGCCTTTCTCGGCATGGACGATGCCATCCTCTATTCCTCGTGTTTCGACGCCAATGGCGGCCTGTTCGAGACACTCTTCGGCCCTGAAGACGCCATCATTTCCGATGCGCTCAATCACGCCTCCATCATCGATGGCGTGCGTCTGAGCAAGGCAAGCCGCTATCGCTATGCCAACAATGACATGCGCGAACTCGAGGCCCGTCTCAAGGAGGCGGACGCCGCCGGTGCACGCTTCAAGTTGATCGCCACCGACGGTGTCTTCTCGATGGATGGCGTGATCGCCAACCTCAAGGGCATCTGCGAGCTCGCCAGACGCTACGATGCGCTGGTGATGGTGGATGACTCCCACGCCACCGGCTTCGTGGGGGCCAACGGGCGTGGCAGCCACGAATACCATGACGTGATGGACCAGATCGACATCATCACCACCACCTTCGGCAAGGCACTGGGCGGGGCCTCGGGCGGCGTGACGGCCGCGCGCGGGCCCATCGTCGAGTGGCTGCGTCAGCGCTCGCGCCCCTATCTGTTCTCCAACTCGCTGGCACCGCCCATCGTGGCGGCGACCCTCAAGGCGCTGGACAAGGTCGAGGACAGCGCCGAGGCGCGCCACCAACTGTGGGAGAACGTCGAACGCTTCCGTCGTGGCATGCAGGAGGCCGGCTTCACCCTCGCGGGTGCCGGTCACGCCATCATTCCGGTGATGATCGGCGATGCACGCCTGGCGGGCGACTTCGCCAATCGCCTGCTGGAGGCCGGCATCTACGTGATCGGGTTTTCCTACCCGGTGGTGCCCAAGGGACAGGCGCGCATTCGTACCCAGATCTCGGCGGCGCATACTCCGGAGCAGATCGAGACGGCCATTGCCGCCTTCACGCGCATCGGCCGCGAGATGGGCGTGATCAAGTCCACGGCGGGAGGTGATGCATGAAGGCGCTGGCCAAGCTCAAGGCCGAACCCGGCATCTGGATGACCGAGACGGCCGTGCCGGAAATCGGCCACAACGATGTGCTGATCAAGATCCGCAAGACCGCGATCTGCGGCACGGACATGCACATCTATCAATGGGATGAGTGGTCGCAGGCGACCGTGCCGGTACCGATGGTCACCGGTCATGAGTATGCGGGGGAGATCGTCGCGCTGGGCAGCGAGGTGCGCGGCTACGAGATCGGCGACCGTGTCTCGGGCGAAGGGCACATCACCTGTGGCCATTGCCGCAACTGCCGCGCGGGGCGTCGCCATCTGTGTCGCAATACCGAGGGCGTGGGCGTCAACCGCCCCGGCGCCTTCGCCGAATATCTCGCCCTGCCCGCCTACAACCTCTTCAAGCTGCCGGATGAGATCAGCGATGACCTGGCGGCCATCTTCGACCCCTTCGGCAATGCCGTGCATACGGCGCTGGCGTTCGATGTGGTCGGCGAAGATGTGTTGATCACCGGCGCCGGGCCCATCGGCATCATGGCGGCAGCGGTCATCCGCCATATCGGGGCTCGCCACGTGGTGATCACCGACGTGAATGACTATCGACTGGCACTGGCCGAGCAGATGGGCGCGACCCGCACCGTCAATGTCAGCCGCGAATCCCTGCAGGAGGTGATGGCGGAGCTCGACATGCATGAAGGCTTCGATGTGGTACTGGAAATGTCCGGCGTGCCTTCCGCCGTCGAGCAGATGCTCGATGTCATCAATCATGGCGGCAAGATCGCCATGCTGGGCATTCCGCCCGGCGAGATGGCCATCGACTGGACCAAGGTCATATTCAAGGGCCTCACCATCAAGGGCATCTATGGCCGCGAGATGTTCGAGACCTGGTACAAGATGGCCAGCCTGATCCAGTCAGGGCTGGATCTCTCGCCCATCATCACCCATCGCCTGGGCGTCGCAGACTTCCAGCAAGGCTTCGAGATCATGGGCTCCGGTCAGTCGGGCAAGGTGGTGCTCGACTGGGGCTGAGGGCGCTTGCGCGATTCAGTCTCCACGCAAGTCAGTCGCCGGCGCGCGCGGCAACAGCCCGAAGGCCTCACCCATGCCGGGGGCGGCAAGGCGCTCGAGGAACCATTTGAGCGCCTTGCCCTGACGGCCACTGCGCCAGGCGAGCGAGAGATCGATCGGCGCGCGCGCCGTCTCCAGCTGCAGCAGTGCCAGACTGCCCTCCTCCAGATGACGATGGATTCGATGCCGCGGCAGATAGCCAACTCCCAGCCCCTTGCGCTGGACCTCGATCTTCTGCGCCGTGGTCTTGACGATGATCTGGCTGCGGCCATCCAGCAAGCCGGAAGAATGACCGGGCAGACTGCGCGAACTGTCCGCCACGATCACGGTGGGATACTCCTGCAGCGCCTCGATGGCAATCGGCTGCGCCAGCCGGGTCAGCGGATGATCTGCCGCCACGGCGAAGACCGGTTCTATTGCGCCGAACCGCCGGCACGCAAGACCCGATACCGGTGGCTCGCCGGGCGCGCCGATCACCAGATCACAGCGATTGTCATGCAACGCATCCCAGGCACCCGCCATCACCTCCTCGCTCAATACCACCCGCGTGCGCGGCTGGATGGCCTGGAACTCCTCCAACAGCGGATAGAGCGCCTCTGGATCAAGAATGGTATCGACGCAGATACGCAGTTCGACCTCCCAGCCCGCTCCCGCCTGACGCGCCAGCGCCGTCATCTCCTCGGTGGCCAGCAGAATGCGCCGCCCATGCGCCAGCACCAGGTGACCCGCATCGGTCAGCTCGGCCTTGCGCCGCGAGCGATCGAACAGCGGCACGCCCAGCTCTTCCTCCAGCTTCTGGACCGAATAGGAAATCGCCGAGGGCACGCGATGCAATGTCTCGGCGGCCGCGGCGAAACTGCCCCGCCGCTCGATGGCATCCAGCACGCGCAGGGCGTCGAGTGTGATGGGTGAGACCATGATTCAAAAATTCTGATCATTGAGACCAGAATCCTCCGTTATTTTTTTGATAGGCCTCATTCTATAGTAGCTCCATCGATCAAACACACTGATCTGAAAGACCTCACATCCCCTGATCAATGGAGCCACACATGTTCAAGTCCGCCCTCTCTCGCCTGATGACCACCGACTCCAGCCTCGCAAGCTTGGTGCTACGGGTCCCGACCGGCATCATCTTCATGGCCCACGGTTCACAGAAACTGTTCGGCGCCTTCGGCGGCTACGGTCTGGAAGGCACCGGTCAGTGGATGGCCTCCATCGGTATCGAGCCGGGCTACCTGATGGCGCTGCTATCCGGTAGCGGCGAGTTCTTCGGCGGACTGGCGATCCTGATCGGCCTGCTGACACGTCCGGCGGCTGCCGTGCTGGCCTTCACCATGCTGATCGCCATCCTGACCGTGCATATCGGCAATGGTCTGTTCGCGAGCAACAATGGCTACGAATACGCGCTGGCACTGCTGACCATCGCGGCGAGCCTGGCGATCACCGGCGGCGGCAAGCTGTCACTCGACCGTCTGCTGAGCCCGGCCAGGCACGATTCATGAGCCTGCTGAAGGCTGGCTATTCATCACTCAATGCGCGCCCGCACAGTCTCAGGAGGTTGCCATGCTCACATTACGTCCCGGCAATGAGCGCGGCCATGCCAGGTTCGCCTGGCTGGAGAGCCGCCACAGTTTCTCCTTCGCCAGCTACTACGACCCGGCTCACATGGGCGTCTCCGTGCTGCGCGTGATCAACGATGACCGCGTGGCGCCGGGCGCGGGCTTCGATCCGCACTCGCACAGTGACATGGAAATCATCAGCTATGTACTGTCAGGCAGCATCGAGCACCGCGACAGCATGGGCTCACGGCATACCCTGGGGGTGGGCGAAGTCCAGCTGATGAGTGCCGGGACGGGCATCGAGCACAGTGAGTACAACGCCTCGTCCCGCGAGCCGCTGCGCTTTCTTCAGATCTGGATCACGCCACAGGCCAAGGGGCTGCCGCCGCGCTATCAGCAGCAGCCCTTCGCCGCCCGCGAGGGTCTCACCCTGTTGATCGCACCACCGGCGCAAGCCGCGCCTGGGGTGCTGGCCATCAATCAGGATGCCCGGATGTATCGCATCGCCCTGCAGGGAGATGACGAGCAGCGCGCAGCACTGGAACTGCCACTGGACACCGAGCGCCGCTACTATCTGCACGTGATCGACGGGTCCACGCGCTTGAGCGGGGACGATGCGCAAAGTGTCTCGCTGGTCGCAGGCGACGCCGTGACGCTGGATCAGGTATCACGGCTCGCGCTGAGCGAGGCCCACCGCCTGCATGCCCTGCTGTTCGACCTGCCCGCCTGAGCCGTTGATGCTGACCAATTCCTGATGGCCAAAAAAGACGCCGCCTCCTTGCCCAATCGATACGGGTGAGGAAGCGGCGTCTTTCTGTCTGTCATTGCCAGCACGCAGCGGCTCACAAAGCGCTCCACAGAACGACACACGGAGCGATTCCCGAAGTGACTCACGGAGCGAACCATGGAACGACGCAACCCGTACAAAGTCACATGGTAGAGTAAGGCCTGCAGCGCAGGATATGAGGCTGGCAGCCATTGCCGACACCTTCAGATGACGGAGACAGCGCCATGACGAATGAGACCATCATCGCCGCCGAGCCGCCTGAGACACTCAGGCTGCCAGCACCGGATCCGCTAGCGCAGACAGGCGATGGCAGCCGTCCACACCAGGAGGCCCTCGACGCCCATGCCGAGGACTACTCGGAGGCCGGCTTCTGGCGCAAGGTGAGCGGCGCTGCCAGAAAGGCCGGCAAGCGCGTGCTCAATCCCGCATTCCGCATGTATTTCGCCGCCCAGGACCCCGACACGCCTCTCTGGGCGCGCACCACCATCTATGGGGCGCTGGGCTATTTCATCTCGCCCATCGATGGTCTGCCCGATTTCACGCCGCTGCTTGGCTACACCGATGACCTGACGCTGATGGCAGGCGCCGTCGCCATCGTCGCCGCACATATCAAGCCGGAACATTCCGCGCGCGCGGAGACGACACTCAAGCGCTGGTTCGATTGAGCTGGCGCCTCTTGCATGTCTTCACATATACAAATGCAACAATATTCAACAAAAGTTAACAATAGTTGAAAGGCGTTGTCAGGCCCGTGTTTAGCCTTGTGACATGCGCATGTTACGGTGAGCGACAACTTCGCCACGCCCGAGAATTCGTCATATGCCCGTCACTCGAATGCCCATGCCATTGATGAAACTCGCTAGCGCGGGCATTGCCCTCATGGTGATGGCCGGCTGTGTGTCGCGCGCGCAGATCGATGTCCCGAAGGTCACACCGGTGGAGGCGCAGGCCTACCAGCACAAGGTGTTCTATTCCGACGTCTATTACAGCCAGCCACAGGCCAACCTGTTTTCCGGTGCTGCCCAACAGGCCATGCAACCACTGGGCAACATCAAGCTGTCGCGCATCTGTTCACCGGCGATGACCCACTTCAATCAATTGCTGCGTGAGCAACTGCCCGCCTCTTCGCGCATCACCCATGATGCACGTGCCAGCGACTACCGCCTGCAGGTGGAAATCCAGGCCCATGAGAATCGTGGCCCTGTCTATCTTGATTACCTGATCGCCCAGAACCTGACCAAGAATCTGCTGACCTTCGGTGTCGCCAATGAAGATTTCGATATCATTGCCGATTTCGATGTCCAGTATCGTCTGTACGACAAGAACGAGCAGTTGCTGTTCAGCAAGGATTACGCCGTTCAGGACTCCGTGCCGCACCAGGCAGGCAACTTCGACTTCGGAGATCGCATCTTCCTGCCGGCCCAGAACATGATGAAGAAGTACCTGCTGTTGACGATGAATGACTTCTTCGTCAACGCCAGTCGCCCGAGCCCAGAACTTGCCGCCGTGCTCAGCGATAGCTGACAGCGAGGCAGATCCAGCACGCACTGGCAACACTCGACTTCATACACGTCACAACACGACAACGCCTCGCCAGCCATGCTGACGAGGCGTTGTCGTGTTTCAGGGCCCTTCATCCCTTCACTATTACCCTGGAGACTCGCGCATCGTGTACCTCGCGGCATTGCATTCATCACGATCACAAGCAGAGTGAAGGCGCTGGTTCAGAGCTCAAAAGGCTTCATCTATTTGCCTGTTCCGCCTGATTCGACTGCGAATCTTTCGGCCTGGCCTTGCGCAGCCCGAGCGGCATGCGCAGCAGCACATCCGGGCGATTCTGCGCCAGGCTCAGCACCGTGATCGCGAGCAGAATCAGCGCCATGCCGCCTATCTGCATGGCACTCAGCCCCTGCCCCAGAATCAATAGGCCGTACAGAGTGGCGGTGATCGGCTCGATCATGGCGACGATGGAGGCGACCGAGGGCAAGCTATGCCGCAGCCCGAAGACATAGCAATAGAAGGACAGGCCACCGCCCACCAGCCCGAACAGGATGAAGACCCACCACTCATCGGCGAAGGGCACCGCAATCGCCTGCCCCATGTCCGTGAACGGCACCATGATCAAGGTGCTCAAGCCCAACGCAATAGCCAGGATGCCCGGCACACTGCCATGCCGCGAAGCGGACTTGAAGGCGAAGATGAACACGGCGTAAGACACGCCCGCCAACAAGCCAAAGACGATACCTGACGTAGTGACAGAAGCAGAACCGGATTGCAGCACACCTGTCAGCAATACGATGCCGATCATCACCACCACGATCGATGCCAACTTGGTCGGCGTCGGCTTCTCGACTCGTGCCAGGAAAGAGGCGATATAGACAAAGATGGGTGCGCTATACATCAGCGTGGCAGCCACTGCGACACTGCTTTCATTGACACTCTTGAAATAGAACATGAAGTTACCAGCGACCCCTAACCCCGCCAGCAATGACCACACCAACAGACCGCGCGTGGAGTCGGCCGGGCGCTTGTGATACCCCAGTAGAAACATCCAGCCCAACATGCAGATGAACCCTATCAGGGCGCGCCATATCGAAATGACTTCGGTCTGCCAGCCCCACGACATCAACTGGCTCCCCAGCCCACCGGTAATCCCCCACTGGAAGGCTGCCAGAATGACCAACAACGTGCCCCATTGTGCCATGCGCTCTCCATAGACGTGATTGATTGAGGAAAGACAGCGTATCAAGACACGGCCGGAGCCTGTAAATATACACAGCCGGCTTATTTGTACTTTCTTTTATTTAAATGGTATCCAATTGTTATCCTCAATCAGCCAACGAAAGATAAACTTGAAAACCTGTCGCCAATGCATGACAGACATGACGACTACAAGTGACTTGCCACTGAATCGAGCGCGACTTCTTGAATAATCCAGGGATATATCCTTGCCTGAATAGGTCTCCACTTCGCCCATCATCTCGAGACAATGACGACCACCAGAAAGAGGGGATTCCCGCGAGCCAGCAAGACGTGAGCCCGCTCTCCTGGCGCGCATGACAACCCGCTTTTTGTTCGCCATTCCTCCTTCTATTGGGGCGCTTGGGGCACGTGGAGCGCGTGACATGCAGATGTCATTGGCCGCACGCCCTTCCTGTCACGCTCAGAAAGCAGACGCCTCTCACCCGGTAAACTGCCGCCTTTTAGTCTAATAAACTGGCCTGCTGCGCGTGATGAGTGGGCTGCGACACCTCACAGAGGCATTGACTATCAATGAGTTGGCGCAAATAAACCTCGTGATCATCACTGGTAATACCAGATGACCTCAAGTAGCAGAAACAAATGGACTCTCTTACCTTGAGCTAGCGTCAGGTGCGACATAACAACGCACCCACCCAACAACAAAGACTTATAAAACGACGTTCGCCACGCAACATAGGGCGCCACGCAACATAGGGAGAGTGCTGCACATGAATCAGTCGCTATTGGCACTATTGGCCTTCGTGCCATTGCTGCTCGCCGGGGTGCTGTTGATCGGCTTTCGCATGGCCGCCCGCCTCGCCATGCCCATCGTTTTCGTGGTCACTGCGCTGATCGCCCTGCTGGCCTGGGACATGACCTTCACTCGTGTCCTGGCCTCATCACTCCAAGGGCTGATACTGACGATCGCGATCCTGTGGATCATCTTCGGCGCCCTGCTGCTGCTCAATACCCTCAAGCATTCCGGCGGCATTGCCGCGATACGCAACGGCTTCTCCGGCATCAGCCCGGACCGCCGCGTGCAGGCCATCATCGTCGCCTGGCTGTTCGGCTGCTTCATCGAAGGTGCTTCCGGCTTCGGCACCCCTGCCGCCGTCGCCGCCCCCTTGATGGTGGCGCTGGGCTTCCCGGCACTGGCCGCGGTCGTGGTGGGCATGATGGTGCAATCGACGCCAGTCTCCTTCGGTGCGGTCGGCACGCCTATCGTGGTCGGGGTCTCCGGTGGCCTCGACAAGGCCGGTGTCAGCGAGACACTGGCCGCGAATGGCTCGAGCTGGGAGGCCTACTTCCAGCTGGTGACCTCTGAGGTCGCCATCACCCACGGCATCATCGGGATCTGCATGCCGTTGATCATGGTCGCGGTGATGGTGCGCTTCTTCGGCGCCAATCGCTCCTGGCGTGAAGGGCTGGAAGTCGCGCCCTTCGCGCTGTTCGCCGGTGTCTGCTTCGTGGTGCCTTACGTACTGGCCGGCATGCTGCTGGGGCCGGAATTCCCGTCGATGATCGGCGCAATGGTGGGGCTCGCCATCGTGGTACCCGCGGCGCGCAAGGGCTTCCTGCTGCCCAGCAGAACCTGGGACTTCCCGAACGCTGACAGCTGGCCCGCGGAGTGGATCGGCAAGCTGGACATGACACTTGAGCCCGTCGAGGGCCGCAAGCCGCTCTCGGTCGGCATGGGGTGGTTGCCGTATGTGCTGCTCGCGGTGTTGCTGGTGATGTCGCGCGTCATCGCGCCGATCAAGGAGGCGCTGACCTCATGGAGCTTCGGCTGGAGCGGCATTCTCGGGGAGGCTGACATCTCTGGCAGTCTGCAGCCCTTGTACCTGCCCGGCGGTATCCTGGTGGTCGTGGTACTGCTGACCATCGTGCTGCACCGCATGCGAATGCGAGACGTCAGTGCTGCCGTCAGCGAGTCCAGCCGTACCATCCTCGGCGCAGGCTTCGTGCTGCTGTTCACGATTCCGATGGTGCGCATCCTGATCAACTCCGGCGTCAACGAGGCGGATCTGGTGTCGATGCCGGTGGCGATGGCGCAGTTCATCGCCGATAGCGTGGGCGATATCTATCCGCTGTTCGCGCCGAGTGTCGGTGCCCTCGGGGCCTTCATCGCCGGCTCCAACACCGTCTCCAACCTGATGCTGGCCGATTTCCAGTTCAACGTCGCCCAGGCTCTGGGCATCTCCAGCGCCATGATGGTCGCCCTCCAGGCGGTCGGCGCGGCTGCCGGCAACATGATCGCCATCCACAACGTGGTAGCCGCCTCGGCCACCGTCGGCCTCCTGGGTCGCGAAGGCGTCACGCTTCGCAAGACGATCCTGCCGACGCTCTACTACGTGATCTTCGCTGGCATCATCGGCATGATCGCCTTCCATGGCCTGGGCGTGATCGACGGCTTGATGAGCTGACAACACGCCTCGTATCACTCTGGCAAACGACAGCAGGCCCGCATTGTGTGCGGGCCTGCTGTCGTGTGGAGATCATCAACAGAATATTGAATGTGTTTACTCCAGGGGCCTGTTTATCAACAAGGCACGGCGCAATAAATTGCCCAACATCGCCGAAACGGCAGCCTCATGTCGCAAGTTTCTGGAGCAGACACCCCATGACCCATTCTGTATTGCACCCTACCCGACTACAGCAGACCCGGTTGCAGCAGGCCCGCGAGCTCGAACTTCCTTCCCGCGAGGCCATGCTGCGGCGCGCCCCCTCCGTCCAGCAATTCTGGGACAGCCATCGTCAGCTGCTGAGTGACGCCTGGCGTGAATGGGAAGCCGTCGAGCAAGACAAACTCGCCATCCTCGATAGTGGATTGATCGACGAGGCGCTGCGCACTGCCGTCAAGCAGGCGTGGGAAAATCCCGAGCGCGAGACGGACGTCAAGGCGCTGATGACAGAAGTCGCCACTGACGTCTATCAGTTCCAGCTCTTCGATGTCGAGCGCATTGCTGATCTGCGCAACATGCTGGAACAGGCATGGGACGCCGGTATTCCGCTGCGTCCGCCCTACGGCATCGTGCTCAATCGACGCGGCGCCATGCTCGACCGTCGCTCAGAGGGCTATCTGGCGGCACCGGGTTTCCAGGCGTTCTATCAGCAACTGCTGGACACCTACATGCGCCCGATCTCGCGGCTGCTGTTCCCGGAAATCATCGGCTACGACAGCCAGTCCTTCGGCTTCTCGATCCATTATCAGCCCACCACGGACGCCTCGATTCGGCCGCATACCGACGCCTCGTCCGTGACCCTCAACATCAACATGAACCTGCCCGACGAGACCTTCGAGGGCTCTGAACTGGACGTTCTGGACGCCGCTAGCGGAGACGCAGTGCGCTTCTCGTTCACGCCCGGCTCGGCCATGCTGCATCGCGGTAATGTGCCGCATGCCGCGCAGCCGATCACCAGCGGCCAGCGCTCCAACCTGGTGCTGTGGCTGTATGGTGAGCGAGGCCAGATACCGCCACAGGGCGCGCAACGCCGGGCGATACCTGCCAGAGACCGCTGGGTCGCCTCGAGCGCCGAACAGGATGATTTCGCACCGTTCTGATGGCTAGCAATGCTCTACTGGTAAACATTAGTGAGCAAAAACGACAAAGGGGGCCTTTGATAGGCCCCCTTTGTCGTTGTCATGCGATCGATAACGCCGCTCAATTATCCGTTCATGACCACCTGATCATGGCGTCGCCTGCCATGAAGGGAAAGCCGAGCAGGTCACGAAGGGTCGCGGCATCCGGCGAGAGAGTCAGCCAGCTCACGGCCGCGATATTGAGCAGTACCGCGCCCCAGAACACGAACTGATAACTTGTCTTGCGCGTCTTGTGACGCAGGCTTTGCTGGGCGATCAGCGCGCCCGGCCATCCACACAGCAGCTCCATGAAGTGCAGGGTGCTCTCGGCCACGCGCCACTCACCCTGTGCGGCCGCTTGCTTGTCGACTCGATAGGCCAGATACGCCACCAGACTCATGCCCAGATACGCTGCAGGCACCATCCACGGCAGACGCCCTTGCTGCCATCCCACCCCGAGAACGACCGCGACGACCAACGCCATCAGCCACGCGAACATGACACCAGCGGACGTACTGGAAGCTCCGGCCCCATGGGTGCGAAAGCGGATGGCACGTGGGCGGTTGTTGTCATCCATGCCCAACTGATAGTGCACCTGCACGCTGGCCTTGGGTCGCCCGCGCCCCTGGTAGGCGCTGATATGGGCAAAGACATCCTTGCCACCCGACGCCGGGGTGATGAAGCCGAAGCCCTTGTCATCGTTCCAGCGCGTCAATCGTCCTTGAAGGTTCATCGTCTCATCTCTTCCCGGTCCGGCCCTTAGCCGATGAAGGTGCCCGTGGCGTTGCGGCCGCCCTTGCCACTGGAGCCACCATCGCCGTTGTCGTCATCATCTCTTTCATCTTTTTCATCTCTTTCAACTCTGTCACCCCTGCCATCCTTGCGCTCACGCTCGGTCTCCCGCTCGTCACGCTGATCGCCCCAAGGGTCCTGATCCTGAGAGCGAGCGCCGCCTTGTTCATGATCGCGGATATCGGCAGCAGAGGCCTTTTGCGAATTGGCGTACACGGCGAGCGCATCATCGGGATTGCGCGCCGAGACCTGGGCCTGCTCTTGATAGCCCTGGGTTTCCAGCAGGCTCGCGTACCACAGGTTGCCCTTGAGGCTGATGGTCAAGTTGAGGCCCAGGAACAGGATATTGGAGATCAGCTGCCCTCCCTGCGTCGCCGGAATGAAGACCGAGCTGAGCACGATGAAGCCGAACAGACTGGCCGCCAGCAGCCACATGCGCTTGTAGAGCGCCCAGAACAGGCCGAAGAAGAACGCCGGCCACGACCAGCCGATCTTGACGGCACGCGTCCCGTGCTCGGGATGCGTCAGAATACGAAATGAAGCCATCGTGAAAATCCTTGTCTGTGATGCCGAGCGGGCAACAAGCTGCGACAAGCTCGGATAAATGACACACGCTTCGTACTATACCGCCAGCCACTTGTCAGGACCATGAACTGACCTATCGCTATCTCACTGATTCTCCTCAAGCTTGTCAGCCGCGCCGAGTCATTCATGTCCAGTCATTCGCACCGAGCCATTCACACCAAGCCATTCACACCAAGCCATTCACACCAAGCCATTCACACCAAGCCATTCGCGCCCGATGACGCAGCTCAAAGCGTCTGGATGACCAGCGGCTGATCATTGGTCGGATAGGCACAGCACATCAGCACCTGTCCCTGAGCCACGCCGGCCTGTGGCGGCTCGGGATACTTGACCTCACCCTCGACCAGTCGCAATGCGCAGCTGCCACAGCGCCCGGCACGGCAACTGGACAGGGTATTCACGCCTGACTGCTCGGCCAGCTCAAGCAGACTGCCCTGTGCGGGTGTCCACTGTCGTGTGATTCCCACGTCGCTGGCCGATGGCTGCCCGGGTGCCACGCGAGGCATGAAGGTGACCCGAGTACGCTCCGGCAAGCTCGCCTGGAAGTCTGCCGATAGCGCAACCGAGGTAGCCTCCACATCCTTCAGCGAACCACGCCCGAAGAATTCGTGATGCAGTTGCTCCCGCGGTAACCCCAGCGCCAGCAAGGCGGCATATTGCACGCGCATGAAGCCCTCGGAACCACATAGATAGACATGGCTGGAAGCAAGCTCCGGCAGGCTGGCCGCCAGACTCATCAGCTCCAATCTGCCCACAGATTGATGCCGCCCGGCCACGAGATCCGCCGCACTCGGGCGCGACAAGGCGATATGCAGATGCAGCCACGCATGGGCGCGCGACCAGCGCTCCAGCGTGTCGAGAAATGCCAGCTCACGCCCATTACGCGCAGCATGCAGGAAGACCACTTCGCCGAGCGGCGGATGCCCCGCGTCTGCCTGCTGTACCAAGGCCTCCAGCATGGCGATCATCGGCGTGATGCCGACGCCGGATGACAGCAGCACGCGAGGTGCGGGCGAGTCCTGCAACACGAAATCCCCCGCCGGGGGTGTCGCTTCCAGCACATCGCCCACCGCGAATTCATCATGCAACAGGCGTGAGGCAAGTCCCTTGGGGGCGCGGCGTACCGAGATGCGATAGGCACTCTGCCCCGCCCGCCAGGCCTGCGAAATGCTGTAGCTACGCATCACCGCGATCTCGCCGCAGGACAAGGGCTTGCGTGGCGTGGAGGCCAGACGCAGGGTCAGAAACTGGCCGGGGTGATAGGCGTCGATTTCTGCCGGTTCGCGCTCCAGCCCCGCTAGCGGCCATGGCGCCAGATAAAAGGAGGTGATCGAGTCACTTTCGCGCACCTTGTCGATGACGCGCAAACGACGCAAGGGTACGGGCGCCTCGTCAGGGGCCGGCCAGTCACCTGTCTGCTCAAGCGAGGGCGAGAGTTCGATCAGACGCCCCTGCGCCGGCAAGGCATGCTCGACATGCAGTACCTGCTCCGGCACCACATCCACGATGCGCTCGGCGCCCGCAACCAGCGCTGCCCGCTGGGGGTTCCAGTCGACCCGGGCATGCCCCTTGAGCACCAACGCCTCGCCCGTGATGAAGTCGGGAATCAACAGGCTGACGCGGGAATCCAGCTCGATATTGCCCAGGGTGTTGAAGAAGCGATTGCCGGCAAAATCGGGAAACGACAGGCTGCCATCGGCATTCAGGTGCAGAAAGCCTGGCCTGCCGCCACGATGCGAGACATCCACGCCGTTGGGCGCAGCATCGTCCAGCTCACCTGCGCCGGTCGCGATGAAGAAGGTGTCCGCCTGGGCCAGCAAGGCGCGCGCCTCTTCATCGTTCCATGTCGCCTCGTCATTGAGTGCCACCTCGCGGCTGACCAGCGCTTTCGCCTGCTCGGCAGCCCAGTCGATCTCACGTTGCTGGATGTATTGCGGACAGTTGCCGAAGCTCTGATCGACCCCGATCCGCAGCCCATCGGGCCGCATGCCCGCCACCGCTTCAGGGGCAAGCAGGGTGCCATTCAGGCGATTGCGCCGCCGACTGGCCAGATCCAGCCCCAGCACGCCGACCCTGGTACCGGGAGTGAAATCCAGCCCCAGCAATTTCCCCAGCGCCGGTCGTGCATGCACCTGCAGCTCACCGGGCGTGGCATTGCAAAGCTGCCCGGGCGGCGCAAGGCTCACCACCGCCCACGGCCAGCCGTCGCTGTCAGGCACGCCCATGAACAGCACCGGCAGACTCGCGAAGAACGCGACATGCTGCTCAGGCATCCGGTCGCGCACGTAGGGGGCGACCTGCTCGAGATAATTCTCCGGCACGCCTGCGCGAGCCTGGACACGTCGCTCACCTGCATGAAACACCTGCCGATGCTCATTCATGGACAAACCCTCAGACTGACGGTGGAGCTCAGGCCAGTACCGTGCTCGTCGCCATGCCCACGAAGCCCGGCTCGGCTTCGATACGCGCAAGCCAGCCACGAATGGCGGGATAAGGACTCAGGCTGACACCCCCCTCCGGGGCATGCGCGATGTAGCTGTAACCCGCGATGTCGGCCAACGTCAGGCGCTCCTCCACCAGGTATTGCCGCTGATCCAGATGGGACTCCATGACGGCGAACAGGGCATGCGCGCGGGCGATGGCCTGCTCGTGGTCAAAGGGGGCACCGAAGACGGTCACCAGACGTGCCGTGCAGGGGCCAGCGGCAATCTCGCCGGCCGCGACCGAGAGCCAGCGTTGCACTTGGGCCGCTGCCAGGGCGTCTCCGGGCATGAAGCGTCGTTCGCCGTCATAGCGCTGGGCCAGATAGACGAGGATGGCGTTGGAATCACTCAGGAAGACGCCATTGTCCTCGATGGCCGGCACCTGCCCGAACGGACTGATCCTGAGGAAGTCAGGCGCCTTGTGCGCGCCGTTGGCCATGTCGAGGTCCACCGTCTCATAGGGAATGTCCAGCAGCGCCAGCATCAGCTCGACGCGGTGACAGTGGCCGGACTTCGGATTGCGGAACAGACGGATGGGCGCTGACGCGGCAGCAAGGCGTGAGTTCATGATTCACCTGACAATGTGAGGAAAAGCAAAGAGGAAAGAGCCGAGAGCGGCAAAGCGCAGTGCGCTGCAGGAAACGTGGCTGGCGATGAAGACTCAGAAGCCGAAATCGCTCAACCCGGGGTGGTCATCCGGTCGGCGCCCCAATGGCCAATGGAACTTGCGCTCGCTCTGCGCGATGGGGTGTTCATTGATGCTGGCGTGGCGATGGGTCATCAGCCCCTGCTCATCAAACTGCCAGTTCTCATTGCCGTAGGCGCGAAACCACTGGCCGCTGTCATTGCGATATTCATAGGCGTAACGTACGGCGATCCGATTCCCGGCGCTGGCCCACAGCTCCTTGATCAGGCGATAGTCGAGCTCGCTTGCCCACTTGCGGGTCAGGAAGGCCACCACCTCATCACGGCCGGTCACGAATTCGGCGCGATTGCGCCAGCGGGTGTCCGGCGAATACGCCAGCGCTACCTTCTCGGGGTCACGGCTGTTCCAGCCATCTTCGGCAAGACGCACCTTGCGTGCCGCAGTGTCTGGCGTGAACGGTGGCAAGGGATGGCGGGGGAGATTGGCTGACATGAAAGAGGCTCCAGCGGTTGGGGTGATCAAACACATCCCCACACTACTCTCCTCATCTGGCTGCTAGAATCCTCAGCAGACACAATTGATCATTCCAGATAATGACAATAATCGACACCAATGGGAGCCACAGATGGACCGACTGCAGACACTGGAGGTCTTCGTGGCCGTGGCGGACGCCGAAAGCTTCGCGGCAGGCAGCCGGGCGCTGGGCATGAGCGCCCCCTCGGTGACACGCGGCATCAATGCCCTGGAAGCCCGCCTGGGCGCACGTCTGTTCACGCGCACCACACGTCGCGTGCGCCTGACCGAGATCGGTGAGCGGTATCTGGCGGATGCAAGGCGCATCCTGGCGGAGCTTCAGGCAGCGGAGGATGGTGTCAGCGGCGCCGCGACACGCCCCACTGGCGTATTGCGCATCACCTGTCCCACCGAATTCGGCCGTCTCCATGTGATGCCACTGCTGATGGAATACCTCGATCGCTACCCCGAGATGGGCGCCGAGGTGGTCATGGTGGACCGCGTGGTCAACATGATCGAGGAAGGCTTCGATATCGCCGTGCGTATCGGTTCCCTGCCCTCCTCGGGGCTTTCGGCACTGAGAGTCGGCAGCGTGCGGCGCGTGGTGTGTGGCTCACCGAGCTATTTCGCCCGCGAGGGCACGCCGGACTCGCTGGAGGCCTTGGCCGGACAGCGCATCGTTGCCTCGAGTAACTTAAATGCCAGCAAGGAGTGGCGCTTCGGCCACGCAGGAGAACACGCCATACGAGTGAGCCCCCGGCTAACGATGAGCAGCATTGCCGCCTGCATCGAGGCGGCCCGCAGTGGTTGGGGCATCACCCGCGTGCTGTCCTATCAGGTCGGCGAGGATCTCGCCGCGGGTCGCCTGCAGGCCGTACTGGAGGAGCTGGAGCCCCCGCCGCTGCCGATCCACCTGTTGCACAGCGAGGGGCGCGGCGCGGTGGCCAAGGTACGTACCTTCCTGGATTTTGCCGCCGAACGCCTGCGTGCCAATTCTGTACTGAATCCCTCACCATCAGCGCGATTGACCGACTGAGTCCCCCTCCAACGGGCTGAAGGCTGTCATGTCCTGTTGCAACAGGCTCGACAGGCGACTGGCGCCATCGCTCAACTGACGGCCCAGGCGGCTGATCAACTGCACATGCGGCGTGACGAACTGGGCTTCCTGCAGTGGAATTCGACACAGGCGGCCGGCGGCGACCTCCTCGGAGACCACGAATTCCGGCAGCAGCGTCACTCCGCCATGCAGCGCGAATTGCTTGAGCATGGCGAGGGCGTTGCAGGTCAGGGTCGGGCTCAGCATCACTCCGGCCTGATGTTCGGCCTGGGCCACGATCTGGCGGATGCCGAATGACACCTCCGGCAGGGCCAGGGAGTGATTGGCCAGCGCCGCCAGCGACAGCGGCTCGGCCTTGCCTGCCGCCCGCCTTGAGCCTTCCTGAGCCCCGAACTGTCGAGCCAAGGCATGCTGTGGATTGACCACCGCACACACCGGCTGCGGCCGCGAGACATGCGTGCGAATCTTCGGATCACGAGTCGGGTGAAACACCAGCCCCAGATGCGCCTCGTCCTCGACCACCTGACGGATCACTTCATTGGTCCCGCACAGATTCACCTTGAGTTCGATACCCGGATAGCGCGCGGAGAAACGACTCAATGGCCCCGCCAGCCCCTCGATGAAGCCCTCACCGATCGCCAGCACCAGCGAGCCGCTCTGCAGCCCCTTCAATGACTGCAACGACTCGAGCAGAACCTCCTGCTGCGCCAGACGCTGCCGGTAATACTCCAGCACCCGCTCGCCCGCCTCCGTCGGCTTGACCCCGCGGCGATGGCGCTCAAGCAGCGGCATGCCCAGCTCATGCTCCAGCTGGGTGATCTGTCGACTGACCGCGGAAGGCGCCACATTCAGGAAATCCGCCGCCGCACGCACGCTCCCGAGTCTTGCCGCCTCATGGAAGTGACTGATACGTCGATCCTGCACCAGACTCATCACGCCCCCAGCATTGCCTTGAAGGCAACATTAAAGTGAATTCGGGATTATTGCTGGAACACAGAAGCGCTGTCCATACTCGAGTCACCGGGTGCTACTCCCCTCTCACCACGACAGGAATCACACAATGACAACAACCGTCGGTGTCATCGGACTGGGCAACATGGGCGGCGGCATGGCCGCGACTCTCGCCCGCCATGACTTCCCCGTCATCGGGTTCGATCTCTCACAGGCTGCGCGTGACAAGGCGGCTGCGGCAGGCGTCACGCCGGTCGACTCCCTCACCGAGCTGCTCGAGAAAGTTGATGTGGTGATCCTCTCGCTGCCCAAGGCTGAGCATGTCGAACGCCTGTGTCTGGGCGGCGAAGATGCGCCAGTCAGCGATGGAGCAGACGACCACCAGGCCGAAAGCCTGCTGGCCCTGGCCAGGCCGGGGCTGATCGTGATCGACACCACCACCTCGACTCCCGAGACCAGCCGCAAGGTGGCGGCGGCGCTGGCGACGCGCGGTATCGACTTCATCGACGCCCCGGTGTCCGGCGGCCCCAAGGGCGCCGCGAGCGGCAGCATGTCGATGGTGATCGGCGCCGAGGATGAGGTGCTGGCACGCGCCATGCCGGTGCTGGAGGCCATGAGCGGCAGCAGAGTGCACGTCGGTCGCTGCGGGGCGGGCAATGTGGCCAAGATCGCCAACAACATGCTGGCTGCCTGCCATCTGATCAGCACGGCGGAAGCCGTTGCCATGGCCGCCAGAGCGGGCGTCTCTCCTGAGAAGTTGCTGGAAGGCGTGAATGCGGGTTCCGGGCGCAGTGGCGCGAGCCAGGTGATGTTCCCCAACTGGGTGATCAACAAGGCCTACGATTCCGGCTTCACCATGGGCCTGATGCGCAAGGATGTCGGGCTGGCCAGTGATCTGGCGCAACAGCTCGGGATGGAGCTGCCCCTCGCCAACGCCGTCGCCCAGCTCTGGAATGAAAGCCGCGCGACGCTGGATGACAGCGAGGATTTCTGCGCCATCGTGCAACGCACTGACCCGACCCTCTTCGGCCACGGAGCATAAGCCATGCTGACCCACGACATGACCCCGGCATTCTCGACTACTCAGCGTATCGCTGAACTAATGCAGGCGTTTCAGGACAGCAGTCAATCTCATGACGACACTCTTGTCGTCAGCAGCCTGATCGGTGGCGAGTTCATCAAAGGTCGCGGTGAGAGCATCGAGGTGCGCAACGCCCAGGATGACAGCCTGATGCTGTCCTTCCCGGATGCCGACATCTCTCAGGTCGCGCTTGCCAATGCCGCCAGCCGCGAGGCCCAGCAGCAATGGGCTGCCCTGACTGCCCAGGCTCGCGGGCGCGTCATCTACCGCATAGGCAGCCTGATCCGTGAGCAGGCCGACACCCTGGCCGAACTGGAGGCGTTGAGCGCCAACAAGCCGATTCGCGATGCGCGGGTCGAGGTAGCCAAGGTCGCTGAGATGTTCGAGTACTACGCGGGCTGGGCCGACAAGCTGCACGGCGAGGTGATTCCGGTCCCGACCTCGCACCTCAACTACGTCACCTACGAGCCGCTGGGCACCGTGCTGCAGATCACGCCATGGAATGCCCCCATCTTCACCGCCGGCTGGCAGATCGCCCCGGCCATCACCGCCGGCAATGCGGTGATTCTCAAGCCCTCGGAGCTGACGGCGCTGTCCTCGCTGGCGCTGGGCGTGTTGATCGAGCGCGCCGGTGTGCCGCGCGGGCTGGTCAATGTCATCGCCGGCTACGGCCATAGCATCGGCCGGGCGCTGATCGCCGAGGGCGACATCCGCAAGGTGGTGTTCGTCGGCTCGCCCGCCACCGGCCGCCACATCGCCACCGCCGCGGCGCAGCGCTGCATCCCCTGCGTGCTGGAGCTGGGCGGCAAGTCCGCCAACATCGTGTTCGAGGATGCCGATCTCGAGGTGGCCCTGCGCGGCGCCCAAGCGGCCATCTTCTCCGGCGCTGGCCAGAGCTGCGTGTCCGGCTCACGCCTGCTGGTGCAGGCCTCGATCTTCGACAAGTTCACCACTGCGCTGGCCGAGGCCGCCACGCAATTCACCCTCGGTGACCCGCAGGACCCTAACACCCAGATCGGCCCGATCAACAACGCGAAGCAATACCAGCATGTGAAGTCGATGCTTGCCGGCGCCATCGAGGACGGCGCGCGTCTCGCCGATGGCTCAGCAGAGCCCATTCCAGACACCGGCGGCTATCATGTCGCGCCGACGGTACTGCTGGGCGACAACGCCATGGCCTGCGCGCAGGAAGAGATCTTCGGCCCGGTCGTGGTCGCCATTCCCTTCGAGGAGGAAGCCGACGCCATCCGTATCGCCAACGACAGTCGCTTCGGGCTGGCCGGCGCCGTCTGGACGCGCGACGTCGGCCGCGCCCACCGCGTGGCACGCCAGGTGCGTGCCGGCACCTTCTGGGTCAATGGCTACAAGACCATTCACGTCAGCTCGCCCTTCGGTGGCTACGGCGAGAGTGGCTATGGCCGCTCCTCAGGGCTGGATGCGCTGCGCGAATACAGCGAAGTGAAGAGCGTGTGGGTCGAGACGGCAGCCGAGCCCGCCGCCAGCTTCGGCTATGGGGCGAGTCTGGAGTAGCGAGATGTGATCGTGTTGCCTGTCAGAGGACAGCACCCGAGGCAGCGGTCGTCGACGGGGTCACTCGGCCGCTCCCCCTGCCGTGTCGAGTGTCTCCTTCAGCACCGTGAGTGCCTGAACGATATCCGGATAGTGGCAGCGGCGACGATGCACAGCCGTGAAGATCGGATGCAGTATCTGCGGGGCATCCTCGACGACACACAGGCCCTCCATCGTGGAGGCAAGGTCCGCGACGATACGGGAAGGAACGTATGTGCTCCCTCCCGTTCTGCGCAGAAACTCGACGGCGATGCCTTCGAAACTGACCGTAATGGCCGAGTTGGCCAGCTCCGGCAACAGCGTCTGGTGGCGCTGGCGAAAGTAGGAGGTGTAGTCGGTATTGAGGTAGGTGTCCTTAGGGATCTGGGCGAGATGGCGGCCATGCGTCGACACCATCACGAACCGCTCTTCCCCGACCTGCTGAATCTCGAGATCAGGAAGATACTGCGGTGAATACAGCACGCCGATATCGATGGCGCCATGCGACACATCCTTGATGATCTGCAGCGAGTAGTCCGCCTGCAGATCGACCGCGGTGCGCTGATCGCGGGCACGAATGTTGATCACCCAATCCACGAGCACGGGCCGCATCAAGCTGAACTGCCCGGCCAGACGCAGCAGACGATCGCGCTCCTCGCTCGCCCCCGTGTCGCGACGCGCCTGGTCCCAGGTGGCGACCAGAAGCCTGGCATGCGGCTCGAACCGAATGCCGGCAGGCGTTGGCGTCGCGCCGGCACGCCCCCTCTCGAACAACTGTGCCCCGACCTCTGCCTCCAGCGCGCGAATTCGTCCGCTGATGCTGGATTGCGTCAGTTCAAGGCGATCAGCCGTGCGATTGAAATTGCGGCTCTCGAAGACATCCAGAAACGTCGTGACAAGCTTGATATCCATTTCAATCACCAGAATCGATCAATGAAGGGCGTGCAATCGATTGTATGACTTTCTGCGCTTGAATAGCATTTCCCGTGATGCTGACGCGCTCACATGCGCTCGCGGCAGGGCAATAACAACAATGATTCCTGACAAAGGAGCGTCTCATGTCGCGATTGACCACTGAGCTCTTGTCACGCCGCCAACCCGGCCACGCCCTGGAAAGAGCGTTCTACACCGATCTCGAGATCTTCAGGCAGGATCTGGAGCAGGTCCACTACAAGGAATGGCTGTTCGTCGCGCCAGCCTGTGAGCTGCCCGGTCGTGGCAGCTATCTGACGTACCGGATCGGCGAGTACCACATCGTGGTGATTCGTGGCGCGGACGACGAGATCCGCGCCTTTCACAATACCTGCCGTCATAGAGGGTCGGTGCTGTGCAAGACCGACAAGGGCAAGACCCCGAAACTGGTGTGCCCCTATCATCAATGGACCTATGACCTCGACGGCACCCTGCAGTGGGCGCGCGACATGGGGCCCGACTTCGTGCTCGAGGACTACGGTTTGATCGCCGTTCATTGCCGCACGATCTCCGGCCTGATTCATGTATGCCTTGCCGATGAGGCCCCCGATATCGCGTCATACATCGAGGTCGCGACGCCCTATCTGGCAGCGCATGACCTCGACAATGCCAAGGTGGCGTTCGAATCCCGGGTGATCGAGAACGGCAACTGGAAGCTGGTCTGGGAAAACAATCGCGAGTGTTATCACTGCTGCGCCAATCACCCCAGCCTGATTCGCACCTTCCCTGAAGATCCGCGCATTTCCTTCATCGGCGAGCACGAAGTCCCCGATTTCATCGCCGACCATTTTGCGGCCTGTGAGGCCGAAGGGCTGGCGTCGCGCTATGTCGTGGCACAGAACGGGCAATTCCGCCTGTCACGCATGCCATTGGTGGAAGGCGCGAAAAGCTTCACCCTGGACGGGAGTTTCGGGGTACACGGCAAACGCCTCGGTCAGGTCCACAAGGAAGATGCCGGCGTGCTGAACCAGTTCCACTACCCCAGCACCTGGGCTTACTTCCTGCCCGACCACTGCATGACATTTCGCGTGACGCCCATCAGCCCCACCGAGACGGAGCTGGTCACTTGCTGGCTGGTGCACAAGTATGCCGTCGAGGGCGTCGATTATGATCTCGAACATCTGACCCGGGTCTGGCTCAATACCAACAGCGAAGATCGCCGTGTCGTGGAGGACAATCAACAGGGAGTGAACTCACGCGGCTATGTGCCGGGCCCTTATTCACCGGTGCATGAAGCCAGCGTCCAGGGCTTCGTGGATTGGTACTGCGAGACTCTTGGCCCGCGCTTGATCCCCCTCCGCGCCGTGGCTTCATGACGCAGGCACCGAGCCTCGGTTCAGCTCTGCCCTGAAAGCTCTGCCCTGACGGCTCTGCCCAGATGACTCAGCCAGGACGGCTCACGCATGACACCGCAAGGCGCAGTGGATTTCCCTCCACGGCGCCTTGCGGCGTTTGACGGCATGCGCCAGCATCGACTTCCGACTTCTGATTTCCGAATTATGAGTCCCGGCGTCACGGCCAGTGGCAAGTAGTACTCCCGTGACAAGCAGTTCTCCCGAGACAAGGCATCCGTCCATCGCCCCGACGACACAAGGATACGTGAATGCGCGTCAAGACCGACTTCCCCCATCGCGTCCGCGAGATCGAGCACACGCTGATTCCGCTCTCGGATGGCACTCAGCTGGCCGCCAGAATCTGGCTGCCGGAAGATGCGGAACAGGCACCGGTGCCGGCCATCCTAGAATACCTGCCCTACCGCAAGAGTGACGGCACCATCGCGCGTGATGCCCTCACCCACCCCTACTTCGCGGGCCACGGCTACGCCTCAGTGCGCGTCGACATGCGCGGCAACGGCGAATCCGAGGGGCTGATGGAGGATGAATATCTGCCACTGGAGCAGTCCGATGCGCTGGAGGTGATCGACTGGATCGCCAATCAGCCATGGTGCAGCGGCAAGCTCGGCATGATGGGCATCTCCTGGGGCGGCTTCAATTCGCTGCAGCTGGCCGCGCACCGGCCTGAGCCACTCAAGGCCATCATCACCCTCTGCTCCACCGATGATCGCTACACGGATGACATCCACTACAAGGGTGGCTGCCTGCTCAACGAGAACCTGGCCTGGGCCGCCACCATGCTGAGTTTCTCCGCAGCTCCGCCGGACCCGCGCCTGGTGGGTGATGAGTGGCGCGCCATGTGGCAGGAGCGTTTGGACGAGATGCCGCTGCTGGCCGAGACGTGGCTTTCGCATCAGCACCGCGATGCCTACTGGAAGCAGGGCTCCATCAATACCAATTACGCCGACATCGAAGCGGCGGTCTATACCATCGGTGGCTGGGGCGACGCCTACAAGAATACCGTCGGGCGGATGATGGAAAACCTGACTTGCCCGCGCAAGGCGCTGATCGGCCCGTGGATTCACAAGTATCCACACTTTGCGGTGCCCGATCCCGCCATCGGCTTCCTGCAGGAAGCACTGCGCTGGTGGGACCACTGGCTGAAAGGCGCGGAGAATGGCGTGATGGACGAGCCGTCCGCCACCTTCTATCTGCAGGATGCTCTGCCGCCGAAGACGATGTATGCCGAACGTCCGGGACGCTGGGTGCAGACGGACGGCTGGCCCGCCAGCGATGTCGAGATGCACCAGATGTCGCTGAGTGAGTCAGGCCTGAGCGACGACGCACGCCGGGGCCAGCAGGCACTCGCCAGGCCGGTCGTGGTGGATTCACCACTGACCGCTGGCCGTCATCAGGGCGAGTATTGCGCCATCTGGTTCGGGCCTGACCTGCCGGGGGATCAGCGGCTGGATGATGCACTCGCCGTGTGCTTTGACAGTGAGCCGCTCGACGCGCCGCTGGATATCCTCGGCAAGCCCAGGGTCACGCTGTCACTGACCAGTGACCAGGCCTGTGGCCAGCTGATGGTGCGCCTGAGTGACGTGCAGCCGGATGGCCAGGTCGCACGCATCACCTACGGCGTGCTCAACCTCGCGCTGCGCGATCATGACACTCCGCAGCCTCTCACTCCCGGCGAGCCCGTCAATGTCGAGCTGGAACTGGACATGGCGGGCTATCGGATTCCGGCCGGCCACCGACTGCGCGTGGCACTGGCGTCAGCCAACTTCCCGATGGTGTGGCCGGCGCCCCGGCGAGCGGCTCTCACCCTGCAACCGGGCCTGCAATCACTCGCGCTGCCGGTCTTCACCGGCGAGGCCGTCGACACCCCCTTCGCGGCGCCGGAATCCGCCCCACCGGCCAACATCAGCGAGCAGCGTGCCGCCAGGCCGAGTCGCAGCGTGGTCGAAGATGCAGCCAGCGGCGAAGTCACCACCATCGTCGCGGATGACCTGGGCGCGATGACGCTCGAGGACACCGGCATGCGGGTCGAGTATCGCTGTACCGAGCGCTATACCGCGCATCCGCAAGATGCGGATCGCACGCGTGCCGAGATCGTCTGGCACTACCACGCCGGACGCGATCAGCACGGGCGTGACAGTGCGCTTGGCGAGACCACCCCGGGCCAGTTCGACGTCCGCGTCGAGAGCCACTACCGCATGCGCTGCGACGCCGAGAACTTCTATCTCGAAGCCGAGCAGATCGCCTGGCAAGACGACCAGGAAGTCCACCGCCGTGACTGGCAGCGCACAGTGGCGAGAACATCGGTCTGAGGCGCCCGCTCAGGCGCCTGGCGCGTATCTGTCCTGCGAGCGTTGCTGCCAGGCGGCCAGCTCCGCCGCCAGATAAGGCATGAAGCGCTGCCCCTGACGCGAGACGGGATGAAAGCGCGAGGTGACCAGCGCGACATCCAGAGTGATGGTCGGTGTGAAGGGCACGATGCGAAGATGGCAATCGCGGCGGGCCAGCATCGCCTCCGCCGTCACCGGATCTATCAGGGCGATCCCCAGCCCTTCGTTGACGAGCATCGCGACCGAGGGAAACAGATGGGTCTCGATGCTCGCCTGCAAGGTCATGCCGACCTGCTGGAAGGCCCGCGCGAGTTTCAGAGTGCTCTGGTGATGCTGGTCCAGCGTGATGATGGTCTCCCCAGCCAGGTCCGCCGGGCTCAGTGATGCCTTCTCGGCGAGAGGATTGCCTTCGGGAACCGCAAGCGCCATGCACAGCCGATACTCCTCGAGCACCAGCTCCTCGATGGCGGCGTCCGACTCGATCACGCCAAGATCGAACTGGCCCTCGGCGACCCACTCGGCGATCTTGCGCGAACTGAACGTCTGCAACGACAGGCGGCTGTCGGGGAAGTCGACAAGATAGCGCGCCATCACTCGGGGCATCACCGTGGGAGACAGCCCCGGCATCGAGGCCACGGTGAGCTTGCCGGCATGGCCGTCACGCAGCCCATCGGTCAGCTCATCAAGGTGGCCCACCGACGCCAGCACCTTGTCGACCCCCTCGGCCAGATGGACGGCTTCCGGCGTCAACTGGGTGCCGTAGTGGTTGCGGCGAAAGAGCAGAAAGCCGACTTCGCTTTCCAGATTGGTGATCGCCGTGCTCACCGCGGGCTGGGTGATGGCCAGGCGACGCGCTGCCTGGGAGAGACTGCCCGTACGTACCACTTCCTGAAAGATCTGCAATTGACGCAGGTTGTGTCTGAGTTTCATGACGGCTGGGCTCTCATCTCGTGGCAGAGCTCTTGTGGCAAAGCTCTCGCGGCGGGGCACTCATGTCCGGATTCTCGAGACTAGCCTTTCTCGGGCAGACTCTAAATTGTTCTTATGACTTAATAGACAGCCTTTAGTTGTGCTTATACCCCCTGCGGGAGGAAGCTGACCAGACCCTCATAACCAACAACAAAGGGCCACAGACAATGCATATGATCGACCTCATGGGGCTATTGCTGTATTTCGCGATACTGCTCTACATCGGCTACCGCAGCGCCAAGAAGACCTCCAGCAGTGCCGACTTCGCCGTCGCCGGCAACAAGATCATCTGGCCGGTGCTGTTCGCCACGCTCGCCGCTTCCTTCCTCGGCGGGGGCGCCTCGATGGGCCGCGCCGGCAAGGCCTTCGATGAGGGCTACGCCTTCATGTTCGCGGCCTCCGCCTTCCCCATCGCCACCATCATCGCAGGCCTCTACATCGCACCGCGCCTCAAGCGCTATGCGGGCGCCCAGACGGTCGGTGACATCATGGCGCATCACTATGGTCGCAGCGCTCGCCTGCTGACCGGCATCTTCTCGCTGATCTTCTGCGTCGGCATCCTCGGCGCTCAGGCGCTGGCCATCGGTACCGTCTTCAATGCCATCCTGGGCATCGAGATCAGCACCGGCATCCTGATCGGCATGGCGGTTGTGCTGGTGTACTCCACGGCCGGTGGCATGTGGGCCGTGATCCAGACTGACGTGGTGCAGTTCGTGATGCTCGCGGTCTTCCTGCCCATCACCATGATCGTCGGACTCGACAAGATCGGTGGCCCCGATGCCCTGATCGCCGCGCTGCCCACCGAGCACTTCAGCATCATGGGCGATTACACGCCGCTGATGTTCATCAGCATCTTCATCGCCTTCCTGCTCGGCGAGACCCTCGTCCCGCCCTACACCCAGCGCGCCCTGTCGGCACCGGATTCCCGTCATGCCAAGATCGGCTACTCGCTGGCCGGCGGCTTCGGCCTGCTGTTCTATGCCGTCAGCTCCACCATCGGCCTGATCGCGCTGGTGCTCTATCCGCAGATCTCACCGGATCAAGCCATGCCGGAACTGATTCGTGACGCCCTGCCGCTGGGTCTGACCGGTCTGGTGCTCGCCTCACTGCTGGCCGTGGTGATGTCGACGGCGGATTCCTACCTGAACTCGGCAGCGGTCATCTTCGTGACCGATATCTACAAGCCCTTCATCAATCCCGCCATGTCCGGCAAGCAGCAGCTGTGGATCGAGCGCGGCGTCAATCTGGCCATCGGCCTGGGCGCCATCGTCTTCGCGCTTTATGCCACCTCGATCATCGATGCGCTGCTGCTGAGCTACGCGCTGTGGGCGCCGACCATCCTGCTGCCGTTCATCTTCGCCGTGCTGTTCAAGATTCGCTGCAAGCGTGCCGGCATCGCCGCGATGCTCGCCGGGGCACTGGCCACCAGCGTCTGGAAGTGGAGCGGCCTGGAACTTGAGGCCTTGAGCGGCATCACGCCGCTGATCGCCGGCGTCATCGCCAATATCGTGGTCTTCACCCTCGTCTATCAGTTCTTGAACGCGGCGCCGGACCACAACGGCAATAACGCCCCGACCCAGCCCACCCACTCCTGAGGACCTGACCATGTTCGGACTGACCCTGTATGTGATCTGCCTGCTGAGCATCCTCACCGCCGTGGGCATCGCCATCGCCTCCTGGAAGTTCTACCGCGACAACTGAGCCACCGGCAGGGCCTGCGCCGATCGACCAAGGGTCTTCCAAGGCTCTGTCATGGCCCTGCCACCGTCTTCATCACGCCGATCATGTCGGGCAATCCGCCCGGCATGACCGGCAAAGAGAGTACATGCGATGACCCCGCAATCCTCCGCCGCCGAAGCGGCGAGCCACGACAGCATTGCCGTCATTGGCGCCGGTATCATCGGCCTCGCGACCTGCCGCGCCTTGCAGGCACGTGGCTATCACGTTCGACTGTATGACCCGAACCCCATCGGCGAAGGCACCTCCTTCGGCAACGCCGGCCTCATCGCCAACTACGCCACCTCACCGATGGCCAGCGGCGATACCCTGCGTCAGCTGCCGGGCCACCTGCTGAGCAGGCAGCCCTCCCTTGCCATCGCCCTGCGCCACACGCCTGCCCTCGCGGATTTCGGCTGGCGCTTCCTCAAGGCGGCAACGCCCTCCAATTTCCAGCGCCACAAGGCCGACCTGATCGCCCTGCTGGCCAATGCCGTCGAACGACAGCATGCTCTGATCGATGATCTGCAGACCAGAGCGCCCACTGCGCTGGCCAGCCAGACAGGCTGCCTGCAGATCCAGCGCGACACCGCCATCACCCCGGCAGCGCTGGAGAAGATGGCCCAGGCGAAACGTCATGACGGAGTCGAATGTCAGGCACTGGGCGCAAGCGAGCTACGGGATCTGGAACCGTCGCTCAACTCGAAGGGACTAACAGGCGGCCTCTACTACCCTGATACCCGCCATCTCACCAGCCCGCTGTCACTCAGCCGCCAGCTCTTCGCACAGCTCGAAGAAGGCGGCCTTGAGTGGACGGCGCAGCAGGTCGATGCCCTCACGCCGCTTTCCAGTGGTGGTTGGCGCATCGACACCGCCACCACCTCGCAGGAGGTCTCGCATGTGGTGATCTGCGCCGGTATCGCCAGCAATACGCTGCTGGCAGGACTCGGCAAGCGACTGCCGGTGGTCAGCGAGCGCGGCTATCACATCGAACTCGCCACCTCGCTGCCACTCGCACGCCCGGTGGGCTGGCTGGCGCATCACTTCTACGCCTCGCCAATGGCCGCAGGCATTCGCCTGGCGGGCACCACCGAGTTCTGCGCACCATCGCGCCCCGCCTCGCCGCAACGCTGGCAATCCCTCAAGCAATGGGGCGAGACACTCTTCGGTCAGCCACTCGACGTCGCCAGCCACTGGATGGGCGTGCGCCACTCCACTCCCGATGGCCTGCCGGTAGTGGGCGAAATGCCCGGCTGCCCCGGCCTGCTGCTCGCCTACGGGCATGGCCACCTGGGCCTGACACTCTCGGCCGAGACGGGCGATCTGGTGGCACGCACGGTGGCGCACGAACCCCTGCCGGAATACGCGCGCAGCCTGTCGCCCGCCAGATTCGTTTGATGCACTAGCTGGGCGAACACTAGCCTTGCGGGCATCGTGCTCTTGATATCTTCATAGGCCGCTTGCGCGCCTGCAGGCCGCGTTTTCACGCCTCCTGATACGACAATGCCTCTGATCGGTGACGATCAGAGGCATTGTCGTGGGTCATGACTTCTTGGCGAAATGCTTTCCTGTCGAGGGGCTTACCTCTGGAGGGGCTTGCCTATTGTGGGGCTAAGGCGCATGAACGCCTTCGAACATGCGTCGGCGCGCCCCTTCGAGATGCGCCCGCATCGCGCTTTCGGCCGCCGAGGCGTCCTTGTCGGCAATCGCATCGATGATCGCCTGATGCTCATCCTGGACGATGCGCAGGCGTTCCTCCGAGGCGCGCAGTGACAGGCCGCGCGTCAGGTTCATGCCCTCCTTGATGCTCTGGTTGAGCGAGCGCAGCACGGTGGCGTAGTAGTGATTGCTGGCCGCTTCGGTGATCGCCAGATGGAACTCGAAGTCTTCATCCGAGGCGCGATCATGGTTGAGATTGGCCTGGTTGATGGCTTCGAAGCGCTGGCGAATGTGCTCCAGCTGCTCCGGGGTACGCCGCAGTGCGGCAAGGCCCGCCGCACTGGCCTCGACATTGGTGCGAAACTCGAAGCAACGCTGGATGTCGGCGATGCTGGAGATGCGCGCGAATTCGAGCACGGCGCTGTCGGGTCGATTGATGACGAAGCTGCCCGAGCCCCGCCGCGAGACGACGAGATTGTCCTCGCGCAGCCGCGCCAGCGCATCACGCAGCACCGGACGCGACACCTCATACAGCTCGCACAGGCGCGCCTCGGTGGGCAGCTTCTTGTTGACGGGGTAATCACCGCTGATGATGGCCGCCAGAATCTTCTCGTAGACCACCAGCGCCAGTGAATGCTTGGCTGCGTCACTCATCGTGTCATGTCGCCCTTTCTCATCACTCTTGGTCCACCTTCAGGCATGTCGGATGGTGTGCAATTCTACCGGAAACCCTGCCAGTTGAGGAAAGGCCGCGGACTGACGCCCGTTCAGGCATCCTGGGGCTGAGTCGCTTCCTCTGCCTGCGGTGCCTTGCGGCCTGCCTTCACGCCATTGACGATGATCATGCTCCACACCGCCACCGCGGCGATGGCCAGCACCATGGCGATGGGGCGGTCCACGAAGGCGGTCAGGTCACCATTGGACTTGAGAATCGAGCGCATGAAGTTGCTCTCGACGATCGGCCCGAGAATCACCGCCAGAATCATCGGCCCGACCGGGAAGTCGTTCTCGGCCATGAAGAAGCCCATCAGGCCGATGCCGAGCATGATCCAGATATCGAACATGGCATTGTTGGCCGCGAAGGCACCGACGATGCAGAACATCAGGATCAGCGGGAACAGGATGCCGGTGGGAATCGACAGGATGTGACGCGCCCCACGGATCGCCATGAAGCCCAGCGGCAACAGCAGCAGGTTGGCCAGCACGAAGACCATGAAGATGGCGTTCACCAGCGGTGCCTGGTCGGTGAAGACGTCCGGCCCCGGGGTGATGCCCTTGGTCATCAGGACGCCGATGATGATCGCCGTCACCGTATCGCCCGGGATACCGAACACCAGCGCCGGAATGTAGGCACCGGAGAGCGACGCATTGTTGGCGGAACTGGCCGACACCAGGCCTTCCGGATGGCCCTTGCCGAACTTCTCCGGCGTTCGGGAGAACTTGCGGCTGACGGCATAGCTGATCCAGGAGGCGATGTCGGCACCGGCGCCGGGCAGAGAGCCGATCACGGTTCCCAGTGCCCCGCCGCGCAGCACGCCGCCCTTGTACTTCCACAGGGTCGAGCCAACGCCCTCGAAGGGACGCTTGATGACCGGCGGCACGATCGGCGCCGGGTTGCGCGTCTCGGGCATGCGGCGAATCAGCTCGGAGATCGCGAACAAGCCGATCAGCACCGGCAGGATGGAGATACCGGCCAGCAGGTCGTAGTTGCCGAAGGTGAAACGCATCTGGCCGGAGACACTGTCCATGCCCACCATCGCGATGACCAGGCCCGCCAGCATCGAGATGCCGCCCTTGAGCGGATCACGCCCCGAGACGAGGATCGCGCAGGACAGCCCCAGCAGTGCCAGCCAGAAGTACTCATCGCTGGTGAACTGGATGGCGAACTCGGCGATGCGCGGTGCGAAGAAGGCCAGGATCAGCACCCCGATCACGCCGCCGATCATCGAGCAGGTCACGTTGAGACCCAGTGCCAGGCCCACCTTGCCCTGCTTGCCCATGGCATAGGCTTCCTCGGTATAGACCGCCGAGGCTGGCGTACCGGGGATTCGCAACAGCGCCCCGGGAATGTCCCCGGCCACGATCGCCATGGCCGTGGCGGACACGATGGCGGCGATGGCCGGCAGCGGGTCCATGAAGAAGGTGACCGGCACCAGCAGGGCCGTGGCCATGGTGGCGGTCAGGCCCGGTATCGCACCCATGAACAGCCCGAACAGGGAGGCGGCCAGGATGATCAGCATCACTTCCCAGGTGAAGACCATCGTGGCGGCTTGCAGTAAGTCACTCATCAGTAGATCACCCTTTCCAGCAGTCCCAGCTCGAGCGGCACGTGCAGCAACTGGCCGAACACACCCCAGATCACCCCTGTCGCCGTCACCGCGATACCGGCAGCGGGCATCCAGCGACGATGATGGAAGGTGTAGAGCAGCAAGGTGAGCAATACGAAGGACACCACGGGGAAGCCGACCACCGGGGTGAGATAGATGTAGGCGATGATGGAGGCACAGATGGCCACCAGCGTCAGAATGAAGGTGATCAGCGGCACGGGGTGCTGCCAGGCAAACCAGACTTCACGATTGCGCAGCCCACGGACGAGCAGGATGGCCCCGAACAGTATCAGCAGTGCGCCGATGACGGTGGGAAAGGTACCGGCCCCATATTCCTGGCGCGGCAGGTTCTTCAGGTCGAGGGAGGCATATATGACGGCAGCCCCGAAGGCTGCCGTCACCACACCCGTTACCTTGTCGTTGGTACGCATGTGCGGTTACTCATGAAGACTCAGGAGGAAACGTTCGAACACGAAGCGATGCGACGTGCTCAGTTGGCCAGCCCCAGCTTTTCGATGGTGGCAGCGTTCTTTTCGTCCTGATCTTTCATGAAGGCACGGAACCCTTCGGCATCTTCCCACACGGTGCCGTAACCGCGACTGGCCATGAAGTCCTGGAACTGCTCGGACTTCCAGACCTTCTCGGTGGCTTCAGACAGACGCGCGGTGACCTCTTCCGGCAGGCCTTCAGGGCCGACCAGACCACGCCAGGAACCCTGGCTCCACTCGGAACCGGTCAACTCCTTGGCAGACGGAATGTCCTCGAAGGAATCGACACGCTCATTGGCCAGTACCGCCAGCGCCTTGACGCGACCCGACTGGCGCATGGATTCGATTTCCGGCAGCGAGGAGAACACGATATCCACGCCACCGGCAGCCAGTTCCTGCAGGCCCGGTGCCGCGCCTTCGCTGGGTACCAGCGTCACGTCATTCGGGTTGATGCCCTGCTGATCCAAGAAGCCCGCGAAGGACAGATGGTAGGCCGCCCCCGGCGCAGAACCGGACACGGTGTAGTCACTGGGGTTGGCCTTCAGCGCCGACAGCGCATCATCCAGCGTCTTCCATTCGGAATCGGCATTCACCGTGAAGGAGGCGTAGTCCAGATTGAGCAGCGCGATCGGCGTGAAGTCCTCATAGGACAGTTGCGCGGTGCCGATGTGCTGATAGGTGGCGATCTCTGCCGTGCCAAGCCCCAGGGTATAGCCGTCGGGACGCGCCATCTTCATGGCCATGTGCCCCACCACCCCGGAACCGCCGGTCTTGTTGACCACATTGACCGGCTGACCGAGCTCTTCCTGCAGGCCCGCCGCCAGCTGACGACCGACCGCATCGGTACCGCCACCGGCAGACCAGGGCACGATCAGCGTGATGGGCTTGTAAGGATAGTCGGCTGCCATCACCGCGGAAGCGGACAGGGTCAGCACTGAGGCGCAGAGGACTTGTGACAATTTACGCATGGCGAAGACTCTCTCGTTGTCTTGTTATGGAGGCGTTGCGTGGCTGTGTCGATTGTGGCGTTGCAGCGTGGGGCAGCCGCTTTGGGGGTTGGCGATGACTGCCCCGAATACGCAGATCAGTGTCAGCGGGATGCACGAATTTTACAAGTTATGACAACTTGAACTTTAGACCAATCCAAAAATGGACGGCAGGGAGGGAGCGGGGGTTGCAGGTCGTGACGGGCTGGCCGGATCAACCCCTAGGATAGCCGACCCCGGCCCCTGCGACCCTTATCCAATGGCCGCAACGCCTTGCGGATCGTCGGCCGAGCAGCATCGCTTGAATTGCCACAAACCGTTGATTTATTGGCTTTATCAGGGATTTTACGACAAATAAGTCTCTTGCCTGATAAGCACAGCCCCCTCTTCCTACAGCCCCAGTCAGCACCGCGCGAGCCGGGCTTCATGACAGCCTTCTCATGTCAGTCGAGAGGCGGGACTGCACTAAAGCACTATTCGCTAGTTGTCATTATTTGTTTGTCGATCCTGTTTGTCTGGGCTAAGGTGACTCGTGCCGAGAGGGAGCCGATGCTCGCCGCAGGCCCCTCCACCTTTCATTCGCCATGCCGCCTCCAAGAGCGTACGGCTTTCCACCGTCAGGAATCCCACATGTTCACCGATCTCAAGCAGAAGAAAGTTCTCATCACCGGCTCTACCAAGGGCATTGGTCTGGCAGCCGCTGTCGCCTTCGCCCGTGAGGGTGCCGTGGTCGGCATCAACAGCCGTCAGCAGGATGACGCCGCGCGTGACGCCATCGCCCAGCTGGAAGCCACCGGGGCACGCTTTGAATATTTCGCACGTGATCTGTCCACCAGTGAAGGCTGCGCCGCACTGGTGGAAGACTTCACCAAGGCCTTCGGCGGCATGGACGTACTGGTCAACAACGCCGGTGGCCTGGGCGTGCGTGCAGGACTCGAGAGTCTGGACGATGCCGCCTTCGACCTGGTGATGGACCTGAACCTGCGCTCCGCGATCATGACCACCAAGTACGCCATGCCGCACCTGAAGGCCTCCGCCAAGGACTCCGGCACCACCGCCAGCGTCATCAGCACCGGCTCAATCGCGGGTCGCGAAGGCGGCGGTCTGGGCGCCTCCCTGTACGGCGGCACCAAGGCCATGCTGCACAACCTGCATCGCAACTGGGTGAAGGAATTCACCAAGGACAACGTGCGCTTCAACATCGTGTCGCCGGGCACCATCGATACCGTCTTCCATGCCGACAAGAGCGAAGAGCTGCGCACCAAGATCGCCGGCAGCATCGCCATGGGCCGTTTCGGCACCTCCGAAGAATGCGCGCCGACCTTCCTGTTCCTCGCCTCGCACGCCACCAGTGGCTACATCACCGGTCAGGTGATCGACATCAACGGCGGCCAGATGTGCCCGTAAGGCATGTCGCCTGTCACCTTCAGCGCGGTGGAATGACGTGAAGTGACGCGCCCCCCAAGGCGGTGACGCCTCGACCGGCCTGGCCTGTCGAGGCGGCTGCCCCCCCTGGCCCTCCGCGCGTCCTAAGCACAGCACCTACCAAGCACCCCAGGCCCCACGCACCGTACGTCCCACGCACAGCACGCCCAACGAAAAGAGAGACGCCTCATGTCACCTTCCGATCAGACGACACTGCGCGGCCATCAGCTCATCGGCCAGCAGAGCCTGCTGGCTGACGGCAAGCCGGTTCATGCCATCAATCCTGCCAATGGCGAACGACTGGACCCCGCCTATCCGGCCGGTGGTGCCCGCGAGGTGGAGCTGGCCTGCCAGTTGGCACATGACGCCTTCGACAGCTTCCGGGAGACGGACGCCGAGACCCGCGCCGGCTTCCTCGAGACCATCGCCGAGGAAATCGAGGCCATCGGCGAGCAGATCACCGAACGCGCCCTTCAGGAAACCGGCCTGCCACGCGCACGTCTGGAAGGCGAACGCGGCCGCACCTGCGGTCAGCTGCGTCTGTTCGCCGGTGTCGTACGCGCCGGGGAATGGCAGGATGTGCGCATCGACCCGGCCATGCCGGAACGCAGCCCGATGCCACGTGCCGACCTGCGCCAGCGGCGCATCGGTCTCGGCCCCGTGGCGGTGTTCGGGGCCAGCAACTTCCCGCTGGCCTTCTCGGTGGCCGGTGGCGATACCGCCTCGGCCCTCGCGGCGGGCTGCCCGGTCATCGTCAAGGCGCATTCCGCTCACCCGGGCACGTCCGAGCTGGTCGGGGCTGCCATCCAGCGTGCCGTGAAGCGCTGCAACCTGCCGGAAGGCGTCTTCTCGCTGCTCTACGGCAGCGGCAACACCCTGGGCCAGGCACTGGTCAATGACCCGCGCATTCAGGCCGTCGGCTTCACCGGGTCGCGCAGTGGCGGTACGGCACTGCTCAAGACGGCTCAAGCCCGCCCGCAACCGATTCCGGTCTACGCCGAGATGAGCAGCATCAACCCGGTACTGCTGATGCCGGCCGCGCTGGAAGCCCGCGCTGAAGCGCTGGGACAGGCCTTCATCGCCTCGCTCAACATGGGAGCCGGCCAGTTCTGCACCAATCCGGGGCTGGTGCTGGCGCTGGAAGGTGAGGCGCTGGAGCGCTTCCTCAACACCGCCGCCGACAACGTCACGGCCAGTGCCTGCCAGACGATGCTGACGCCGGGCATTCACGACGCCTACCGCGGTGGCGTGGAGAAACTCTCTGCCCTGCCTCAGGTACAGGAAGTGGCGCGCGGTGCGCTGGATGGTGACAACGCAAGTCCGTGTCAGACCGCTCTGTTCCGCACCACCGGCAGCGACTTCCTGAGTGAAGCCGCATTGCAGGAAGAAGTCTTCGGTGCCAGCTCGCTGGTCATCGCCTGTCGCGATCTGGACGAGATGCGTGCGGTCTGCGAGCACCTGGAAGGCCAGCTGACCGCCACCCTGCATCTGGACGATGCCGATATCGATGCCGCGCGCAGCCTGATGCCGGTACTGGAACGCCGCGCGGGGCGCATTCTCGCCAATGGCTGGCCGACCGGTGTCGAGGTCTGTCAGGCGATGGTCCACGGTGGCCCCTGGCCTGCCACCTCCGACAGCCGCACCACCTCGGTGGGCAGCGCGGCGATCGAACGGTTCCTGCGCCCGGTGTGTTACCAGGACCTGCCCGAAGCGCTGCTGAGCCCGAGCCTGCGTGACAGCGCCGACCTGCCACGCCTGGTGGACGGCAAGCGCCAGCACTGAGTCTGTCGGCAACGGGTACGCGACAATCAGTACGCAACAATCAGTACGCAACAAGTGACACGCGCGACCAGCAAGACGGCGCAGCACTATCGGTGCAGCACTACCATGACGGCGCGGCTTCGCCAGCCGCGCCGTCATGCCTGACAAAAACAAGGAATGTCTCCAGGACAAAGGACACGCCATGATGTCTGAGCAAGCCAGCGCGTCTTCGACGCCCACCTCTTTCCCTTCTTCCTCGCCACTGGAAATCCTCGCCTTTGGCGAAGCCATGGCCATGCTGGTCGCCGAGAGCGAGGGAGATCTTGCGCACGTATCACATTACGAGCGCCGTATCGCCGGGGCCGACACCAACGTCGCCATCGGCCTCGCCCGCCTGGGGTTCCACGTCGGCTGGCTGAGCCGCGTGGGCGACGACAGTCTCGGGCACTATCTGCGCCAGACCCTGCAAGACAATGGCCTGGACTGCCGCCATCTGACCCGGGACAGCGAGGCGCCCACCGGCCTGATGTTCAAGGCACGCGCCAGCCAGGGCGAAGACCCCCACGTGGAGTACTTCCGCCAGGGCAGCGCCGCCAGCCGCATGAATGCACGCGATGCCGATGGCATCGATTTCAGCGCCCTGCGCCACCTGCATGCCACCGGCATTCCGCCGGCCATCTCCCCCAGCTGCCGCGAGCTGTCCTTCCACCTCTTCGAGCAGGCCCGCGCCTCAGGGGCCAGCATCTCGTTCGACCCCAATCTGCGCCCCACCCTGTGGTCCAGCGAGCGTGAGATGCGCGACACCCTCAATCAGTTGGCAAGCCGCGCTGACTGGGTACTGCCGGGACTGGCGGAAGGAGAACGTCTGACCGGCCACAAGACCCCCGAGGCCATCGCGGGCCACTACCTCGAACAAGGTGCCAAGGCCGTCATCATCAAGCTCGGCCCCGAGGGAAGCTATTACCGTGGGCTGATCGGCGGCCAGGAAGCCGCCTTCAGTGTCACCGGCCAGCGCGTCGACCAGGTCGTCGATACCGTCGGTGCCGGCGATGCCTTTGCGGTGGGTGCCATCAGCGCCTTGCTCGATGGACTGTCACCTGAAGCTGCCATGCTGCGCGCCAACCTGCTGGGCAGTCGTGCGGTGCAGGTGCGCGGTGACATGGAGGGCCTGCCGGATCGCCAGACACTCACGGCGATCGAGAACGGAGAGGCCGCCAGTCTCGTGTCCTGAGCCGCGATCCGCGCCTGTCGATCCGTTCCTGTCGAACGCTCATGAACTCAAGGAGACCTCCATGCACGCACAGCACTACTCGCCCCAGGGTGCCAGCCAGATGGCCAGCGATGCGGCCAACCCCCTGCCCCGCCGCAAGGTCGTCGTGCTCAAGGCACTCGACGATGACCAGATGAGCACCCTGCGCGAGCATCATGATGTCGTGGTGTTGCCTGAGGGCCTGTCGGCACAGGCGCGGGAAGACGCGCTGCGCGATGCCCTGCATGACGCCCACGGCCTGATCAGCTCAGGCCATGTGATCACGCCAGCGCTGCTGGACGCCGCCCCTGTACTGCGGGTGATCTGCTCGGTCTCGGTGGGCTATGACAACTACCCGCTGGAGGCGATGAACGCGCGCGGCATCCTATTGTGCAATACCCCGGATGTGCTGACCGAGACCACGGCGGACACCGGCTTCCTGTTGATCATGGCCACGGCGCGGCGCGCGGTGGAGCTGGCCTGCAAGGTTCGCGATGGCCAATGGACAGCGAGCCTCACACCGTCCCACTTCGGCACGGATGTGCACGGCAAGACACTGGGCATGATCGGCATGGGGCGCATCGGCGCGGCGATCGCACGGCGCGGCGCGCTCGGCTTCAACATGCGCATCCAGTACTCGAACACCTCCCCAAAGCCTGAGCTGGAAAGCGAGCTTGGCGCGACCCGTGTCGAACTGGACTCACTGCTCAAGACCAGCGACTTCGTGTGCGTCACCGTCCCGCTCAGCGAGCAGACCGAACGCCTGATCAGCAAGCGCGAACTGGACCTGATGCCCGCCAGCGCCTTTCTGATCAACATCGCCCGCGGGCGCGTCATCGATGAAGGCGCCTTGATCGAGTGTCTCGAGCGCGGCGGCATTCGTGGGGCGGGGCTGGATGTCTTCGAGCAGGAACCACTGCCGGCAAGCTCGCCGCTGACACGCCTGCCTCAGGTCGTGGCGCTGCCGCATATCGGCTCGGCGACCCATGAGACCCGGCGCGCCATGGCGCAGCGTGCGCTGGACAACCTGCTGTTGGCGCTGGCAGGCGAATCCCCCTTGAGCGCGGTCAATGAAGCCCACTGGACGCGCCGCTAGCACGGGCTGCCAGACCAAAGTGCTGAAGGGATAGCCGAGGGATTGCTCTATGCTGACGACAAGGAATTGGAACAATCCAAAACGCCAGCACCCCAGCCCAGGCTTGGGATGACAACAAGAAAATGCCCAGGAACGACGCCATGAAAGCGCCCATCACGCCACCCCCTGCTCGGGAAGATGCCGACCCGTCATCACAGGGCCATTCGACTCAGGGCCATTCAACCCAGGGCGCCTCGAGCAGCATCACGCTCCAGGATATCGCGGCCCACGCCAAGGTCTCGCGCAGCACGGTCTCGCTGGTGTTGCGCGAAAGCCCGCTGGTGGCGAAGCGCACCCGCGAGAAGGTCCAGGTCTCCATCAAGGCGCTGGGCTATGTCTACAACCGTGGCGCCGCCGCCATGCGTGGCAGCCGCACCGCCACCCTGGGCGTGGTGGTCTATGACATCGCCAACCCCTTCTTCGGCTCCATGGTCGCGGGGATCGATGCCGCCCTGCATCAGGAAGGCTATGTGTCATTTCTCGCCAACAGCGAGGACTCCCCCGAGCGTCAGCAGCGCTTCATCGAGCGCATGCGTGAACATCGCGTCGATGGCCTGCTGCTGTGCCCCGCCGAACACACAGACCCCAACCTGATCCATCAACTGGCCGACTGGGGCATGCCCTGCATCCAGGTGATGCGCTATCTGGACGCGCCGCCCTTCGATTACGCCGGCACCGATTTCCGGCGCGTGGCCGAGATGGCCGTCAATCATCTCGTCGGCCTGGGCCATCAGCGCATCGCCTTCATCGGCGGCGCGGATCACTCGGTCAGCCATGACCGCTGGCTGGGCTATCAGGCCGCGCTGGATCGCCACGGCCTGGCCTATCGCCGTCTGGTACGCGGCAATGGCGTGACCCGACGCGTCGGCCATGAACTGATCAAGAGTCTGATGCAGGAAAGCCCGCGCCCGACGGCGGTGGTCTGCCACAACGACCTGGTGGCCTTCGGCGCCATGCTGGGCCTGCGCCAGATGGGGCTCGAGCCCGGCCGCGACTGCGCCGTGATCGGCACCGATGACGTCGAGGAAGCCGAACTGGGCGACCCGCCCCTGACCAGTATCGCCACGCACCCCTACGCCATCGGGGAGCAGGCGGCGCGCCTGGCCTTGCGCCGGATCGCCAATCCCGGCGGCGAGCGAGAGAGCGTCATCATGCCGCCGGAACTCAAGATACGCCGCTCCTGCGGGAGTCCTGACGACGCCAGCGTCGCGACGCCCCCAAAGGAGTGATACCAAGCTTCAGCTGAACGGCACGTCATGCCTGGAGAGCATCGACAAGCCGCGCAGCCCCCGAGCATGGACCGGCCGTCTGGAGACTGTCGGTCTGGCAAGCGCAACACGGCAAGACTGCAAGACCAGAAGATGCAAGGCACAACAACAAACAACGCCAAGGAAAACGCCATCATGCTGAATTGGATCAATCCAACCAATGCCTCTCTCTCTATTTCTAATTATCCCTCCCAGCGCTCACGTCTGGGCTCCCGGCTGGGCAAGGGGCTAGGCAAGAGCCTGGCCATCGCGGCCACCACCGGCACCCTGCTGGGCGCCACGCTCGGTGTCTCGGCCAGCGCCCAGGCGATGGAACTGCGCTTCGGCCACGCCGGCACCGAAGATACCGCCTATCAACTCGGCGCCGAGCGGCTGCGCGACCTGCTCGCCGAGAAGACCGATGGCGACATCACCATGACCATCATGGGCAACTCGGTGTTGGGCCATGAGACCGAGATGTTCGAGCAACAGATGGCCGGCGCGCTGGACATGTCCATCGTCAGCCCCGGGCTGATCACCGACTTCTCGCCCACCGCCAACGTCTTCACGATTCCCTTCCTGTATCGCGATGTCGATCACTGGCAGAAAGTGCTGGATGGCGATGTCGGCCAGGAGATCGCCCAGAAGATCAGTGACGAGACCGATGTGAAGGTGCTGGCCTACTTCGGGGGCGGCAAGCGGCATATCGTCAGCTCGCGCGAGGTCACCTCACTCGATGACCTCAAGGGCCTCAAGCTGCGTACCAACCCGACCAAGCCGCTGATCGTCGCCTGGCAGGCACTCGGGGTCGAACCGAGCGTGGTGGCCTGGAAGGAGATCTACACCGCCATCCAGCTGGGCGCGATCCACGGTCTGCTCAACGAGCCGGAATGGACCCTGCGCATGCGCTTCCACGAAGTCGCGCCCAATATCGCGCTGTCCGAGCACGACATCACCGTGCGCCTGCTGACCATGTCCAAGATGTCCTGGGACAACCTGGATGAGCAGCAGCAGAAGACCCTGATGGAGTCGGCCCATGACGCGGCGGCCTATGCCCGCAAGGTGCAGCTGGAGCAGGACGCGGCAGCCCTCGCCGAGCTCGAGAAGCAGGGCGCCAAGCTGCATGAGATCGACCGTGAGCGCATGCAGGAAATCGTGGCCGAGCCACTCAAGGAAGTGATCGCCGAGATGGGCCTCAAGGAAATCTACGACAAGGTGCGTGCGGTCAAGTAAGTCACGCCTGAGGGGCAGTCATGCAGCGTCTGGCTGCCCCATCTTCAGGTTGGCTTGAATGATCTCGCCGCCTTGCGTCGAGCTCCTCCCCCTCGCACTCTTCTTGAGGACAGTGCCATGCATCCTGTGCTCTCAGGGCTTTCGCGCCTGAACCGGACGCTCGAACGTCTGCTCTATCTCGTCTTGCTGGCGCTGCTGGCAAGCTTCATCGTCTTCATCATCTATCAGATCGCCAGTCGCAATCTGGCCTTCCTGCCGCGCCTGTTCTGGACCGAGGAATTCAGCCGCTTCGCCTTCCAGTGGATGGTGATGCTGGGCACCGCGGTCGGGGTGCTGCACGCCGATCACTTCGTGCTGGAAGCCTTTGCGCGTGGCAGCCGTGCCGATCTCGTCACGCGCTGGATCCGTGATCTCGCCTGCCTGTTGCTGGGGGTACTGTTCATCGTGCACGGCAAGGACTTCGCCCTTTCCGGTCTGCGCCGCAGTGCCATGGCCTCGGGACTGTCGATGATCTACGTCTACTCGGTATTCACCGTCAGCGGCGTCTTCATCGTGCTGTTCAGCCTGCAACGGCTGCTGCATGCCTGGCTGCACGGCATGCAAGCCATGGAGAAGGCGCTCAATACGCCCAATGAGGCAGAAGAACTGGCAACACCGGAGGAGACGGCAGCGGTTCTGTCTCCCGCCATCGCCAGCCATGCGCATGGCGCGACTGATCGGAGGCCCCTGTCATGATGCCAATGGACTGGCTCTACCTGATGCCCTGGCTGCTGTTCGGCGTGCTGGGCGTGTTGATCGTGATCGGCATCCCCATCGCCATGGCGCTGGTGCTGACGGCGACGACGCTGATTCTGCTCGACCCGCGCCTGACCTACTGGATCATGTTCCAGCGCATGTACAACGGCATGGATTCCTTCGTGCTGCTGGCCGTGCCGCTGTTCCTGCTGGCCGGCAACCTGATGAATGCCGCCAGGATCACCGACCGTCTGATCACGCTGTGCATGCGTCTGGTCGGCCACTTCCGTGGCGCGCTGGCCCACGTCAATGTGCTGGTCAGCATGCTGTTTGCCGGGGTGTCCGGCTCCTCCACCGCCGACAGTGCCGGCGTGGGCACGGTGCTGATTCCGGCCATGAAACGCGAAGGCTATCCAATCAGCTTCGCCGTCGCGGTCACCGCGGCCTCCTCCGTGATGGGCACCATCATCCCGCCGTCGATCAACATGATCGTGTGGGGCGCGCTGACCAATACCTCGATCGCCGGCCTGTTTCTGGGCGGTATCCTGCCCGGCGTGATGATCGGCGTGGCCCAGCTGCTGCTCAATACCCGCTACGTCCGCCGCTATGATGTGCCGGTGCGCAAGCGCGCCACCCTCAAGGAGCTGGCCAGCTCCGGCAAGGATGGCCTGCTGGCCGCCGGGATTCCGATCGTCATCATCGGTGGCATCACCCTGGGCACCGTGACCCCCACCGAGGCCGCGGTGATCGCGGTGGTCTATGCGCTGGCGCTGGGCTTCGTGGTCTATCGCGAGCTGGATCTCACCAAGTTGCTCAATGCTTCCACCGACACCGTCAGGCTGTGCTCGCTGTCGCTGTTCAGCCTGGTGGGCGCGGCCATCTTCGGCTATCTGATCAGCTTCTATCAGATTCCGCCCAAGCTGATGGCGGGCGTCAGCATCACCGACCCGACGGTGCTGTTGATCGTGATGACCATCGTGCTGCTGGTGATCGGCACCTTCATGGATGCCCTGCCCGCGATGGCGATCATGGCGCCCATCTTCTATCCGCTGGCGATGTCGGCAGGCGTGCACCCCGTGCAGTTCGGTGTCATCGGCGTGATGGCGCTGGGGCTGGGCCTGATTACGCCGCCCTACGGCCTGTGCCTGATGATTTCCGCCAAGATAGGCGGCATTCCACTGCTCAAGGCCATGGCGACCACCATGCTGTATCTGGGCGTGATGCTGGCCGTGATCCTGCTGATGATCCTGTTCCCGGAATTCGTGCTGACCATTCCGCGCCTCATCGCCCCTGACTTCGTCTGACCCGGCGTATTATCCGGACATTCCGAAAACTGTTTGAGGAATGTCCGGAACTGCCAATTTCTCGTCCTCGCACACCTCCCTGCCTTCCCCTAGCGGCTCATTTTTGCCCGCCTCACCCCGGCGGGCCGGGCCGAACCAGCGGCACGAACCCGCGCCAAAAGCGCGCCAACGTCGTGATCTGTCGAGAAATCCTCCTCACCTCAAGGTGAGCGCCACGCCGCATGTCATGGCATCGCCTCGGGGTCTGGCGCCGTTAACACGCCCAAGATGAACGGCTGATTATCATGCTTTGATTGAAAGTCTTTACGCCATCTGCCGCTATATCCCGCCGCCTGCCCGCTCCAAGATTCACTGCGTCGATTGCCAGCGCATCGGCATTGTCCTCCTTCTTCCCATGACCAGACAGGCAGCCACCATGAAACGTCCCTTCTCCCTTGCTCTTCTCGGCCTCTCGGTCGCCTTCGCCAGCATGACCGCCCACGCCGATGACCACTCCACGCTCACGCCGTCCAGTGAAGTCGTCCAGCAGTCCGACATCGACTGGGGCTACCTGAACCCGCTGCGCGGTGACCAGAGCCCGGCGGCCGGCGACCTGTGGGGCGATCGCACCAAGGATGGCGCTTCGGGCTTCCTGGTGAAGTTCAACGAAGGCTTCTCCTCACCGCCCCACATCCACAACATCACCTACCGTGGCGTGGTCATCCAGGGCGAGGTCCACAACGATGACAAGAACGCCGATGAGCAGTGGCTGCCCGCAGGCTCGTTCTGGATCCAGCCGGCAGGGGAATCGCACATCACCGCGGCCAGAGACAAGGTCAACATGGCCTACATCGAGATCAATGAAGGGCCCTACCTGGTACAGCCGGAATCCGAGGCCTTCCACAACGATGAAGAGCCGCTGAATGTCGCAGAGAACAACATGGTATGGCTGGATGCCAATGACATCCGCTGGATCAACCTGCCGGGCAGCGACGACGCCGAGCAAGGCCCGAAGACCGCCTTCCTGTGGGGCAACCCGGACGTCGGCCAGCTGAGCGGCCGCCTGGTGAAACTGCCGGCCGACTTCTCCGGCGAAATCAAAAGCCACGCCGACGAATTCCGCGCCGTGGTCATCAAGGGCGACCTGACCCACGAGACCGAAGGCAAGGACGACAGCCAGAGCCTGGCGACCGGCAGCTACTTCGGCTCTCAGGGCGAGATCACCCATGACATCACCACCGGCGCCGATACCCTGCTCTACGTGCGCACCAATGGTGATTTCGACATCGTCGAAGACTGAAACCTGCGGTCGTCTGAACTCTTGGCTCTGAACTCTGAACTCTGAGACCAGAATCAGCAGACATCCCGACCTGCAGCAAACACGAACGGCCACCCCGGTCTCAAGACCGCGGGTGGCCGTTCGTGTTTGCGTTTATGTCTGGATTGCGTCCCGCCGTCAGGCCAGTCTTTGGACCGCCATCTCGAGGCCACGGATTTCCGCCAGCCCCTTCATGCGCCCATACAGCGGATACCCCGGGCGGGTCTCGCGCCTGGCATCATCCAGAATGTGGTGGCCGTGATCCGGGCGCATCGGCAAGGGCGCGCCGCCCGATACCAGGCGACGACGCTCCTCCGCGACCAGCACGCTGATGATGTCCACCATGTCCAGGTCACCCTCGAGATGCTCAGCCTCATGGAAGGAACGCTTGTCCTCGCTGTCACGCCCGGTGGCCCGCAGATGGGCAAAGTGGATATGAGGGGCGAAGCGCCGCGCCATGATGCACAGATCAATCTCCGGGTTGGCCCCGTAGGAGCCGGTGCAGAACGTCAGGCCATTGGCGGGGCTGGGCACGACGCCCAGCAGCCAATCGGCATCCACCATGCTCGAGACCACGCGTGGCAGGCCAAACATCGGCCGCGGCGGATCATCAGGGTGAATGGCCAGTCGAATGCCGACTTCTTCCGCCACCGGCACGATGGCCTTGAGGAAGGTGGCCAGATGCTGGCGCAGTCGCGCGGCATCGATACCGTCATAGGACGCCAGCGCCGCTCGGAACTGGGCCAGCGTGTAGCCTTCTTCCGCCCCCGGCAGCCCCGCGATGATGGTGCGGATCAACGTCTCGCGTCCGGCATCATCGAGCGACGCCAGATGCCTGAGCGCGGCCTGTTGCTCTGCGCTGCTGTACTCGTGCTCGGCGCCGGGGCGCTCCAGTAGATAGAGATCAAAGGCCGCGAAGGCATCCTGATCAAAACGCAACGCCGTGCCGCCCTCCGGCAGCTGCCAGGCGAGGTCGGTGCGCGTCCAGTCCAGCACCGGCATGAAGTTGTAGCACACGGTGCCGATCCCGCATTCCGCCAGGTGGCGCAGCGACTGCTGATAGTTGGCGATATGGTGATCACTGCCGGGCGCGGCCTGCTTGATGCTCTCATGCACCGGAATGCTCTCGACCACCGACCAGCGGAGGCCGGCCGCCTCGATCTGCGCCTTGCGCTCACGAATGGCCTCCAGCGGCCAGACCTCGCCATTGGGAATCTCATGCAGCGCCGTCACGATACCTGTCGCGCCGGTCTGGCGAATTTCCTCGAGCGTGATGGGGTCCGCGGGACCGAACCAGCGCCATGTCGCTTCCATGTCATCTCCTTGACGGTCAAAGGGGGCAAATGCCACCTGCCGACAAAATATGACAACTTGTGTCAGGTGCTGCCATGCGACCTATGTCGCTGCCGGCGAGCGGCTCTCCCGGCGCACACCCCTCTGAAGATGGGCTCAACCCTTGATCGCGTCTCGAGATACCAGGCCGATCAGATACCCATCGCGCTCACACCTTACAAAAAACCCCTTACAATCAGTAGATTGCTATCATTACTCAATAGCTCACCATCATTCCTCTTTGCGCAATCGATGCCACACCCCTTTCGTGACATGTCTGTTGGCGGCCACCAAGACGCGCTTTTCGGGTCACGACACTAGACTTATTGCTCATCAAAAGTTGTCAATATTTGTTTGATCAGTCATCCCTCCCCCCCTATAGTGAGTCTCGAAAGCACATCAGACGCACGTGTCGACTGATCACTTGGGCCAAGCACGTTGCCGAGAGCCGAGACTCCTTACCTATACTGACGACGGACGCCATATGACTGCCATTACCTCCACAGAGCATCCCAGCTACGCCGAGCTCTCCTCCGTGACCCGCGAGCGTTTGATGCGTGCCTCCACCGCCTCCCTGCACACCCTGCTGTTCAAGCGCGGTCTGCGGAACACCTTCATCCAGAACGTGGTGCAGATGAACAACAGGACCACCCAGATGGTGGGCCAGGCCTTCACGCTGCGTTACATCCCGGCGCGGGAAGACATCGATACCGTCGCCGCCTTCCGCGACCCCAAGCACCCGCAGCGTCTGGCGGTGGAAACCGTCCCGGCCGGTCACGTGATGGTGTCTGACTGCCGCCAGGACGCCTCGGCCGCCAGCGCCGGCAGCATTCTGCTGACACGTCTGGAGTATCGTCAGTGCGCGGGCTTCGTCTCCGATGCCGGCATTCGTGATTCAGGCGCCGCCGCCGAGATGAACCTGCCGATCTTCTGCGCCAAGCCGAGCGCGCCGACCAACCTGACCAAGCATCACGCGGTAGAACTGCAGGTGCCGATCGGTTGCGGTGGCGTGCCGGTCTTCCCGGGCGATGTACTGGTCGGCGATGCCGATGGTGTCATGGTCGTGCCGCTGGAACTGGCCGACGAGATCGCCGAGGAAGCCAGCCAGATGGAAGATTTCGAGGATTACGTGCTGGAGAAGGTACGCAACGGCACGCCGGTGATCGGTCTGTATCCGCCGACCGATGAAGCGCGTGCAGAATTCGAACGCTACATGGCCGCCAAGCAGTAATCGGCTCGCCAGCCGCCGTCTTGTCCACGGCGGCCACGGACGACAGGCCACGCCGACCTGTCGTCCGCCATCCCTCCTGCCTCAATGCGCCTCGAGTGACCACAACCATAACAACACTGGAGTCATGCCATGACCCGTCTGAACAGCTGTCTCAACAGCCATCTCAATAGCCGTCAGGCCAACGTGCACGCCAGCTCTGATGCCAGTCAGCAATCCCGCGCAGACCGCAAGCGCCGCAGTCGTCCTCTGCTGGCCTTGCTCGCCCCGCTGGCCCTTTCCGGCATGGTGGCGGCCTCGCCCTTCGTCAGCAGCGGCGTGCAGGCCGACTATCCCGTGCGTGACATTCGCCTGATCGTGCCATGGCCGGCCGGCGGTGGTGCCGACGCCATCAGCCGCAAGATCAGCAACCTTGCCGAGCAGGACCTGCCGAAATCGATCTACGTCGAGAACATCGGCGGCGCCATCACCGCCACCGGCCTGATGCAGCTCAGCAAGGCGCGTCCCGATGGCCATACCGTCGGCGTACTGACCTACGACAGCATCATCACCCTGCCCCGCGGCAACCTGGTGCCAGGCTATTCGCTGGACCGGATGATCCCCTTCGCCCGCATCACCAAGGAAGCGGATGCCATCGTGGTCTCCAGGCAGTCCGGGTACGAGAATTATGAGCAACTGATCGAGGCCGCCCGTGCAAACCCCGGCACCGTGAGGATCGGCGTCGCTCCGCAGGGCTCTGGCCCTTATCTGGCGGTACGCCGCCTGGAAGCGGCAGCGGGCGTCGAATTCAATGTCATCACCTATCCGGGCTCTTCCACCGCCGAGGCCGAGGCCCTGCTTTCCGGTGAGATCGACGGCGCCATCTCGAGCCTGGGAGACTTCTCCGGCATTCTGGATTCCGGCGACGCCCACGGCCTCGTCGAGTTCTCCTCCGAGCAGAATCCGGCCTACCCGGAAGTGCCGCCGATGAGCGAACTGGGCGGCAATCTCGAGACCGGCAGCTTCATCGTGCTGGCCGTGCCCAAGGGCACCCCGGAAGATGTGGTCAGCACCCTGGAAAGCGCCTACCACAGCGCCTACGAGACACCAGAATTCCAGAAGTGGATTACGGGAGTCGGCGTCACGCCCAGCTGGCTGGGGGCCGATGAGGTCAACGCCTGGATCGAGGACTATCAACAGAAGACCTTCACTGCCATGGATGAACTCGGCCTGTAGACGCGCTGGCAGGCGGCACCTCTGAGTGCCGCTGCAATCCCACCTCTACCCGTCCTCCTTCACTTCCATCGTCAAGCGGCGCTCGGCCACGGGCGCCGCCAGGGAATTCTGTCATGTCTCCTTCCGCCTCTCCTCCCGTCCGGCGTCACTGGCTGCTCAGCGGGGCGACACCGCTGACGCTGGTCATGACCGCCATCAGCGCCCTCTATCTGATCAGTGCCTTCCAGATGGCGCCGCCATTGGACAATGGCCGCCTGACGGCCTCCTTCTTCCCCGTGTTGATCGGCAGCATCGCGCTCGTGCTCTGCGTGGCGCAGCTGGTGAGCCAACACCGGGCGAGCTGCGACTCCCGCAGTAGCAAGTCCGCCAGCACCGAGACCGCCGACGATGACGCCCCCAGCACGGACAGCGACGCAAGCTCGCCTGTGTTCTCGCCGGCGCTGCGCCTGATGCTGGTGACCGCGCTCTATATCCTGGCGTTCTCGCATCTGGGTTACCTGCTGTCGTCAGCGCTGTATGTCTTCGCGGTGATGCTGCTGTTCGCGGGGCGTGACAAGTGGATCAGCAAGGCAGTGATCGCCTGCGCCATTTCCGCGCTGGGCTATGGGCTCTTCGAGCAACTGTTCAACGTCCATCTCCCTGCGCTGGATCTGTCTGCGCTCGGCCTGGGCAACGGGAGCTGACCCATGGAATTCATCGCCCAGGTATTCTCGAGCTTCGCCCTGCTGCTCGACCCCGTGATCCTGTTCTACGTGGCCGCCGGCTTCGTCATCGGCACCATCTTCTCGGCCATCCCGGGTCTGACCGCGACGCTGGCACTCGCCCTGCTGCTGCCTTTGACCTATAGCCTCGATGTCACCACCGCCCTGATGGCGTGTGCCAGCATCTACATGGCTGGCATGTGTGGCGGCAGCATCACGGCCACCACCATCAATATTCCCGGCGCGCCGTCCTCGATGATGACAGCGCTGGAAGGCTATCCCATGCAGCAGCGTGGCGAAGGCGCGCTGGCGCTGGGCCATGCCTCCTTCGGCTCGATGATCGGCGGCAGCCTCGGCGCGCTGCTGTTGATCGTGCTGGCCCCCTTCATCGCCGAGGCCTCACTGCTGGTCAAGACGACGGGCAAGTGCGCGCTGATCGCCTTCGCGCTGATCGTGATCGTGGTCGCCCAACGCGGCAACATCCGCAAGGCTGGCATCACCGCCTGCCTGGGCCTGATGCTCGCGACCGTCGGGCTGGACGCCATGCAGCCGCTGGCCCGCTTCACCTTCGGCATCAGTGAGCTGACCGCCGGAATCGATCTGATGCCGGTCATCATCGGTACCTTCGCCATCAGCGAGCTGTTGATTCAGGTCGGCAACCGCAAGAAGGACGCCGCCATCCGCCAGCAACTCAAGGCCAGCAAGCAACTCAAGCGGCGTGATTTCATTCCGCCGCTGAGCGCCATTCGCGAGATCGGCCTCGGCTGCTATCTGAAATCGACGTTGATCGGCTATATGGTCGGCACCCTGCCCGGCGCAGGGGGCTCGATGGGTGGTTTTCTCGCCTACGTGGAAACCGTGCGCACCTCGAAGAAGCCGGAGAGCTTCGGCAAGGGCAACCCTCAAGGCATCGCCGCCGCCGAAAGCGCCAACAATGCCGTGTGCGGTGGCGCCCTGGTGCCGATGCTGACCTTCGGGATTCCGGGCGATCCGGTGACGGCCATCGTGCTGGGGGTACTGGTGATCAACGGCATCCAGCCGGGGCCGCAGCTGATGGCCTCGCAATCCGGGCTGATCGCGCCGATGCTGGCCTCGCTGCTGTTCAGCGCGCTGATCCTGATTCCTCTCACGCTCTACCTGATGGGCCCCTACTTCCTGCGCATCGTCACGATCCGCAAGGACGTGCTCTATGGCGCCATCGCACTGCTGGCCGTGGTCGGCAGCTTCGTGGCCACCTACTCCGTATTCCAGATGATGATGACGCTGGTGCTGGGCATCGTCGCCTACCTGATGCGCAAACATGATTATCCGGTGATCACGCTGCTGCTCGGCTTCATCCTCGGCCCCAATCTGGAAGAATTCCTGCGTCGCGCGCTGACGCTCTCCAACGGCAACCCGATGACCTTCATCACCACGCCGGACAGCCTGTTCTTCGTCGTGCTGACGGTGGTCTTCGTCTACTTCCTCGGCATTCGCAAACCGGTGCAGCTGAAGCAGGCAACTCCCGAGAAGGCAGGTTCGACGGGCTGAGCCTTTTACCAGCTCCCGGGAAGGAGCAAAGCCACACGCCCCATGACTGAACGAAAAATGCCCGGTACCGAAAGGTAACGGGCTTTTTCGTATTCATCAGCCGCACCCAGATGTGCCAAAAGTGTTACTTGCCAATACCTCACAATGTTGGCACTTTATATTCGTAATCAAAAATCTAATACTCGCAGTTGATATATATCAATAATGCGAGAATCTACTTCCGTTAGGCTTCGCAATGCTGGCCATCATGCCTCTGACAGGCTCGGATAGCAGCATTCAAGAGCCAGCAGTGCTGAGCTGATCGGAGCCAATGGAAACGACAGGTAACGTCACATGAAGTCCTTTGCCAGCCTCGCCGCCCTCTGCCTGCTCTCTGGTTGTGCAGCCTTGCAGTCCACACCTCCCAGTTATGACAAGACACAGCACGCTTTTCTTTCACCGGGTTACCCCATCGAGCGGGTCAATCAACCCGAGGGCTTCAAGCTGGTAGGACAGGAAAGTTCTGATTCTCGTGAAGGGTTCGCCAGTGCATCAACGGAGGGCAATGCACATGTCAGAAGAGAAGCTGTCGCCTGGAATACCGATGATGACAATACTGCTCTGATGATGGTGATTGCAGGGTCACTCGGGCACTCAGCGCGTTATCTCGAATGGACAGACACGGATGGCTACCAGTTCGTGGGTAACCAGAGAGTGCAATACAAGTTTGCTCAGGGGCGATTCGAAGACATGGTAAGTGAGTCCAGTCTTATCCCACGACTGGCGCCAGATTGCGCACAACGCATTACGCTCTCTGCGCACAACCATAACAAGAAGGTGACTGGCATCTATATTGAAGGCGTGACCTGCTACGACCTTCCATTGATCAACGATTATCACCGCGAACAACTTCGCCAGAAAGCTTTCCGCCTATTCGGGCTGTAACGAACCCTACGATAATCGCTTACAAGTCCTGAAATACGAAACGCCCCACCCACTACCGCATCAGTGGGTGGGGCGTTTCAGGTATCGCGGTATCAGCCGCCGATCACCACTACTGCCAACACATCACACTCCCAGGCCTGCGCGCGACGATCAGGCGGGTGCAGAGCAGGCGTTGCGGGTAGCCGCAGCATTGCACACAGGCGCCGGGCGAATGGAGGCGGGGTCTGCCAGCGCGGCCACCACGGATCTGACCTGCTGATAGCCGGTGCGCATCAGGAAGGTCGGCGCTCTGCCGTAACTCTTGATGCCGAGGATGTACAAGCCTGGCTCGGCATGCAGCAGTTCGGCCGCGCCGTGTTCCGGCACCGACCCACAGCTGTGCTGGTTGGGGTCGATCAGCGGCGCAAGCTTGATAGGGCTCTGCGTCGCGGGGTCCAGCGAGACACGCAATTCAGACAGCAGCCCCAGAGACGGACGGAAGCCGGTGGCCGCGATGATGCGATCCACCGCTGGCAGCCAGTGTTCGCCACTCTGCACGACCCAGCGCCCCGCTTGATGATCGATCGCCTCGACGGCAAGCCCGGTCACTACCTCGATCCGGCCTTCCTCAAGCAGCGCCTTGATGCGCAGTTCGAGCGCCTTGCGCTCCTCCAGCTCATCATTGGGCGCCGGGCGGATGACCTCCTCGATATTGGCGCAGCGCACACCCCAGAGGATTCGCATCCCCGCTTCGTGGTCTGCCAGCGCGATCAGGTCCTGCAGCGCATTCAGCGCCGAATGGCCGCTGCCGATCACGAGTACCGACTTGCCGGCATACTCAGCCGCTTGTGTGCCGCGAATGTCCGGCACGCCATAGGCGATGACTTCGGCCGCCGCTTGCTCACCAATGGCGGGAATGCCGTGCGCGCCGATCCAGTTGGGGGTCTGGTAGGTGCCGGAGGCATCGATCACCGCGCGGGCCAGCACATCGCGCGGGCCGTCAAGGCCCTCGACGCGCAGCACGAAGGGCGCCTCATCGCGACCGCCACTGCGCAGCACATCATGCTGTTGTCGACTGACATGGGTGACGCGGCTATCGACATGCAGGCGCGAGCTGATCGACGGGTGCGCGGCGAGCGGTGCGACATAGCGGTCGAGAAACTCGGCCCCGGTGGGATAGGCAGCGGCGTCGGGTGCCCGCCCCCCCTGCTCCTGCAGCAACTCGGCCGCTAAAGCGTCGATATTCCATGACCAGGGCGAGAACATGCGCACATGTCCCCAGCTGGCCAGGTTGGCGCCTGCGTGTGCGCCCGACTCGAAGAGAATCGGCTCCAATCCTGCCTCCAGCAGATGGACGGCGGCGCTTAGCCCTATCGGCCCGGCGCCGATGATGGCCACCGGCAGGCTTGTGATATCACGACTCATGGCAGTCTCTCGCAGCAATATGTTGTCAGTGACAACAAAACTAGTATCCCTCCACGCTAATGTCTACTCCCAGGCGCTCAATCAGTCACCCAGGCGCTGCCGCGCGGCAAGGGTCAGCTTGTTGAGCAGTGTCACTGCGCCCTCCACGACCTCCGGCGACAGGCCCTCGATCATGGAGGCCTCTTCCGCGACCAGCTCGGCGTGAATCTGCTGGTACAGCGCCCTGCCCTCCGGGGTCAGCGAGAGCTCAACGGCACGCCGGTCGTTGGGGTCCTCGATCTTGCGCACATAATGCTTGCGGATCAGCGAGTCGGCGACCCGGCTTGTCGTGCTCTTGTCGAGGTACATCTCGTCCGCCAGCGCCTGCAGTCTCAGCGGTCCGCGCTTGACCAGCGTCTCCAGTGCATAGCATTGAGCGACGGAGACGTTGTGGTGGCAGATGCTTTCCCTGTCACGAAACTGATGGACACGAATGAGCTGATTGACGGCTTCGTACAGTGCTTCTGCTTGATCCACTCTGGTGCCTCACGTGACGGTGATCAAAAAAGGGGGCGTGGCTTGCCACGATAACCGAGCACGATAAAGAGCGCACCGATATCCGGCAGCCCTTATCTAGCAACCCTTACCCAGCAACCCTTATCCAGCAACACTTACCCAGCAACCCTGTCGGCTTGCGCGTGGCAATGCCTTACGCGAGCAACTCAATCGCGATCTTTCTCCCCGATACGACGCCAGCAGACGCTGCAGGCAAATATTGTGCAAGAAGAAGCCGGGCTACGTGACGCACGACATCCGCGCCCAGTGGACCCCGGCCTCCTGGCAGGATCTGACCCTGACACTGGCGGTCAACAACGTGTTCGACAAGCGCTACAGCGACCACAGCAGCTACCTGCTCAGCAGCGGTGACAGCATGCTGGAACCGGGCCGTGACATCCGTCTGGGTGCCAGCTACAGCTTATGACTCAGTCCCTGACTTCACGATCAGCTGACGAAAAAATGCCCCAAAGGCCAGGCCTGTGGGGCATTTTTCATGGCGCGCATATCAGCCTGGGTAGAATGGACCCCAAGATCAGGCCGGATAGAAAGGCCAGATGATGGGCAGCAATACGACGCTGACCAGATAGCCCACGACTACCAGGGGCAGGCCCGCCTTGACGTAATCATTGAAGCGATATCCCCCGATCCCCAACACCATGGTGTTGGCCGGCATGCCCAGCGGCGTTGCAAAGGCGCAGGAGCCACCGATGCAGATCGCCATCAATACCGCACTGGGGTCAGCGCCCAATCCCACCGAGATCGCACCGCCGATAGGCGCCAACAGGGCTGTCGTGGCCGTATTGGACATGAACTGCGAGAGTCCCGCGGATATCACGAACAGAACACTGAGCAACACGCGCGGTGATGGGGCTTCGCCCAGATAGGCGACCACGTGCTCCGCCATCATCGTGCCCAACCCCGTCTTCTGCATGGCGATGGCCATGGGCAGCATGCCCGCGAAGAGGAAGATGACGCGGGAGTCGATGGCATCCAGCGCACGGCGCTCCTTCATGACACCCGTCAAGACCAGCAGCAGCGCCCCTGTGACACCAATGACATGCATGGGGAAGCCGATCACGTCATCGAAAACCATCGCCAGAATGGTGAGCACCAGCACACCCAACGCCAGGTACTGCTTCCAGAGCGGGGCCATGGCCGGCTGCTCGTCATACATCTCGACCCCATCGCCGCCGGGGCGGTCCGGCAGGAGCTTGTAGCCGATGGTCAGGAAGTACAGCAGCCCGAAGATCATCATCGGAATACCGATCATCGCAAAGGAGAAGAAGCCGAATGACTGGGCGCCATCGGTCATCTTGCTCAAGGTGCTGTCGACGATCAGGTTACCCGGTGCCCCGATCAAGGACAGATTGCCGCCCATTGCGGAAGCGAAGGCGAGTGGCATCAGAAGCTTGGAGCGGCGAATCCCGGAGCGACTGGCGATGCCGACCACCGCGGGGATCAATACGGCAGCCGTGCCGGTATTGGACAGAAAGCCGGACAGAATCGCTGTCACCAGCATGATGGCCAGCAGCAGCTGTCGCTCTGTCTTGGCGAAATGCGTCACGATGCCACCGATACGATTGGCCATGCCGGTTTCGAACAAGGCACCGCCGACGACGAACATCGCGCAGAAGAGAATCACGTTCTTGTTGATGAACCCGGAAAAGGCTTCCTCTGGCGTGAGGATGTCGCCCAGCACGAGACTGATCAGTACCAGCATGGCAGTCAGGGCAAGCGGAATCTTTTCCGAGACGAACAGTACGATCGCGACCATGAGAATGGCCAGCGTCAGAAGTTGCGCGTCCATTTTATTGTCCTTGTGGTTGGAACCTTCACGCGCAGGGGGCAGGCATGGCGTTCCTGCCCCCTGGATGTTGCAAGAACTGCGTCAGGCGATGGCGGCACTCTGACGAGTCGCGCGAACCCGCTCACAGACGGCATCGGTGATCTCGCGCGTGGTGGCGCTGCCGCCCAGGTCTGGCGCATGCAGACCCGAAGCGACCACTTCTTCAATGGCGGTCATGAGGCGCTTGGCCAGTGCCGTCTCACCCAGGTGCTCCAGCATCATGACGGCCGTCCAGAAGGCCCCCACCGGATTGGCGATGCCCTTGCCGGTGATATCGAAGGCAGAGCCGTGGATAGGCTCGAACATGGAGGGGAAGGTGCCTTCCGGATTGAGGTTGGCGGTCGGGGCAATCCCCAGGCTGCCGCTCAGAGCCGCAGCGAGATCGGAAATGATATCGGCATGCAGGTTGGTCGCGACGATGACGTCCAGCATGTGGGGCTTGAGCACCATGCGAGTCGTGATGGCGTCGACCAGTTCACGCGTGATCGTGACGTCCGGGTAGTCCTTGGCGACTTCGAAGAAGATCTCGTCCCACAACACCATGCCGTGGCGCTGGGCATTGGACTTGGTCACCAGCGTGAGATGCTTGCGCGGACGGGACTGCGCCATTTCAAAGGCGAAGCGGTGAATGCGCTCGATGCCCTTGCGAGTGAAGATCGAGACTTCAGTCCCCACCTCCTCCGGAAGCCCCTGGTGGACACGGCCGCCATTCCCGGAGTATTCCCCTTCACTGTTCTCGCGAATGATGACCCAGTCGATATCCTCCGCCTGCTGAAGACGGCTGGTGATCCCCGGGAAAACACGTGCGGGGCGAACATTGGCGTACTGATCGAACCCCTGGCAGATCTTGAGACGCAGGTCCCACAGCGAGATATGATCCGGCACCTTTTCACTGCCTACGGCGCCGAAATAGATGGCATCAAAGGTCTTGAGCTCCTCGATGCCGCCATCTGGAATGTACTGGCCAGTCTTGAGGTACCGCTCGGAGCTCCAGTCGAAGTCGACGAAATCGAAGGTGACATCGGTATTGTCTTCCGCCAGCACTTCCAGCACACGCTTGCCGGCTTCGATGACTTCAAGACCGATACCATCGCCCGGGATGACTGCAATACGGTGGCTATTCATGATGTAGGCTCTCTTGTCATTGGGGTGGGTGAATCAAGGCGTGATCACACACTAGCCAGCGAGCCACCGAGCCGACAATGCACTAGCATTCACAACACCTTCAACCAGGAAGTTGAAAATGCAATCGCTCACAGAACTCGATTTCTTCCTGACGCTCTGTCGGGAAGGCAGCATGTCCAACGCCGCCCGCGTGCTGGACATCAGTCCGGCAGCCGTCAGCAAGCGACTGGCAAACATTGAAAAAAGACTCAAGATTCAATTATTTAACCGCAGCACGCGCTCCATGAGCCTCACGCCCGAAGGCCAGATATATCAGCGCCATGCGGAACAGACCTTGAGCCAGGTGCTGGAGATGGAAGAGCAGCTTTCCCGCCATGAGGGGCAGGTAAGAGGAAGACTAAAGGTGAACGCCCCGCTGGGCTTCGGGCGCAAGTACATGGCGCCCATCATCTCGGGCTTCGTTCAGGCGTATCCGCAGGTCGAGGTGACATTGCATCTTTCCGACATCCCGCACGCCATGGTCGATGGTGCCTTTGACGTCGCCATTCGATTCGGCGAGCTGCCTGATTCCAATCTGCATGCACGCAAGATCGCCTCACACCGCCGCATCGTCTGTGCCTCTCCGCATTACCTTGCCCGCCACGGGTGCCCACAGCATCCCGATGAACTGGCCAACCACGAATGCATCACCCTGCATCAGAATCGGGACTCATGGAGCATCTGGAAATTTCAGGGCAGTGAGGAAACCTGTAGCGTCAAGGTGGGCGGCAGCCTGTCCACCAATGATGGAGAAAGCGCCCTTCGCTGGGCCCTGGATGGCCGCGGAATCGTGCTGCGAGCGGAATGGGATGTGGCGCCTTATGTCGAGGCAGGAGAGCTCAAGATACTGTTCGAGGAGTATCAATTGCCCAATGCCGACATCCATCTGGTCTATCAACATCATGCCGTGCTGCCGCTTCGGATCCGCCATTTCATTGAGCACACCCAGGATTATCTGGCCAGCCACCCCTTCAAATGACACCGCAATCCCACCAAATGACGCAGGGCTTTCTGCAGGGCCAGGGCTTCATTGCGACAACGAAATGCCCTGATGCAGGCGTGCATCAGGGCATTGGGGAAAAGCAGCTCATTCACTTGCTCAGAGACCTCAAGGCGATCACCGGAGTGACGTGATCACGCCCCTTCCGCCTCGGCGTCCTGCTGCTTGGCCAGCTTGTGGCCGTCTTCTGACTGGCCGATCTTCCAGTAGCTGGAGACATAGAAGTGGGACTTGGGGATCTCATGCACCTGCTTGAGGTGCGCACGCAGCGCTCGCATGCTGCCGAATTCACAGGCCGCCCAGACAGACACCTGGCCCTCCAGACTCGGCAAGGAGGCGATCTTGTCCAGCAGCGGCTGGCCGCTCGGGTCCGGTTGCGCATTGATGACCCAGTACAGCTCGATGCCGGCCGGATGCTCAAGCGTCTGGATATCGGCTTCGCTGGTCACCTCGATGACGGCGTGGCCGCGCGCGTCTGCCGGCAGCTCGGCCAGATTGACGCTGATCGCCGGCAAGGCCGTCATGTCACCCGCCAGCAGGAACCAGTCGGCTTCCATGTTGATCAGCTTCTTTGGCCCCGGGCCGCCGATGGTGATGCGGCCCCCCGGCTGGGCGCTGACGGCCCAGGCAGATGCCGGGCCGGCGTGGTCGTGCAGGGCGAAGTCGACATCGATCTCGGTCGCACGCTGATGACGAATGGTATAAGTGCGCATCATCGGGCGCTCGCCTTCCCCGCGCGGAAACACCAGTTTGATATAGGCGCTCTCCTGCCCCTCGGGGATGGAGCCGATATTCTCCCCGCCCAGGGTGACGCGCAGCATATGCTCCGTCACCGGGGTGGAACGAATCACTTCAAGCTCTCGCATTGCGGGCTTACCCATCTTGCGCACTCCTCTGGCAAACGCCTTCAAGTTGTTCAGCATCGCGTGCTTCACACTCGCTTGTATTGTGGATCATGGCAGATGCCGTTTTCAGGAAGATGGCGACCTCCTCATCGCTGAGGTCTCCCGCCATCCGCCGAGCGGTCTCATCTTCCAGGGCTTCAATCTCTTTGAGCATGTCGTGGCCCGCCTCGGTGGGGGCGAGAAACAGGCTGCGACGGTCCTGCGGATTTTCCGTCTTGATGATCAATCCCGCCGTCATCAATTCATTGAGCACCCGCGTCACGCGCGCCTTGTCCTGCCCCAGATGCTGCACGATCTTGTGCGCCGTGCACTCGGAGGTACGGCCAATGCCCTTCAGCACCCGAATGTGCGTGACAGGCAGATCAAGCTGGTAGCGCTGGATGCCCAGACGAAGCTGCCTGCGATAGACATGCATCAGCTGATGCAGCACATCATTGAGTGATGCCTGACTCATGTGTCACTCACCATATGGTTGGTATAGGTCAACTATATTGGCAGATGGTTGATACTGTCAACAAAAATATGATCGAGAAGCATTCTCATCTTAATACCGAAAATCTCATATACCTATCACGCTTCCCTCCACTGCCAAGCGCGCTTTCGGCAACTCTTGCTGCGTGACATGGTGACAGCGAGCGGGAACCTGCTAAGGTCGAAGGCCACACATTCCTGACGCCCACGAGAGGCATCGATGGCTGAACTCTGCCTGCTGTTTGATTCCGATGGCACCCTGGTTGATAGCGAAATCCTCCTCGCCGAGGCCATGTCCAGCACCCTGCCCCGCTATGGTCTGCCGTTTACCAGCGACCGCTACATGAACGAGTTTCGCGGCATGCGCTTCATGAGCATCGTGCGCACGCTGGAGGCAGCCCATGGCGTTCTGGAAGAAGAGCCCACACGGCGCATGGAAGGCGAGATGCGCGCCCTGCTGGAAGAGTTGATGAAGGCACGCCTGACGGCGATGCCCGGCATGTCAGCAGCCTTGATGGAGCTTGAAGGCTACCCCTGTGGTGTGGTGTCCAACGGGCCTGAGCGCAAGGTGCGTCTGGCACTCGATACCACACGCCTGGCGCGCTTCTTCGATGGCCATATCTACAGTGCCTATACCCTGGGCGTGTGGAAGCCGGACCCGCGCATCTATCGACTCGCAGCCGAGCAGATGGGCTTTTCGCCATCACATTGCGTGGTGATCGATGATGCCATCGTCGGGGTACAGGCAGGGCTGGATGCCGGTATGCAGGTCATCCACTTCGCCCATCACGACGACGGCCATGAAACGCCGCGTGGCGCACTGCGCATGCACCATGCGCGCGAGCTGCCGAGACTGGTGGCGCAGATTTCCCAGAGGCTCGCTGCGCAGTACTAGAAGCTCGCGGCGCAGTACTAGACGTCGTCGCGCCTTCTCCCTCAGTTCCCGCCCCACTGCCCCCCTGCTCGTGAAATCCCGCAGCGAGAATCCCGCCCCTGAGGCGGGATTTTTCATGCCTGGCGCACAAGACAGGCTGCTTGTGGTGTGACTCGCTTTGCCTGTTGCAGCCACCAGCACTCCCGTTCGCGAATGCCGCAAGCCCACCCCTCCTGCCGATACGAATAGGCAAGTTTTAACGACTATAGCGCCTATATATCGCCCTTCTCGATACTTATAGTGTCTCTACAGCAAACACGCACCAGACACGCAAGGCTCGCAGGACACGACCGTACGCAAAGCCAGACGCAGCTCTCGTGCGCGCCCCTGACGTATCCCAAGCGCAACCGCCGCACACCTGCCATCAGGATCTTGACCATGACTCGCAACACCCCATTTGGCCCCAAGGGCTGGACCCCGGACAGAATCGGCTCGCTCGTCGGCAAGACCTATCTCATCACCGGCGCCAATAGCGGCGCGGGCTTTCAGGCGACGCGCATATTGCTGAGCAAGGGTGCCGCCGTCGTGATGCTGAATCGCAACCCGACCAGATCAGAGGCGGCCATCGCGGCACTGCAAGAGGAGTTTGGCCCCGCGGCGAATGTCAGTCATATACGCATGGATCTGGCGGAACTGGCCTGCGTACGCAGAGCGGCCGCGGAAGTGCTGGAGAAGGTCCCGCAGATCGATGCCCTCATCTGCAATGGCGCCATCGCTCAGGTTTCCCGTCAGCAACTCACCGTCGACGGTTTCGAAAGTCAGCTGGGCGTGAATCACTACGGGCATTTCCTGCTGTGCGGGCTGCTGTTCGAGCGCATCGATGCCTCCAACGGGCGGATCGTCGTGGTCTCCAGTGAAGGCCACAAGATGGGCCTGAAAACCATCCAGTTCGATGACATGAACTGGGAGCACAACTATCACCCGAACAAGGTCTATAGCCACAGCAAGCTGGCACAGATGATGTTCGCCTATGAATTGCAGGACAGGATTGAGGCGGCAGGCCGCCAGGTAAACGTCTTTGTCTGCCATCCGGGCGCGTCCAATACCTCACTGATTCGTGACAACGCCAATCTGGCGACTCGACTCAGCTGGGCAGTGATGGTGAAGACGGGAATGGCGCAGACGGCCGAGAAAGGCGCTTACCCGGAAGTCATGTGCGCCACCGAGGAGACTCTCAGGCAGCGGGCCTACCATGGCCCGACGGGGCTGATGAATTTCGGCGGGCCGGTGGGCGAGTGTGAATTGGGGGCATTCGTTCTGGAGAAGAGCGTCATGACCCGGCTATGGCAAGTCTCGGAGAAGGCAACGCAGTTGAGCTGGTCAATTTGACCTTGAGCCGACCACCGACCTTCCCGCCACCTCTAGGGAGGTGAATCCCATGAATGTATCACTGCTAGTGACAGGTCTCCTGATGATGATTCCGAACATGTCGTTTGCCAACAGCCTTTATGACGAGATCATCCAGCCGGAGACCTCGATTCAGGACAGTGAAGGCAATACCTATCGCAGCGTGAAGATTGGCGATCAGACCTGGCTTGCCGACAACCTAAGAACGACTCGCTACCAGGATGGCTCGCCCATCCGGACGGCATTCATTCCTGAGGATGATCCCGACAACCTGTTGTCATATGGCCGTCTGTATGACTGGCACGATGTCAGTGATGCTCGCAATCTCTGCCCGGTGGGCTGGAGAGTCGCCTCGGATGAAGACTGGAAAGCGCTGGAACGCGCCATCGGAATTGCAGAAAAGGAGATCGACTCGACGGGCTGGCGTGGCGATGATGATATCGCCATCACGCTCAAGGCGGCTCAACCCGCTTCCCTGTTGACGTCCTTCGATCAGGCGCGCATCAATCTCACCGGCTTTTCAGCCAGACCGGCGGGCGTGAAGTGGAAAGGCTGGTATATCACCCAGGGCGCCTACGCCGAATTCTGGACCCGCAGTGAGGCGACACCGACCAAAGCGTTTGCCAGAACACTGGCCTACTCCTGGTGGAATCCGCACAAGGGCGAGATCCGCCGAGCGACACTTGGCAAGGATGGCATGTTCTCGGTGAGATGCGTGAAGGAGTGATCAGATCACAACACTGTGGGTAATGGGAGGGGCACAGTCGGTAGTGATATAGGTGCAAGGAGCGCTTGAGCAAGGACTCTGATCCGGTGAATCACGCCGATTGAAGACATTCTGGCGTCAGCGAGTGAAAGCGTGGTTCAACAAGAATCCTTGCTGAAGGGTTCCTGCCGGTTCCGGGAGCAAGATGACATCGTCATGGTCAAGCGTCTTTCCGCAAATGGCGGGCTTCACGTTATTGTGTCGTGCTGATCATTGCTGGCTGGCAGCTAGCGCTCAGAAAGACTCGACCATGATGTCACGCACACTCCATCCCGGAGGTGATATCGGCTGTCAGGCGCTCTCGCTCAAGGCATGCTCGATGCGGGTGGCGGGAACACTCTTGCCGGCATCATTCACGAAATCCGTCGCGTGATTCTTGTCTTCAATGGCCCACTTGCGAGCATGTCCGCGGCTGCCTTCTTCACTCAAGGCATGCTGCGCTCTGCCTGCCGCCACGCTCATGCCGCTTTCCACATAGACTTGCGTGCTGCGCTCGGCCGGCTGCGCCTGCCCCATGATACGGCTCTCGCTCAATGCCTCACGGACACGGATGTCGCTTTCGCCATTGTCGGCAAATGCCGCATTGCTCACAGCACACAGCGCAGCTGTCACACACAGTACTTTCATGGCTTTCATGATGTCACTTCTCGTCTTTTGCGTTGGGTTGGTCAGATCTGCAAGACTTGCGCTTTGCTGAACGTCAGATTGATAAAGCTCAAGATTGATAGAACGTGAAATCGATAGAACGTCAGGTTGGTGGCGCCAAGGGCCTGTGAGCCAAGCGCGATGTCAGCCGATAGACTCCCCGAACAGGCTTCACTGGCCACCCTTGGCCACGCCTGACCTCACATATTGAACTTCACCAGCGTCACGATACGTGACAGGCCCTGGGCCGCCGCCAATGACTGCGCAGTATTGCCACGCGCATCCTGGATCGAGGGGTCCGCACCTGCCTGCAGCAACAGTTTGATGATGTCTTCATTGCCGAACAGAGACGCCATCATCAGCGCCGTCTGGCCACTGTAATTGCGATGATTCACATCACAGTCGGTATTGGCGATCAGCCATCTGGCTGTCTCGTCAAAGCCGCGAAACGCCACGCCCATGAAGGCATTGCTGCCCTTTTCATCGAGTGCACAGGCGTCAGCTCCGGCAGACTTCAGCAGCGCCAGGGTGTCGGTATGCCCGTAGTAGGCCGCGAGAATGAAAGGGGTATAGCTGCGGGAATTGGTGACCGAGAGATCACCGCCCTGCTGAACATATTCACGGATTTCGGCATTGTCGCCATCGCGTGCGGCGTCAAAGATATCGATGTCGCCAGCCGCGACAGCCTGCCCCGCCATCACCATCATCAGCAGACTGGCCAACACCGCCAGCCATCTTCTGCCCAGGCCGTGTTGCTGCCCGATGGGGTCTATGGCTCGCATCGTATGCATCTTGCGCTCCTCTCTCGTCTTTCGCTCGTGTTGAGCTCGTCTGGCGCACATGTTGCGCTCGTGTTGCGGCCGGCAGAGGAGCGCAAGCTCCCCTGCCGGGTGAAACAGGCCCGGGACTTCCGGCAGCGGTTGATCGCGATCGCATCACGCTTTTCTTCATACGCTTTGCTTTCAGCCGCTGACTCAGACGTCTCAGTCCTCGATCAGCTCTTCCACGTCGTCCATGTCGACGTCTGCCACCTTGGCCAGACGCTCACCGTATTCGTGGTCGGCCTGGTAGAAGTGGCTGACCATGATCTCGCGGATCTCCTCGCTCTTGACCTTGCCCAGGTCAGTCCCCAGCGCCTGGATCAGAGCGTCCTGATCCTGCTCGGAGAAGGAGCGATACAGCTCACCGGCCTGAGCGAAGTTCTGCTGCTTGCCGATCGGCTGCTGCTGGGTGGTGCCATTCAGGGTGTAGCGCTTGTACTCGTACTGGCTGTCATCCACCAGCGAGTCGGCGTTGCGGCTCGGCTGATAGTTGATGGAGCCGGAACGCGGCTTGGAGTAACCCGCGCCGTCCTGATGGTTGTTGTGCACCTCATTCTTGGGCGCATTCACCGGCAGCTGCATGAAGTTGGCTCCCAGGCGATAACGCTGGGCATCGGCGTAGGCGAACAGACGCCCCTGCAGCATGCGGTCTTCGGACGGCTCGACACCCGGCACCAGGTTGGCCGGCGACATGGCCGCCTGCTCGGTTTCCTGGAAGAAGTTGTCCGGCGTACGATTCAGCGTCAGCTCACCGACCTTGCGGGCAGGAATCAGGTCTTCCGGCCACAACTTGGTGGTATCGAGCGGATTGAAATCGAAGCTGTTCAGCTTGCTGGGATCCAGAGTCTGGATATAGAGATCCCAGACCGGGTCATCGCCGGCATCCAGATGGGTGTAGAGGTCATCGGTCAGATGGTTGAAGTCAGTGGACTGCACCTTGGCGGCTTCTTGCGGCGTCATGCCGTGGTTGCCCTGACGCGACTTCCAGGTGAACTTCACGTACTTCCAGTCGCCTTCGGCATTGACGAACTTGAAGGCATGCACGCCAGAACCATCCATCTCACGCAGGCTGGTCGGAATCCCCAGCGGCGAGTAGAGGTAGGTCAGCATGTTGGTGCTTTCGGGGATATGGCTGAAGAAATCGAAGTAGCGATTCGGGTCCTGCAGGTTGGTACGCGGGTCCGGCTTCAGCGCATGGATCATGTCCGGGAACTTCATCGCATCGCGGATGAAGAACACCGGGAAGTTGATGCCCACGATGTCCCAGTTGCCCTGCTCGGTGTAGAACTTGACGGCGAAGCCACGCGGGTCGCGCAGGGTTTCCGGCGAGCCCTTGCTGTTGATCACGCTGGAGAAGCGCACGAAGACCGGTGTCACCTGGCCCTTGTCCTGGAAAGGTGCCGCGACGGTCAGGTCGGTCAGGTCCGCGGTGGCACGGAACTCACCGTAGGCACCGGTACCACGAGCGTGAACGACACGCTCCGGAATGCGCTCACGCTCGAAGTGCGCCAGCTTCTCCAGCAGATGGTGGTCCTGCAGGAGTGTCGGGCCGTTCGGGCCGGCGGTCAGGGAGTTCTGGTTGTTGCCGACCGGCGCACCATTGGAGCGAGTCATCACTTCCTGCTGCGCCAGACTGCTGGCAGAAAGGCCCAGCGCCATCACGGCCGTCAGGGTCTTCATGGGAAAACGTACGTTCAGCATCTCGCAAATTCCTCGTTAAATCAGGGAGTAACGGGGCGAGGAGTATTGGCGAGAAGTTACCATAGCAAAAATAAATAATAACTAACCAGGCAATAGTTAAAACCTAACTCGTTGCAATATAAGCACCAGTTGATTCATCCCGCCAGCGAGGAACCCGAGGTGGCGTCCACCACGACGACCACGACTTGCTGCATGTTCATGCATACAGGTGTCGCGCTGATGCGGTTTTCAGGCCAGATGCAAACTCCTCCCTCATCAATCGCCCAGCGAGAGACCGCCAACCCAAGGCCTTAGGGCCAGACGTTCAGGCCAGGATTGTTGCGTCCTGTCATCCAATCCGGGCGGCTCAAGATACTCGATGCTGGCCGTCGCCCACCTCGAATACGCACGAATCAAGGCCCATCGTCAGCCCACTCCCCCTTTTTGCCTTGTCGTCCGCTGCCGTCCGCCTGTTGCTGAGAGCCTACTGTTGAGCGCCTCTCGACAAGCGCTATAGGACTTGATCGCCCCTGCCAGAAATGACAAAGAGAAAGGACCGAGAGCAATGAACGAGAGGCATGGCCGAGCGAAGAGCCGGGCATGGTATGCCTGAGCCAGGCCAAACCTGCGCCTTGTCAGGCGTTGGCATACGCCAGAAACGACAAGGGCCCCTCATGTTGAGGGGCCCTTGTCGTTAGGTCTTGCGACGTATCTTTCAGCGCATGGCGCGGTTACGCCTGACGATTCGTCTTCTTCGGCTTGCGCTGGAAGGCCGGCATGTCATCGATGACCAGTACCGGATTCAGCTCTTCCTTGGGGAAGTCATTCTTGAGCCAGCGCAGCATCGAGAGCGCCAGAATCAGCATCACCGGAATCATCGGCAGCGCCACCACGATGGTCGAGGTCTGTACCGTCTGCAGGCCACCCAACTGGATCAGCGCAACCCCGACGGCCGCGATCAGGAAGGCCCAGATCAAGCGGAACGAGCGCTTGGGCTCCTGATACCCGGAGAGCTTGCGTGAGGTCACCGAGGCCAGCACGTAGGCCGAGCTGTCCAGCGTGGTCGCCAGGAAGATGAAGCACAGCAGGATGAAGGCCACCGTGACCAGCTTGGCATACGGCAGGGTCTGCAGAATGCCTTCCACCGCCAGCGGGATACCGCCACTGTCCAGCAGCGCCTTGATGTCCAGCGCGCCGCTGATCTGCAGGTCCAGCGCGTAACCACCCCACACCGCGAAGAACACCCAGGTTCCCAACGAGCCGAACACCAGCTCCGCGATGATCAGCTCACGGATGGTACGGCCGCGCGAGATACGCGCCACGAACAGCCCCACCATCGGCGCGTAGGCGATCCACCAGGCCCAGTAGAAGACGGTCCAGTCCTTCCAGAAGGTGGAATCCCCCGCCGGGTCGGTCCACAGGCTCATCGGGATGAAGTTGCCCAGGGTCTTGCCAAGGCTGTTGACGAAGCCTTCGACCATGAACTGCGAGTCACCGACGATGAAGGTGAAGGCCAGCAGGAAGATCGCCAGGATCACGTTGACGTCGGAGAGAATCTTGATGCCCTTGGCTAGGCCGAACCAGACACTGGCGGAGAACATCGCCGTCCAGATGCACAGCACCGCGACTTCCAGCCCGAAATTGGCTTCCATGCCGAGGATACCGCTGACCAGCTGTGACACCAGCGGTACCGCCAGCCCCAGCGAGGTGCCGACGCCGCCGACGATCCCGAACACGACGATGGAATCCAGCAGCACGCCCCAGGCGCCATCCGCATGACGGCCCAGCACGCCGCGCGAGGCGACGGACAGACGCACGCCATCACGCTTCTTGACGTACATGGAGTAGGCGATCGGCAGGCCCGGCAGGCAATAGAAGGCCCACGGCGTCAGCCCCCAGTGGAACTGACCGAAGGCCAGCGCCCACTCCGCGGCCTCACGGCTCTTGGCCGCCACGTGATAGGCCGGCGAGGTGTAGTAGTAGATCGGTTCGACCCACGCCCAGTTGACGATCGCGATCCCCATCCCGCAGGTGAAGATCATCGCCACCCAGCTGAAGTAGGAGAAATCGGGCGTGTCCTCTGCCCCGCCCAGGCGGACGTTGCCGTAGCGGCTGAAGGCCAGCCAGATGAGGAATCCGACGACGCTCAGGCCGGCCACCAGATACAGCCAGCCGAACTTGCCGGTGGCGAAGGAGAAAGCGGCATTGATCAGCGCGGTGCTGGCATCCGGGAACAGGATGACCGGGCCGATGAAGGCCAGGATGACCAATACGGCGGGGATGAAGACACGCGGGTCCAGATGATCGCCATCACTGGCGGGGGGAACTGCTTCTTGCACGACTACCACCTTAGTGAGAAAGCCCGAGCAAGAGGGGCGAGACGTCGCTCTTGCTCGGGCAGTTCGCTGTATTCAATAATTTTTCGTAATGAAAAGAGCGCAGTATTATACATTTTTTTATTCCACGCGCATTATACTTTCCCGGCAACCGCGGGGAGCATGAATCGCGACACGGTATTTTCTCATACAAACATGAATTTCATTCATCAATCTCGCGCTGCGCGCTCCCCCTTCTGCGCCCTCCTCGCACCATCCTCACGCCCTCCTCGACCCAAGTTTCCGCCAGACGCGAACAGGCCGCCGACACGTCAATGTCGGCGGCCTGTGGGTCTCAAGCGCTCATGAGCGGCGACTGTCACGCAGAAGCCAGCACCTGGCGCGGCAGTCTTTCCGCCCCTTGCTTCGCGAGGGTCTCGCCAGCCGATGCGCCACTATCAAGAGCCGCATCATCCACGTTCACCTCGTGTCTCAAGACACTCAGCGCTTGAGCACTTCTCATGCGCCGGAAGCTGACCCCTGCAAGCTCAGGGTCAGGCAAGCCGGCCTTGAGCGATCAGCACTGGCTGACGTACTGGGTCTTGATATAGGCATCCAGCGCTTCGATACCCCCCTCGACGCCATAGCCGCTATCGCCCCAGCCCCCGAGCGGCACCTCGGCAAAGTGCGCCGGCACGTCATTCACGCCGATCGTGCCCGCATAGATGTTGTCCTTGAAGAACTGCTGACGCGTCGGGTCATGCGTGAAGACATAGGCCGCCAGGCCGTAATCGACGCTGTTGGAAAGCGCGATGACCTCCTCATCCGTGCGGTAAGGCGTAATGGGCACGACCGGGCCGAAGATCTCGGTCTTCATCAATTCTGAATCCGGGTGCACATTCGTCAGCACGGTCGGGGCGAAGAAGAAGCCCTTGTCGCCCAGACGCTTGCCGCCGACTTCCACCTTGGCACCACGATGGCAGGCGTCATCCACCAGGGCCTGCATGGCATCCAGACGGCGGATGTTGGCCAGGGGCCCCATCTGCGTACCCGCCTGGCGGCCATCACCGACATTCAACTCGGCGGCAGCGGCGGTGAAGGTCGCCACGAAGCGCTCATAGACACTCTCGTGCACGAAATAGCGCGTCGGCGAGACACAGACCTGGCCGGCGTTGAAGAACTTCTTGGCCACCAGCATTCTGGCGACGCTCTCCACGTCGCTGTCCTGCGCGACGATGACCGGCGAATGGCCCCCCAGCTCCATGGTGACCGGCTTCATGTACTCACCGGACTTGGACGCCAGCAGCTTGCCCACCGGTGATGAGCCGGTGAAGGTGATCTTGCGCACGGCAGGATGCTCGATCAGGCGCGAGGAAATGTCCCCCGGCTTGCCCAGCAGCAGATTGATGGCCTTGCCCGGGACACCGGCATCCAGCAGGGCCTGCACGAGTGCGATCGACGAGCCCGGCGTCTCTTCCGCCGGCTTGAGCACACAGGAGCAACCCGCCCCCAGCAGCCCCGCCAGCTTCTTGGCCGTCAGCACGACCGGGAAGTTCCACGGCGAGAAGGCGGCGACGACGCCCACCGGCATCTTGCGAATCTCGATGCGATTGCCCGGCGTACGGCCCTGGATCAAGCGCCCGGCGATACGACGCGCTTCTTCACCGCCCCACTCCAGGAAGTCTGCCGCGCGTTCGATCTCACCCTCTGACTCCGCCAGCGGCTTGCCCTGCTCCTGGGTCAGGATGGCCGCGATGTCCGACTTGCGGGCGCGCAGCAGATCGGCAGAGCGCTTGAGGATCTCACCGCGCTTCCACTGCGGTACCGCCTTCCACTCCTCGAGCCCCTCTTTGGCGGAAGCCACTGCAGCGTCGATATCCTCGGCGCTGGCATGCAGGAACTCCCCGATCACCGACTCGTTGGCCGGGTCGATGACCTGCTCGCGAACGTCGCTGCTGCCGTCGGTCCAGTGTCCATTGATCAAAAGCTTGTAATTGTTCATGGCGTCCTCTTGGTGACATCTAGCTCGCTGATGACGGCCTGAGCCGGCCATAGCGAAGGGATTATGACGTGTGTGAAATCACGTGCTTGCGTGAACTGAAGGGCCTGCGTGAACTCATGGGCGTGCCTGACTCAGCGCGCGATACCCGCCGGCTGCGGCGCAGATTCCGGCGCCGCTGGACCGGCCTTGAACTTGCCTTTCAACCAGTTGATGAACATCGCCTCACCTGGCGTATGGGTGCCATTGGCCGGCTCGAGCACATAGAAATCCTCGACGCTGGCGACTTCGCCGCCCGGAACCTTGACCAGCTGACCGCTGGCCAGGTGGTCACCGACCAGCGAGTCCAGTGCCAGCGTGACGTAAGGCCCATTGGCGGCCAGCTCATAGGCCAGCAGATTGTTCTCCACCGACAGGGCCGGCTGGCAGCTCTGCAGGGGGATGCCATTCTGGTGGGCCCACTCCAGCCAGCCGGTGCGATTGCCCATGATGGCCACCAGTGGATGCGTCAAGACGTCTTCCAGCGAGGTGATTCGAGCGGCCAATTCGGGCGAGCACACGGGGTAGGTGGTGTCCCGGCTCAGGCGATGGCAGTGATAGCCTGCCCAGCCGCCCTCGCCGTAGCGAATCTCGACACCGGCGCTGCTCTGATCGAAGTCCGACAACCAGAACCCGGTGTAGAGCTCGAAGGAGACGCCCGGACACAGGGCATGGAATTCATGCAGGTGGCGGGTGAGCCAGTGCTCCACGAAGGAGTAGTTCGCCCGCACCGTGACCGTGTCGCGTCGATCACGGCCGAACATCTGATCGGTCGCGTTCGAGATGCTGTCCAGTGATACCTTGATGACGTTGTAGTAATGGCGTCCCACATCGGTCAGCGCCACGCCCTTCTTGCTGCGGGTAATCAACCGCTTGCCCAGATACTCTTCCAGCGACTTGAGCTGCTGGCTCACCGCGGATTGGGTCACGCTGAGGCGCTCAGCCGCCAGCGTGATGGAGCCGGCGTCGACGACGGCCTTGAAGATGAACAACCAGTTATGGGGAGGGGGACGTTTCATCGCTGCTTCTCTGCTGCCTGCCTGGACCATGCTCGAACCTTCCGATTTCGAGCCTCGATACCCCGTCGCTTCCTTGATCGGGGCCGCGTGCCTGGCATCCTAACGCTCTCGCCTGACAGCCACGCGGCATTACGACCACTCTCAGACTTTTTCCACCGGCTTGAGCTTGATCTTGACGCTCTCGAAGTCCGCATCGGCGTGCAGATAGCGGAAGGTGGAGATCATCATCGCGATCATCACGAACACCAACGGCAAGGCGACGATGATCGAGGCGGTCTGCAGACTCTTCAGGCCACCCACGAACAGCAGTGACAGCGGGAAGATGGTGATGACGAAGCACCAGAACAGGCGATTGCTCTTTTCAGGCTCCTGCCCTTCGCCCAACTGGCGCGAGGTGGCACAGGCCAGCACATAGGCCGCCGAGTCAAAGGTGGTCGCCAGCAGCACGATGCCGGAGATGACCAGCGCGATCAGCACCAGGGCAGCGCCGGGCAGCTGGTTGAAGACCTCGATGACCGCCGCCGGTGCTCCCGCGGAATTGACCAGCTCTGCCACCTGCAGCTGACCGGTCATCTGCAGATCCACCGAATACCCTCCGACCACGACATAGAACAGCGCGGTACCGGCGGTCCCGAAGACCAGCATGCCGACGATGACTTCGCGGATGGTGCGCCCCTGGGAGATACGCGTCACGAACATGCCCATGAAGGGGGCGTAGGCGATCCACCAGGCCCAGTAGAAGACGGTCCATGCCTGCGGGAAGCCACCCTTGGCCACGCTGTCGGTCACGGTGCTCAGCTCGAGGAAGTGCTGCAGCGTATAGCCGACGGAATCAAAGCCCAGGCTGATGATGAAGTGCGTCGGGCCGACCAGCAGGATGTAGGCCACGATGGCCAGCGTGACGACGGTGGAGAAGATGCTCAGTCGCTTGATGCCTTTGTCCAGTCCGAGACCGCTACTGATGGTGAAGACAGCGGTGCAGACCAGAATGATGGCGATATCCAGCTCCACCCCCGGTGTCAGGCCGAAGACACTCGCCAGCGCAGTACTGATCATCGGAGTGCCGAGTCCCAGCGAGGTGGCGGCGGCGCCCAGCATGCCGAACAGGAACAGGTAATTGATGGCGGTGCCAAGCGGTCCGTCCACCAGCCCGCCCAGAGCGCCACGGCAGGACTCGCTGAGGTTGTAGATGTGGGTCTGGCGCACATAGAAGATGTAGGACATCGCCACGGCGGGGACGCAGTACATGGCCCAGGCGGAAGGCCCCCAGTGGAAGATGCCGTAGGCCTGTCCGATGGTGTAGAGCGCGGGGTCCTTGGCGTCCATGCCCAGTGGCGGCCAATTGAAGTGGAAGCCCCATTCGGTGCCCGCCCACAGCATCAGCCCGGTCGCGTTGCCGGCCAGGAAGACCATCATGATCCACGAGCTCTTGGAGAACTCGGGCTTGTCGGTCTGGCGGGCACTCAGGCGAATGTCGCCGAAGCGTGAGATGGCGAGATAGACCAGAAACAGCATGCAGGCGAGCGGCATGCCCAGGAAGACGACGTCGAAGTTGCGCGTCATCCAACCGAAGATCATGTCCATCGACTGCTTGCCCTGCTCGGGGAACAGGATCAATGGCAAGGCGACGGCGGCGACGATCAGGATGCTGATGATCTGCATTCTGCGATTGCTGTTGGACGGCGCGGAGGCAGATCTCTCCTGCGCGCCCTTATCAGAGGCGGCGTAAGACATGGCGTTATCCTTTTTATCGTTATAAGTGCATGGTGCTGTTGAATCGGCGTGGCGAACGCTCAGCCTGAATGCGGGGTGGGCTCCTCGGGTTGGCGCGCCCGAGGAGTCCGAGCCGATACCTGACAGGCATGGCGATGGCGCTTCGCAAACATGGCTCGTCGTCTCGCGACGTATTCCTCAAATCCTTTTTTTTCAGATTCTTTTGTTCAAATCCTTTTATTCAAATCCTGTAGTCAAGACCTGTCTTTCAAACTCTGGTCATTTAGCTGGCGCAGAGGGTCAGTCAGCCCGGGCCGACGTCGTCATGCGATCGACGATGGTGGTCGCCATGCCCAGGTAGGAGGCAGGCGACAGCACGGTGGCCAGCTGCTCCGGACTCAGGTGGCCGGTGACGGCCGGATTGGCGCACAGCGCGGCATGCAGCGAGATACCGTCACGTTGCGCGTCACGGCAGGCCGCATAGACGACATCGTGGGCTTCCTGACGCCCCATGCCCTTGGCCAGCGCCATCATCGCCGATTCGGCCACGATCAGGCCCTGACTCAGCCCCAGATTCTTCTCCATCTGCTGCGGGAAGACTTCCAGCCCCTCGAGCACGAAGACCGCCTGGGAGACCGCGCAATGGGCAAGCACGAAGGCCTGCGGGAGCCCGATCCACTCGGCATGCCAGGGGCCGGTTGCGCGTTCGAAATCGGCTTCCTGGGCATCCATCAGCAACGCGGCCGCCTTCTTGACGCCCATGTTGCAGCCACGAATCACCTCGCAGGAGATGGGGTTACGCTTCTGCGGCATGGTGGAGGAGGCTCCGCGGTCCTTGACGAACGGCTCGGACAGCTCGGCGATCTCATCCATGCACATAATCATGATGTCGAAGGCGATCTTGCCCAGCGCTCCGGTCATGAGCGCCAGATGGCAACCGGCTTCGGCAAAGCCATCGCGGGTCGCATGCCAGGGCACCTGCGGCGCATTCAGCCCCAGCTCCTCGGCGAAGGCTGAGGTCAGTGCCTCGGCATTGTGCTCGATGGAGGCCAGCGTGCCGGCAGCGCCCCACAGCTGGGCGTTCAGCACCCGCGGCTGCATCTCGCTCAGGCGGGTACGCGCTCGCCGCACGCCGTCCAGCCAGATGGCGGCCTTGTAGCCGAAGGTCACCGGCAAGGCATGTTGCAGATGCGTGCGCCCCGCCATCACCGTCTCACGATGCTCTCGTGCCAGCGCCGCCAGTGCCTGCTCGACACGCTCAAGGTCGCGATCGATCAATGCCAGACCTTCGCGTATCTGCAGCACGGTGCCGGTATCCATGATGTCCTGGGTCGTCGCCCCCCAGTGCACATAGCCACTGGCCGAGGGGCCGGCGGCTTCGGACAGTTGACGCACCAGTCCCAGTACCGGGTAGCCCACGATGCCGGCGTCGCGTGCCAGGCGCGGCATGTCGACGCTCATCTCGCGCGCGGCGTCATCGATCTGCTGGCCTGCCTGGGCAGGAATGATATCGAGCCGTGCCTGGGCCCGCGCCAGGGCGGCCTCCGCCTGCAGCATGGCGGTTACCCGCGCCTCATCATTGAAGACGGCCTGCATGGCCTCGGAGTGAAACAACGGCGCGAAGAGTTGTGAGTCGGTAATGGAAGCGGTCATGACGATGTCCTGGCGGCTCCCCGGTGACAGGGAGCGCTTGATGGGCCGCGCAAGGGACTCCCCTGTCACGGATCATTGGCTGAGCGGCTGGCGAATGAAGAAGCGAGTGGCAGAGACAGCCAGGCTGTCTCTGCGGGCAATCATCCCTCGCCGCTCATCACGATGGAGGCGCGTGTCACCTTGCGAGCCAGTGAATCGGCCAGCGCATTCTCGACACATTCGAGGGAATACTCGGTATCCAGCAGCTTCTCGAACGGCAATGTCGTCATGTTGTCGCTGAGGAATTTCAGCGAGTGCCACAGATAACGAGGCTGGTAGCGCATCACCGGAATGATGGTGACCTGCTGACGGGTGATGAAGCCCGGGTCAACGGCGATGGTCTTGCCTGGCGTGACATTGCCCATCGTCACCAGCTTGCCGCCGCTGCGCACCAGCTCGATGCCCTCGACGAACGCTTCCGGGACTCCCGCGACTTCCAGGCAGACATCGGCGCCATTGCCACCGGTCAGCTCCTTGAGACGCTCGATACGCGATTCCTTGCTCGGGTAGTCCTTGAAGTTGATCACGTTGTCGGCGCCGAACTCACGCGCCAGTGCCAGACGCCCTTCATCGGCGTCGATCACGGTGACAGTCGCGCCCTTGCGATGGGCGATGGCCGTGGCGTAGATGCCGAGGCCACCCGCACCCTGGACCACGACGTGGTCCTGCATCTTGACCTCCGCCAGATCCAGGCCATAGAAGACCTGTGACAGGGCGCAGTTGGCGCCTGCCGCCAGCTTGTCGGGCACGTTGTCCGGCACCTTGTAGAAGAACTGGCCGGGATGGATGAAGTAGTGGGTAGAGAAGGTAGTGTGGAAGTGCGGCGCTTCCTGAGGAGATCTGGCCCAGAAGCTATAGGCGTTCTCACACAGGTTCAGCTTGCCGGATTGACAGGCCGGACAGCGCTGGCAGGCGATGAAATAGGTCGCCGCGATGCGGTCGCCCACGGCCAGCGGCACACCGGCATTGTCCGTCGTGACGCCCTCGCCCAGCTGATCGATCACCCCGACGGTCTCATGCCCCAGACCACCGCTCTTCTTGGGATGCTCGCCCTTCCAGATATGCAGCTCTGACCCGCAGACGTTGCTGCACAATACCTTGACCACCACGGCGCCCGGCCCCGGGGCTGGCACATCGAATTCCTGATAGCCCAATTTGCCCGGCTCACTCATCACTGCAATCTTGCCTTTCATGTTCCACCTCTGAATTATGTGTCCAGCTTGCGCGATAAAAAATACGGGTACTTGAACAAGGCGTCGTACCCGCCAATGGCGCGCTACCCAAACGCAAGACTGGTAAAAAGGGGGCTCTCTCTGGAGCCCGCTCAATTTTCTCTCTCGACTGGCTCTCGACTGGCTCTCGACTGGCTCGCGAAAGTTGCTCAACAGGCGCTCAACAAGTGCGCAACAGCCCTTTCAATCATGCTCTCAATCGCGCTTTCAACAGCCGCGTAATGACGGGGTGGATCGCCAAAAAAATCAGATCACACCATTCTTGCGTGTTTCCAGGGTTTCCTGGATGGAAATGACCGGCTCATCCCAGGGATGACTGGCAAAGATACTCAGAATCACCTGATCAAGAATCTTCTTGTCACGCACGATGGAAAATTCGACCAGTGTGGAATCCGTCATGTAGGGTTCATCGATATTTCCCGCATAGGTATCGCAGCCGGCACGCGGCGTACAACGCTCGGTACCGGAATGCGAACACCAGGAAACCCCATCATAATTGCCGTACTTCAGGTTGGTCGCCGTCTTGACTGATGCCAACACCTTCTCGAGGTATTCCTCAAGAACAAAGACGCGAACACGGTAGGACTCTACCAGTTGGATGTCGCACGCCACTGAGCTATTCATTCGTAATATCCATCAGTCGATTTGATAAGGGTGCTGAACTGCTCGCCATCATGACCGAACCAGACGTCAGCCTTGCTTGCGGCCGACAGTTTCTTGATGCGCTCGATGGTCTTCATGTAACCGATGGAGTCATAGAGCGTGGCGGGCAGGCGTGCGGGAGGCCCGTAGTTCTCGGCGGAGTAGACCGCGTCGGAGGCCAGGATGATGTTGTTGCTGCCGGCCATCTCGATCTTCAGGCCGAGCATCCCGTAGGAATGACCACTGCCGAAGTTGAGAATCTCGATGCCATCCAGCAAGGTAAGGTTGTCTTCTTCCGGCTTGATGATGCGCCAGGCAAGGTTGCTCTTTATCCAGGCATCCATATCAGCCCAGATGAAGCCATCGGCGTCACGGTTGTGTGCATAATGCACCAGGGCGGCATTGAATTCGTCCTGATGAACGATGATCTGTGCATTGGTGAAAAGCTCGAGACATCCTGAGTGATCAAGATGCAGGTGCGATACCACGACATAGTCGATTTCGCGCGGGTCCATGCCAATCTCTTCGAGTCGGCTGTGCAGATGACAATCCTGACCGTCCACTTCGGCGGTAAAGTGGAGCAGATTCTGGATCGCCGATGGCCAACGGCCATTCTCGCCCATGCCATCCGGATGGCAGGCAGTATCGAACAATACCTTGCCATCAGAGTGATCAATCAACACGGTATAGACAGGGAATTCGACCAGCGTGTTCGGCTTGTGTGGATCCTGTGCACTGGCGGGATCATGCATGCTGACCATGAAGTTCTTGTCCATCTTCATGCGTCCATTATCCAGCACATAAACCTTGGGATACTGCTTGATCAGGTTGGACATTTCTGTACGACCTCGGCGTTTGGCATGTCGTTATTGTCATAGTTATCGTTGGCGCTCAGGCAATATCGACCCGCGTCCAATCAGTGACAAACGCTATTTTTTAATGTTACCCCTTAGGTTTACTTATGTTTGCAAAATGCCACTGCGACGCCACCCTCTTGTGGCCCGTCACCCCGCATGGCGACTGGGTTCTTGCAGATTGCGAGCGGGTGGGAAGCCTCGGATATTCAGCATGCAATCCCCCCGTTTTTCCGCCTGCCTGCGACTAATGACGTAGCGCCAGACGACACCTGTCGCGGCCGAGCGCACAGCAAGGTCGTGATGGGTGCAGTTGACCCACTTCGCGAAAGGTTTTCCTGCAGCGCTCACGCGCAAGGCGCATTGAGATCAGCCAGCCGGTCAGCACAAAAAAAACGCCCCACCTCGTGAATCACGAGATGGGGCGTTGGAACGTCTCAGGCGCTATCGACTGCCTTCAGCCGGCGGCCCTCGGTGGACAGGTACTGTATGGCGGGATCAGCTTGGCAGGTACTCCTCGCTCCAGCTTTCGGACACCACGCCCTCCTCGATCAACTGATCGATCTCTTCGTCGCTGTGATCAAGGCCCTTGAGCACCGAGCGAGTCGAGGCGCCGTATTTCTCGGCCGGCGACAGTGGGTAGATGCGTCCACGCCGCGGACGGATGGCATAGGGATCAAGCTGGGTGATCTCGTGACCACTGGGGTGATCCGAGTAGACCGAGAACGAATAGCTGCCGGCATCGACCCCGGTCCGCTCGCCAGCCGGGTGGACGTTGTAGGAGCGCAATGTCTCCAGGTTCTCGCACACGGCCGCGGCGATATCCGCCGCCTGCAAGCGCTCGACCCAGTCATTGGCTCGCGCGCTGATGAAACGCGGTGCCAGGTAGGCGGCACGCTCCTCACGCGGGATTTCCGGCAATTCTTCCAGCCCCTCGACCTTGCGGAATTTCTCCAGCTCCGACTCATAGGCACTGACCAGCAGGATGCCATCGGAGGCCGAATAGAAACGCGCCAGATCATCGTAGCCGGTCGCCTCACGGCCGGACGGCTCGTCGAACAGGCCACGGCGCTCATAGTCATAGCAGAACGGCAGCTGGGCCAGACCGCTCAGCGCCGACAGCGAGGTCTTGATGCGCGAGGTGCGGCCGGTCTTGAGCTTGCGATACAGCGCGGTGGCAATCCCCAGCGACGCGCCAAAGCCGCACATGACATCGATGGTGCCGACGTGGGCGTGCTCTTCCGGGGTGTCCATGCTGCCACCGAAGCGCAGCATGATGCCGGTGGTGGCCTGCACCAGATCGTCATAGCCGAGGTAGTTGGTGCGCGGCCCGGGCAGCACGCCACTGAAGCAGTCCAGCTGACAGAAGACGGCGTCCGGATTCAGCTCGCGCATGGCCTCCTCGCTCAGGCCCATGGAGGCCACCTGCCGGTCGGTGGCATTCCAGACCACCACATCACTCTGGCGAATCAGCTCATCCAGGATGGCGCGCCCGCGGGGCTGTCTGACGTCGGTCAGCAGCGAGCGCTTGGAGCGCATGTGCGACAGGCCGAAGATGACGGTATTCCAGCAGTCATAGAACGGCTTGGCCGGATCGACCTTGATGACCTCGGCACCGAAGCGCGCCAGATACGCCACCGAGTGCGGCCCGGCGATCACGTTGCACAGGTCAAGAATCTTGACGCCTTCCAGCCAGCCATCGCGGGCATTGCGTGCCCGCACCCGTGGCAGCTTGGTCTCGATGCGGGTCAACACCGACAGCGCATGGGTGACGCTCACCCAGCGCCGCGGCCTGGGCGTCAGCATCTCCTGGCCGCTGTCGGCCATCCACACCATCGGGCCGGGCTGAATCATCAGCCCGAATTCCGGGTCCTCGACCTCGACCATCAGGCCCGCCGTCTCGGCGTGGTCATCGTGGATCCACTCCTGCAGCCAGCGCTGCGGCGCACCGGGGAACTTGCCCTTGCCGAAGATCTTCTCCCATTCCTTGGAGGTGCGCGTGAGGAAGACCTCCTTCATGCGCGCCGCGATATGGTCCGCCCAGGACTTGGGCAACGGATAGACGCCCAGCGACATGTCGGATTGCCATTCGCTGCTCGGGCGATAGGTATCCGGTTCCTCGCTCATGCCTTCGGCGACCAGCTCATCGTAGAGGCCCAGCACCTTCAGGCAACGCTTGGCGTGCTCGCGGTGACTCGGACAGACCACATAGAACATGCGGCCATCCTTGCACTTGTAGCTGCGATAGAAGGGATCGAGCAGCTCCTGCAGCTCGTCGTAGTCGAGATTCATCGGCTGCCCTTCGATACGCCGACGTTCGATCTCCTTCTCGCGCTGGGTCTTGTAGCGCTCCGGCAGGCCCTCGATCTTGATCGAGTTGTAGCAGAGCCCTTCCATCAGCGCGCAGACCAGCGGCACCTCGATCTCGTCGCCCATGCCGGTCCGCTCGCGGGCCTGCAGCGCCAGTACCACCGAGGAAGCCGCCAGCATGGTGCCGTAGGCCGAGCCCAGCGGCAGCGGCGAGAAGGACGGATTGATGCCCATCAGCACCCGGTTGAGGCCCATGTCGGTGAAGACGCCGGAATTGGCGGCGATCACGCTCTCGAAGGCGCGCCAGTCGCGGCGCAGGGTGTCATTGGAGGCAAAGCCGGGAATCGACAGCGTGATCAGCTCATTGCGCTCCTCGCGCAGGGCCTGGAAGTCGATGCCCAACCGCTTCATGACCCCGGGACGGAAGCTCTCGATTACGATGTCGGCCTCCTCGATCAGCGCCAGCGCCTGCTCGACGCCCTCCTCGGACTTGAGGTTCAGCGAGACGATCAGCTTGTTGCGATTGAGCGTGGCGTTGGCCGGCGACTGCCACATCGGCCCGCCGGGCGGGTCGACGTGAACCACGGTGGCGCCCAGGTCGGCGAGGATCATGGCGACGGCCGGGCCCGCCATGTATTGACCGAAATCGATGACCTTGACGTCAGTCAGCGGCAGGCGGGTTTCGGAGTGGGTTGTCATCGGTGCGGTCCTTCTGTCCGGGGGGCATGCGGGTTGCGTCAGCCCCGGTGAGCGTCATGTGTTGAGAGAGACAGGAAAAAGTGCACTCAGCGAGGCTTGGCGTCATCGCGCGGGCTGGGAGTCTCCAGCACCAGATGCGGTTCGAGCACCTTGCGCGCGAAGTCCTGGCGCAACCAGCGCACCAGCGACCAGGTCAGGATGAACAGTACCGGAATCATCGGCAGCGCGACCACGATAGTGGAGGTCTGCACCGCCTTGAGGCCGCCCAGCTGGATCAATGCCACCCCGACACCGGCGATCAGGAAGGCCCAGATCAGACGCACGCTGCGCTTGGGCTCTTGATAGCCGGAGAGCTCACGGGTGGTCACCGACGCCAGCACATAGGCCGAGCTATCCAGGGTGGTGGCGAGGAAGATGAAGCACAGCAGGATGAAGCTTGCGGTGATCAGCTCGGAGAACGGCAGCGTGGCGAGAATCGCGGACACGGCGCCGGGGATACCGCCGTCGCTGAGTGCAGCCGCGACATCCAGGGTGCCACTCACCTGCAGGTCCAGCGCATAGCCGCCCCAGACCGCGAAGAACACCCAGCAGCCCAGCGAGCCGAACACCAGCTCGGCGATGATCAACTCACGAATGGTGCGCCCCCGCGAGATACGGGCGACGAACAGCCCCATCATCGGCGCGTAAGCGATCCACCAGGCCCAGTAGAAGACGGTCCAGTCCTTCCAGAAGGTCGAATCGCCCACCGGGTCGGTCCACAGGCTCATGGTCACGAAGCTCGACAGCATGGTGCCGAGACTGTTGACCCAGCCTTCCACCATGAACAGCGACGGCCCGGCGATGAAGGTGAAGGCCAGCAAGGCGATGGCCAGAATCACGTTGATGTCGGAGAGAATCTTGATGCCCTTGGCCAGCCCGAACCACACACTGGCGGAGAAGATCGCCGTCCAGATCAGCAGCACCCCCAGATTGAGCGCAAAGGACGGCTCGATGCCCAGCAGGTCTCCGAGCAGTCGTGATACCAGCGGCACCGCCAGCCCCAGCGAGGTGCCGACACCGCCGACGATGCCGAACACCACCACGGCATCCAGCAACACGCCCCACCAGCCATCGGCACGCTTACCGAGCACACCGCTGGAGGCCACGGACAGACGCACGCCCGGGCGATTGCGCACATACATGGAATAGGCGATGGGAATCGCCGGCAGGCAATAGAACGCCCAGGGCGTCAGCCCCCAGTGGAACTGGCCATAGGCCAGCGCCCACTCGGCCGCCGCATCACTGCCGGCCTTGACGTCAAATGGCGGGCCGGTGAAATAGTAGATCGGTTCGACCCACGCCCAGTTGACGATGGCGATACCGATGCCGCCGGCGAAGATCATCGCGACCCAACTGAAATACGAGAACTCCGGCGTGTCCTGCGGGCCGCCCAGACGGACGTTGCCGTAGCGGCTGAACGCCAGACCGATCAGGAACACGACGACGGAGAAGCCCGCCAGCAGGTAAAGCCAGCCGAAATTGCCGGTCGCGAAGGCGAAGGCCGCATTGACGGCAGCCTCACCGGATTCGGGAAACAGGATGATGGGAATGATGAGGCCAGCGATGACGAGCACCGAGGGCAGGAAAACCCGCCAGTCGATCTCGTCGCGGGCCTTGTGGGAGGCGCGGGGCTCGCGTGTCGGGCTCCCGCTGCCGGAAGACGTCTTGGGCGCAGAACTGCTCATGTTGATCACCGTTATTGTGGTTATGCGATTCGGTGTTTAGTCGAGGTCCACCGCGATTGGCGTATCGCTGGTGGACCACTCAACGCATGTTGTTGAAAGGGGCTAAAGGGTATGGCTGTCTAAAGCCGAAATCTTTGACGCGTCACATCGATTGCCGTCACTTCTCAGACACGGCATAAACGATGCCGAGGCTCGTCAGTCCCGCTCAATCCGGACAGAATTGCGCAATGCCATCCTCGAAGGACCAATCGATATCGTGATTCTCCGAGATCGTGATCAAGACGTTGCCGGGGGCAATCCCCGGGTTTCTGGCCAGCGCCTCGACCACTCTGGCGTAGAACGCCTTCTTGGCCTGGTCCGGCTTCCCGCTGCGCATCACCAGATGCATCATCACGCGGTCCTGATCGCGTGACTGGAATTCGAGGTCCTGATCGGCACATTCATGGATCACCTGGTAGCGATCATCTGCCGGGAAATCCAGGGTCTCGATGACGGCGGCATTGACCTCATCGGCAATCGCCTTGCGATAAGCATCAGACTTGCCTTTCAGAACATTGATCGTGACAAAGGGCATCATGGCCTCCGCTGGCACCCGGGCAAGGGGTGCGGTGAATGAACATCGAATTTGCCAGACCCCGGGGCCTAGCGATGACGGAAGACCGGCGCACGCTTGGCAACGAAGGCGCTCATGCCCTCCTTCTGGCCCTCGGTCGCGAAGGCGGCCTGAAAGAGCAGACGCTCTTGACGAAGCCCCTCATTGAGCGGGGTCTCGAATGCCGTGTTGACGGCTGACTTGGCCATCTTGACCGCCGGCGTGTTGTAGCCCGCGATGGTATGCGCGGCCTCGAGCGCGTTCTGCATCAACTCATCCTTGGGCACGACCCGCGCCACCAAGCCAATCTCCTTGGCCTCCTGAGCGCCGATGTTGCGACCGGTCAATACCATATCCATCGTCATCGCCTTGCCGACCGAGCGGGCCAGGCGCTGTGATCCGCCGATGCCCGGCAGAATGCCCAGCTTGATTTCAGGTTGGCCAAACTGGGCGTCTTCCGAGGCGATGATGAAGTCGCACAGCAGGGCCAGTTCACAGCCGCCACCGAGGGCAAAACCACTGACGGCGGCGATGATCGGCTTGGAAATCCTGCGCACCTCGTCCCAGGGCGAGAGAAAGTCATCCATGTAGAAATCAGTGAAAGACTTCTCGGCCATTTCCTCGATGTCCGCACCGGCGGCAAAGGCGCGGGGATTGCCGGTGATGACGATGGCGCCGATGCCAGGGTCGGCGTCCAGCTCGCGGAGGACCGCAAGCGTCTCCTCGGCCAATTGGCGGTTGAGCGCATTCAGGCTTTTCGGGCGATTGAGGATGATCAACCCGACGCGCTCGCGGCGCTCGACGACGATCATCTCGAGAGTTTCCGGCTCCGGCGCGTCAGACGCCGACTGTTTGGCCTGGGGTTGCGATTTCACCATCTTGTTCATTCTTGTCTCCCGATGTCGGGTGGCGTCACTCTGGCGTGAGTTCTGCGTAAATTCGGCGTCAGTTCGGCGTACTTACTGCGCATCGCAGGACGTTGCGGTACTGGGCGATGACGCGTCACTGGATGACGCGGCGTCTGGCACTGCGCCGCGCGTTTTCGCGGCGGTACCTGATGACTTGCGAGCCGGACGGGCCTTCTCTGCGCTGCCATTCTCGCTGCTCTGATCACCGCTCTGTTCGCTACCATTCTCGGCGGTCTGTCCGCCGTCTTTCTGGCGGTCAGATTCGGGCAGATGATAGGCACCATGGCGTGCCATCAACTCGTCCAGAATCGCCTCGCGATGCTGGCCAAGGCCCGGCGCACTGCAGGGCACCTGACTGTCGATGTCCCGACGTCCCGTGAGCTTGATCGGATTACCCGCCGTCCTGAATGGCTTGCCGGCCTTGCCCTGGACCTGAACGATCATGTTGCGGGCCTTCAGCTGCGGGTGATCGAACAGCTTGTCGATGGTATTGATCGGCGAGCACGGCACGCCCTCCTCATTGAGCAGATCCACCCAATGCTGAACCGGCTGCTGCACCAGGATTTTTTCCATCTCGATCACCAGTTCCGGGCGATTCCTGCAGCGCATGTCGTTGCTGAGAAAACGCGGATCGAAGGCCAACCGCGCCGCACCGATGGCATCGGCCATCAACAGGAACAAGGTGTCGTTGCCGGCCGCGATGACGAGCTTGCCATCCTGCGCATTGAAGCTTTCAAACGGCGCCAGCGAAGGATGGCAATCACCGGTGCGGTGCGGCACCTTGCCCTCGATATCGAAGCGCGCCAGCGCCGTTTCCATCAGCGCCGCCTGGCAGTCGAGCATGCCGATATCCACCCGCGTGCCCTGGGCATCCCGAGTGCGGCTATAGAGCGATGCGAGAATGCCCACCGCGGCAAACAGCGCCGCGCTCAGGTCGCCAAAGCTGGTCCCCACGCGGGCGGGCTCACCGTCAGGCCAGCCGGTCAGGCTCATGATGCCGCCCATGGCCTGCACGACCATGTCATAGCCGGGCAGTTCGCTGAAGGGGCCAGTGTGCCCGAAGCCCGAGATCGAGGAATAGATCAGGTGAGGATGCGTTCTGGCCAGGCGCTCAGGGCCATAGCCCAGGCGGTCCATCACCCCGGGGCGGAAGTTCTCCACCAGCACATCCGCCTCATCCAGCAGGCGCTCAAGCAGCTCGCGGTCACGAGGCGACTTGATGTCCAGCACGATGCTTTCCTTGTTGCGGTTGAAGCAGCTGAAATAGGCGCTTTCTCCCTCCACGAAGGGACCGAATTCGCGGGTATCGTCTCCGGTCCCGATCTTCTCCACTTTGATGACACGTGCGCCCAGGTCAGCCAGCACCATGGTGCAATAAGGCCCGGCGAGTACCCGTGAGAAATCCAGCACGGTGATCCCGTCCAGTGGCCCCTTCTTGAGTTCCGTCTGCGTCGAGATGGCCATCGGTCAACTCCCAAAGTCGTGGCATATTACTGTGCGTTCAGGATCCATCCCGCGGCTTTTTCCGCGATCATCAGGGTCGGCGAGTTGGTATTGCCGCTGACGATGGTCGGCATGATGCCGGCATCGGCCACCCGCAATCCCTGGATACCGCGCACACGCAGACGGCTGTCGACCACCGCCATCGGGTCATCCGCGCGCCCCATGCGCGTGGTGCCCACCGGATGGAAGATGGTGGTGCCGATATCGCCGGCCAGCCTGGCGAGCTCTTCATCAGTCTGGTACTCGACCCCTGGCTTGATCTCTTCGGGCTTGTAGCGCGCAAAGGCAGGCTGGGAGGCGATTCGCCGCGTGACCCGCAAGGAATCGGCCGCGACCTTGCGGTCTTCTTCCGTGCTCAGGTAGTTGGGCGCGATGGCCGGGGCCTGACGCGGGTCGGCGCTCTGCAGACGCACCGTGCCACGGCTGGTGGGGTTGAGATTGCAGACGCTCGCGGTGATCGCCGGGAAGGGATGCAACGGTTGCCCGAAGGCCTCGAGGCTCAGCGGCTGGACATGGTACTGGATGTTGGGATGGGCGTAGTCATCGCTGCTGCGCGTGAAGGCCCCCAGCTGCGATGGCGCCATGCTCATCGGCCCGGAACGCTTGAACAGATACTGCATGCCGATGCCCATCTTGCCCAGCAAGGTGCTGGCCATGGCGTTCAGGGTCTTGGCATTGGTGACCTTGTAGACCGAGCGGATCTGCAGGTGGTCCTGCAGGTTCTCGCCGACGCCGGGCAGGTCCTTGACCACCTCGACACCATGTTCCTCCAGCAATGCCCTGGGCCCGACGCCCGAAACCTGCAGCAGGTGTGGCGAGCCGATGGCGCCGGCACACAGCACGACCTCACGCTTCGCCGAGAGGTTGATGACCTTGCCATCACGCACGACCTGCAGTCCCGTGCAGCGCAGATCAGAGGCTTGCTTCGCTGCGTCCGCCGCGCCTGTGCCAGCCCATGTTTCAGCCCCTGTGTCAGCCCCCATGCCCTGCTCGCCGCCCGAGAACAGCAGACGATTGACCTGGGTGGAGTGCCACAGGGTCAGGTTGCTGCGCTTGAGCGCCGGGCGCAGGAAGGCCTTGGCCGTGTTCCAGCGCCAGCCCGCCCGCTGGTTGACCTCGAAATAGGCCACCCCTTCATTGCTGCCACGGTTGAAATCCTTGGTGCGCGGAATGCCGGCCTGCTCGGCCGCACTGGCGAAGTCATCCAGCACTTCCCAGTTGAGGCGCTGACGCTCGACGCGCCATTCCCCACCGTGACCATGGAAATCACGCTGCTCGGGGTCACTGCTAGCGCCGTCGTCCAGTAGCGCGTGATCCTCGTGACGCATAAAGTCAGCCAGACACTGCTCCCAACGCCACTCGTCGTCTCCGGACACCTCGGCCCAGTGATCGTAATCCCGCGCCTGGCCGCGCATGTAGATCATGCCGTTGATGCTGGAACAGCCGCCCAGCGTCTTGCCGCGCGGATAGATCAGCGAACGGCCGTTGAGTCCCTTGTCCGGCTCGGTGCGGAACATCCAGTCGGTGCGCGGATTGTTGATGCAGTACAGATAGCCCACCGGAATGTGAATCCAGTGGTAGTTGTCACGTCCGCCCGCCTCGACCAGCAACACGCGGTGGTCAGGGTTGGCGCTGAGGCGATTGGCCATCAGGCAGCCGGCGGAACCGGCGCCCACGATGATGTAATCGAATTCAGAGAGATCGTCGCCCGGTTTGGCGGGGCGAGCGTCCTGCTCGCCCTCCGGGGATCGATGCGGGTTGTTCTTGTTGTCTGACATGGCGCGTCCCTCTCCAGACAGCTGGCGTATGCTGGTAGATAACCAGAATGCAGATGACCGCAGTCGCGAGCGACTTACTTGGCCGTCGGCATGGCGAATTCGGCACCGGCATCGATGGAATCCGACCAGCGCTGCATGATGGACTTCTGCTTGGTATAGAAACGCACACCCTCTTCTCCGTAGGCGTGGGTATCCCCGAACAGGGAGCTCTTCCAGCCACCGAAACCGTGCCAGGCCATCGGGACCGGAATCGGCACGTTGATGCCGACCATGCCGACCTGAATGCGGCGCCCGAATTCACGCGCGACACTGCCGCTCTCGGTGAAGCAGCTCACGCCGTTGCCGAATTCGTGGTCGTTGATCAGCTGGATGGCGGTCGCGACGTCCGGCACGCGGACACAGGCCAGGACCGGGCCGAAGATCTCTTCCTTGTAGATGGTCATGTCCGGCGTGACGTGATCGAACAGCGTGCCGCCCATCCAGAAGCCTTCAGTGCTGTCGCCGCCGATGTCGTTGCCGGTGAACTCACGCCCGTCGACGATCATCTCTGCCCCTTCCGCGACGCCCTTTTCGATGTAACCGCAGATACGCTCATGCGCCTGACGGGTGACGATCGGGCCCATCTCGGCGTCCAGATTCATGCCGTCCTTGATCTTGAGCTCGCGGGCACGCTCGGCCAGACGCGGCACTAGGGTGTCCGCCACATCGCCCACCATCACCGCCACGCTGATGGCCATGCAGCGCTCGCCGGCGGAGCCGTAGGCCGCGCCGATCAGGGCATCCACCGCCTTGTCGAGGTTGGCGTCCGGCATCACCACCATGTGGTTCTTGGCGCCACCCAGTGCCTGGATGCGCTTGCCGTGACGTGCGCCGCGCTCATAGATCAGGTTGGCGATCGGGGTCGAGCCCACGAAGGACAGAGCACGCACCTTGGGATGATCGATCAGCGCCTCGACGGAATCCTTGTCGCCCTGCACCACGTTGAAGACGCCATCCGGCAGGCCCGCCTGCTTGAGCAGGTCCGCCATCATCAGCGAGGCGCTGGGGTCCAGCGGGCTCGGCTTGAGCACGAAGCTGTTGCCTGCCGCGATGGCGACCGGGAACATCCACATCGGCACCATCACCGGGAAGTTGAACGGCGTGATGCCTGCGACGACGCCCAGCGGCTGGCGCATCGTCCAGTTGTCGATGCCGGTGCTGACCTGGTCGGTGAAGTCACCCTTGAGCAGCTGCGGGATACCGCAGGCGAATTCGACGATATCGATGCCGCGTGCCACTTCGCCCTGGGCGTCGGTGAATACCTTGCCGTGCTCGCGGGTGATCGCCTCCGCCAGCTCGTCCTTGTGCTCGTTGAGCAGTGCGAGGAACTTGAACATCACTCGGGCACGGCGAATCGGCGGCGTGTCGGCCCAGGCCGGGAAGGCGGCGTCGGCAGCAGCCACGGCGGCATCGACATCACTGTTGCGTGCCAGCGCGACCTGGCCGGTCACCTTGCCGGTCGCCGGATTGAAGACATCCTGAGTGGCGCTGGAATCGCCTCGGGTCACCTGGCCGTTGATGAAATGCTGGATAGCGTTGGCTGCTGTCGTCATGGTGCTGATCTCCGCTGGCGGTGTTTTATAGGAATAAGCCTGTGTAATGCACATGTCTGGCGCTGAAGGTCCTTCGCCTGGTCAATGACGAACGAGGACATGCCATCAGCAGGTGTTCATGAAATTACGCCGCCACGCGCAGGGTGCAATTGAGTAATTCTTGGGTGAGATATAACGATTGCTGATATCCGATTTCGCTCAGAAATTTCTCCGCTTCCCTCGAGAACCAGAGCAAAAGTTAATCGTTTACAATCAATCAGTTATAACGAAAAAGGAGGAGGGGATTTCGACAGCGGCAGGCGCTTCGATCACGAGGCCTGTCCCGGGTGAACACGGCTTACCGCGACCAATGGCCAATAGGTGACCGAGAACGAATTCAGGCCACAATGTGTGATGCAGGGCCAGCAGCACGCGTCTCGCCGGCCAGAAAATGCCAAACACATGGATGTCACTGATGCAGGATCTGTCCCGACTCAATGCCTTTGTCACCGTGGCGCGCACCGGCAGCGTGTCGCGAGCGGCGCAGGCGTTGCACCTCACCCAGCCCGCGATCAGCCTCAAGCTCAAGCAATTGCAGGAAGGCCTGGGATTGAGCCTGTTCGAGCGTCACCCCCATGGCCTGTTGTTGACGGCCGATGGCCAGGCCTTGCTGCCCAGTGCCGAGAAGACCCTGGCCAGCGCGCGTGGCTTCGAGCAGGCCGCCGCGGCACTGCACAGCACAGTGCGCGGCAAGCTGCGCATCGGCACCATCGTCGACCCGGAGTTCATTCGTCTGGGCAGCTTGCTGCGCCATCTGCTGGAACGCGCACCCAATCTGGAAACGGAACTCCATCACGGCATGAGCGGCTGCGTCCTCAAGGCACTGCGCCAGAATGAGCTGGAAATCGGCTTCTACCTCGCTCCCCCCGGAGAAGGACCACGCGATGACTCCCTCTGTTATCGCGAGCTGGCATTCTTCGACTATTTCATTCTCGCCCCCAGCGGCTGGTCAGCGCGCCTGACGGAGACTGACTGGCCCTCCCTGGCCGCCCTGCCGTGGATCGTGACGCCGGAAAATTCCGTTCACTCACGCCTGCTGGCGCATGCCATGCGTGACAGTCAGTGCACCCCTCATCGCGTCGCGCAGGTGGATCAGGAAGTCTGCATGCTGGACCTGGTCCGCGCCGGCGTCGGGCTGACACTGGCCCGCGATGTGTTGGCGCTGGCCGAGCGTCAGGAACGTGGCCTCAATATCGTGCCGGATACCCGCCTGCCCTGCGCCTTGAGTGTGGTGTGGCGTCACGACAAGCAACACGAACCCTGTGTCGAAGCCGCCCTGCAAAGTCTCGAAGAAGTCTGGCCGTCTGAGTGAAGGAAGGTGGCCTCCCGAGATCGGACAGCAAGCTATATGCTGACCAGAGAGGCCGGTGTGCATTCCGACGTTCTCCCTTCTGGCACGGCCATGCAGCACACTTGATCGCCTCGGAGCTCTGGTGTCAGGGCGCGGGGCTACTCCGTTGGCGCGGGATGGATTATTCTAGTCGTGATACTGAAAAAACCGCATGTCCCGCCAGAGGCCGAGGGATGGCCCCTGCTCATGCGCTAGCGAAGTATCCCCAGATGGCAGCACTGTCGAATCACAAGGTAATACAATGATAGATTTCAATAATAAAGGCTTTTTTAAACTCAAACAGAACGATGAATATGCCGAACGTGTCAATGACCTGCTGATCGATGGCGAAGAAATCATTTCAGCCTATAAATCAATGCGTGACGGGGTCGTGTTTACCAACAAGCGTATTATCGCTGTCAATGTTCAAGGATTGACTGGCAGCAAGAAGGACTTCACCTCCCTCCCTTACAAGAAGATTGAAACCTATTCCATCGAAACTTCCGGCACATTTGATCTTGATTCAGAGCTCACGATCTATTTCTCGGCACTCGGTACGGTGAGATTTGAATTTACCGGCAAGACGCGCCTTACCGAAATCTCGCAAGTCATCACCACCTATGTGTGTTGATTCCCTGCTGCTTCAGATGTGAATTCCTTTGATCAAACGGGGTTACCCAGATGAGTGACATGTCAGTCGACCAATTCGAAGAAAGCATGAAACGCGAACTCGACAAGTTCGTGCGCAGTACCAACAGAACCGCCAGTTCAACCTCCCGTGAGTCCGCTCCTCGCGCGCGTCCTGAAGCACCACGCGCCAGAGAGACCACCACTCCCCTCAAGGGACTGCGTGTGACGCTTGGCGTCAAGCAGAAGCGACTGGCATTGGAAGTGCCCTTCACGGTGCAGACCGACAGCATCTCGCGAATGGAAGCGCGCATCCATGCCGAGAAGGCGGCACGCAAGGCCGGCTGGAAGATCATCAGCCATGTGATCGACTGGAATGATACCGAGCGAGAACCCGACGCCCGCTGATACCTCGGCCACTACGCCTGAGGGGGTGACATCGGTTGCGCCACTAGTCCATATCGAGATTACCGAAAGGCAATCACGCCTTGGGCGGCATAGGCTCTGTAGACACACTCACGGTCTAGAGGGGTATGCGCATGAAACACTTCGATTCATTGTTCTCGCTGTTCACGGCGGTCCTGTTGTCAGCCCTGCTGCCCTTTACTATGGAAAGTGACGCAAGGTCTGCCTCTCACGACCCGCAACCTTTCTCATCCCCTCTGGCAGAAGGCTCGCTCAAGGAAGACGACGATGACGAGACGCCAGACGCGTAAGTTACCGACGTTGGGCTGGCCTGATGTGTGGCACGCGTACTTTGGTGTTCGCAACATTCGGCCTCTAGCGAAGCGATCGCCTGGGAACGTCTGCCCTTCTAAACGCCGCCTTTCTCGACACTGCCCGCTGGACCACCTCCCAGTCCTGCGCGATCGCTTCCGCTTGCGTCTCCCCGTTGCACTCAGCCTACGCAAGCAGGCTTCTTTATAACGTTCGTTGCGCGGTGGAGGGGCTGTGGTATTCCCCATTTGATGTCAGTCAGGTTGGAAGCATCAATACATATATAGGTAGATAGATAGCAGCCCTTATTGAAGGTGAGTCGGGAATTCAAGCGCTTGCGCACTACCATGCAGCCGCATTTCCTTCGCCAAGACACGACAATGCCCCGACCTGGCGACAGGACGGGGCATTGTCGGAGTGAGTGGGTCACATCAGGTGTACTCACCCTCTCTAACGGGCTACTGACCGCCAGCGCTAACGCCGAAAGACCACGCTCAGATTGTTCGCCGGCATCTCGACCACCTTATCAAGCCGCAAGCCGTTGCGCTCCGCTTCCTCGATGACCTCCTCCAGATCACGCACGCCCCATAGCGGGTTGCGGCTCTTGAGCTGCACATCAAAGCCTTCGTTGCTCGGCGCCGTGTGCTGACCTCCCCGCTTGTAGGGGCCGTAGAGATACAGCACGCCGTCCTTCGGGAGAAGTCGACCGGCCTGCAACATCAGCTCGGACGTGACCCGCCACGGCGAGATGTGGATCAGATTGATCGCCACCAGCGCATCGCAGGCCACCTCAGGCCACTCGGCCTGCACATCCAGCGTGATCGGCGCCTTGAGGTTGGGCAGTGCGGCCTCGGCCCGCCAGTCCGCGATGGATTCCAGCGCACGCGGGCTGGCATCGCTGGGCTGCCACTCCAGATGGGGGAGCCCGTGGGCGAAATGCACGGCGTGCTCGCCACTGCCACTGGCCAGCTCCAGCACCTGACGTCGCTGTGCCAGCACATCCCGCAGGACATCAAGAATCACGTCACGATTGCGAGCGACCGCTGGGCTGGCGAGACGCTGACTGTGCGCCACCTCGGCATCCTTCTGTGACGACTGCGACGCAACGCTTGGCAAGTCATCGGGTAACTCGGGGGTGGCCATGCAGCACTCCTTTCAACAGGGCAAATGACTCAGAACGAAAAGATGGCTAGATAATAACAAAGCGCCGCACCCCTGAGGGGCACGGCGCTTGAGCAAACAGTGATTGGGTCGGGCGATTTCGGTCAGGCTGTTTGAGTCAGGCCATTACAGACGACTCCGCTAGCGGGCACGCGCCACCGTCGAGCGCGCGCGCCAGAAATCCAGCACCCGCAGCGGGTCACCCACTTCATGGGCCTTGTGTTGCGCGTTGTGCGCCATGGCACGCGTCGCATCACGATCGCCCAGCAGGCGCTCGAGGGCGGCTGTCCATTCTGCCGGATCATCCCCGACCAACAGGCCATCCACGCCGTCCTCGATCAGATCGACATAGGGCGCCCGGCGACTGTAGATACCCACCCCGCCCATGCGGGTGATATCGAGAAATCGCAGCCAGGAGGCGGCGCGATTATCGGAGTTTTCCATCAAGGGCGCCAGACCGATAGCGATCCGACGCCGCGAGCAATAATCCTGAAAGGCCTCCCAGCTGACGGCCTCCATCGTCTTGAGGCGAGGAATATCGCTGAGCGCCAGCGGCAGATGACGGCCCATCATCAACTCTACCTCACTGTCCGAATGCCGCGTCTGGATATCGCGCAGCACCGGGGCCAGCGTGAGGATGTCCTCACGATGCGCCAGAGTGCCGTGAAAACCGATGCACCAGTCGCTCTGCTCGAGATGATGCAGATCCGGCAGCTTGCCAGTCAGTGGCGGCGTCAACAGGCTGACTCTGGGATGCAGACTCGCCAGAGCGGCCTCCAGCTGCTCGCTGACCACGACGACCTCATCCGCCAGCGCGAACAATCGCTGCTGCAATTGGGCAGCCTCAGACTCAGAGCCTGCTTCAGGGGTGGCATTGCCCTGCTCCGCTGACAGCAGCTCAGGCGAATACAGATGATCGACGAGGTAGCAGATACGACCGTGCTGCTCACGGTGTGTTTCCAGCATCGCGATCCATTCCCGTCCCAGGCTCCGCGCGATCAGCAGGCAGGCGCCGGTGAGGCGCGCCTGGGCAAGCTTGGGGGAGAACTTCCAACGGCGGGTTTCAAACCGCTCGACACGTGTGCCTTCCTTGCGCAACGCGGCCATGGCAGGCAGGAAGAAGTAGATATCTTCCAGCGCCTGGGCTTCATCACTGAGGACGATCCAACGAGGAGTGGTCGGGAAGGCGGTCATGTCAGTCTCCTTTACTCGAGGCATTCATGGTCCCGGCACGTTCGGCGTGAGCGCCAAACAAGCGCGAGCGAGAGCACACACTGACTCTGGGACGCTTACTTTGAGCTTAATGATTTCTGGGCATCACACCACTCAAATTTTGCTGGTGTGTAGCGGATGTAAACGATGTGTTACCTGCGTTGGACACCAAATCGCCTCTGGCAGCGCCCGATTGGACGGCCCCAAGACCAGAAACGACAAGGCCCGCAGGGTAAGCTGCGGGCCTTGTGGGTTGATGAACCCGATGTCGAATCGGGTTATGTGCCTTGCGTGAAGCTGACTCTTATCACGCCACGCGTATCAGTTCGTGGCGGTCTTCACCGAGTGCCGTGGCACGGCGCACATCCTCCAGACGCTTGAGCAGGTACTGACCATAGCCAGTCTTGCTGAGGCGCTGGCCGAGCGCGAACATCTCATCGTCATCGATCCAGCCATTGCCCCAGGCGATCTCTTCCAGACAGGCGATCTTGAGCCCCTGACGATGCTCGATGGTCTGCACGTACTGCCCAGCCTCCAGCAGGCTGTCATGCGTGCCGGTATCCAGCCAGGCGAAGCCACGCCCCAAGCGCTCGACATGCAGGTCGCCCCGCTCCAGATAGGCATTGTTGATGCAGGTGATTTCCAGCTCCCCCCGAGAGGAAGGCTTGACGCGCTTGGCGATCTCCACGACATCGTTGTCGTAGAAATAAAGGCCGGTCACCGCGAAGGGCGAACGAGGATGGGCAGGCTTTTCTTCGATGGAAAGCGCCTTGCCCTGCTCGTCGAACTCCACCACGCCAAAGCGCTCCGGGTCCTGCACCAGATACCCGAAGACCGTCGCCCCCGTGGCGCGTGACGCGGCATGCTTGAGCTGACCCGTGAAGTTGGGGCCATGGAAGATATTGTCCCCCAGCACCAGGCAGACATCATCCTCACCGATGAAGTCCTCGGCGATCAGGAAAGCCTGAGCCAGCCCATCCGGGCTAGGCTGCACGGCATACTCAAAGCGAACGCCATATTGCTCACCACTGCCGAGCAGCTGCTGATACTGCGGCAAGTCCTCAGGCGTCGAGATGATCATGATGTCCTGGATGCCGGCCAACATCAGGACCGAGGCGGGATAGAAGATCATCGGCTTGTCGTAGATAGGCAGCAACTGCTTTGAAACGCCTAACGTGATCGGGTGCAAGCGAGTGCCGGAGCCCCCCGCGAGAATGATGCCTTTCCGTGCCATGTTACGCTCCCTGTCCCTGCTGAATTTCTGCTGTCGTCGCAGATCAGTCAGTGCCTACGCTCCCTGACCCAGTGAACTGACAAGCTCACCGGGCTCCCTGACGCAGCATCTGATTCAGCTCATAGCGTAAACAGCAAGAAGGACGCCTGCAGCATGGTTTTAGCCGCAAGATTACGCATTTTATTGCTATTTATACTGCTTATAAAAATATCACTAAAACAGTATATATAGCTCAGGGCTGGGCAAGGCAGGAGCATGATGAGACTCATGCCAAGTCTCCTCAGGCTGTTGAGTCACTTCAGCTCCTGCATGGTGCCCGGATCAGATCTCGGCTCCCAGACGCTCTCCCTGATAGCGGCCATCACGAATCCGCTGCCACCACTCAGGATTATCCAGATACCACTGAACCGTCTTGCGCAGGCCCGACTCGAAGGTCTCCCGCGGCCGCCATCCCAGATCACGCGCTATCTTGTCGGCATCAATGGCATAACGCAGATCGTGCCCGGGCCTGTCGGTCACGAAGGTGATCAGATCACGGTAGTGCGCAAGGCCTTGAGGCTTTTGCGGCACCAAGGCTTCCAACGTCTCACAGATCAGGCGAACCACGTCGATATTGCGCTGCTCGTTATGCCCGCCGATGTTGTAGCTCTCCCCCAGCGGCGCCTCGCACGCCACCTTGATCAAGGCACGCGCGTGGTCCTCGACATACAGCCAATCGCGCACCTGGTGGCCATTGCCATACACCGGCAGTGGCTTGCCCGCCAGGGCATTGAGGATGGTCAGGGGAATCAACTTCTCGGGGAAGTGATAGGGGCCATAATTGTTCGAGCAGTTGGTCATCACTGTCGGTAGACCGAAGGTTCGCTGCCAGGCTCTTACCAGATGGTCCGACCCCGCCTTGCTGGCCGAATAGGGCGAACTCGGCGCATAGGGTGTCTGCTCCGTGAAGCCGGGGTCATCCTCTGCAAGATCACCAAACACCTCATCGGTCGAGATGTGATGGAAGCGGAACGTCTCGGCCTTGGCAGGATTCACCAATGCCAATTGCTTCCAGTAACGGCGTGACGCCTCCAGCAACCGGCAGGTGCCCATGACGTTGGTTTCGATGAAGGCCTCCGGCCCATCGATGGAGCGATCGACATGGCTCTCGGCGGCAAGGTGCATGACGATATCCGGCTGATGCACACTGAAGATACGTGCCAGCGCCTCGGCATCACAGATGTCCGCATGCTCGAAGACATACCGCGGATGATCACTGACGGACTCCAGCGAATCCAGATTGCCCGCATAGGTCAGCTTGTCCAGGTTGACCACTTCATGGGACGTCGAATCGATCAGCTCGCGCACCACGGCAGAGCCGATGAACCCGGCACCGCCGGTAATCAGGAACTTCATGCTTCACCTCAGCCACGCACTCGGCGCAGAAAGAAAATTGAGAGTGCAGAGAATCAAGGGTCAGAGTCATGGGGATACCACACAACATCCCCGGGCTCGTCCCTTGTTGTCTCCTGATGATACGCCACCGCCCCGCCCGCCCTTGGCCGATTAGCGTGCAGTATCACAGCTGAAATTCCTCGCCCGAATGACATACCCACATAATGAGAACCAACTTATATAGAGAGCCAGATGACTCCGTCTCCAGTATGACAGGCACAAAAAAGCCCCGAACGCGTAGCGAACGGGGCTTTTCACTCTCTCGTCCATCATGAGGGAGGCCTGGCTTGCAAGGTGGCTAAAGGATGAGCCTCAGGGCTTGATGACACGCAAAATCTGACGTCAGCAATAAAGCTCACTGACTCCTGGCGCTGTCACAACGCCCTGTCACAAGGCTCTGTCACATGAGCCCGGGTCAAAGATCCCCGTTGTCGGAAGGCACGAACCAGGAAGCCTTCTCACCTCGCGCGGCGGCCTTGCGATCATCACGCTGACGCTCCGCTTCCAGCACACGATATTGGAGACGATTGATCCACTCGAAGCCAAGCCCCGGCAAGGGGGAAAAGGGAGTCGTGCGACTCATCCCCCACAGTGCAAAGCGTGTACTGCTCTGCTCTGCTTCACCACGCCCATGCATGCCATAGGTATTGGCGATCAACAGTGTGTTGGCCTTGACGGCAAAGTGCTTGACCTCGCCTAGACCAAATCGCTCGAGATCCCCTTCATCCACACGGAAAGACCCACGCTGCGTGTATCGATTGGGATGGTCGCGTGCGATCAGGCTCATGTGCCTTTCCCACGACAGACGCGCTGACGACATGCGCGTGGAGCCCGGGACAAACATGAAAGGCCCCTGGGCAGGCGTCACATCCTGCAGATACAGCCAGAACTTCATGGTGGGCTGGAAGGTATCCACATGCAGGGACTTCTGGGGATCGCGCTCATGGCTTTCCAGCACGCCATTGTGAATACGCTCCAGATGCATGATGGGCTGTCGCGCATGGCCACTGCAGTAACGCATCAGGCGCCGGAACCGCTTGTCACGCATCAAGGCCTGCATTTCCGGCAAGGCTGCGACATTTTCCGGCGCCATCACACGACGACGGGTCAAGGTATCTGCCTGGCGGCACTGGCGAATCTCACCACGTGCCCCCTCTGCCTCCCTGACCAGCCGCTGATACTGCTCCGCAGGCAGAAAATCCTCCAGCAGCAGGTAGCCATCATGCTGAAAGGCCTTGCGCTGCTCTCGCGGCACCCCATAGGCAAACCAGGCCTGACGTACGCGCATCATCCAATGCGCGGCGCGCAAGCGCACCAGATGAAGCCCGCGACGGTTCAGCCCGGGGTTCCCCAGCACAGGATTGGCCACGAAGGACTTGGCACCTGTCAGTGCCGCAAGGCCGGCAGCCAATGTCTTGAGATGGCTCGACATGAAAAGGCCTCTTTACATCTCGTGAGTGCTTCTCCACTCCTGCGCCTGCGAATGACACAGGAGCCGGGAGAATCCTTCTACAACCGCTTGGTGGCAAGGGCTGGTGCTGGCGGCTTATGACTGGACACGTCCGAATCAAAAACGCGGTACTGGCGCAGAAAATCAAAGCTTTATATGCCCCAAAAATTTTCGATTTCACCCCAGTCTTCGGCAGCCAAGATTACCGCAGAACGTTTAGAAAGAAGATGTCTGACAACTTCTGTTACACTTTCAACGCTTGGCGAAAGTCGTAAAAATCACGAATGTTGCAAATAGGACGGTGCATGCATCAGACCATCCATGAGCAAAAACTGTTATAAAGCCGCTCAATCCTGCTGGCAATGCGCTACAAAGTCCGATTTAGGCAGTTTTCATGCATTACTCTCGTCTGGGGCTTCCCCCCGCCGCCAGGCAGAACTTCAAGAAACCGCCCAAGGGTGCCCCCATTTGGACCGAGCCTTTGATGCCAGTGTCGGCAAGATCCGAGCTCGGGTTGCAGCGCCTGCCCACCACGTGCCAGATGGCACCCAAGACAGATGAGCCGGCGCTCGTCGCTCCGACACTCCCTCAATACCGCCTTGAACGAGCCCATACCCTCGGCCAAGCGAAAGGCCACCTCGCAACGCCAGGTCAACAACCGCACCAAACCTCAGACTTTTAAAACATCCTCTTTGACGGGTGAATTCTTTTTCAAGTCAACTGCTACTTCTTTACCGACAACACTATCAAGAAATTTTGGGGACATCCCGTAGCCCGGCCTCACACTCTTCACAGCATCCGCGGTAACCACCTCCCCAGCCTTCAGATCCTTGACGAAATATAGGGAGCGACGGAATTGAGCGTTCCCTTGCTCGCTTGACTTACGGCCATAGTCGATTTTTCCGAGTGCCTGCCAGGCAGTCTTGGTATCGCGACAAAGTGCGGCAAGCTCTGCCGGTTCAAGCGAGAAGCTGTCATCGGGGCCACCTCCGTCGCGGTCCAGGGTAAAGTGCTTCTCGATCAGGCTGGCACCCAGCGCCACACTAGTGATGGCGGTTGTATTGTCGATGGTATGGTCAGAGAGTCCAGTTACCAGGCCAAAGCGCTCGATCATGTCAGGGATAGTACGCAGATTGTAGTCTTCAGGTGGTGCCGGGTAGCCGCTGACGCACTGCAGGATGGCCAATTGCTCACATCCGGCACCGCGGGCGGCGTCAACAGCCTCCTGGATCTCTTCGGCGTCGGCCATCCCGGTGGAGATGATCATAGGCTTGCCTGTCTTGGCCACATACTCGATCAACGGAAGATCTACGGCCTCGAAGGAGGCAATCTTGTAGGCCGGCGCGCCGAGTTCTTCAAGAAGATCCACAGCCGTGGTGTCGAAGGGCGAACTGAAGATGGTGATGCCCAGCTTGCGGGCGTGTTCGAAGAGCGGCTGGTGCCACTCCCAAGGCATATGCGCTTCTTCATAGAGTTCGTAGAGGGTACGTCCATCCCATAACCCCCCTTTGATCTTGAAGTCCTCACTGTCACAGTCGAGCGTGATGGTGTCAGGGCGGTAGGTCTGCAGCTTGATGGCATCTGCACCGGCCTTGGCGGCTTCCTCAATGATACGCATGGCCGTTTCCAACTTGCCGTTATGGTTGGCAGAGAGCTCAGCGATGATATAGGGAGGCTGATCGGCCGCGATACGACGGCCAGCGATTTCAATAGGGGGTAGCATCATGAGACGTCAGGCTCCTTGAAGTGCTTGCCATTCGCTACGGAGTAAACCGAAGCCAATGACGTCGTGATAAATGTGACCATCAAAGTGATGGTCACGGAGATGAGCTTCACGGATGAAGCCCAGCCGCTCGTGAAATTTGAGTGAACGCACATTGCCGGCCAGCGCTTCGCCACACAGCTTGTACAGCCCTAACTCGCCGAAGGCATGCGCTAGTGCGGCTCGTCCTAGCGCTTGGCCGCTGCCTCGCGGCGCCTGGGGAGCGAGATAGAAACCCCATATCGCACGCTGAGCCTCAACATCCTCAAGCTGAATGTTGACAAAGCCGAATGGCCGTCCTTCCGTTTCGGCCAGCAGCAAATGGCGATGTGGCTCTTGTTGGGAACGATGAAACCAGGCGCGATGCTCGGCCTCGACGATTTCATGCTGGGTATACATGAAACGACGTACCTCGGGATGGTTGCGCCATTGGCGCACCTGAGCGAGATCTGCTTCCTCAAGAGGGCGCAAGATAGTAGCCGACGGTGTCATACAGATACGTCCTCCTGCAGTATGGTATGGCAGAGAGTCATCACCCCCTCACCTGATGTCAGCTGAGCGGCGGCGTGGCTCATTGCCTGCAGGGGATGGGGCACTTGGAGGGCGGAAAGATGGTGGCACAGCCTATCGGCAAGCTGTTCCGGCCTGCCCAGACAGATCGCCGCCCCGGCTGCATCCAACGCTCGGGCAATGCCCTCCTGGTTCTCGGCCAATATGAGCATCAGTGTGGGTAGGCCCAAGCAACAGCGCTCCCAGGAAGTGCTGCCTGCGGCGCCGATGGCGAGATCCGCTTCGGCCATGCGCCGAGCCATATCCGACACGCTGACCACCACCTCGGTGGGCCACGGCAATTCAGCAGCCGAGGTCTTGACGTCATCCAACCAAGGGGCCGTGGGGCCCATCACCACGGTGATCTCGAGTTCATCGGGAAGATGGCAAGCCTTGAGAGTGTCGAGCACCCGACCAGTAGCATTATCCTTGTCGACGCCGCCCAGGCTTATCAGCAAACGTTTGAGCCGCGGTTGCTGGCGTCGGCGAGCCTGGCTATTCCCCCGCATTTCGGCAAACTCCGATCGCAAGAGAGCAAACCGGGGGCCGGCCAGCACCTGGCAAGCTGCTGGCACCAGACCAATATAATCCTCGGCCGCACGACCCTGATTCTGATCGAGCAACACATCAGCGTGATGATGGCGGTCGGCCAAATCGTCAATGACCAGCAGCCGGGTAACGGGATTCGCCTTGGCTTCCGCCAGTACGGTCGATTCCCAGCGGGCATCAAGAGCGTAATGATCCACTACCAGCCAGTCCGGGGCCAATTGCATTATCAGGGGAAGACAGACCTCGGCGTCATGCTCCCAGGTAGTACCCAGCCAATGGGCATGATCGGGTTGGGTATCATCCACCTGTACGGCGCCTACCTGACTCACACCGGGCAAGCGATGAGCAGTAAAACCCTGCGCCTCGATCACCGAGATCAGGTGGCCCTGATGCTCACGACAGAGGAAGTGACAGTCGGCGCCCTGCGTCCTGAGAGCAACGGCAAGAGTCAGGCAGCGCATCACATGCCCAGTACCGATCTCGATCGAAGCATCGGCGCGAAAAACCACTAGAGGGGCGGCTGCCTGATTCCCTTCAGCGCTCATACTTGATCCTCTAGCCTCTTGGAGAGTTCAGCCTGCCAGGTTCGGAACAGCCACTCGGCACGCTGCCAATCTTCCGGCGTATCGATATCCTGCACGCGATGACGAGGAAGCTTCACCGGCACTGTACGCTGGCTGAAGATCGACATTCCGGCCAACCACGCTTCAGCCCTGCCCCAGTAGAACTGTCCGGCATCGTGCCACGCTTCCTCAAGGTCCTGCGAGCGGGTGGTGAAGTGCTCTGGCTGGAACATCTCCACGCGCCCTTCGTCCGTCAGACGAAGGGCGCGCTGAATGGGGAAGGCGTAGCTCGTCACCGAAAAGGCGTAGTCCACGTCTCCGCCCTGCAGCGCCGAGAAACCTGACTTCAGATCTTCTGCCTGCACAAAGGGCGCAGTAGCGTAGAGGCAGCACACTGCTTGCGGTGCTTCGCCCTGAGACTGAAGCCAGTCGATAGCGTGAGCGATGACCGGCACGGTGCCTGTATAGTCGTCAGCGAGTTGAGCCGGACGCCGAAAGGGTGCTTCGGCGCCAAGCGCAATAGCCATGGCGGCTATCTCATCATCATCGGTGGAGACAAGGACTCTGTCGAAGCAGCCGCTTGCCAAGGCCGCCTCAATCGACCAGGCGATCATGGGCTTGCCGCCAAACTCGCGAATGTTCTTGCGCGGGATGCGTTTACTGCCACCCCGAGCAGGAATGACCGCAATGGCCTGCAATTCTGTCGGCTCTGTCATGGGACCTCCAAGGCTCGTGCCAAGGCCGTCACCACCTCGTCCTGCTGGACATCGGTCATGTTGGGATAGAGCGGCAGGCTGATCGCTTCGGCGTAGTAGGCTTCAGAGGCGGGGAAGTCGCCCTGCCGGAAGCCCAGTTGCTGGTAATAGGGCTGGGTGTGAACCGGAATGTAATGCAGGTTCACACCGATACCCTGCTCGCGCAGCGCCTCGAACACCTGGCGATGCGTCACATTGATCTGACCAAGCTCAAGGCGAATCACGTAGAGGTGGCGCCCGGAATAAGCATCCGGGTGCTGCCAAGGCGTGATCACGGGCAACGCGACTAACCGGTCATCATAACGAGCAGCGATCTCATTGCGCCGTGATACGTAGCTATCCAGGCGCTCAAGCTGGGAGAGCCCCAAGGCCGCCTGCAACTCGGTCATGCGGTAGTTGAAGCCCAGGTCGACCTGCTGGTAATACCAGGGCCCGTCGGCCTCGTGGGTCATTAGCGACGGGTCGCGGGTCACGCCGTGGCTGCGCAACAACTCCATACGACTGGCCAGGGCATCATCATTGGTCAGCGCCATGCCGCCCTCGGCAGTAGTAATGATCTTCACCGGGTGGAAGCTAAAGACGGTGATATCACTGTAGCGACCACTGCCGATGTAGTCGCCCTGATACTTGCCGCCGATGGCGTGCGAGGCATCCTCGATAATCCGAAAGCCGTAGCGCTGACCCAGGGCATGAATGGCCTGCATGTCGCAAGGCTGGCCGCAAAGGTGTACCACCACCAGCACCTTGGGAAGCCTTCCCGCATGCTCGGCCTGCTTGAGCTTGGCCTCCAGTGCCGTAGGGCACAGATTGTAAGTGCGGGGATCGATATCCACGAAGTCGACCCCCGCGCCGCAGTACAGGCCACAATTGGCGGAGGCCACAAAGGTGATCGGCGAGGTCCACAACCAATCACCCTCACCCAGCCCCAGCGCCAGACAAGCGATATGCAGTGCCGAAGTGGCACTGTTGACCGCCAGGGCGTGGCGCGCGCCAACCTGATTGGCCACCGCGCTCTCGAAGCGCGGTACCATCGGGCCCTGGGTCAGGAAGTCCGACTGCAGCACAGCAAGCACGGCATCAATGTCGGCCTGCTGAATATCCTGGCGTCCGTAGGGAATCATCAGATGGCTCCGATCTTGTCCCAGTTGGTATCAATCCATGCATCAAGCTCATCGTCACTCATCCAGTCTGCATTGTTATCACTGGAATAGACGAACCCCTCCGGCACCTTCTTGCCGTCCTTGATGCGGTTGGCATCCTGGTCCCAGCTATTGATCGCGGGCAGAATCTTGAAGTGCTCGGGGTACTCATAGGTGTAGTAAGCATCCTCGGCGCCAATCATCTGCTCGTGGAGCTTCTCGCCGGGTCGAATGCCAACGACCTCCTGCCGGGCTTCCGGAGCGACGACGCGGCCCAGGTCGGTAACTTTCATGGAAGGGATTTTCTTGACGTAGATCTCGCCCCCCTCCATATCCTCGAAGGCGTGCCACACCAACTCAACCCCTTGTTCAAGGGAAATCATGAAGCGGGTCATGCGATTGTCGGTGATCGGCAGCACACCCTTGTCGCGGATCGACATGAAGAACGGAATCACCGAACCGCGCGATCCCATTACGTTGCCATAACGCACGACCGCAAAGCGGGTATCATGGCCCCCGGCATAGGAATTGCCGGCGACGAAGAGTTTGTCGGAGGTCAGCTTGGTGGCGCCATACAGATTGATCGGGCTACTGGCCTTGTCAGTGGACAGCGCCACTACCTTCTTGACACCCTTGTCGATGCAAGCATCAATCAAGTTCATGGCGCCCTGGACATTTGTCTTGACGCACTCGAAGGGATTGTACTCGGCAGTAGGTACGATCTTGGTGGCCGCCGCATGCACCACATAATCGACACCATCCAGCGCCCGATAGATGCGATCCCGATCACGCACATCACCAATGAAGAATCGTACGCGGGGATCGCCAGCGAACTTCTTGGCCATCTCCCACTGCTTCATCTCGTCGCGTGAGTAAATGATCACTTTTTTGGGGTTGTACTTTTCGAGCACCATAGGCACGAACATATGCCCAAATGAACCAGTGCCACCAGTAACTAGAATAGTTGAATTTTCAAACATAAAATTCTATCAGCTCACTTGTAAGTTAAGTTTGGACTTGCGTTCAGACACCGACAAAAACTCAATAACACGATTTTTAATTTCTTCCACCAATATCTCTTTATCCCCCTTCTGGGCGACATCAATTATTCTGGTCTTGTCATACCAAACATCTCGACCTTCCTCATCACGTTTTCTCCAATCCAGCTCTGTTGAGTTCGAAAACAAAAATGTCTCACACCCTACCGCACCGGCCAGTTCAGCCACTGTCGTAGCAGGAGAAATAATCAAATCCATACACTTCATCAGGGCTGCAACACTGTCGAAGTCATTATAATGATCAATATCACTAAAATCAACAAGCTTGCCTGGATAGAGACTTTCAACTATCGAAATTTCATGTTCACAGTCGTCATATTGGAAATTAACAAACAAAACACCTTCTAGCTCAAACAACGGCAAAAGCTGTTCAATGGTCAGATAATGCAAGTTTCTAGCGGATGTTGAAAGTCCACTCCGCCAGCTAAGACCAATCAGCACTACATCCTCAGGCAAGCGTTTTTTATACTGACCAACTTTCTCATCATTAGCGACCAAATAAGCCTCTCTATTAAACGAGTTATAATCAGGCAAAAGGTGATGCAGTGAATCAGTTACAAACAGCAAACTCTCGCATTTATCAATTTCTTGTACTGCAGCATTGTTCACAAACCCCATAACATCAGAGCCAGGCACCTCAGAATAATCAGATAACTCTATGTCATCAGTGCTTCTTATTCTATCCACCTCAACAAATGATAGCTCCGGAAAAGATCTTTTCATGAGGGCAGTAAGTTTCGGAGAACAGGTTACCAAAATCTCTTGCACACCAAAAAGAGAAGTAAATCTAGAGTACACCGAAGCAAACCTTATTTCATCTCCTGGACCAAACACTGCCAGTAGCAAAAGAGATGAGTCCCATTTCAGTGGTGAAGAGAAATCATAATACTTATCAGGATAATACGTCTTCAGCTTTTCAACGACTGGCATTTCTGTAAAGGCATGGAAAGCTTTCGCCAGTTCTCTAACCCCGAAATAGACCTTTCTTTTGTGCATATCGCCTATGCTGATCCCTGAAGAAAGTGCTTCTTCAAGAAGTAACTTGGCTTTGCAATACGCACCTTTCAGAGTGTAGACCTTGAGAAGCTCTGATACCGTTTTTAAATTGAAAGCCTGCGAAACAAGTCTTTCGGCAACCTTTTCCGCATCATCCAACAAACCACAGCATGCGAGCGACTGCACGTATACCAAAGAAACACCATCTGATGGCGCCGATTGCTCTACCAAGACCTTTGAGAGTTCGAGCGCTTTCTCAAATCTCTCCAGCTCTATGTAGGCACGGACCTTGCGAACGGTGACGCTAGCATCCAAGGCGAGCTGCGCCTCCAGAATGGGCCACCACTTCTCTTTACCCTGGTCAAGAAAAGCCTCGGCATAAATTTTCACCAAAGATGTAAGCTCAGGCTTTAAGGCCAATACCCTTGATGCTGTAAGCAGGAAGCAATCAGTACTGACCGTAACAAACCTGAATGTGGAAAATTCATGAAACACTCCGGCACGATTGGCCTCTAATAAATTGATGCCCTGAAGAAATTTTGCGAGATCATATTTCGATGTAAAATCAAAAGAGAGCTCGCAGCCTTCAATAATTGATATAAGCACTTGATTTGGCGACACGCCCGACACTAACAGGCCAAGTGATATATCAAAAAATTCTGAAAACTGGCGCCTATCAAGCATATTCTGAGACAAAACCAGCTTGACATCATCAGTAATATCAATATTGCTGTTTACCTCACACTCAATAGGCAACAGCCGTCTCAAGATATCAACATTCTCTTCACATGAGATATCATCAGTAACATTGAACAACCACGCCCAGTGCTTTACGAGATAACTCTTATCACTTTCAGAAGTGTAAAGCGCAATGAGGATATCATTAAAAGCACTGGATGAAAGCTGAGTTCGCACCATACCCAAGAAGGCATCCTTATGCTCGGGATCTTCTAACCTCCCAATAACATAAGCACAAATCACAGTAGCAGATCGCCTATCAAACTTATCGCCTAAAATAGAGCTAAAGTCTACCAACCTCAATACATCTAAAGTACTTGTCGTATGACTCTCACTAACCAAGGCAGCTGGCCACTTGTATGATTGAGAAGCTTCGCGGAATTGCTCATTATCCTCCACTCCTTTCCTCACCATGCGATCCATGCTTATGTATTGATCGGCCTTTATTCTATAGCAAGATGCTAAAAAAGCCTTATACGTACATTTTTTGTCAGCCAGATACTTCGGATAAAGCAAATATGCGCCCGCAAATATTTCCAATGTACTCAATAACCGCTTACGCCTAGGCGTTTCAACACGGTCATCAGTTACTCCCCAACCTGCATAGAATGGAAGGCCTACAACTGTAACTTTTCTTCCATATAAAAGGGCCTCAAATCCTGTCAATGAAGTTATCGTATATACATGATCCACACTGTCCAGAAAATCAACAATATCAATCTCAGGCGAACTTATCTGGCATATCTTCTCAATTTTTTTCTTTTTGAGGCTGCTTTTCTGATAGCCTTTAAAAACTTCTGGATGAGGGCGATAAAAAATTTCACACTCAGGGTTTTCCGAGTATGCGAGTTTGACAAGTTCTTCACTTGTCCAATTGTCAGGATTGCCGTACTTGATAGAAGCGTCGGCGTCTACCTGACCTAGCACCGCTATTCTTTTTCTTGTTTTATTTTTGTATAACTTTTTAGCCAAAGGAGGGTTGTACTTTGAAAGCGAAAGATTTTTAAAAACATTCAAGCACTCTTTAGCATGAACCATCAACTCGTCATCAGAGGAAAAATCATGCTCAGATAATATCGCTTCCAAACTAGAAGGCTTTCTAGAGTTATAATAAAGCCCCTCTGTATCAAAAACTAACGAATACGGTGTAGAGTGAGACGCCCCCAAGGAGGATGAACGCAGAAAACCATCTTCAACCCGCCAAATAGGGAGGCACTTCAACTTTGCATAATGGCGTACCCAATAGCTTTCTGTATACCCCCATACCAAAATAGCATGCGGCATAGCCTGCAAGGAAAGCATAGACATCACTGCCCCTACACCAGTACTTTTTCTTGGCAAAAAAGCAACTCTGTAATCATCTAGATAATCTGCCAAGAAGCCAAGCTTCCAATCATTGCACCCAACCACCACTACAATAGGCAGCTGAGTCGTTACCCAGTTACGGCCTACTAGATAGAAGTTCTTGAAGCCCTTAGGTTCTTTAAAAAGAGCATAAGGATTATGTGTTATGTAATCATAAGAAAACTCTTTTGGTTTTTTTTTGAAGAACAATCCTTGCAAGGATTCGTCTACTTTCGAAATAATTTTGCTTGCATTTTTCATGATAGTATGAGCCTTTTAAACCTTGCCACCAAGTCAGTCTCTATGATCCCGAACGATCAGCACCAACATGCTGAAGATGAAGCCAAGGAAGATCATGACCAGCCCGAAGATAGTAACGTTATAGAGACGCTCCGGTTTTTCCGGATATTCCGGCAGAATCGGGCTTTGTAGAATACTCACCTGTTTCAGTTTGCGAGCAGCTTCAATGCGTGTGTTTTCCAGTGCGGCGAGAGCATTGGAGTAAGTCCGCTTGGCAAAGTCGGCGCGCAGTTGCAATGTTTCGTACTGGCTGGACACACTGTTGAGCGCACTTCCGGACTCACGGGCCAGGCGCTCTTTCTCCAGCCCAATCTGCTTTTCAATCGCCTTGATTTCGCTTTCGACTCGCACCATTTCGCTGGATCGCTGGCTCTGATAGCTCGCCAGTGCACTCTTGCGAGCCTTGTAAGTTGCAAGTTGAGCTTCCAGTGACGAGACGACGGTATTCAGGCTTTCGACTGTCTGGGTCGGGGATATCAGGCCATGTTGGTTCTGATAGTCCAGCAGATCTTGGCGGGATTGTTCAAATTTACCTTCCAGCAGCGCGACCTGTTTGTTGAGGAACTGCACCTGCTCCTCAGCAAGACGCTGCCCCATCTCATTCATGTGGCGTTCCCCTTCGTCCAACAACAACTGAGCGAACTTCTGAGCAAACTCGGGCGTCCAGGCCTGTACCTCTATATTCAATACGCCCGCGTACTCATCCATCTCCACCGTGATACGTTTGAGGTAGTAGTCGTGAAGCTCTTCTATGGGGACATCGGCACCTCCCAAGCGAGCAAAGACATCCCCGTGCTGACTGTAGTGAGCTCGAAAATCGAGTGCCTTCTGTACCTTCTTGAGCATGTCCACGCTCATCAGGTATTCGCGCAGCAGCAAGAGGTCACTGTTGGCCTGGGTGCCGGTGAGCAGCGAGCCGAAGCTGACTTCACTGGAGCTGCTAACCTGAGGACTTTCCAGCACGACGGTTGCCTTGGAGACATAGCGGTCTTCTGCCCAAGCCAGCCAGTAGCTACCCACCAGCACGATGGATAGCAGGACAACAACCCACTGCGGGTAGCGTTTGATAAATGCGGTCATGCGTATTTCCGTTGAAGGTGCGCGCCGATAGCACCGGCGGCGAAGATAGATAAGCGGTGAAGACCGTTGAGAGAATCTGTACCCAGAAGGAGGATAGCCCCCCGGGTTAGTGCCCCCACTCGCCGGTTACCCGCCAGAGGCGCTGCCCGAGACACTTTCCGAAGCACTTGCTGCGACATTTCCGGGAGCAGGAGGAGGGGGAGTACGAGAATGAATTTCCTCTCGTACTTCTCGCAGTGCGTCCTGTGCAGCGCGCAGTGCGCTCTCGTGTTTTTTCTTTTCCTGTGGTGACAGGTTTTCCAAGGACTCTCGGGCCAGCTTGGCATTCTCCACGGCAGTGCGGCGTTTTTTTAGCAACTTCTGTAGAGCCGGTAACGTCATATTATGCGGCTTCGCAACGCCACTATCTGCGTGATACGCATTGATGGCGTCATGGATGCTGTCATACCAGCAGACTTGTCCTTCCTTCAGATAAATGCCTGCTTGGCACAACTCTTTCAAAATGCCTTCACTGTGCGAGACCATGATCAGGCTGGCCTGCCCTACCTTGTCCTTGAAAGCCTTGGAGGCCTTGGCCTTGAAGGAACGGTCACCTACAGCCGTAGCCTCGTCCGACAGATAGACATCAAAGTCAAAAGCCAGCGAGAGACCGAAGTTGAGGCGCGAACGCATGCCTGAGGAGTAGGTGCGAATGGGCTCATCAAAGGCCGCGCCTATCTCGGCGAAGTCCTGCACCCATGCGATGATGCTGTTGATATCGTACTGCGTACCGTGCATACGCGCGACGAACTTGACGTTTTGGCGCCCCGTCATGCTGCTTTGAAGTCCCGCGGAAAGGCCTATCGGCCAAGAGACCTTGGAGTGACGTATCACCCGCCCCTTCTGAGGGGTATCCATACCAGCGATCAGACGCAACAAGGTTGATTTACCCGCCCCATTGGCCCCCACCAGGCCGACACTGACCCCTGTTGGGATGGTAAGGTTTATATCCTTTAACACCCAGCTATCATCACTCTGGCTATAATGCGAGTGGTAATAACGCTTGGAAAGGTTCTGGATCTCGATCATTGACTTTTCAGGCGCTCCTTGAATCGCACATGCATCAGCAGCCCAAGAGCCAAGGCTGATAGTATCCAGCCCCAGAAGTAAATCAGGCTAGTGCCGTGAACCACTTGGTACCCTTCAAAGAATCCGTGGCGTATATATTCCAGTCCATGCACGATGGGGTTAAGCATCAAATACTCAAGCAAATAATGCGGAAGATGATTGAGCGGCATAATGACACCGGACAGGATCAATAGCGGCATACTGAGCAGGCGGATGATCTTGCCTACTTCGGGCACCAGCGTGCCGATCACGGAAGTCACCAGGCCAAGCCCCATGCCAAACAACCATAGTGACAACCAGCCACCGATTGCTTGAAATCCATTGTCAGGACGGTAGTCGGTGCCCAGCAGCAACCCACCAACCATGAACAGCAGAAAGATGACGGTACGAATCAAGCCATCCAGCACGTTTCGCATCAGTACACCGTCAATCGGGTGTACTTGCCGATAGGCGAACAGTGCCTTGATGGCATTGATGGCTCCCAGTCCCTGTGTCATGCCTTCACGGACCAGAAAGAACCCCATCATTCCGACAATCATCCAGGGGATGAAGGGGGCATTGACAATGAGGTTGTCACCACGAATGAAGCTACGGATAGAGATCATTACCAACAGCAGCAATGCTGGCTCTGCAATCATCCAGAACCACCCCATGCGATCAGTCATAGTGCGGCCGATGGCTTCCCGCATGAACATGGCGAACCAGACACTGCGCGTCACAGCCCAACAAGAGCGGGCCCTGGGCCCGCTCTTGTTGTCACCTGCAGAGTGGTCTGATGGAGGACTCATGTCACCGTTCATGTCACTGGCCATGATCAGAGGTCTATCGCGACTTTGGTGGCGACGGCGACCTGATAGAGAATCTGCGTGATGCTGGTGGCCAGCTGCAGGTTCTTGGTCGGCGGTTCCGGCAGTACCAGAATCTGATCACCAGAACGCAGCTCGACTTCCTCGGCACGACGCACGGCACCGTTCTGGCGCACGACGAGAATCTGGTCTTCATCCGCGTGCTGCGTGAAGCCACCGGCGCTGTTGATATAGTCCATCACCGTCATGCCCTGGGTGTAGACCATGGCCTGAGGCACCACGACTTCGCCGCTGATCAACAGGGAATCGCTGATTTCCGGGATGGTGATGACATCGCCATCCTGCAGACGCACATCAGCGATGTTGCCGTCTTCTCGTGCCACGACCAGTCGTCCGGTCGGCTCTTCCTGCTTCGCCTGCTCGACAAACTTCTCGATCATCTCAGCTTCCTGGACACGAAGCTCGGATTCTTCGGTGGTCGAGGAAGACGCGCCAAGATAGGTGGCCTGAAGACGCTTGAGGCTGTCCTGCAGTGCCTGCGCCTGCTGTTCCTTGACGCTCTCACGACGGATGGAAACGCTCTGGTAATCGGTCAGTCCTTTCGGCACCCCGACGGCATTGAGCAATTCACCCAGGTGGGCATCGCGTGGCAGTGCATAACGTGACGGGCCATAGAAGCTGCCTTCCAGCTGCACGACGATGGTCTCGTCACGCTGGTCGGCACTGAACAGCACTTCATCCCCTGCGCGCACGTCAGCAGCGCGGAATTCCGTCACTGGCAGATAGCGCGAGATGGGCCCGTCGGGACGAGAGCCCCGCAGCAGCACGTGAGAGACACCCGACTTGAGGCGCGCCAGGTTCAGGACGTTTTCACCACTCAGACGCGAGTCGGTGAGCTCATAGCGATAGTCACGCTCGACATCCCCGACCACGCTGATCGCCGGGCCGCGCTCCTCGACGACGACGGTATCGCCATCGCGGAATTGCGGGCGGGCAATCTCGCCATTGATCAGAAAGTCATACAGATCGACCGTATTGATGACACGACCGTTGCGCTTGATCTTGATCTTGCGGTAGCTGCCGAGTGCCTGGTCGATACCGCCGGCCTGGTCGAGGAAATACAGCATGGAATCATTCGGCGTGCCGGCGTAGCGGCCCGGATTCTTGACATACCCGGTCACGAAGACGCCCACCGGCTGCACGCCCTGCAGGTTGGTATAGACACTGACATTCTCGGGATACACCTCTTGAATGGCGCTGCGCACCTTGCCATCCAGCTGGCCATTGGTGGTGCCCTGCACATTTACCGGGCCAATACCGGGAAGGAAGATGTTGCCCTGCGCATCGACAGGCAGCACGGATTCGATCTCGACGCCACCCCAAACGCGCAGGGTGATCTGGTCACCCGGCTTGATGGTGTAGCTGCTATTGAGACCATCGGCCATCATGCCGCGGAAACCACCACTGAAGAGGTTTTCGCCGAACGGCGGCAGAGAGTCGGGGTCGGTCTGCTCCTGGGAGGTCAGCGGCCCGTAGGTTCCGCTGCGCCAATCGGCACGCGCCTTGTCTTCTACACTATCCGTCTTTTGCGGGATGCTGGAGGCCTGGTCATTGCTGGACAGGATGGAACCACTGTCCAGGCCGGCTGCCATGGCAGGGCTGGCGTTCAGGCACGCTACCGCCACCAGGCACCCGGCCCGGAGCAAGAATCTGGAAATTGTCATCGGGCTAGGCCCCTCGTAATGCAAAGAAAATCGTGCAAAAAGATAATGCAGTGTCAGTCAGGAATGGCAGCGCCGGCCAGGCCAGCCTGCTTCCTGCAATCGTCGTTTCACGCCAAGCCAGGTGCGGGCCTTTCAGCGATAAGGTACCGAGAAGTTGCTGAGAAGTTATTGAGAAGCTCCTCAGCGGGCCTCTTCCAGCAGGCCGGTCACCAACCGCTGGGTCACCCAGGTGCCTTCACCGGCCTTGCCGTCATTGCTGGTCCGGCACGCCAGTTCCTTGCTGGGCAGATCACGCTGATTGGAGACCGTCAGCTCACGACAGATACGCCCGCTGGCCGCGAAGTAGCGCTCATGGGCGACCACTTCGACGTTGCTGCCCCAGGGGCTGGTCGGCACGGCAACCACGCTGCCGGGGGCCGCGCTGTCGAGAAATGACGAGACATCCGCCGGCAGCGACGCAGCGCCGGTCAGGTTGGCCAGGTTGGTACTGCCGACACCGGTGGATTCCGGATAGGAGGTCGCGCAACCGGTGATGGCCAGTGCCAGGCCAGCGGCACAGATCAAGCGACCGATGCGAGATGATGTCTGACAAGAAAATTTCTGAATCATGAAAGTATCCTGATGCTGCAAAGGCCCGAACCACTGAACAGAAGGGGGGAATTTTTTGACCTGTCGCAACAGTGCAGAGCTTTAGAGACGGCCCTCGACAGTATCAGCAGCAATGCAGCGATCAACAGCCATTCCGCCGGCCAATGATTCCCGACAAGTCTTGCCGACACTACTGACGTCGCCATCAAGGTGGCAAAAGTACCTACGTGCTGTTCGATTTCCATTGACAAGCGTTCCCTTGGCATCCTGCCGCTACTCTTTGCTCTGCTCTGTACTTTCGCTCGTGAGGTCTACGACTACCAAACCTGGGGATAGGTTTACTCTGTGTAAGCGCGACACATTACCAGCAAACCTCATGCCACTAAAGCATACGGCCAATAAGGTTAACCGATGAAAAATATACAAGCTAATAGTTTGCTTGCTAGCAACTTTGCCTATGAAGAGTTTAATTGAATTCAGTCGTCACTTTGCGTACTTTCCCTATTTACGAACTCTGCGTCAACGGTAATACAGAAAGTGTTGCGAGAATATTGCCGCCAACACGGGTGACAAGTTGAGCAGTATTTTCGGACTGTGCAACGGAGCTTTTGCCTGTTCGACGCAACCCAAAAACATGGATGGTGGCTTCCCATGCAGTCTCACCACATCTGCCAACCCATCTCTCGTGATGCTTGCAAGGCCCCGCATGGCGAGACTTTCCGGAAGGTATTGTGCTTTTCTCGCGCTATTTTTCTCCAGCCGCACCTGGATGCCTTCATCCCGGAGCTGCTGCCATTGACCCGGGCGAGCCTTCGGGCACGACTTGCCATGGCACATCGCGCGACAGCAGGCCATTTGCACTCAGTTAGGGCATCAACAGGCGGCACAGAAGAAGACACAAGTTACAATAATGTGAGAAGACCATTACCTTTTGGCTTTTTCTCTTGCAAAAAGCGAACCCCTGTCAAAGACATGACCGCCGCCCCCCCACTAGACTTTTGTCGAACAAATACCACTGAGAAGCACGCGAATGTATGGCCTGACTTTGACTCAATGGCCGGCCAACACCATAGAGAATGTCAGCAAAGGGCGAGTGCCGTTGTTGGCTGGGGCCATAAGGCAACCGCCAACAAGGCTCGCACCTACGCCAGACAACAGGCACTACCTTATATCGCGCTGGAAGACGGCTTTTTGCGCTCACTCACCTTGTCCAGCGCGGGCTATCCAGCCATGTCGATGGTGGTGGACTACCAGGGCATCTATTACGATGCGCGCCAACCGAGCGATCTCGAGCAACTGATCAATGAGGCGCCGACGCGTCAGGCAGAGGCATTGCTGGCGCGCGCGCGCGCGGCTCTCGAAAGCCTGCGCATGCATCGCTTGAGCAAGTACAACCATGCACCAGAGCGCAAGCTCCCTGCCCGAAAGCCTGGCATGCAGCGCCTTCTCATCGTCGATCAGACCGCCGAGGATGCGTCTGTCATTGGCGGCATGGCCAGCCCGGAGACTTTCCTTGCCATGCTGAGGGAGGCCTGCGCCATCGAGGGAGCCGAGGTGTGGGTCAAGGTGCATCCGGATGTGATCGCAGGCAAGAAGCGTGGCTATCTGCTGGAAGAGGCGCGCAAGCTTGGCTGCACGCTGCTGAGTGACGACATCAACCCCTGGTGCCTGTTCGAACAGGTCGATGGCGTCCATGTCGTGACCAGCCAGCTTGGGTTCGAGGCCCTGATGGCAGGCCTGCCGGTGACCTGCCACGGCATGCCGTTCTATGCCGGGTGGGGCCTGACGGATGATCGGCAGCAATGTCCGCGTCGAGGCGAGTCACGCACGCTTGAGCAGGTGTTTGCCGCGGCCTATCTCGAATACAGCCGCTATGCCAACCCCTATACCCAGCAGGCCGCGACGCTCGAAGAGATCATTCAGCTGCTTGCAGACCAGAAGCGAATGGCTACCAGACTGGCAGGTCACTGGATAGCGCCGGGGTACTCACGCTGGAAGCGTAATTTCCTGCCCGGCTTCCTAGGACCCTTGGCGCACTGCGACTTCGTCAAAAGCGATGCCATCGCACTGCAGAAACTGCAAAAGAAAGCTGGTGTCACGATCGCGCATGATCCGCGAGCATTGTCGCAGCGCGAACAACAGGCCCCACACCCTACCCGCGTGCTGAGCTGGGCGAGCCGAACCACAGCAGAGCTGGAAGCCTCCGTCATTGCACAAGGGGGCGCTCTGTGGCGAATCGAGGACGGTTTCTTGCGCTCAGTCGGCCTGGGGGTGGATCTCACGCGGCCACTTTCGTTGATCCTCGACCCGCTCGGCATGCATTTTGACGCCAGTCGCTCATGCGCATTGGAGCAGTGGTTGATGCATCATGATTTCACCGATGCCGAGTTAGACCGCGCACGCCAATTACGCGAGCGCCTGATCACGCTGGGGCTGAGTAAGTACAATTCGGAAAGTGATGAATTGCCGGACCTTCGCGCGATGGCCAAGGGCCGTGACGTGATATTGATCGTCGGCCAGGTGGAGTCAGACGCCTCGATACGCCATGCGTGTCCCGGGATACGTACCAATCAGGCTCTGCTTGAGGCGGCGCGGGAATTGCACCCTGAAAGCTACGTGATCTATAAACCGCACCCCGACGTTGTCACAGGGGGGCGTAGTGGCGAGGTGGCGACTGAAGGCGGGACGTACGATCTCGAATTGACCACCGGCAATATCAGTCGGTTATTTGAGCAGGTGGATCATGTACACACGCTCTGCTCGCTCGCCGGCTTTGAAGCCCTGATACGAGGAGTGCCCGTCACGACCCATGGCCTGCCCTTCTATGCCGGCTGGGGGTTGACCGATGACCAGATCGACTGTCCAAGACGGACGCGCACCTTGAGCGTGGATTCCCTTGTCGCTGGTGCGCTGATCGAATATCCGATCTACGTGGATCCCGATCGGGGGGACTTATGCAATGCCGAAACAGTCGTCACAATACTTGAACGCCAACGAACCATGCTCAGGAATGGCACCATGCGACTTTCATTACCCTGGAAAACCCGGCTATATCGCGGCTATCGAGCATTGTTCATCGGGAAGCACTGACTCATGGAACATGGACGTCTGACACCACCCCTCAGCCTCACGCCACCAACCGGTGCCGACATGCCTGTCAGCGCAAGGCTTGGCCAGGCGCTGGAGCGGATCATGGGCGATGGCGCTCTTGCAAAGCTGTCTGATGATGCCGTCTTGACGCCCCCGCTGAATCAGCCTTCAGCCCCTCTCATCAGCGATGGCTGGGCAGCATCGAAGGCGCCCGATATCCAGCTGCGCCCCCGTGAGGGGGGACGCCGGCGCGTCTTCATGTTGCTGCAGGGGGTGTGCTCGCCCTTCTTCCTGCAGCTGGCGAAAAAGCTCAAGCAGGATGGCCATGAGGTCATCAAGGTCAACTTCAACAGCGGCGACAGCTTCTACTGGCGCCACGACAAGGCGTATGCCTATCGCGGCAAGCTCGAGGACCTCGGCGACTGGATCGCCGAACTCTGGCGCAAGCATCACGTCACGGACCAGGTGCTGTTCGGCGATCGACGTCCGGTACATCGTGATGCCGTGCTCAAGGCGGAATATCTCGGCATCCGTACCCACGTGTTCGAGGAGGGCTACTTCCGCCCCTACTGGGTGACGCTGGAGCGCGAAGGGGTCAATGGCCACTCCCTGCTGCCACGCGACCCTGACTGGTTCCGTGAGGCAGGCAGCCACCTCGAAGATGCCCCCACGCCGCAGCGTTTCCAGGCACCTTTCAGTGAGCGTGCGCGCCATGACATCACCTATCATCTGGCAGGAGCGGCCAATCCGCTGCTGTTCCCGCGCTACCGCCCGCACAGCATTCACGCCGTGCAGGAATACGCGGGCTATGCGACACGACTGCCCTTGATGCGCTGGTACAAGCGGCGTGACGCCAAGCGTATCGATCAGCTGATGGGCAGTGGCGCGCCCTACTACATGCTGCCGCTGCAGCTGAATACCGATGCCCAGATACGCCACCATTCGCGCTTCGCCAACATGCAGGAAGTCATCCAGCGGGTGATGAAGAGCTTCGCCCTGAATGCGCCACGCGGTGCACGCCTGGTGATCAAGAACCACCCTCTCGACATGGGGCTGGTGGATTACCCGGGGCTGATTCGCTCGCTGGAGCGTCGCTACGACCTGATCGGGCGTATCGTCTACCTGGAGAGCGGCAATCTGGAGAAGCTGCTGCAGCAGGCCAAGGGCATGATTACGGTCAACAGCACGACCGGCAACGTGGCGCTGCAGTATCGCTGCCCGACCTTCTGCATGGGCGACCCGATCTTCAACTTGCCGGGCCTGACCTTCCAGGGTTCGCTGCACGATTTCTGGACCCAGGGCCAGCGCCCCGACACCACGCTCTTCCGACATTTCCGCAATACGGTGATTCATACCGTGCAGCTCAATGGCGGCTTCTACTGCAAGCCGGGCATGCAACTGGCCGTGTTGGGCGCCTCCAAGATACTGTGCGCCGAACGCTCGCCGCTGGAAAACATGTTGAGCCGCTGCTGAACATGCGAAAAGACTGCTGGACCACGCAACAACGGTGAGACACGCCAATGATGGCAGCCTCTCTCACCCGACCATAACGAGAAACGCAAGGGAACTGCCGACCTTCGGTGTCGGGATTCAAGGAGACCAAAGATGACGGCCATGCCCCCCCAGCAGCCAGAGCCCAGCGACGCTGGCACTCACCGAGCGGATAGCCGACCTGCAGAGAACGACTCCAGTGCGAAAGCTGCCCAGGATGCCAGCCGCCTGCGACGCGTCCTGATCACCGGTGCCACGGGCGAGATCGGCGGCGCCTTGGCACGCGCCTATGCCGAGACGGGCACCACGCTGATCCTCACCGGCCGCAAGCAGCGCAAGCTCGATGCGATCGCCAACGACTGCCGCAAGCTGGGCGCCGAGGTGGAATGCACGGTACTCAATCTGTGTGATGAAGAGACCCTGTTCACCTGGCTGGATGAAGTCTGCGCGCGCGGAGTGCCGGACATCGCCATCGCCAATGCCGGCATGAACACCGATATCGGCCCCCAGGGCAACGGAGAACGCTGGGAGGATTCACGCCGCCTGCTGCAGACCAATGTGATCGGCACGCTGGGCATGGCCCACCATCTGGCCATGGCGATGAAGCAGCGCGGCAGTGGTCAGCTGGTACTGCTCAGCTCCCTGGCGGCGTGGCATGGCCTGGCATTGACGCCCAGCTACAGCGGCAGCAAGGCGGCGGTCAAGGCGTATGGCGAAGGCCTGCGCAGCTGGCTCAAACCCCATGGCGTAGGGGTCACCGTCGTCATGCCCGGCTATGTCACCTCGCCGATGTGTGAGGCCATGCCGGGGCCCAAGCCCTTCGAGATGCCACCCGAGAAGGCCGCACGCCGCATCCTCAAGGGTGCAGCCCGTAACCGGGCGCGTATCAGCTTCCCCTTCCCGCTCAACTTCGGGTGCTGGTGGTTGAGTGTCCTGCCAGCCGGAATCTCCCAGCGCCTGCTCGGGTGGTTCAATTACACTCATTGATCGGGGCTTGCGTCTTCGTGAGCCTGAACCGTGAGCCGTGAGCCGTGAGCCGGCCCGCCATGAGCAGCAGGCGATGACTCAGCGTTTTTCCATTGTCATGACAATGAGTTAGCGTAATACCCCAGTACCTGCCACTGGAGTACATCGTGCAGAATCGATAAGGAAGACAGTGGCGGGAACGCCATAGCGGCAATTGAACAGTTGGAACGATCAGGACCTGGACACCAGAGCGCCTGAAAATACTGCGGCGAGGGGCCGACTTGTCACTCCCCTCGTCGCCATGGATCTTGATCAGGGTCGAGTACTCGACCGGACACTACACAGCCCCTGCGACGGCAGAGGCTAACGAGGTCGGCATTACATGGAGTTTGTCATTGCGTTTGTGTCTTTCATGGCCGGGCCACTGCTGGTCGGCCTCGGGCTGACGCTGGGGCTTGAGCATCTGTTGCTGAAACAGATGACGACACCGCCAGCCGCATTCTGGCGTCGCCCCGTCAGCGCCAGGCTGGCACATGTCGGGTACTGGTGCGCCAGCTGGTCACTGTGCACCTTGATCACCCAGCGGCCCTGGTTCTCGCTGATCGTCGTCAATGCGCTGTGGCTGGTGGTGCTGCAGGTCAGCCACACCAAGTACGTGTCGCTGCGCGAACCCTTCCTCAGCCAGGACTTCGAGTACTTCACCGACGCAATCAAGCACCCGCGCCTGTACATCCCCTTCTTCGGCATCGGGCTGACCATCGCCGCGACCACAGCAGGGGCGCTGGCGATCGGTCTGGGACTCTGGCTCGAGCCCGCGCTGGGCTTCTCCGCCGCCTACTCAGGCAACGCTGCTCTATGGCTGGTGCCGTTGATCAGCGTTCTGATCGGCGCGAGCGTCTTGACCTACGCCCTGGGCAACCGTCTGGCCAGCAAGGTAATGCTGGTCCCCGAGTTCGACCTGAGCGAGCTGGGCATGGTGGCCTACCTGCTGGCCTATGCGCGGCTGGCGCGTCGCCCGCTGACGCCGCAGCGCAATCCGTTGGAGGAAGCACAGCGCGAGCTCGACGCCTCCTTGCGCGAACTCGATGATGAGAATGCCAGCAAGGCACTGCCCCATGTCGTCAGCGTGCAGAGCGAATCCTTCTTCGATGCCCGTCGCGTCTACCCTCGGGTACGTGACGACCTGCTGCCGAACCTGGACCGCTGCCACTTCACCGCCCTGGCCCAGGGCCTGCCGTGTGGTCGTCTGGCCGTGCCGGCCTGGGGCGCCAATACCGTGCGCACCGAAACCGCTTTCCTGACGGGCCTGACCGCCGAAGAGCTCGGCGTGCACCAGTTCAACCCCTACCATCAGCTGGCGCGTCGCGCCGTGCCCAATCTGGCCGCCAGCTACAAGGCAATGGGCTATCGCACGCTGTGCATCCATCCCTATCCCGGCACCTTCTATCTGCGCAATCAGGTGCTGAAACAGCTCGGCTTCGATGAATTTCTCGACATCGCCCACTTCAGCGATGCCGACAAGAGTGGCCAGTACATCAGCGATGCCGCCGTGGCGGCCAAGGTCGAAGACTGCCTGCTGGAAGCCGGCGATACGCCGTTGTTCATCCAGGTGATCACCATGGAGAATCACGGCCCGCTGCATCTGGAAACCTTCGACAGTGCACGTCTGCCGGAGTGGTATGACGGAGACCTGCCGGAGAACTGTCAGGAACTGGGCATCTATCTGCGCCACCTAGTGAATGCCGATGCGATGATCGATCAGCTCACCACCGCGCTGGCGCGACTGCCGCGCGGCGGGCTGCTGTGTTTCTATGGAGACCATGTGCCGATCATGCCCGAGGTCTATACGACCCTGGGCGAGCCCAATGGCGTGACCGACAGCTTCATCTGGTCCAGCGCCCTGCCGGAGTCCGACGACACCGCCCGCCAGACCATGGCGGCCGTGCGCGACAAGGACCCGGAGCTGATGGAGTGGGCCCTCGATTGTGAAGGGCCCTTCAAGACTGACGAGCAATGCCGCAAGGGCGACCCGCGCGTCATCAATATCGATACATTAGGAAGTGCGCTGCTGAAGGCGACCGCGAAACATGCTCGCCACAGTGCCGTGACTCAGAAGTTCAGGAGCTTGTCATGACCCGACGCGTTGCCATCATCGGCGCAGCCAGCCGTTTCCCCGGCACTACTCAGGCCACCCTGTGGGACGACCTCCTGACCGGCAAGGACATGGTGACCGAAGTCGCCGACGACCGCTGGAGCAAGGAGTCTCTCTCGCACCCGGACAAGAAAGCCCCGGGCATGAGCTACAGCTTCGCCGCAGGTTCGCTGGGCGACATCACAGGCTTTGACCCGGCCTTCTTCGGCATCAGCCCGCGCGAAGCCGCCAGCATGGACCCCCAGCAACGCATGCTGCTGGAGATGAGCTGGGAAGCCATCGAGCATGCCGGCATCCCGGCCGAGAAGATGCGCGGCTCACGCTGTGGCGTCTTCATGGGCATCGCGAGTCTGGATTATTCCTATCGCATGGCGGATGACCTCAGCGCCATCGGCCCGAATACCGCGACCGGCAATACCTCCAGCGTGGCCTCCAACCGCCTGTCGTATGCCTTCGACCTGCACGGCCCGAGCCTGTCGCTGGATACCGCCTGCTCTTCTTCAATGGTCGCCTTCCACCAGGCCTGCCAGTCGATCAGAAGCGGTGAGACCGACATGGCGCTGACCGGCGGCATCAGTCTCCACCTGCATCCTTACGGCTTCCTGATCTTCTCCAAGGCCACGATGCTGTCGAAGACCGGCCGCTGCCAGGTATTCGATGAAGCCGGCGACGGCTATGCCCGCTCTGAAGGCGGCGGTGTCTTCCTGCTCAAGGATCTCGACCAGGCCACCGCCGATGGCGACCGCATTCTCGCCGTGGTGGCCTCTTCCGTGGTCAATACCGACGGCTACAAGTCCGGCCTGACCGTGCCCAACCCGGCGGCGCAGATCCAGCTGATGGAACAGGCCTGCGAGCAGGCCGGCATCAGCCCGGACGATATCGACTATCTCGAGGCCCACGGTACCGGCACCGCGGTCGGTGACCCGCTGGAAACCCGTGCCATCGGTGCCGCCATCGGCCAGAAGCGCTCCAGTCCGCTGCCGATCGGCTCGATCAAGAGCAACATGGGCCACCTGGAAACCGCCTCTGGCGTGGCAGGCCTGGCCAAGGCACTCGGCGTGATCGCGCACCGTGAAGTGCCCGCGACGATCAAGATCCAGCGTCTGAATCCGAAGATTCGCACCGACGAGTGGAATCTGGATATCGTCACCCAGCCGCGCAAGCTCAAGGCAGACGGCCGTCTGGTCGTCGGGGTCAACTCCTTCGGCTTCGGTGGCGCCAATGCCCACGTGCTGCTGGAAAGTGCTCCCGAACAGTCGGTAGCGCAACCGCACACTGAAGGTGAACAGACGCCGCCGCTGCGCCTGAGTGCCCGTTCACCGCAGGCGCTCAAGCAATCCGCACTGGAGCTGGCAGAGCACCTGCGTGAGCTCGCCGCCCACGACATGGCGCCCAGCCTCTACGATCTCGCCTGGCAGCTGGCCGCCCGCCGCGAGCACCATGTGCATGGTGCCCTGCTCAGCGCAGACACCTTCACCACCCTGCTTGAGGACCTCGACACCCTCGGCAGCGAGGGGGATCTCGGTGACCATCCGCGCATCACCCTGGCGGACCGTCTGCCGGCATTGCCGAGCGCCAGCGACAATGGTGCCTCGCCACGCCATGGCGCAAACGCCCTCAGCAGCGTGCAGCAAGAGCGCGGCCCGGTGTTCGTGTATTCCGGCAATGGCTGCCAGTGGGCCGGCATGGGTCGTGCCCTGCTGGAAGAATCCGCCAGCGTGCGCGCCTGCCTGGAGCGCCTCGATGTCGCCTTCCGTGACTTCAATGGTTTCGAGCTGCTCAAGGAGCTGGACGGCAGCCTGAGCGAGAATGGCGAGAACCGCCTGGACGCCACCGAGATCGCCCAACCGACGCTGTTCGCGCTGCAGGTCGCGGTCACCGAATGGCTGATCGAACGCGGTATCCGCCCCGCTGCCGTCACCGGCCACAGCGTCGGCGAAGTCGCTGCCGCCTGGGCCAGTGGCGCGCTGACGCTCGAACAGGCCACCCGCGTCATCTTCCAGCGCAGCTACCACCAGGGGCGCACCCGTGGCACCGGCGCGATGATGGCCGTCGGTCTCGGCGAGTGCGAGATGCGCGAGTGGCTGGAGCAGCCGCAATGGGCGTCGCTGTCACTGGCTGGCATCAATGGCCCACGCGGCACCACCCTGGCCGGCGAGCGTGAGCTGCTGGAAGCGCTGAGCAAGGAGCTCTCCGCCCAGGGCGCCTTCGCGCGAGTGCTGGGGCTGGATTACGCCTTCCACAGCCCGGCGATGGACCCGATCAAGCCCGGCCTGCTCGAATCCCTCGACGGCCTGACGCCCCGCACCACCCATACCCCGTTCATTTCCACCGTGACCGGCAGCGTCATTGCCGGCGAGCAGCTGGATGCACGCTACTGGTGGGAGAACATCCGCCAGCCGGTCATGTTCGAGGCCGCCGTCACCTCACTGGTCAACTGGCACTCCGAGGCAGAAGAGAACGCTGCCCTCGGCCGCCATCGCCTGCTGGTCGAGATCGGCGCGCACCCGATCCTGCGCAGCTACCTGAACGACATCCTCAAGGCACGCAGTGACGAGGCACCCGCCGGCCAGGTACTCGCCAGCCTCGACCGACGCCATGCCGGGGTAGATGCCCTGGAGCATCTGCGCGGTCGCGTGCTGCTTTCCGGCGCCGTCGACATCACCGGCCTGTTCCCGGTCGCCGGTCAGTTCGTCGAGCTGCCAAGCTACCCGTGGCAACGCATCCCGTGCTGGATCCAGACCACCAGCGAAAGCCAGCGTCTGCTGGATCGTCATTACGTACATCCGCTGCTCGGCTATCGTCTCGCCCAGCAACGCCTGACCTGGGAAGCCCAGCTCGATACCCAGAAGGTCGCGTGGCTGGCCGATCACCAGGTCGGCGAGAGTGCCGTCTTCCCGGGGGCCGGCTATCTGGAGCAATGTCTGGCCGCCGCCCACGAATGGCAGGCCGCCAGCGCCGATGCGGACAGCCTGCCCGACGTACTGGATCTGGAAGACTTCGAGATTCGCGCCCCGCTGCTGCTCGATGACAGCACGCTGCGTCTGACCCGCCTGTCGCTGGACAGCGCCAATGGCGCCATGCGTCTGGAGAGTCGTGAGACACGCGCGGAGGATGCCGACAAGTGGAATCTGCACGCCGTGGCGCGCGCCTTCACCGCCACACGTGGACGCCTGCTGGAGCGAGCCGCCCCGATCATGCCCACTCGCGCCGCCGATTTCGGCCGCGATGAGCACGTGGCGGCTGCCGCGCAACTCGGCCTGCATTACGGTCCGCATTTCCGCGCCGCCGAGCAGATCTGGGTCGACGCGGGCGCCGACCACCACGCACCAGGCACTGCGCGTCCGCAGGTACTGGCCCGTTTCTCGCTGACCGAGGAAATGGCCAGCCAGGACGCCGACTTCCACCTGCATCCCGGCGTGCTCGACAGCGCCTTCCAGCTGTTCATTCCGCTGCTGGGCGTGCTCAAGGGCCAGATGGCGGCCAGCAATGGCATGGCCTTCGTGCCGGTGCGCGTGGGGCGCCTGCAGGTGCGTGAGCAGGTACGCGCCTCGCAGATCGTCACCGCACGCGTCGTGCTGCGCTCGCGTGGCCCGCACTCCCTGTGCGCCGACTTCGAACTGTTCGACGCCGAAGGCCGCGCCGTGGCCGTTGCCGAAGAGGCCCGCTTCCGCGCCGTACGCCTGGGACGTGATGGCACGGCGCATCTGGATTATCTGGATATCGAACTGACTGCCGCCCCGCACCCGCTCACTCAGCCGTCCGCCCCGGCCTTGGATCTCGCAGGCCTGGTGAATGACGCCATGCAGGCGTCAGAAGCTGCCGATGGCGGTGAGGGTGGTGAGGCGAATGTTGGTGAGAATGTGGGTGTGAGCGACGCGGCCGCCAGCGCACAGACGCTGCTGGCCGACAGCCAATGCTTCCGCGATGAGCTGGAGCCGCTGCTCGACAGCCTGATGCTCGCCAGCGTGCACGAGACCCTGCTGCGTCACGCCGCGCCGGGCGACCCGGAACTGGCCCATCTCGATCACGAGGCTCTGTCGCGCTGGCAGCGCCGTTGTCCGCTGTTCAGCCGTGCCCTGCTCGACTGGGCCGAGTCACAAGGCCTGACGGAAGCACTCGACAGCGGCGACTGGCAAATCAATTCGCTGGATCTGCCCGCCGCCAATGACATCTGGCAGCTGCTGGTACGCGACTACCCGGGCCAGTTCCCGTTGACGCATGCCGCCGGTCGCCTGCACCTGCACCTGGATGAATGGCTCAATCGCGGCATGCCCTTGGGCGGGACTCAGTCAGAAAGGACTCAGGCTGATGAAGCGGTGGCAGGACACGAGGCGCTGCTCTCGACGGACGCCAGTGCCGCACTGGAGCATCTGCGCCAGCCGCTGATCCCGACGCTGCTCAAGACGGCGGTCGGCAATGCCGGCTGGCAGTGGTTGAGCGCACAGCTCGATCAACGCATCAGCAGCGCACTTGCCGCCCTGCCTGCCGGGCAGCGCCTCGATGTGCTGGAGCTGGGTGCCGGCGGCCCCTGGCTGGGCCAGCGTCTCGCGACACTGCGCGAGGCGGATGCACGCAACGGTCGCTACTCAGCGCTGGATTACCGCTTCGTGGCCGCCAGTGCCGGCGCCCTCAGTGAAGCCAATCGCCTGCAGGATGACTTGCCGCTGATCGACGTGATCGCGGGCGAGGCCTTCCAGGACACCGCCACGACCCGCAAGGCTAAGCTCGCCATCGTGCATCTGGACTTCGAGGCACCGTCACAGGCGCGCGAGCTGCTGACAGCACTGATCGCCCGTCTGGCCCCCGGCGCGCAGCTGCTGCTGTGTGGCTGTGAGCCGGCGGCCTGGGCCGGGCCGATTCTGGCCCTCGATGATGGTGAGCAGCTGCGCAGTCATCCGGGCATCGCGCAATGGCAGCGTCTCTTGACCCAGCTGGGCCTCGACATCGAGTCACCAGCGCCTGCCAGCGATCACCTGGCCAGCGATCACCTGGGGACTGAAACATCAGGCGCCTGGTGGCTGTCCGCGACGCTTGCCGCTCAGGCACCGCTTGCGGAAGGCCAGACGGCGGCAAGTGAGTCAGTGGAAAGCCAAGCCGCCACTCTCTCCATCGCGTTGATGGATTGCCCGCAGGCACCGGCGGATCAGGCACTGCTGACGCGCTTGAGCGACTCGCTCGCCGCACGCGGACATCAAGTCAGCCATCAGCGTCTGTCAGCCAGCCTGCCTGCGGACGTCTCCGCACTGATCGAGCAGCTTGGCGACGTTGATCACCTGATCGCGCTGCCCAGCGCGGCGGCGACAGCTGAGCAGAATGATACGGACAGCACCAACGCCCTCCAGTGCGCACGCCAACAGCTGCTGACACAGGTCGCCCAGGCCTTTGACAGCGCCCAGGAGCAGGACGACAGCCGTCTCGCCCCGACCCTGTGGGTGCTGACATATGACGTGGCGACGCTGTGGCAGACAAGCGACGCCCCCGCAGCGACTCCACCGGCGGATGCGGCCAGCTGGGGCTTTGCACGCAGTCTGGCCAACGAAAGCCAGTCGCTGGCCATTCGCCTGCTGGATACACCGACGTTGGAGCACGCTGCCGTCAGCATGCTTGCCTTAATGGGCGCGCTGGTGCAGGAACTCGAAGCGCCGGATCATGAGCAGGAAGTGGTGTTGGATGCCACTGGCGCACGCTTCGCGACACGCCTGCGTCAGGTGGCGGCGCCTCAGCAGGCCATTGCCTGCGAGAATTCCCTCTCGCAGATCTCAGGCTCGCAAACCTCAGGCGCTCAGCGCCACGGCGTCAGCCTCGGCTTCAGCCAACCCGGCCAATTGCGCAATCTGGAATGGCAGCCACGTATTCTGCCCGCCGTGGCAGCCGGCGAAGTCGAAGTACGTGTCGAGGCGACCGGCCTCAACTTCCGCGATGTCATGTACACCCTCGGCCTGCTGTCGGATGAAGCCATCGAACACGGCTTCTCCGGCCCGAGCCTGGGGCTCGAGTTCTCCGGCATCGTCACTCAGGCCGGCACCAATGCCGAATTCAAGGTCGGCGAGCGCGTGGTCGGCTTCGGCCCGGCCAGCTTCTCCGACCGTCTGGTGATCGCCGATACGGCGCTGGCCCATGTGCCCCACGGTGTCAGTCTGGAAGCCGCAGCGACCATCCCGACCACCTTCTTCACCGTCTACTACGCGCTCAAGCATCTGGCGCGGTTGGAAGAAGGCGAGAAGGTACTGATTCACGGCGCCGCCGGCGGCGTGGGCATCGCGGCATTGCAGATCGCCGAGTGGCTGGGCGCCGAGGTATTCGCCACCGTCGGCTCGCCGGCCAAGCGCGACTTCCTGGCGCTGATGGGCATCGACAACGTCTATGACTCGCGCAGCCATGGCTTCGCCGAGGATATCCTGGCCGATCTCGCCGCACGTCAGCAGCGCGATCCGTCTGTCGATGCCCGTGGTGTCGATGTGGTGCTCAATTCACTGGCCGGTGAAGCCATCGCCCAGAACCTGCGCGTGCTCAAGCCGTTCGGACGCTTCTGTGAGCTGGGCAAGCGCGACTTCTACGAGAACACCCCGATGGGGCTGCGCCCGTTCCGCAATAACCTCAGCTACTTCGGCATCGATTCCGATCAGCTGATGAAGGAATGCCCGGGCCTGACCACGCGCCTGTTCCGCGAGATGATGGCGCTGTTCGAGGACGGCACCCTGGCACCGCTGCCCTACACCACCTTCGATGCCAGCCAGGTGGTCGAGGCCTTCCGCTACATGCAGCAGGCCCGCCAGATCGGCAAGGTCGTCGTCACTCAGCGCGTCGCCGAACACGCCGCGGAGCAGACAAGTGCGGGGGCAAGTGCAATACCCCATCAGCGCGACGCGCTAGCGGCCAATCAAAAGACACTGATGATCGACCCGGCGGCCAGCTATCTGGTCACCGGCGGTCTGGGCGGCTTTGGCCTGCGCAGCGCCGAGTGGCTGGCCGCGATGGGCGCGCGTGAGCTGGTACTGCTCGGGCGCTCCGGCGCGGCCAGTGAAGAAGCGCAGCAAGGTGTCGCGCGTCTCGAGGCCCAGGGTGTGAACGTGCATGCGCTGGCCTGTGATGTCGCCGATGACGCCGCGTTATCAAAGGTGTTCGCACGCTTCGGCAAGCCCGTTGACGGCGATGGCATCGCACCGCTCAAGGGCATCATCCATGCCGCCGCGGTGATCGATGATGCGCTGATTCGCCATCTCGATGCCGAGCGCATCCAGCGCGTGATGACGCCGAAACTGGAAGGCGCGCGCCTGCTGGATCGCCTGAGTGCCGAGCATGCGCTGGACTTCTTCGTGCTCTACTCCTCGGCCACCACCCTGTTCGGCAACCCGGGACAGAGCGTCTACGTGGCGGCCAACCACTGGCTGGAAGGGCTCGCCGCCAACCGTCGTGCGCGTGGCCTGCCCGCCACCTGCGCACGCTGGGGCGCTATCGAGGATGCCGGCTTCCTGGCACGCAACGAGAAGACCCGCGAAGCACTCAAGAATCGCCTCGGCGGCGATGCGCTGATGGCGGACCACGCGCTGGCCTGTCTCGGCGAGATGATCAGTGCGGATCAGCAGGCCCAGACACTCGGCCTGCCGGGGCGCTCATTGGGCGTGCTGGAACTGGACTGGGGCGCGCTTGCACGCTTCCTGCCGACCGCCGCCACGCCCCGCTTCGAGGAAATCGCCCGCCGCGCCGGTGAGGATGACAACAGCCAGGCGCAGCAGGATGATATCGCCACGGCACTGGCGGGATTGAGCGGCGAAGCGTTGCAGACCGCCATCGTCGAGATTCTCAAGGGCGAGCTGAGCAAGATTCTGTTGATCGACGTCAGCGCCATCGACGTCAACAAGAGCGTCTATGACATGGGCTTCGACTCGCTGATGGGGGTCGAGCTGATGACGGCGGTCGAGGCACGCCTGGGGATCAGCATTCCGGTGATGATGATCAGTGAAGCCGCCACCCTGTGGCGACTCGCGGAGCGCCTGATGCACAAGATGGGCAATGCCGACGGCGAAGAAGCCGAAAGCAGCGCCGAAGACCAGGCCATGGCGCAGCTGGTGAAGCAGCATGGCGGCGAGACGGCCACGCTGACAGAGCGCGGAGAGATGGTCAGCAAGTAGCCACCTCCACCCTGTCCCCAGCCCACGCCATCATGCCGGATGGCAGGTGTGGGCTGGTGCCATGCGCCATCTTGGCGTAACGTCGACCCATTCGCGCAACGGTGACAGGCAGACGGAAATCGCCAGATCGGGCCCTGACAGCAGTCCCCGCTCTCGCCAAGGCCCATGCCTCGTCAGCGCACACGATCAGCTTGAAGATACCCGACGGGCGGAGAGCCAAGGCTCTTGCGCCCGTTTTTGGGTCAGCATCACATGTGTAAGGAACTCGACTCTTGGCAACCCGCAATTCCCCCGGTTCATCCGCCAGTGACATGAAGCAGCAACTGCTCGACAAGGCGCGTGCGCGCCGCACTCGCCCGGCCAATACGCAGTCGAATGATGAGGATATCTTCGCCCACAAGAGCGCTGAACCGCTTCAGATCAGTGATGATTTCGTGCGTTTCGATCGCCAACCGGGCTATCAGCAGCTCAGCATGATGCAGCAGGCCGGCGCCGCCTTTGGGGTGCCGGAACCCTTCTTCCGCGTGCATGAAGGCTGCGCCGGTGCCACGACGCGTATCGAGGGGCGCGAGCTGGTCAACTTCGCCAGCTACAACTACCTCGACTACTCGCGCCATCCGGAAGTGGTCAAGGCCGCGGCTGACGCTGCCGCGCACTATGGCACCTCGGTGTCGGCCTCGCGCGCCGTCTCCGGCGAGCGCCCGATCCATCAGCAGCTGGAAGCCGCCGTCGCGCGCACCTACGACGTCGAGGATGCGGTGGTCTTCGTCAGTGGCCACGCCACCAATGTCTCCACGCTGGGCTATCTGCTCGGCCCGAAGGACCTGATCCTGCATGACGAGTGGATCCACAACAGCTCGCTGGTCGGCGCCCAGCTGTCCGGCGCCCGCCGCATGCCCTTCGCGCACAATGACCCGGACGCGCTGGAAGCGTTGTTGCGTGCCCAGCGGGGCAAGTTCGAGCGCGTACTGATCGTCACCGAAGGCCTCTACAGCATGGACGGCGACGTGCCGGACCTGCCGCGCCTGATCGCCCTCAAGCAGAAGTACCGCTGCTGGTTGATGGTCGACGAAGCCCACTCCTTCGGCGTGCTCGGCGAGCGCGGTCTTGGCCTGAGAGAGCATTACGACATCGCTGCGCGTGACGTCGATATCTGGATGGGCACGATGAGCAAGACGCTGTCCGGCTGCGGCGGCTATATCGCCGGCTGCAAGGAGCTGGTCAGCATGCTTCGCTACTTCGCGCCGGGCTTCCTCTACTCGGTGGGCATGCCGGCACAGGTCGCCGCACCCTCGCTGAAGATTCTCGAACTGCTCCAGGGCGACGATGCCAGGCAGCGCATCGCCCGCCTGCACGATGTCTCCGGCTACTTCCTCAAGCGCGCCCGCGCCCTGGGACTCGATGTCGGCGACAGCCTGGGCGTTGCCGTCGTACCGGTGATTCTGGGCAGCTCGCTGGTGGCCGCTCGCCTCTCCAATCAACTGTTCGAGGCAGGCTTCAACGTCCAGCCCATCCTGCACCCCGCCGTGCCGGAGAAGAGCGCGCGACTGCGTTTCTTCCTCTCCTGCGAGCACACCGAAGCGCAGGTCGACGCCGTCCTCGACACGCTCATGCAGCAGCTGAGCAATATCAAGGCGGGTCTTTGACCAAGGTTGTGAGCCAGAGTGACAAGTCAGCGCAGGAAGTCAGAATGGTGAGCCAAGGCTGATCGGGGTTTCGCAATGCCTTCACTGCTGCCCCCTCACAACGAAAAACGCGGCCCCGCTTTTCAGCGGGGCCGCGTTTTTGTCACGACAGGAATAAGTGCTAGAGCCAGGTATCAGTGACTCAAGACTGCTCAGCCATCAGCTCGCTCAGCACCTGCTCGAACACTTCCTTGGGCTGAGCACCGCTGAGGGCACTGCGGCGGTTGAAGACGAAGGTCGGCACGCTGGAGATCCCCATCTGCTTCCAGTGGTTCTCATGTTGCACCACCTGCTCACGTGCCTCGGCGTCATCGAGTTGCGCGAGACCTTCCGTGGCGTCCAGCCCGACCGCTGCCAGCGAGTCCGCCATCACGGCGCGGTCCGACATGTCCTTCTGCAGCGTGAAGAAGTCCGCGAAGAACTGCATCATCAGGTCATGCTGCATGCCTTGCTCGGCGGCGTACTCGAGCAGTACGTGCAGCTCGAAGGTATTGACCATGCGCATGTCGTCGAAGTAGTTGAAGACCAGCCCTTCCTCGGCCGCCAGGTTGGCGAGGTTCTGGCGCGCCTCGACACTGCCCTTGGGCGTGGTGCCGTACTTGCGTTCAGAGTGCGCGCGCAGGTTCTCGCCATGAGCCGGCATGTCCGGGTTCAACTCGAAGGGCTGCCATTCGATCTCGACCTTGTCTTCCAGGCCCAGTGACTGAATGGCGCTCTCGAGGCGCTTGTAACCGATGATGCACCACGGGCACACCACATCGGAGACGATGTCGATCTTGAGCTTGTCTTGCATATCCATTCTCCTGAGCGGCAAGGCAATAGGCTTCACCGCTCGTCAATATTCGTGAGCGACTGCTCAAATTTGCGCGTACTGTAGACCCCGTACGTGCTCAGGTCAAAGCCTCTCCAGAGTGCCGAAGCGCCAGAGCGTCGAATCACCAGAGCGCCAAGCGCTGAACGCTGTCGCCTCTTCAGGTCTGACATTCCATGCAGACATGCCGATCAGACATGCTTGGCTTGGGCTGTATCGCAAGCGGCAGGCGACGCTGCCTCAAGGCGGCGCTCATGGGCATGCAACTTACCCCACACGATCGCTAACCAGTAGGCGTAGACCATCACGCCGCTGGCCTGGGAGAACATCACCCAGGTCATCCCGAAATCGAGGAAGGTCAGCGGCAGCAGTACCCCGGCGACAGCCAGTGAGCGCAATGTCAGGTCGTCACTGTCCAGGCGACGATAGAAGAGGCGCAGCGGCACCAGATACAGAGCCAGCAACGAAAGCAGCCCCAATATCCCGCGCTTGACCCACGCATCGAGAAACTCGTTATGGGGATGCGAATACTCCTGCACATGGCGGCTCAGCTCGCCCTGTTCGATCATCGCATCACGCGCCTCGGCGTAACCGGTCTCGCCCCTGCCTAGCCACGGCTGCTCGGCAATCATCAGCAAGGCGCCCCGCCACATCTCGAGGCGCGCCCCCGCCGAGGTGCCGGCATTGCGGTCCTCCACGTACTTCGTGACATCCGAGACACCGGCTTCGACACGTTGCTGGATACCGGTTGCCGGGGTGATCACCATCAGGGCGATCACCCCGGCACACATGAAGACGCCCAGCCGCAGCACACGCCGCGAGATCACCTCACCATAACTGCGATACAACACCCAGGCGGCAAACGGGAAGCCGATCCAGCCGCCGCGCGTCCCCGACATCAAGGAGCCGATGATGCCAAACGCGCCGCCGATCAGCAGCGCCAGCAACCAATAGCGCCGCCGAGCTCCCACCTGACTCATCGCCCAGCCAAGGCCTGCCAGACACATCAGCCCCATCAACATGCAGATATCGCCGAAGTTGATGGTATTGGTGAAGCCACCTGCACGATGCACACCCCACACCAGCTTCTGCCACATCGCCCAGCTACCGGTCAGTACACTGCCGAGGACCAACCCGCCCCACATGGCGCCGAGCGAGGGTGGGCACGACAACACCAGCAACAGCACCGGCACAGCCAGCAACAGACGAATCGGCACTCCTGTCGTCTGCCATGCATCCCCCTGCAGCAGGATGCTCACCAGCAACAAGGCCGCGAGGCCTGCCACCACGCCGATTACTGCCAGGTCTTGCTTGTGGGCGGCCCTCAACAGCCTGCGCGGCTCGCGCAGCAGACAATAGCCACTGATCAACACCAGCAACGCCGGTCCCAGGCTATAGCCAGAAGGCATCACCAGGCTAAGCAAGCCGAACAGGAAGACACAGCAAGAAACGGCGCGCGAGATCTTAGAGGAAAAATACGGAGCAACACCGGATGAATCCGAGCGCGCAGCAGAAGCGAATGACGGCATACCTTGCCTTCCTGATCCAATGATGACGATGTGAACGGTGATACAGGCAACTCAACCGAATTCGGCAGAGAGTCATCGTGAGCTTGATGAGCGGGATAGCCTGACACAACTGCCCTCCTCCTTGGCATCAGGCACGCAGCATGAAAGTCATCACCTGCTCCCTCTACCCCGTTCCCTGTGAGTCCATACGAAAACGCCGCATCACAAGGATGCGGCGTTTTCGTTTCGATCAAGAATCAGAGCTCTGGATCAATCGTTGCCGAACAGATCGCGGGTGTAGACCTTGTCGACCACATCAGCGAGCTCTTCCGCCATGCGATTGCTCAGGATGACATCCGCTTCCTGCTTGAACGCCTCGAGATCACGCATGACGCGTGAACCGAAGAAGGTGTCTTCTTCCAGCACAGGCTCGTATACCACCACTTCCACGCCCTTGGCCTTGATGCGCTTCATCACGCCCTGCATGGCACTGGCGCGGAAGTTGTCAGAACCGGACTTCATCACCAGGCGATACACCCCCACCACCTGCGGGTTGCGCTTGAGCACGGATTCCGCGATGAAATCCTTGCGCGTGGTGTTGGCATCGACGATGGCCTGGATCATGTTGTTGGGCACTTCCTGATAATTGGCCAACAACTGCTTGGTATCCTTCGGCAGACAGTAGCCCCCATACCCGAATGACGGGTTGTGATAATGCTGCCCGATGCGCGGGTCCAGCCCCACACCTTCGATGATCTGCCTGGCGTCCAGGCCATGTGACTCGGCGTAGGTATCCAGCTCATTGAAGTAGGCAACGCGCATCGCCAGGTAGGTATTGGCAAACAGCTTGATGGCTTCCGCCTCGGTGCTGTCAGTGAAGAGCACTTCAATGCCCTGCTTGATCGCGCCTTCCTTGAGCAGACCAGCGAACACCTCGGCACGCTCGGAGCGCTCACCGACGATGATACGAGACGGATGCAGGTTGTCGTAAAGCGCCTTGCCTTCGCGCAGGAATTCCGGAGAGAAGATCAGATTCTCGGTGTTAAAGCGCCCGCGCGCCTCTACCGTATAGCCCACCGGGACAGTGGACTTGATCACCATCACCGCCTCAGGATTGATGTCGCGCACATCCTGAATCACCGACTCCACACTGGAAGTATTGAAGTAGTTGGTAATGGTATCGTAATCCGTCGGCGTCGCGATGATCACGAAATCGGCACCACGATAGGCCTCTTCCTTGTCGAGGGTAGCGCGGAAATTCAGGTCCCCACGTGCCAGAAACTCGTCAATCTCGGCGTCTTCAATCGGTGCGACACCACGGTTCAGCCCTTCCACCTTGCCTGGCACGATATCCAGTGCGATCACTTCATGATGCTGTGCGAGCAGCATGGCGTTGGAGAGGCCGACATATCCGGTGCCTGCGATGGCAATTTTCATTCCAATAATTCCTATATTCGTTCATATATCAATTGACATCTGCCCACTCGAGAATTCAAGCATTGCGATCACTACACCAAGAGCCGGCTGCCGTCAAAAGGATACTGGCCACAAAGGATAACGTTGTTTAGCCATAACCCGCACTTCAAACCTGAGCTCGAATCGACGCAAATTTCTAATATGAGCAGCACGAGGTGCCCCGTTAACAACGAAAGGAACTAATGTAGCAAAAATTCTAGCGATCCCCCCCGACAGAAAGGCACAGAAGGCCCCGATCCACAGGATCGGGGCCTCTTTCGCATCAGCTGCGCACAGATAACTGAGCAGTTTACCGGCTCATGTCATTTGTTCAGCGCTTGGTGAAGTTGTTGCGCACCAGGTCGACCACATCATCCATGCGACCATTGAGCACCGCCTTGGCGGAGTAAAGCGCGGTGGAGGCGACCTGCCCGGCCTCCACATGCGGTGGCATCACCAGCTCCATGCGGTTGACCTTGACCTCGAGCACCCCGGGGCCGTCCTGGGCCAGCAGGCTCTGCACCGCCTCATCCAGCTCGTGCTTCTCCTCGACGCGACGCCCCCACAGCCCCATGGACTGTGCCAGCAGCGAAAAGTCGGGGTTCTCGAGTTCGGTGTAGGTATCCAGGATGCCCTCGACCTTCTGCTCGAGCTCGACGAAGCCCAGCGTGCTGTTGTTGAAGATGACGATCTTGAGCGGGACCTTCTCCTGCTTGAGGGTCAGCAGGTCCCCCATCAGCATGGCAAGACCGCCATCGCCGCACATGGCGATCACCTGACGCTGCGGGTAGGCCTTCTGGATGCCGATGGCCTGAGGATAGGCATTGGCCATGGTGCCATGCATCAGGCTCGGCAGCGTGCGGCGCTTGCCGTTGGCCCGAATGTGGCGCAGGCACCACACCATCGGGCTGCCGCCATCGGCGGTGAAGACGGCGTCTTCGCTGGCATGGCGATCCAGCGCCAGTGTCAGCTCCTGCGGGTGAATCAGACGCTCGTCATCAGAGGTAACGGCGGCATCGTCTCGCGCTTCGAGATACTTCTTGCGGCAGCTGTCGAGCCAGGCGCTGTCATCACGCGGGTCCACACGGGTCAGCAGCGCCGCGCAGGTGTCCTTGACGCTACCGACGACCCCGAGATCCACTGGGTGGCGAATACCGATCTTGCCGGGGTCCAGATCGACCTGGATCACCGTCGCCTTGTCCGGATAGAACTGGGTCCAGGCGAAGCTGCAACCGAGCAGCAGCAAGGTGTCACACTCCGCAACGGCCTCGTAGCCGCCCTGCAGTCCGAACACGCCGGTCATGCCGACTTCGAGCTCATTGTTCGGCTCGATGAAATCCTTGGCACGCGACGTCCAGGCTATTGGCGCCTTGAGCCGTCGTGCCAGCGCCAGCACTTCCTCCTGCGCGTGCTGACAGCCGATACCGGCATAGATCGAGACCTTGCCCGGCGCATTCAGTGCCTCGGCCACGGCGGCCAGCTCCTGCTCGCCGGGGCGAATCACCGGCGCGAAGCGATGGGCACGCCACGGCAGCGAGCCCTTGGGCTTCTGGGTGAACAGGTCCCCCGGCACGATCAGCACCGCGACCCCGCCTTCCGCCAATGCCTTCTGCGCCGCGATGGCCACCATGCGGCGAGCATTCTCAGGATTGGTCAGGTACTCGCAGAACACGCTGTACTGGGAATAGAGCGCCTTCTGATCCACATCCTGCGGGAAGCCGACGCCCATCTCGGCGGTATCGATCTGCGAGGCAATGAACACCACTGGTGCGCCATTGCGATGTGATTCGATCAGGCCATTCAGAAAGTGCGTACTGCCCGGCCCACAGGTACCGGCACAGCAGGAAAGCTCGCCACTGATGAAGGACTCGCCCCCTGCCGCGAAACCGGCCACCTCTTCGTGCCGCACATGTACCCACTCCATCTCTGAGCGCCGAATGGCGTCGGTGAAGTGGTTGATGGTGTCACCCACGATGCCGTAGCAACGCTGAGCGCCCGCTTCGAGCAATGAATCGACGATAATCTCGGAGACGGACGCTGACGAAGATATTGACAGTGCCATGGAGGTGCTTTCCTTTTCCGGTGAGCTTTCGGGTCAGGATGAGCAAGGCATTCACTCATTCGAATAAACAGTGAACAAGACCTTGGGTCCAAGCCGCGGAAAACAATGGCCAGCCCCGAAACTCACGCTGGCACACCGCGTTGCGTCAAGCGTACGATGAGGCCATACATCCTGGAGGCTTGAGGAGAACACCATGCAGCAAGCAGCGGGAAGCAGTGGCTCAATCAGCCTCAACCCCGACAGCAAACGCACGTCCATGGGCGAGCTGCTGGGTGTCGAGCTGCCGATCATCCAGGCTCCGATGGCCGGGGTCTCGACACCGCAGTTGGCAGCCGCTGTCAGCAATGCCGGTGGACTGGGCTCGCTGGGAGCAGGAGCCACCGATGCAGCAGGCGCACGCCGCATGATCCACGAGTTGCAGTCACTGACCGACAAGCCCTTCAACATCAATGTCTTCGTGCATCAGGCCCCCGTTCATGACACAGAACGTCAAGCGGCATGGCTCAAATGGCTGGCCCCTCACTTCCAAGCCTTCGACACAGAGCCTCCTGCCCAGCTCGATGCGCTCTATACCAGCTTTGCCGATGATCCTGACATGTTGGCGATGTTGCTCGAGACTCGTCCGCCGATTGTCAGTTTCCACTTCGGACTCCCCTCTTCGCAGGCCATTGCTGCCTTGAAGACAGCGGGAATCTCGCTCTTCGCGACGGCGACCTGTCTTGAGGAAGCCATCGCCATTGAACGAGCTGGTCTGGACGCCATCGTGGCGCAAGGGTTTGAAGCCGGGGGACATCGCGGCATGTTCGATCCACAAGCCGCGGATGCCGAGCTGAGTACTGCCGCACTGACACGGCTGCTGGTACATGAGACGCACCTGCCGATCATCGCCGCGGGCGGCATCATGGATGGTGCGGGCATTGCCGCTGCTCTCGCATGTGGCGCCGTGGCGGCACAGCTCGGCACTGCCTTCATCGCCTGCCCGGAATCCAGCGCCGATGACGCCTATCGAGACACACTCACCGGGCCAGCAGCGCATCACACGCGAATGACCTCGATCGTCTCGGGCCGTCCCGCGCGCATTCTCGCCAACCGATTCGCCAGCCTGATGGAGGAGCAATCACGCCCCACGCCACCGGACTACCCTCTGAGCTACGCAGCAGGCAAGGCGCTCAACGCCGCAGCCAGATCAAAAGGGGAAACCGGTTTCGGGGCGCAGTGGGCGGGACAAGGGGCCCCGCTGGCCAGGGCGATGCTAGCGGAAGATTTGATGAAAGTACTGATTCGAGAATGGGAAGCCACTCAGGCGTGAGTAAAGCCGCGAGAGTGCCATAGCAGCCTCAGAAACCACTCTCTCGTATCATCACACTTGCCGCGTGGCGGAAGATGACTCCGGCCAGGCTCTCAGCGGGACCTTCGATAGACACCTCGCCATAGACCTGCCAAGCATCCAGAGAGGCTGCCTTATCCGGCACCAAGGTGACGCGATAGATACCATCTTCAAGGCGCAAGCCATCTGATTCATCGCGACGACGATTTTCTACTGGTAACGGCCCTCCATAACGACTGGCCAAACCGGGGTAGGCTAAGCGCTCTGCCCCAATATTATCGATATCGCGTACCGTCAGTAATACGCTTGAGTGGTTGCCATCGTCAGGAATAAAGCGCGCATGGCTACCCACCTTCACTCGCTCCAGATCCTGCTCTTGCACGAAGGCATTGACTCGCACGCTACGTTGACTGACTAGGTCTGCCAATTTCTGACGTGAATCAAGCCATTGCCCTACATGCAATGCCTCTGGCATATCCACACGCCCCGCTATAGGGGCACGCACTAGCAGCGAGCTCGCTCGCGATTCAAGGCCACTGACCTCAGCTTGAAGCTCTGCCTGTCGATTACGCAGCACCCCCTGCTGTGCTAGATCTTCAGCAGAACCTGCCCGGCGGGCCAGGCGTGCTTCAAGCGCCTGAAGCTGCCGCTCGGCCTGGATCAAACCTATCGCGATTTCCGGTTGTTCAAATTCATATAACACTTGGCCTGCCTCGACATGGGCATCCTGAGCCACACGTTGCTGCTTGAGCCTCGCAGGCTCTGATGGATAAAGCGCGAGATGAGCATCCGCCTCCAACACGCCAGGAAGCGTGACGTGCCCCCGCCACGGAATGAATAGCAGACCAAGTATCAAGCAGCCTGCCGAGCATGTGAGGGCAGTGCGAATATTCCAGGGGATACGGCGTCTGCTCACTTCACTTACCTCACTCATGATGGGACGCAGGATGAACCAGTAAATCTCGACCACAAACAGCAGGATACCCAGCACCTTGAAAGCAAAGTGATAAACCAGCAACGCGATACCGAGAAAGAGGAAGAATCGATAGATCCATGTGCCGATTGAATACAGCACCAACCACTGTCGACGATGTCGTGTGAAGGCCTCTGGCGGCGCTTCGCGGAAACCAAACAGCATCTCACGCAGCCACCAGCGCGTGACGGCAAAGGCACGTGGCTGAAGATTGCGAATGCCCCAGATATCGCTCAAGGCATGATAGCCATCAAAACGCATGAAGGGACTAAGGTTTACCAGCAGTGAGGTCATCCAGCTGGTAGTTGCAAGAAAAAAGGCCGCTTGCCGCAAGGGACCTTCCGGCAATAATCCCCAACAGACAGTAGCCAACACAGCGATAGACAGCTCTGTCATGACCCCGGCCATGGCGACTCTCAAGCGGTCACGATCATTCTCAAGCCGCCAAGTGTCCGTCGCATCGGTATAGAGCATGGGAAACATGACAAGAAACGCCACTCCCATGGTAGGGACTCGACATCCATAGTGCTTGGCGACCAATGCATGCCCCAACTCATGCGCAGACTTCACGACCATCAGCGCTAGTGCATACCAGAACACTCCTTCCCAAGATAGAAAGCGCAATAGAGTGCCAACGAAATCAGGCCACTGGCGAACGACAAAGTAGCCCCCAAGCAAAGCTAGAAATAGCAGCAGTATTTGGGCGGGCAGGCTGACAAGTCGACGGGCCGTAGGCAATAAACTATCTAGATGACGATCAGGCCGCACAAGCGGAATACGAAAGAACAAATAATGATGCAAGAGCCAATTGACGCCGCTAGTCTTACGGCTGGAATCAGCATCACTTAGTCGTTGCTGATCCTGCTGTGATGTGGCCACAACCAAATGATTGGCTTGCAGAAAACGTATCAAGCCTTCGATATCATCTAATTCTACATCGGCGCCTTCAGCACGGGCACGTGACACCAAGTCGTCTTGTGTCGAGCAATGTCGCCATAAGCGGATAAGCCGCAACCCGCTCAAGTGCAGGTGGAAATACAAGCCACGCAGGGGATCAAACAGCGTCCACATCGGCGCTCCGTCAGTATCTGGCGCACTTCGGCTCAGGCGCAGATCTGCTCGAAGTTCCGGTAACGGCTTCGTCTCTTCCTGTGTTGTTTGATCCAAGCCGGTACCTAGCGGCACCCCACCGGTATGCATGGCCTAGACCCCCAGTGCCTGACGCAGCCCCGCCAAGGGGCGGCGGAAAAGGTAATAGGCCAGTGATACGCGATCACCACTGACGCGCGCAGTACCTCTTAACCCAATACGCAAGAAGTCGGGTGACTCATTGAGTGTCGCCGAGACATGATAGACAAGCTGGTCGCGGCCGTTGACCACCGGCTTATAACTGACCCTCTCGACCTCGCCTTCTATCGGCGACAATGGACGGGAATCGAGAAACAGCGTTACGGGAGCTCCTTGGGACAACACCAGAGCATCTTCCACTGGTAGCTCGATACTCACCTTGCGCTCGGCCGGATTTGCTAGCTGCATGATACGCTCTCCTGTCCGTACCGGACGCCCAGCCCAATCATTGGGGTCATCGAAAATTGCTAGCCCGGCACTCTCCGCCTTGAGCACCACCTGATCCAATTGGGTCTCGGCGTAGCTGCGCTGGACTTCGCGCAGATCCCTTTCGGCACTCAGCGCCACCATGCTGGCGCGTGACTTTGCATCGCCAAAAGCTTCCTGCCGCGCCTGTTCAAAGCGCGCCTGCGCCACATTGAGAGCCTGATCCGCCACCTTGAACCTGGCTTTAGCTTCAATATCCTGCAACTTGACCAACGGTTGCCCTGGTACTACCTGCGCATTTGGCTCAACCAACACACGATCTACCACTCCGTCCATCGGGGCTGATACCACGCGCGGCGCTTTGGCGACCAACTCGGCAGGTGCCAGTGCAGAGAGGCGTACTGGTAAACACAGGATCAACAGAAGAAGGACAAGCGCCCCCCACCACAAACGTGACGAACTCAACCAATTGCGCAACTGACGCCGCTTGCGAGTTTCGAGGAAGGCATGCAAAGCATGACCCACGACTTCTCCCAGATGCGCTGCGAGATTCATCGGCGCAGCTTGCCAACGAGCTTCACGTGCTAGTAACAACCATGCTCTAGTACCCTCTCGCATTTCCAGAGGCACCAGTAGCACCTCACCCGGGCAGACTTCTCGCCAGGTCTCAAGCGTCCAATCATCCATCCCCTGAGGCTTGAGGACGCATGGCTCGATACTATCTGGCAAGTAGCGGCCCATGACATGTTCGACCCATTGGACATAGAGACTGTTGCGATCTACCGATGGCACATTGGCCAGTGCAGTGACGCGCCATCCATTGGGCCCTGCCCTCTCCACCATGGCAGCCTGCTGGTAATCGACGACCTGTCGGGACTCATTGACCGCGACATAGCGTAGTGCCTTGAGCGTCTCAGCTCGGCGTATCCGATGCTCGACATCAAATAGAGCCGACAGACGCGGGGTATCGAACTGGTTCGGCTCACTCACGTCTTTCTCACTCCGACTGACCAATGCATAACCTTACTGCTCCTGAGCAACATCGATGGGCGGAGTGAAAACAGCGGAGGCTGTCATGCCCGGGCGCAGCGAAGGCGTGACCTTAATATCGACCCAGATGGGAATGGTATGGCTGACCGGATCCACACTCGCTCCAATTCTTGTCACCTTGGCAGAGACGTTCTCGCCGGTTTCCTCGATGGTCAACTGCGCCTGACGCCCCGGCTTGAGCCAGGAAAGCCAGTCTGCAGGCACGATCACACGTGCTTCTAGTGTCTGACCAACGATCGCCAATAACTCAGCCTGGGCCTGAACACTTTGCCCTACATTTGCTTTACGCTCGACAACACGCCCAGCGTAAGGTGCCTTGATGGCACAGCGATTCACGTTAGTACGCGCAATTTGATATTCCGCAGCATTTTCATTGACAGACAAGCGGGATAGATCCACTTCCAGCTGACCTACAGAGCGCAATTCCAGAAGCCGCTGATTGTTTTCCAACTTGCGGCGAGCGCTGGCCAATCTGGCCCCCACTCGGTCACGCTCGGCTACATACTGACCACAATCCATCTTTACCAGCGTCTGCCCTTTCGTGAAGGCATCTCCCTCACGAAAAGTCATCGACTCAATACGCCCGCTCACTTCACTGCTGATCGTGGCCCTGTCAGTGGCCTCGATAACTGCGCGCTGAGGCTCCAATGTTGCTTGAGCTTCGTTCATGGCCTCGGATGCCTGCACCTTTGACATCAATAAAGTGGCACAGGACAGCATCACGAGACAGCGCAACTTCTGTGGGTAACGATGTCGTACATCGCGGATGTTCATACGTGAAGTCACCTTTTCTGGCAGGCGAAACAAAAGAAGCGCCGCCCACGAGAGACGGCGCTCACTCAACGAGGTACTCGCTTCTGAAATCTAGATTTCTGTCAGGCCATCCCCCGGTGCGAGAATGAAGCGATCCAGCGCATAGACGCCCTTGTCATTCTCGGCCTTGACCATAATGGTCACGGGCGTCGCAGGCGCTCCCGGTACAGTCGTGAAGGTACGCGTAGCTTCAGAGAATGTCAGCCATTGCGGAAGCCCCTCCCCTGATGGGGTAGAGAAGCTGTAGTGCAAAGGCCCCGCCACTGCGAAGGTATCGGCGTCAAAACTGAAGGACGGTGCCTCCCCATTATCGCCTTGAGTCAATACCGGAGACTGCTCAGCAATGGGCTTCACCACAACACCTATCTGGCCATCATCCCAATCTTGGCGACGCTGTACTAATGCACTAGCAAGCTGTGCCGGCTCAGCTTTGTCTTCCAGTTTAGGGTAAGGGTCAAGACCGATACTCTGGTAGACACGCGCATAAGCATTCTGAATTTGTGCATAGGCAAGATCACGACGCAGTTCTGCGATCAAGGAGTTAAGCTGTTCTTTGATGGCTGTCAGCTCGCCAATACTGCCTGAACGTGACTGCTGGGTGACCAGGTCCGAGATGTTGCGCGATACCTGCAGGTAATTCTGGGCTGTTCCGAGGTCACGATTGGCCGCCATATACTTAAGCTGCGCCAGATGGACCTGAGTCAAGACAGCGAGGGATGCGGCCAAACGTTCCTGACGAGTGATCTCTACGCTTGTTTCAGCTGCCTCCTTGTTGGCACTGGCTTGGAAGACATTGAGCAGGTCATAACTTACTGCAGCACCAGCACTTGTCCAATCCTGGAACAGAAGATATTGGTTGTCATCATAGGAATAACTCGCCGAGAAACTCAGGTCCGGGAACATCTTGAGTAAAGATGCACGTACTTCATCGCGAGCGATACGCTCACGATAATGTGTTGTCAATACTTCCGGGCGCATCAGCAGCGCCGTCTGCTCCATGGTCGCCACGTCCAATTTGGCCTTGGGCGCTTTGAGCTGCGCCGTATCATATTGTGGAAGCTCGATCGGCGTAGTCGGCGGTAGCCCCATCAGACTGGCCAATTTTTCGCGCGCCCCAATCAGCTCATTACGCAAGCTATCCAAGCTGCGCTTCACATCCAGCAAGCTGCGCTCGTAGGAATAGCTATCGAGCGGATTGGAGAGGCGCTGACGAGAAATCGTGCGACTCCGCTCCAACGACTCGTTGACTCGGACCATGAGCGGTTCGACCTTGCTCAACAGACGATCAGCGGAGACGGACTTCCAATAGGCGGTACGCACTTCCTGTGCAAGGTTCTGCACCGCCTTACGCTCTTCCTCGACAGATATCAGGTATTGGTCGGCACTCTGATTGGCTCGCACGTAGGACAGCCCAAAGTCCAGAATGCTCCAAGTGAAATCGACACCATAGGTCTTGCGATTGCGCTCTTGGGACACACTATAACTGTTGTCGTTGGTGGGCTCCCCTGGCTCACCATCCACGAACGGCACACTCTGCGTAGCTTCGTACTCGCTGCGCGTCGTGTAGCCCGCACGGGCTGTTAGTGACGGCAACATGTCATAATTCGCAGCATCCAGCTGCTGACTCCGCAGCGCCGTCTGCATCGTCTTCACATGGCGATCACGGTTATAGAGAAGCGCACGAGCCACCGCCATTTCTGGCGTCAGCAGTCCAGTCACCTTGTTTTGTGAAGCATTGAGCTCCTTTACGTCCTCCGCCGCTTTTGGCTGTATTTCTGCCATCGTCAGTGGGCTAGGGTTTACAGCACAACCACTGAGAAGCAGCAGTGCTGCCAAAGGTGATACCGCGAATAGCTTTTGACTCATGAGTCCCTTTCCTGAAGTCAGATCGTTGGATTTCTGTTCATTGTTCACATTCATTCTCGATGCTTCATGACAGCTGAAGCATTCGGGCCAGTCGATTGGCCAAACTTTCTTCCTGGTGATTATCCCCAGCTTCCGCCAAAGCAGCTTCCGCTTGCTGGTCCAGTGACTGCCAGCGAGCATCCGCGGTATCCATTCCTTCAGGCAACGCGATATCCAAGGACAATATACGGACCGTTCCATCCCCCGAAACCGCTACGATTCGCACATCCAAAGAGAGATCCTGCCCTGCCACATCTCCCGTGACATCCCCAGTCTGCGGGTCGATGCTTACCCCGTCAGGCAAGGCCGAGCCATTGCCGAGAGAACCCTCATAACGGGCCACTTCTGCTGCACGTGGGTCATTCAAGGTGACGGTGAGTCGTGTCCCTGCAAGGCTCATGCGATCAATCTGCATATCGTTACCGGTGTTTTCTTCGTGCACAACCTCTGCTGCCCCCTGAGCCCCCATACTGATTTCAATACGGCGATACAGCACTTGGTCTTCTCGCTCATCGAGGATCTTACCATCCGCATCGATCAGCACTTCGCGCGTCTTTGTATTACCGTATTCATCAATCCCGATCACGGTGATACGCGCACGCTCCATCCCGGGCGGTAATTTGCCAGACAACTGACCACTAGAAGCATCCACTGTCAAAGTGCCTGGCAACGGAGACCCGTCTACTTGGGTTCCCTGATAACGAACTGTCATTGCTTCCGGTAAGCCAAACTGGCCAATATCCTTCAGCGCGTTATCAGACCCCGCTCGCAGGAAGTAATCCAGATTACCAATGTCGTTGCCAGAAGCCTGTTGCTGATCCGCAGCGTCACTGGCAACCCTGTCAGTGCCGATCACTTCATTGGCAAAAGGGTCCGTTACGCGATTATCAGGTACAAAGCTACTTGATATTTGAGTAGTGGCCGGTGATGCAAGCGGCTCATTCGGGACGGTCAATGTAAAGCTGTAACTGACAGCCCCACCATTCCCGTCATCAGCCGTGACAGTGATGGCATAGGGCGCATTCAATGAAGCATCAAGGGCCAGCTGACCGGTAATCTGGCCGGTTGACGGGTCTATGACCAGGCCTTCAGGCAAGCCTGTTGCCGAGTAGATCAGCTCATCCGAAGCATCCGTATCCGCAAAAGCCTCACCTGCCGGAATCGAGATGTCACCGCCATTCCCCACAATGCGATCCGGAATTTCCGAGACAACCACAGGAGCATCATCAGTACCGGTCACGGTGACGCTCAGGGTCGCGGTATCGACACCGCCCTGACCATCGCTGACCTGATAGCTGAGGGTGGTGGTACGGGTCTCATCGACCGCGAGGTCATCGAAGTCCGCGCCCGGCGCGAAGTCATAGCTGCCATCGGCATTGACGGTGAACTGGCCACCGTTGTCACCGGCAGTCGGCTGACCGACATTGGCGGCATCCTCGCCGACCTGGCTGACCGTCAGGGCATCCGTGTCGTTGCCACCGTCCGCATCGTTATCCAGTACGTTGCCGGAGGCCGGCGCCTTCTCGGCGACGGTCACGGCGTCATCCTGGGCAACCGGTGCGGTGTTGCTCGGCGTCAGCGTGAAGGTGTCGGTGACCGTGCCGCCATTGCCATCATCGGCAGTGACAGTAATCTCGAACGGCCCATTCTGGGAGGCATCCGGCGTCAGGGTACCCGTGATGCGGCCCGTGTCCGGATCGATGGTGACACCGTCCGGCAGACCCGCGGCCGTAAAGGTCAGGTCATCGCTACCATCCACATCACGGAAGGCATCGCCAGCCGGGATATCGATCGCATCGCCATCTTCGGCAGTCGCGTCAGGCGTCGGGGTGCTGACCACCGGCACGTCATTGGTACCGGTCACGGTGACACTCAGGGTCGCGGTATCGACACCGCCCTGACCATCGCTGACCTGATAGCTGAGGGTGGTGGTACGGCTTTCTCCGACCGCGAGGTCATCGAAGTCCGCGCCCGGCGCGAAGTCATAGCTGCCGTCGGCATTGACGGTGAACTGGCCACCGTTGTCACCGGCAGTCGGCTGACCGACATTGGCGGCATCCTCGCCGACCTGGCTGACCGTCAGGGCATCCGTGTCGTTGCCACCGTCCGCGTCGTTATCCAGCACGTTGCCGGAGGCCAGCGCCTTCTCGGCGACGGTCACGGCGTCATCCTGGGCAACCGGTGCGGTGTTGCTCGGTGTCAGGATAAAGGTGTCGGTGACGGTACCGCCATTGCCATCATCGGCAGTGACAGTGATCTCGAACGGCCCATTCTGGGAGGCATCGGCTGTCAGCGTACCCGTGATGCGGCCCGTGTCCGGATCGATGGTGACACCGTCCGGCAGACCCGCGGCCGTGAAGGTCAGGTCGTCGCTGCCATCCACATCACGGAAGGCATCGCCAGCCGGAATATCGATTTCGTCACCGTCTTCGGCACTCGCGTCAGGCGTCGGAGTGCTGACGACCGGCACATCATTGGTGCCGGTCACGGTGACGCTTAGGGTCGCGGTATCGACACCGCCCTGACCATCGCTGACCTGGTAGCTAATGGTGGTAGTTCGGGTCTCATCAACCGCGAGGTCGTCGAAGTCCGCACCTGGAATGAAGGCGTAGCTACCATCCTCAGAAACAGTGAACTCCCCGCCCTGCGTGCCAGCGATAGCCTGCCCGACACCTTCCGAGTCGCCATTCACCTGGCTCACCACCAAGGCATCATTATCACCACTGGTATCATTCAGGAGCACATTACCAACGGCGAGCGCATTCTCACCTGTCGTTTTCTGATCGGGATTGGCCTCCGGAGGAATATTGGATACTTCCAGCAGAATGGTATCCGTCACAGTACCTCCATTACCGTCGTCAGCTGTGACGATAATATTGAAGGGTCCAGACTGAGAGGCATCCGACGCCAGTGTTCCCGAGATACGACCGGTCGTCTGATTGATGCTGAGGCCGGCCGGTAAGCCCGTAGCGGTAAAGGACAGCACATCACTGGCATCTACATCGCTGAAAGCATCCCCCGCGGGGATATCAATTTCATCCGCATCATTGGCTGTTAGATCATCTGTCGGAGCACTGACAATCGGCGCGTCGTTCGTACCGTTAACGATAACGCTCAGCGTGGCGGTGTCGAAGCCCCCCTGTCCATCGCTAACCTGGTAACTGATGGTGGTAGTGCGATTTTCGTTGACCGCAAGGTCATCAAAGTCCTCCCCCGGAGCGAAGTCATAGCTACCATCCGAATTGATAGTGAATAGGCCACCGTTATCACCGGCTGCCGGCTGACCAACATTGGCGGAGCCTTCGCCTACTTGACTTACAGTCAGGTTATCAGTGTCGTTGCCACCATCGTTATCATTTACTAGTACATTACCTGATGCTGGCGATTTCTCATCTACAGTCACAGTATCTGCAGCGGCCACTGGCGCAGGATTATTGACTGACAGATCAAAAGTATCCGAGACCTGATTACCCTGTGAGTCAGTGCCCACCACAGTAATGGAATATGGGCCATTTGCGGAACTATCAGCAGTGAGCTCTCCTGTGATCTCCCCGTTTTCGGCGTTTATCGAGAGCCCTTCTGGCAGGCCTGCGGCCGTATACGTCAAGTCATCATAGTTATCCAGAGCACCAAAGACCCCGGCCGCCTCCAAGGCAAATGAATCACCATCAGAGGAAAACTGGCTTTCATACGGTGTGATAACAGCAACACTGGACTGCCCAGTAGATTGATTACCATTGACGTCAATCACGGTGTATTGAAAATCAGACGTACCGGTATAATCAGCATCAGGCGTAAACATCAATTCGCCATCCGCTGACAGGGCCACACTGCCGCCTTCCACGCTGACACTATCGCCGCCTGATTCAATCGCTATACCATTGATTTTCGAAACTGTCAGACTTCCACCGCCCTGTCCATCGTTGGCCAACGGATCAAAGGTGACTGGGGTATTGGCTTCGGTTGAGGTAAAGTCGTCACGAGCCGCGGGGAGGCTTATTGTCACACCATCATTGGTGTAGTTGATATCCCCATCGTCTCCAGTGTTAACATCTTCGAATAACAAACCTATCTGACGGTAGTCATTCGATATTCCAGCGCGGTAAGTGAACGAGGATACATTTTCATAGCCCGCTGAGACCATATTCTGCGTCTCAGCGCGTGACAATGGTACAGTATCCCCCCCTCCAACAGCGCTGAGAGAGCTATCGGCACTATTTATTTCTGCAGAAACATCGGTAGCTTCTTCCGTAGTATAATTATTGGCATTATAAAAAAGGACTGACTCAGTGTTTTTATCCAAGTCAACCGCAGTAGCAGTAAAGCTAATATACTGAGCCGTGTCGGTGTCAGCAGAAACAAAATCAATAGTAAACTGAATATATCCAGACAGATTATCAGATTTAAACTGACTCACAAATGCAGATTCAATACCACCACCAACATCAATCTCGTCTATCGTTACACCCGAGGACACTTCATCGATTGTAACTATGGCATCGAGTCCTTCTGCCACATCATTATAGCGATAAACATTCCCAGCTATAAAAGCGTCTTCGTTACCACTAACAAAATCTCGATCATTTGAGAAGTTGAGCTCTACAGTATCTGCCAGCTTACCACCCCAATCAGCTGCCACAATTGAAACAGCTTCAATATCACCCGTCTGGTTTTCCAGGTCCCAGTCCCCCCCCAGAGCCTGGCTACCCGTATCATCAGACGATGAAGCAATATCTGCTCCCGTGAGATTGGCAAGCTGAGTCGCTGCCTCCAAGCCCGCATCCCCCGAACTGAAGTCACAAGCGTAAAGAAGGATGTCCCCTTCTTGCGTCAAGGCGCTGCCGATAGTTGCCAACTCGTCGCTATATTCACCAGCCATGCTTGCCGCGTCGAGCGTTGCGGTACCGAGGCTCAGCTCACCTTCTTCCCCATGAGACAGAATGTGAACGGCTGAAATATCCTGCTGACCATCCAGGTAGCTGGCCATCTGCTCGACACCGTCAGCCTCTCCATTGAGGACTACAACCTCAGCCTCGGAATCCAACTCATCAACCAGTGACTCATAATTGGTGACATTGCTATCGACGAAGATGACAGCGCGAGAGGCTTGTGATGCTGTATCAGACTTCTCTGTGTCATCAGCAGTATCACTGGCAGAAGACTGTTGATCACTGGTGGCGTCATCCTGCTGCCGCGCCGACTGACTGGCTTGCAACGCCTTGGTGGCCGGAGACTGGGACTGAGCTGCCACAGCTTCAGCCGTCATGCTGCCTTGCTGAGAGTGATCTGCCTCACCATGACTAACGGAATAATCCTGATCCGTCGCAGTATCGGCGGCAGTGCCGACAGCGGCACCATCAAACAGGAACCGGGGCTCCAAAGAGCGAATCAATGCTGGGCGTAGTTTCTTGGGGGTCTTGTTATCACTCATCTTATCGCTCCTAACCTCGCGGTCCATGCTCGTCAAGGGGGGCTGTGCGGTAATCAAGCGCATCAGCATTTTGGCTTAATCTCAACCGTACGCTGAAGAAAGGCATCCAGATCAAGCCCCCCCCAAAAATCATTATTTCGACAGTATAAGACAATCCTTATGAATGAAACAGGCTCCGCCAACATAAGCACACGGAATTGAGTTTCCGAATCGCCAACAGAGAAGCGTTCATACTTGAGCATGACAAACAAGGCCATACACGGCAGTATTCACTGGCCATTCGTCGCACTCAAGGCAATGTACCAAGAGCCAAGCCACATAATAGAAACGACTCCATATACGCCAGGATCGAAATCTCAATCTTGACAGCATCATGTACAATCAGGTCTCAACCCTTCGATGAGAGACAACACTATCAGCCGATGTTGATTTTCGACTTGACACATCCTTGATTCCACACAACAGCATTTACGAGACAGCAAAGGTGGAAAGCAGCAGTAGGGAAACGAGTAACAGGCTCCACTACAACATTGGCCAGCCTGCTGTCAACATTAACTGGCCCTGCTGACTACCCCTCAATACACTTGCCTCATGCATCTTCACATCCCTCCTCTTGACCTCCATCTCGACCAGTCAAAACATTGGCTGCCTGCTGAACAGCACAAGAGTTCAAGATCTGGCCACCGCAAATTGTTGAGAGACATCTGATCGGGGTCTCCCACAATTGGCTTGCAACACGCCTGTATTAAATCGCGCCTCCCTCTATTCTCTCCCTGCTCCTCTCGCGCCCTCTTCCACGCCCTCTGCCCTCTGCCCTCTGCCCTCACGCCCTCACGCCCTCCGCCCTCACGCCCTCCGCCCTCACACCCTCTGCCCTCCCGCCTCTGTTCGCTGGCCTGCCACCATCGGACCAGGCGGCGCATCGGCGTTATTTCTTCTGTATTTCAAGATGTTAATGACGGCAGTCGAACGCTTCACATATAAATGAAATAATACTGAAAAATTTCACTTGCACGATTTTACTCGCCGTCTATTTTCATTTGTGACGCGAGAAGATTCATCGAGTGCTGTATCAGCTGTAGCGCATTCATTGACGATGGATGGGGACCTTGCCGGTTCGATGAAGGCGATGTCCCAGCCCCCGCTCCCATGACAACAATAAAATCTGCTCTCGATATTCCTGTCGGCTTGTCAGGTGTCTGACGAGATCTGGCATGGAGCATCAGGGCCCCTTCCTGGAGGCACCCCAGTGACAGCAACACGCAATCCCGCAGCGGCTGAGCGCGCTGGCAGCAACGGCGTTCCGCGCTCATCCGGTCTGCTTGGCGACTACGACAAGGGGCTGTTCTGGCCCGTCCTCAGCATCTACACCCTGATCATGATCTATGCGCTGGCGGCGCCGGAGCAGACCGGCGCGGCGCTGTCCGGCATACGTGACTTCCTGATCTTCAATTTCGGCTGGAGCTTCGTGCTCGGGGTCGCCGCGACACTGATCTTCAGCTTCTATCTGTTGCTCAGCCCCTTCGGCGGCATTCGCCTGGGGCCGGATGATTCACGTCCTGAGTTCAGCTATGTGGCGTGGATCTCGATGATCTTCAGCTGCGGGCTGGGCATCGGCTTCGTGTTCTTCAGCGTCGCCGAGCCATTGACGCACCTCTACACCTCCTCGCATGTGCAGGACCTCAATCAAGTCGGCCAGCAGGCCGGGGTCTCGACCGCGATCCGCAACACCCTGATGGACTGGGGCATGAATGGCTGGGCGCTGTTCGCCGTGGCCGCCTGGGCCATCGCCTTTCCGGCCTATCGCCTCGGGCAGCCGCTGACGGTCGCCACCGGCCTCTACGGTCTTCTGGGGGAGCGCTGCAACAGCAGTCTGTGGGGCAAGCTTGCCAACGGGCTTGGCGTGATCGGTACCATCGGCGGCAATGCCACCATGATCGGGCTGGGCGTCACCTCCATCAGCTATGCCTTGAAGGTGCTGTTCGGACTCGAGTTCGGCGCCTTCGGTCAGGCCATGGTGATGCTGGTGATCATCATCGCCTACGTGGCATCGGCGGCGACCGGCATCGAGCGCGGCATCAAGTACCTCAGCCTGCTCAACATGATCATGGCCGGCGCCATACTGCTGGCGCTGCTGGCCTTCGGTCACGCCCCGGCGCAGTACCTGCTGAACATGATCACCCAGCAGTTCGGTGACTACTTCGGCTCGGTGTTCGTCAACCAGTTCTGGACCGACGCGGGCAGCTTCGAACAGCGTGAGTGGGTGGGCTGGTGGATGATCTTCTACTGGCTCTGGTACATCTCCTACATCCCCTTCTGCGGCGGTTTCATCGCACGCATTTCCCGTGGCCGCACCCTGCGCGAATTCGTGTTCGGCGTGGTGGTGGTGCCGATGCTGCTGTCGATCGTGTGGTTCAGCATCTGGGGTGGCTCGGCCGGCTATGCCGAGGTCAATCAGATCGTGCCGCTATGGGAAAGCGTGCAGGGCAATCCGGAATCCGGCATCTACCTGTTGCTGCAGAGCATGCCCGGCGGCTGGTGGCTGTGCCTCGCGGTGCTGTTCAACATCGTCGTCTTCGCCGTCACCACCTCGGATTCGGCCTCGTTCTTCTCGGCCATGCAGGTCTCCAATGGCAACGAGAATCCGAAGATCCTGATGCGCCTGCTGTGGGGCGTGATCATCGGTGTCACCGGTATCGTCTTCCAGCTCGCCGGGGGCTTCAACGCCATCAAGAGCCTGGCGATCGTGGTCGGCGCGCCCTTCTTCCTCGTCAGCATCGCTTACATGTTCTCGGTCTATCGCATGCTCAAGGCGACCCATGAACAGCCCGCGACGGCCATGCAGCCAGCCCCTCAGGTAAAGCCTCTGCCTGCCGAAGCCGCTGAGCCGGAAGCCTCCAGCGCTGTGACACCCGCCACGCCAGCTAGCACGCCCAGTACATCGCCAAGTACCACGGCTACGCCACCCGCCCTCCCTGGGTCGGGAAGCCAACCCATCCCGGGCGCGACCTGAGCGGCATGACGGGCTCACGTCGTCTCGGGCAGGCAGAGACCTCAGAGCGCAACGCGCACGAACCAACACCGCCATTGATCGCCAATGACAATGATCACCAACAACAACGATCACCAATGACAACGATCGCCAACAACAAGACGGATGGTGACCCACGATGACTGTCAAGCAGCCTTACAACCCTCACTACGACCCTCTCAAGGACAGCTCCCCGGGCGAAGGAGTGGATTATGCGCCGAGCTACTGGCGCTACCATGCAGGGCCGCCGCCCGAGGATGATGGCCCGGTCACTGACGACATGGAGGCCGACGTGGTGCTGATCGGCGCCGGCTTCACCGGCCTTGCCACGGCGATGTTCCTGGCGCGTGAGCATGGCATCAAGGCAGTGGTGCTGGAGGCCAATCAGATCGGCTGGGGCTGCACCAGCCGCAATGGCGGCCAGGGGCATCTGGCCTGGGGGCGCCTGAGCCGCAGCCAGTGGGTCAGGAAATGGGGCGTCGACATGGCGCGCCAGCTGCACGCCAATAGCCTGGAGGGGTTCGAGGTCTTCAAGTCCCTGACCCAGGACCCGGAGGTGGACTGCGAGCCTCAGCCGCTGGGTAATCTGCTGATCGCCCACAGCCCGCAAGCCATGCAGCATCTCGAGGCCGAATCGCGCCTGTGCAACAACATCCTCGGCTACCGGACCCGAACGCTGGACCGCGCGTCAGTGCATCGTGACTTCATGGGCGATCAGGAGAGTCACGGTGCGATGCTCGAGCCCGAGGGCATCGCCGTGCAGCCGCTCAAGCTGGCCTACAGCTACGCGCGTATCGCGCGCCGCCATGGCGCCCGAATCCACACCAGCAGCCCGGTGCAGCACTGGACGACCGAGAACGGCATCCACTATCTGCAGACGCCGGGAGGCACGGTCAAGGCACGCGCGGTGGGCATCGCCACGGCGGGCTATACCAGCCCCAACCTTCACTCGCTGACCGCCTATCGCAACATGCCGATCATGGCCAACTCGGTGTGGACGCGCACGCTGACCGACGATGAGATCGAGGCTTGTGGCCTGCGTTCGACCATCCTGACCACGGACACACGCAAGCTGCGCCACTACTACCGACTGCTGCCCGAGAAGCGCCTGCAGATCGGCACGCGCAGCGCCATCAGTGGCGCGGATGCGCAGAATGCCCGGCATCTGGATGTGGTGCATGAGGCCATCGCGCGCAAGTTCCCGGCGCTGGCCGGCATCGAGACGCCGTGGTTCTCGCATGGCTGGATGGATATCTCCCACGACATGATGCCGCGCATCGTGCAGCCAGACCCCAAGCAGCAGATCTTCTACTCCCAGGGTTACAGCGGCAACGGCGTGTCGTTCTCGGCTTATGCTTCCAAGCAGCTGGCCGCGCTGATCGCCGGACAGTCGTTGCCGGAAGCCCATCTGCCGATCTTCAACTCGCCGCTGCCCGCCCATCCGCTCAGACCTATCCGGCGCATGGGCCAACACCTGCTCTACAAGTATTTCCAGGTGCTGGACAAGGTGAGCTGAGTCACGCGCCGCGCGAGTTCCGCCACCGATCGCCCCTATCACTTCCCGCCATCACTTCCCGACACGCCGCGACGCTCTCGAATCCCGTCGCGGCACCTCCCACTGACATGCCTCTTGCGGCATGCAAGCACCAGAGAGACGCACCATGAATCGTGAACAGATGACCGCCATGTTCGATGCCTTCAATCGCCACGCCATCGATGAGGTCATGGAGTACTTCGCCGACGATGTGGTCTTCGACACCGTGTCCGGCGATGAGGCGCACGGCACGCGTATCGTCGGCAAGGCCGCCGTGCGCGATGCCTTCGTGAATACCTGGACGACCATGCCCGATGTGCAGTGGGCCAAGGGCGAGTTTTTCTTCGCCGATCAGCGCGTCGTCTCCGAATGCACCTTCATGGCGACCCAGCCCGATGGCCTGCGTGTCGAGGCCGATAGCGTGGATCTCTTCACCATCGAGAAGGGCAAGATCACCCGCAAACAGGCCTTCCGCAAGCAGCGACCGGCCTTTACGCCAGCCGCGTGATTTTCACGCGCAGCACAGACGCAAAAGGCCAGTCGCGATGACTGGCCTTTTGCGTCTCAAGCGTTATCTCAGAAGCTGCTATCTCCTGCCCCTGTCTCAGGAGCCGCTGTCTCAAGCCCGTTATCAAGATCCGCCAACCCCCTATCAATCCCCGCCTCGACACGACGATTTGATAACGACACAGGCTTATCTCTCGACGCCGCATGCTGATAATCTTGCTGATGAAAACCGCTGCATGCTTTTCATCCACATGAAACGCCACTCATTGACCGCCAGCGCCCATTGCCAAGAGGAAACCGGATGACCACGGACTCAGACTCCTCACCGGCATCAACCGACAGCACACTCAGCAATGCAGAACAGGAAGACCGCCGAATCGGCCGGCAGCTGCGCGACCTGCGCAAGTCCCGCCAGCTGACCCTCAGCCAACTGGCGGAACGCGTCGGCAAATCCGTCGGCTACCTCAGCCAGGTGGAACGCGGCGTCTCCTCGCTGCCCATCGGGGTATTGCAGACGCTGAGTGACGCCCTCGACGTGCGCGTCAGCTGGTTCTTCCAGCCGGGCGGCAGTGATTCGGCGGTAGAACAGGAAACCATCGTGCGTGCAGATCAGCGCCGCGCCATGAATCTCGGCGCCATCGGCGCGCGGGAAGAATTGCTCTCCCCTCGCCTGAGCGGTCAGCTCATCCTGATCATGACCCGCCTGCAGCCCGGTGGCAGCGGCGGCGAGACGCCGCGTGAACGGCGCGGTGAGGAAGCGGGCTATGTGGAAAGCGGCCAGCTGGAGCTGACCCTCGGCGAGCAGGTCTTTCTGCTCAACCCGGGCGACAGCTTCTCGCTGACCGGGGAAGAACCCCACTGGATTCGCAACCCCGGCGAGACCGAGACCCGCATCGTCTGGGTGATGACGGGCGTCGAGTATTGAGGCTTCGCGCCCAGAGTCCGCTTGTTCGCTCTCTTTTATTTTCTCTTACTTATATACATCCCACTTATGCATACCTCTCGTGCTTCATACCCCCTCTCAGTGGGGCATCTTGTCGCGCGTGGTGTAATAGACGCTATCGATATGCGAGAGCATGGCGCGTTCAGCAGCATCCGGGTCACCGGCGCGCAGTGCCTCGACGATACGCACATGCTCTTCATAGCTGCGCTTGATCGAGCCGTGTTCGGCCATGACCTGGCGGCGAATGTTGAGCGCGTAGGTATAAAGCTCATCTGCATAGCGGATCAGGATCTCGTTGCGCGAGTATTCGGCGATGACGTGATGGAAGTTCTGATCCGAGAGCTGGAAGTTCACCGGCGAGTCGAAGTGCTGTGACTGAGCTTCCAGCAAGGCGTCGAGCTTCTTGAGCCCCACCTCATCGATATGCCGCGCGGCGCGGCGGGCGATGGCCGATTCCACCACGATCCGGCTCTCGAAGACGCTCTCGATATCCAGGTTGTTGAGCTCATCGCCCTGCTGACGCGCGGGATGATTGCGGAAGCTGTCGATCACGGCCTCACTGGCACAGACGCGTGACTTGCTGCCGTGCGAGACATTCAATAGACCATAGCCCGTCAACAGCGCCAGCCCACCACGCACCGTCTCACGACTCACTTCAAACAACTGCGCCAGCTCACGCTCGCTGGGCAGCTCATCTCCATCGCGCAGCAGCCCCGTCAGGATCATCTCGATGAGCTTGTCGGCGAGAATTTCCTTCTTGGTCTGATTCTTCAGCGCTTTCTCGAAGGCGAAAGGCGTCTGCTTCATGCAGCCTCCACTGGTATAGATTTCATACCAGCATAACCGACAACCGCATATCGCGCATCCACAAACCGACCATGGTCGCAATTTTCGAGAAAACCTTGACCGATCAGCGTGGGCTCGGCTAATTTTTATCTCAACTGGTCTGGTAAACCAACCAGCAGACCATAAAGTGCGAATTGATTGAAGAAACCAACAACAACGCCAACTCTCATAAGGCTGGAATTCACATGTCAGCAACACGCCCTGTCATTGCCCTCACCCTTGGTGACCCTGCCGGTATCGGCCCGGAGCTGATCGCGCGCCTGGTCGCGGAACCCGAGCAATTCGCCGAGACCCACAGCGTGCTGGTCGGCGATCAGTGGCTGTGGGAGCAGGGCCAACGCCAGGCCGGTCTCTTCACCCAGCTGCCACGCGTCGCAAGCTTCGCCGAGGCTCGCGAGCATGAAGGACTGTCATTGATGCTGGTGGAAAGCGTGGCGCAGCAGGAGGTGACGCTGGCCGAGGAAAGCGCCGCCTGTGGCGCCTCGACCCTCGCGGTGCTGTCTCGCTGCCTGGAAGCGGCCCAGAACGAGGAAGTCGACGCCATCTGCTTCGCGCCGCTCAACAAGCTGTCGATGAAGAAAGGTGGCCTCGGCCACGAGGATGAGCTGCACTTCTTCGCCGAGAAACTCGGAGTCGAAGGATATTTCTGCGAGTTCAACACCCTGGGGACGCTGTGGACCTCGCGCATCTCCTCGCACATCCCGCTCAAGGACGCCGCCGAGTACGTCACCCAGGAGCGCATCATCGCCGCCAGCCAGCTGATTCATGACTCGCTGAAACTGGCCGGCTTCGAGCGCCCGCGCATCGCCGTCGCTGCCTTCAATCCCCACGGTGGCGAAGGTGGCACCTGTGGCCGCGAGGAAATCGACGTCATCGCGCCGGCCGTCGCGCGCTGCAATGAACAGGGCTACCCGGTCGAGGGCCCCTTCCCGGCCGACACCATATTTATCAAGGCGCGCGATGGCGAGTACGACGCCATCGTGACCATGTACCACGACCAGGGGCAGATCGCGATCAAGCTGCTGGGCTTCAAGTCCGGCGTCACCGTCCAGGGCGGCCTGCCTATCCCCATCACCACGCCGGCCCACGGCACCGCCTTCGATATCGCCGGTCAGGGCAAGGCAGACGTCAACCCGACCCGCAATGCCTTCGCGATCGCCAAGCGCATGGGCACCAACCTGCGTGCGCTGCGTCTCGAGACCGCTTCTGCCTGATGCGCTTGCTCCTCTCGCTCATGAACCTGAATCAACGCCATCCACAACAAGGATAATTCGATGAAGATCACCAACGTCAGAACCCGCGTCTTCGAATGGAAAGGCCACACCGTCCCCCCGACCGCCCACTTCTGCTCCAACGCCATGGACGAGCTGTGGGACAAGGGCGACTCGATGGGCACCTTCCGCTTCCACGGCTGGACAGTGGTGGAGATCGAGACCGACAACGGCCTGGTCGGGCTGGGCAACGTGGCGCTGGCGCCGCGCATCGCCAAGGCGATCATCGATCAGTACCTCACGCCGCTGATCATCGGTCAGGACCCCTTCGACTACGAATACCTGTGGCAGCGCATGTACCGCTCCACCCACGCCTGGGGCCGCAAGGGTATCGGCATGGCCGCCATCTCCGGCGTCGACATCGCCATCTGGGACATCATGGGCAAGGCGATCGGCAAGCCGGTCTTCAAGCTGCTGGGCGGGCGTACCAAGGAGAAGATTCCCTGCTACGCCTCCAAGCTCTACCGCACCGATCTCAAGGGCATGCAGGAAGAGGCCCAGTCCTATCTGGATCAAGGCTTCACCGCCATGAAGATGCGCTTCGGCTACGGTCCGCGTGACGGGGTCGAGGGCGTGCGTGCCAACCTGGATAGCGTGGCCGCCGTGCGCGAAGTCATCGGCGAGGATATCGACCTGATGCTCGAGTGCTACATGGGCTGGAACCTGGACTACGCCAAGCGCATGTTGCCGAAGCTGGAACGCTTCCAGCCGCGCTGGCTGGAAGAGCCGGTGATCGCCGATGACATCGATGGCTACGCCGAACTCAATCAGCTGACCAGCATTCCCATCTCCGGCGGTGAGCACGAATTCACCCATTACGGCTTCCGCCAGCTGCTGGAAAAGCGCGCCGTCTCCGTCATCCAGTACGACACCAACCGGGTCGGTGGCATCACCGCCGCGCGCAAGATCAACGCCCTCGCCGAGTCCTTCAGCGTGCCGGTCATCCCGCACGCCGGCCAGATGCACAACTACCACCTGACCATGGCCTCACTGGCCTCACCGATGAGCGAGTACTTCCCGGTGCACGATGTCGAGATCGGCAACGAGCTCTTCTACTACATCTTCAAGGGTGACCCGGAGCCGGTGAACGGCTTCATCGATCTCGACGAAGAGACCCCGGGGCTGGGCCTCGAGCTGAACAGCGACTACTTCGATCAGTTCAACATCATCGAGTGAGGAAGCCATCATGAGACTCGTCCAACTTCGCACCGCCAATGGCCCGCGGGTCGCCGTGGTCGAAAGCCGCGACCAGCTGCGCCTGCTCGACTTCCCCGGTGGCACCTATGAACTGGCCACTCGCGCCATCGAGCTGGGCATCGGGCTCAGCGCGCTGATCGAACAGCACTACTCGCACACCCTGGTCGACTACAAGCAGGCGATCGATCGCCGCGAACTGCTGCCGCCGGTCACCCACCCCGACCGCGCGCGCTGCACCGTCACCGGCACCGGCCTGACCCACCTGGGCAGTGCCGATACCCGCGACGCCATGCATGCCGCCGCCCAGGCACAGAGCGAGAATGACGCCAACGTCACCGACTCGATGCGCATGTTCCGCATGGGCCTCGAGGGCGGCAAGCCCGCGGCAGGCCAGGTCGGCGCGCAGCCGGAGTGGTTCTACAAGGGTGACGGCAGCATCGTGGTCGCCCCGGAAACCGCGATCAGCGTGCCGGCCTTCGCCGAGGATGCCGGCGAGGAGCCCGAACTGGTCGGTCTGTACCTCAACGATGCCAATGGCCAGCCGCACCGCATCGGCTACGCCGTGGGCAACGAATTCTCCGACCACATCACCGAGCGTGCCAATTATCTATGGCTGGCCCACTCCAAACTGCGCGCCTGCAGCTACGGGCCTGAGCTGCTGATCGGCGAACTGCCCCAGCACCTGGAAGGCACCAGCCGCATCACCCGCGAAGGCCAGACCCTGTGGGAGAAGCCCTTTTTGACCGGTGAGGCCAACATGGCCCACAGCCTGGCCAACCTGGAACACCACCATTTCAAGTACGCCCAGTTCCGCGCGCCCGGTGACCTGCATGTGCACTTCTTCGGCACCGCCACGCTGAGCTTCGCCGACCAGATCAAGGTGCAGGAAGGAGACCGCTTCGAGATCGAACTGCCGGCCTTCGGGCGCGCGCTGCGCAACCCGGTCGCATTCGAGTCCCACGACAACGACGCTGAGCAGCCATCCGCCATGGCGGTGCTTTAGGGCCGCCGACGCTCACGGCAGTCAACTCAGAGAGGGGGCAAGACAGATCTGCAAGACAGACCGACAAGACGACCCTGAGAGAAAGGTTAGCCAGTGTCGGGCGCGCTTCCGCCAACGTCCGACACTGCCAAGGACATGGACGCCACCCGCAATGCCACTCCCATCGTTCCGATGGTGTGCCGTACGTCCAGGCTTCATGACAATAACAAGAGGTCGCACCACCTCCCGCCCTCCTGTCACCCGACCTGCGCCAGTGCACGCGCGACAAGGTACTGCACGACAACGCCATTCACTGTTATCGGCTGCCGATTGCCGCTATCGCATCGCCTACGGACGCTGCCGCTGTCCCCAGCTCCACCGCTACTACACCCTCTATTACGACCTCTACTGCAACCCACACGACACCCATGGCCTGACTCAACCTGCCTCAGGGCTTCACTTATCAAGGAGAAGAGACGATGTCACTCAACGGTCATCAGCTTATCGGACAACGCAGCTTCGCCGCTCAGGGCGAGGCGATCCACGCCATCAATCCGGCGACGGGGGAGCGTCTGGAGCCTGCCTACCCGGGCGCCGACGCGAGTACGGTGGAAGAGGCCTGCCAGCTGGCCAGCCAGGCCTTCGATGCCTATCGCGCCACGTCGCCCGACGCGAGAGCCGTCTTCCTCGAGACCATCGCCGAGGAAATCGATGCACTGGGCGACACCCTGACCCAGCGCGCCATGCAGGAGACCGGCTTGCCCGAGGCACGCCTGAACGGTGAACGCGGCCGCACCTGCGGGCAGCTCAAGCTGTTCGCCAAGGTACTGCGTCGCGGTGAGTGGCAGGATGTGCGCGTCGATCCTGCGCTGCCGGAACGTGCGCCCCTGCCGCGTGCCGACCTGCGCCAGCGTCAGATCCCGCTGGGTCCGGTGGCCGTCTTCGGGGCCAGCAACTTCCCGTTGGCCTTCTCGGTGGCCGGTGGCGATACCGCTTCCGCGCTGGCCGCAGGCTGCCCGGTGGTGGTCAAGGGACACTCGGCTCACCCGGGCACCTCGGAACTGGTCGGTCAGGCCGTGGCGCGCGCCGCCAACCGTTGCGACATGCCGGAAGGCGTCTTCTCGCTGCTGTTTGGCCCGGGCAATGAGGTCGGCCAGGCGCTGGTCAAGCATCCCGAGATCCAGGCGGTCGGCTTTACCGGCTCGCGCAGCGGGGGCACCGCTCTGCTGGCCCTCGCTCAGGCGCGCCCGCAGCCGATTCCGGTCTATGCCGAGATGAGCAGCATCAACCCGGTCATCCTGATGCCGGCCGCACTGGAAGCCCGCGGCGAAGCGCTGGGCAGCGCATTCGTCGGCTCGCTCAACATGGGCGCCGGTCAGTTCTGCACCAACCCGGGGCTGGTGCTGGCCGTCAAGGGCGAAGCACTGGAGCGCTTCAAGCAAGCCGCCATTCCCGCCATCCAGGCAAGTCCGGTGCAGACCATGCTGACGCCGGGCATCCACAAGGCCTATGCCGAAGGCGTGGCGAGCCTGTCCTCACAGCCCGGCATCACCTGCCTGGCCAGTGGCGAAAGCGACTCGCCCATCGCCAGCCCCTGCCAGACCCAGCTGTTCAGCACCCCGGCGAGTGACTTCCTGGCCAATGAAGCCATGCAGGCGGAAGTCTTCGGCTCCAGCTCGTTGATCATCGAATGCGATGATCTCGCTCAGCTCAAGCAGGTCTGCAGCGCGCTGAAAGGCCAGCTGACCGCCACTCTGCACCTGGATGACGCCGATCACGATGCAGCACGTCAGCTGCTGCCGGTGCTGGAGCGCCGCGCCGGACGCATCCTCGTCAATGGCTGGCCGACAGGGGTCGAAGTCTGTGACGCCATGGTCCACGGTGGCCCCTGGCCCGCCACCTCCGACAGCCGCACCACCTCAGTCGGCACCGCCGCGATTCACCGCTTCCTGCGCCCGGTCTGCTATCAGGACCTGCCGGATGCCCTGCTGCCACCGGAGCTCAAGCATGCTCCAGCAGAAGGCATTAGCCGCTTGGTGGATGGAGAGCGGGAGGGGTGATACCCCGCCATTGAACAAGGTGTAGTGCAGTTCACGCCTGCCAGAAGAGCCACCCCACGGGGTGGCTCTTTCATGTTCAGGGCTCATGTCTAGACACTGTGCTCAGGGCTCATGTTCAGACATTCTGCTCAGTCCTTCTGCCCTGTCACACCGCCCTCTCCAGCCTTGGCGATCAGCCAATCCCGGAACAATCGCGCGGAGGCCGAGAGCGGTCGATCGAGATCAAACACGAGATGCTCCGCGAGGCCGGTGATCGCACGATGATCCGTGACACGTACCAGCTCGCCCTTGGCGATGGCGTCTGCCGCCATGAAATCCCACGCCAGCCCGATGCCGGCGCCTCGCTGAATGGCGGCGTAGGTCAGCGTGAGCTGATTGAAGGTGATGTCGGACTTGGGCGGGCGGTAGCGAATACCGAAATGGGCGAACCAATGAGACCAGTCCATGCAGTTCCAGGAGGAGTCCAGCTGAATCAGCGGACGCTGGGCCAGCTCTTCCAGCGAAAGTCCCTGCTCCTTGATCACATCCGGGCGCGCCACCGGATAGATATCTTCGTGAATCAGCGGCGTGGCACCCAGCGCTGGCCATTCGCCGTCGCCATAGAGGATCGCGAGATCATGGTCCGGCACCATGCTGGCATCCATCTCGTTGCTGGCATGGATGTGCACGGTGATCTCGGGGTGCTCGGCGCTGAAACTCAACAGGCAGGGGAACAGCCAGTACTGGGAGACGGCATGCGTTGCCAGCACGCTGACGGTGTCAGGGTGCTGCAGTGCACGCAGACGCTGCCCGGCCATCTCGACCCCTTGCAGTGCCGGGACTATGTGCTGCTGGTAGAGCATTCCCGCCTTGGAAAGCGTGACACCGCGCGCCTTGCGCACGAACAGCGGCGTGCCAAGTGACGCTTCCAGCGCGCGAATCTGCTTGCTGATGGCGCTCTGGGTCAGGCACAGCTCATCGGCGGCACGGGTGAAGCTTCCCAAGCGACTCACGGACTCGAAGGCCGCGAGTCCCTCCAGTGAGGGAAGATGGCGGAAACGTCCTGCCATGGTGGCTCCCTGTATTTGGAATTGTGTCTGTGTTCGTCATTGCGCTCGCGCGGATGGCTCCAGGCAGCTCTCGCGCCGCACATTCCTTGATGGAATGGCTGGATGCGGCAAAGTCGCTGCTTCATCGCTAAGTAACGCATTAGAGTGGCCCCTTGATCAAGACAAGGGCAACTCATCATGAAGAAAGCAATAGTCCATGCTGGCATGGCAGGTGCCCTCTGGGGAGGCGTCATCGTGTTGCCATCACTGCTTGGTGACATCCATCCAGTGGTCATCAGCTGCGCACGTTTCGGGCTCTATGGGCTGTTTGCCGCGGCGATCGCGTTGCCCCATGCTCGCCGCCTGTCTGCTCGCCTCACTACACGCGATACCCGCTTGCTGCTGGAGTTGGCACTGACAGGCAATGTGGCGTATTTCATCCTGCTGACGGCGGCCGTCCAATATGCCGGCGTGGCCATCGCGGCATTGATCAACGGGCTGGTGCCGGTGGCGGTGATGTTGATCGGGAGACGCCATATTCAGGCGAGCCGCCTGTCCGTGAGCCTGTCCCTGACGCTGATCGGGGTGGGAATCGTCTGCATGAACGTGCCTGTTCTGCTTCGCTTCCTGCAGGGCGCAGGAGAGTGGCGAGACCTGATTGGCGTGCTGTGTGGCTCGCTCGGCGTGATGTCCTGGGCATGGTTCGCGCTGCGCAATGCCCAGCAGCTCAAGGCCGGTCGTTTTTCCGCGCGAGAATGGTCCACCCTGCAAGGCATCGCGACCGGGGTCGTGGCAGTGATGATTCTTGTACTGGTCGCCGTCTTGCAGCCGCGGATATTGCCGCTGGAGCTCTCGTCTGAACGCTGGCTGGCCTTCGCTGCCGCAGCCCTGTTCATGTCGGTCGGAGGCTCCTGGATCGCCAATGCCCTGTGGAATTCCTCGGCCCAGCGCCTGCCGGTATCGGTAGGCGGACAGATGATCGTCTTCGAGACCTGCTGTGCGTTGCTCTACGGATATCTGCTGGCATGGCAATGGCCGCAGACCAACGAAGTGCTGGGCATGCTGTTGATTCTCGGCGGTGTGATGTGGACGCTGCGCGCCGAGCAGCGTGTGGCCGGCCCTCGAAAGGCTGTGGGTGGTGTACCTGTTACTGGATCAGAACAGTGAAATACCCCGCCTGATGAAGTCTGGCCTGGCCGATGGTCATTCCCCGCACATTTCACTCGCCTATTTCACTCACCTATTTCAGACATGCCAAGGCCGCCTCAAAGGGCGGCCTTGGCATGTCTGGCGGGCAGTCTCCACCACTGCCCTCTCAACCATTGCTCTCAGCCATAGCTATCAACCATAGAAGTGCTCGACAAGACTCATGGGAATCGCCGGCACGTAGGTGACCAACATCAGCACCAGGAAGAGCACGAAGATCATCGGCAGATTGACCTTGGTGGTTTCCCACATGTCCGTCTTGGCGATGGAGCATGAGGTGGCCAGTACCGAGGCAACAGGCGGTGTCTGCTGACCGATGGCTAGATTGAGGGTCAGGATCAGGCCGAAGTGGATGGGGTCGATGCCGATCTGCTGGATCAACGGCATCACGATCGGTACCACCAGAATGATGGCAGCGGCACCATGCAGGAACATGCCGAGCAGGAGCAGCAGGATGTTGAGCAACGCCAACACCGCCACCGGGTCCGTGGTGATCGCGGTGATCTCCTGGGCAAGCTGTTGCGGCAGCTGCATCTCGGTGAGGAAGAGCCCCAGCACCGCGGATGTGGCGACCAGCAGCATCACGACGGAGGTCTGGATCACGCCATCGATCACCGCGCGATACAGCACCTGCAGGTTCAGCTCACGGTAGACCAGGCCCCCGATGACCAGCGCCGCCAGCACGGCGATGCCTGCGCCTTCGGTGGCGGTCACGAAGCCACCGAAGATGCCGCCCAGAATGATGACCGGCAGCGTCAGGGCCCAGAAGGCCTCGCGAAACGCCTTGCCGAGTGTCGACAGCGAGAAGGCAGCCTCGCGCGGCATGTCGTACTTGCGGGCGTAGTAGTAGCAGAGCATCGCCAGCCCCAGACCACCCAGAATCCCCGGGATGATGCCGGCGACGAACAGCTTGACGATGGACGTGTCCGCGATGGCCCCGTAGAGAATCATCGACAGCGACGGCGGGATGATGATGGCAAGCGACGCCGAAGACGACGTGATCGCCGCCGAGAACTGCGGCGTGTACTTGCGCTTCTTCATCTCGGGAATCAGCACCGAGCCCGTGGCTGCCACATCGGCCACCGCAGAGCCGGAAATCTCAGCGAAGAACAGCGATACCCCGACATTGACCATGGCCAGACCACCGCGCACGAATCCGACCATGGCCGTGACGAGGTTGATCAGTCGCATGGAGATGCCCGAGGTATTCATCAGCGCGCCGGCCAGAATGAACAGCGGAATCGCGATCAGCGGGAACTTGGTGGCGCCATTGAAGAGCGTCAGCGGCACGTTCACCAGCGCATCCACGCCCATGAAGATCACCACTCCGACGACCCCGACGGTGCCGATGGCGACCGCAATGGGCACGTTGATCAACACCAGTGCGAACAGCGCCGCGATAATGATCAGTAGCGTCATGAACGGTGCTCCTTGAGGTCTTGCTCGGCCAGACGGATGGCTTCCGCGATCTCTTCCTCTTCGCTGTTGACGCCTGCACACATCTTGCGCCAGGCGTGAGGCAGACTCAGCAGTTCACACAGGATGAAGAGCGCCGCACTGATCGGAATCACCGACTGGGTGACATCCAGACCGATGGTCGGCAAGGCGATGAGGGAGTCCCAGGCCAGCACGTCCAGCACCTGGTAACCGAACCAGCCCACCACGGCAAAGAATCCGATCACGATTAGCTCAGAGGTAATGAACAGCGTACTGCGCAGTGCGATAGGCGCCTTGGTGATCAGACCAGGGAAGCCCATGTGGGAACGCTTCAGAGCCGCCAGACCAGCGCCATAGAAGCTGAGCCAGGCCAGATTGATCGAGGCGACTTCGTCATACCAGGGCAAGGAGCCACCGAAGGTACGCAAGGCCACCGCCGCCAGCACGATCACCGTCAGCGAGAGCAGCAACCCGACGGTGAACACTTCCAGGCAGCGTTCCACCACCTTGTTGACTCTGTCCAGCAGGGTCACATCAGCCGTGGCCGTCAGTCCTTCCCCACTCTCGGTGGGGAAGGTTGCCTTGGCCGCATGGGAATGCGAGCTCATGACTTACTCCTTGGCCAGTGCCATGGCCCGGTCAACCATCGCCTGGCCACCGTCGACCTTGTCGGAGAACGCCTGATAGACCGGCGCACTCGCGGTGACGAAGGCATCCCGATCCACCTCATTGACGGCCATGCCGCCCGCCTTGAGGCTCGCCAGCAGCTTGTCATCCAGTTCTGCACCCTTGGCGAAGGCCCAGCTCTGGGTCTCGGCGGACACCTCGGCAATCGCGGCCTTTACCTCCTCGGGCATCTTGCCCCAGCCGGCCTGACTGCTGGTCAGCCAGATGGGCGAATAGACATGATTGGAGAGTGACAGGTACTTCTGGACCTCCTGGAACTTGGCGCCATCGATGTTGGACAGCGGGTTCTCCTGGCCGTCGACCACCCCGGTCTGGAGTGCCACGAAGACTTCCGAGAAGGCCATCGGTGTCGGATTGGCGCCCCACGCCGTGAACATGCCGGTACGCCATTCGCTCTGCGGGGTGCGCAGCTTCAGACCGTCCAGGTCTTCCGGCTCCACCACGGGATGTTCATTGTTGGTGATCTGGCGGAAGCCGTTCTCCCAGGTGGAGACCAGCTTGAGGCCCTTGGCCTTGGCATCCTCGGCCAGGTCCGTCATCACGATCTCGTCATCGATGCGCTTGAGATGCTCGCGATCCTTGACCATGAACGGCATGTCAAACAGTGCAAAGCTTGGCGAGACGGACGACATCACCGAGGAAATCGCGGCCAGATCGACCGTGCCGAGGCGCAGCTTCTGGATCAGCTGGCGCTCATCGCCCAGCTGGCCACTGTGGTAGTACTCGACCTGATGCTCATCCCCGAGTCGAGCCTGCAGGCTATCGGCGAAATGTTGCGCAGTCTGGCCCTGCAGACTGTTGGGGCTACCGCCGATGGCAAACACGATCTTCTCGGCATGTGCAGTGGTGGTACCCAAGGCGGCGGCTAACAGCGTGGCGGCAAGCATGGCTCGCTTCATTGTCGAATCCCTTTGATTGTTCTGTTGTGGGGTATGGACGTATCGGGTCTGGCTTGCCGCTTGATCACTCCGGACCTGAGTCTGTGTTGGCGAGACTGACTCACGTGCGTCACGTTCAAATTCCACCCCTCAAGTGGACTGCAAACCATACCAGATGAAGCAAAACTTAGTCGTCCACTGCCGCATCGGTCAATCACAGCGCCGCAGAAATAGACCTTTGTCTAGCGAAACACGCAACAATCCCCCTTCCCCGACCTCATCTGGACTGGATGGCAAACCACATACCGACATCAACCATCTGCTGCCGTCAGCCGCGGTGTCTGGAGGTTTTCAGCCCTGCAAAACCAAAAGCCCCGCCGATTTCCTCGGCGGGGCGTGCATGCGGATCAGAGACGTAACGCCTCGAAATAGGGCGTAACTGAGGAACGAAGCTGAAGAACCAGACTGGACGTCACTCAGTCACGGCGACCCCAGGCCACGGCGTCGTGGGGATGAAGGCTTTCGATATGCCGTACATGCACATGTGCCTCGCCGTCTGAGATCGCCAGGCCATTGATCAACCTGCGTGCGGCGTCTTCGACGAACATCAGGTTCTGTCCATTGAGCGCCGCGAAGGCTTGCTCATCGGCGCGTTTCACGGCCGTCTGGACCGGAGTGGCCACGGCCTGTTCGATGGCATCGATCAGTGCGATCAGCCCCAGACCCTGCGCCGTGGGTTTCAGCTCGACCTGGACCTGCGCCTCGCTGCGCTGGCTGTGAGGCGTGGCCAGGGTGGCGTTATGGGTGAGCCACTCGGCGACCTGCTCAGGCGTCAGCGTGGTGGCATTGCGATGAGCCGCCAGAAAGGCCTGCTCGATCAGCTGGCGCGACAGGGCCGCCGAGCACGGACAGGTGGAGGAATAGCCCACGGTGACACTGGTCTGCAGCGTGAACCTGCCCTCGTGCAGGCTGGCCTCCAGCGTGACGGGGTAGGACTTCCAGCCTGAGAGCTTAGGCGTGACTAGCGCCGGACGCTTCACCAGCAGCGCGAATTCCAGCCTGACGCGGGCATTGCGCGAGGCGCAGTCGTGATGTCTTGCCACCATCGCGGCGAGCACCTCCTGCAGATTGCCAGGGGTCAGTGGCTTGCCCTCTGCCAGCCCATCCAGCAGGCGGTAAAGGCGCGACATGTGAATGCCCTTGGTGTGCGGCATCGGCAGGTCGACCTGCGCATCCACGCGGGCATGCAATTCACGGCGATAATCGCCCTCCTCGATGAGTACAGGCAGATCGATCCCCTGCATGCCCACCCATTCCAGGGGACTCAAGGAGCGCGAGCGCTCGGTCAGGGAAACGTCGGGGAGTATTGCGGTCATTCGTCAGATATCCAAAGCGGCCCTCGTCAGTGACCGCCTCCCTCAGGATGCAGGAAGGCGGCACTGAGCTCAGCCGAAGTGTGGGGAGTGTAGCGAGAAGCAAAGAACAGAGCGCGGACGACTCGCCATCAGCGCAGGATCATCCCGCCAGTCGCGAGGAATGATGACCGGTGATCTTCCACTCGCCGAGAATCTCCTCGAAGGTGAACAGAAAACGGGCCGCAATCGTGACCGTCTCGTCAGCGGCGCGATATTCGAAGGTGTAGTGCCCTCCGATCACGACGGTACCCAGCTTGCGACTGACTCGGGGTGAGTGCTCCCCCAACTCGCAGGCCAGCGCTTCATTGGCGAGAAAGCCATCGAAGTAGGCCTGACGTTGCTGGCGATTCTCACGCACATCATCGGCGACCGTCGGCACCAGAATCGCGTCCTCTGCATAAAGCGCGAGAAGCGTCTCCTTCTCCCCGCGCGTGACGGCGATCGCCCAGCGCTCCAGCGTGCGTGTCGCGGCATTGATGCAGAACTCTGCGTCACGTTCACTCAGCGGTGGCGATGTCGGGTGGGGCATGCGGTGGCTCTCCCTTGAGGATGAGGCGCTTGAGAAAAGACGGGGGCCGACAGCGCCCCCGTCGTCGTGTCACGGGGCGATCAGGCGTCGGCACACCCAAGGATGCCCTGCCCCAGGCGCTCGATCAGCTGCGGATACAGCGTCTCGCCCAGCGGCAACCCGACACCCAGCGGCTCGAAGACGATGGAGGTCTTGACGCCGGTGCCCTCGAAGACGCTCTCGATCAACGCAGGGTTGTACTGTGGCTCTCGGAAGACGCACTGGATGTCGTCCTGCTTCACGCGCGCCTGGATCTTCTTGACGCGGGCCGGGCTGGGGGTGGAGGCATCGCCCAGTGAGATGGCACCAGACGCCGGCACATCGAAGCGATGCTCGAAGTACTGATAGGCATCATGGAAGACGATGTAGCGAGTGCCCTGCACCTGTGCCAGACGCGCTGACAGTGACTCGGTCAGCGCCTCGAGCTCCTGCTGCCCCGCCTGGGCATTGCTGCGATAGGTCGCCGCGTGCTCCGGATCCTGTGCCGCCAGTGATTCCGCAATGGCGCCCAGCCAGGCGTGAGCATTCACCGGGTCCAGCCAGCCATGGGGATTCTCGCCGTCATGACCATGCTCGTCGTGATGCTCGTCGTGATCCGCATGGGCTTCGTGATCACCATCGTGATGCTCGTCGTGATCCGCATGGGCTTCGTGGCCACCATGCTCGTCGTGCTCTTCGCCATGCGCGGAAGACGCTTCATCAGCGTGATGATGTGCCTTGAAGGTGGGCCCCTCGCGATAGGTCAGGTGCAGGGTGCCGGGCACCTCCATCAACTCGACGGCATCGGCATCCGCGGCCAGCGACGCACGCGCCTTGGCAAGCCAGGGCGTCAGCTCATCACTGACGAAGAACACCGCATCCGCATCCGACAGTGCCCTGGCCTCGGAGGGACGCATGGAATAGCCATGCGGTGAGGCGCCAGACTGGATGACCAGATCGGGGCTGCCCAGCTCCCCCATGACACGTGCCACCAGTGAGTGCACCGGGGGGATGTCCACCGCGACCGATGGCACCTCGGCCACTGCCACGGCAGGTGCCAGCATCAGGGGCAGAGAGAGGGAAGGCAGTAACCGATGGCGCATGGCGGTTCTCCAATAGAAGCGAAATCACGGAAGGAAGATCGAAGGCTGCAATGGCCACCCTCAATATGTTATAACATAACATTAATGGTCACTGACCCGTCAACTCTTCAGCGCCAAGAGGTCCCCATGTCGCTGTTATCGATCAAGAATCTGTGTGTCACGCTCGGCAGGCATCGCATCCTCGATGCGATCGATCTCGAGGTTGAGCGCGGCGAAATCGTCACCCTGGTAGGCCCCAATGGCTCAGGCAAGTCCACGTTGCTGCGCAGCATCATCGGGGCGGTGGCCCCGACGAGCGGGCGGATACATCGTCAGCAAGGCTGCAGAATCGGCTACGTGCCCCAGCGCCTGAGCCTGGACCCGACGCTGCCGATGACGGTGGTGCGTTTCCTGAATCTGCCCCATCGCCATTCGCGCGCGGCAGTGGAAAATGCCCTGGCGCAGGCCGGCATTCCCGGTGTCGAGCAACAGCAGATCGCCGACCTCTCGGGGGGACAGTTCCAGCGTATTCTGCTGGCCCGTGCCCTGATGGATTCGCCCGACATATTGCTGCTCGATGAGGCAACCCAGGGGCTGGATCACCGTGGCATCGCGGATTTCTACCGTCAGATCGATCGTGTCCGCCACACCCTCGGTTGCGGGGTACTGATGGTCAGTCACGAGCTGCATGTGGTGATGCGCGCCTCCGATCGTGTCGTCTGCCTGCATGGCCACGTCTGCTGTCAGGGCACGCCTGAGCGCGTCATGGCCTCATCGGCCTACCAGGATCTGTTCGGGCTCGATACCGCTGACGCCCTGGCCTTCTATCGCCATGAGCATTCTTCTGCTCACTCTCACGATCACTCTGACTCTCACACCCACTCGCCCGCTGACGCTGCGCCCACCTGTCGGCCCGCGTCCAGACCTGCACCTGCACCCGCGCCTGCAGCCAAGCCTGTGCTCAAGCAGACAACGCAGAGTCGGGAGCCAACGCTCCAGCTCATCGCACCGACCGCAGAGGGATGTCACTGATGTCGGAGGGACTGATACTGGATGACTTCATGCTCCGCGCCGCCCTGGCAGGCATTGCCGTGGCGCTTGCGGCAGCGCCGCTGGGCTGTTTCGTCGTCTGGCGACGCATGGCCTATTTCGGCGACGCCACGGCCCATGCCGCGATCCTCGGCGTGGCGCTGTCGCTCTTGATGTCCACCTCGATTCTGGCCGGCGTGCTCGTCGTCTCGCTGATCATGGCGACCCTGGTCACGCTGCTCAGCGGACGCGGCTACGCCATGGACACCCTGCTTGGCGTGATGGCGCACTCCGCACTCGCCTTCGGACTGGTGGCCGTCTCCTTCCTGCCCGGCGTGCGCATTGACCTGATGGCCTATCTGTTCGGCGATATTCTGGCGGTCAGCAAGACAGACCTCGCAATCATCGCCACTGGTGGCGTGCTGGTCATCGGCCTCATCTACTGGCGCTGGTCGGCGCTGCTCACCGCCACCCTGAATGAGGACCTGGCGCGTGCCAGCGGCATCAACCCGCGACGCGAGCAGCTGGTGCTGACACTGTCGCTGGCTGTGGTGGTCGCGGTTGCATTGAAGGTGGTCGGTGCGCTGTTGATCACCGCGCTGCTGATCATCCCGGCGGCCACGGCGCGCCGCTTCTGTCACACCCCGGAACTGATGGCGATCGCCGCGGCCATCATCGGCGGAGTCTCCACCACCGGCGGACTGCAAGCAGCTTACTGGCTGGATACCCCCACCGGCCCCACCATCGTGTGCCTGGCCACCCTGCTGTTTGCCCTGAGCAGTGCAGCGGCACGCATCTCACGCCTTGTCACACGTCTTGTCTCACAGACCAGCAGCGAAGCGTCTGCTCGAGGGTGAGCTGGTGCATGCCCATACAGAGGCCCGATGGGCGCTGTACGATAGCTAGCGTTGTTCATCAGTCATCAGCTTGCGCAGCAGACAGGCAAGCTGATGTTGTTCATCGCTGTCCAGCGCACTCGCCATCCGTTGCTGATTCTCGACATGCGCTTCCAGAGTGGTGTCGATCAGACGACGCCCTGCTTCCGTCAGCGCGACACGATTGCTGCGCCGATCCTCATCACTGGCCTGGCGCTGCAACAACCCTCGCTTCACCAGCTGATCTATCCGCGTGCTCATGGCACCGGAAGAGAGCATCAACGTCTGATACAGCTGAGTCGGGGTCAATGGCGCCTGCGAACGTCGCAGCGTCGCCAGGATGTCGAACTCGACAGTCGACAGGCCCTCCTTCTCGAATACCTGCTCCATCCTCGAGCCAAACACGCGACCTGCCCGACTGATACGCCCGAATATGCCCATCGGCCGACAATCCAGATCGGGGCGAGCCTCCTCCCACTGCGCAAGAATGCGATCCACGGCATCCGTCATCATGAAACCTCCCAGTTAGCTTTCCAAAAAGATACTTTGATGACGGCGGATTTGCGAGTACTCTCACATCTATCTTTCAAGAAAGATACTTCAAGGAGAGACAAATATGCCATCTTCATACCTAAAGGTTCTCGCCATGACCGCCACGGCCCCGATCATATGGGGAAGTACTTACCTGGTGACACAGACCCTGCTCCCTGCCGACACCCCACTCACCGCAGCCACCATTCGCGCCCTTCCCGCGGGAATGCTGATTCTGCTCTGGACTCGACAGACCTTGTCGGGAGGGTGGTGGGTGAAAGCCATGGTGCTGGGCACTCTCAATATCGGACTCTTCTTTACCTGCCTGTTTGCCGCTGCCTACCGCATCCCCGGCAGCATGGCCGCCTTGCTGCTGGCAAGTCAGTCGGTGTGGGTTCTACTGCTGAGCCGCTGGTGGCTGGGGACAGGGTTCAGCATGACAGCCGCAATGCAGTGTGGACTGGGCATGGTCGGAGTGGTGCTGCTGCTCAATCCCGGCCAAGGTGGGCTGGACATGACAGGGGTCGGGATCGCACTGCTCGGTGCTGTCTCGATGGCCGCCGGCATCGTACTCAGCAAACGCTGGCAACGTCCGCCCGACGTCAGTCAATTGAGCCTGACGGGCTGGCAATTGATCTTCGGTGGACTGTTGTTGCTGCCCCTGGCCGCTTGGTCGGAAGGCATACCGACCAATCTCGAGCCGCAACATCTGCTGGGCTATGGCTACCTGATCCTGCCGGGTGGGGTGCTCGGCTATGGCCTCTGGTTTGCCGGCATCCAGCGACTGCCCGCCTTTTCCGCATCACTGCTGGGTATCTTCAGCCCGCTGACGGCAACGGTGCTGGGTTTTGTGTGGATGGGCGAGTCATTCGGGCCCCTTCAATGGCTTGGCACTTTCAGCATCGCTTCTGCCCTGTCATTCCCCCTCTGGGTATCGCTCAGGCGACGTAGCGCTCAGCCAAGCCGTCATGAGTTGACTCGATGACGCACCGGGGGCAATCCGACGTGCATGGGCAGCCGGCCTTTAACGGACAAGCCATCCCTGCAAGGAACGTAGAGCAGGGGCATCGAGCAATGAACCTAGAAACAGAGCACCCCACTGATCGCGGATCAGTGGGGTGTCTTGGCGAGTGTCAGCAAATCAGAGACTCAGGTGCCGTCGCTCATTCCCAGGCGGGGAACGGGTCCGGCAGGTCACGCCAGGCTTCCTTGCCCGCCAGCAGCGTGGCGTCATCGAGCAGGCACTCGTCCAGCGCCTGGCGGATACGGGCTTCATCCAGGTTCTGACCGATGAATACCAGCTCCTGGCGCATGTCGCCGAACGGCTCCTGCCACTTTTCCCGAATCGACTCCAGATACTCGGGGTCTTCTGGCCATTCGACCTCAGGTACTGCCTTCCAGAACATGCCCCCGAACCCGTAGTGCGCGATGCCACCGGCCTGGTTCCACTGTCCGGCAAACTGCGGCCGCGTGGCCAGCCAGAAGAAGCCCTTGGAGCGCAGCAGCTTGCCACCGAACCAGTCACCATGGAGCAGCTGGTGGAATTTCTCGGGATGGAACGGCACGCGCGCATGGTAGGAGAAACTCGAGATGCCATATTCCTCGGTCTCCGGCACATGCTCGCCGCGCATCTCCTTCAGCCAGCCCGGTGCCTGTTGGGCGCGATCGAAACTGAAGCGGCCAGTGTCCAGCACCTTGGAAAGGGGCACGGCGCCTTTCGTCATGGGCAGAATCTCGGCCTCCGGGTTGAGCGAGCGCAGCACCGCGCTCAGCTCGGCAAGCTGCGAGGCATCGAGCAGGTCCGTCTTGCTGATCAACAACACATCACAGAATTCGATCTGATCGACCAGCAGGTCGGCGACATTGCGCTCATCGTCTTCGCCGAGGCTTTCCCCCGCTTCGGCCAGTGACTGCGCCTCGCGATACTGGGTGAGGAAGTTGGCGCCATCCACGACCGTGACCAGGGTGTCGAGACGCGCGACACTGGAGAGGCACTGGCCATCCTCGTCCTCGAAGGTGAAGGTTTCCGCCACCGGCAGCGGCTCGGAAATGCCGGTGGATTCGATCACCAGGCAATCGAAGCGCCCTACCTCGGCCAGTCGCCGTACCTCAATGAGCAGGTCCTCACGCAGCGTGCAGCAGATGCAGCCATTGCTCATCTCGACCAGCTGCTCCTCGGCACGATTGAGCGTCACCTCGTTGTCCGCACCGGGTGCGCCACGCACCATGGCGGCATCGATGTTGACCTCGCTCATGTCATTGACGATCACCGCCACTCGACGCCCTTCGCGATTGGCAAGGATGTGATTGAGCAGCGTCGTCTTGCCGGCGCCCAGAAAGCCGGACAGCACAGTGACTGGCAGCGCCGGAGGCAGTGAAGCGGGCCTGTCAGGAGAGGAAGTCGATTGCAGAGTTGTCATCAGTCATTGCCTTGGATTCATGAGGGGGCATCACGCCGAATCAGGTGCTGCATGACGCCCATGAGGGCTTGTCTCACAGAGCCCTTGTTAGAGCCCTTGTCAGAGCCCTTGTCAGAGCCCTTGACAGAGGGCTTGCATCAGCAAGCACGATTGCGCGGCAGGTCGAGGAATGCGCCATCATCCACTCGACCCCAAAATGATACGTTATAACATTTCTACAAGGCAATCCCTTACCCCCTGCCTCCAGAAGACAAAAAACGCCCCGCTGACAGGTCAGCGGGGCGTCGATAGCGCAATGAATCCAATGCGAGAGTTCATGTCATCGTCATGAATTCCCTCAACCTGAAATCGTCCTAGACCGCCATGATCACGGCAGAGGCCATCACCGCTCCGCCCACCAGACGGGAAGCGATGGCAGGTACCCCCATCAGGCGCCGGCCGATTGCACGGCCCAGCAACGCCAAGGCCAGCGTCGCGACCACGAAGCCCGCCATGTAGCCCACGGCGCTGCCAGCCGCCGGCATTTCCAGCGCATGGGCGAAGCCGTGACAGGCCATGAAGCCGGCGACCATCACGGCGCCAGCCAGGGTGGGCAGACGCAGCAGCAGCGCCACCAGCGCACCGGAGGCCAGCACCGAGAGCAGAATGCCCTGCTCGGCGATCAGCGCATGCAGCGCCTGCCCACCGCTGAGCAGCGCGATGCCCGCCCCCGTCAGCATGCCGGCGGCCATCAACAGCGGCGTGGCAAGCGTCAAGACCCGCGACTGACGCGCACTCCAGATGCCGATGGCCAGCATGGCCAGCAGGTGGTCCAGCCCGGTGAAGGGATGCGACAGGCCCGCCATCAGCCCCTGGGCATCATGGCCGGGGTGGGCGGAGGCCGAGGTCGCCACCAGCAGCAGCGAGGTGGCAAGCAGTGCGGAGTGAGAACGCTTCATGTGTCATTCCTGAACAAGATGATGATGAATCCCCCGACACCCGTGGTGAGACGAATGCCGGGAGACAATGAATCCTGAGCCAGCGGCGGAAAACGCTGCGCGGTCAGGCCTGTGCCGCCAGCTTTTGCGGGCGACGCTCCGGCAACATGCCGCGATCCAGAATGAAGGCGATGATCTCTTCTAGCCCGACACCGTCATACAGATTGGCGAACACGAAGGGCCGCTCACCGCGCATCTTGCGCGAATCGCGATCCATCACCTCGAGCGAGGCATGCACCTGCTCGGCGATGTCGATCTTGTTGATGATCAGAAGATCCGACTTGGTGATGCCCGGCCCGCCCTTGCGCGGAATCTTGTCGCCTGCCGAGACATCGATCACATAGAGGGTGAGATCGGAAAGCTCGGGGCTGAAGGTCGCGGACAGGTTGTCGCCGCCGGATTCCACCAGCACCAGCTCCATGTCCGGGTGACGCGCCTGCAGATCATCGATGGCCGCCAGATTCATCGAGGCATCCTCGCGAATCGCGGTATGCGGGCAGCCGCCGGTCTCGACCCCGAGGATACGGTCCGCGTCCAGTGCTTCATGGCGCAGCAGGAAATCGGCATCTTCGCGGGTGTAGATGTCATTGGTGACCACCCCGATGTCGTAATGATCGCGCAGGGCCAGACACAGCTGGCGCAACAGCGCCGTCTTGCCGGAGCCCACCGGCCCACCCACTCCTACGCGTAGACAATGCTTCATGGCAGCTTCCTTTCTCGTGAGATATCAGACGTTCATGTCGGTCGGTTCAGGCGCCGCCGCCTCAAGACAGGCGGTCTTGGCTCAACTCCTGAACAGACGGGAATATTGGGTTTCGTGCTGGGCGGAGGCGAGCGCCAGCCCCGGCAATATCGGGCCAAGCTCACCATCCAAACGCTCAAGCGCCTGTGAGACGACCTCCACTACACGGGGTCGCAGCTGCTCGGTCAGGCGTTGGGCGGCGGTGTGGCCCAGCGGCATGGCCTTGCAGGCCACCGCCAGTTGATTCTCGAGCCAGGCCCAAGCAAAGCCGATCAAGGTCTGACGCGGTGGTACCCCACGCTGGTGCGCCACCCAGGCAAACACCGTCACGTAGCCGGGCGCCTGCGGCATCAGCGCGACGGGCGGTTCGAGCTCGAGACTTCTGAGCAAACGCAGCAGCGCCGCCCCGAGTCGCGCGTCTTCATCGCTGAGTTCGGCGGTTTCACGGGTGGCCTTGAGCCAGCCATCCCACTCGTCGAGCGCCGGTGCATCCACCTCGGCCCATGCCTGCTGCAGACGCACCAACAGTGGCAGCTCGCAACGGCCAAGCCCGTCTTCCAGCACGCCGTCGATCCACTCGCCAAGCTCCTGCTCCTGAGTGACCCAGCCAAGCTCGAAGGCACTCTCCAGCCCCTGAGACCAGGCAAAGGCGCCGATGGGCAAGGCCGGACTCACCAGCTGCAACAGCCCCAGCAGCGCCAGATCCTCCTGCGCCGGCAGGCCCGCCATGGCATCAGTGCTCATGCGTGTGCTCATGGTCATGGGCATGTGAGTGGCCGTGTGAATGACCGTGAGAATGAGCATGCCCCTGCCCCGCCTGGGCATAGGCGCCCGGCTCAGGGTCAAAGGGCGCCTCGTGATGGATGAGGGTCGCGCCCAGTCGCTCGGCCAGTTCTTCCAGCACGTGATCCGGCGGGAAGCGCACCCAGCCGGTTGCGCTCTCTGCTTCACCCTTTGCTTCGTCCTTTCCTTCGCCCTTTCCTTCGCTACCGCCAGCGTCAGGCGCCTGCATGCCGATGGCGAGCTGCACATGGCGATTGCCCAGGTGATAGCAGAGCGCAGCCATCGGACGTCCGGCGGCGATGTGGGCAGTCACTACCGGCTCATCCGCGGCGCAGATGCGGATCACCTCACCCTCGCGCGAGGCCAGCCGATCGCCGTCACGCAGTACCGGTCCGCGATCCAGAAACAGGCCGACCTCGCGCCCGCCGTCGGTGGTGGCTCGCAGGCGACCGCGGATGCGCAGCTCCAGCGGCAGGGTCAGGGTGTCGATGGGCTCGACGTCGGTGTGAGCGCTCGCTGGGTCGCCTGATCCACTGGCGTCTGGCAGGCGATGTATCAGTTCCATCATGGCGTCAATCTCGAATAGGGAGTCAGAACAGGCACTTGAAACAGGCCCTCAGAACAGGCCCTCAGAACAGGCTTTCAAAACAGGTGGTAGCGCTGGGCCAGTGGCAGCTCGCTGGCGGGCTCACAGGTCAGCAGCTCACCGTCGGCGAAGACTTCGTAGGTCTCTGGGTCGACCTTGAGTTCCGGGCAGGCGTCATTGAGTTTCATGTCGCACTTGCGCACCTGACGTACATCGCGGCAGGCGGACAGCGGGCTGTCGAGCCCGAGCGCTTCCCCGACACCGGCTTTGAGCGCCGCCTGGGAGACGAAGGTCAGGCGCGTGGCGCTGGCCGCCTTGCCGAAGGCGCCGAACATCGGGCGGTAATGCACCGGCTGCGGCGTGGGAATCGAGGCATTCGGATCGCCCATGGGTGCGGCGGCGATCATGCCGCCCTTGAGGGTGCAGGCCGGTTTGACGCCGAAGAATGCTGGCGACCACAGCACCAGGTCCGCCAGCTTACCGACTTCAATTGAGCCGACCTCGTGGGCGATGCCGTGGGTGATGGCCGAGTTGATGGTGTACTTGGCGATATAGCGACGCGCACGGAAGTTGTCGGTGCCGCGCTCGCTGTCCTCTGCCAGCAGGCCGCGCTGTTCGCGCATCTTGTGCGCCGTCTGCCAGGTACGGCAGATCACCTCGCCCACGCGGCCCATCGCCTGGGAATCCGAGGACATCATCGAGATGACACCCAGGTCATGCAGGATGTCCTCGGCGGCGATGGTCTCACGGCGAATGCGCGAATCGGCGAAGGCGACGTCCTCGGGAATGCTCGGGTCCAGGTGGTGGCAGACCATCAGCATGTCGAGATGCTCGTCCACCGTGTTGACGGTGTAGGGACGCGTCGGGTTGGTGGAAGACGGCAGCACGTTGGGGCGCGAGCAGGCGGTGATGATGTCTGGGGCATGGCCGCCACCGGCGCCTTCGGTGTGGAAGGTGTGGATGCAGCGGTCCTTGAAGGCCGCCAGGGTGTCCTCGACGAAACCCGATTCGTTCAGGGTGTCGGTATGGATCGCCACCTGCACGTCATAGGCATCGGCGACGGTCAGACAGTTGTCGATGGAGGCCGGCGACGTGCCCCAGTCCTCATGCAGCTTGAGGCCGATCACGCCGGCCTCGATCTGCTGCTCAAGGCCCTGTGGCAGCGAGGCATTGCCCTTGCCGAGAAAGCCGATGTTCATCGGCAGGCTATCCACCGCCTGCAGCATCTTGCCGATATGCCACGGCCCCGGCGTACAGGTGGTGGCATTGGTGCCGGTGGCCGGCCCGGTGCCGCCGCCGAGCATGGTGGTGATGCCGCTCATCAGCGCCTCTTCCACCTGCTGGGGGCAGATGAAGTGGATGTGCGGGTCGACACCACCGGCGGTGAGAATCTTGCCCTCACCGGCAATGATCTCGGTGCCCGGGCCGATCACGATATCCACGTCAGGCTGGGTATCGGGGTTGCCCGCCTTGCCGATGGCCGCGATGCGCCCGGCCTTGAGACCGACATCCGCCTTGACGATGCCCCACCAGTCCAGAATCAGCGCATTGGTGATCACGGTATCCATCACGCTATCATCGGCGCGCTGGCTCTGGCCCATGCCATCGCGGATCACCTTGCCACCGCCGAACTTCACCTCTTCCCCGTAGTGGGTGAAATCCTTCTCCACCTCGATCCACAGCGCAGTATCGCCCAGACGCACGCGGTCACCGGTGGTCGGGCCGTACATGTCGGCATAGGCCTGTCGCGTTATCTTCATGGGTTGCCTCTTGATCCCTGAGCCGCAGTTTTCTTAACTGCAGTTGCCAAGTGTGCTCCGAGCCGAATGCCTGTCAGCGCCATTGCCTGGCGCATTGAGGTCAAGAGCGTCGCTCGCTCAACGCTCGACACTGCCGTCATCCTTGAGTTGCCCCATCACCTCGCCGCGGAAGCCATAGATATGACGACTGCCGGCAAAAGGGATCAGCGTGACGTCACGCGTCTGCCCCGGTTCGAAGCGAATCGCCGTGCCGGCGGCGATGTCCAGGCGCTGCCCGAGGGCGGCCTCGCGATCAAATACCAGCGCCGGATTGGCCTCGGCAAAGTGGTAGTGCGAGCCGATCTGGATCGGTCGGTCGCCGGTATTGCCGACCGAGAGCGTGGTGCGCAGGCGGTCCTCGCAGAGAGAGATCTCGCCGTCCGCCACCAGATATTCACCGGGAATCATGATTGCTCGCCTCACACGATGGGGTTGTGAACGGTCACCAGCTTGGTGCCGTCCGGGAAGGTCGCCTCGACCTGCACTTCGGGAATCATCTCGGCGATGCCCTCCATCACGTCATCACGGGTCAGCACCTCCGCGCCGCGCCCCATCAGCTCGGCCACGCTCAAGCCTTCGCGGGCGCCTTCCAGAATCTCGGCGCTGATCAAGGCGATGGATTCCGGGTAGTTGAGCTTGAGGCCCTTGGCCTTGCGGCGTTCCGCCAGCAGCGCTGCGGTGAACAGCAACAGCTTGTCCTTGTCTCTTGGCGTCAGTTCCATGTCATGGCTCTTGTGGTTGTCATTCAGTGGGCTTTCGAGATCAGGTCAGCCAGATACGTGGCACCTGTGCCTCAAGCCCCGTCATCAGGGGGCGCAGGAGCTGCCATGCCTGCTGGCACAGCGCCCAGGCCTCGTTGCGTTCATGGCCCAGATAGCGCAGCAGCAACACGCCTTCGCGGCGGGTCACCGCCCAGCGCGGGGAAGCCGGCAACGCCTCACGCAGCGCCTCGATGGCCGCCGCCTCATCCTCGAGCCCGACCGCCCACAGTGTGGCCTGCACACTGCAACCGCCCTGCCCCCAGCGCCCGGTGAAGCGCGGATGCAGCGGGTCCAGCGACTGGCGCTCGATCCACACTGGCTTGCCGTCGCGGGTCAGGCGAAAGCGCTGTTCGAGATGGCCGCTGACGAAGGGCAGCTCGCCGACCGGGCGGCCCAGCGCCAGCACTTCCCAGCCCAGACAGCGCGCAGAGCCGGCAAGCTCGAGGGTGGTGGTCTGCTCGCCGCGCGAGCCATTGAAGGCCAGCGTTTCCTGAGGCAGCCATTCCAGGGTGGCCCCATCGGCGACCTTGAGATGGGTATGCTGGCCCCAGGCCACGCCATTGCGGTCCGCCTTGTAGAGCTTGGCCGCCGCAGGTGTGGTCAACAGCACATGCGCGCCCTCCTCCACCTCGGCCTCGATCTGCAGCGCATCGCCGCTGACCAGCCCACCGGGAGGGTGCAGCAGATAGACATGGCAGCAACCGTGGCGGCCCTCGGGGTAGAACGGGCGCTGCACACGCAGCGGGCCATGATGACGTCTGCGCGTCAGGCGGGTGATGACGCGCCCGCTATCACTGGTGTCGCGCGCATCAGCCTCGAACCGCAGCGCCAGCGAGGCCTGCCACTGGCGCTGGTCATCGAAGCGGTGGCCGGAGGCATTGGCCTCACTGCGCACGGCATCCGTCGCGCCGTCAGCGGGAATCACGCACCGGATCGTCATACGGTCAGGTGCTGCTTGATCAGTTCATCGGACAGCGCCGCGATCTCGCCTTCGGCCACCCGGCGGCCGCGATCCATGATCACGAAGCGATCGGCGTACTTGCGCGCGAAGGGCAGCTTCTGCTCGACCAGCAGTACCGTCAGGCCGTCTTCCTTGATCAGACGGCGGATGACCTCACCAATCTGGGCGACGATATTGGGCTGGATGCCCTCGCCGGGCTCGTCGAGAATCAGCAGGCGCGGTTCGATCACCAGCGCGCGGCCGATGGCGAGCTGTTGCTGCTGGCCGCCAGAGAGATCCCCCCCGCGCCGGTGACGCATCTCCTTGAGCACGGGAAACAACTCATAGATGCGCTCGGGAATCTGGCGCAGGCCGTCCCGGCGCACGGCAAGCCCGGTGCGCAGATTCTCTTCCACCGTCATCATCGGGAAGATCTGCCGCCCCTGGGGGACATAGCCGACACCCAGCCGCGCGCGTTCCTCGAGCTTGCGCCGCGTCAGATCAAGCGGCTCATTGCTAGTGGCATCGCGACCGGAATCGCTGCCACTGGCATCGGCGCGGTACAGGAGCTTGCCGTCACGGACGCTCTCCTCGCCCATGATGCATTTCATCAGCGTGGTCTTGCCGACGCCGTTGCGGCCCATCACGCAGGTGCATTGCCCAACGGGAATCTCCAGCGTCAGGTCCCACAGCGTGTGGCTTTCCCCATAGAACTGGTTGAGCGTGTCGATGGTCAGCAGCGGCGACTCGCCGCTCGACATCGGTGCCTTGGTGTTCAGCGCTTGCGTCATCCGTCACTCTCTCCCAGGTAGACCTCGACGACTTTCGGGTCGCTCGATACCGCATCCATGCTGCCTTCCGCCAATACCGCGCCCTGATGCAACACCGTGACCTTGCGCGCGATGGAGCGCACGAAGCCCATGTCGTGCTCGACCACCACCACCGACTGGCGCCCCGCCAGACTGGTCAGCAGCTCCGCGGTGCGCTCCATCTCCTGCTCGGTCATGCCGGCCACCGGCTCGTCGACCAGCAGCAGCCGCGGCTTCTGCATCAGCAGCATGCCGATCTCCAGCCACTGCTTCTGGCCGTGAGACAGGATGCCGGCCTCGCGCGCATGCCACTCCTTGAGGTGAATCGTCTCGAGCACCTCCTCGATCCTGGCGCGGGTCTCGCCGCTCATGCGCGCGGCCAGCGTCGGAAAGATGCGCTTGTCGGTGGCCATGGCCAGCTCGAGATTCTCGAACACGCTGAGCGCCTCGAAGACGGTAGGCTTCTGGAACTTGCGCCCGATGCCCAGGGTGGCGATCTCGGGCTCACTCATGCGCAGCAGATCGTGCCGGCTGCCGAACCACACCGAGCCACTGTCGGGGCGCGTCTTGCCGGTGATGATGTCCATCATCGTGGTCTTGCCCGCGCCATTGGGGCCGATGATGCAGCGCAGCTCGCCATCGTCGATGGTCAGGTTGAGATCATTGATCGCCTTGAAGCCGTCGAAGCTGACACTGACATCCTCCAGATAGAGGATCGGCCCGTGGGTCACGTCCACCGGCGAGATGCGCGGGGTCAGGAAGTCGAACACGCGGTCACGCGTGGCCATCTCTTTCAACAGGCTCATGCGGTGGCCTCCTCGATGGGGCGGGAACTGGATGCCGATTCGCTCTTCGCGTTGGACGACTGCGAGCTGCTGCCCCAGCCACGCTGGGCAAAGAGGCCAGCGATACCCTTGGGCAACAGCACGGTGACCAGCACGAACAGGCCGCCGAGGGCGAACAGCCAGGCATCCGGCATGATGCCGGTGAACACCGTCTTGGCGTAGTTGACGATCAGCGCGCCCAACACGGCGCCGTAGAGCGTCGCGCGGCCACCGAGCGCCACCCACACCACCACTTCGATGGAGAACAGCGGCGAGAACTCGCCGGGATTGATGATGCCGACCTGCGGCACGTACAGCGCCCCGGCTACCCCGGCCAGCATCGCCGAGACCACGAAGATGAACAGCTGCACACGTTCGACGCGGTAACCCAGAAAGCGCGTGCGCGCCTCGGCGTCGCGACAGGCGATGCTCAAACGCCCCAGCTTGGAGCCGACGATGCCACGACACAGCAGATAGCCGAGCCCCAGCGCCACGCCACTGGCGATGAACAGCGCGATGCGCACCGCATCCGTGCGCAGATCGAAGCCGAGAATGTCCTTGAAGTCGGTCAGGCCGTTGTTGCCACCGAAGCCCATCTCGTTGCGGAAGAACGCCAGCATCAAGGCGAAGGTCAGTGCCTGGGTGATGATCGAGAGATAGACACCGGTGACGCGGGAGCGGAAGGCGAGGAAGCCGAACACCAGCGCCAGCAGCCCCGGCGCCAGCAGCACCATCAGGAAAGCGAAGACCGGCATGTCGAAGCCCTGCCAGAACCACGGCAGCTCCTGCCAGTTGAGGAAGACCATGAAGTCCGGCAGCTCCGGATTGCCATAGACGCCGCGGTCACCGATCTCGCGCATCAGGTACATGCCCATGGCGTAACCGCCCAGCGCGAAGAAGGCGCCGTGACCCAGGCTGAGAATGCCCAGGTAGCCCCAGACGAGATCCACCGCCACCGCCAGCAGCGCATAGCACAGGTACTTGCCCAGCAGGGTGACGGTGAAGGTGCTGACATGCAGCGGATGCCCCTCGGGCAGCAGCACATGCAGCAGCGTGATGGCGAGCACCGACAGCGTCAGCACCGCGAGGAAGATCTGGGTGGAGCGCTCCGTGAAGGGGCGCGCCAGCCAGGAACGTGAATCAGGCATGGATCAACCCTCCGCGGCGCGGCCCTTCTGCGGGAAGAGTCCCCGCGGGCGCTTTTGAATGAACAGGATGATGAAGACCAGCACCACGATCTTGGCGAGAACCGCACCCGCCCAGGGCTCGAGGAACTGATTGAGCAGCCCCAGCGACATGCCGGCCACCAGCGTGCCCCACAGATTGCCGACCCCGCCGAACACCACGACCATGAAGGAATCGATGATGTAGTTCTGGCCCAGGTTCGGCCCGACGTTGGTGATCTGGGAGAGCGCGACACCGGCAAGACCGGCCACACCGGAGCCCAGCGCGAAGGTCATGATGTCGACGCGGGTCGCCTTGATGCCCATCGAGCGCGCCATGGCCCGGTTCTGGGTCACCGCGCGTACTTCGAGGCCGAGACGGGTGCGGCGCATGATCAGCATCAGGCCGGCGAACACGAACAGTGCGAAGCCGATGATGTAGAGGCGATTGAGCGTCAGTGACAGCGCCTCGTTGATCATCAGCGAGCCACTCATCCACTCCGGCGTGACCACGATGCGATTCAGGGGCGAGATGGTGGTACGCACCAGCTGCTGCAGGATCAGGCTGATGCCGAAGGTGGCCAGCAAGGTCTCCAGCGGACGCCCCTTGAGGTGCTGGATGACGCTGCGCTCGATGACGATTCCCACCGCCGCCGCGACCAGAAAGCCCGCCGGAATCGACAGCAACAGCGCCAGCCCCGGCTGCCCTGGCAATAGCTGCTGCATGCCCCAAGTGGTGTAGGCGCCCAGCATGATCAGTTCGCCATGCGCCATGTTGATCACGCCCATGACACCGAAGGTGATGGCAAGCCCGATGGCGGCCAGCACCAGTACCGAGCCCAACGAGAGGCCGAAGTAGAGCGTCTCGAGCCCGCTGTTGAGCTGAAGCTTCTGCTCGATACCGGCCAGCGCCACCTTGGCGGCCTGGGCCAGCTGCGGATCATCACTCGCCGCGGCGCCATTGATGGCAGCGATCGCGGCGGCGTTCAGGCTGCCGGAGAGCGTCTCCAGCGCTGCGGGGTCGCCATTGGCTTCCAGCTGCTGGATGGCGAGCGCTTCCTCGAGAGTGGCGCGGATAGCATCATCGACTTCCTGCTCGATCAGGCTCGGCAACCGCTCGGCCATGGCCTCATCGACACTGCCGCGCAGGCCGCGCGCCGCCGCGAGTCTGACCTCGGCATCCGGGGAAGACAGGTCGATCATCGAGAGTACGCCATCGATATGCCCACGCAGCGAGTTGTTGCTGCGCAGTGTCTTGAGGTCGCGGCGCGAGACCTTGCCCGCCGACTCTCCCGACAGGGCGTCGGAGACGGCCCACTCACGGCCGCGATTGTTGTCGATGATCAAGAAGCGCTCGGCGTCCTTGAGACGAGCCAGCTTGCTGGCAGAAAAGGCTTCCAGCCAGCCACGTGCACGTGCATCCCCGCTCATGGCGATCTCATCGATCACGGCTGGCTTGGCCGGGTTGCGTGCCTCGGCGAGCCGGGTCAACAGGGATTGAGCAGCGCCGTCAGACAGGCGCGCAGACTGGCCAGTCGCGGTCTCGGACTGGGCAGCGGCAAACAGGGGGAATGAGAAAAGACAGACCAGCAGCATCCACTGCCAGCACCCGCGGTACATCGTTGCAACGGTGATAGACATCAAGAAGGCCATCCATGGTGAACGCGCAAAGGCGTCATCAGTCTCCGAGGGCATCGTGGCCTCGGAAACTGACACTCAACGAGGCGGCATGCAGGTGAGCCAGCACGCCGCCTCGCTCTCAGAACGTGCTACGCATCATTGCGTCGCAACGCTCTGTTGAGCCCCACAGGAATGGGTCACGACATTGTAGTTGCCGCATTCCATCGGCTTGCGCCAGTCACTGATCAGGTCCTTGGAGCCTTCCAGATAGTCAGACCAGGCATCGCCGGCCACGGTGGACGGGGTCTGCCAGACGACGGAGAACTGGCCGTTGTCCTGGATCTCGCCGATCAGCACCGGCTTGGTGATGTGATGGTTGGGCATCATGGTGGCGTAGCCGCCGGTCAGGTTGGGCACCGAGACACCGATGATGGCGTCCTTGACCGCATCGACCTCGACGCTGCCGGCCTTGCGCGCGGCTTCCATCCACATGTTGAAGCCGATGTAGTGGGCTTCCATCGGGTCGTTGGTGACCGCATCTTCCTTGCCGGTGTAATCGATCCACTCATCGATGAAGTCGTAGTTGGTGTCGCTGTCCACGCTCATGAAGTAGTTCCAGGCGGCCAGGTGGCCGACCAGCGGCGCGGTATCGATGCCCGAGAGCTCCTGTTCGCCCACCGAGAAGGCCACCACCGGGATGTCCTCGGCATTGATGCCCTGGTTGGCCAGCTCACGATAGAACGGCACGTTGGCATCGCCATTGATGGTGGACACCACGGCCGTCTTCTTGCCGGCACTGCCGAAGGACTTGATGTCCGAGACGATGGACTGCCAGTTGGAATGGCCGAAGGGGGTGTAATTGACCATCACATCCGCGTCCGCCACGCCCTTCGACTTGAGGTAGGCGGCCAGGATCTTGTTGGTGGTACGCGGATAGACATAATCCGTGCCCGCCAGCACCCAGCGCTCCACGCCCACGTCGTTCATCAGGTAATCCACTGCCGGAATCGCCTGCTGATTGGGCGCCGCTCCGGTGTAGAAGACGTTCTCCGAGGACTCCTCGCCCTCATACTGCACCGGATAGAACAGCAGGCCGTTGAGCTCCTCGACCACCGGCAGCACCGACTTGCGCGAGACGGACGTCCAGCTGCCGAAGATCACGTCGACCTTGTCCTGCGCCAGCAGCTCACGCGCCTTCTCGGCGAACAGCGGCCAGTTGGAGGCCGGGTCGACCACGACAGGCTCCAGCTTGCGTCCCAGCAGCCCGCCCTGCTCGTTCTGCTTCTCGATCAGCATCAGCATGGTGTCTTTCAGTGTCGATTCACTGATCGCCATGGTGCCGGACAGTGAATGCAGGATGCCGACCTTGATCGGCCCCTCTTCTGCCTGGGCGACATTGGCCAGCGAGAAACCGACACAGGCGGATAGCATTGCGGCAGCGATTTTCTTGTTCACGACATTCCCTCGTGTCTTGTTGTACTTGTTGTCCCGGCTGAGGTAGTGCAATCGATGTGCCAGCCACACACTGACGCCGCCGGCCAACGGCCAGACAAGAATGCGCCAGCGGTGAGATAGAAGAGAGACGGGCAGAGAGGCGGGCACAAAGACAGGGAGAAAGACTGGGCAAAAACAGTGGAAAGACCGAGAAAGGATGAAGAGACGCTGGAGACATGATGAGAGCACAGCGACATTGCTCAAGCGCAGCACTGCACCAGAATGACGCACCCATCACCGACCCTCGCCCTGCCTTGCACCAGACAGGTGAGAAGAGCGCAGGGCGTGGCGCTGTGCGTGGTGCAGGGCGTGGCGCTCACCGCCGACAGAGCCCCCATCAGTCCGAACGAAAGCGATGGAGGCTGGTGAGATTGGTGCATCCACTACGACGCCCCATAGGTCACGGCCTATCGACACTGCGGTATCCTTGCCCTCTCTCTTGCTCTCTCTTGCTCTTGCCCTCTCCCTTTCACTCTTCCACCCCGTCAGGAAATCCCCCATGAAGCGTTATGAACGCTTTGCCGCCGAGATATCCAACCTGATTCGTACCGGCATTCTCGCGCCGGGTGAGCGCGTGCCGTCGGTGCGTCAGGCCAGCAAGGCGCATGGCATCAGCCCCTCTACCGTCTTTCAGGCGTATTACCTGCTGGAGAATCAGGGCCTGATCAGTGCGCGGCCGCGCTCGGGGTATTTCGTGCGTGACAATGCCTCGCGGATACTCGATGAGCCGCATGTCGCCCTGCAGCAGCAAGCCCCTTCCGATGTCGCCGTCAGTGAGCTGGTGTTCTCGGTGCTGGGCTCACTGCGCGACAACGAGACCGTCCCCTTCGGCTCTGCCTTCCCGAGCCCGGAGCTCTTCCCGCTCGCGCGGCTTGCGACCAGCATGACGCGCGGGCTGCGCCAGCTGTCATCGCATGCCGTGATCTCCGACATGACCACTGGCCATCCTGACCTGTGCCGACAGATCGCTCAGCGCTACATGGTCAACGGCATGCAGCTGCCGACGGAGGAGCTGGTGATCACCAATGGCGCCATGGAGGCGCTCAACCTCGGCCTGCAATGTGTCACCCAGCTCGGGGACCTTGTCGCCATCGAGGCGCCGGCCTTCTATGCCACGCTTCAGGTGCTTGAGCGGCTCAAGCTGCGCGCGGTGGAAATTCCGGTACACCCGCGCGACGGGATTGATCTCGAAGTGCTCGAGAATCGTCTGGAGACGCTGCCCATCAAGGCCTGCTGGTTCATGAGCCATCTGCAGAATCCGCTGGGGGCCAGCCTGAGCGATGCGCGCAAGGCCCAACTGTATGCGCTGCTCTGCCGTCATCAGTTGCCGATGCTGGAAGATGATGTCTACGCGGAGCTGTATTTCGATCAACGTGCCGAGGTGTCGCCCCCGCAGCCCGTCAAGGCGCTGGATGTCGAGGGTCTGGTAATGCACTGCGGGTCATTCTCCAAGTGCCTGGCACCGGGCTATCGGGTGGGCTGGATATCCGCGGGGCGGCATACCCGGGAGATTTCGCGCCTCAAGCTGATGACGACCATCTCGCCATCGCTGCCTGCCCAGGTGGCCCTGGCCGACTACCTTCAGCACGGCGGCTACGACCGCCACCTGCGCAAGCTACGTCTGGCGCTCGAGACCCAGCAGACGGCCATGCTGGCAGCCATTGATCGCTACTTCCCCGCAGACACCCGCGTTACCCATCCCCACGGGGGCTACTTCCTGTGGTGCGAGCTTCCCGAGCACATCGACTCGCTGGCCCTGTTTCAGCAGGCGCTGGCCCACGGCATCAGCCTGGCACCGGGGCCCATCTTCTCTGCCACCCAGGGCTTCAAGCATTGCATTCGCTTGAGCTACGGCCACCCGTGGGATGCGGCGTCAGAGCGCGCCATGCAGACATTGGGTGAATTGCTCAAGGCAGCCTGAAACACGGACCGCTCAGACGAGATGCGAGATGCGAGATGCGCCTTGAGTATGTGCGCGCAAATGCCGCAGCCCTTGCGGCCGCCTTGCCACACAGTCTTCACGCGTTATCCGCGGGGGCGAAAACAGCCCTTTTGCGGCGCATGTCACTCGCGCGACAGCCGCTTGCCACGCCTGGATGTCGCAGCTTGTTGCGCATCTTGATTGCATAACCAGATGTCGCACGCGTGCCCCTTAAGGAAGCGCCAGAGCCCGCCATGGCGGGGCCTGCCGCCAAGGGCGATACGACAAGCACCTGATCCCGTCATGGTGCTGACGTGAATCAGAGTGCGCCCCCCTGCTCGGCTCGCCTTGCTGGCTTCTCGCCATACCACTTGGCTTGCCGGCTGACTGGCTCACGGGCATTTAACGACTGACCAAGATTCAGCTCGCAACTGATATGGTTTTTTCTCGCACAACTGAGCCTGTTATGGCTTCCGGTGGCTCCCTAGAGTAGCGGCGAAGATTCAGGCAGGGCCGTCCCCCTTGCCGCCTACTCAGGAGACATTGCCATGTTCGGCACCGAGGCCATCGACCTGGCCAGGATACAGTTCGCCTTCACCATCTCGTTTCACATCATCTTCCCGGCCATCACCATTGGCCTCGCCAGCTATCTGGCGGTGCTGGAAGGCATGTGGTTGAAGACAGGCACACAGGTCTACCGCAACCTCTATCATTTCTGGTCGAAGATATTCGCGGTCAACTTCGCGATGGGCGTGGTGTCAGGGCTGGTCATGGCCTACCAGTTCGGCACGCATTGGAGCGGTTTCTCGGCCTTTGCCGGCAGCGTGACCGGACCACTGCTGACCTATGAAGTACTGACCGCCTTCTTCCTCGAAGCCGGCTTCCTCGGCGTGATGCTGTTTGGCTGGAATCGCGTCGGCCGCGGCCTGCACTTCTTCTCGACCTGCATGGTCGCGCTCGGCACCCTGGTCTCGATGTTCTGGATCCTGTCCTCCAACAGCTGGATGCAGACCCCTCAGGGGCATGAGGTCATCGATGGCATCGTCGTGCCGGTCGACTGGTTCGCGATCGTCTTCAACCCCTCCTTCCCCTATCGCCTGGCCCACATGGCACTGGCCTCCTTCCTGAGCACCTCGCTGTTCGTCGCTGCCTCCGCCGCCTGGTTGCTGCTCAAGAAACGCGACACCCCGGAAGTGCGCAAGATGCTGGTCATGGCGGTGCTGATGTTGATGGTGACCGCCCCGCTGCAGGCCTTCGTCGGCGACATGCATGGCCTGAATACGCTCAAGCACCAACCGGCCAAGATCGCGGCCATCGAAGGCCATTGGGACAACAGCCATGGGGAACCGACGCCGTTGATCCTGTTCGGTGTGCCCGACATGCAACGCGAAGAGACGCGCTTCGCGCTCGAGATTCCGGCTCTCGGCAGCCTGCTGTTGATGCATGACATCGACAAGCAGGTACCGGCGCTCAAGGACTTCCCCGCCGCGGACCGCCCCAATTCGACCGTCGTGTTCTGGAGCTTCCGTCTGATGGTCGGCCTGGGTCTTGCGATGATTCTGCTCGGCCTCTCCGGTGTCTATCTGGCTCGCAAGGGCAGGCTCTTCACCTCGCGGCGCTGGCTGAGGCTGGCCGTCGCCATGGGGCCGGCCGGTCTGATCGCGATACTCGCGGGCTGGTTCACCACCGAAGTCGGCCGCCAGCCGTGGGTGATCTACGGCTTGATGAGAACGGAAGATGCCGTCTCTGCCCACAGCGCCGTTCACCTCAGCATCAGCCTGACAGCCTTTGTCACGGTCTACTTCATCGTCTTCGGCACGGGGATCAACTACATCTTCAAGCTGATCAAGAAAGGGCCTGAGGTTGATGACAGCCACGCCCCCAGCGGCGGCCCCGGCAAGCCGCGCACACCTTCCCGCCCACTGTCGGCCATCGAGGAATCTCTCGACGGCACCACTCACTGACCGGAGCGATGAACGCTATGGGTATCGACCTTTCTGTCATCTGGGCGGGCATCATCCTGTTCGGCCTGATGATGTACGTGATCATGGACGGCTTTGATCTGGGCATCGGCATTCTCTTCCCGTGGGTGGAGGAAAAGGTGGACCGCGATGTGATGATGAATACCGTGGCGCCCGTGTGGGATGGCAACGAGACATGGCTGGTGCTGGGCGGCGCGGGGCTGTTCGCGGCCTTCCCGCTGGCCTACGCCGTCTTGCTGGAAGCCCTGAGCATTCCTCTTGTCGCCATGTTGATCGGCCTCATCTTCCGCGGTGTCGCCTTCGAATTTCGCTTCAAGGCCTCGGACGCGAGCCGCCACTGGTGGGACAAGGCCTTCGTGGGTGGCTCGGTGCTGGCCACCTTCAGTCAAGGCGTCGCACTGGGAGGCTACATCCAGGGCATCGCCTTCGATGGGGTTCACTTCAGCGGCGGTTCGCTGGACTGGTTGTCACCCTTCCCGCTGTTCTGCGGTGTGGCGCTGCTGTTCACCTATGCATTGCTCGGCAGCACCTGGCTGATCATGAAGACCGAAGGCATTCTCCAAGCGCGCATGTTTGCCCTGACGCGCCCGCTGACGCTGTGGGTATTGATCATGATCGCGGCCGTCAGTCTGTGGACACCGCTGGCGCACCCCGCCATCGCCGAGCGCTGGTTCACGCTGCCGCAGCTGTTCTGGTTCCTGCCGGTGCCAGTGCTGGTCGTGCTGGCAGGTTATGCGCTGATCCGCGCCGTCGCCCTTGAATATCATGCCCAGCCCTTCCTGCTGGTGCTGGCCTTGATCTTCCTGGGCTACAGCGGTTTCGGCATCAGCATGTGGCCTGACATCATTCCCGGTCATGTGACGATCTGGGAAGCGGCCTCTCCGCCCCAAAGCCAGGGCTTTGCCCTCGTCGGCACGCTCTTCATCCTGCCGATCATCCTGATGTATACGGCGTGGAGCTACTTCGTGTTCAAGGGCAAGGTCCGTCATACCGATGGCTACCATTGAGAGGTGCTGACATGACATCCCCGACACGCGAGTCACATTCAGCACCACTGCATGCCCCCACCGCCAGACTCGACAGCGAGCCATCCGGGACGCCCGCGCACTTGGCAAGCTGGCTCAGCAAGATCGGCTGGCTGGTGGTGATCTGGGGAGGCAGTGTCAGCGCGCTGGGACTCGTCTCTCTGGCACTGCGCCGCTTCATGCAGGCCGCGGGCCTTACGCCCTGACAGCAGTTGTAGAAGACATGACGTAGACACAAAAAGGCGCCGGAGCAGCGAATGCTCCGGCGCCTTTCTTGTTGGCCTGAGGGCTTGATAAACCGATGGGCCTGAATGACCAGTCAATGCAGGGCGCAGATGTGACGGGGCACTCCCTCGCCCGCATCCCGGTGGCTTTAGACATCAACCTCCAGTGCGGCGTAGGCGACCATCTCGACCAGCATCTCTTCGCGAGCAAACCCGGAGACGATGATGGCAGCCCGATTGGGATAGGGCTCACGCACATATTCTGCATAGAGGCTATTCACTGTCGCCAGGTGCTCGCGGTCAGTCACATAGATCAACACCTGAGTCAGCGAGGAGGCGTCACCACCGGCGCATTCCAGGGTATGAATCAGATTATCCAGCGTCTGGCGGGTCTGGGCAGCAATTCCGCCCTCCACGACATTGCCGGCGGCATCGATCGGAATCTGGGCAGTGAACAGGATGCCATTGCCGACACTCGCCCATGACAGGGGCGCACGAGAGGCAAACAGATCAGTCTTGACGGGATGAACCATGGGTATTCCTCGAGAATCTTTTGATGGGCGCATTCCATGACCCGCCGGCGCAAGAGCGGCGAAGCATGGAGTGATGGGGCGTATTGAGAAGAAAGAGATCAGTCGTTGTCGGTGGAACCGGCGCCGGCACCGCTGCGAGAGTCTTCCGTTGCCTCGACCAACAGGCGTGTCGAGAGTGCTTTCAGGCGTGACCAGAGTTCGTCATCCACCTCGATGCCTTCCTGCATGGCACGTTGGCGACAGGCGAGCAGTTTCGACTCTTCATGACAGGCCAGCAGGTCAACGTCATAGTCGGAGCGAAGGGATGGCAGCAGATCGACATGGTTGGCCATCACCAGCGTGATGCCATCATTGGGCTCATTCTCTTCTGGCACTTCACGCACGGCATAGACCCGTATCTCGGGGACCGAGCTGTTGGCCCTGAAGCCCACGACCTGCTCGATCATGGGGCAGCCGACCGCCTCTTCCACGTCCTGGGCGTTGCGCCAGAAGGCGGTGACATTCATGCCGCGCCCCGCAAGGCGCGCCAGATAGCCCATGATCAGCTGCCGATTGTGGCAATGCTGGATCTTGATGACGGCGAGGCCACGCGCACGTGCCTTGGCGAAGCCGAGTTCCAGCGCCAGCGATGAGCTCTTCAATACGCTGTGTCCGTGGCTGTCGAGTACCGCGAGGTCGCCATCGGCATAGACGATCTCCGGCGGACGCTCATCGGTATCCTCCAGCAAGAAACGCAGTCCGCGATTGAGCGCCGCCAGCCCTTCCAGCTCATAGAGCTGCATCCAGGCCACCATGTCGGCGGCATCACTGGCGTCACCGTCTTCGAAACCCATCGCCTGAAAGGCCTTGCGACACAGTCCGTGAAGCTCGTTGTAGGAGACCTTCATGACACACCTCCCACTGTCGTGGTATTGCCCTGCCGAGGGTCGGCGGTCATCTGTGGTCGCGCAGTGCGCGCAATCTGCGGTGCCAGCGGGAAGCTCCAATCATCAAACGCGACAGGATCCTGCGGCTCGGCATTGAGTTCCTCCACCAGCGGAGCCCCCTGGAATAGCGTGATACGCACCCAACGATCAGACTTGGGATCGAAACGACTGGCACCGAAGAACGACAGCTTGGTCCGCAACAGGTGCATGGGCTTCATGTCGCGCGCCCACAGATTGGCGCGTATCTCGCCGAAACTCGTGCTGGCCATGCTCTGAATACGGCGAACGATATCCTTGTGGCGCGGGCAATGGATCAGGAATTCCACCACCAAGGCACGAGGGTGATATTCCAGGTACTGACTGATCGCCGCATGGGTATCGGCGACACGCGGGGCAATCGCCAGCTTCATTTCCTTGTCGGCACCCGCCTCCCTGTCGCGGACTCCCAGACGGGGCTCCTCCTTCTCGACCGAGCGATACCAGAACCAGTGGCGATTCTCGGCGAGTGAAAAATCGACGCGCAACGCCCAGTCGTAGTGCGTTTCGATCACCTGCTTGAGGTGAACCAGCGGCATGTCAGGGGTCAGCTCCAGGCTTTCCTCCACCGCCATCAGGTCCTCATAGCGGTCGACGATGCTCGGATACAGCTCCAGCAGCAGAGTATTCACCAGCTCCTGAGCCTCGAGCCCATGCTGCTGGTGACTCCAGTCGATCAGCTCCTGCCAGAGCTCCGGCGACAGCGGCACGAGTTCGAGCCAGGTCATCAGCTCAGGCAAGGACGCCACCGTGGCCTGGTTGCGCAGGGTCTGCTCGTGATCGTCCGTGACCGTCTGGCGCAGATGAGTCTCAGCGCGCTTGAGGAGTGCCAGCAGACGTGAACGCTCCTGCTCTCCCGGTACCTGTGCCGTCACCTCGGCAAGCGCCAGTTCTCGGCTTTCCACCCAGCGCTGTACCAACTGCGGATGATTGATCAGGAACGGCGCCATCCCGAGGCCAGTGGAGTTGCCGATGCCCAGATAGCGCTTCAACGAGGTTGCCAGAGGTGCGGCGGTCTCGGGTGCCCGGGCGCGGGCCATGTGCTCTATCTGCTGGATCGAGAAGTGACGCAGCAGATAGACGCCCAGCATCTGGGCAGAAAATGGCCGATGGAAATCCGCGTTGTCCTTGAGACGGCCATAATCCGCGATGCCGAACTTGCCATTGCCATAGACGGCCGTGGTCCGATACAGATAGCCGACCCGGGTCAGCCACTCAGGATCAGGTTGCCGGCCTGCACTCAGCGCCTCCAGGAAGCTTGCGAAGTTGCGCAAGCTGCGATTGGCACGCGAAAGGACCAGCAGTCTGGGATGCTGGCGCCCGGCTTCCTGCAACGGCACATTGGCCGCCATCTGCTCGAGAAGCGCATCATCCACATCCCCCTCCACTACGCCAAAGGTGACATCCCAGGCCTCGGCGATGACGCGGTCAGAGCGTGCGGAATCCTCAAGCGCCTGAGAAAACATGACGCCGTGATAGCGCTTGCTGGGCGTCTGCAGGCAGTAGATCGCCACACCGTGACCAAGGGCATCCAGTTCAAATCGGGTCGTGGTGATCTTCCATTTTTCATGTGCCATCTGGCGCACCAGACTTCTCACGAAACTCAGGCGACTGGCATGCAGGCTGCCGAGACGCTCCAGCTGCATCACATCGTCCGGTGCCCGCAGTCGCAGACGTTGCTCGGTGGATGAGAGGCGCGCGCCCTGGTGATTGCGAGACATATCAACGCTCTCCTGCGTCTTCCGGGGCCGGCATGGCTGGCCGCTGGCTGGTAATTCCCTGCGCACGTGCCATCGCGAAGGCTGATTGAGGTCCTGTCCACAAGGAGGGCAGCAGCACCAGCGAGACAGGGATGGCCGTGATGACGATGAACTGCTGAAGCGCACTGATCTGGCCGGCTCCCATATAGAGGAGTATCGCAGCCATCAACGCCATGCTGATGCCCCAGAAGGCACGCACCAGCGGGCTGGGGTCATCGTGCCCAGCACTGACGACGGCGATCGCGTAGCTCATCGAGTCACCGGTGGTGGCGACGAAGATGGTGGTCAGCGTCAGGATGGCAGCTGCCATTGCAGTCCCGCCGGGCAATGCCTGCGCCACGGTGAGGGTCGCGACATCGAACTGGAAGCTGTTGAGCGCTTCGGTGAGGTCGATCACGCCGGTGAACTGATAGAAGATGCCCGCCCCGCCCAGCAGGGTGAACCAGACGGCGGTGGCCAGTGGCGCCAGCACGGCAACGGTCAGGATCATCTGACGGATGGTTCTGCCCTTGGAGATGCGCGCCACGAAGATCGCCATCAGCGGGCCATAGCCGAGGAACCAGGCAAAGAAGAACACGGTCCACCACTGCATCCACCAGTCTGGAGCGCTCTGTGCCGTCATGGTCGACATGGTGAAGAACGAGCTCAGATACTCGCCAAAGCCCTGAGTGAAGGCATTGACCATGAACAGGGTCGGCCCGAAGACGAAGATTACCGCTGCCACGCCCAGCGCCAGGAAGACGTTGAAGCGCGACATGATCTGGATGCCCTTGTCGATGCCGGTCACGGCCGAGGTCACATAGATCACCCCGAGCACTACCAGCACGCTCAGCTGCGTCGAATAGTCATTGGTCACGCCAAAGAGCTCATGCAGGCCGAAACTGACCTGGGTGGCCAGAAAACCGATGGGGCCCACCGTTCCTGCCACCACGGCGATGACGCACATGGCATCCACCACGCCGCCCAGCTTGCCCTTCATGATCTTCTCGCCGAACACGGGATACAGCAGCGTTCTCGGCTGCAGGGGCTGACCTTTGTCGTAATGGGCATGCGCCAGCACGATGGCGGTCAGGCTGCCCAGAATGGCCCAGGCAAGAAAGCCCCAGTGCATGAAGGATTGTGCCAGTGCAGGCGCGATGGCGTTCGCAGTGCCCGGCTCGGTATCAAAGGCAGGCGGCGTCACCAGGAAGTGGTACACCGGTTCGCCGGCAGCGAAGAAGACCCCGCCTCCCGCCAGCAAGGTGCACATGATGATCGACACCCACTTGAAGGTGGATAGCTCAGGCGTTCGCGTGCCACCGATACGGGCACTGGCCGCAGGCGTTGCGGTCAGCCCCAGGGCAATGAAGAAGGTAAGCAGCAACAGAATCTGGAAGTAGCTGCCCAGTGTTCTGGCGGTCCAGGCAAAGCCGGCACTGATGGCTTGCGCGACCCCTTCAAGATCAAACAGGGACAGGCCGACGAACAGCAGTATGAAGCCGATGCTGCAGGTCAGAACGACAGGGTCACCAAAGCGGTACTGACCTTGCGGTAACGCATCCGACGTGGCAGACGCCGTGGTCTTGCGAGATGAAGTCATGTGGCATTCCTCTGACGAGCTCTCGTCATTGGCAGGCATTTATTATGGTTGTTGGTTGCCGAGCGATACCCTGAGGATTCCTGGCTCGGCACAGGTGCCATGGCATAGCGTTACGGCGATCAGGCAGGCGCGGCCTCCTGACGGGTCGCGGCGCGCTCGAGGAGCGCAACCCAGTTCTTGCCCATGATGCCGGCCACTTCGTCCTCGGACATGCCGACCTTGCGCAAACCGGCAATCAAGTTGGGGAAGTCACGACTGTCTCGCAGCCAGGACAGCGGACGCGGCCAGTCAGCGTTGCTGGCACTGCCTTCACCGTAATCCATGTCCTTGGACCAGCGGCCATTGCGCATCCACTCCAGAATGGACACCGGCTGGTTCTGGCACAGGTCGGTACCGATCCCCAGGTGCTCGATGCCCATCAGGTCTGCGGTTCTGGCGATCATTTCGCAGTATTCGGTCAGGGTACAGTCGGAGCCATTGCGCAGATGGAAGGGATACGCCGAGAACCCCAACAGCCCATCACTCTCCGCGATGGCCTTGAGCACCTTGTCGGACTTGTTGCGCTTTGCCGGATGGAAGCTTTCCGGGTTGGCGTGGGAAATGATCACGGGGCGCTCGGATATCTCGATCGCCTCGAGCGTGGAGCGCTCTGCACTGTGTGACATGTCGATGACCATGCCGACGCGATTCATCTCACGGATCACCTGGCGTCCGAAGCGTGTGATCCCGCTGTCTTCCGCCTCATAACACCCGCAGGCCAGCAGACTCTGGTTGTTGTAGGTCAGCTGCATGATCATCAACCCGAGGTCACGCATCACCTCGACCATGTCGATATCGTCCTCGATGGGGGAGCAGTTCTGCGCCCCCAGGATGATGCCGACACGCCCACTGGCCTGCGCAACCGCGATGTCCTGCGGCACATGCACGGGCATGATCAGATCAGGCCAGGCCTCGAAACGGCGATTCCACTCGCCAAGACGCGACAACGTCTCTCGCGTCGTCTCGTGGTACACGAGGGTGGCGTGCACGGCGTCCAGCCCGCCTTCACGCATCTGTTCAAATATCTCGCGTGACCAGTTGGAATACTGCAGGCCATCGATCGTCAGCATTGTCTTTGACATGGGGCCTCCTCACGCCTTGATGTAGCAGGTCTTCACGATGGTGTAGAACTCGCGCGCGTATCGCCCCTGCTCACGAGGCCCGAAGCTTGAAGCCTTGCGTCCGCCGAAGGGCACGTGGTAATCCGTCCCCGCAGTCGGCAGATTGACCATCACGCAGCCGGTCTCGGCACGCGCCTTGAAGCTGCTGGCCAGTTTCAGGGAGTTGGTGATGATGCCCGCCGTGAGCCCGAAGTGCGTGTCATTGAGCACATTGATGGCCTCTTCTGCGTCGCTCACCTTGATGACACAGGCGATGGGACCGAAGATCTCCTCGCGATTGATGGCCATGTCGTTGCTGGTATTTACCAGCAGCGCCGGGCTCATGAAGTAGCCCTCGGTGGCGCACTCCACACGCTCGCCGCCGCAGACCAACGTTGCCCCCTCTTGCTGGGCGCGCTGCACCCAGGACAGATTGGACTCGAGCTGTCTGGCATCGACAGCAGGCCCCATGTGCACGCCCTCTTCCAACGCGTGGCCGACACGTACCTGAGACAGTCGCCGAGTCAGCTTTTCCACGAACTCGTCATGGACTGATTCCATTACGATCAGCCGCGAAGATGCCGTGCATTTCTGGCCAGTGCCTGAGTAGGCACCATTGAAGGCTGCCTCGACGGCCAGCTCCATGTCGGCATCATCGGCGATGATCAGGGCGTTCTTGGAGCCCATTTCCAGCTGGCACTTGACCAGATTGGCGGCAGTGGCCGCCGCCACTCGACGACCCACTTCCAGAGAACCGGTAAAGGACAGGGCATGAATGTCAGGGCTGGAGATCAGTTCATCCCCGATGCTGCTGCCCGGGCCCATCACCAGATTGAAAGTGCCTGCCGGGAGTGACTGGCGATGAATGATTTCGGTCAGCGCCCATGCGCTCGCAGGGACCAGATTGGCCGGCTTGAAGACGACCGAGTTGCCGAAGGCCAGCGCAGGCGCAATCTTCCAGACCGCTGTCGCCATCGGGAAATTCCAGGGGCTGATCACACCGACGACACCGACAGGCTCCCGACGGACCTCGACCTCAACGCCAGGACGCACCGAGTCTGCGCGCTCATCAATCTGGCGCAGCACTTCAGCGCCGTAGTAATGGAAGAACTGCCCGGAGCGATGAACCTCACCCACTCCCTCCGCCAGGGTCTTGCCCTCTTCACGCGCCAGCAACTCACCCAGCTCCGTCTTGCGGGCGATCAGCTCATCGCCAATGGCCATCAACACGGAATAACGTTGCTCGAGGCCTGACTGTGCCCATTGTGCCTGGCCACGCTTGGCCGCATGGATGGCATCGGCAACTTGATCGACACTGGCCTGCGCATATTGGCCGATGACATCACGGGTATCGGACGGATTGAGATTGGCGATGCTGCCCTGACCTGCGACCCACTGACCATCGATGTAAAGATCGTGAACAGCGGCGTGAGTGGCGGTAGTGGTGTGGTGTGACATGTGAACCTCCTTGAACGCGGTGACAACAGACTAGGAGGCCCAGAGGGATAAAGATAATCAATAATAAATACCCTATGATAAATTTCCCTTACCACTCTGAAGAGGATCGACGCGATGGTCGCAGAGCTGAAGATCACGCCGCTGCGCTATGTCCTGGCAGTGGTGGATCACGGTGGTTTTCACGCTGCCTCTCGTTATCTGCATCGCACGCAGCCTGCCCTGTCGATGGCCATCCGCGAGCTGGAAAACCGCCTGGGGGAGGCGCTGTTCGAGAAGGGTGCCAAGGCGACTCTGACACCCTATGGCAGCTACTGCGTGCCGCGCTTTCGGGAGCTGATCAATCAGCATGATCGTCTGAGCCGGGAGCTGCAGGCGCGCGCCGCCAAGGAGGCAGGCCAACTGGACATGGCAGTGGTGCCGTCAGTGGCCAGCCGACTGATGCCGAAACTGCTCTCCGAGTTCGTCAGTCGCTATCCGGGGATAAAGGTCGGTCTCCACGATGGCAACGCCGATTTTGTCCGCGAGCAGGTCATCAGCGGTCAGGTCGACATCGGCATCACCAGCCTGTGGGGGTTGGAGGAAGAATTGCTCTTTCATCCGTTGTTTCATGACGAAGTCGGCGTGGTCTGCCGTGACGATCACCCCCTGGCCGAGCGCCAGACTCTGACATGGCAAGCACTGGAGACAGAATCCCTGATCGGCAATGGCACCTCGCGGCTATTGCAGGGCACGGCGGCGGAGTCACTGCTCGAGATGCATGCCTTGTATATCTCCAACATGATTTCGTTGACCGCCACGCTGGTCGCCGGGATGGGGGTCACGACGCTGCCCCGCCTGGCATTTCCGCAGGAATATGAGCGCCTGCGCTTCATTGAGCTCGCTGAACCGCGGGTCAGTCGCGAAGTGGGCCTGATTCGCCGCAAGGGCGCCAGCTTGTCGCCGGCGGCGCAGGCCATGGGTGATTTCATCAGTGAACGATTTGCTGAGGAGAGCGCACTATGACGGGGCGTGCTTCACCCCCTCTACACAAGTGCCATGGGGCAGATTCCAGCCTGTCCATCAATCAGCATGATGGCAACAGCGCATGACAATTGTTGACCATTATACGATAATCGCTCCATAACAGGATGGGTGACTGATCCCGCTTACACCGCACTCATGATTGGAGCGCCATACATGCCTGGCAACAGTATGATTTCAAAACAAAGCTTTGATGTTCAAACCGCCAATATTCTGCGTGAAATGATTGTGACAGGCAGTCTTGAGGCAGGTTCACGGCTGACAGAAGCCAAGCTTACCGAACAATTCCACGTCTCCCGCGGTACGATTCGTGCAGCCCTGCAGAAACTCAACAATGAAGGCCTCGTCTCTCAGGTACCTTATACAGGCTGGCATGTCATCGCACTCGATGCACAGGATGCCTGGGAGCTGCATAACCTGCGTCGTGTTCTGGATGGACTGGCGGCTCGATTGACTGCAGAGCGCATCGAGCCTGAAGGTGCCAAGAAGCTGGAAGACGCCTATCAGAAGTTATGCGGGCTTTGCGATAGCGGTGACCCGAGAGATATCGCGGATGCAGATTTCGAATTGCACAAGCTGATCGTCGCGCTGTCAGGCCATCGTCGTCTGCAGGAACATTACACGCTGACAGAGCAGCAGATTCGCGTATTCATCGCTTCCTGCGACTCGGAATTCTCGGACTACAAGAATATTGGCAAACGCCACGGCCCGCTGATAAAAGCGATTCTGGCGGGCGATGCTGATACGGCTGAACGTCTGGCCAAGGAGCACAATGCTACGCAAGGCGATGAACTCATCAGCAGCCTGCGTCAGCTGGAAACTCAATGAGTGCCTTCCCCCAAAGCGAATCATCACTCGTCATACCTCATGGCAAGTGATGCGTCTCATACCAGCCCCCTGCCTCACGGGGCTGGTGTCTCGACTCCTCAAATGCCGTCATCACTCCCAGATGACTGATTCACCTTATCCTTCACGACATCCTTCAGACCTTTCTTGGCAACTTCCAATAGCTCGGCGTCGATGGCGACCAGAGGGTGCAGGAGATAGACGGGTCTCTGGAAGGTTGGCGCCTTCTCGATCAGGTGCAATTGACCAGTCTTGAGCAATGGCTCGATGGTACGCGCGGAAAAGTAGCCCGCCCCGCCATATTTCAGGATGTAGTCGAGACCGATCATGCTCATCCCCACCGACAGCCGCGGCGCACGAGTCTCTGGATACGCCAGGCTATGTGCGGCTCGGAACTCGGCCCCCCAATCGACGAAGACATAGTCCTGCTGCCAATGCTTGGTGACCTTGCGCGGTGCGGTCGAAGCCAGCACCAGCTGATCTTCCATCAACAATTCACAGGCCAAACCTGCCTGCTGACGCGGAATATAGGTGATGGCCAGATCAATCAGTCCATCGCTGAGGTCCGTCAGCAGGTTCTCCGAGTAATCCGCCACGACACGCGTCCCCACATCCGGTGCACGCAATTGCATGGTGTCGACCCAGGCAGGCGCGATCCGCTCCCAATGATTCATCTGCACACCCAACGTGACGACGGCATTGAGCTCTTCAGGCAGTGCTACCTCCTGACGTGCCTGCTCCCAGGCGCGCACAGCGGTGTAGGCAAAGCGATGAAAATGCCGTCCGGCCACCGTCAATTCACAGCCTTCACGCTTGCGTACGAACAACTGTCGGCCCAGCTGAGTTTCCAGCACCTTGATACGAGCACTTACCGTCGACTGGGTGATGTGCAGGCGATCCGCTGCCAACTGAAATCCACCGCTCTTGGCGACCTCGATGAATGCTTTCATATGGTTGATATTCAAGGTGTATTCCTGATTGCATCGAATATTTCAATGGAGGCCAGCGAATAAAATCGTTTTCCTAATTTCCCGGTTTTTCAGATGATTCGGGGGTGGATCACGCGATGTAATCAAGACGACAACCATTGAAGTCAACAAAACGACAATAACTTCGGAGGCACTGCAATGCATCAAGCCGCAACTCTCCTCGCTGAGCCCGATACCCGCCTCGCACTGGAAGAAATCATCGACCTCGAGCGGTACCCTATCGAGCAGCCAGACAACCCCCTGACCGTGGCGCTGATAGAGCAATGTCGAGCCGAACTTGATGCCGTCGGCTGCTGTTGCGTACGTAATTTCATTCGTCCTGAAGCCATCGCCCGCATGCTTGACGAAGCTGAGCGTCTCAAGCCTCAGACTTACTGGTCCGAAAATTCCAACAACCCCTACATGACCCAGGATGATCCTTCCTTGCCGGAAGACCATCCCAAGAGAATCTTCAACAAACGCAGCAATGGCTTCATCAATTCCGACATTCTCGAGTCAGATTCCGTCCTGCGAGGCGCCTACGACTCGGATGAGATGCTGAACTTCGTGTCCGAGTGCCTCGGCGTCTCCCCCATCTATCGCTGGGCTGACCCACTGGGTAGCAATCCCTACAGCGTGATGGACCTGGGCCATGAGTTCTCCTGGCACTTCGATGGCAATGAATTCACCATCAGCATCCTGGTGCAGGCGGCGGAGAAAGGCGGCATGTTCGAGTACTGTCCGGATCTTCGCAGCGCGGAAAACGAGAATCTTGAGGCTGTCACACAGGTACTGCGCGGTGATCGTGGCCCGGTTCAAGTACTGGACCTCCAGCCGGGTGACCTGCAGATCTTCAAGGGCCGCTTCTCGATGCACCGAGTCACGAAGGTCGAGGGCAGTCGTCCCCGCTATATCGCCTTGCCGACGTATGTTCTGGACCCCTTCAGCGTCAATCGACCCGAGCGCGCCAAGCAGTTCTATGGCCGAGCAGAAGCGATCCATTATGAGCGTGAAGCCAAGCGTCCTGACTCGCTGCTTGACTGAGTGAATCACCTTTCAAGACGCCCGCCAGCGTTATGGCGGGCGTCTTGTTGATTGAGAGACTCGGTATGCCTTGCTCTCTAACGCTCGCTTTTCGCCAACACCCTTCGCGGTAATCCTCTGGCTACGACTCGCTTCGACGCCCCTCTCTTTACCGATATCTGCTTCGTTACAATCCTTTTTCCACGCCCCGCTCTCTGTCTCTTCCTCTATACGCCCTATACCCTGCTGCTCTTTCCCTATCCTGCTTCTCTGCATCAGCCCTGCTATTGCCTGCTGTCCATTCCCTGCTGCCTACTGCGCTCCTCCCTTATGCCAATGCCCTTGATGCCTGCAACGCGACCCCGCGCATCGTATGCCTAACTCTTCAATTCCCGTCCGATATCGTTGACAAACCAAAAGCGCCTGACGTTGGGAGCAACGACAAGCGCCGGAGAGTTATTCTCGTCTGAGAAGAATCAATAACCGCGCACCGGGTCATAGATAGGGAACGGTGGTTCGCCTTGCTGGATGCGCTTGATATTGTCAGCCATCAGCCTGGCAGCCGAGTGGGTGTAATTGATGCCGGCGATATGCGGCGTCACATGCACCTTGGGGTGACGCCACAAGGGGCTCTCTGCCACGAGAGGCTCACTGCAGAATACATCCAGCGCGGCAGCCTCCAGATGGCCACTATCCAGCGCTGCCACCAGGTCGTCTTCCACGAGAATGGGACCGCGACTGATATTGATGATGCAGGCCCCCTGAGGCAGCTGCGCGAAGCGTTCGGCGTTGAGCAACCCTTGGGTGGCGGGTGTCAGCGGCAACACGTTGATCAGGATATCCGTGCGCTGCAGAAACTCGTCAAGACGCGCATCCCCCTGGTAGAACTCGACACCCTCGATGTCGACGACGTCACGTCCCCAACCTGCCACACAGAAACCCAGCTCACGCACGAAACCGGCGGCCACGGCGCCCATGGCACCCATGCCAAGAAAGCCGACGCGACGCTGGGCAGGGTCACGGTGAGGATGTCGTTGCCAGAGGGTTCGCGCCTGATCCTGCTGATAGCGATGATATTGGCGATGAAAATGGATCACCCAATGCACGGCATGCATCGCCATGTCACGCACGACCAGGTCATCGACCAGACGTACGATGGGGACACCCTGTGGCAGGTCCGAATCACGGATGATGTGCTCGACCCCTGCCCCGAAGGACAGTATCGCCTTGAGGTTCGGATAGCGGCACAGGCCCCCCACCGGATGCATCCAGATGGCCGCATATTCAATCTCGGCCGGGTCCCCCACCTCGGGATAGACCCGGAATTCAATCTCGGGCAAGTGCTTCGTGAACTCCTGGCGCCAGGCTTCCGGGTCTGCGCCTGCATAACTGAACAGCAATGCCATAGTGGCCTCCATCAAAGAGCGGAATTGACATCACCGAACACGCAAACGATCCACGGCATCGGCATCGAAGCTGAACCCCAGACCGGGGCGCTGAGGGATGGTGATCAGTCCATCGACAATTTCGATCTTTTCCCGGTAAAGCGGCGAGAACCAGGAGACATGTTCGACCGAAAGGCAGTTGGGAGCTGAGCCGGCAATGCTCAGACTCTGTTCGGTAAAGATATGAGTGGAAATGGGTATATTGTGTCCCGCCGCCAGACTGGCCACGCGACGGAATTCGGTCAGGCCGCCGATTCGCTGCAGATCTGGCATCAAGACATCCGCTGACCGAGCCTGAATCATGCGCTGCATGCCATGCCGGGTGTACTCGGTCTCTCCCGAGGCGATCGGCATATCGAGTGCGGCCGCCACATCGGCATGCCCCTGATGGTCATAGGAAGCCACTGGCTCCTCGAACCAGCCGAGATCGTAAGGTTCCAGCATCCGACCCAGCCGTATTGCCTGTGAAGGCGTGAATGCCTGATTGCCATCCGCCAGCAGCTCGATGTCCGGGCCAATGGCTTCACGTACCGCCGCCACGCGAGCGACATCCTCCGCCATGCGGGGCTTGCCCAGCCGCATCTTCATGGCGCGGAAGCCTTGCGACATGAACTCGCGAGCTTCCTCGACCAGTTCATCGGTGGTCTGCGACAGCCACAACCCGCTGCTGGCATAAGCCTTGACCGAGTCACGATAGGCGCCGAACAACTTGTAGACCGGTTGATTGGCCGCCTTGCCAATCAGGTCCCAACACGCCGTATCCAGTGCCGACATCGCGCCGATGGTAATCCCCTCATGCCCGATGGGGTTTATCTCGCGCCACATCCCGTCCCACATGCGCTCCACATAATGCGGGTCCTGGCCAATGACATGATGGGCCAGGCTCTTGATCATGCTGTCAAATACACTCAAGCGAGCACTATTCAAGGTGAAGATATAGTTCTCGCCGACCAGACCGCTATCGGTTTCCAGATAGATCAATACGCAGCCTACCGAGCGCGTCTCGTGTATCGCCGTGATGAGCGGCTTGTCCAGCGGCACCTCAACCAACACGGTACGCAGATTCGTAATCTTCATTTGTACGCTTCCTGACTCACTGAATTTAAGCGTCAACCGAGGCGCTGCGCTGTCCTGGCCACGCTCTCACTGGATGCCATCGGGTCATTGCTGTCTGGCTTTCTGAGGCTCAGCATAGAACTCCTGACAATGGTTGACAATCATCAATTATCGATTTACAAGATTGATAGGCTGTAACACCAGACGCGTTGCATAACTCCTGACATCGCCGTTCCTCTGATGGGCGACAAGGGTGATGAGCAACATGCGAGTCGCTTGATCGGCAAGACCAGATACCAACAATTACAAGGGGTTGAGCATGAATAAGTCCGTCAGAACCGCTACGACGCTGGCAGCTTGTATCGTTTCCTCGCTGGCACTCACGAACCAGGCTCAGGCGAGTTGCGAGCTGGACGAAACCATCCAGATTGCCGACATGAGCTGGGTTTCCGCCTCGACGATCGCCCACATAGAAGCCAAGATTCTCGAGAATGGTTTTGAGTGCAAAACGCAACTGATTCCGGGCGAGACCGTGACCACGGCCACCACGATGGTGAAGAAAGGTCGCCCGCATATCGCGCCTGAGCTTTGGAGCAGCAACGCCAAGGCCCTGCTCGAAGAAGGTGCGGAAAAAGGCACTGCCGTGGTGGCAGGTGATGTCTTTGCAGGTGGCGGAGTGGATGCGTGGTGGGTACCGCGTTATGTCGTCGATCAATACCCGGACATCAAGTCAGTCAAGGACATGGCAAGGCACAGCGAACTCTTCGCGGCCAACGGTTCTGACAAGGGGCGTTTCTACAACAGCATCCCGGGCTGGACCACGGAGACACGCAGCACCAACTTGATGCATGCCTATGGTCTGGATGACAAGTACGAGGTGTTTTCGGCTGGCTCCGGGGCGGCACTTGATGCTGCCATTGTCTCGAACTACAAGCGCAAGAAGCCGATCTTCTTCTATTACTGGGGTCCTTCCGCCATTCTCGGCAAGTACGACATGGTACAGCTGGACATGGCCCCCTATGACCCTGCAAATGACTCCTGCAATGCAGAGCAGAACTGCAAGAACCCGACGACCAGTGGCTTCCGTACCGCAGCAGTCAATACGTTGGTGGCCAACAACATCAAGGATAACGCACCCTCGATCTATCAATTCCTGAGCAAGGTCCAGTTCGAGAATGACATGGTCAACACGCTGCTGGCCTGGAATTCAGACAATGACGCAGACCCTGAGCAGACAGCTGAGCATTTCCTGAAGACCCAGCAAGCGACCTGGACCGCCTGGGTTCCCGCCGAGGTAGCCGAGAAAGTCATTGCCAAGTTCAAGTAACTGGCATTGACCCGATCGTTCGAATGGCACAAATGAATCATTGCCAACAATAATGACCACCAGGTGATTTCATCATGTTCCCTGACCTGATTGACCCGCGGTATCTACGAGGCACCATTGACGACTTGATAGAACAGTTCGTCATCCATTGGGCGACATTCCTGGAAGAGTCGTTCTACCCCATTCTCAAGGCACTCAACTTCTTTGAATCATTGCTGATCAATTGCCCCTGGTGGCTGATTGTCGGCCTTGTCGCTGCAGCGGCTTACGCAAGCTCTCGCAAGATATCACTGACGATCGGCCTGACCATGGCCATGCTGGGGATCGGCCTGCTCGGCTTGTGGGAGGAAGGGATTCGCACACTGGCCTTGATGCTGGTATGCACCTTTGTCGCCATCATCATCGGCATCCCGATGGGAATCCTGATGTCATGGTCTGACCGTTTCAGAGCGATCATGCTGCCCATTCTGGACATCATGCAGACCATGCCGAGTTTCGTGTACCTGATTCCCGCGATCATGCTCTTTGGCCCTGGCAAGATTCCGGCAGTGCTGGCAACGGTCGTCTATGCCGTGCCACCACTGATTCGTCTGACTGATCTGGGCATCCGTCAGGTCGACAAGGAAATCGTCGAAGCGGTGCAATCCTTCGGCGCCAACCGCATGCAGAAACTGTTCTGGGTACAGGCACCTCTGGCACTCCCCAACATCATGGCCGGCATCAACCAGGCCACCATGATGGCGCTTTCCATGGTGGTCATTGCCTCGATGATCGGGGCCCAGGGACTCGGCTTCCAGGTATTGCAGGGTATTACCCGCCTTGAGGTAGGACGCGGCTTGATGGCGGGTCTTGCCATCGTTCTCCTGGCCATGGTCTTCGACCGCATCACCCAGGCCTCAGGAAAGCGCGCTCAGGCGCACCTGCACACCAACAGCTGATGGGTACGATTATGAGCAACCACTACAAGATCGAGATCAAGAATATCTACAAGATATTCGGTGCCGACCCGGGTACTGCCATGGAAAAGATCAAGGCCGGTACCAGCAAGAGCGACATCCTGGATCAGACCCGCTGCGTCGTTGGACTCAATGACGTGTCGCTTGGCATTGAAGCTGGCCATATCCACGTCATCATGGGGTTGTCCGGTTCTGGAAAGTCGACCTTGATCCGTCACTTCAACCGCTTGATCGACCCCACCAGCGGCCAGGTCATCGTCGATGGACAGGATGTGCTCCAGTTCAACAAGCAGGAACTCGAGCATTATCGTCGCCACAAGATCAGTATGGTTTTTCAGCGCTTCGGGCTTTGCCCGCACCTTACCGTATTGGCGAATGCCGCCTTTGGATTGAAGATTCAGGGTGTCGAGCGCTCACAGCGTGAAGAAAAGGCTCGCTACTGGCTTGAGCAGGTCGGCCTGTCAGGCGTCGAGGAACACTACCCGCATCAGCTTTCCGGCGGCATGCAGCAGCGCGTCGGCCTGGCACGTGCGCTGGTCAATGATCCGGATATTCTGCTCATGGATGAGGCCTTCAGCGCCCTCGATCCGTTGATCAAGAGCGAGATGCAGGATCAATTGCTGCAGTTGCAGCAGAAACTCAACAAGACCATCGTGTTCATCACGCATGATCTGGATGAAGCCCTCAAGATTGGAGACCGCATCGCCCTGCTCAAGGATGGTGAGCTGATTCAGCAAGGGACTCCGGCACAGATTCTCATGGAACCAGCGGGCGATTACGTCAAATCCTTCATCGGCGGGGTCAATCGCTACAAGGCGATTCGTGTCGGCCACGTGATGCGCGAGGCACAACCGCTGGCCATGGTGAAAGGAGGCGAGAATTTCAGTCAGACGCCACCCGCGGGCCATGAGATGGTGCGCGCGAGCCAATCACTGGAGGAAATCATGCCATTGCTGATGGATACGGATAGCGATCTCGCGGTCTTCGACGATGATGCCAACCTGACTGGTTACCTCAACAAGAACAAGGTAATGACGGTGCTATATCATTGAGTTTTGATTCGATGTCAATTTATCAGCTCAATGATATAAATCATCGTTAAACTCGTCACCTCTGGCTGTACCGCGCAAGCTCCCGGGAATCATCTCGGGGGCTTGCACACTGCAGCATGACTCGGCCAATAGCATCGCCTCTCTCTGCTTAACCTCTAACCCTTCCTCGCTGTTCATTCCCGCATCACGCTCTCTCCTGCTCTCCTCTCCCGCCCTCCCCACCGCTCTGCTTAGTATCAATATACGCTTCCCGACCTCCAGGATATTATTTATATAATGCTGTCCTTATAGCGCTGGCTACAAGCACTACAGATGGCTCGTCACTGACGTTTCATGATCAGGCTCGTTGCTCAAGTCATCTGCAATTACGACGCATAGATACCGACGACAATGCCCCCATCATCGTCGCTCAGGTGCCCGTGGTTTTCCTCTCCTTGGATACACATGTCGCCAGCAATGCTTATACCTTGCCCCCATATGGTGACGGCTCAGTTGGCGATAGATGGCAGGTGCTACTGCCGAGCACTATCGCCAAGTGCTACTGAAAGAGATCCAAGGCATGCCGCCAACTCAGGGATGACAAACATGAAAAAGCCCTGGAATCCAGGGCTTCAGATGTTCATGTTTCAGCGTGCTCGTATCGGGCACATGATTCAGCCGCGGAGCGGTTTGTCGTTGGCCTGTTCCAGCAATTTGACGGCCATCAGGTGCGGAGCCTTGCCACCGAATTGGTCGACCGCCTGCCCATACATCTGCTCGACGTGACGACACATCGGCAGCTCAGCCATGACCTGGCCGGCCAGCTCCAGTGTCAGGCGCATATCCTTGAGTGCGAGCCCCAACTCGAAAGTCGGATCGTAGTCCCCATTAAGGATACTTGGACCATAGCGATCAGCGACGTAACTGCGGCCGGTACTGTTCTGGATGATTGCCAGCATCTTGTCAGCTGGCACTCCGCCCTTGACGCCGAGCATCAACGCCTCGGACAAGGCCACCGAGTGCAGATAGCAGAGTACGACCTGCGCGATCTTTGCGACATAACCCGCGCCAGCCTCGCCCAGATAATCGATGCGCTTGCCAATGGCAGAGAAGATTTGCTGGCACTCATCGAAGGTTGCTTGATCGCCGCCCACCAGCACGGTCAGAGTGCCAGCAGCCGCGCCTTCGGCACCACCGGAAATCGGTGCATCAAGCGTGCGCACCTGCTTCGCTACTGCCAACTCACGTACATCGCGCCAGACATCCAGATTGTTTGTACTCAGCTCGATCCAGATGGCGCCTTCGCGAATATGCGCAATCAGACCATCCTCAGCACTGGCCACCTGCTTGATGATGGCTGGCGATGGCAAGGAGGTCATTACGACATCGGCCTCGCTGACGGCCGCCTGAATGCTGTCGGCCCAATGCGCACCGGCCTGAACAAGACTCTCGGCCTTGTTGTGATCGACGTCATGGACGTTCAGATCGAAGCCAGCCTTGACCAGATTGGCGGCCATCGGCGCGCCCATGTTTCCCAGACCAATAAAAGCGATTTTCATTTGATGCTCTCTCCCGTATCAGACGGCCGATATATTGATTAACTTGCGTGCGCCAATGGCGTAGAACCCGCCTGCCACCACTAGTGCAGCACCAACCAGGGTCCAGGCATCGGGTAGCTCACCAAAGACCAGCAGGCCGATGAGTATGGCGAAGACCAACAGGCTGTAATTGAATGGCTGCAAGACCCCAGCCGGCGCATATTCCAGGGCCTTGACCAGCAACAGGTGAGCAAGAACGCCGGTCAGGGCTAGCACACCCATCAGCCCCCACTCCCCCTGGCTGGGGGCCTGCCAGACCGGCAGGCCGAAGGCCGTGGACGCAATGCAGCCGACCACGGCCATGTACAGCATGTTGGTGGTAAAGCCATCCTCGCGGCTAACCAGCCGAGTGATCAGGTTGTAGACGGCAAACGCCAGTGCCGCCGACAGCGGAATCAGCGCCGCCGGTTCAAACAGGCCCAGCCCCGGACGCAGAATCACCAGGGTGCCGGCGAAGCCTACCGCCGCCGCCAGCCAGCGGCGCAGACCGGTGAACTCTCCCAGCACAAATCCGGCCAGCGCCATGGCCAGCAACGGAAACATCGCGAACAGCGCATGGCTTTCAGCCAGGCCCAAGTAACGCAGGCCGAGGCTAAAGATGGCGATCTCGCCGACTGACAGCAGCGAACGTAGAAGTTGCAGCCAGGGGTATCGAGTGCGAACCGCGGCATTCAAGCCACCGCGCAAATGGGCATAAATCAGGGCGAAAACAACGAATACCCAATAGCGCACCATGATGAGCTGAGCCACGGGAAGCCCCTGCACTAAGACCTTGGTGATGGCGTCTTGGCAGGCGAACACCAGCATCGCCAGCAGGCACAAGCCGATGCCACGATTAACGACCGAGGCCGCACTCACTGCAGGCGAATTCGCCAGAGACTCGCTCATCGCCCCTCCATTTTTATTTTGTGAGAGTCGACATTCAGTGCTGCAGCAGCACGCCGCCGTTGCTTTCCAGCCTGACTGCCTGGCCGCTGTGCAACCTGGCGTAGCCCGCCTTTTCCAGCACCAGCACCGGTACCGGGATGTCATACAACTCGGATACCACCAGCGCGGCCGCCATCACGTTGACATCCGGCTTGCCGAGGATCAGACCGATCGGCCCGGTACCCAGGCGCAGGGACTCGCCCAATACGCCTGGCGTGCCCGACGAACCGCGGGTACCCGGCATCACCAGTACCTTGCCAGTCACCTTGATACCCACCTGAGGATGCTGCTGATCGATGATAGTGCCGGTCAACGGGTCATAGCCGCCCCAGAAACTCAGGGGCTCATCAAGCACCAGCAACTCACCGCTGACGCTACCTGGATTCAGCACACTGGCTTTCACTGACATGTCACCGCCCCCCAGAAATCACCACTCCACAAGCACTCATCGCGCCAGACTTCGCCACTCACCGCAGACTCAACGCATTCCTCCAGGCTGCCGAAGACCACATCCACATCGAGAATGCCCGGGGCGTAGTAGGCCCATTTGCCCGAATTGGTCATCACTCGGCCCTTGATGCCGTTGACCACCGGCGTGAAGTAGGTGCAGGTATCGACCACAATCTTCACCCCGGCCTGCTCGAGCAGCGCTAGCCAACCCTGTTCACGTACTTGAGCCAACACATAACGACTGGTTGATACATACAGACCTAGACCCGGATGCACCTGACGACCAGCCAGCAGTGGCGTAAGTCGCTCGAATTCGGTGTAGGAGAAATGTGGCGTTCCCAGGCACACGGCACTGACCTTGCCAGACACGTTGGTAGTCAGCGCATCACGAGCCTGGATCAGCATCTGTGGTGTCACCGCTTTGACCTGAGCCGGCAACTCGCCGTGGAAGGCATCGTTCAGGGTTGTTGCTTCCGGTGTGATGCCGATGGCATGGAACAGGGCGACCGACCCCGAAGCTGCGCCTGCCGCCGAAATCGCCTTCAACTGATCCTCGCTGGTCGAGGCTGGCAAGCCCTCGATTACCGGCACACTGCTGCCAGCTTCTCGCCCCAGTACGATTCCAAGTACATGATAAAAAATGTCCTGCTCCAGCAGCTTCTGCGGCACGCCTTGCAGACTGAACAGAATCTCGCCCTTGCGACATTCGTCACGGTGCAGACCGGCATAAGGCACCCGGCCGGTGATGGCCGCACAGATGTCGAGAAAGTCACCGTACTTGTTGGTTCTGGCACCAATCACCGAGTTGTAAAAGGCCACGGCATTGGACTCCGAACCGACGATCTGATCGCCAAGTTTGGGCCGCACCTTGTGCTGATAGGGCGCACAGGTCCACACCACCTCACAGCCCAACTGTTCGTATACCTTCATCAATCGCCGTGCGCCCTGCACCGCTTCACTATTGGCCTTTTCCGGACGCAGCTCGGGATGCAGCAGATCGACCAGGCCAACATTGGTCTTGGTCGGCACCGCCACCTTGACGCCATCGGCCAGCAAGAACTCGGCAAAGTCGAGCCCCACCTGACCGCTGTAAAAGCAACTATTGACATGTGCCATGGAAACATCGACAAGTCGTTCGGCGCCCAACGCTTCGGCGGCCTTGACCATCATTTGCATGGCCAGTCGTCTGGCCTTGCCCTCGGCGCCTGACAATAGACGCTCATCGTACTCACTGAGCTGCATCATCACTCTTCTCCACTCACCGGCCAGATCCACTGAATATCAAGACCGCACCGCTCATGACCCAACAACAGGCGGCCACTGCTACAACCGCCGGGCTACCCGTTTACACTCAGCAGAGCAGACGCTTACTGACGCGGGTAGAGGGTTTCGGTGTGACCATCGACACCGACGACCTGCCCCGAGACATGCCGGCCGTAGTCGGAGCAGAGGAAGCAGATCATGTCGGCGATTTCCTCCGGCTCGACGTAGCACTGCATGGACACGCCGATGCCATAAAGCCGCCGGACCTCCTCGGGATCGATGCCCTCAGCTTCGGCGTGGGAATTGATTACCCTCTCCATGCGCTCGCCGCTGACGTTGCCCGGCACGATGCCATTGACCCGGATATTGTCCTGGCCCAACTCCATGGCCAGTGTCTTGGTGAAGCCAGTGACCGCCCATTTCGCCGCCACATAAGGGCTGCGGTTAGGGAACCCGAGGATACCGGCCGCCGATACCAGGTTGATGATCACGCCACTCTTCTGCTTGCGGAAGGTCGGCACGGCACGCCGCGCGCAATAGAACTGCGAGTCAATACAGACACTCATGCAAGCACGCCATTCTTCGTTGGTTACATCCTCGACCGGCTTGGTCGGCCCGCCGATACCGGCATTGTTGACCAGGATGTCGAGACCGGCAGGAAGGATCTCGTCGAACATCGCATCCACGGCAGTGGGGTCTGACACATCAGACACGAACGTCGTGATGTCTTCAGGCAAGCTGGAAAGTGCCTCACCATCTATATCGCAGGTGAATACCCGCGCTCCCAGTGCGTGCATGGCCAGAACCGTGGCGCGGCCCATGCCAGCACCGCCTGCAGTGATGAAAACGCGTTTGCCTACTAGAGAAATCTGCATTTCAAGCTCCAGCTATTTATTGATCGTTATTAGTATTTGTAGGACGGATCAACGCGGTCGATCTGGCGCAACAGCGCTGGCCACTCATACTTGCCCGGCACGAAGGCAGCATATTGTTCAGCGGCTTTTTCCCACATTTCCGGCGATGTCTCGGCCAGCGGCAAACCGGTGGCACAGACCTGCAGCATGTTGGCGCAGGCACGTACCAGATAATGCATGTTCATGAAGGCCTCACCGGCGGTTTCACCGACGGTCAGGAAACCGTGATTGCGCATGATGAGGCACTTGTTGTTGCCCATGCTTTCGGCAATGCGCTGGCTCTCATCGGTATCCACAGAGAGTCCTTCCCAGTCGTGATAGCCAATCTTGCCGTAAAGCATTGAAGAGTCCTGCACCAGGTGCACGACATCACGAATCGCGGTGGCAGCCAGGCCCGCCGGGGCGTGGGAGTGGAACACGAACTTGGCGTTCGGAATGTTCAGGTGAATGCCGCGATGGATGACGAAACCAGCGGTATTTACCTCAGGTGGGCCATCCAGCACGTTACCGTGTTCATCAATCTTGATCAGATTGGAGGCAGTGATCTCGGTATTGTGGAGACCGAAATGGTTCATGAGAAAGTGATGGTCGGTTCCAGGCACGCGCGCCGTGATGTGATTCCATACGATGTCATCGTAGCCATAGACATTCGCCAGACGGTGCATGGCAGCCAGGTCGACACGAACGTTCCATTCATCTTGCGTAAAGCGAGGCTTGGCCGAAGTGGCCCCTTCAAATTCTGCCATTGCTGCTTCCTCCACTGAATGTCAGGACACATGAACTCCGCATGCCTTCTGCGGTATGAGCAAAAGCTAGCATCATGGTTAATGGTTGACAATCATTTATTAACAAGAGCCACCATATTTTTGTCAGCGCATCTCATGGCACTATCAGCACTGGCGAGGGGGGCTGTATCGAGGCAACTTGTGTCGTACCACGAGCGGAAAAGAGCATCGTTGCTGCATCAGGTTATGCACAATCAGGACACATGAGGTCTGCTCAAGACACTGACACACGAAGCACATGAGCCATGCCTTAAAACAAGTGTCCCCGCGCTAGGCCTCGCCTCTCTGGCACTGTGCCGCTTCATGCAGGCCGCGGGCCTTACGCCCTGAGAGCAGAGAAAGAAGACATGACGTAGACACCAAAAAACGCCGGAGCAGCGAATGCTCCGGCGTCTTTCTTGTTTGGGGGGGCTTTCTTGGTTTCGGGGGCTTTTTGGCTTCAGTCCAAGCAACGATGCTTTTCCCCGCTTATCCTGCGCCTTTCGATAGTGACGCTGTCGCCCACGGGATGTCGGCCCGGGTGGCGGCCATGCGAAGATAGCGCTCCGAAACGCCCAGGGCGTTACCCCCGCCAGGTTTTGACAGGAGGCATGCGTGTATTCGATTCGTCTGTGGGCCGCACGTCACGCGCGACTGCTGGAGCTCACCTATCAGGCCGTCGAGCCGGTGATCATCAAACTGCAGCCGCTGTGGAAGTCCGTCGGTTACGCACGTGCCGAGAAACCTGTCGCCAGGCTGGAGCAAGCCTGCAAGGGTTTGCTGTTTGACTGTCAGATGTGTGGCCAGTGCATTCTGAGTTCGACCGGCATGTCCTGCTCAATGAACTGCCCCAAGCACCTGCGCAACGGTCCCTGCGGCGGTGTCATGCAGAATGGCAACTGTGAAGTCGAGCCGGACACGCGCTGCGTGTGGGTGGAAGCCTGGGAAGGCAGCCAGCGGATGAAGGACAGCGATGCGATCGAGATCGTGCAGTTGCCGGTGGACCATCGCCTGCAGGGCACCTCATCCTGGCTACGCGTGGCCCGGCAAGCCGCTGGACGCCGAGAGAGCCTGAAATGACCTCCAGACTCACTATCCCGGACAGCTCCCAGCTGCCACCTGCCGAGTGCGACGGCAACGTCGGTCGCCTGGAGCGAGTACTTCGCAGCGGTCAGTTTGCCGTCACCGCCGAGCTGGCGCCGCCCGACTCTGCCGATCCACAGGAGGTGCATGCGCGCGCGCAGCTGTTTGCCGGCCATGTGGATGCCATGAACGCCACCGATGGCTCGGGTGCCAACTGCCATATGTCGAGCGTGGCGATGTGCGCCCTGCTGGCCCGCGAAGGCCATGAGACGGTGATGCAGATCTCGTGTCGTGACAGAAATCGCATCGCCATCCAGGGCGATGTATTGGGGGCTGCGGCGCTGGGTATCCGCAACCTGCTGTGTCTGACCGGGGATGGCGTGCAGGTCGGGGATCATCCCGAGGCCAAGCCGGTGTTCGATCTCGACTCTCTATCACTGCTGGAAATCGTCGCCGGATTGCGTGACAAGCACGCCTTTGCCAGCGGCCGGACACTGACCTCAGCGCCCCAGGTATTTCTGGGCGCAGCCGCCAATCCCTTCGCCCCGCCCTTCGCGTTTCGCCCTCATCGTCTGGCCAAGAAGATTGCCGCCGGCGCCCAGTTCATCCAGACACAGTACTGCTTCGACCTACCGCGCTTTCAGGACTTCATGCATCGCGCCCGTGATCTGGGCCTGCTGGAGAAATGCTTCATCCTGCCCGGCGTCGGCCCGCTGGCCTCGGCACGCACCGCCGAGTGGATGCGCCGCCATGTTCCCGGCGTACATATCCCGGATGACGTGCTCAAACGCTTGGAGGGAGCCCGGGATCAGAAGGCGGAGGGCCGTGATATCTGCATCGAGATGATCCAGCAGCTACGTGAGATCGAGGGTGTCAGTGGCGTGCATATCATGGCGCATCGTCAGGAAGCCTTCGTGCCCGAGATCATCCAGCGCGCGGGCATTCTGGGGGCGCGTAGGCCGTACACGCCGCAAGCCCCGCTGGGCGCTACATCGCCCATTGGCTGATATGTCTCCGAGTCAAATCCATGAATCGATATCCCGCCATGCTCACCAGCTCAACCTGCTCGCAACACTGGTAGTACTGCTCAACCGGCGGTCGCTGCCTCACGCACTGTCGCGATATCTGAATCGGCGCCAACCTCAGGGCTGGCCTCAGTGCCAACCTCAGCGCTCGCCTCCAGCGCCCCGACTTCCTCAAGCTTGCCCTTGCCGGTGACGATGGCTTCCAGATGATCGCAGAAGTCACTCAGCGCATCGCTGACATGGCCAGGCGAGCGATGAAGCTCGATTTCCACATGGCCAAGCGGCGGCAAGCCTTCGTCATCGCCGACGATACGACAACCTTTCGGCACGCTACGCGGTGTCTTGACGGTCAGTGCCAGTCCGGCCTTCACCGGCAGATTGATGCCTGTCGGCGACTGGCTCGAGTAACGCACATCCCACTGTCGATCATCCCGGCCCAAGGCGGCGAAGGCATGCGCGCGGAAGATGCAGCCTTCCGGATTGAGCGCGAGCGGCAATACCTCCCAGTCTGCAAGCGACTGGTCCTCGGCGACCACCCACACCATGCGTTCGCGCCCCAACAGCCGCCCGGTCTGGGTCGGCCCGTGACGCACCACCAGCACGGCGTCCAGCAAGCCTTCCTGAAAATCATGCACCAGCGAGGCGCTGATCTTGCAGGTCACTTCGAGACGTACTCCGGGGTGATCCGCGGCGAAGCGCGACAGCAATTCGGGCAGGTAGGTACTGGCCTGTTCTTCCGACGTGCCCAGCCGGATGAGCTCATTCTTGCGGTCGACCCCGAGCACCTGCCGCGCCTCATCCTGCAGCTTGAGAATGTGCCGCGCATAGGGCAGCAACCGCCCTCCCGACGCCGTGAGTTCTACCCGACGGCTGGTACGGGACAACAGCGCCCCGCCCATCTGATCCTCCAGCCGCTTGATCTGCAGGCTGACGGCAGACTGGGTGCGATGCAGCACCTTGCCGGCGGCGCTGAACCCTTCACATTCGGCCACCGTGACAAAGGCACGAAGCAGGTCGGTATCCATGATCTATGAGCCCTCGCAATGCATTTGATCTTGACCATTCATTTCTATTATCAAAACACGCCCCCTAACCTATTCCTACGTTATTTAGCGATCAGGGAACAGGAGGCCGGGCATGAACGCAATCCAGCAGCAGGACAGTGATACCTCTCTCGATGGGCTGATAGATCTTGAACACTATCCCATCCATCGACTGACAGAAGCGCGGGGTCGCGAACTGATGCGCCAATGTCGCGAACAGCTCGCTCAGGATGGCTGCGTCGTGCTGGAGGGTTTCGTGCCGCAGGAGGCGCTGGCCCGACTGGAGCAGGAAACGGAGCGCCTTTCACCGCTGGCGCACTACAACCAGACCGTCACCAACCCCTACAACAGCGACGGTGATGACTCACTGCCTGCATCACATCCGCGCAATCGCTTCGATGATCGCACCAACGGTTTCGTGGCGGGCGATCGCATCGGCTCGGACACCTTGATTCGCCAGGTCTACTCGCATCCCGATTTCCAGCACTTCATCGCCAGCGTCGTCGGCATGGACGACATTCACCAATATGCCGACCCGCTCGCGGATCTGGTCGTCAACGTGCTGCGCGATGGCTGCCAGCATCCCTGGCACTACGACACCAACGAATTCATCGTCACCATGATGACCCGCCAGTCCGATGCGGGTGGCCGCTTCGAATACGCCGCCGGAATCCGCAGCCCCGAGGGCGAGAACTTCGAGGGCGTCGAGAAGGTGCTCGACGGAGACCGCTCGCGCCTGACCGCCATCGATCTGAAGCCGGGCGACCTGCAGATCTTCTTCGGTCGCTACTCCCTGCATCGCGTCACCCCGGTTCGCGGTGAGCGCGAACGCCATACCGTGATATTCGCTTACGCCAAGGAGCCCGGCTTCATCGGTCGCCCTGAGCGCGCCCAGCGAATCTTCGGCCGCATGGCACCTATCCACGAGCGCCTGCTCAAGGAAGGCATGCAGCGCAGCGACAACCTGGCGGACTGACATGCCCGAGCCCGGCGCGCCCTGTCTTGTACCAGCGCCTGTGCCAGTCCTTTTTCCAGCGCCTTTCCTGACCTTTTCACCAGACCGTGAGCCGAGACCAACCATGAGCATCGTCGACTTTGAACGCCTGACCGACAGTGAACCCTCAAGCTTCCCGATCGTGCCGTCCGCGCCAATGGCCAATGGCGACAGCATTCCCACGGCCTTTGACCCTGTGCAGCTGCGCGGCGGTCGTCTGGCCCGCCTGCGCGCCATGATGGCGGAGCAGGGCTACGCCGCCGTGGTGCTGTTTGATCCCAACAACCAGCGCTACGCCACCGGCTCGCGCAACATGTTCGGCTACTTCCTGCGCAACTCCACCCGCTACATCTACGTGCCTCTCGAGGGGCCGGTGATCCTGTTCGAATACCCCGGCAGCGCCCACGTCTCGACCTGGCTTGAAACCATCGATGAGGCGCGCACGTCCAAGGTGGTGTGGTCCGCCGTCAACCAGCGCGACAACCTCTCGAGCGACCCGTTCGGCATCGAGATTGCCCAGCTGGTCGAGGAACATGGTGGCGGCAATCGCAAGGTCGGGCTGGATCGCTGCACCCTGAATCTGGCGCGCTCGCTGGAAGCGCAGGGGCTGGAAGTCTTCGACTGCATGCAGGACACCCTGCATTGCCGCCGTCTCAAGACGCCTGAGGAAATTGCCTGTCTGGCCCAGTCGATGGCCGGAAGCGAGGCCGCGGTTGCCGCCGTGGAAGCCGCCATCAAGCCCGGCGTCACCGAGAATGAGCTGTTCGCCATCATGTACGGCGATGTCATCCGCCAGGGCGGTGAGTTCATCGAGACGCGCCTGCTGTCGTCCGGCCCGCGCACCAATCCGTGGTTCAACGAGGCCAGCGACCGCGTGATTCGCCCCGGCGAGCTGGTCGCACTGGATACCGACACCATCGGCTGCCACGGCTACTACTCCGACTTCTCACGCACCTTCCATGTCGGGCCGGGCCGACCGACCGCCTATCAGCAGAGCCTGTACCAGATGGCGCATGAGCAGGTGCACCACAACATGTCGATCCTCAAGCCCGGTATCAGCTATCGCGAGATCGCCGAGAGCGCCTGGAAGATTCCCGAGCGTTTCCTCGACCGCCGTTACCCCTCGATCATCCACGGCGTCGGCATGCATGGCGAGACGCCACTGGTCGCGCATCACATGGACTTTGATCGCTTCTCCAAGGATGGCGTGCTGGAACCCGGCATGGTGGTGTCGGTGGAAAGCTATATCGGCGAAGTCGGTGCGGCCGATGGCGTCAAGCTGGAGGAAGAGGTGCTGATCACCGAGACCGGCATCGAGAAGATCTCGCGCTATCCCTTCGATGAGGCACTGCTGGGGCGTCAATTCTGAGCACTGGTCAATCCAGGCTCAAGCAACCTCAGCACAAGACAGCGACTTTCCCTGCCCCATTCTCTGCGACTGAACACAAGGCTGAAAACTGACCGATGGATACCCTGACTCACCTGATTGGCGGTGACGCCGTGACTGGCGAACGCACCCTGGATGTGCTCAATCCGGCCACCGCGCAAGCCGTGCGCCGTCTGCCACTGGCCGATGCCGCCATCGTGCAACGCGCGATAGAGACCGCCAGGGATGCCCTGCCCGCCTGGCGCGCCATGCCGCCCGCCAAGCGCGCTCAGGTCATGTATCGCTTCAAGGCATTGCTGGAACGGGATGCTCAGGAAATCTGCGCCCTGATCAGTGAAGAGCACGGCAAGGTGCTCGACGACGCCATGGGCGAACTCAAGCGCGGCATCGAGAACGTCGAATATGCCTGCGGCGTGCCGGAGCTGCTCAAGGGCGAGTATTCCCACAATGCCGGGCCGAGCATCGACACCTGGTCCAACCATCAACCGCTGGGCATCGTGGCCGGTGTCACGCCGTTCAACTTCCCAGCCATGGTGCCGCTCTGGATGTTCCCGATGGCGCTGGCCTGCGGCAATGCCTTCATCCTCAAACCGTCGGAACAGAGTCCGTCGGCGGCCAACAAGATGGCCCACCTGCTGCACGAAGCCGGACTGCCCGCAGGGCTCTTCAGCGTGGTGCATGGTGATCGTGAAGCCGTCGAGGCGCTGATCGCGGCCCCGGAGGTCAAGGCGATGAGCTTCGTCGGCTCGACACCCGTGGCGCGGAGCCTCTACGAAGGCGGCACTCGTCAGGGCAAGCGGATCCAGGCGCTGGGAGGCGCCAAGAATCACGCCGTGGTATTGCCGGACGCCGATCTCGACAATGCCGCCAGCACCTTGATCGGGGCCGCCTTCGGCAGCGCAGGCGAGCGCTGCATGGCCATCTCGGTGGCCGTCTGCGTGGGGGATGAAACCGCGGATGCCCTGATCGAACGTCTCGCCCCTCAGGCACGCGCCATGAGCATCGGCCCGGGTACCGAACCCGGTCACGACATGGGCGCCCTGATCAATGCCTCGCAGCGTGACAAGGTCGCCAGCTATATCGAGGCAGGCGCCAGCGCTGGCGCCCAGCTGATCGTGGATGGCCGCACTCACCCGCTGGTCGAGAGCTCGCCCGGCTTCTTCATGGGCGCAACGCTGTTCGATCGCGTCACGCCGGACATGAGCATCTATCGTGACGAGATCTTCGGCCCGGTACTCTGTGTGGTGCGCGTGGCAAGCTTCGAAGACGCCATCGCGCTGATCAATGACCACCAGTACGGCAACGGCACCTGCCTATTCACCCGCGATGGCGAGGCCGGACGCCGCTTCGCCGACCAGATCGAGGTCGGCATGGTCGGCATCAACGTGCCCTTGCCGGTACCGGTGGCCTTCCACAGCTTCGGCGGCTGGAAGGACTCGCTGTTCGGTGACCTGCACGCCTATGGCCCCGACGCCGTGCGCTTCTATACCCGGCGCAAGAGCGTGTCCCAGCGCTGGCCTGAGCGCAGTGCTCAGGAAGCCGCTCAGTTCAGCTTCCCGTCCTGAGCCGCATTGCCGGCAACGCAAACAAGACCGCAAACAAGACGCCCGCGCCAGAATTCTGGCGCGGGCGTCTTGTTGTTCGAGAGGCTTAATTGCTCAACACCAATCGCTCAGCGATAGCCCAGCATCAGGTCACGGACCAGCGGCGTATCGGCGTCGCGGTGTGTCGGCAGCTCGAAACGGGCCTTGGCGATCGCGGTGCGCGACAGCTCGGCATGTATCAGCATCTCGCGGTCTTCCGCCTGGGCCAGCGTCTCCCCGCGCGGGCCAAGAATTCGCGACCCGCCCCAGAAATGACTGCCGCCTTCCGGCCCGAAGCGATTGGCCATGATGACCGGCGTGCCGTAGGTCATGGCGTAGAACTGGAGGTTGATCGCCCAGTTCTGCTCGTTGGAGAAATCATCGCTGACGATGCCCGAGGCCGAATTGATCGGCGCACACAGCACGGTGGGACGCGCGAGCATGGCGGCGTGCACCAGGCCCGGATTCCACAGGTCCGCGCAGATCAGTGAGGTGGCTGACCAGCCTTCACGCACATCGTTCTGGGTCAGGTCGCTGCCGTGGGTGAACAGCTTGCCCTCCTCCAGCCCGCCATAGGTCGGCAGGTTCAGCTTGCGATGCACGGCCTGCAGCGCACCGTGCTGCAGAATCGCCAGGGCGTTGTAGTACTCCCCCGGACTGGCCTCCTCGACAAAGCCCACTACCAGCTGCATGTCGCCCGCGGCACGCGCGAGCATCAGCAAGCGCGGGTCATGTGGCGGAAAGGCCAGATCAATGACCCGGCTGCCCATGCCATAGCCCGTCAGCGACAGCTCCGGGAAGACCAGCAGGTCCAGATCGACATCCCGCGCCTGATGGATGATGTCGAGATGACGTTCCAGGTTGGCCTCAATATCGCCGAGGGTGGCGTTGATCTGGGCCGCGCCAACGCGCAGGTGATCTTGATGGTGCATGGGCAAGTCTCGGTAATGAAAAGAGAAGGCAACGAAGAGCAGAAGCCAGGGTCAGGGCCAGGGTCAGGGTCAGAGCCAGGTAGAAAACCAGGCGAAAGGCCAGGGCCAAGGCCAAGGCCAAGGCCAAGGCCAGAAAGCAGGCCAATGAGAATCAAGCGCCGCGCAGAATGTCAGCCGCGGCCGCCATGTTCAAGCCGGTGCACCCAGAAGCGCCAGCAGCTCGGAGACCGGCCGAGATTCCAGATCCATCACGACATCCCGCAACCTGGCCGCGCGAGCTCCCAGCACCGGCTCCGCCAGGGCCTGATACTTGGCCAGCACCTGAGCATCCGTCAGCGGCTTGTCCGGATTGCCCAATGCCTCATGGTCTGCGCTTTCCAGCACCTCGCCACTTTTCAGCACGATTCGCGCACGGGCCCAGCGCTCGGCGGGGAAACGGGCATTGAATGTGGCGTCCTCCTCGATCACCACCTTGCTCGCCAGCGCCTTGAGGTCGTCATCATCCAGGGCATCGCAGACACCTGCCACATCCACGCTGCCCCGCCCCAGAGCACAGGCGACCGACCACGGAAGGCTGTATTGCGCCTGCTCCGTGGTGTCGGGGTGCGTGACATGCAGCCGCTTGCCCTCATGGAAGGTGATGATCTCGATACGCGTGATGTCGTCGGGCTCAGCCACGGCGCCCGCCAATGACAGTACCGCCTCCACTGCCGGCTGTGCCCAGCGACACACCGGATAGGCCTTGAAGTACTGCTCGAACAGATAATGACGCTGACCGAGGTCCTGCCACAGCGCAGCGACCTCCGGCGCCGTGACCGTCAATGCCGGCGCTCCGGTGAAGCCATCTTCCGCCAGCAGCGCCGCCGAGATGCCGGTCATCGCGCCCCAGCCGGAGCCATCCTTGAGCATGGTGGGATGATCGATGCAGCGCATCATCTGGCTGCGCGGCCCGTAGAACTCGGCGATGCCCAACGCGTGGTGCAACGTCTCACGATCAAAGCCGCGCAGACGCGCAGCCACTGCGGCCACGCCCAGCGCATTCCAGGCCCCCGACGTATGGTAATCGGGGCTCTGGGCATGCAAGGCGATGCCCGCGCGCGTGGCGACCTCATAGCCATAGGCCAGCAGCGCCAGAAACGCCTGCCCGCTGAGTTGCCGAGTTTCCGGGAGTGCCAGCAGACCGGGCAACAAGGCTACCCCCGCATGCCCCTTGGTCAGCACCTGGCCATCGTGGGCATCCAGCGCATCGATCAACCAGCCACCCTGCAGGGCGACACCACTGGAAGAGGCCGTGCCGCTGGCAAACAACAACGGCAAGTCGCCGCCGTGCTGGCGCGTGACGTAGCGAGCCGCCTTGGCGGCCAGGGGAGTCCGCGTCGCACCTGCCGCGACGCCCAGCAGATCCAGCAGGCAGCGCTTGGCCTGGTGCAGCTGCTCTGCGCTGAGACGGGTGACATCATATTCATGGATCAGGGACAGCGGCGCAGGCGCCAAGCCATCCTCAGCAGGTGCATGAGAGGTGGGCATGGCATGAGAGGTGGGCAAAGCATGAGGCAGACAATCCGGAGCAGACATGGGACTTCTCCAATTTGGCAAACACGAAAATGACCAACGGGATGGCGGCAGATGCGAGCGAGGCAGGCGCGGCCGCCAGAGACGACAAGACCGCCCGCAGGCGGCCTTGTCGTGCTGGCATGGTCCCTGAACCTCGCTATCAGAGGATCAGGCGTACCTGAAGGTCACTTGAGGCCGTGTTCCTTCAGGAAGTCCTCAGCGACCTGCTCGATGCTCTTCTTCTCGACATCGACCTGGGCGTTCAGGCTCGCCATGGTGTCGTCATTGAGCTCGGCGGACAGCGCATTCATCTGCGACTCGAGTTCCGGGTTGGCCTTGAGCGACTCCTCACGCACCACCGGCGTCAGGGCGTAGGCCGGGAAGTAGCCCTTGTCGTCCTCGAGCACCGTGAAATCAAACGCCGGAATGCGGCCATCGGTGGCGAACACCAGGCCGACATCGACCTGGCCATCACGCAGTGCCTGGTAGACCAGACCGGAATCCATGCGCTTGACGTCGGCGCGCCCGACACGGAAGTCATAGGCTTTCTGCAGCGGACGCCATCCATCATCGCGTGCATAGAATTCGGCGTTCAGCGCGAAGGACAGCCCCTTGTCGTCATTGACCGCCTGTGAGAGGTCGGACAGTGAGGCGATACCGCGCTCCTGGGCGTCCGCCTCACGCATCGCCAGTGCGTAGGTATTGTTGGCCGCAGACGGCTCCAGCCACACCAGGCCCTTCTCGGCGTCCAGCTCCTTGACGCGAGCATAGGTGTCTTCCGGGCTCAGGCGCTCACTGACATCGTTGTAGTTGATCAGTGAGGTGCCGGTGTATTCCCAATAGAGATCGATCTGGCCGTTTTCCTGCGCCTGACGCAGGACGGCGGAGCCCATGCCGGAGCGCTCTTCCACCTCATACCCCAAGCCTTCCAGATACTGCCCCGTCATGCTGGCGAGAATCTGTTGTTCAGTGAAGTTCTTGCCACCCACCACAATCTCTTCAGCCTGCGCCGTGGAAAGTGAAGCGGCCAGTGCCGCGCCGGTCAGCAGAGTCGTCAAGGTCTTCATGGTGTTCTCCTATCCTGTGAAATTTCGGTCCAGCCGGTTGTTGTTGTTCAGGTCGTGCAGTCTGTCACCACGCGCCGAGCGGGTCGGCGCGTGGGTCTTCATTCATGCCCGTGCCGGGTTGACGCCTCGCGGCACCACGAGGAAGGCCACGAAGGCCACCAGCACATCCACCCCGATCGCCAGCAGCGCCGTGGGGATGGCACCGGACAGCATCATGATGGGGTCATAGAGGTCGATCCCGGTAAAGATCAGCTCCCCCAGTCCACCGGCGCCGATCAGGAAGGCCAGCGGTACCGTGCCGACATTGATCGCCAGGGCGGTACGAATCCCGGCGAACATCACATACAGCGCATTGGGCAACTCGACCCGCACCAGACGCTGGAGGGGCGACATGCCGATCCCGGCTGCCGCTTCCTTCAAGGCCGGTGACACGCCCTTGAGTCCCGTGTAGGTATTGCGGGTGATGGGCAGCAGGGTCGCGACGAACAGGCCAAAGACCGCCGGCACGGTGCCGATGCCCAGAAAGCTCATCGACAGGGCCAGCACCGCCAGCGTCGGGATGGTGGTGCCCACGTTGAGCACCTGCATGGCGGATTCGGCGTAGCGCGTCATGCTCGGTCGCGACAGGATGATGCCCAGCGGGACCGCGACCAGGATCGCCAGCCCGCCGGACAGCGCCGTCAACCAGAGGTGCTGTACCGTCAGAAACTGGATGTCGGGGATATAGAAGAGGAACTCTTCGATCACCCCGCTCGACTGGCTCCAGACCCCAGCCATGAAGATCGCGACCACGGCCACCAGCCGCAGCAAGCCCGTGAATTTCAGTGTCGGCATGGGCTTACTCCTTGTGCAGCGCGGTCGCGGACATCTCACCCTGCTGGCCAGAAGCCCCGCCACCCGCATGCGCCCGATAGCGCGAACCCAGATGATGGGTGATGGCGCGCTGGGTGATCTGGCCGACGATACGCCCCTCGTCATCGACGCACGGCATCCAGGTCATGTCATTGGCGAACATCAGCGAGGCCACCTTGCGCAGGTCATCCTCCAGGCTGACCACGACGGGCACGCTCTGGAAGTGATCACGGCAATGGCCCTTGGAGGTGCGAGCGATGGCGGCACTGATGATGCCGACCGGCTGACGCTTGTCGTTCACCATCACGATGCTGTTCTGATAGCCGTAGGCCTCGATGCGCTCGAGCGCCGTGGTCAGGGTGTCATCCGGCGTGACCATGCCGATGTCTTCACTGGCCAGGTCGCGCACCTTGACCAGGTTGAGGCGCTTCAGAGCACGGTCCTCGCCCAGGAAGGATTCGACGAACTCGTTCTTCGGCGCGGCCAGCAATTCATCGGGCGGTGAATACTGCACCAGCTTGCCGCCGCGGAAGATGGCGATGCGATCGCCCATCTTGATCGCCTCATCGATATCGTGGCTGACGAACATGATGGTCTTCTTGAGGTCCTGCTGCATCTTGAGGAACTCATCCTGGATCACCGCGCGATTGATGGGATCGATGGCCCCGAAGGGTTCATCCATCAGCATCACGGGCGGGTCCGCCGCCAGGGCACGCGCAACGCCGATGCGCTGCTGCTGGCCACCGGACAGCTCACTCGGGTAGCGCTTGAGGAAGGCATCGGGCTCGAGCGCGATCATGCGCATCAGCTCACGGGCACGTTCGCGATAGCGCGCCTTGTCCCAGCCCAGCAGCCGGGGCACCACCGTGATGTTCTCCTCGATGGTCATGTTCGGGAACAGACCGATCTGCTGGATCACGTAGCCGATGTTGCGGCGCAGCTCCTGGGTATCGAGATTGGTGGTGTCTTCCCCGTTGATCAGCACTCGCCCCGAGGTCGGGCGAATGATGCGGTTGATCATCTTGAGGCTGGTGGTCTTGCCGCAGCCGGAGGGGCCGAGCAGGATGCAGATCTCACCGCTCGGGACCTTCATGCTGATATTGTCAGCCGCCGTCACGGCGCCCTTCGGGGTATCGAAGACTTTTGTCAGGTTGTCGAGTTCGATCATGAAGCGTTCCTTGTCGTGTTGGCAGAATGGCGCGCGAATGACGCCTCAGGCGGCGGCCGCTGTGGTGCGGTCCATGCCCTTGGGCGTCAGGCGCTTCTGCAGCGCCAACAATGCATAGTCGACGAGGATGGCCAGCACGCTGACCGCCACCGCCCCGACAATCAATTGCCGAGGATCAGACTGGGAAATCCCTCGACTGATGAAGGTGCCAAGCCCCCCGGCACCGATATAGGCCGCAATCGCCATCACCCCGATATTCAGCACCACGGCGGTGCGTACACCGGCCATGATGATCGGCACGGCCAACGGAATCTCCACCATCCACAGACGCTGATTCTGGCTCATGCCCACCCCTCTGGCGGCTTCGCGCAGCGCCGGGTCGACATTGTTGATCGCGGTATAGGTGTTGCGGATGATCGGCAGCTGCGAATACAGCAGTACGGCGATCACGGCCGGCAGATAGCCGATGCCCTGCCCGATCAACGACAGGATCGGAATCATGATGCCGAACAGCGCGATGGAGGGGATCGTCACGATGATCGAGGCGATATACAGCACGGTCTTGGCGGCTCGCTCGTTCTTGGTGATCGCGATACCGATGGGCACGCCCGTCAGGGTGGCGATTCCCACCGCCACCCCGACCAGCGAGATGTGCTCAAGCGTGCGTGTGGTCAAGAGCTCCAGATTGTCCAGAGCATACTGGATCAGTTCCAAGCGGGATCTCCTTGCTTTTATTGTGTCCTGTTCGGCACGGCAGGCTTGAGCCGGCGTCACAGGTGTCAGGGCAGGTATATCATCAAGCGAAGTCGCTGAGATGCCGAAGCGGAAACCTGCTTAGCTTAGCAAAGCGAGATAGCAGTTATTTATCGATTTGGATGAGCATGCAAAATGCCAGTTATCAAGAACAGTGATCCTCCTTGCGCCACGCGAGCCCGAGAGCACGACCGACTCACTGACGACAGGTATCACCGATTCGCTCTGCAGGTTTGGGGCCAATCCGCCACCGCTATCCGCCTCGTCCGCGACGATGGTAACAAAAAAGACAAAACAATTTATAAATCATCTATTTAGCATATATGGACAGGCCCTGGGCACGCGCAATGGCGGCCGGGTAGCGGGCGCGAACCTCCCTCACCACCAGCCCCCCATAAGAAAAATGCATACCCTCCAATAACACTCACCCCCTACTTAGGTCCCATGCCTCGCTCCCATAATGGCCACGATATACAACCGTGCTAATGGAGAGATGCCTGCATGTCCCTGACCAATGCCCTGTCCGATGCGCTGCCGCTGACCCTGAGCGAGTCACCGCTGTCACTGAACCTGATCACCGCCGAAGGCCTGGAGCCGGTCAGCCCGCTGTGGCTGCGCGAGCGCACCCAGGACCCGGAGCAGCTCGATGAGGTGACCACCCAGCGTCTGTTCGATTCGCATGCCATCGACGTCAACCTCGAGCTGACCGCGGCGCGCCCGGTCGACGAGACGCACGTGGAATTCACCTTCAGTGACGGGCATTGCGAGGTGTATGACCTCACCATGCTGGCGCATGAACTGCAGGGCATCACGCCGTTCCCCAAGCCCGAGAGCTGGGATGCGAGCATCGATCAGCAGGCGCAGCGCGTCGACTGGGAGAAGATGGGCAACAATGAGGACTTCCAGAAGGCATTGAAGGCCTATCTGCGCTTTGGCTACATCATCGTGCAGAACGTGCCGACCGATCCGGAGCGCATTCTGGAAGTGGCCGGTCACTTCGGCTACGTGAAGGACACCAACTTCGGCAGCTACTTCGAGGTGTACTCGCGTCCGACGGGCAATGACCTGGCCTACCGCAGCGTGGCGCTCGGGCCGCACACCGACAACCCGTATCGTGATCCGGTGCCGGGCATCCAGATGCTGCATTGCCTGGTCAACGAGACCACCGGTGGCCTGTCCACGCTGGTCGACAGCCTCAATGCGCTCAAGCAGCTCAAGGCCGAGATGCCGGAAGGCTATGAACTGCTGCGCACCACGCCGGTCGGCTTCCGCTTCCTGGATGCCGGCACCGAGCTGACCACGCGTCGCTGCGTGATTCGCGAGAATTCCGATGGTGAACCCATCGGCGTCAACTACAGCCCGCGCCTCGATCATCTGCCGCACATGTCGCTGGAAAACACTCGCCGCTACCATCAGGCCCGCCAGCGTCTGGGGCAGCTGTTCCAGGACCCGGCCAACGAGATTCGCTTCCAACTCGAATCCGGAGAGCTGATGATGTTCGACAACACCCGCGTGCTGCATGGCCGTACGGCGTTCGACACCAATGAGGGGCACCGCCACCTGCAGGGCTGCTACATGGACAGCGATGGCCCGCGTGAGCGCTTCGCCACGACCCTGATGCGTCAGCGTCAGCAGCAGGCACAACAAGAAAACCGTGAGGAAATGGCGTAATGGATCAGGTTTCATTCACCCAGATGAAGGACGGCACCGCAGAAGACTATGCGCTGCTCGAGCGTCTTGAAGATCAGTTCAATGAAGGGCTGGTGGAGCGCCTCAAGCTTGCCCTGCGCAAGCTCGATGATGGCCTGAGTGGCTACAAGGTCAGTCGTCTGGAGCATTCCCTTCAGTCAGCGGCCCGCGCCGAGGCCGATGGCGCCGATGACGACCTGGTCGTCGCCACTCTGCTGCATGATCTCGGCGATGAGCTGGCGCCCTACAATCACTCGCAGCTGGCCGCCGCCATCATTCGCCCGTACGTACGTGCCGAAGTGACCTGGATCATCCATCACCACGGTCTGTTCCAGAAGTTCTACTACGGTCACTTCTACGGCGAGGACCGCAACGAGCGCGAGATCTACAAGGACCACCCCTGGTATCAGAAGTGCGTGGATTTCTGCGAGCGTTATGATCAGGCGGCCTTCGATCCCGACTACCCGACCCCGCCGCTGGAGCACTTCGAACCGGCACTGCGTCGCGTCTTCGCGCGCAAGCCCTTCGATCCGGACGTGATCGGCGAAGAGCCGGCCGGCGGTTTCGACAGCCGCGTCTGAGCGTGTGAAGGCGGGGGCGTGAAACGCGTCTGACCTGCTCCGCCCCCCGCTTGACCATTGCCCTCACTGGCCCGCCCAGTGGGGGCAATCTGGTTTGTGGGCGTTGCGTTGAGTGCTTCACGTCAACAAGGGGTTGAACCTCGCCACTCAACCTTCATCATCATTGGCTAACGTCAGCGTCAATGAAGACGGTGCCGGTACGGCCGTCTTTCCCTCGCGAATCATCCCCCTTCCCCAACCCGACAGGCAGACGCATGGAACATCTCTTCATCTACGGTCCACTGGGCCCCGGCGGCCTCAACGAACATGTCATCGCCAATATCGATGGCGAATGGAGCTCGGCCTATCTACGCGGCCGACTGGAAAACACCGATCACGGCGATGAGCACAACTTCCCGGGGCTGGTCGTCGACAACACGGGCCAGGTGATACGCGGCCACGTGTTCTCCTCGGCGCAATTGCCCGAGCATTGGGATGCCCTCGATGACTTCGAGGGCCCCATCTATCAGCGCACCGTGACCACCGTCATTCTCGATGACAATCGTGAACTCGAGGCCTATGTCTACGCCCTGCCGCAGTGAGACTCACGCGCGGCACGGATAGCGATTACTGGCTCGTGGCAAGTGATGAATGACGGCCCGCCGCCTTGCGCCCGGATGGAGTAACATTGCCCTTCGGGCGATGCATGGCCAGTCAGCGCCAGCGTCCTCATTCATGCATCACAAGGGAGATTCCTCATGCAGCTTGAAGGTTCCTGCCACTGCAAGGCCGTTACATTCCAGCTCGAATCGCCGCACCCCTATCCGTATCAGCGCTGCTATTGCTCGATCTGTCGCAAGACGGCGGGCAGCGGTGGCTACGCGATCAATCTGGCGGGCGATGCCAACACCCTGAAGGTGGAAGGCCGGGACAATCTCTCCATCTATCACGCGGTGACTGACGGGGTCGAAAGTCCGGCGGAACGTCACTTCTGCAAGCGCTGCGGCAGTGCGCTGTGGCTCTACGATGCCCGCTGGCCGGAGCTGATTCACCCTCAGGCGGGGGCGATCGACACCCCGCTGCCCGTGCCGCCGGAGCATGTCCACATCATGCTCGACAGCAAGGCCAACTGGGTGGAAGTCGCGCACGAAGCGCGTGATGCTCATCACGCCGAGTATCCCGAAGAGAGCATTGCCGCCTGGCATGCGCGAATTGCCGAGCGCGATACCGACTGATATCGGCGGCGCGTCAATCAGGACCAGCAACGCCTCGATCAGGATCCGATGCGACGCTGGTCAGGATCCGTTGCGACTTCATGGCCTGATCCGCCGGGCTGAGCGTTGATGTCATTCGCTGCGTCGCGTATAAGTGCCGCCTATACAAGGCGGCACTCCTGTTCGTATCCGGTGATCCTTGGCTGATGCCTTCTCATGCCTTATCCAGGCAATCGCCCGAGCCATCAGCCAGGCCATCATCTAGGCCACAACAGTACGACAGGGGCGCCGCGACAGCGCATCACAGTGAGGACTCTCGTGCCGGCCCGAAAGACAAGCTCCCCAGCGCCGCTGGAAAGCGCAAGCCCTCTGGATGACCTGCCCTCCCTGCGCGGGTTGGTCGCCTTTGACGTGACGGTCCGTCTGGGGTCGATGACAGCCGCCGCCAGTGAGCTGGATACCACCCAGCCCACCATCTCCCAGCGCATCCGCGCGCTGGAGGAGCATCTGGGCCACCCGCTGTTCGATCGCCAGGGCGGCCGGCTGATCCTCAACCACTACGGCGAGAGCTTCCATGCCGAACTGGCAGGCGGGCTTGGCAAGGTATGCAGCGCCGTCACGGAAGCACGTCGCAAGGTGCACAAACCGACGCCGCGCATCACCATCGCCGCGGGCGCCGGTTTCGCGCATGTCTGGCTGCGCCCGCGCCTGGAGCGGCTGGAACAGGATTTCCCCGACTGCCACTTCACGCTGCTGCCGATCGATCGCGATGAAGACCCGCAGATGCAGCAGGCCGACATCGCGATCCGCTTCGGCCCGCCGCTGACGGGCGATCATCGCGATACGCTGGTGGTCGCGGAGCGCGCCTTCCCGGTCTGCTCCCCGGACTACGCCCGGCGTCATGGGCTCGAGAAGGGGCTGGATGCCGAGGCGCTGTCGCGTATCACCCTGCTGCATCTGGACATGCGCGATACCCGCTGGCTGGACTGGGCCACCTGGTGTCGCCACGCGGGGCTGCCGGTGCCGCGCCTCGACAAGGCCTTCCCCTACAACAACTTTCCGCTGACGCTCAATGCTGCCGTCAATCATCAGGGCGTCGCGCTGGGCTGGAGCCACGTCATCCAGGACCTGCTCGACAACGGCTCGCTGATCGCCCTGACGCCGCATATCTCGCGGGACCGCCACGGCTATCGCATGAGTGTCCGCCATCCCAACAGCGCCGTGATCCAACCGATCACCCGCTGGCTGACACGCGAATTTTCCGGCCTCGAGATTCCGGGGCCTACCTCAAGGCAGCCGTGAACGGCCGCAAGCCCTCGCTCCGTCCGGCGCGCGCCGCCGAGACAGGCTTCTCCCCCGACGAACGACAGAGACTCCCATGCAGCATCTATTCATCTACGGCACCCTCGGCCCGGGCGGCCCCAACGAACACGTCATGCTCGACATTGGCGGCAGCTGGACACCCGGCACCCTCAAGGGCCGCCTGGAGGCAGCTGGCTGGGGGGCTGAGATGGGCTTTCCGGGGCTGAGACTGGATGAGGCGGGCGACACCATCCGCGGTCACGTCTTCTCCTCCGACAACCTGGCCGATCACTGGCAAGCGCTGGATGATTTCGAAGGCAGCGAATACCTCCGCCAGCCGGCCACGATCACGCTGGAAGATGGCAGCACCCTGACGGCACAGGTCTATGCGCTGAGCTAGCCGTAAGCTGCTCCATGAACTGTTCCATGAACTGCTCCATAAGCTGATCAGTGCGCTGATGCCCGGCGTCGATGCCTGAGTGTCGATGCCTGAGTGTCGAGGTCTGAGCACTGATGCCTCGGCGCGCTACAGCGACACCTTCAGATACTCCAACACCCGTCTGGCGCGCGCCGAGAGCGGCCATTCCGCTCGCGTGAGCAGCCACAGGGTATCGACCACCTCCGTGCTGCCCTCAGGCGGTGGCACCACCCGGATGGCCTGATGATCGGGGAAGGCTTCACGGGCATGACGCGGCACGACGCTGAAGCCCAGCCCGCGGGCGACCGGCTCCAGAATCAGGCTGATCTGGTTGGTGGAGCCACTGCGCGGCAATGAGCTGATGCCCGGATTGCCCGGGAAGCGCCGACTCAACAGGCGCGAGGCCATGTCCTGACCATCCGGGTGGTCGATGAAGCCCAGTGTCTCGAGATCCCCCCAGTCATGGATCTCGACCCCCGCCGGCACCACCAGCTCAAGGGGCTCTCGCGCCCACTCCGTCACGCTCAGGCGCGGGTCATCCGGCTTGAGCGTGACGATCCCCAGCTCGAAGCGATTCTCCAGCACGGCCTCCACCACCTCGCGCGTCGGCGCGAAGCGATGGTGGACATTGAGGCCCGGCGACTCCCGCTGAAGCGCCAGCAAGCGCGGATAGATCGCCAGGCCAATGCTGCCCGGCGTGATCAGCCGAATGTCGCCATGACTGTCTTCATTGCCCGCCAGCCGCTGGGTCAGGCGCTGCTCAGCGGTTTCCATCTCACGCGCGAAATCCAGCAGAGCATGGCCGGCCGGCGTCAGTTCGATCTTGCGCGGATGACGAATCAACAGCGTGCCAAGTCGTGTTTCCAGCTGGCGCACATGCTGACTGACGGCGGCCTGGGTCAGATCGAGCCGCTCCGCGGTGCGCGTGAAGTTGCCGACACTCACCAGGGTGCGAAAGGTACGTAGCCATTGGGGTTGCAGCATTCAAGCTCCTGGGGGCTGGAAGAATCAGGGGGCAGAGTCAGGGGACAGAATCAGGATGGCAGCGTCAGGGAGGCAGCATCAGCAAGACTGCGACGGTGCGCCCTACCGCCATAAGCAAGTCTTATCATTATCATAACAGCTACGTAGTTTTCATTATTGCTCATGACACCCAAGATGGCTTCCAACGTCACGCAGGCAGTGACCGAGCCATTTCCTTCACGACTCACATCTCGAGGTGACTCATGAGCAACGAAAAGAACACACCGTATCCGCGTACCTTCTCCCACATCGGCCTGTCCGTCGGTGATGTGGAAGCCGCAGTCAAGTTCTACACCGAAGTGCTGGGCTGGTACGTGGTGATGGAGCCGACCACCATCACCGAAGATGACTCCGCCATCGGCGTGATGTGCAGCGATGTCTTCGGACCGGGCTGGGGCAGCTTCCGCATCGCCCACCTGTCCACCGGCGACCGTATCGGCGTCGAGATCTTCGAATTCCCGAACCACGAGACGCCGGAAAACAACTTCGAGTACTGGAAGACCGGCATCTTCCACTTCTGCGTCCAGGACCCGGACGTCGAAGGTCTGGCCGAGCGCATCGTCGCCGCCGGCGGCAAGCAGCGCATGCCGGTACGCGAGTACTTCCCGGGTGAGAAGCCGTTCCGCATGGTCTACATGGAAGACCCGTTCGGCAACATCCTCGAGGTCTATAGCCACAGCTATGAAATGACCTACGCCGCCGGTGCCTACCAGAACTGAGCACGGCCGCAGACGTCAGATACAGCAAGGCCCCGCCATGGCGGGGCCTTGCTGTATCTGACATTTGTGCTCGAGACATCCCCAAAGGAGCTTCGAGAGCAACACACGATGACCATTGTCGGGGCGAGCTCTGCGAAAGCCCACTCGTTCACGCCTCAGTGGATGACGGGCATGCTGCGCACACGACGGTAAAGACTCTGACTGGCGAGTTCCGGACTGAGCAAGGCAATCCGTGCCTTCTGCACTGCAAGCTCACGTTGCAACAACGACCAGGTGCCGATGAACTCGGCACACTCACCACAGTGCACCAGGTAATCGTCAGAGCGCTCATGATATTGATAATCCATGCTCAGGCAGTTACATACCGGGCAGGACAGAACGGCGTTGGCTTTCTCATCCATGATTCAATTCCCTGGAGCCACACTGATTGAATTTACGGCAATGATCACACGCGTTCAGGTAACCATTACGGGTGTGAACATCCCTCATACTCTGTAAAACCCGCTGAACTCACACTATCCATGATGTGATATCTGTACAACTCTCTCTTGTGGGCGACATTTCTCGAAACGTTAACCAGTGGTAACTTGCTGGCGTGTTCAGCACGTTGATCTCATCGCGACTCGCCAGTCACCATGACCGTGACGAACATCCCGATAGCAAATCACTTCGCCTTGATTACACAGCGATACGCAAGACTACACTCGCTGACCGATGACTAGCCGGCTTCAGATTCGCGAAACCGCAAAGCGCGCTTGCCCTGCAGGCTCTGTCGCCAAACGGGCATGAAAAAACCCACCCTGGAGGGTGGGTTTTACGTGAACCCCTTCGGCTGTCACCGCCAGCAGATCATTTCATCTTGCGCGCCGAATCATCCTGCTCGATACGGGTCAGTAGCCTGTCAAAGACGCCAGTCGCCAACAGCACAAAGGTGACGGCCAAGCCAAGCCCCATCCAGATAGCGATATTGCTCATTGTCCCTTACCCCTGCTGTTTTCTTGGTTTTTTCAGCCCTTCTGCGACGCAATATGGCGTAAATTCAATGTTTGTACAACATTTGATCATGAAAATATCGAGCGCCGTCAGGTGCTGAGGCTGTCGCTGCCATTCCAGACCTTTGACCGACGTCATCACACTGCCAGCGGCCATGATTTGAGCAACCACTCAACAACAGGTAGTCTGACACCATGAATAAAATGACGTGGGCTTGCCAGCGCTGATTCCCTGGCGCTGATCCGCCGCGCTGACCCCCTGGCGCTACCCGTCGGCCTGCTACCTCGCTTCGCGTCCACTGCATGTGTGAAATATCACCCCAGGAGTCATCATGTCTGACACGACCTTTCCCGACGTACTGGTGTTCGACGTCAACGAGACACTGCTCGACATCACCACGCTCTCGCCGTTGTTCTCACGCGTGTTCGGTGATGAAAGCGTGTTGCGCGAATGGTTCGCACAGCTGGTGCTGTACTCGCAGACCATGACGCTCTCACAACGTTATACCCCCTTCGGTGCGCTCGGCGTGGGCGCCCTCAAGATGGTCGCCGACATCCATCAGGCCAGACTCGCGGATGACGATATCGATGAGCTCAAGTCGCGCATGGCCGAGATGCCGGCCCATCCCGATGTCGCCCCGGCGCTTGAGCGCCTCAAGCAGGCCGGTTTTCGCCTGGTGACGCTGACCAATTCCCCCGCAGGCGCCTCCCCGACGCCGCTGGAGAAGGCCGGTATCAGCGAGGCCTTCGAGCAGCACTTCAGCGTCGATAGCGTCAAGCAGTTCAAGCCGGCGCCGGCCACCTATCAGCATGTCGCCGAGCAGCTCGAGGTCGAGCTGGGCGACATGTGCATGATCGCCTGCCATGTGTGGGACACCATCGGTGCCCAGGCTGCCGGCATGCAGGGCGCCCTGCTGACGCGCCCGCACAATGCCGTGCTGCCCGCCGAGAATGTGCCGACCCCGGACTTCATCGCCGCGGAGCTGATGACCCTGGCGGACCAGCTGATCGCGGCCAGGGAGGCCTGAGCGAGCACTGGCCTCTGAGCTCTCTTTTTCTGGACTCTCTTTCTGGACTCTCTTTCTAGACTCTCTTTCCAAGCTCAGTTTCTCAGCTCTGTCTCTGAGTGCTGCCTCGTAAAAACACGCCGCCCGCCCATTCGGACGGGCGGCGTGTTTGTGCCTGCCTTACTGTTCGCTTTTTCCACCACCTCGCCGTTCGATCAGCCGCCGCACATGGCAGCCTTGCCGCCTTGGCGGAACGCCCTCACTTGAGTGAACGAAAGGCCTTGAGCATCTCATCACGGGTCGCCTGCAGCGCGGCCTGAATCTCCGCCCTGCGCTCGCTGATGCGCCACGAGGGGCCGACCACGGACACGGAGTAATGGCCCTGGCTGGTTTCCAGGCCGATTCCGATCGCGCCAACTCCCTGCATATGCTCATCCTCATCATGGCCGATGCCGGTGCGACGCACCTCGGCCAGTTGCGTCAGCAGTGCCGGCATCGCGAGGGTGTTATGCGTGTAGGCCGTGAGATCCGTCCCCAGCAGGCGCTCCACCTGCTCATCCTCGAGATGCGAGAGCAGCACCTTGCCGCTGGCTGTCGCATGCAATGACAGGAAGTTGCCGGCCATCGGCGATACCCGCAGCGGCAGCGGCGACAACACCGAGTGCAGTATCAGCAGCTCGTTGCCGCTCAGACTGCAGAGCACCACCGTTTCCTCGGTGGTGCCGCTCAACGCCTCCAGAAACGACTTGGCATGCGTGGTGATATCGAGCTGGCTATGTCGCGCCAGCCGCATCAGCGCAGAGCCGAGCCGTATCCCGCCATGGCCGTGGATTTCCAGCAGGTCTTCCTGGGCCAGCGCATCGACCAGCCGCTTGACGGTCGAGCGTGGCAGATCGTTTTTGGCGGCGATCTCCCCCAGGCTCATGCCCTGCTCACTGCCTTCCAGACTCTTGAGAATCGCCGCCACCCTGGCCACGACCTGCACGCCACTACCTTCTCTTGTGGACACAGACACAACTCCTTAACAAGCTAACTACTTGCCTAGCAAAACCACCAAGTGGTACAGTGTACCGCATAACGAGACACCCAAGGTGTCTAGCGCTTCACCTCAAAACGGGAACTCTACAGTGGCCGCTCCTCAACCCTTCAATCTACGACTCGCACTCGGTCTTGTGGGCATTCTGCTCGCATCGCTGATGTCCGGTGTGGGAGAGCGTGTCACGCAGACCGTCCTGACGGATGTGGTCGGACACTTCGGCTTCTCCCACGATGAGGGCAGCTGGCTGACCACGATCTATAGCGCGGCGGAAGTCTCGATGATGCTGCTCGCCGGCTGGCTGGCCGTCACCTTCAGCCTGCGCCGCTTCGCGATCGGTGCCTGCCTGTCACTGGCCCTGTTCTCGCTGCTGGTGCCCCTCGCCGACAGCTTCCCGCTGATGGCGGGGCTGCGCGTGGCCCAGGGCCTGGCCTCCGGAAGCATCCTGCCGCTGCTGATGATGTCGGCGCTGCGCTTCCTGCCGTGGCACAGCAAGCTCTATGGCCTGTCGGCCTATGCGATGACGGCCACCTTCGGCCCTTATCTGTCGGCGCCGCTGGCCGCTCTCTATGGCGACCTGGGCGACTGGAATCTGGTGTTCTGGGAAACCGCGCCGGTATGCCTTCTCGCCGCCGCGCTGGTCTCCTGGGGCCTGCCGCAGGACCCGCTCAAGCTGGAACGCTGCAAGCAGTTCGACTGGCTCGGTGCCTTGCTGGGCGTCACCGCCCTGTGCGCGCTGGTCGCCGGTATGACCCAGGGTGAGCGACTCGACTGGGGCAACTCGCCGTTGATCGTCGCCCTGCTGACCACGGGCGGGCTGGTCTTCGTGACCTTCCTGATCCATGAGTGGTTCCACCCGATGCCGCTCTACAAGCTGCAGCTGCTGGCACGCCGCAACTTTGCCTTCGGCATCATCACCCTGTGTACCTTCATGTTCCTGACCCTGGCCGCCGGCACCATTCCCGCCGCCTTCCTGGGGGAAGTGCAGGGCTATCGCCCCATGCAGCTGTTCCCGGTCATGTTGACCATGGCCCTGCCGCAGCTGCTGCTGGCACCGCTGGTGGCGACACTGATCAACCGCAAGAGCGTCGACAGCCGCTACGTGATGGCCACGGGCCTGGTGTTGATCCTGATCAGCTGCCTGCTGGGCTCGCAGCTCACCAGCGACTGGAATCGCGACAACTTCTATCTCATCGAGGTGCTCAACACCCTGGGCCAGCCGATGGTGGTGGTACCGCTGCTGATGAATGCCACCGGGGCGCTCAGCCCGCTGGAAGGGCCGTTCGCCACCGCGATGGTCAACTCGCTGCGCGCCCTGTTCACGGTGGTGGCCTCCACGGTCTACGGAAGCTTCCTCGTCACGCGTGAAGCGCTGCACACCACCCGCCTGGGCGAGGCACTCGGCCTGCAGGGCAATCAGCCCGCCGGACTCATCCAGGTGGATGCGGCAAGCGATATCACCACGCGCATCTCCGAGCAGGCCTCCGTGATGAGCTATGCGGATGCCTACCTCGCCATCATCCCCTTCGTGGTGGCGCTGCTGATACTGGTCATGGTGCTGCCGATCCGCGCCTATCCGCCCCAACCGGCGCCGGCAACTCAACCAGAGCCAGCACAGGGCTCTCAGGCTCAGCCCCCTCAGGCTCAGCCCTCTCAGTCTCAGCCCCCTCAAGCACAACCCTCCGGGGCATAGACACAGACAAAGCCGGCGGCTGCCCGCCAGCCAGGATTCAGCCACTTCCCCCTTCTTCGACATAGACGACGAGATACGACACCGACATGAACAAGACACGTACCACCCTACTGTTGAGCGTTCTGGCGCTCCTGCTGGTCGCGACCTACGCGGGCCTCTACTGGAAGGGCCACGATGGCCGCGAAGCCACCAACAATGCCTATGTGCGCGCCGATAGCGTGATGGTGACCACACGCGTCGCGGGTCAGATCGACAAGGTGCTGGTGGAAGACAACGAAGTGGTCAAGGAAGGCCAGATCCTGGCCACGCTGGATGACCGCGATTACCAGGCCTCCCTGCACTCCGCCCAGGCCGATCTCGCCGCCCAACAGGCAGCGGTCGGTGACCTGGATGCCAACATCGAGCGTCAGCACGCCGTCGTGCAGCAGTCCATCGCCGAGGTGAAGTCCACCCAGGCCTCGCTGCGTTATGCGCGCAATGATGCCAAGCGTTACCGCAGCCTGCGCATGACCAACGCCGCCTCCCAGCAGGACAAGGAAAAGGCCGATGAACAGCAGGGCATCTGGGAAGCCAATCTCGTGCAGGCCCAGGCAGCTCAGCGCTCGGCGGAAAAGCAGATCGGCGTCCTTGAAGCCCAGCGCGTGGAAGCCCTGGCCGAGGTCGAACGCTCACGTGCAGCGCTCGAGCAGGCAGAATTGAACACCGGCTATACCGTCATTCGTGCGCCAAAGGATGGCATCGTCACCCAGCGCTCACTGCGTGTCGGTGCCTACGTGCAACCGGGTGATTCGCTGCTGGCCATCGTGCCGCACAAGGAAGCCTATGTCGTCGCCAACTATCTCGAGACCCAGATGGCCGAGATGGAGCCGGGCCAACCGGTCGAGATGACGCTGGATAGCCTGCCGGGCAAGACCTTCACTGGCCATGTCGACAGCATCGCACCGGCCTCCAGCAGCGCCTTCTCGGCCGTGGCCAGCGAGAACGCCACCGGCAACTTCACCAAGATCACCCAGCGCATGCCGGTCAAGATCGTGTTCGAGCCGAACCAGCCCGACTTCGACAAGGTACGCATCGGCATGTCCGTGATTGCCCATGTCACGACCCAGCAGCCCTGAGCGCCTTGCGACAGCCCTGAAACAGTCAAGAGAACCGTCCCGGAGGACACGCCGCCCCGGGACGCCTCTGAAGAACGCCATCACGCCATCACTCGATCATCAACGGGATCAACACCATGAAAATTCGCGCCGCCGTCACCGCCACCCAAGGCCAGCCCTTCGACCTCAAGGACGTCGAACTGGCGTCCCCCAAGGGTGACGAGATTCTGGTACGTGTCGTGGCCACCGGGGTCTGCCATACCGATGCCGCCGCACGCGACCTGGGCATCGCCCCCTATCCGATCGTGCTCGGCCATGAAGGGGCCGGTGTGGTCGAGCAGATCGGTGACAATGTCCGCGACATGGAAGTGGGCGACCATGTGGTGCTGTCCTTCGCACACTGTGGCCATTGCAGTCACTGCCTGACCGGACACCCGACCGTCTGCGAGCGCGGCGGTGAGCTCAACTTCGGCGGTGTGATGGATGATGGCGGCAAGCGTCTGAGCTGTGACGGCCATGACGTCGCCACCTTCTTCGGCCAGTCGTCCTTCGCCACTCACGCCGTGGTCAGCGAGCGCAATGCCGTCAAGGTCGACAGCGATGTCGATCTCGCCCTGCTGGGTCCGCTGGGTTGCGGCATCCAGACTGGCGCCGGCACCATCCTCAATCGCCTCAAGCCGGGCTTCGGTGACAGTCTCGTCGTGTTCGGCTGTGGCGCCGTGGGCCTGAGTGCCGTGATGGCGGCCAAAATCGTCGGCTGCAAGAACATCATCGCGGTCGACCTGCACGAGAGCCGTCTGGAGCTGGCCCATGAGCTGGGCGCGACCCACAGTGTCAACGGCAAGACCGAGGACCTGGTCGGCGAGATCAAGCGCATCACCGATGGCGGCAGCGAATTCTCCCTCGAGACCACCGGCGTACCGATGCTGGTGCGCAGCTCCCTGCAGGTGCTGCGTCCGCTGGGCACCTCTGCCATCGTCGGCCTGACCCACGATGTGACCCTGGACGTGCACCACGACCTGATGGCGGAAGGCAAGTCGATGATCGGCGTGATCGAGGGCGACGCCGTGCCGCGCGTCTTCATCCCGCGTCTGGTCGGCTACTACAAGGAAGGCCGCTTCCCCTTCGACAAGCTGATCCAGATGTATGACTTCGATGACATCGAACAGGCCTTCGCGGATTCAAAATCAGGTCTGACCGTCAAGCCGGTGCTGCGCATCAGCTCGCTGTAATCAGCGCCTGCGCCACCTGGTCTGAACCGCAAAGCCCCCGTGCGTCACTGACGCACGGGGGCTTTCCTCGTTGGGCGACACGACCTCAATCAGCGCACTCGCGCATTGCCTACGACTGACACAGCTGCCAGGCGTCGTGGTCGATATCGAGCATGGCGGCGATGGCGGCCGAGGCGATGACATGCGTCTGGCCACTGGCCTCGTCATGCACATTGAGACCGCCCTGCACCACCGTCACCTCGGCGCGCCCACGGGGAAGCTCGCGCGCCACCGCGTCAGTATCCACGGCGTCCGGCTCCTGGACCGCGATGGTGACCTCGACGCGCATCTGGTGGTGATCGATGCCGAGTGACTGGAACATCACGATGGAGGAATGATGCAGGGCGTCATGCACCGCACGGCAGGCGGCCTTGGTGTAGTCCATGCCGTAGAGGTCATTGCCGGTGCCCATCTCGAGAATGATGCGTTGCTCGCTCATGACTGACCTCCTGCCGACTGCCCGGCCGTGGAAGAAGTGGACGCCGCGCCGGCGGCCGCCATGTCAAATGACACGATGATGGCGACATTGGCGATCACGCTGACCCCGCTGCCATCCGGTTTGGCGACGTCCAGCCCGCCCTTGACCACGCGCACACTGGGCTGACCGTAGGGAAAGATGCCCAGCAGGGCGTCACTGTCGACCTTGTCGGGCTGCTGCACGCCGATCTCGACCTCGATCAGCATCGCCTCCTTGGGGAAGCCGAAGGCGTCCGCCACGTTGAGCGAGTTGTGCCACAGGGCATCGCGGATGCCACGTGCCGCCGCCTCGGTGTAGTTCTGGCTGCGAATGGAGGTGCCCATCCCGAACTGGGTCACCATGCGTGTCTTGGCCACATTACCCCCTGATTTCCTGTCACGGAAAAGACGTACCACTCGCGCCGCCTATCAGCGCGGATGCTTGAAAAGCCCGATCACCCAACCTAACCCGCCCAGCAGCAGGGCGCCCTGCCAATCTCCCTGGAACAGCTCGATCAGCGCCAGGACGATCGCCACCAGCTGCGCACTGCGCACCGGGCTGACCGTCGCTGTGGGCTTGCGGTCATCCTGCTCTGACATGCGGCCTCCCGTCGCTGGCCCGATGTCTTCATCAGGCGATGACTACGTCGGGCAATGACAACGTCGCCCCATCGTTTCAGGAAAGCCTCAAGTAGAAAATACGACTTCCGTCCCCGAGCACCTGCAGGCACCAGCCCCAATCAGCTCACTGGGTCGTGTCAGGCGCCTCAAGCGCCAGCTGGCCCCAGAAGTGGCCGCTGCTGCGCGACAGCGTCGGGTCATTCATCAGGTAGGCAAAGGTGGCCATGGGGTCGAGATCGGCAAAGGTCTCGGGGTGCAGCCAGCGCGCGATGGCCTCCAGCGCGACGATGGCATAGGGCCCCTGGTGGAAGCCATGCCACAGCGCCATCACCCGGCCCTGCTTGACGGCATCCAGCGACTGCCAGCCGGGCAGTGTCTGCACCATGCGCGCCAGATCGTGCTGGATATCCTCCCCCGAGATGCCGATGCCGGCACGCAGGCCATCGCCCTTGGCCCACTGGCCACCGGTATTGAGAATCGCCTCGGGCGGGTGTGCCAGCACCCACTCCTTGCTGAGGGTGGCACCGCTGACCGGCGCCAGTTCAGCGGCCAGATTGCGGCCGCCGGCACGCGTGACCAGGTCCGCCACGCCGTTGTGCAGATTGGTACGACAGCAATCCACCTTCACGCCCGGTGCGATGTTGATCAGCACACGCGGCCGTTCGGTTATCGTCGCCAGACGTTCGTCAATCAGCGCCAGATGCGCCGCGATGGTGTCATCCACCTCGCGGGCACGCGCCTCGACGCCGAGCACCTCGCCCAGCAGGCGCACGCTGACCGGAGCATCCTGCAGCGGATGGTGATTGAACTCGACATACAGATAGGGAGTGCCGACCTCGTCCAGCAGCGCCGCCAGCGGCGAGCCTTCGATACGTGAACGCTGGGAGAGATCGAACAGCACCAGGTCCGGCGTCAGCGCCAGCAGGGCCTCGCCCTCGAGGCTCGGCGTCGAGGCGCGACTCAGCGCTGGCAGTGTGGCAAGTTGCGGCCAGCGCGCTTCAAGACGCTCGGTCATCGCCGGGTCAAACACCGCCAAGGGGTAGGCCCAGCCGACGATGCGCTCAAGCGGCGCATCCAGCAGCGTCAACAGCGCATACAGCTGGCGCGGCTGGGCGAGGAAGATGCGCTGCGGTGAGGCCGCAAGCGTCACCTCGCGCCCGGCGAGATCCGTGACCTGACGCGGAAAGCTGGCCTGGGTCTGCCCCTTGGCGACCGGCTCGGCGGCATGGGCAAGGTTGCCCGGCGCGCTCGAGAAGGCGCCTGCGAAGACAGTAGCGAGTGCCAGCAGGCAGGCGCCTGCCAGTCTTCTGGGCTCGCTTCTGGGCTCAGTCTTGCGCACCGCCATCATCGTCTGGCTCCGACATCGCGCGTGATATGGCCAATGTCGGCGTGGGCCGAGTCGGCGACGCGGTCGGTGAGTACCACCGGATGGCCCAGCGAGCAGCTCTCGATCCGCGCCTCGATGCCGTAGGCCTCACGCAGATGCTCGGCGGTGATCACCTCCCGCGGGGCTCCGGTGGCCAGCAGGCCGGAGGGCGCGAACAGGATGATCTGATCACAGAAACGCAGCGCCAGATTGATGTCATGCAGCGCGATCAGACAGATGGCCTGCTGCTCCTGCACCACACCGCGCACGCCTTCGATCAAGGCCAGCTGCCAGCGCAGGTCCAGCGCACTGGTCGGCTCATCCAGCAGCAGCAGTTGTGGCTGGCGCACCAGCGCCTGGGCGAGGCCGACCATCTGACGCTGGCCACCGGAGAGCGTGTCCATGCGCCGGAAGGCCAGCGAATGCAGCGACAGGCGTGCGAAGACCTGCTCGACCAGCGAATCCGTGGCCTCGCGGCTCAGTTCGGCACGCGCCGCACGACAGGCGCTGGCCACGGCTTCATAGGCGACCAGACTGGTCGGCTGCGGCAGCGTCTGCGGCAGGTAGCCGACATGACGCATGCGGTTTGCCCCGTGCAGCGACGACAGCTCAAGCTCCCCGAGGTGGATGTCGCCCTTGGCCGGGCGCATGCCGGCAATCGCCTTGAGGAAGGTCGACTTGCCGACCGCATTCGGCCCGAGCACCCCGACCAGGGAGCCCGCCGGCAGCGGTGGCAGATCGAGTTGATCGAAGATCATGCGCCGCTGATAGCCGGTGGTCAGCTGCGAGATCTTCAGGGCCGCTTGCGAATCAAAGACGTGATGGCTCATCCCTGCCCCCTGCGCTGTCCGAGCAGCAAGGCGAGGAAACAGGGGATGCCGATCAACGAGGTCACGATCCCCACCGGCAGCACCAGGCCGGGTACCAGCGACTCACTGGCCGTCGCGGCCAGGGACAGTACCAACGCCCCCGCCAGCGCACTGCCGGGCAGATAGAAGCGATGGTCTTCCCCCAGCGCCAGACGCGCCATGTGCGGCCCGACCAGACCGATGAAGCCGATGGTGCCGACAAAGGCCACCGCCACTGCCGCCAGCAGGCTGACGCGCAACAGCGCCGTGCGGCGCAGACGGGTGACCGGCACGCCGAAGCTGCGCGCATGGTCTTCCCCGGCACGCAGCGCTGTCAGCGCCCAGGCACGCCGCATGGCGAAGGGCAGGCAGACGACCAAGACGCTTGCGATGATCGCGACTCGCTCCCACGAGGCTTCCGACAGGCTGCCCATGGTCCAGAACACCAGCTGTTGCAGCGCATCGGGGCTGGCCACGAACTGCACCAGCGCATTGACGGCGTTGAGCACGAAGACCAGCGCGATGCCGAACAGCACGATGACCTCGCGACTGGCGCCATACAGCGAGGCCACGGCATCGATGGCCAGAATCGACAGCGCCGCGAACACGAAGGCCATCAGCGCGATGGTGTAGCTGGGCGGCAGCCCCGGCAAGGCGACATCCAGGATGATGACCAGCGAGGCGCCAAGCGTCGCCGCGGCGCCCACGCCCAGTGTGAAGGGGCTGGCCAGGGCGTTGTTGAGCACGGTCTGCATCTCGGCGCCCGCAAGCCCCAGAGCGGCACCGACCAGCGCCGCCATCACCGCCGTCGGCAGACGAATCTGCCAGACGATGGCTTCATTGATCGGCCCGTGCGAGCCGGGATTGATGAGTTCGCCCAGCAGATCAGACAGCGCGAGATCGGCAGGGCCGGTCATGATGTCGCCAAGGATGGCCAACAGCAGTGCCAGGCCCAGTGCGGCGAGAATCACCACACGTTTCCAGGCGAAGCGCCGGTATTGCTGGGCGAGCGTAGGCGACGACTCAGGCGCTGAGGCCTGAGCGTGCGCGGGGGGAGACATCGGACTTTTTTCAATCACCAGCAAGGTCTGCCACTAGGAGGAGGAAGTGAACTTCCATGCATCAGGGCCCACCGGAGCCGCCAGGCAGCTCGGCTATCAGCATGAATCATGCGCAGATGATAATGATTGACGCCTGCAGTCACAATGCGCACGGCCGCGACTGGCGATATGCGCGCCCCGGCTCACGTCCATTCAACCCAGCCAGGCGGCGCCGCCAGCCCTTCCTACACCAGTGCTTCCCACACCCGCCCTGCTCACGCCTGCCCTGCTCACATCCGGCTCACGTCCGGCTCACGCACGCTTCGACAAATACCTGACTCGGCAAATACCTGACACAGCAAATGACATACCCGGAAAATGACAGACTCGGTGAACAGGCCGGCAAAAACTTGGTAGCGTCATGACGGGTTGCTATGTTCAAGATTCGCTCGCCCCTTCTCTTGCCCAGGAGTCTGACATGGCCCGCCTCACTGCAAAGGATTTTGCTCCCGAGTTGCTGGAGCTGTACGACGGATATGTGCATGGCAACATCACTCGCCGCCAGTTTCTGGATCGCGCGGCGGCCTTTGCCGTTGCGGGCATGACGGCCACCTCGATTCTGGCAAGTCTGAGCCCCGACTATGCGCTGGCTTCCCAGGTCGAGTTCACCGACCCCGATATCGTCGCCGAATACATCACCTACCCGTCCCCCGAGGGTCACGGCGAGGTGCGCGCCTATCTGGTGAAGCCCGCCAAGGCCAGCGGCCCGCTGCCGGGCGTGGTGGTGGTGCATGAGAACCGTGGCCTCAATCCCTATATCGAGGACGTGGCGCGCCGCGTGGCCAAGGCCGGCTATATCGCGCTGGCCCCGGATGGACTGAGCTCGGTGGGCGGCTATCCGGGCAATGACCCTAAGGGCAAGGAGCTGCAGGCACAGGTAGACCCTGAAAAGCTGATGAACGACTTCTTCGCCGCCATCGATTACCTGATGAGCGAGGACCGCACCACCGGCAAGATCGGCATCACCGGCTTCTGCTACGGCGGGGGCGTCTCCAATGCCGCCGCCGTGGCCTATCCGGAGCTTGCCTGTGCCGTGCCCTTCTATGGCCGCCAGCCGCGCGCCGAGGAAGTCGCCGCCATCAAGGCCCCGCTGTTGCTGCACTATGCGGAGCACGATGAGCGCGTCAATGCCGGCTGGCCCGCCTATGAAGCCGCGCTGAAGGAGCACGACAAGGTCTATGAGGCCTACATCTACCCGGACACCCACCACGGCTTCCACAACGATTCCACCCCGCGCTATGACGAACAGGCCGCCAAGCTCGCCTGGGACAGAACCCTTGCCTGGTTCGAGAAGTATCTGAGCTGACCTCAGACGGCACCAGGAAGACGGCCTGCCCGCCTCAAGACGACGAAGCCAGCCATCACGCTATCCCCGTGATGGCTGGCTTCGTCATTTCGTGTGTTCGGGGTCGATGCCCCTTCAGGCTCAGACCTGATCAGTTCACAACAGGCCTGTTCAGACTGACCTGTACAGAACAGACCAGCTCTTAAAACAGCTCAGCTGCACAGCATGCCGCTGGCGACGATCTCGCTGAGCGTACCCTTGCCGATGCCGCTGATGCGGGTCAGTTGACCGCTGGAACTCCACGGACGCTGACGGATGATATCGGCGGCGCGTGCCGGCCCGATATTGGGCAGGCGATCCAGCTGATCGGCATTGGCGGTATTGAGGTCGATACAGGTCTGACTCGCCGAACTGGAGGCATTTGATGCACGACTGGCCACCTCTGTGCCCGCCGCCTGCGGCTGGCCGCCGTCCAGCGGCAGCAACGCCAGTGTCTCGCCGGTCACCGACAGATAGATCGGGGCGTGATCGGAGACATCGGCACGCGCCGCCTCATGACTGATCCCCAGATAGTCCGGGAAGCGGAACACCTCGCCGCTGGCGCTGGGCCATTCGCTCGGCACATACCAGATGTTGTCGTAGAGCGAGGCATAGCGGCCATCGGTCTTGGAGAGCGTCGTCGCGCCCTCGGTGATCAGCGGGCGCAGGCCGAGGGTCCGCAGGTCTCCCCACGCAGGCTCATCCGGCGCCATGTTGAAGTCGCCCATGATGATCGCCGGGGTGTCGGGCGAGATTTCCTTCATCAGGTCGTAGATATCCGCCAGCGCACGGATTTCCGGCGCGCGATCCGCCTTGCTGTCGCCATAGACGATATGCACGTTGGCGGCGCTGAAGGCCCGCCCGCTGTCCTTCTCGACGAAAGTGGCCAGCAGCGGCTCGCGCGAGAACACATCCTCGGGATCGAGATAGACGGTAGCCCCGCCCTGATAGGCGATCGACTTGTCGCGATACAGATAGGCGTAACGCTCGGTATAGGTGCTGCGCCCGACCGCATGGCTGACCAGGCTGTCCCACTCATCGCCGGTCAGGGCCTCAAGCTGCTGCTCGAGCTCGCTGACGACCTCCTCCTTCATCACCTCCTGCAGGCCGATCAGGTCCATATGGCTTGCCACCGCCGCGACCTGCTCGAGATGCTTGCCGTTGTTCCAGCCGGCATGCTTCAGATTCCAGCTGGCGATCACCGCATCCGCCTGACTGCTGGCTGCAGCGCCCAGCACTACGGGCACTGTCAGCGCCATCACCACCCTTCTGGCGATGCGCTCAAGCCGAGAACCGTTAGACCGCCGTCGGCCGCGCGCGGGCTTGCTGCTGTTCCTAGTGCTGTTGTTGCTCGTGCTGCTGTTGCCAGCGAAATCCAGGTGACTGCTGCTCGTATTGCTGACGCTACCGCGCTGACCTATCCGTATCACTGCGTGACCCTTGACTGATGACTCGTACACAAAAGACCGTAAGAGACTGTATCTTATGGACTTGTCGTCAAGGTTTATAGAACCACGATATTATTTATTATCCTTTGCGCGACTCTTGATAGATGACAGGGAGCTAGCGCGTCATGCCACCGTCAGCGCCGGACCTTGCCACTTGACCTTTCAGCGCCAGCTTTTACTCTCGAGCGCTGATGCTTCCTTTCTCCAGTCACGAGATCCCATGACCCCATCGTCATCCCTTTCTCCCGGCAGCCTGCTGAATCAGCTGCGCCAGACCACGCCGCTGGTGCACAACATCACCAATCATGTCGCGATGACGCCGACCGCCAATACCCTGTTGGCCATCGGTGCCTCGCCGCTGATGGCGCATGCGCAGCAGGAAATCCAGGAGATCTCCACCATCAGTGCGGCGCTGTCGATCAATATCGGCACCCTGTCACCCAGCTGGATCGAGGCCATGCAGCTGGCCGCGATGTGCGCCCACCGCGATGGAAAACCCTGGGTGCTGGACCCCGTCGGCATCGGCGCCTCCAGCCTGCGCCAGTATGCGTGCCGCACGCTCTTGGAATATCGCCCCAGCGTGATTCGCGCCAATGCCTCCGAAGTGCTGGCGCTGGCCGGTGAGATGAATCAGGGTCGTGGCGTGGACAGCGGCGATGACGGTGAGGATGCGCTGGAGCGCGCCAGTCGGGCTGCAGTCGCGCTGGCGCGCGCGCAGAATTGCGTGGTGGCGATGACTGGCCGTGTCGATGTCGTCACCGATGGCCAGCGGCAAATCACGGTGCAGGGCGGCCATGCGCTGATGGGCCGCGTCACTGCCATGGGCTGCGCGCTGAGCAGTGTGGTCGCCGCCTTCCTCGCCGCCTCCCTCGTCGGACATGACGACACCCTGCACGCCACCGCCGCCGCGCTGGCCTGCTACGCCGAGGCCGGTGAGACGGCGGGCCAGTCGGCGCAAGGCCCGGGCAGCTTCGTGCCACGCTTCATGGATGCCCTGTATACTCTCGACGCCGATTCCACCCCGCTAGCCTCTCGTCTGGAGCTGACCGATGTCACTTGATCTATCCCTTTACCTGGTCACCGACCCCGCGCTGTGCGCAGAGCGCGGCCTGGAAGCCACCGTGATGGCCGCCGTGCGCGGCGGCGTCAGTGTCGTGCAGCTGCGCGACAAGCATGCCAGCGACGAAGAGATGATCGCCCAGGCCATCCGCCTCAAGGCGCTGCTGGACGAGTACGAGGTGCCGTTGATCATCAATGACCGCATCGAGGTCGCGCTGGCCAGTGGCGCCGATGGCCTGCACATCGGTCAGAGTGATGGCGACCCGGTCGAGGCGCGTCGCCGTCTCGGCGAGGACGCCTTGATCGGCCTGTCGGTACAGACGCTTGAGCAGCTCAAGGCCGTCGATGTCGAACGCATCGACTACCTCGGCCTCGGCCCGGTATATGCCACCCCGACCAAGCCGGATCATGCCGCACCGCTGGGCATCGATGGACTCACGCAGCTCGTGCGCTCAAGCCCGCTGCCGACGGTCGCCATCGGCGGCATCTCGCTGGCCAATGCCGGTGACGTCATGACCAGCGGCACCGACGGCCTCGCCGTCGTCTCGGCGCTGTGCAGTGCCGAAGATCCCGCCGCGGCCGCCCAGCAATTCCTGGCGCAGTATCCGTTCTGATCTGAACTGAGCTGAGCTGAGCCCGCCAGTCACGACAACGCCCGCCATGGTCAGCCATGGCGGGCGTTGTCGTCTTTGCTACCTGAACTGATTGAGCTGATTGAGCTGATTGAGCGGATCAGCTGGTCGCCAGGTCACTCTCGGCATTCGCCACCAGCGCGAACTCCTCCTCGGCGGTCTTCGCCACCAGCCGATGACGGCTGAAGATGGCGTAGTAGGCGATGCCCACCACGAACAGCACCAGGGTGTAATTGAAGGCACGCGGATCGAAGGCATAGACCCCGGTCAGCGCGATCAGCGAGAGCACCAGCGCGATGGCGGACGTCACGATGCCGCCCGGAGTGCGATAAGGACGCGCCAGCGCCGGTTGACGCAGGCGCAGCAGGATATGGCTGGCCGCCATCAGCGCGTAGGAGACTGTCGCCCCCACCACCGCCATGCCCAGGATCAGATCGCCCTCGCCGGTCAGCGAGACCAGAAACCCGAAGATGCCCGGCACCACCAGCGCCCAGGTCGGCGCCTTGCGCTTGCTGGTCAGCGACAGCGTCTTGGGCAGATACCCGGCCCGCGACAGCGCGAAGACCAGACGGCTGTAGCCATAGATGATCGAGAAGAACGACGCCACCAGCCCCGCCAGGGCCAGCACATTGACCAGTGTCGCCAGCCCCTCGCTGCCGGTGGCCTCGAGGGCATCCACCAACGGCACAGCGCTGCTGCCGATTGCCTCGGCACCTGCGGCGCCGGCCAGCAGGAAGACGACCAGCACGGCGGTGAACATCAGAAACAGCATGGCGCCGATGATGCCGCGCGGGACATCACGGGCCGGGTTGCGCGATTCCTCCGCCGCCAGCGGCACCCCTTCCACGGCCAGAAACAGCCACATGCCGAAGGGCAGCGCCGCCCAGATGCCATACCAGCCATTGGGCATGAAGTCGCTGGCCCCCCAGGCATCGGTCGGTGCGATGTCGAACAGGCGACTGCTGTCGAAGTCACCGATCAGCGCAACGGCGGTGGCGATGATCGCGAACACGGCCAGGCCGCTGATCACCATCATCACCTTGAGCGCCTCGCCGACCCCCGCCAGATGAATGCCGATGAACACCAGATAGAAGATGGCGTAGATGATCGGGCCATTGATGCCCAGCAACGATTCCACCGCGCTGCCGATGAAGATGACGATGGCCGCGGGGGCCAGCGCATATTCGATCAGCACGGCAAGACCGGTGAGGTAGCCGCCTGCCGGCCCCATCGCCTGGCGGGCGAAGCTGTAACCGCCGCCGGCAGCCGGGATGGCCGCTGACATTTCCGCCAGCGACAGCACGAGTGCCAGGTACATGATGCCCATCAAGAGCGCGGCGATCGCGAAGCCGCCCCAGCCCGCCTCGCCGATGCCGAAATTCCAGCCGGCGAAATCGCCGGAAATCACGTAGGAGACCCCTAGGCCCGCCAGCAGGACCCAGCCTGCCGTCCCTTTCTTCAATTGGCGCCTGGCCAGATAGTCCTGCTCATTCGTGTCGTGATTCGTGTCGCGAGTCATGGTGCCGCCTTGTATGCCTCAGGCATTTGTCATTGTTGGATCGGGAGTTTCCCGCTGCTGCGCTGCCGTCCCATCAGGACAGCAGGAAGTTCTGGATACCGGTGCCGCCTTCCAGCGCCGTCTCGCCGCTTCTGTCCTTGAGGCCCACGCCGGTGAGGCCGAGCTTGCGTGCCTCACGCAGCAGGTAATGCAGACGCTGGGCGGCCATCGCGAAGTCGAGCCCTGCCGGGCGCACGTTGGAGATGCAGTTGCGGCTGGCATCGCTCAGGCCGACGCGCGGCTGCCAGGTCAGATAGAGCCCGAGGCTGTCCGGAGAGCTGAGGCCGGGACGCTCGCCGACCATCACCAGCACTGCACGAGCCTTGAGCAATTCACCGACTTCATCGCCGATCGCGACCCGCCCCTGCTCCACCACGCTGATCGGTGTGAGCATCCAGGCATCCGGACCATCCTCGGCAAGCGATTCCAGCAATGCGGCGATGAAGGGCGCGGCATTGTTCTGCACCGCCAGAGACGAGAGCCCATCGACGACCACGATGGCCAGATCGGCAGGCTGGGCGTCGAGGGCGGACAGCTGCTGACGCGAATCCTCATCGAGACGCCGGCCGTAATCGGGGCGTTGCAGGTAGGTGGTGCGATCCACGGCGCGACTGTGCAGTCGCTGGATCTGCGGAGCATTCTCGAGCGCTGTGAGCTGATTGAGGTCCTCGATCAGTCGAGGAATCTCCAGCGGCAGGTGGACGGCGTCCTGGGCACGGGCGTGCGCCAGCTGGAATTCCAGCGAACGATTGGTCGGCAGGCTGATACCGGCACGGCCAAGGCCGATGCGCGCATCCGTGAACTGGCCAAGCCGCTGCCAGGGATTGGGCGTGACGATGGCATCGGGTTCGAGGCTGCGCGAGACCGCGTCAGCAGAGGGCTGGTCATGGCTCATGCGTCACCTCCTGTCACCTGACGCAGTGAATTGGCGAAGCGGTCGGGCATTTCGCTCGGCAGTGCCTGGGTGGCGACATCGGTGAAGATCTGCATCTCCTCGAGCCAGGCGGCGAATTCCGGCGCCGGTCCCAGGCCCAGCACCCGCCGTGCATAGAGAGCATCGTGGAAGGAGGTGGTCTGATAATTGAGCATGATGTCATCCGAGCCGGGGATGCCCATGATGAAGTTGCAGCCCGCCACCCCGAGCAGCGTCAGCAGGGTGTCCATGTCGTTCTGATCGGCATCGGCATGATTGGTGTAGCAGATGTCGCAGCCCATCGGCAGGCCCAGAAGCTTGCCGCAGAAGTGGTCCTCGAGACCGGCGCGGATGATCTCCTTGCCATTGAACAGATACTCGGGGCCGATGAAGCCGACCACGGTATTGACCAGCAGCGGCGAGTACTTGCGCGCCACCGCATAGGCGCGCGCCTCGCAGGTCTGCTGGTCCAGGCCGTGATGGGCATCGGCGGACAGCGCACTGCCCTGGCCGGTCTCGAAATACATCACATTGTCACCCACCGTGCCGCGCTTGAGCGACAGCGCGGCCTGCTGCGCCTCCGCCAGCACGGAGAGCTCGACACCGAAGCTCTCGTTGGTGGCCTGGGTGCCGCCGATGGACTGGAAGACAAGATCCACCGGGGCACCCTGCTCGATGCACTCGAGGGTATTAGTGACGTGGGTCAGCACGCAGGACTGGGTGGGGATCGCGTACTTCTGGATCACCTCATCCATCAGACGCATCAGCTTGATGCTCTGCGCCACGTTGTCGGTGGCCGGGTTGATGCCGATCACGGCGTCGCCGTTGCCGTAGAGCAGGCCATCGAGAATGCTGGCCGCGATGCCGGTGACGTCATCGGTGGGATGGTTGGGCTGCAGGCGGGTCGAGAGATGGCCGCTCTTGCCGATGGTATTGCGAAAGGCGGTGACCACCTCGCACTTCTTCGCGACCAGAATCAGGTCCTGATTGCGCATCAGCTTGCTGACCGCGGCGGCCATTTCTGGGGTGATGCCGGCGCGCACCTGCGCCAGCACCGCGGGGGTCGCGAGGTCACTCAGCAGCCAGTTGCGGAAGTCGCCGACGGTGAGATGCGCGATCGGCAGGAACGCGACCGGATCATGCTCATCGATGATCAAGCGGGTGATGTCGTCCTGTTCGTAGGGAATCAGCACGTCTTCGAGGAAGGTCTTGAGGGGCAACTCCGCCAGACACAGCTGAGCGACGACTCGCTCCTCGGCGGTTTCCGCGATCACGCCAGCAAGACGATCTCCGGAGCGGGCGGGCGTCGCCTTGGCCATCAGCTCGGCCAGATTGGCAAAACGATGGACCTGACTGCCCAGGGTGTAACGGTACTCGCGGCTCATGGGAAATTCCTTGCCCTGACGGATGTCATTTCATATCAGTCGTTTTGCAGGAATCACGCCAATCTCCCTCCATGCCTCTTTGGTCCTGCATGCGCCTTGAAGCCGCATTGCGCAGGTCTGCGCCCGCACCACCGTGGTGCATGACCGCGTTCACGCTCGGTGCAGTGCATCGCGTACATCAGCCGCGTGCGCCCCCCAGCTCCGTGATGATCACCTCGCGCTGCTTGAGCGAAGCCACCCCGGCATCGCCCAGCTTGCTGGCCACCTCGCTGAGCAGTCCTTCGGCGAGAAACATGAAGGCACTCATGCTGTTGCTGTAGAAGAGGCTGTGATTGGGCACATGGAAGCTGTAGCGCGCCAGCGGCTCCAGCGGAGAGCTGGCCGAATCGGTCAGCGCGATCACCTCGACACCACGCTTCACCGCCACCTCGGCGCAGGCCACCACGCTTGGGGTGTAGGGGAAGCAACTGGCCACCACCAGCACGTCACCGGCCGAGAGCTGAGCCAGTGCATCGGCCACACCCTGACGACTGGCATCCAGCGGTGCCACGTCCGGGCGCAGCATGCCCAACCCATAGGCCATGAACAGTGCCAGGGAATTGAACTGACGCATGCCGTGCAGGCGCACGCGCGGCGCCTCGGCGAGCAAGGTGGTCGCGGCCTCGAAGGCCGCGGCGTCCACCCTCTCCAGCATGCTGAGGATGTTGGCGCTCTCCTGACGCCCCAGCCGCGCTAGCTGGGCCATGGCGCTGCTATCGGCGTCTCGCGCCAGCAGCTGCGAGGCCTGCTGGCTGTAGAAATGCTCGCCATCCGTCACCGCCTGGCGAAAGACATCCTGAAACCTGCTGAAGCCCTCGTAGCCGAGCCGCTGGGCCAGACGCGAGAAGGTCGAGGCATTCACGCCGGTCAGCTCCGCCAGCTGGCTGATGGAAGACACCGCCGTGCGTTGCGGAGACTCGATCAACACCGCCAGCACGCGCCGGGAACTCGCGCCGAGACGAATCTCCACCTCACGACGATCGATCGCCGCCAGCAACTGCTTCAACCCCTCCAGGGTCTCCGGCGGCGAGTCAGGGGATGCGGGCCCGGGGGCTCGGGAGGATGGGGGCATGGGATACCTCCTTGGCAAGGGACAGGACAGATGGTGGCAACGGTAGCATCTCTGGCCGGTCGAGTCCGAAGGCACAAGCGACCTTGTGCAATTATTTATTGCATAAACCATAAATGCACTACATATTTGCATTATGCCTTCGCATCCCTGCCACCACGGAGCCCGCATGAGCCACGTACTGCATCGCAACCTCAATCAGGAGTATCCCACCGCCGTGAAGGGCGATGGCCCCTACATCGTCGATCGCGAGGGACGCCGTTATCTGGATGCCAGCGGTGGCGCAGCCGTGTCATGCCTGGGGCACAGCGACGAGGCCGTGGCGCAGGCCATCAAGGATCAGGTCAGCCAACTGGCCTACGCGCACACCTCGTTTTTCACCAGCGACCCGATGGAGCAGCTGGCCGACTTTCTCATCGAACGCGCTCCCGCAGGGCTCGACTCCGTCTACTTCGTCTCCGGCGGCTCGGAAGCGGTCGAGGCAGCACTCAAGCTGGCCCGTCAGTATTTCGTCGAGATCGGTCAGCCCCAGCGCAAGCATCTGATCGCGCGGCGCCAGAGCTATCACGGCAATACGCTGGGCGCGCTGGCCACCGGCGGCAACGCCTGGCGGCGTCAGCAATTCGAGCCGCTGTTGATCAACGTCAGCCACGTCAGTCCCTGCTACGCCTATCGGGACCAGCAGCCCGACGAGACGCCCGAGGCAATGGGCATTCGTCTCGCCGCGGAGCTTGAGGAGGAAATCCTGCGCCTGGGCGCCGAGAACGTGATGGCCTTCGTGGCCGAGCCGGTGGTCGGTGCCACCCTGGGCGCCGTCACCGCGGTACCGGGCTACTTCAGACGCATCCGCGAGGTCTGTGATCGCTACGGCGTGCTGCTGATTCTCGACGAGGTGATGTGCGGCATGGGGCGCACCGGCAGTCTGTTCGCCGCCGAGCAGGAAGGTGTCACGGCGGACCTGATCACCATCGCCAAGGGCCTGGGCGCCGGCTACCAGCCGATCGGCGCGACCCTGGTCAGCCAGCGCATCCGTGATGCCATCGCCAATGGCTCCGGCTTCTTCCAGCACGGCCACACCTATATCGGCCACGCCACCGCCTGTGCCGCAGCGCTGGCAGTCCAGCAGACCATCGAAGCCCGCGACCTGCTCACTCGCGTCAATGTCCTCGGCGAGGGGCTCAAGGCGCGCCTTAACGAGCGCTTCGCGCATCACCCCCATGTCGGCGACATCCGTGGTCGCGGCCTCTTCCAGGGGCTGGAGCTGGTCGCGGATCGCGATTCCAGAAAGCCCTTCGACGCCTCCCTCAAGCTGCACGCGCGGCTCAAGAAGGCCGCCATGGCCGAAGGCCTGATGTGCTATCCGATGGGCGGCACCCTCGATGGCCGCCAGGGCGATCACATCCTGCTGGCACCGCCGTTCATTCTGCAGGAGTCGCATCTGGACGAGATCACCGCCAGGCTGGGGCGTGCCATCGACACCACGCTGGCCAGCCTGTGACGGCTCAGCTGCAAGCGCATTGCCTACCTAACGATCTTTGAATGGATTTGAATGGAGTGACTTTCATGGCGATCACATCGCGCCTGACCGAACTGGATGACGCCAGCATGAGCGCGGCTCAGCGCGAGGTGCTGGCCGAGATTCTCAGCGGCCCGCGCGGCAATCTGGACGGCCCCTTCCTGGCCTGGATCCACAGCCCCGAGCTTGCCAATCATGCCCAGCGCCTCGGCGCCTTCTGCCGCTACGCCACCGGCCTTGAGCTACGTCTCAGCGAGCTGGCGATTCTCACCACGGCGGTGTGGTGGAAATCCCAGGCTGAATGGCAGATTCACGCGCCGATCGCCGAGCAGGCCGGCCTCGCGCCCGAGGTCATCGCGGCGCTGCGCGAGGAGCGTGAACCCGCATTTGAACAAGACGATGAGCGGCTGATCTATCGCGTCACCCGCGCGCTCTACGCCGAACGGCGCGTCGATGATGCCCTGTACGGCGAGGCCGTCGCGATGTTCGGCGAAACCGTGGTGGTGGAGCTGGTCGGGGTGCTGGGCTATTACGCCCTGGTGGCGATGACGCTGAATGTCTTCGCCGTCCGGCGTGGTGATGACATCCCGCTGCCCTTCGAGGAGCCGAGCCGATCTTGAAACGCGTGTCTTGAAGGGCCTGGATTGCGCCACGCCCGGAACGCTTGAGAACGACACGCCCGGTGACAGCGCGCTTGCCGAGCTGTCGCCCGCGAGGCATGCTCGAAAGATCCCCTGCTGCGCCCCGGCCACCCCCGGGGCGTGCGTCATTGCGGCGCGAACACCTCGATGACGACGCTTCGATATCGACGCCAGGATGACAACACCTCGATAACAACAAGATGACCACAAGGTGAGCAATCAATGAGTGATAGCGAACACACGGAAGTGGCGGTGATCGGTGCGGGCGCCGTGGGTGTCGCCTGCGCCCTGTGGCTGCGGCGCAGCGGCCACGAGGTGACGATGATCGAACGCGAAGGCATCGCCAGCGGCACCTCCTTCGGCAATGCCAGCACCCTGGCGGATTACGGCTGCCTGCCCATCGCCCGTCCGGAAATCTGGCGCAGCATGCCTTCGCTGCTGCTGTCACCTGACTCGCCTTTCGTCATCGACTGGAAATGCCTGCCCAGGCTCTCGCCCTGGTTGATGCGCTTCATGGGCCAGTGCAACGCCACTCGCTTTCGCGCCAACAGCGAGATACTGGCCCAGCTGCTCAGCCATACCTACACGGACTACCAGCCGCTGCTGGACGATGCCCCCGCCGCCGCCGCGATGATTCAGCGCAAGGGCTGCCTGTATGCCTACGGCAAGGCCGAGAGCCTGCAGGCCGCACAGGGCGATATCCGACTGCGCGACCAGCTCGGCATCCACCAGCAGGTGCTGACGGCGGACGAGCTGATCGCGCTGGAACCCGCCATGGAAGGCCACACCGCGGGCGGCGTACTGTTCCCCTCCTCCCGTCACCTCGATGACCCGCAGGTGTTCATCGACACCCTGGCCACCCCGCTGCGCGAAGAAGGCCGAATCGTCAGCGCCGAGGTCACCCGCCTGAGCCGTCAGGCCTCCGGCATGCTGCTGGAGTACGCCGATGGCCGGCGACTCATGGCAGACAGAGTGGTGCTGGCAGCCGGGGCCTGGTCGGCACATCTGGCGCGCCAGATCGGCGACCGGATTCCGCTGGATACCGAGCGTGGCTATCACATCGAATTCGATCTCGAGCACTCACCGCTCAACCGCCCGACCTGCCCGGTGGAAAGCGCTTTCTACATGACGCCACTGCACAGTGCCGAGGGTGCGCGCCTGCGCGTGGCCGGCACCGTGGAGCTGAGCTCGCTTGCGGGGCCAGCCAACCCGGCCCGTTTCGACTATCTGGAAAGCCGGGTGCGCAAGGTGCTGGGCATTGACGCCCCGGTAGCCCGCCGCTGGCTGGGCTTTCGCCCCACCCTGCCCGATTCCGTGCCGGTGATCGGCCCGTCACCCAATGAGCCACGCGTGATCCATGCCTTTGGCCATCAACATATCGGGGTGACACTGGCAGGCGTGACTGGGCGCCTGGTCAGCGAATGTTTAGCCAAAGGCTCACCAGAGTGGATCACGCCCTGCTCTGCGGCCCGATTTTGACACTCTGGGAGGATTCACGAGGCATCCGCGATGCGAGTTCGACCGGAGGTCAGGCGCTCCAGCAACTGCTGCCACTCGCCGCACAGGGTGTCCGCATCGAAGCGCGCGGCATTGTCGCGCGCCAGCAGGGACATCTCGCTGCGACGGGCTTCATCCGTGATCAGATCACGGATCTCGCGCGCCAGAGCCTCATCGTCCTCGACATCCACCAGCACGCCGCTGCCGCCGGCCAGGATTTCGGCAGGCCCGGTCTCACAGTCTGTCGAGACCACCGGCAAGCCGAAGGATTGCGCTTCCAGCAGGGTCATCGGCAGCCCCTCCCAGCGTGAGCTCATCACGTACAGCGCCGCGCGTTGATACTCCTTTTCCACCTGAGAGGTGCGGCCCACGAAGACGACGCTGTCACTCAGGCCCAATGTCCATGCCTGGGCCTTGAGGTCATTTTCATCCTCGCCCCAGCCGACGATGCGCAGCCGCCAGTCAGGGTGGACCGACACGACCTTGTGCCAGGCGTTCAGCAGCACATCGAAGCCCTTCTGCTCCGTCAGGCGCCCGACGGCAAGCACGGTACGCGACGCTGCGTCCTCTTCGCTGGGCTTGGGGAAGTGCGGCACCGGATTCCAGATCGCGCCGACCTTGTCGCGGATGCGATAGCGCGCTCGCCAGGCCTCGGCATCCCGCTCGGTGAGCACCACGATGGCGTCGGCCAGGCGCACGGCGGTCGAGCGCCCCACCGAACGCAGGCGTGAACCATGATCGGTGGCGAGGTTGAAATGCTCCCAGCAGATGATCCGGGCGCTCTGGAACGGGGCCCACGGCGCACAGAAGGCGAACAGGATCGAATCCACCAGCACCACCACATCGGCCTGTTGATGACGGACCTTGGTGAGCAACGCCGAACTGATTCCCAGAGAACGTCGGGCCCCGCCTCTGGCTTCCTTCAGATTCAGGCAACAGGTCGTGATGCTGTCCTCCAGGGAAAACGAACTGGTCGCTGGCCCGAATAGACTCGCGATCATCACCTCATGACCCGAGCGCGCCAGTCCGCTGGCGATTTCGCATGTGACACGTTCCGTGCCTCCGTCGCTGGAAAGATTACCGACGACAAACAGAATCTTCATTGGCTCATGCGCTCCACAGGGAAATGCTCGCCGCGAGGCAGCCGACCGCAGGCGCGATATCGCCTTGCTTGATCGAAATGCCCAACTGCGGCGCAGAAAAAACCCGCCACCGACGAGGGTCGATGGCGGGAGATAGGGGGTATGACATGAAGCGGGGTGACACGACGTCGTGGCGAACAGTAAGGGGCTGGTGGCACTATCGTGTAGCTTCAGATGTGTCCTGATCGACTTTGCGAATCGGTCGTAGCGCCTCAGTCGACACTTCATTGATGATGCCGCAATCCTCACACCGGTACTTAGGCGAGCTCTTGAGCAATCGTTGCCACCAATGTCGCTTGACGCGATGGACGCTGGCGCCTCCACATTGGACACAAAAGCGATATCCATTCATGACAGCTCTCTGTTCTTTATCGACGATCTTCACTGGCATCACTCGAGGCGCATCAAGACGCTCTCATGCGAGTGAAATGATGGTGGAAAAAAGTTGGGTCCGTGCAGGAAGATACAAGCCCATCGCTGTAGCGCTGTTGACTGCGCGAGACAGCGGCCTTGCCCCCTGATCACTTTTCCTTGATGGGGATAGCTTGCACGTTTGCCTATATGGGATTTTCTGATGCCCACCCGACTATCAATGACGAATCTCTTCATCATTCTCAAGAAAACATCATTATTTCGGTCTGTTATTGGCATTCGTCATGCAGTAGCGAGTACTGACTTACGCGACTCGATATCCAGTGTGTGCTGCAGACAGCCAAGATAGGCACGCACCACGATCTGCTGATCAAATTCACGCTCGATACGCACGCGTGCCGCCTGCCCCGCCTCGATCAATGCCGCATGCGGCATGTCCAGACAGCCCTGCATCTGCTGCTCAAGAGACTCGGCATTGGCCGCTTCGCATAGCCAGCCGGTAATACCGGGCTTTACTGAACTCCGGCAACCCGGGACATCACTGACGATCGCGGGGCGCCCCATCGAGGCGGCTTCCAGTACCGTGCGCGGCATGCCTTCCCGATAGGACGGCAGCACCAGCACATTGGACTCGGCCAGGAAAGGGCGCACATCACGCTGTTCGCCCAGATAATGCAATATGCCACGCTCGCGCCAGGCGGCGATTTCCTCATCACTGATCGCGGTGCGATTGCTGATTCCCGACGGGCCGATCAACCAGAAGCGTGCCTGCGGATAGCGCTCATGAAGCCGCTCAGCCGCTGTCACGTACTCTCGCACCCCCTTGTCGCCGATCAGGCGTGCGACCATCACGAAGGTCAGCGGTGGCGTCTGCGGCTGCGGCGCAAAGGCGAAGCGTTGCGGGTCGATACCGGCGCCGGGCAGCACAACAGAAGGCGTGGACTTCTGAAGCCCGAGGCGCATGAAAAGCCGCTGGTCATCGCGATTCTCGAAAAACACGCAGCGTGCCCCACGATTGGCGAAGCCATACAGCGCTCGTACCCGACGGAACAGCCAGCTGTCGTGTATGAAGGCGGTGCCCAACCCCGAGACGTTGTTGGTGTAAGGGATCTTGAGCAGGCGACAGGCCAATCCCGAATAGACATTGGCCTTGATGGTGAAGTTGAGAACATAGCGCGGCTTGAGCTTCAACAATGTCCCTAGTAATGCCAGCAGACTCTTGCTCTCACCGATCAGCGAGGTGCCCTTGCCTTCCATGCCCAGCGCACGATGTTCGACCTTGAGTTCATCCACCAGATACTCGCTGTGCTCATCGGTGGGCGCGAGGCATATCACGCGATAACCCGAATCGCGTAGCCCTTCGATGACACCGCGATGGAAGTTATAGAGAAAGAAGGATGAGTTGGAGACCAGCACCACCGTGGAGGGCTGGGCGTCACGAGTTGGCATGGGGCATTCCTTGCGTGTCATACAAAAAAGATCACGCGCGGGCATGAACACCACGCGTGCGGCCGGAAGCATCCGGAAGAGAAACCATCGAGAAAAGAAGGACGTCGTGGCTCAGTCCAGCAAGGCAGGCCGACGCTGCCGCTGCCAGAGGCGCACCAGCCCTGTGTCATAGGCCATGCACACCACATAGATGACGAGGAAGGGAAAACGATAACGGGCAGCGGTGCCGTAGTTGAAGACGACAAGACCATAGATGGTGAAGGCACCTATCAGGTACAGCAGCCAGAAGAGCGTCTTCTCGCGCTGTATCTGCCAGCACTGCATCGTCAGCCACACCAGGAATGCCACCACCAGCATGTTCTCGCCGGACTGGATCAACTGCAGCGGGTTGGCCGCTTCCCAGGGCAAGGGCTTGATCAGGAAGTAGAACGCCCCCTGAATGCCGGTCACCACGAAGTCACCGAAGCCCTGGATGATCTTCACGTCTTCCATCTTGCCGCCATCTTCCATATACATGGCCGCGCGGAAGAAGTTGATCTGGTCCACCGCCAGCGGATAGATCACCAGCACGCTGGCCCCCATACCCAGCAGCAACCAACAGAAGCGCCGGGCAGAAAGTCCGCGGCGGCTGACATCATAGATTACGTAGACCCCCAGGAAGACGAGCATGATCAAGGCATTCTGGAACTTGATGATCCATAGCGGCAGCAGAAAGATCAGCGCCCATAGGGGTCGTCTCTCGATGGCCAGCAGAAAGCTGCCCAGCATCAGACCCGCCACCAAGGTGTCGCGCAGACTCAGAGAACTGTAGAGCACCAGGCTCGGGTAGCAGAGCAGGAACAGCAATACGGCGTGAGAGACGATGCCGCGTCGCAGCATCACCATCAGCCCACCGATATAGAGGAACTTGTTGAAGAACCCCAGACTGGTGATGGTTTCCGCCAGCGGCAACGGCAACAGCGCCAGAAATCCCGACGAGACCGAGACGGTCAGTGAGTGGTCCAGCGCTCCCCAATCCATGCTGCGCATGGCTAATACCTGCTCCCAGTAGCGGAACTGGTCCGGCATGTACTCGGCATCGAATAGCACGTTATTCAACAGGTACGGCACCGCACTGCTCAGACTCAGGATGATCGCGACATTGCGCGTCACCCAGCCGCGCAGAAAGCCCACCATCACCAGTACCAGACAGACGAGCAGGTTGGGCAGGTCGAGCAGAATGTGTTCCATGGAAAGACTTATTCTCGTGCGCCGCTGTTGACCAGTTTGGCCTGCAGGTTGGCGGATGACATGAGGGGCGCGGACGCGCCGGTATCAGCGCTGGTGGCCTGCCGACTCACCATGCTAGAGGTTTCGAGTGATGGCGATGGCTGCGCGAGGCTAGCCGCAGGCCCGGCGCTGCCGACCTGCCAGCTCTGTGGCGAGAAGGGTGACGCGTCCTCGACCTCTGCTGCTGAGAGCATCAGCGACAGGCACTGCACCAATTGATGCTCGCTCAATGCTCCCGTGTCCTCATCGGGGCCCAACGGCAACGTCACGACACGCACTGCCTCGATCCCACCCTCGTGGCGTACCTGGCAGCCGGCTTCATCGCTTTCGACCAGTACCAGTGCCGCATGCGGATACTTGAGCGCCATCCTGCGCCTCATCCCCCGCGCTTTACTGCCCGCCGCCACCAGTTCAGTGGCTGGCGTCACGGCATGATGCGCAATCACCGGCACGCGCCAACGATCCAGACGGCTCACCTTGAGCGCTTTGAGGTTGGCTGCCAGACCGCTGGACAACAAGACACACGGACGATGGCGCGCCAGATAGCGCGTCAGGGCCAGCACGCACGTCAACTCACTGTGCACGCCCAGCTCTACCAGCCGCACCCCATGGGCCAGACCTTCGATCAACTCCTCATGGGCCTGGGGCACGATGAGATCCACCTCGTGACCCAGGCGCGTAAGCCCTGCCGCCAACGCCAGCATCTGGCGAGTCTCGAGGGTCATCTGCCGTGCCGCGACCAAAAGCGCCATCCGATGCGTCTTCATTGCAATTCCTTCGCCATTGTTTGCTTTGAGCCAGGATCGCTCGTGTCAATTCACGATGACCGCCATGCCATCTACGCAAGGCGGTCACCGTCAGCCCCACTTCCTTCGGTGCGTTCAGGCCAGCCGCTGATAGACGCTGCGTGCATGGCGGGCCAGCGGTGCCGGCAACCAGGCCACAACTCGACGCGCCATGCGCTTGAGCGTGCGCATCAGCATCTGGCCCTTCTTCTGCGCTGACATCGAGGCCCATTCGGGAGTCATCATCAGATGGGCATCCACGCAATAGACGGGCCTGCCGGTCATGCGCGTGATATTGGTGGCCTGCCCCACCTCGCTTTCGATGAACAGGCGACAGCCGGAGTCACGGTAGTAATCCGCCTTGTGACTCGAATGGCGATTCTGGCGCAGGCGCTCTTCCTTGCTGGGCAGGTCAAGCATGATCAGGTGGTCATACTCGACACCGTGACGGGCCAGCCATGCGGTCGTCTCGGGACGATATTTTTCCAGCCGATTGGTGACCAGCGAGTGCACACGGTAGGTCGGGATATACAGGGGCGCCGCGTTGGTCAGGAACTCGCGATAGCGCGGGCCATCATCGTTCTGCTCAGATGTCGGGTCGATGCACAGCACGCCATCGATATCCAGGCAGCTATCGGCCAGCGCTGGATGATGAAACAGATTCCACTGGAAGGCGCGCGGGTGCTCAAGCTCGACCAGATACATGTCCACCCCCACCACCGGTGCCGGGTTGGCGTAGATGACGCAGGTGATGATCTCGCACGGGCAATCTGTCGGTATGCGCGCCAGGGAGGCCTTGAGCGAGGCACCACTGTTGAAACTGTCGTCGACCAGCAGCACGCGCTGATTTTCCCAGGCGCTCTGCGCCGTACCACGAAGCTTGCGCGTCATTCCCTTGCCGGGCGAGCCGTTGGCGATGAAGGTGTCGAGATCCGTACAGGCCCGATTGAGCATGGCGCTGATCATGTAGGCCGGCACCATTCCACTGCGAGGAATCCCGACGATCAGATCGAAATTTCCGGCTTGTAGACGTGACAACTGCCCAGCGATATCCGAACTCAGGTCGGCATAGCTGCGATAATTCATGTTGTGGTCCCCTTGCGACTCACGACGGCCCAAGGCCGATATCCTTCACACTTTTGTATGTTGCAGCGCTTTCTGGTGGTCTTGACGACGTCCTGTCATCAAATGCTTCATACATCCTCGTCACGCCCCGACACCCGAGGGCATTCAGGCCCCTTGACGGGCCTGATGCGCGCCGTCCGACGGCACACGTCGGCGACGAGTCCCTGTCAACCTGGTCATCACATCCTGGCGCACGAGGCGCAGCAGCCGACTGCGGTCCATGTGCGATAGCAGCGCGACGCCCTGCCGGAAGTTGGCCAGGCGCTGCATGGCACTCGCAGGCGCCATCACGTACTGCTTGAAATAGTGATAGAGCGGGATATAAAGACTATCGGAATGCGGCATGTGCCGAGTATGGGCATGGAAGACGTCGATAGCCGAGATCATCTCGTGCTGATAACGCAGTTCGACCTCGGCCTCTTGCTGCTGTGAAGTCCATGAGCCTTTGGCATTGCGGCGATAGACACAGGCAGCATCTTCGTAATAAAGGGTGTCGCCTTGCAATGCCATGTAGGCCTGCAGGAAGAAGTCCATGATCGGGGCGCCGCGATAGGACGTCATCATCGCGTCTACGGTGGCATCGACGCGTCGGAAGCTGAAGGCCGGTGACGGAATGGAGGCGCCGCGCAGGCCGATCACCGCCTCGGCAGAGATCTTCTTCACGCTATCGGCATAGCGGCAAATGAGTGAGTGCTCGCCGGTAGCTTCATTGAACTCCAGCGCCGGATGGAAGCAGACCGTCGCCTCGGGATAAGCGTCAAACAAGGCGACCTGACGGGCCAGCTTGTCGGGCTTGATCCAGTAATCATCGCCTTCGCAATAGGCAATGATGTCGCCGCGCATCACCGGCATGCAGAAGGTGATCGGCCAGATATGCTGAGAGTACTGGTTCACGTCCTGCAGGATCGGCCGCACGATGTTCGGGTAACGGGCCGCATATTCCTCGATGATTTCCCGCGTGCCATCCGTCGAGACATCGTCATGCACGACGATCTCGAACGGAAAACGCGTGCGCTGCATCAGAAAGCCATCCAGCGCCATGCGAATATAGTCGCCATGATTGAAGGCGAAGCACATCACCGAGACGCGTGGGGCGCTGAGATCGCCCTCCCACTCGGCCATGATGGCGGCTTCCTCTGCGGGCGCCGGCGGGACAGGCAAGGGGCCTGACTGCGGTGTGCCATCCATGAGGGGCGTCGCGAGTGCCCGGGCATAACTCAGTTCTAACATGCAGTATTCCCCACTTTCCGTTGTGAAAGACGCTCCTGGATCCAGCCTGCGCCGTACTGCCAGGCCGCGAAGCGCAGCCAGCAGGACAGCAACAGATAGGCCGCCCCTGCCAGCAGGCCTGATACCACCAGCACCACCGGCGCCGGCCAGATGGCCAACAGCGCTGGCACGACCCACCAGGTCGAGCCCGCCACCGCAGTGGCCAGCAGCAAAGCCGGCAGGAAGTCGGCCAGCTGCTCGCGGATGCTGTAGTTGATCAACGCGCGCGAGAACCATGCATTGGGGATGTAGGACACTACCGCCACCACGATCTGGCCGATCAGGATCGCCATCACGCCATAGCGCCAGGTCACTGCCAGTACCGCACAGATCAAGACCTTCTTGATGACCTCGAGCCCGAGGAACAGGTCCGAGCGTCCCTTGACCTTGAGCACATTGAGATTGAGCGTGCTCAAGGGATGCATGACGGCCGCGATACACATCAGCTGCAAGTAAGGCACCGCCGCCAGCCACCGCTCGGGCAACAGCGTCAGAAACAGCGGCTCCGCCAGTGCCGCCAGCAACAGCATCGCCGGGAACAACAGGTAGACCATGACCTGCAGGATCTGACGATAGGCATTCTTGAGGCGTACCGGATCCTCCTGGATGCTCGCCAGCGCCGGGAAGGTCACGTTCTGGACTGCCGTCACCAACTGATTGATCACCAGCTCCTTGAGACGCTCGGCGAAGAAGAACAGCCCCGCCACCGAGGCGGAGAACAGCTTGGCGACCAGCAGCACGTAGAGGTTGACGAACACCACATCCAGCATGCGCGACAGAAACATCTTGTAGCCGAAGCGGAACATCGCCTTGAACGACACCACATCGAATTCCAGCCGTGGCCGCCAATTTCCCCACCACCACATCAAAGCAGTAGTGACCAGCGCCGCCGTCAACATCTGCCCCACCAGTGCCCAGACACCGAAGCCCAGCCAGCCCAGCAGCACTGCCACCCCGCCCGACACCACGCTGCCGGGAATGCCAGCCTTCATGCGCGTGCGAAAATCCAGCGCACGGTTGAGCATCGCGCCCTGAATGACCTCGAAGGAATTGATCAACACCACGATGCCGCCGATACGCACCAGCACGATCAGGCGTGGCTCAGCATAGAAGTCGGCGATCAGGGGGGCGCTGGCATACAGCAAGCCGTAGGCCAGCCCGCCGAAGGCGATATTGCTGAAGAAGGCAGTGCTGGCATCACGCGGACCGAGAGCCGGCATGCGCAGAATGGCTTGCTGAAGGCCCGAATCCATCATGGCTGAGGCGATGGTCAGAAAGACCAGCACCATCGCCAGTAACCCGAAATCTTCCGGTACCAGCATCCGCGCCAGCAGCAGTGTGACCATACTGGCCATACCACGCCGCAATAGCTGATCAGAGAAATTCCACAGAATGCCAATGGCGGTCTTGTTGCTCAGTGACACGAGGCGAGGCCCCCCTGAGTCGCGTGGGCCGCGACAACGCGCGCTGACTGTCTCGACACAGGCGCCGTGTCGCCAGCGACGTTACCCGCGGCGCGCAGCAACTCCAGGTCTTCCGGCAGCAGCTGGTACTCGGTGAGTCTTTCGCGCACCTCGCCCGGTGAGCACCACATCAGCATTTCGATGATCGACAGGCCGGCGCTGAACTCCACCTGACGTCCTGAATGACGCGAATCAGCGCCCGCCTCGCTACGCGGCTCGGACGTTGCCTGGCGAGAGTTGCGCGACTGGCTTGCAAGAAACGAAAGCGTGATGCCATTGGACGAAAAAAGGGCTGTCTGATAGAGGTTGCGACCGCCGAGGCTGTTGATATCGCCACGCGAAATTAAGGCGACGTCGTCATAGACGAGAAACTCGTCACAGGCATGCATCAGATGGGAATAGCCGATGTGCGGAAACAGAGAGGGCTGCATGATCTCGATATTCATTGTCAAGCGGCCTTGATATGACGATTGACGATGATGCGCACCGCCCCAAGGATCTCGCTGACCTCAAGTCCAGAGTAAAGCGGCAGACACAGGATACGACTGGCGATGTCGGTGGAATGCACAATCGGCGGGGTGATGATGTCCTCGCCCTGCAGTTCGGCGGCGGGGCGCCCGAGGAAGGACAGCGATTCCAGCGACGGGCAGAAGTAACGTCGTGCCAGATAGCCTTCATGCTGCAGACGCTGCATCACCTCGAGCAGCATGCTTTCGCTTTCAAGAATGATCGGGAAGTAGGCGTAATTCAGGCTGGCGCCAGTCTGACGGGTCTGCAGCTGGACATTGCCACGCAGCGCCTGAGCATAGGCATGCCAGACCAGCGCCCGGCTTTCCAGGTTGCCTTCGATCTCATCCAGCACGCACAGCCCCATCGCCGCCTGGAACTCGTTCATCTTGGCGTTGATCCCCAGCTCCTCGATGCACTCCGGGCCGGTGATGCCGAAGTTGATCAACTTGCGGGCATGTTCCAGATCTTCCCTGCGCTTGAAGATGATCGCGCCGCCTTCGATGCTGTGGAACAGCTTGGTGGCATGGAAACTCAGGGTGCTGGCATCGCCATGTGACAGCAGGCTGTTGCCGCGGTAGGTCACGCCGAAGGCGTGGGCACCGTCATAGATGACCTTCAGATCATGCGCCTTGCCCAGCGCATCGATGGCCTCGACATCACAGGCGTTGCCGAATACGTGCACCGGCACGATGGCACGTGTACGCGGCGTGATGGCCGACTCGATGCCCTCCGGGTCCAGGCACAGGGTGTTCGGGTCAATATCCGTGAACACCGGCTGCATGCTTTCCCACTTGAGGCTGCTGGCGGTGGCGATGAAGGTGAAGGGCGTGGTGATGACCTCCGCCGGTTCGTACTGGCCCGGCATCTGGGCGATGCCCAGCGCACGATAGGCGATCTGCAGCGCCAGGGTACCGTTGCTGACCAGCAGCAGGTTCTCGACGCCCAGGTAGGTTTCCAGGCGCCGAGTGAGCTCCTGCTCGAGCGGGCCGTGGTTGGTCAACCAGCGCCTCTCGAAGATGGAATCCACATAGCGGTCGAAAGTCTCCCTCTCAGGGAAGTAGGGACGCGTCACCGTAATCATGATATCGACTCCTTTCGTACATCAGATGAAGGTTGGCTCTGACAGCAGACGAGTGCCCGGTGCAGCGCGTTCGCTGCCGGGTTCCTCTGGCAGCGACTCGGTACACGTTCTAGAGAAAGACCGCACACTCGCCTGGGTGATGCAGGCCCGCTCAGCGCGAGCCATTGCCGCTGATCACGATCTTGATGGTACGGATCACCACCAGCAGATCGAGCCAGAAGGAAAAGTGTTTGATGTAGAAGAAGTCGTATTCCAGCTTGCGGATCATGCCTTCCACTTCAGCGGCGTAGCCCTGCTCGACCTGCGCCCAGCCGGTGATGCCCGGGCGCACGACATGACGGTAGTGGAAGAACGGCACGTCCTTGCGATACCAGTCCGCCAGACTCATCGACTCGGGGCGCGGGCCGATCAGGCTCATGTCGCCCTTGAGTACATTGAACAGCTGGGGCAGCTCATCGAGACGGCACTTGCGGATGAAGCGCCCGACTTGCGTGATGCGCGGATCACTGCCTTCCTGGGTGAAGCCCGCGCCCTTCATGCCGTCATACATGCTGCGGAACTTGTAGACGGTGAAGGGACGACAGTGAAAGCCCATGCGCGGCTGGCGGAAGATCACCGGCCCGGGACTATCGAGACGGATCGCCAGCGCCGTCAGCAACATGACAGGTGCCAGCAGCGGCAGCATGAGCGCGGCGACGGTGAAGTCCATCCAGCGCTTGATGACCTCATAATCCTCCCGCGGCGTCAGCGAGCCGAACTCATTGGAATAGAGGTGATCCAGCAGTACACGGCCGGTGATCATCTCGTGGGCATGGGTCGCGTGATAGACCGGAATGCGGTGAATGGTACAGTCCGCCAGGAAGCTCTCCCACTCGCTGGGCAGCTCACCGCGCAGGTCCGCCACCACGCCATCGATACGCGGCAGGCCGACCAGGTCCGGCCCGCGCAACGACAGCCACTCGACGCCCGGGCGGGTGCACAGACTCGGCGCCTTGCCGTAGGGCACCACCGCGAAGCGCATACGGCGCAGCTTGGTATCGATGTAGTAGTAGGCCGTGCACAGGCTCACCGCGAGCAGGAAGGACAGACCGACCTGATGACGCGAATAGTCCAGCCCCAGCACGCCCAGCACCATCATCAGTGTGAGATAGGAGATGACGATCGCCGGCACGACATAAAGGTAGGAACGCGTGCCGGGCAGGCGGGACAGCCGATTGACCGCTGTTACCGACAGTGTATATGCCGCGCCTGTACCCAACAGGGCATGCCATTGGGCATCGCTGGTCAACCACCAGTGTGCATCACCCGGCACCAGCTGGTTCAGCCCTACCTGGTAAAGTGCCGGCGCGATGACCACCACCAGCATCCCGAATACCAGCTGCAATCGCTTGCTCGCGAGCAGACGCTCGTAGTGGTGCGAGTAGCGCCGCTGGTGTTCCATCGACAAGGGAATACCACTCATCGTGCTTACCTCCTCCGTTAATCAAGCGTCATGAGAGCTGCCAGGCGAGACGACATCAGGCGTAGCTGTAGTTGTAATAACCGTAGCCATGCTTGTCGCCAGCTTGCGGTTCGATGGCATTCAAGATGGCGCCCTTGACATATATGCCATTGTTTTCAAGCTTCTTTCGCGCATGTTCGAGCTCGCGAATCTGGTTCATTCCAAAGCGCGCCACCATCAGGCTGGCCCCTACATGACGACCGATGATCAGCGCCTCGGTCACGGCTAATACTGGCGGCGTGTCGATGATGATCAGGTCGTAGCGTTCGCCAAGTTGCTCCAGCAGCTCGGCGAAATTGGGCTGCATCAAAAGCTCCGACGGGTTGGGCGGCGCGACACCACGACCCAGGAAATCGAGATTGTCGATGCGAGTGTGATACAGCACGTCATCCAGCGGGCTGGCGCTACAGAGCACATCCGACAGCCCCCCTTGCTCGGAGGTACGCTGGAAGGCGTGATGCAGGTGGCCCCGACGCATGTCGGCATCGATCAACAGCACGCGCTGGCCGGCTTCGGCACTTACCGCTGCCAGATTGAGGCTGACGAAACTCTTGCCGATGCCCGGGCTCGGCCCGGTGAACATCACCGATTTGCGATGATTGTCGAGCAGGGCGAAGTGCAGACTGGTGCGCAGACTGCGCAGGGCCTCGATACTGATATCCGACGGCTGTGAGGTGGCCAGCACTCCCTGATAGATCTCCCGGCCGCCCTTCTCTCCCTTGAGGCGCACGCGGCGCATCATGTTGTGCTGCTGCGGTGACAGCGGCACCGTGGCGTAGACGGGCAGGTCCAGCGCCTCGATCTGCTCGGCAGTATCGATGCCCTTGCGCATCGCATGGCGCAGCAGCGCGGCCAGCGTGCCCAGCATCAGGCCGATCATGCAGAACACGGCCAGCATCAACGACGTCTTCGGAGAGATGGGCACTGGCTGCAGCACCGCCGGGTCCAGGATGCGCACGTTACCGACAGTGCCGGCCTTCTTGAGGCGCACTTCCTCGCGCTTGTTGAGCAGCGCGACATAGATTTCCTGGCTGACGGTGACATTGCGGTTCAGGTTGAGTGCCTCACGCTGGGCGGCCGGCAGTTGCTCGGCCTGCTTCTGCACGCGTGCCTTCTCCTGATTGAGCGAGTCGCGGCGTGCCACCAGCGCCCGATAGGCCGGGTGCGCGCTTGTGTAGGCGCGTGACAGCTCGGCCAGGCGCAGTTTGATCTCGGTCAGTTGATTGTCCAACCCGACGAGATTCTCCATCACCTGCTGGCTCTCGGCGGTCAGATCAACCGAGTCGCGACGGCGGCGATAGTCGTTGAGTGCCGATTCGGCCTCATCGAGCTGGCCACGCAGCGTCGGGATCTGGTCGCCCAGAAAGCCGAGCTGATTGTCCGCCTCGGCAGATTCCCGCTCGATGTTCTGCTGCAGGAAGACATTGGTGATGGTGTCCAGGGTATTGACGATGGCGGTCTGGTCACTGCCGGACAGGCTCAGCGTGACCACCCCGGTGTCGGTGCCATTGCGCACGGCGGTGAAGCGCGACTTGAGCGAGTTGATGGCGCTCAGGTCCGAGATGCTGGTCAGCGTGAAGCGTGCACCGGGCTCGGCTGACAACTCGCGCACGAAGACCTTGATGCCCTCCGCCAGCGCGTTCTCGCCCACCTTGCCATCGACGATCGGCTGACCCTCGGCATCCAGCAGTCGGTAGCGCTCATCACCCAGTGCCTCGAGGGTCAGCGTCTGCTGTTGCCACGGCCCGCCGAGCTCAAGCGTGGTGACCTTGAGGGTGTCATCGCCCCAGGCGTAATCCTGCCCGCCGAGGCTTGCCGGCAGGCGCAGATGGCGGTTGGAGAGCCAGTCACCGATGACCGGGTAACGCACCGGAGAGACCACGATATTGAGGCGCTCGCGATCCACGGCCTGACCCAGTACCAGTCGTGAGGCGAGAATTTCCAGTTCATCGCTGGTACTGCTCTCATCACTGCCTATCGACTGACCGGCCAGCGGCCCCAGCAGGCTGGCGCTGCCTCCCTTGTCCTCGATCTGGATCAGGGAATCGGCCAGATAGATGCGCTGCTGGCTACCGACGATATAGATCCCCAGCAGGGTGAATAGCAGCGTGCTGCCAATCAGCCACCAGCGTCGATGCCAAAGCAACGCCAGGATGGTGCTGAAATCGAGTCGCCGCGTCGCGTCCTTGCCTGGTTGCGCTGGAGAAGATGGCATGGGAGAGGTGTACTGGTTCATGACGCCGCCTTGAGTAAGCGATTCAGGCCCGGCAGGCAGGTGATACGGCAGGTCGCGACGCGACCTGCCATGCGAGAGTGGGGCATGACCTCAATCCTCGATGTCGTCGATGACCGAGACAAAGGCCCCAGTGCTTGTCACGGACGGCAGCAACTGACTCAGCACGCGGTTCCAGCGGCTGACTGGTGCGGCGGTCACATAGACCACATCACGCGGCTGCAGCGGGAAGCGCGCGCCCAGCATCAGCGAGGTCGCATCCGAGATATCGAGAATGAAGACCGTGGCCAGCTTGTCGGACTCCGGGGGATTTTCACGTACCACGAAGACGCCGGACGGGTCTGCGCGATCCTCATCGACCCCGCCGGCCCGCGACAATGCATCAGTCAAGCTCAGGCGTTCATTGCCCACTGGCATATTGCCGGGCTTGAGTACCTGACCGAGCACGAAGACATTCTGGTCTTCCGCCACCGGCACATTGATCACGTCGCCGTCCTTGAGCAGACGGTTCTGGCGCATATCACCCTGCTGCAGCAGCTGATAGAGGCTCAGATGCTCCTGCTGACCATTACGCGTCAGCGTGATGTCATGGGTGTTGGCCAACGCAGTGACCCCGCCACTGGCACTGATGGCATCGATCAAGGTCAACGGAACATCCGTGACCGGCACGAAGCCGGGTTCGGTTACGGCGCCACTCAGATAGACGCGTTTGGAACGGAATTGCGCCACCGAGACATTGACCTGCGGCTCGGTGATGTAACGTGATAGCCCCGCCACCAGAGCGCTGCGCACCTCATCCACTGTCTTGTCGCGAATCTTGATGCGCCCCACGTAGGGATAGAACAGCGTGCCATCCGGCTGCACGTTATAAGTCAGCGCCTCGACCGTCTGACGCTGAACACCGCTTTCCTGAGCCAGGTCCAGCGGCGTGCTCAGATTGATGGCCAGAATGTCTCCACCCCCCACGCGGTAGACGTACTTCTTGATGTCATCAACCAGCGCAGGCGGAGCAGGAGCGGTCTGAGCGGGGCGCGACCGATAGTTGGAAATCAGCCCGGGAGTGATCGGCGTGACTTCCACCTGATCCGTCAGCGGCGCGACCTCGGCTTCATAATCCATGTGCCCACCAGGTGCGAAGGCACACCCGCTCATCGCCAATACCACGACGGCAAATGAGAACGCCCGGAGCGTCGTTCTGAACGGTATATCCATATCCTGTCTCTCCCCTGTGATCCTGACCGATACCGCCAGGCGCTGTTTCGGCACGCTACCGCCCCGAGGATTTGGCGTTCTCCCCTGCTGCCGATAGCGGCGCCCTGAAGGCGTGTATGTCATCTGTCATGGAGTGGTCACGTCTGCCCTGCGATACCCCTGCGGCACCCACGAACACACGCCAGGCATATGCCCATGACACACACCCATGACCAAACCCCGAAATGAAATTATTATTAGGCTTTTGGTAATTCACCACCAGATATCTAACACATGAAACATATTGCATTGATCGACTTTCCCATCAATCAAGGCAATATGACTCACTTAATCAATCGATGCTTATAAGACTGGATACTCCACGGCATTTATTACATACCATTTACATTTATATTGATATTCCGACCCACAATAATCGCTGCTTGAATTTTCCAGACTAATTTGTCCCAAGCAGGCGAGATCTGACGATCACGTTGGTGATTCAGCTAGCACAATAGCGCCAGAATGGGGTGAGTACTCATACACGCATTCCATGGAGAAGCTCAATGATTGCGGTGCAGCGCTCGATCGCCCGGATGAGTCTACGCAACCTGCCTGACCTGGCAGGTTGCGCGCGCCCTCGAATGAGACGACCGCCCAGTCCAATCCCTGGAAGGCGAAGGACACACCGCGGGCCCGTGAGGCACTGGCGAGATCAGCAACCACAGCCAACATATAAAGTCAAAGCAATACAATAACTTACTTGCACACCCTGCCTAAACTGACGCACTGCATTGCATGTATTCCGGCAAGTTCGTGCTTGGCTGTCCTTTCACGAGGCACGTCCTGCTCTTGTGTCGCTCGACTCTGACCAAGCTTCAACCGTGCTTCAGTCATGCCCTTCATCCTCAACGGGTCTACGCATGACGCCTGAAACAGCGAAGATTACCTGACGCTTTACCAACAACCCCAGATTCGCCAATAAGCAACAATGCTGTCCCCTTTTCAACAGGGCTGATAATAAATCAATTCACTTCAACAGCAAGGACTTGTCTGCTCCTCGAGACGATTGTACTGGCAATGGTAACTTTAAGCTGCCTCCCCTAATCCTCATCATTAGCAGCCAAGACCCTGACAAGCGGATAATTACCCTTACCCATCTAATGCAGGTTGCGAAACAAAACTACTTTAATTTAGCAACACCTCATCATTCGACTCATCTGTAAAGAATGAGAAACCCCAACCATGTCACACACATGCTCTCAAAGACGAAAAGGCCAGAGATTGTCAGCGACAATCTCTGGCCTTTCGATAGCTATCATCACCCACTCAAAGTGGAGAGAGGAGTTGCCCCGCAGTCGCTGTCTACCCTAAACATGTACCTCCGTCGTGTCCGCCATACTGATACTCAAGGCGTCACCTCCAGCCCCGAGGCGGCCTGCGCCGGTTGATGGCTGCCATACAGCGCCAGGTGCCCACTAAGCGCGGTATCGATGTGATAACTCGCCCCGTAACGGCGCGCGTTACGGGCAAAGGCACGCCGCAATTCTGCATCCCCCACCAGTCGCCCCAACGCCTCGGCGTAGCGCTCAGGCGTGTGCTGGTCGACCACCAGACCATTGCCGACCCGATGCACCACCTCGGCACAGCCGCCGACATCGGTGACCAGCACCGGCAGGCCACTGAGCGTCGCCTCCAGCAGCGAGATCGGCAGGCCTTCCCAGGCGGATGACATGATGAAGGCATCGGCGCTGGCCAGCAGCCCCGCCACATCCGAGATATTGCCCAGCAAGCTGACCTCATCATGGAGCCCGAGCGCCTCGATCTGCGCCATCAGCTGTGCCTTGTGTGGGCCCTCACCGGCGATCCTGAGCGTGAACGCCAGGCCCTGCGCCTTGAGTCTGGCGCAGCTTTCCAGCATCAGGGGGTATTGCTTGGCATCGGTCAGACGTCCGATCGCCGCCAGCTGTACCGGGGCTTGCTGATTCGCCTCCCGCCAACCACTGGCCTTGAGACGCGCCCCGGAGACGGCGTTGTCGATCTGCACCACCGGACGCGCCGCAATCGGCGCCAGCTTGTCGGTGCAGGCGCGACAGATACCAACGTAGGCCGTCACGCGACGGTCAAACAGCCGGAACATCCAGGCCGGCGCGCCCAGTTCGATACTGTGCACCGTCATCATCACCGGCAACTGACGCGGCAACCCAAAGGCGAACATCAGCGCGTAATACAGGTGGCAGTGCACCACGTCCGGCGCGAAGCGCCTCACTTCCCTGCGCAGCCTCGTCGCGCCTCGCCACGGGCGGCGGCGTGTCTCGATGCCCAGAAACGAGTAGCTGACATTGCCGGCACTCAGCTGGCTCAGAAAGCGATGCTCGTATTCGAGGTCACGACCACATTCCGCGGCGGTTTCCAGAAAGGTGATATGCACACTGTGGCCAGCGGCCACCATCGCCAGACTCAGGTCCTTCACGTAGACCTCGGCGCCACCAGAGGCGGGAGTCGAGATGACATGCATGATTCTCACGGCGATAGCCTCCTGCTGTCGTTCATGAAAAAAGTGAGGGCGACTGCCCTCACTTGTCTATCCACTATCAATCTTGCCTACCACCGTCATTCAAGCGGCCGCCATGTCTACCCTCGACATACCAGTCGTCGTAATGCCATGGATCGTCATGCCATAGAGTGTCATGCCGATTCAGGCTGCGCCCCTGTTGACAGGTGCCAACATGGCGGCAAGCCGATCAGATCACCTTCAACAGCGCCGGGGCTTCCAGCCCCTCAAGCACCGTGCGCCAGCTGTCCTCGACGGTATTGTGGGAGAAGCGGTCCAGACCGTAATCCACATTGGCGCGCAGCCTGTCGAGTACCGCCTCATCCCCCAGCACCTCATCAAGCTGACGGGTCATGGCCTCCACATCGCCTTGCGCGACCAGATAGCCATTGACGCCATGCTTGATGATCTCGCTTGGCCCAGCCGGGCATGCAAAGCTGACACAGGGCACACCACAGCTCAGTGCCTCGACCAGCACCAGGCCAAAGCCCTCAAAGCGCGACGAGAGCACGAACAGGTCCGCCGTGGCGTATTCGCGTTGAATGTCCCGGCATTGGCCTGGCATCTGTAGCTGATGGGTGATCTTCAGTCGCTCGGCCTGCGCCATCAGTGCGTCACGCTCCGAGCCCTCGCCGACGATGCGCAAGACCCAGCCATCTCGGGTCATCTCAGGCAACGCCGCCCATGCTTCAAGCAGCAGATCGAAACCCTTCTGCGGCTCAAGGCGGCCGACGGCCACCGCTACCTTGGGCGACTTGGCGTCTCGTGAGTCCGTCACTCGCTCAGCACTGCCCTCACGACTCTGATGCGCCTGACGCTCGGCGACGACATGCTCCAGCGGATTGAGGTTGGGCACCACGCTGAGTCGCTCGCGCGCGGCCGAATGTAGTCGCTCCCAGTACTGGCGGTCTTCATGCGACAGCACCACGATGCGGTCGGCGCGATGCGCCGCCAGACGCCGCGCCGTATCTCGGCGGGCAACGCCGAGATCCGAGGTGGCATTGAAGTGTTCCCAGCACAAGTAGCGCGTGCGGCGACATACCAGCGTCGGCAGCAGAAAGGGCAGGAAGCCGATGCTCTCGACCACCACCACCACATCCGGGCGCTTGCGCAGCACCACCCACAACAGGCGCAGAAACAGCCACAGGCCACGTACGGCGCCCAGATGCGAGCGCTCGGGATAGAGTGATTCGTGCACGATATCCTCATGCAACGGATAGGGACTTTCCGCCGGACCATATTCGCTGAGGATCTCGACCTGATAATCACCGCTGGCGGCCAGCATGTTGGCGGTATCGGCACAGGCACGTTCAGTGCCGCCGGTGCGTGACTGGGCACCGGTATAAAACAGGATGTGTTTGTTATTGCTCATGCGGCGTATTGGCTCCGGCGGACAAGTTGCCGGCACAATGCCGGGCTCACTGCATAGCTCATCAACAGCGCCTGCTCCTTCAGCGAGAGCTGGCGCAGCGATGACCAGGACGCTTGTCGCACCTGATCGAGTACGACCTTGCGCACTCGTGAATCATCCGCCGTCTTGTTTATCGCCTGGCGCATGATGAAACTGACGCCGACGAAACGCAGGCCGCGGATTTCCAGCAGGGCCATGCCGTGCGTCGCGGCGAAATGCTCACGATAATGCTCCGCGAAGACCCGCCAGCTGCGGTGGAACTTGTCCAGCTCCTGGTTGCTGAACGGCTTGCGCGTCAGAGAACCATCACTGCGCTTGTCGAAGTAATACAGCACCTCGGGCAGATACAGCACGCGCTCCGCGCGTCCGAACAGATCCAGGTTATAGAGGCCATCCTGCGACACGGGAAGATCAGGGAAGCTCAGCGAGCAGGCCAGATCGGCGCGGATCGCCTTGCCCCAAGGGGACGACACGATGGTGTCATGCATGAAGTCACGAAAGGCCCGGGCCAGCGGGCGCTCCTCGGCCTGCTGGCAGAATGCCAGGCTGTCGTGATCGCCCTTGGGCCCCTGCAGGCAGTAGCGAAAGACCACCGCCTCGGGCGAGTCGAACGCCTCGATGCGGGCCTGCAGAACATCCAGCGCGCCGGGCGCGAAATAATCATCGGCGTCACAGAACAGCACGTAGCGACCGGTGACCAGACTCAGACCATGATTACGCGTGCCACCCGGCCCCATATTGTGAGAGTTACGGCGCAGAACCAGCCGCCCGGTAATGTCAGAAGCGTCCACTGGCTGCGAGGACACTGAATATTGTTGCTGCGTTTGCCTTTCCGCCTGCCGTTCAGCCCACAGGAACCCATCATCCGTCGAGCAATCATCAATGATGATGTGCTCATAGGATGCCTGGTTGTCACGCAAGCTGTTGATACAGCGCGCAAGACCATCCCCTGAATTGTGATTTGGCGTAACGATGGAAAAGTAAGGCGACTTCCCTCTATAGCGTCCCATGCCCTGCCTTCTTTATTGTTCACTGTCGTTGACCAGCGCAGCCGACCAGCGCCCCTGGATCAGGGCACACACTGCGCTGAAGAATGGGTCAGTTCTTGCGACTGACTTTTATCCGCAATTTCTTATGTTTTAGCGTCTGCTTCCTAGCCGCCAGACTAGTGATCAGCTCCAGACAGACATCGCCATCCTGCGGACATATCCATCATGCCTGCCCTACCCGCGAGCCCCCATCGGTGAGACCCGCCAAGCCCTTAAGCACCTAGCTGGCATGACGGGATGCGACATGCACAATCCTGCACCGGATGGCAGAACCTGACTCTGCGCAGCAGTTGACAGGTGTGCGAGGTCACCATGAGGAGGATCGCTGGATGGATGGCAGCTCTGATGAAGGAATGTGGCAGCAAATGGCGACACTTCCTGCCCCAAAGTTGACCACAGACTAATAATCCTCTCTATCGCAAACAAGACACTCTGTCGCCAAAAGCCGAAATCATGAGGGCTTATGCGCCAATTCCCCAATAACTAATGCCATATACTGAGAATGAGTGACCACTGAAATACACTAAGGGCACTGAGCCGACTGAGCCATCGCGACCAAAGCCGTCATGCCCGCTGCCTTAGTGACGCACATCAACGTGAGCACTTTGCGCGAGTGTCATACTGCCAGAGCGCGATGCAGGCTATGATGGCAGGCATTGGTCGGCCTGCCCGCACGCGCACGGCGCCCGCTCTCAAGCACCCTTGCCTGCCAGCGCCAGGCCTCGCGCATGTTGAAGCCAGCGCCGCCCTGCCCTTTCTGTTCTATCCCCCCTTGCCCACGGAGACTTCATGGAGCCTTGGCAACTTGTCGCCATCATGATGAGTCTGGCACTCGCCAGTTATATCCAGACCCTGACCGGTTTCGCCTTCGGATTGATCGTGATGGGCCTGCTGGCGACCCTCGATGTGCTGCCCATCGAGAGCGCCGCATTGCTGTGTACTCTGCTGGGCCTGTTCAACAACGGGATGGCCATGCGCGGGCACTGGCGAGAGATCAATCCGCGTCTGGCACGCCGCCTGCTAGTCACCAGCCTGCCAATGTTGCCGGTGGGCTATTTCCTGGCAGTCTGGCTGGGCAGCGAAAGAGCCCCTCTGCTAGGCATGTTGCTGGGCATCGTCATTCTGATTGCCTGTCTCGCCCTGCTGGCTCAACCGGGCCCGCGTGCCACGACATCGCCACGCTGGCACTTTCATACCGCCGGTGTGCTGTCAGGCCTGATGGGGGGATTGTTCGCGGCCAATGGCCCGCCTCTGGTAGTCGTGCTCTATCGTCAGCCGATGACCCTGATCGCCATTCGCTGCACGCTGTTCGGTGTCTTCATCGTCACCGGCATCGTGCGCATGGGCCTCAGCATCGCGGCCCCGGGGCGTATCGGCGACACCCTGCCCCAGCTGCTGCTTGTGGGTCTGTCAGGCGCCCTCGTCGTGATGCTCTTCACCGAGCTGGCGCGTCGCTTCCCGCCGCCCTTGAGTGACAATCGTCTGCGTCAGGTCGCCTATGCCATTCTGCTGGTCTCGAGTGTCAATCTGATCATCAAGGGCCTGATCTGATGACTCAGACTCCACCAGCCCAGGACGCGACTGATCCAGCGGGCGATGAAGGCTTCATCGAATTGTCGGAGAGCACGATTGACGCCATCAAGGCAGCGGGCAGAAAGCTCGATGAGGACGTGCAGGCGGGACGCCTTCCTGCGGGCAGCTCACGCTGGATGATGGCACCGTCGGGGGAGCGCTTCTGCATTCGTCATTCAGGCCCAGCCCTTGATGAAGAGACTGATGAAGACTCTGATGACGAGTCTGAGCCAGACGCCGACACGCACCGCCAGTCACTGGTGACTCGCTGCTGGCAGCGTCTGCTGGCGCGCGTGAAGCGCGCAGGCGTTGCGCGAGGCTGACTCATCGACAAAAGCCCTCGATAGAGCCCTCCATACCGCTGCAACAAGAAAGGGACTGCCCATGGGCAGTCCCTTTTGTTTGCTTCATGGCCTCAAGCGCAGTCGATCACTCCACCGTGACACTCTTGGCCAGGTTGCGCGGCTGATCGACATCGGTGCCCTTGAGCACGGCGACGTGATAGGAGAGCAGCTGCAGCGGCACCGCGTAGACGATCGGTGCGAGGAAGCGACACACGCCCGGCACGGTGACGACGTGAACGCCTTCACCGGCCTTGAGGCTGACTTCCGGGTCCGCGAACACGAACAGCTGACCGCCGCGGGCGCGAACTTCCTGCAGATTGGATTTCAGCTTCTCCATCAGGTCATCCATCGGCGCGACCGCCACCACTGGCATGTCTTCGTCGATCAACGCCAGCGGGCCGTGCTTGAGCTCACCGGCCGCGTAGGCTTCGGCGTGGATGTAGGAGATTTCCTTGAGCTTGAGCGCCCCTTCCATGGCGATGGGATACTGGCTGCCACGGCCGAGGAACAGGGTGTGGTGACGGTGCATGAACTTCTCGGCCAGCTGCGCGATTTCCCCATCCAGCGCCAGGGATTGCTCGATCACGTGCGGCAGGTCCTTGAGACGCATCAGCAGCTGACGGCTCAGCAGGTCATCCGTCTGACCATCGCCCTTGGCCTGACGCAGCGCCAGGGTGGTCAGCATCAGCGCTACCAGCTGGGTGGTGAAGGCCTTGGTGGAGGCAACCCCGATTTCCGGCCCGGCGTGGGTCAGCAGTGACAGGTCGGATTCACGCACCAGCGAGCTGCCCGCCACGTTGCAGATGGCAAGGCTTGCCAGATAGTGACCGGCCTGCGGGCCTTCACGGTTGAGCTTCTGGATGTCGCGCAGCGCCGCCAGCGTATCGGCGGTCTCACCGGACTGGGACAGAGTCAGGAACAGCGTCCCCGGCGCCGCGACCCGCTCGCGATAACGGAATTCCGAGGCCACCTCGACCTGAGCCGGAATGCCGGCGACCTCTTCCAGCCAGTAACGCGCCACCATGCCGGCGTGATAGCTGGTACCACAGGCGATGATCTGTACCTGACGCACATCCGCGAACAGCTGGGTCAGGCGGGCCACATCCACGACCTGCTTGCCTTTCTCAGCCCCATTGTCTGCCGCTAGGAAGGAATGGCGCGAGACATCGAAGGCCTCCAGACGCACGCCCTGCGGGTCCAGTCGCTCGGCCAGCGTGCGCGACAGCACACGCGGCTGCTCCATGATCTCTTTCATCATGAAGTGGCGATACTCGCCCTTGCCGGCGGCTTCGACGCTGTGTTCGTAACGCACCACTTCACGCGTGACCGGCGTCAGCTCATCGCGGTCGCCGGTACGTTCCAGCACCTGGATACCCGCCGGCGTGATGGCGACCATGTCACCTTCATCGAGATAGATGAAGCGATCGGTGACCGGCAGCAGCGCCAGCGGGTCAGAGGCGATGAAGTGCTCATCGATCCCCACGCCGACCACCAGCGGGCTGCCCTGACGGGCACCGACCAGCAGCTCGGGGTTGCGCTGTTCCATCACCGCCAGCGCGAAGGCGCCATCGAGACGCGCGGTGACCGCATTGACGGCCTCCGGCAGTGCCAGGCCGCTGCACAGTTCGCGATCGACCAGGTGCGCGACCACCTCGGTGTCGGTCTCGGAAGTGAAGACATAACCGGCGCCTTCCAGCTCGCCGCGCAGCGCTTCGTGGTTCTCGATGATGCCGTTGTGCACCACGGCGACCCGCTCACTGGAGAGATGCGGGTGCGCATTGTGCTGGGCAGGACGCCCGTGGGTCGCCCAACGGGTGTGCGCCACGCCGATGGCGCCGGACAGCGGCGCCTCGCGCAGCTCGTCTTCCAGCGCACGCACCTTGCCCACGGCACGCGCACGACGCAGTTCTCCGGCAGGGTCGATGACCGCCACGCCGGCGGAGTCATACCCACGGTATTCGAGGCGATGCAGCCCCTCGATCAGAATCTTGCTGATATCACGCTGAGCCAGACCGGCAACGATGCCACACATGAGAAATTCCTCTACTGCGTGCCACCCTCATGGGGAGCGTGGCACGACTGAATGGATGTCTTTCAGGGAGTGCGTACGCAGATCAGGTACGCGTGCTGAATCTTTCAGTGACGCTCAATGCCTGCTTGAGCCTTGATGGCTGAGCACTGACGTTTGAGCACTGACGCCCGGGCTGTGATGCCAAGCCGCAAGCTCAAGCCTGATTCAGCAGCAGGGTGTCACCGCGGCCGACCGCGTAGTACATCAGGCCGGCGGCCTTCATGGCGGCGGGCTCGAACAGGTTGCGGCCATCGACCACGACCGGGAAGCCGAGCTGAGACTTCAGCCACTCGCCATCCAGGGTGCGGAATTCCTTCCACTCGGTGCAGATCACCAGCGCATCGGCACCCTTGACCGCCTGCTGACGGTCCGCGACCAGCACCAGCTCATCGCGCTCGCCGTAGATGCGGCGGCATTCCTTCATCGCTTCCGGGTCATAGGCCTGCACGGTCGCACCCGCGGCCCACAGCGCTTCCATCAGCGTGCGGCTCGGCGCATCGCGCATGTCATCGGTGTTGGGCTTGAAGGCCAGCCCCCAGACAGCGATGGTCTTGCCCTTGAGGTCGCCATCGAAGGCCCGCGACAGCTTGTCGAACAGGGTGACCTTCTGGCGCTTGTTGACGGATTCCACGGCGGTCAGCAGCTCGGCGTCATAGCCGATCTGGCTGGCGGTACGTGCCAGCGCCTGGACGTCCTTCGGGAAGCAGGAGCCACCATAACCACAGCCCGGATAGATGAAGTGGTAACCGATACGCGGATCACTGCCGATGCCGCGACGCACTTCCTCGATGTCCGCGCCGAGACGCTCGGCCAGGTTGGAGATCTCGTTCATGAAGCTGATCTTGGTCGCCAGCATCGCGTTGGCGGCGTACTTGGTCAGCTCGGCGGCGCGCACATCCATGAACATCAGCTTTTCATGGTTGCGGTTGTAGGGGGCGTAGCATTCCCGCATGCGCTCACGCACCGCTTCGGAATCGGTGCCGACCACGATGCGCGCGCCACGCGTGAAGTCGTCCAGCGCCGCGCCTTCCTTGAGAAATTCCGGGTTGGAACAGACATCGAAATCGACGCTTGCACCGCGGTCCTTGAGCACGTCCTTGACCCGCGCCTTGACGCGGTCCGCCGTTCCCACCGGCACGGTGGACTTGTCGATGATGACCTTGTAGTCATTCATGTGCTCGCCGATGGTGGTGGCGACGGACAGCACATACTTGAGGTCGGCGCTGCCGTCTTCATCCGGCGGCGTGCCCACGGCGATGAACTGCAGCACGCCATGCTCGACGGCTTCACGCGCGTCGGTGGTGAAGCTCAGGCGACCGGCTTCCACGTTGCGCAGCAGCATGCCTTCCAGGCCCGGCTCATAGATGGGAATCTCGCCCTGCTTGAGACCCTCGATCTTGGCGGCGTCCACATCCATGCACACTACGTCGTGGCCGACGTCGGCCAGGCAGGTACCCGTGACCAGACCGACATAACCGCTTCCAAAAATCGTGATCTTCATTGATGTCATCCTTGCTGGCCTTGTCGCCAGATCGTGTCGTGATACTCAAAGTGAAACGAGGCAATGACGGGTGAATCCTGTGCACATCTGACGGCTTTTCAGCGGCAATCGAGGTGGACTTCAGAGCATTTCGCCGTAAAGTTCTGTTCCCTCATGACTCCCTCATGACTCGCTCGGGTTTCCCTTGGGTCTCTCTCAAGAGATGTCTTCGCAGGCGGAATTTCCCGCCTTCATTGGCCGAAAATGAAATGCCGACAATGTCCTGTGCAAGAGGATCCACCCCATTGAACAGCGATATTTCGTGACAGCGCCGCGAGGTTACCCAACCCACGGGCCAGAAGGCTCGCAGGTGATTGCAGGTAGACTGCAGGTAGCTCGCAGGAAAAAGACGCGCCGCTTGAGTCAGTGACGGGCAATCATCGCTGCCCGAAGTGTGGCTCTGTTATAAAGCAACTTCGTGAAAAGTCATCCTGTCGGGCGCAATATGATCCAAAACATGACCCTATATAACTTGTGACTTATCTTTCTGATCCTGCCTGTCGCAACTTCCCTGATATGCCACTTGATCAATTGACTACCCGGGCGGCAATGGCCATCTCATGGATGGCCATGCCTTCGCGCTAGAGTCATCATCAAATCAGAACCGTCAGTCAATGAGAGCCATCAGCGGCGCGGCAGCCATCAGCGAAAGTAATGCTTCGCGAAGGTCGCCAGGTGGCCATGCTTCATGGCGACCGGCGCCTTGCGCAGGAAAAAGGCCAATGACAACGGCGAGAAACGACTGCCGGTGGCGCGGGCAAACATGCGCCCCTTGGTGCGCGCCTTGGCCGGCGTGCTGTAGAAGTCGCTGCCGGAGGTGACCCCCGCATGAGCGACGATGCCCAGATTGGCACGCATCAGACGCGCGCCCTGACGACGCGCATCGCTCAGCACGATGAACTCCTCACCGGAGGGCTGATCGGTGCCCAGGCCGAACTGCTCATCAAAGCGTGCATGGAACTGGCAGAGATCCAGCGCCATGTCGACCGAGCGCACGCGCGCCAGTGACATCAGGCTGTGGGTCTTGAAGGACACCGGCGGCGCGGGCCGATCCGGGTCTCGCTCATGCAGCGGGAAGGCCTTGACGTGGGGGAAGCTGATCGCGGCCGCTTCGGTGCAGGTGAAGGCTTCCATCACCAGCGCGACAGCCTGGGGATGCAGCTCGATGTCGTCATCCAGCACATAGGCGTAGCGCGTGGCACAGGCGGCCAGCGCCGTGTTGCGACTCTTCGACAGCCCCCGCCCGTCGATCGCCAGGTACTCGAAACGGCTATCGAAATTGGCCAGCGCGTACTCGCGATATTGCTCGCGGCTTGCAGGGTCTGACAGCTGATGCACGATCAAAAAGCGCGCCCCGGGCAGCGCATCATGACGTGGCACGCTATAGAGGCCGTCATCCAGGGTCGAGATCAGGAAGGTCAGCTCCGGCACCTGGCGACGCGCGCTGTCATCCACCTGGCGTGCCCCGACCAGCACGCGCGGGCGCGAATCGAGGGTCGGCTGCGCGCTTGCATCGGCATGGCGGGAAGCCGCCGTGGACTCGGTGGAAGGTGTCGCGGACGCCGCGACATCCTGTTCAACGATGTTTTGCATAACCGTTCACCGCGTAATGGACAAAGTTGCGACTGGCGCTGATCACATCCATCCCCAGCACCTCACGATACAGACGCCACTGATAGGCGGCGGCCTTGAACTTGTTGGACGACACGCTGCTCTCGCGACGCGTATAGCGCGCCAGCGGTTCCGGCATGCCCTGCGCCGGGCCCAGCTGACCGATGATGATCAGCCACAGCGCCAGGTCCTGACGCTTGCGGATCGTCGGCATGTAGAAGCGCCCGTAGCGACCGGCGTCATAGATGGCGGTCAGGCAGCCGATGGAGTTGGAGCGCAGCATGTCGTCACGCGTCAGGCGCTCGGGCGGTGCGAAGTACGAGACGTGCTCGCCCTGCTCATCGACCATCTCGTAGCCGGTGTAGGAAAGCCCGGCGCCGGTGTCCTGCATGAAGGCGATCTGACGTTCGATCTTCTCGGGCAGCCAAGCATCGTCGGCATCCAGAAAGGCAATGTAGCGGCCCTTGGCCTCGGCGATGGCACGGTTGCGTGCCCGGCCCGGGCCACCGTTGGTGTCGGTTTCCAGCACGCGGATCTCGACGCCAGCTGTGTCCAGCGCCGCGAAGTCGTCACGCAGAAGACTGGCGGCGCCATCCGGCGAGGCATCGTCGCTGATCAGGATCTCGCGTACCGGCTCGCTCTGGGCCAGTACCGAGTCGACGGCGGCGTGCAGGCGGCGGTCATAGCCGTAGTTGGGCATGATGACGGAGACATCAGCCATGGGCCTTCTCCTCAAGCGGCTGTCGCTGAACGCGACGCGAGTGTGTGTCTGGGCGCGTGTCTGCGGATGAGTCCTGACGCGCCTGCTCGGTAGTCGCCGCATCGCCGGGCGTCGGCGGCGCGAGACGCGAGATCAGACGCTGATATTGCGGCAGCACCGCGTGTGCGCTGTAGCGGTCAAAGCTCTGCCAGGCACCGTTCGAGAGACGCAGCAGAAGCTCGTCATCGAACTCGAGGCGCGCCAGCTCGTGGGCAAGCTCCGCGATGATGGCGGCATCCTCACTGCCATCCGGCTCCGCGCTGAGCATCCCGTCGCGGCCATGCTCGATCAGCGCCAGCGGACCGGAACGCACCGGGCGCGACAGGCACGGCAGCCCCTCACGCTTGGCCTCGATCACGTTCATCGGCAGGCATTCGCGCTCCGAGGTCAGCAGCAACAGGCGTGCACGCCGCAGCTCGTGGGAGACGTCCCTGAGCGCGCCGGTGAACAGCACCTGAGTGCCGGCAGGCACCGTGCTGTCGTTGGCGCCCTGGAAGACGCGCAGGCCCAGCTCGTTGCACAGCGCCAGCAGGCGTTCACGCTCCGGGCCGTCACCGACCACCACCAGGCGGCCGCGACGATAGCCCGAATCCGCGAAGGCACGAATCGCCAGATCGAGGCGCTTGATCGGCGCCAGACGCCCGACCATCACCACATCGACCTGATGCTCGCAGCCGCTGCGTGCCTCGTCCGCCCGCTGGTCATCCAGATAATTGGGAATCACCGTCGGCGTGAGGCCGCGGCGACGCCAGCATTCGGCATCGACCTCATTGAGCACCTGCAGCACGTCGAGGTGGCGATAGGCCAGCTGCTTGACGATGCGCTTGGCACGGCGGTCGTGATGATAGGCGCTGTGCTCCTGGGCGATGATGCGCGTGCGCGGACGCGGGCGCCCCTCGCCATCGACGCCACCGGTGCCGCGTGCCGCCAGCTGCGCCGCCAGATGGAAGGCGAAGTAGCCGCTGACCATCACCTCGATCCGCTCCTCCAGCATCAGGCGACGCAGATGCGTCACCCAATGGCGGAAGTTCTGGCGCGTGCCGGTGGCGGGCAGCCCGAGGGTGCGATATTCGACACCCTCCAGACGCCCCCAGTAGGGCTCGCCTTCGCGCACCGAGACCAGCGTGACCCGGTGGCTGGCGCTCAGGTCCCGCGCCAGACCATGCATCACCTTCTCGACGCCACCACAGGCACTGATGTCCTGGATCAACAGAGCGACATGTGCCATATCAGGCTCCTCGCACGACAGGCTCGCTGTCATGAGCGGCAGTCGCGCTGTTGTCGCCGGCAGGCGCATCCGCGGCCACGGCAGCGGCCGGCGCGGCCGCCTCGGCAGCAGCTGGCTTAGGCGCCACCGGTGCCGGGAAGGCAGCGTCATTGAGCTTCAATTCACGCTGGCCCCAGACGCCGGCACGCCCCGGTGCACGGCGCAGGAAATCACGCGTGATGTCGGCGGTGATCGCCAGCTTCTCGGCGATGACCTTCTCGGCCAGCGCCGGGAAGGCCTTGTCGGCGACCAGCTGTTCGATATCGGCCACGATGCGTGCCGGGTCGAAGTTCTCGATGTCCTGCACGCTGTCGCCGAGACCGAAGTCACGCATGATGCCCGGCGCCTTGGGACCACAGTAGGACAGCGCGTAGACCGGCGTGCCGGACATCAGCGCGAAGATGACCGAGTGGAAGCGGGTGCCGACCAGGAACTGGGCATCGCGGTAGAGATCGACCAGCGCGTCCGGGCTCGGGTCGCCCTGCACCAGCTCGATACGCGTGGCGAGGTCTTCGCCGCCCGCCGTGGCCAAGGCATTCTGCAGATGATCGAACACCAGCTGGGAGATGCGCTGGTCATTCTCGATATCGGTCGGGCCCAGCACGTGCGGTACCACCAGCAGGCGCTCGATGCCCAGACGCTCGCGGGATTCCAGCAGTGAGCGCGACAGCACCTCGACACGCTCGGCGAAGGCTTGCTGATCTAGGCCCCACCAGTCGCGCAGGGTGATCACGGCGTACGGCGAGGCCACGCCATTCGGCGCCTTTACCGCGGCATGCTCGTCGCTGGCACGCGGGGCCATGGCGAAGGCCATGTCGGTGCCCAGCAGCGCGTGGGGCAGCTTCGGGTCGGCCTTCTGGGTCATGGCGTGAGTGATTTCCTCACGCGAGACCACCAGGCAATCGCTCAGGGTGCGCAGGAAGAAGCGCTCCTGGGCCGGGGTCTTGAACGGGCCGAAGGAGTGACCCAGAAGCAAGACGCGCTTGCCGGCCTTGCGGGCCAGCATCACCGGCGCCAGGTAGCCGATCAGCGCCAGCCACGAGGACAGCGTCTTCTTGAAGCTGCCGTTGTGGAAGATATGACCGCCCTTGACGACCACCAGGTCCGCGGCGTCGATGATGTCGTTGCCACTCTTGCCCTGCTTGCCGAACATCATCTTGGCGCCCAAGCCAAGCAGCGAGGTCACGAAGCGCAGCTTGTCACGCATCGGCGGCATCAGCGGCTGGCCGACGGTGACGCGTTCACGGTAGCGACGACGAATATGGCGGAACGGGCCGCGCTCGGTGGCGAACACCTGATCATCGATGGGCAGGATGTCGATGCGGTGGCCTTCGGCCTTGGCCACGCCGGCACCGGAGACATCGCTGCGGCCCTGTTCGGCATCGATCAGCTGATCGAGAAAGTCGATGGTGCCCATCAGGATGGCGGAGTCGCCCTTGTTGTCGTCATGCCATCCGTGCGTCATGCATATCTTGGCCATGCTGTTCGTCCTTCTGTCCGTAATGTCGCGATTCGAACGCGCGATGCCTGAGGGCTGTGTCTGCATGCCCGGCATCGCCGTCATGTCATCAACCGGAAGGCGCAGATGCTGACCTTCCGATTCCTGCTGCGCTCGTGAAGCCCGGTCAGGCTCAGGCACTCGCCGCAGCGTTGTCTTCGTGTGCCTTGCCGCCGCGGGAAAGTGGTGGCTGGAAGAGGATCGCCATCGCCAGCATCACCACCTCGGCGGCGACCGGCACACACAGGAAGAGGCTGTAGAGATCGACGCCCAGAAGGCTGCCGGTGTCGCCGGACGCGTCGCCCAGCGAGTGATTGAGCGCCGCGATCGCAAGCCCGCCGCCGACCACCAGGGTAGCGCCGGTGCTCTGGCACAGCAGGCGCTTGCCGTTGAGACGCAGCGCGGCCAGACGCGTGAAGGCGCAGGTGACGAAGGCGTGCACCAGATAGACCAGCGCGAAGGCGCGCAGCGTCAGGGTCAGGCGCGGGTAGGCGCCGCTCAGGAAGTGTTCCGCCAGCCACGGCGCGATCAGCGCCAGTCCTCCCGCCACCGGCAGCGCGAAGCCACTGGCGATGACCAGGTACTCCTTGAGGCGCGCATCGCCGTGGGTCAGCTTGGGCAGGTAGTAGCGATACAGGCTGGTGGGGAACACATAGAGCGCGAACACGATGGAGGTCACCACCGAGACACTGGCCACCTGAGCGGGCGCAAACGCCAGCCCGGCCAGAATCACCCAGGCCTGCAGGTAGGCGAACGACATCAGGTTGTTGTAGAGAAAGCCGCGACCACGCGCGAAGTCGGCCTTGCTCGGCAGGCGACGCTGGCCTGCACCCTCTTGCCCCACGCCCTCATGGCCCGCCGCCGCGTCGGCCTCGGCCCGGGCATCCGCTAGCGCATCACGCGACAGCCACATGCCCAGCGCCATCACGATGACCAGCGCGATGGCGCTGACCATCACGAAGGTCGGCACCGGCGCCAGGCCGAACATGCCGGCGGGGGTGGTCATGTCAGCGCTGAACTCGGCGCCGGTCACAAGCTCGACGCCCTGATGATAGAGCGCCGGCCCCGCGGCGCAGGCGACGGCGATCGCCACCGCCAGCGAGATCAGCACCGTCATCAGATTGACGCGACCCAAACGCTCCTGACGCTGCAGGCGTGAGTTGATCATCTGCAGGCCGACCTGCTCCGCCGCGGCGCGCAGCGCACAGAAGGCGAAGATGAAGGCCGACAGGCCCAGCAGCGGCGCGATGCCGACGGCGAAGCCGATCGCCAGCAAGGCATACAGCGAGATACCGACGCACATCCAGCGGCGCAGTGCCGACGCGCTGGCGCCGTCACGGGTGACCAGCAACACCTCGTTGCCGCCCATGCGCGCCAGTACGCCCAGCAATACCGCGTAGTTGAGGGCCAGCGCGTATTCACCGAAGGCCTCCGGCGCCACGGCACGCGCCAGCAGCAGGCCCGCAGCGGAGGACAGACCGCGCGCCATCAGATTGAACAGCGAGAAGATCAGCGCTTCGCTCATGACTGGCCTCCGTTGCCGACGACCAGGGCTTCATCGCTGAGGAAATAGAACTCGTAGTTGTTCAAGAAATCGTGGTCCTGATTGCCGGCCGCCACCTTCAGCGACATGAAGAACAGCGCCATCATCAGCACACCGCTGATCAGGCTGGGCAACAGCTTGTCGCGGAAATGCTCGATCACGTCACAGATGACGAAGATGGCGAACGGCAGGAAATAATAGCTGGCACGTGCCACATGCTCACCGTAGGTGATGAACAGGGTGTAGAGCGCCACGCCGATGAACATCAGGTTGAAGGCCCAGGGGTCCAATGACAGGCGGAAATGCTTCCACAGCACCAGGGTGCCCAGGCAGATCAACAGGTAGATGACGTAGAGCTTCTCGCCACCGCCGGAGAAATCCTCGAAATAATGCGCATAGAGGCCCAGCGCGCTGAGAATGCTCTTGGCCAGCGGCCCGGCCACGAAACACAGTGGCAGCAGCCCCAGGTAGAGCCAGAACGGGTAGGCACGGCGCAGCAGCGGATAGATCACCAGCAGGGGCAGATACAGTGCCAGGGTGTAGTGGAAGCTGGTGCCGACGAGCATCAGCACCAGCGCGGGCAGCCGCATTCCGCGCTCCAGACACGCCATCGCCAGCATGAACAGCGCAATCGCCACGTGCTGCTTCACGAACCCGAAGGCCGACAGATAGATCAGCGGCAGGCAGACGAAGAACAGCAGGCACCAGGCCAGATTGCGACGGCTCATCACCAGTGCCGAGACGAAGCACGACACGTAGAGGATGGCGGTGATGATGAAGAACAGCTGCGGCTCGCCCCAGGCCCGCGCCATGCGTGCCAGGGCAGCAGGTGCGGGCTCGAGAAAGCTCAGGTCGACCTGCCAGGTGGCCATCTGGCGGTACGAGAAGTAGTCGTACCCTGCGTCGTAACGCAATGCCATGAACGCCAGACACAGCCCACCGGCCAACCAGGCACCCACCATGCGGGTGCGCTCGTTGGCGGCCAGCGGCAGGATTGCCACCAGCAGGGCCATGAAGCCGACGTAATAGCCACTGACGGTCAGCATGCTCAGCGTGCCCCGAAGCCGGTCAGCATGGTTTTGATGGTACGGCCGACGATCAGCAGGTCGAGCCACACGGAGAAGCGCTTGATGTAGTAGAAATCGTGCTCGAGCTTCTCGCGGGTCTCGTCGGCGTCAGAGGCATAGCCCTGAGTGACCTGTGCCCAGCCGGTGATGCCCGGACGCACCACGTGACGGTAGTTGTAGAACGGAATCTGTTCGGCGAATTCATTCACGAACTTGACCTGCTCCGGACGCGGGCCGATCAGGCTCATCTCGCCCTTGAGCACGTTGATGAACTGCGGCAGCTCATCGATGCGGGTCTTGCGGATCACGCGACCGATGCGGGTCACGCGCATGTCATTGGCCTGGGCAAACTGGGCGCCGGTCTTCTCGCTGTCGTGGCACATGCTGCGGAACTTGAACATGCGATACGGACGACCACCCTGGCCGACACGTTCCTGGACGAAGAACACGCCACCCGGCGAATCGAGGCGGATCAGCACGGCGGTCACCAGGCAGATCGGCAGCACGAACGGTGCCACGGCGAGCACGGCCAGCATGTCGAACAGACGCTTGAACAGCTCATATTCACTGTTGGGGGCCAGCTGACCGAAGCTGTTCTCACGCACCTGATCGAGCTCGACACGACCGGTCAGCGACTCGCGGACTTCGCTGGCGTCATAGACCGGGATGCGATGCAGCACGCAGTTGGCCAAGAAACGCTGCCATTCTGCCGGCATCTCGGCTTCCAGGTCGGCGACCACGCCGTTGTAGCGCTCTTCGCCCAGGTCCGGCGCGCGCATCAGGTTCCAGCGTGCCCCACGGGTGGTGAACAGGCTGCGGTAGTCACCGAAGGGCACCACGGCCAGCTTGCGGATGCGGGTGCGCTGCTCAGCCCAGAAGCCGATGGAGCAGATCAGCATCGCCGCAAGCCAGGAGCTGCCGAGCACGAGGCGGCTGAAGCGCAGATCCAGCGCGATCAGCACGCTCATCGCCAGCAGATAGCTGATGGTGATGGCCGGCAGCACGTAGGCGAAGGCCTTGGCGCCGGGGTAGCGCGACATGTGACGAATCGCCTGCAATGCGAGCAGGAAGCCGCCGCTGGCGGCGATGACACTGTGCATGCGCATCTCGCTGACCCACGGGCGCAGGCCATTGATCAGCAGCAGCGGGACACCCACTGCCAGAATCAGACCGACGATGGCCTGACACAGCGAGTTGAACATCAGTCGCTCGTACATGCGGGAGTGGCGCTGACGCCCTTCCAGCCCGGAGCTTGCATGGTTCGTCGTGGTATTCATATGCCGTTACCCCCTTGGCTTGCGTTCGTGTTGTGGTTCCGTTCATCACGCTCGGAGCCGCTGGTGCCGTCGCTCGACGGCGTGCTACCCGATGCTTCACCCGTACTGCCTCGGCTCTCGCCTCGACTGCCGATCCCCACTGCCAACGAGGCACGCAGTCTCAGACATCGGGTTCGCGGGCTCTAATGCAAGTGGCCGCTAACCCTTGGCGCCACCCTGGTACTGATAATCGTGATAGCTGTAGCCGTAGCTGTAGGTCGTGGTGGCCTTGCGCTCGACGGCATTGAGAATCGCGCCATCGACGTGCACGCCACTGGAGGCGAAGCGCTCCAGCGCCGCTTCGATTTCCTTGGGCGAGTTATGCATGAAGCGCGTCACCATCACGCTGACACCGCACTGCTTGCCGACGATGGCGGCATCGGTGACGGCCAGGATCGGCGGCGTATCGACGATGACCATGTCGAAGTTGGCGCTGGCCCACGTCAGCAGGTCGCTGAAGCGTGACTGCAACAGCAGCTCCGACGGATTGGAGGGCGAGGTGCCGCGTGCCACATAGCACAGGTTGCTCGGCGCGCCGTTGGCGGCCATCCCTTCGCCAGGCGCCGCAGCGGCGGACTCGGACATCGCCAGACTCGGATCGGTGATGCCACGCACGATGCTGTCGCGGTCGGCCTTGCCGAGCAGGAAGTCGCTCAGGCCCGGCGCGGCGTCGCTGTGCTGGACACCCGCCATGCTCTGATGGACATGGCCACGGCGCATGTCGGCATCGATGACCAGCACCCGATTGCCGGCCTGGGCGCAGACGGCGGCCAGGTTGGCGGACACGAAGCTCTTGCCGATGCCCGGGCTCGGGCCACAGATCATCAGGCGATTGTCGGGGGCTTCCATCATCGCGAAGTGCAGGCTGGTGCGCAGACCACGCAGGCCCTCGATGGAGAGATCCGCCGGATTGCGGATCGCCAGCAGACCCGGCGCGACGTTGTCATTGGCCGCTGCGGCGACACCGCGACCGGTGAAGCGCTTGAAGCCACGCGCCAGACGACGGTTGAGGCGTGCCTGCTCTTCGGAGAGCGGCAGGGTCGCGTGGACATTGAGGCCCAGGTCGGACAGCTCCGACGGCGTCTCGATACCGCGATGCAGCATGGAGCGCAGCAGCACGAAGACCACTCCGAGCATGCCGCCCAGCAGGGTCGCGATCACCACGATCATCGCCTTGCGCGGGCTGATCGGATGCGGCTGTGCGACGGCCTCGTCCAGAATGCGGATATTGCCGATGGTGCTGGCCTGGGCGATGTTCATTTCCTGGGTCTTGTTGAGCAGCTGCACGTAGATCTGCTGGTTGACCTCGACTTCACGCTCCAGACGCAGGATTTCCTGCTGGGTGTCCGGCAAGTCACCGACCTGCTTCTCCAGCTCCTTGCGGGTCTGCTGCAGGTCCGCACGCTTCTTGCGCAGCGCCACGTAGTTGGGGTGACTGGGATTGAACTTGCCGGACAGCTCCGCTTCTTCCAGCTGGGTCTCGTTGATCTGATTGTCGATATTGACCAGCTGCTCGAGCACCGACTTGGTCTCGAGATCCAGATTCACGCTATCGCTCTTGCCGCGATAGGCATTGAGACGGTTCTCGGCCACTTCGAGGCGCTCACGCACCGTCGGCACCTGCTTCTTGAGAAACTCGAGCGACTTCTCGGCTTCGGCGGACTGACGCTCGATGTTCTGCTGCTTGTAGGTATCGGTGATGCGCTGCAGGGTCTGCTGGGTGCGCAGCGGGTCTTCGCCGACCAGCGCCAGGCCCAGCACCCCGGTTTCCTTGCCCATCTCGGCCACCGCGAAGCGCGAACGCAGCGCGTTGGTCGCTTCCAGGGTCGACTGATGCATCAGCGTGAATTCAGCGCCCCTGGCCGCGTCCAGTGCGCTGACCTTGAGCGTCACCTCGCCCAGCGGGCCATCGAAGCGCGAGGCTTCGCCGACCACACCGGTGCCCAGCGCATCGCCGTCGTACTGCAATTCGTACTCACCACCCTCTCCCAGCGACACCAGCGTCAGCGGCACATTGTCCCAGGCCGACGGCACTTCCAGGCTGGCCACGTCGATCGACTCGCCGGCCCAGACCATGCTGGAACCGGCAAGCCAGCTCGGACGCGCGAATTCGTGGGTGCGCAGGAAGGTGCCGATCAGCGGGTACTGATACGGCTTGACCACCAGATCCAGCTGCTCCTTCTTGACCGTCTCGCCCAGCACCAGGCGTGAGGTGATGATCTGGATCTCGGACTCGGACGGTGGCGCCTCGCCACGCAGCAGGCTGGAGACATCACGCAGCGGGTTCATGTTGCCGCCGCCCTCCTCGACCTGCACCAGCGCATCGGCCTTGTAGATCGGAGTGGCCAGCAGCGCGTAGAGCACCGCCAGCACGGTGAAGGTGCCGGTGATCAGCGCCAGCGTCAGACGGCTGTCATACAGCTGGCCCAGCATGCGGCCGAGATCAAGACTGGTGCGCGCAGGCACGCTTGACGACTCGCTGGCCGAGGCCTGACGCGTGGTGTGGGAATTGCGGTTCGACATCGTTGGGTCACTCTCCTGGTGTCCTGCCCGGCCACGGCGGTGCCGGGCAGGGACGCCTTGACGACCCCTCGCCTTACTGGCCGAGGGTATCGAGGTTGTCCTGGATTTCGGTGCTGTAGTAGATGGAACTCACCGTCGGCAGCAGCTGGGTAATCACACGGTTCCAGCGCGAGACCGGTGCGGCGGTGACATAGACGACGTCCTGCGGCTTGAGGCCGAAGTCCGCGCCCAGAATCAGCGCCGTGGAATTGCGCGCATCCAGCTGATAGACGGTGGCCAGCTTCTCGGGGTCTTCACGATCACGACGGATGACGAAGATGCCCGACGCATCGGCGGAGTTTTCCTTGATGCCGCCGGCACGCGCGATGGCATCGGTCAGCGAGATCGAGCTTCTGCCCAGCGGCAGGCTGATGGACTTGTCCACCTCGCCCATCACGAACACCTTCTGGGTACCGACATCCGGCACGTAGAGGGTGTCGCCATCCTTGAGCAGGCGATCATTGCCCGCCTCATCGTTGGCGCCATTGCGCTCGGCCAGCAGCTCATAGAGGGAGATGGTGGTCTCTTCGCCATTGCGCTTGAGCACCACGTTGTGCCAATCGGCGTCTTCGGACAGACCACCCGCCGCCGCGATGGCGTCCAGCAGGCTCAGCGGCACATCGCTGATCGGTTGCACGCCGGGAGACTGCACCTCGCCGGTGATCCGCACCTTCTGGCTGCGGAAGGCGGCGACCTTGACGTCGATCTGCGGCGCATTCAGGTAGGGCTGCAGCTTCTCGCCGAGATCACGGCGAATCTGGTCCAGCGTCATGCCACTGACCTTGACGCGACCGACATAGGGATAGAACAGCGTGCCATCGGCGTGCACGACGTTGCCGGCTTCCTGCGCACTGCGCTCGGAACCCGTCGGCAAGGTCAGCTCGGGATGGTCATAGACGATGATGGTCAGGATGTCGCCGGGGCCGACACGGTACTGATAGTCCGGTGCCAGACTGGCGCGCGTGCTGCTGTTGAGCTCTTGGGCCAGCGCCTTTTCAAGCTCACGACGCTGCTTGTCATCGCCACTGGATTGGCGTGATTCGGCGTCTGCGCGCGCCTGGGCCTTGATCAGGCCAAAGGTGATCGGTTCCACATCGACGATGTCGTCCACCGGCGCAGCGCTGGTGTCGTAGTCGATGTTGCCACCGGGGGCGAAGACGCACCCGGCGAGCCCGGTGAGGGCGCCGATGCTCAAGCTGGCGCCCAGAAGTCGTGCTATCAGTGCATTTTTCATCTGAAGTCCGTTGAGTCGACAGGCCCGATGACCCGGCACCCCAGTGCCATGATCATCGCGCCTTCCCCCGCCGCACATGGCCGCCGGGATGGATTCGATAACGTCTTCAGTTCCTGCTGCGTCATGCGTGTCGCCGGCCTTGCCTGGCTGTCACGCGGCTGCCGAGGGTGGGCCCTCGTGCATTTAGGTACCGGACCGTGGCGATCTCGGCGTCTTGCGTCTGGCGTCTTGGGACTGGCCGCTGCGACTTCATTCACGCTGCGCCAGTGTGATCCGCAACTCTTACAGCGATATTTCCGCCATATGAATCATGCACATGGCTTGTCATATTCCGCTGTCATCCCCAGTCAGAATGCAGGCGTATCGTTCAAGATGCTCAGAACACGACCCTGAACCGCAACCGACGATGCTCAGACGGCAGGTGCATTCAATGTGCTTTCCACTTGCGGCTCTGACACCACTCTCTGCATGGCGGCCTTCATGCCACTCTTGCTGTCATTTGGGCAATATCTTCAGCGCCATTGCAGAGCGAACTTTCTGTAGTTTTTTTACCGAAATGCGGCACACCTCTTTCGACCACAGCCCACGACCCATGGAGCTGCCAGAGGATCTGCCGCTGAATCAGTAATACCAATGCCGTGGCATCGCCATGCATTGGATCACGCCATTCGTGGCGTTTTAGCCAAGGTGACCAAACCCTGTCTGCCGTGCATTTTACCTGATACACGCCTCCCGCCAATCAGCACTCTGTTACAAAAATCCAATAAAAACATTGGTTTGTAGCGCCGCAAGTACGCTCGATGTCGCCACTTCCACGAAAGACGCGTTGCCGATGACAGACACCCCAAGCCCCATATCGTCGGCAATGCGACACACTCAAGCGCAGGACTCCAGTCGCCACGCGGACCCCGTCTGGCGTAGCGCCCGGTGGAATATCGACAGTCACGTCGCAAATCATCCACACCCCAATTACTCTTTTTTACATAAATAATCCTCAAGCGATCAACGCGAATAATACGCAATGCTTCACGCTAGACAGTTCACATATTCTCGTTAACATGAGCCTCGCTTTGCCACGACTCATCGGCTTTGTATCTGTGCGGAGAAGGACTTCCTGCATCAACCGCTCAGCGGCTGACACCTGACAGGACTGTCAGGCGCAGACAGCAAGGTGCAACGATGAATTTCGGCAAGCGCATGACCAGGGAATACGGTCATGACAGGAACACCTCAGGACGAGGTCGCGCCACGGAGGATGCCAGGGATGGTGTCAGGGACGGCGCTCTTCTCCTCTATCGATATCTTCAGCAGCAGGTTGGGTGATCGCCAGCATCTGCTGGCAGCCTCGACGCCGATGCCTCAGCCCTTGAGTCATCACGCCGTGGTCTGACATCCCTCCCTGGTCGGCTGACCGCCGACAATGCTCATCAAGGAGAGTTATCCATGCGCAAGACACATCTCGGAGCCATCATCGGCCTGACAGGTGCCCTGCTTCTCGCTGGTAATGCCATCGCGGAAGAAGAAGCGCCTCAGGGTGCGACCGGCACGACTGGGACTACCGGCACCACTGGTACGACTGGGACTACTGGCACGACCGGCACCACTGGTACGACTGGGACTACTGGCACGACCGGCACCACTGGTACGACTGGGACTACTGGCACGACCGGCACCACTGGTACGACCGGCACGACTGGGACCACCGGCACGACTGGGACCACCGGCACGACTGGGACTACTGGTACCACCGGGACCACCGGCACTGTGCCGACAGGTAGCGCAGCCGGCACCGGCACTGCCAGCCAGAATGCCACCGGCAGCGTGACGCCGAGCGCCAGCAGCGGCAGCGTCGCTGCAGGTGCGGCCACCGGCACCGTCGGCGGCGGCACTGGCACGACCGGTACCACCGGGACAACCGGCACCACTGGTTCAACCGGGACTCGCTGATGAAAACGGCACGTGCGACGCAACGCTTCACGTTCTCAAGCCCTGCGCGGGGCGCGGCGGCTACCTCGGTGGTCTCCCGTGCTCTGCGCAGCAGGTCGTTGGCGGCATTCGGCACCCTCGCGTGTCTGGTGTCGCTTTCCGGCTGTGCCCAGATCGTCTCCAGTTCGCTCGGTGACGTGATGGGCAAGGACGAGTTTGACGCCACACGTGCCAGCGAGCTGCCCTATGCCTCCCTCAAGCTGAAGCATGCCAACAGCACCGCGCTGGTGGTTCTGGCGACGCTGGAAGGCAATGGGCGCATCGCGCGTTTCGAGAGTCGCGACCGCGGCATCCTCGAATTGCGCGATGGCGTCCTGTCCGCCACTTCAGGCTTTGCGCGTGATGTGGCAGACAGGCGTGAGCAAAGTACTACCGGGCGCGCTCTGGCGCGTCCGGCCTGGTTGATGGCCAGTGGCACGACCTATCAGGTCAGTGTCAGTGCGCTGTCCCCCTACCCGCGTCGGCTGGAGCGTCAGGATGCCGCCTCCACCGGCAGCCAGCGCCAGGACGACGTCGCCGTGATGCAGGTACACGAGGCCACTGCGCGACTCGAATGCGAGGCCGCCGCCCCCTATTCGCTGCCGCTGGCAGAACTGCCGCTGCAGCACTGCCGCGAGATTCTGAGCTGGGACGACGGCAGCACCACGCGCAATGACTTCTGGCGCGACGAGAATCGCGTCTGGGCGGCCGACATGACGGCCTGGCCCGATGGCCCGCGGTTCGGTTGGGAGGTCGCCAAGGCATGGTGATCCCCGTCTTCTCATCTCTGGCCCGTCTGTCATCACTGGCCCGTCTGTCATCGCTGGCCCGTCTGAACAGCGCCGCCCGCCTGCTGCCGCTCGGGCTGAGCGCACTGCTGGCCGCGCCCCTGTCGAGCGCTGCTGACACCCCGCTGCCGTTCAGTGCCGCGAGCACGCCGCTGGCCAGTCAGGTGCTGCAGGCGCAATGGGATGGCCTGGCGCTATCCAAAGCACTGGATTGGCGTTACAGCTTCGTCAGCACGCCGCTGATTCGCCAGCAGATGGCCGCGCGGGCCAACCGCGTCAGCGCCGAGCTCGAACTGATCGCGGCGCGCTACGCCGTCGGCGCGAAGGACGAAAGCCCTCAGGCGCGTTACGCCGAGGCGTTGCAGGCCTGGCAGGCCTATGTCGAGCAGGGCCGCGCGCCGGACACTGACGCCGTGGTGGCGCGCCTGCCGGGTCAGCTCGACCCGCGCCGCGACATGCGCGACGGCCCGCAGGCGATCCGCATCGCCCCGGGCATGGTGGTCGGTGCCTGTCAGGCGCCGCGCAGCGTGGTGATTCTGGACGCCACCGGCGTTCACGAGCGCAAGTGGACGCCGAATCTCAGTCTTGACGCGCTGATCGACGAGCGCGCCGCTGCCGGCGGTATCGGGCCAGCCGTCGAGGTCAGCCTGGTGACGCCGCAGGGCCAGGTGCTGACCCGCCCGGTGGCGAGCTGGAATCGTCTGACCAGCGGCGACGCCGACCTGCCCGTTGCCCCCGGCGCCAGCGTAGTGATCAGCACGCCGGGCATCGACACCGCGCAGCAGTGGGTGAACGAGGCGCTACCGGCCTGGCTTGCCAGCCGCCTGCCGGGCCATGCCTGCCAGAGCTGGCAGCTGGACGCCGCGAAGCTGCCGACACCCCCGCGCTAGCCGTCGAGGCTGCCCCGGCGCAGCACACTGCGCCTGACCGCGAACCCAATCCCTTATTCACGTACGTGAGCCCCTGGCTTGCGTGCATGCGAGACGCCCATGTCGAGTCCTTTTCGCCCTGCCAATCACGTTACGCACTCAAGCCCCGAGCAGCGCCCTACCCTGGCACGCAATGGCTGGCTGGCACTCGGCATGGCGGGCGGATTGCTGGGTGCGCAGATCGCCCATGCGGCGACCGGCGAATCCCAGAGCGACTTCGGTGGCGTGGGCCTGATGCAGACGCCCACGGCGCGTTTTGCGCCCCAGGGCGAATTGAGCTTCACCTACAGCCGCACCCAGCCCTACAAGCGCTTCAGCGTCAACGCGGCGCCCTTCGACTGGATGGAGCTGGGCTTTCGCTATGTCTCGGTGGAAACCGTCAGCTATGGCGCGGCCGCCCCGGACCGCGACTACCTGGATAAATCCTTCGACACCAAGTTCCGCCTCCTGCAGGAAGGCCGCTATCAGCCCGAAGTCGCGGTGGGCCTGCGAGATCTCGGCGGTACGGGCCTGTTCAGTTCCGAGTACCTGGTCGCCAGCAAGCGCTACGGCGACCTCGACTTCAGCCTGGGCCTCGGCTGGGGTTATCTGGGCACGCGTGGCGACTTCAGCAATCCGCTGGCAGTGGTGAGAAGCAGCCTCGAGACGCGCAGCGACTCGACCAGCGATGACGGCGGCGACTTCCAGCTCGGCAGCATGTTCAGCGGCAGCCCGGCCGTCTTCGGCGGCATCGAATACCAGACGCCCTGGGACCCGCTGACCCTGATGCTGGAATACGAAGGCAACGACTATTCCGACGAGCCACTGACGGTGGAGATCGAGCAGGACTCGCCGGTCAATCTGGGCGCGACCGTCAAGGTCAATGACAACCTGTCGCTGCATGGCGGCTGGGAGCGAGGCAACACCGCCATGCTCGGGCTGTCGCTGTCGACCAATCTGGCCGGGCTCGCCCAGGCCAAGGACGACGGCACGCCGGAAGCGGTCGCCCCCAGCACCCACAGCCGTTATCGAAATGACCAGACACCCGAGGCCTTCCGCGTGCGCTCGCTCAACGCGGACGCCTCCTCGGGCACGGCGCCCTCCGCCTACACCGCCAGCGCTACCCAACCGGCAGGCGTGGCGGCAGCGCCCTCAGCCCATGAAGAGCCGTCAGCGCATAAAGAGCCATCAGCGAATAAAGCGCCATCAGCTGATGCGAAAGGCACTCTGCTGACACTCGACTCGTTCGGCGGCGCGCCCGCGGACTCCCCGCTCGAGCCGGGTACGGCTGATGGCCCAGAGGCAGAAGATCTCCCGCGTCTTGCCGACGTCGACTGGGACGCGCTGGCCGATACCCTGCGCGCCCAGAGTGGGCTTGAGGTGTCACAGCTGCGGGTCGAGGGCGACACCCTGATCGTCGAGGCCGAGGCGACGCGCTTCCGTGATGACCTGCAGGCCGAAGGCCGCGCCAACCGCGTGCTGCACAACCGCCTGCCCGCCGAGATCACCACCTTCCGCTATCGCCTGAGCAGCAATGGTCTGGCGCTGCGCGAAGATGAGCATCCGCGCCAGCCCTTCGTGGCCGCCGCCAATGACCGTCGCTTCGGCGCCGAATACGAGCACTCCATCACCGCCCATGCTGCCTCGCCCCGTGCCACCTCGCCCGATAGCGACGATGACGCGACACGCCAGGCGACAGGGGATGGCGTCAAGCTGGCGCGCGAGCCGTTCGGCTTCAGCTGGGGCTTCTCGCCGAGCCTCAAGCAGAACTTCGGCGGTCCCGATGGCTACCTCTATCAGCTCAACCTGCAGCTGGACGCCCTGTGGCGCACCGACCGCAATGGCTGGTTCACCGGCGTGGCGACCTATCAGCTCGCCGACAACTTCGACAGCTACGAATACATCGCCGATTCCGAGTTGCCGCGCGTGCGCACCTACGTCGGGGAATACATCAAGGAAACCGACCTGGGCATCACCAGCCTGCAGTACAACCGCACCCACCAGTTCGGGCGCGACTGGTACGCCCAGGCCTACGGCGGCATTCTCGAGATGATGTATGCCGGGGTCGGCGCCGAGCTGCTCTATCGCCCGATGAACAGCTCGCTGGCACTGGGGCTGGACATCAACCGCGTCCGCCAGCGCGAGTTCGACCAGCAATTCGGCCTGCGTGACTACTCGGTCACCACCGGTCACGCCACCGCCTACTGGCAGTCCGGCTGGCACGATGTGCTGGTCAAGGGCTCGGTGGGGCGCTATCTGGCCGGTGATGTCGGCGCGACGCTGGACCTGTCGCGCAGCTTCTCCAACGGGGTCAGCGTCGGCGCCTGGGCGACCCTGACCGATGCCGGCGATGACTACGGCGAGGGTAGCTTCGACAAGGGGCTCTACGTCAGCATCCCGCTGGATGCCTTCTTCACCACCTCCAGCAAGGGCAGCACCGGCTTTGCCTGGGCACCGCTGACCCGTGATGGTGGCGCACGCCTCAACCGCCGCTATCAGCTGTATGACATGACGCGCGATCGTGATCCCGAGACTTACTGGGAAGGCATCGACAAGGTCTACAAGTAATCCGTGCGTGAGTGTGTTTCACTGCCGGCTGAAGCGTGCCGATGTTGGCGCCTGACTCACTGTGGCTGACCCTGACCCGATGAATATTCCGATTACCGACGTCTCGCCGGCCACTGCCGGCGCTGCGACACCCGCCAATCACGAGATCGCCTGCAGCAACTGCCAGGCCTGCTGCTGCCGGCTTGAGGTCATCCTGCTCACCGATACCGGCGTGCCGGACTACCTGATCGACGAGGATGAATGGGGCGGCGAAGTCATGCGTCGCCTCGACGATGGCTGGTGTGCCGCCGTCGACCGCGAGACGCTGATGTGCACCATCTACGACCGGCGCCCTCAGCTGTGCCGCGATTACGAGATGGGTAGCCCCGAATGCGAAGACGAGCGCCTGGAAAACGGCCTCGATCAGTAGGCCGCCTGCCAGCGCTCGTCCTGGTTGTCTCTCCCAAGCGCCCTGCCTGATGTGCGATCAGGCAGTGGCGTCCGGCAGCGACGGGGCCGCCTCTTCAAGACTTGGCTCAGGTGCCGTGCGCATGGCGCGCATATGCCCCTTCACCTCTACCTCACGATGCCAGCTCAGCGCCTGCTCCAGACAATGTGGCGTATGGCCGCCACGCTGGCACGCCTCCTCGAAGTAGGCGCGCAGCGCAGGGCGATAGCTCGGGTCCGAGCAGTTCTCGATCACCTGCACCGCCCGCTCGCGCGGTGCCAGGCCGCGCAGATCCGCCAGCCCATGCTCGGTGACCAGGATATCGACATCGTGCTCGGTGTGGTCCACGTGGCTGGCGAACGGCACTACGCTCGAGATATCACCGCCCTTGGCCAGTGACTTGGTGATGAACACCGACAGCTGGGCATTGCGCGCGAAATCGCCGGAACCGCCGATACCATTCATCATCCGCGTGCCGCAGACGTGGGTGGAATTGACGTTGCCGTAGATATCGAATTCCAGCGCCGTATTGACCGCGATCACACCGAGGCGTCGCACGATGCCCGGATGATTGGACAACTCCTGCGGGCGCAGGATCAGGCGGTCACGATAGCGCTCGAGGTCCTTCCACAGCGTGCGGCCACGCTCCTCGGTGACCGTGATGGAGGAGCCGGAGGCGAAATCGAGCTTGCCGGCATCCAGCAGATCGAAGGTGGAATCCTGCAGCACCTCCGAGTACATGGTCAGGTGCTCGAAGGGCCCTTCCTTCAAGCCACTCATCACCGCGTTGGCCATGCTGCCGATGCCCGCCTGCAGCGGCAGCAATGCCGGTGTCAGACGCCCCAGCGCGACTTCCTGCTTGAGCAGCTCGACCAGATGGCCCGCCATGCGCTGGGTACCGTCATCCGGTGGCGTGCAGGTCGAGGGGCTGTCACTGCCGCGGGTCAGAACGATGGCGGCGATTCTGGCGGGATCCATCGGGATATACGGCGTGCCGATGCGCGAATCCGGCGCGACCACTGGAATCGGCTGCCGGCTGGGGCGCATCTGCGGAATGTAGATGTCGTGCAGCCCTTCAAGTGCCGCCGGCGACTCGAGATTGAGCTCGATGATCACCTTGTCGGCGAGAATCGCATAACTGGCCGAGTTGCCCACCGAAGTGGTCGGCACGATGCCGCCATCGGCGGTGATAGCGCTGGCCTCGATCACCGCGACATTCATGTCGCTCAGCTGGTGATTGCGCAACAGCTCCACCGTCTCGGAGAGGTGCTGGTCCATGAACATGACTTCGCCGGCATTGATGGCGCGGCGCAGCACTGGATCGACCTGAAACGGCATGCGCCGCGCCAGCATGTGGGCATCCGCCATCTGGCCGTCGAGGTCATTGCCCAGCGAGGCGCCGGTCATCAGCGTGATGGAGAACGGCTCGCGGCGCGCCTTCTCGACCAGCGCCAGCGGCAGAGCCTTGGCCTCCCCCGCCCGCGTGAAGCCACTCATGCCCACCGTCATGCCATCGTGAATCAGTTCGGCGGCCTGGCTGGCGCTCATCTGGCGCGACTGCCAGTCAGGCCAGCGGCAGCGACGCGCGACCTCGGCGTGCTGCTCCGGGGTCAGCTCGCCGACCTCCATGCGCGCCAGCAGCGAGAAGACCTCGCTTGATGCAGCTGATGCGGCAGGCGCGGCTGATGCCTCGGAAGCTGTGGAGGCTGGCGCATGCTCTGCGGAGACCGCCTGGGCATGAGGCGTGACACTGGAGCGAGAACCGGATGAAGACACGACGGCAGAACCTCCTGATGGGCAAGACACCACGAAATGAGCAAACAAGGCGCTGGCAAGACGCTGACTGAGCCAAGCATAGCCAAGCCTGAAATAGCCAGGGCTGTAATAAACAGGTCTGTAATCACCAGGCGCTGGCTTTCAGCATCCCACGCAGTACGCCGCCCCCGCATCAGGCCTTGGTCGCAAGGCGGCGGCAGCAGCTGGAACCAGGTGGTGCACAAAGGGCGACGCCTCGCGCGGCGCAGATGGCGACGGCGAGACACAAAAAAGCCCGCTCATGAGGAGCGGGCTTTCGGGAGGCGCAGATGATGACGCGAGGCGTTACACCATGCTGTCGAAGTCCATGTTGTCGAAGCTTTCCGGCGCATCGGCATAGCCGTAGAGCGTGTTGCGACGCTGCAGGCGGAATTCACCCAGCAGCTGCTCGTAGCGGCGCGGCACCTCGGCATTGTCACGTGTGACGATGTAGAGGTTCTCGTAGACGGCTTCGGTCAGCGGCATCTCACGCACCTGACGCTGCCACGGCGAGGTCTCCAGCACCGTGCGCGAGACGACGGTGAAGCCCAGACCACGCGCCACGGCATCCAGCACCATGCCGATGTCGTTGGTGAAGCCCTGCTGCGGGAAGTGGCTCATGGAGCGGAATTCGCCGGCGAAGTTCTCACGCAACAAGGCACTGGCATTGTTGACGCCATCGGCGTAATTCATGAAGCCCAGCGCCATCAGCTCGTTGAGGCTGTTGCCGGCGAAATCGGCGGGCACCACCAGGCACAGCGGCTCCTGATGCCACAGCTCGAAGTTCAGGTCCGGATGCTTGACCGGCTCGGTGACGATGCCCAGGTCGAAGCGACCCGCCAGCACGTCCTGCACGATCTCGGAATTGAAGGCGAAGCTGTAGCTGACCGTCAGCCCCGGGTGCTGCTGCTGATAGCCCAGCGTGAACGGATAGAACATCAGCCCGACGCTTGAGGGGCTGGCCACGCGACATTCGCCGCTGTCCGGGGAGTCATCATCCAGCGAGTGCATGAACTGGGTGTGCTCGGCGAACAGCTTGATGGAGTAGTCATAGCAGCGACGCCCCGCTGCGGTCAGCGAGAACTTGCGTCCCTGGCGATTGAGCAGCGAGCGGCCCAGATACTGCTCCAGCTTGCGAATATGCTGGCTGACGCCGGGCTGGGTCATCTCCAGCTTGCGCGCGGTATGGGTAAAGCTGCCGGTCTCCACCAGTGTGATGAAGGTACGAAAATACTGGGCGTTGAACATGAAGGCACTGACCACTCACGAACGGGGGACGCGACTCGGCGCATCGTGTTGCCGGCGACGACCTGCATGACGCAACTGCCATGTCTGCACAGGTGCCACCGACCCGCAAAGCACATGATTCTACCAGAGCTGGCCGCCATGCGCAGCGCTGCGCCCCGCCACTCTCGCGTGTTAGCATCATGGACAATGCCAGCTGCCACCTTGGCTGCGTCTGCCGTGTTCAACGCCACGGCGACGCGCCAGGGCCCGGCGCTTTACCCCTGTCCTGGCCAATCTTCGGACTGGCCCGAAACACGAGATGCTTTAGATGTCTGATGCTCTGGCTGCACGCGGCGAAGCCATTCACAAGGCGCTGCTCGCCATGGAAAGCGACTGTGCCGAAAATGACCTGTTCCCGCTGGGGTACATGATCCCCCAGGTGGAACTGGTGCTGGAAAACGCCGATTACGATCCCGAGGATGTGGTCGCGGAAGACTTTGACGCCACCTTTGAAGAGTGGATGCAGCACGCCTTTGCCCAGGACAGCATGAGCGTGGACGACCGCGAGCGCATTGCTGAACTCTGGGCAGAAGCCCGGAAACGCGCCCAGACCACCGTGGGTGCCTGACACAAGGAAGACAGTCATGAATTCTGTCACCAGCGAAGCGACGACCTATTCACGTGATGCCAGCTCCATGCTGGTCTCGACCATCATCTCGCCGGAAGGCAGCCTGGAAGTGCTCTCCCAGGATGAGGTCAATCGCCTGCGCGATACCTCCTCCAACGGCTTGCACGACATCCTGCGCCGCTGTGCGCTGGCCGTGCTCAACTGCGGCAGCCAGACCGATGACAGCGTCGCGGTGCTCAACGCACACAAGAATTTCGAGATCGAGGTGCTGCAGCAGGACCGCGGCATTCGCCTCAAGCTCGACAATGCGCCCGGCGATGCCTTCGTCGACGGCAAGATGATCCGCGGCATTCGCGAGCATCTCTCCAGCGTGTTGCGTGACATCGTCTATGTGGCCAACGAGATCCAGAACACCCCGCGCTTCGATCTCACGACCACCGAAGGCACCACCAACGCGGTGTTCCATATCCTGCGCAACGCCGGGGCGCTGAAGTCCTCGCGTGAGCCGAGTCTGGTCACCTGCTGGGGCGGTCACTCCATCAACCGCGAGGAATACGAGTACACCAAGGACGTGGGTTACCACCTCGGCCTGCGTGACCTCGACATCTGCACCGGGTGTGGCCCGGGTGCCATGAAGGGCCCGATGAAGGGCGCCAACGTCGCGCACGCCAAGCAGCGTCGCACCGAAGGTCGCTATCTGGGCATCTCGGAGCCGGGCATCATCGCCGCCGAATCGCCCAACCCGATCGTCAATGAACTGATCATCATGCCGGACATCGAGAAGCGCCTTGAAGCCTTCGTGCGCACCGCACATGGCATCATCGTCTTCCCGGGCGGCGTGGGCACCGCCGAGGAGATTCTCTATCTGCTCGGCATTCTGCTGCACCCGGAAAACAGCGAGCTGCCGTTCCCGGTCATCTTCACCGGCCCGGCGTCCAGCGCCGAGTACTTCAAGCAGATCGACGAGTTCATCGCCTACACCCTGGGCGAGGAAGCGCGCTCGCGCTACACCATCATCATCGACAATCCGGTCGAGGTGGCACGCACCATGCGCGGTGGCATCGACGAGGTGGCGGAATTCCGTCGCCAGCATCAGGATGCCTTCTACTACAACTGGCGCCTGCATATCGCCCCGCACTTCCAGCAGCCCTTCGCGCCGACCCACGCCAACATGTCGGGCCTGGCGCTGCATCGCAACCAGCCGGTGCACGAACTGGCGGCCAACCTGCGTCGTGCCTTCTCGGGCATCGTCGCCGGCAACGTCAAGAAGGAAGGCATCGAGGAGATCGAGCGCGACGGCCCCTTCCGCCTGACCGCCGAAGCCGAGCTGATGGAGCGTCTCGACGCCCTGCTCACCTCCTTCGTCGCCCAGGGCCGCATGAAGCTGCCAGGCAGCGATTACGTGCCCTGCTACACCCTGTGCAAGTAAATGGCCCGGTGATGGCACGCTGAGGCGTGTCGTCACCTCACCAGCCATCACAAGAGCGCCATCACAAGAACGCCCCGATCATCGCTGATCGGGGCGTTCTTGTTGGTACGTGCTGCTACCTCTGCAAGACCAGTCTAAAGGTCTATCTGGAAGATCTTGCTGACAGGGCCTCGAAGACCTCAAGGGCCTCAAGAGTCGAGGCTCAGCCTTCCTCACCACGGCGGCGCTGCATCCACATGCTGATCACATGCGCCAGCAGGCCCAGCGTCAGGCCATCGACCAGCACCTCAAGCCCGCCTTCCTGGGGACGGTTGAGCATCGGCGCGGCAAAGTTGAACGCTGCCATCGCCGCCAGCCCCACCACCAGCCAGACCAGCAGACGACGCATCATCGTCGGCACCTTGGCCTTGGCGGTGTCTGACAGCTGGCGATAGATATAGATACCCAGCGCGCTGACGGCGACGGCAAAGCCGACGATCAGCATCAGACGCGTATTCTCGCCACTCATCAGGAAACGCGGAATATTGGCGACCATTACCACCGCCAGACCCGCCAGCACGGAGACGCGCTGCGGCGTCAGGTTGCGGGCACGCGGATGATCAGGATTCAGTTTCGGCATGTGAAGCAGTCTCGATGAAAGAACGGACAACAGAAGAAGCAGGCGGCGGGCCAGCCCACCGCCGCAGGATCAGGCCGTGGCCGGCAGAGTCGGAATCCAGCTCTCGACCCACGGCAGCGCCGCGTCGTCGGCCATGAAGGTTTCCATGGCGTCGATCTCGAGGCGCTCGCCGTGGCGCGTGGCGCCCAGGTCGGCCAGACGCTCATCCAGATGACGCCCCGCGCCACAGTAGGTCTCGCCGTAGGAGCTGTCGCCCAGGGCGATCAGACCGTAACGCAGCCAATCCAGCGCCGGGGACTCGGCAGACAGCGCATTGAGGAAGCCGGTCAGATTGCCCGGCACATCGCCACTGCCGGTGGTGGAGGTGACGAACAACGCCAGATCAGGGCGCGCGTCAGTCAGGTCAGCCAATGTCGGCTGGTCGAGCACCTCGACCGTGTAGCCGGCCTGCTCGAACAACGGCTGAACCTGCTCGGCCACATCCAGTGAACCGCCATACATCGTGCCGACAAAAATCTTCAGAAGCGCCATGCATCCTTCCTTATTCGAACGATCACCCGCCAGCGGCGGGAACGTGAGTGCAGTGCGAAGAGTCGCGCAGACGCTCTCCGACATTTGGTCGCGATGGTAGCACAGCGCGCCTGCGGGACGCAGGCAGCAGGCGGGCCTGGTCTGATGAATCGGTAGCACAGCGTGGCCGCGCGACGCAGGCAGCAGTCAGCAGGAGCTGGCAGCACCGCCCTTCTGTGCGCCCCGCAAACGAAACAGCGCCACCGTGAAGAACACGATGGCGCTGCGAGGGTCTTGCCAGTGAAGCATCCTGCGTTGCGAGCCTGGATCACGATCGCTGGCGATGAATCCCTGTCAGGTGCGAACTTGCGGGTTCAGAGCCTTCTGATCAGAAGCGGTACGCCACTGACAGACGCACGTCACGCCCCGGACTGGTGATGGCGCCCGTCGTGATGCCGCGTGCGCTGTTGGGTTCCAGGAAGTAGGTGTTCTGGTCGGTATATTCCTTGTCGAACAGGTTGTAGATACCGGCCGTCAGCGTCAGGTCCTGCATGTCACGCGGCACCCAGCTGGCGTAGACATCGTGCGTGGCGTAACCGGCGCGCTCGCTCTGATCCTCCGGCAGGTCGGTGAGGCGCTCGTAGGCGGTCACGGTCCAGCCGATCGTCATCTGCGGGTCAACGAAGGTGTAGCGGTTGTCCAGGCTCCAGCGATCACCGGTCTGGTTGCCCAGGCCCATGTCGTCGACCACGGTCTCGCCCTGATTGTCTTCCAGGTCCATGGTCAGGTAGCCCAGCGTCATGTCCCAGCCGCCGATGCCGTAGGTGGCACGCGCCTCGACACCCTTGCTGGTGACGATGCCTTCCATGTTGTAGATGGTGGTTTCGCTGCCGACGGTCTCATCGGTGATGTAGTTGTCGAAGTGGGTATCGAAGTAGGTGACTTCCAGGCCAGCGCGGTCACGCTGGGTGAGGAGGTCATTGCCCTTCCAGCGCGCACCGACTTCGGTGCTGCGCGAGGTCTCGGCCTCGAGACCCGGTTCGACGGTCAGCGTCTCGCCGACACCGACGCCATCGTCGGCCAGGATGGCTTCACGGCCCTTGTTGCCGCGCACTGCCGTGGAGTAGCCGGTGAACAGCTCGACACCGCCGCCGACACGCCAGTTGAGGCTCGCGTTCGGGCTGACATCGGTGTCATCCAGCGTCTCGCCATTGGCGTATTCGGTCTTGTAGTCATCGACACGCGCGCCGAAGGACAGGTCCACCGCGCCGAGCGTCATGCGGTGCTGGGCGTAGAGCGCGAGGTTGCGGGCCTTCTCGTCGAAGCTGCCGGTGCTGGATTCGTCGTAGACATAATCGCTACCCAACGTCAGGCGGTTGTTCATGTCCTCGGGGCCGAAACGGAAGGTGTTGTTCAGGTCACCGCCGTAGCTCTCGACATCGGCGTTCAGCTCAGCGCCGGTGGAGACAGTGGTGCGGTCCAGCTCGGTCTTGGTGTGGAAGACGTTGGTGTGCACGTCCACCAGACGCGAGCCCGGCTCATAGTCATAGTTGGCGGTGTAGGTGTCGCGGCTCAGCTCGGTGTCGACCTTCACGTTGTTGAACGGCTGACATTCCATGTTGGGACGCGTGCAGTAGATGCCGCTGTCCTCGTTGTGCTCGGCACTGATGCGCAGGCTGTGCGCGCCCTGGTCGAGCAGGCTGAACTTGCCGAAGTAGCTGCGCTGATGGCCGCCGGTACCTTCCTCTTCATCACCGCCGCCGGTGCGGTAGTCATCGCTGTTGCGTGCGCTGGTCGAGAACAGCAGGCCCGCGTTCGGCGCGACTTCACCGTAGACGGACAGCGTGCCCTTGACGGCATCTGCCGCGGACTCGGTGCTGCCCTTGACCATGCCGCCGAAGGTCTCGCCCGGTTTGAGCAGGTCCTGGGCATCCTTGGTGACGAACTTGATGCTGCCGCCCAGGGCGTTGGGGCCATTGTCGGCGGCGCCCGGTCCGGCCTGGACTTCAGCACGCTTGAGCAGTTCCGGCTCGATATTGAAGCTGGAGCTGTGGTGGAACAGATAGCCGTTCTGGCTGGCACCATCGACGCTGATGTTGAGGTTGGTGTCTTCCAGACCGCGCACGTAGATCATCTCGGATGAGGCAGTGGTGCCGCCGACGGTGACGGACGGCGTATCACGGAACACATCCTTGAGATCATGCGCCTGATGCAGCGCGATCTCTTCGCTATCGATGACCGCGGTCGCGTTGAGGCGATCGTCCTCGATCTGCAGCGTGTCCATCTGCAGCGTCTCTGCATTGGCAGTACTGGCACACAGCAGCGCAATGGCTGCCACCAGCGGACGCGGAGTGAAAGCAGTGGCGCGGGAAGCGCTGGCTGCCACGCACGGAGAGAGGCGATCGGTCATGAGCGGAGGGTTCCCAAGATTAATAATAATAATGATTCTCTTTGCGAACGAGATAATGCACGCGTTTGCACATTTGCGTCATCAACACTTCCTGCAACGCCGCTCTGCAACTTCTGCAATCAGGCCGCGTCATTTCTCATCACTCACAGCGCCAGATTGTGCCTCAACTGCCAAAAACGGCCCGGTTTGCACACTTTTTCACCCGTGCAGCCACCAAATTCACTTTTTATCACCTGTCTGTCATCAGATACGGAACCATCGCCAGCCACTGACGTCTTAGCCGACATGCCTCGACAAGTGCCTGGCCCACGCAAATTTCTCGCTTCACGGCAGAGTTTCATCCTGCGGAGATCGGATTTGCGCAATGCATGCGACTTTAGATGCAACACTACATCCAGAGTGATATAGTTAGCGTGCTCAGATTAAGGGCGCTTGCTGTCACGCCAAGGCAGTGCCCTGTCATGGCCTCGGCCCTGAGGATATCTGCAGCAGATGCAAGACCTGTCGCCGCGCGCTGAGGTGCTCGGCTGGCAGTGACGGTTGTTGATCGATGAGCGCGTCTTTGCCCGGGGCATCCCCCTGCGGCCTGAGGGGCACGGTCATCGACAGGCAATCCGTTGTGCAGCGACTGGCGCTGCAACGGGCCCGTTTGGCCCGTACAAGGTGGGTGTTTCCCTGACGGCACACCCCGACCCTCTGAACAACCGGACCTATTCGATGAGCGATATCGACGCCTACAACACCTTCCTGATGGTCGCAGACCTCGGCAGCCTGTCCCGCGCAGCAGAACGCCTGCGCCTGCCCAAGTCCACCGTCAGCCGTCGCCTCGACGCCCTTGAGGGCCGTTTCGGCACTCGCCTGGTCGAGCGTGGTCATCGTGGCATTCGCCTGTCAGAAGCCGGCGAGACCCTTTACCGTTACGCACGCTCGATGGCCAATCTCGATGATGAAGCGCACCGCGCCATCGAAGACCGCCAGTCAGACCTCACCGGTACCATCCGTATCCACGCCACGCCGTCGCTGGGTCGTCACTTCCTGGGTCACGCGCTGACCAGCTTCCTGTCGGAACACGAAGGCGTCGATATCAAGCTGAAGCTGTGGCACAACGGTCGCGAGATTCTCGAGAATCAGCCGCACCTGGTGATCGGCTTCCCGCATCTGGCCGGCAGCACCCACGTCTTCCGCCCGCTGACCCACTGGCATCAGGCGGCCTACGCGGCCTCTCACGTCGAGAACCCGGAAGAACTGCCGTGGGGCGAGCTGGAACCGCTGGTGTCCGGCACCTCCCTCTCGCGTCACCCGGAAGATCCGCGCCCGAATCACATCCAGTCCGATGACCTCGAAGTCCTCACCGACTACGTGGCCGATGGCCTGATTCGCGCCGTGCTGCCGACCGACTGGGTCAACACCCTCAGCGAGCGCAACGGCCAGTCCTTCAAGCGTCTGGAATGCAGCGAGATCCCGCCGGTCGAGATCGGCATGCTGCTGCCGCGTGGCCCGATCCCGACCCGCGTGCGCATGCTCGCCGACTGGCTCGCCCGCGAAATCGGCAAGTCAGAGCCGGAGCGCGTCACCGCCAAGGCCGCCCGCCGCACCGTCAGCGAAGCCGCCACTACTGCCGGTTGATGGCAGCATTGCAACGCTGTCTCTCACCCCCGCGGTGACATGAATCAGCGCGGCACGCAGCAAAAAGGCCAGCCCTCAGGGGCTGGCCTTTTGCGTTCTGGCTTGTCATGTTTAGCATGTACTGAATCAACGACAGGCAGGGCTTCTCATGTGGCAACGCGACACTCTCACCCTCTCCGCCCGCAAGCGCGGTTTTCACTCCCAGTCCTAAGCAGGGGGATAAGCTCCAGCCGAGCTCCCCACCAACATTGGCCTATTGCATGCACAACTGTGCAGGCGCTAGAAATCAGAATATGCTTAGTTCCGCACCTACTCCACTCTGATCAACAAATTATTATAATAACTGCATTATAAACCACCATTTTATAAATACTATTCAAGCTCGAGAGTCATTATGGAATCACTAACACAAACAATATCATTGGCAATATCGTTAGGTACAGTATTTATAATATACAAAGCTAATCCAATCTTTAATCATGAACGGCTAAAGATGGAAAAAATAAAATTATATGAGATATTCTCTAATATAGAAAATCTGGATAGCCCGAGCCGACAAGAAGCTTTATATCTTGAGTCGGTATTTCAAATTATTACTGGCTGCTCTGAGCCCTATATTAAAATAAAAAAAATTTTAACAATAGATGACCGCCTTATTTTTTTAGATAACATGAAAAAATTCGGAAGTCTTTTCTTCTATTATAAAAACGGACAGCTTTCTCTTGTTTATCGCAACATCAAAAAACAATTAACAATATTCACCATCGCATTTTATGGATATTTAATATTTGGTCTTGGGATCAACATATTCCTATTGATAATAGGAGGATATGGCAGAGCTTCAGAAGAAACTCAACACATCTCTAGCCAAAATCAAGCATTCGGAATATCCGATATTTTAATTGCAATATCAACTATATCACTATCGATTATATTTCTGTATCACACTAATAAGTCTCAGAAAAAGCTGAGATTAATGATGAAGTTGATAGAGAATGAAAACTCACGCTACGATTTAATATTCAATAGACATCTGCCACCTTACAGAAGGTTTTTTTCTTTTCTATCCACCGGGAATAAAATGATAACAAGAAAACTAAAAAGAGCTACACACAAAAATACAACGAGAATTAGCGGTCTTTTAAAAAGGAGGCATCTTTCTTAGGAAACAGCATCAAAACATCATATCAATCGAGAAATATATTGTCCTAATAGAAAAACAGCCATCAACTGTAGTTATAAAGATTAAAATAGCAGATTACAAACCATAATCACCAAACTGCTGAAACGATCAGATAGTATAACGAAGTGCTACATACCACGAAAAGACCAGCTCCTATGGACTGGTCTTTTGCGTGCTGGCACGTCATATTTAGAACATACTGAATCAACGACAGGCAGGGCTTCTCATGTGGCAACGCGACACTCTCACCCTCTCCGCCCGCAAGCGCGGTTTTCACCTCATCAGTGACGAGGTGGAGCAGGCATTGGCTGAAATGCCGCCGGTCAGTGTCGGCCTCTTGCATGTGCAGCTGCTGCACACCTCCGCCTCGCTGACGCTCAACGAGAACGCCGACCCCGACGTGCGTCACGACATGGACGCCTTCCTGCGCCGCCTGGTGCCCGGTAACCTGCCCTACTTCCGCCACACGCTGGAAGGCGATGACGACATGCCTGCCCACGTGCTCGCCAGCCTGCTCGGCACCCAGCTCACCCTGCCCGTCGAAGCCCGCCGCGGCGTCAACCGCCTCGCCCTCGGTACCTGGCAAGGTATCTGGCTTGGCGAACACCGCGATCATGGTGGTAGCCGCAGGCTGTACCTGACGTTGAGTGGGGAATAAAAATTATCATTTACAACTCTAAAAAACTTTTATATAAAAACTATACACAAAACTATAACTCAACGGGCGAGAAGTCATGTACTATCATGTAGCTATTTCAGAAAAATCGAGCGCTGGCCACGAAGAGTTCAAAGAAAACTTGAGCAAGGATCAACTACTAGATAAATTTATAACGCCTTATGAACAAGGCAAAACAATTATGTTAAATGGCAGAGCAATATACCCCAATGCAATCGAAAGGATAACTATTGCAGAAACCCCCAAAACTCTTGAAAATTACATAGCAGAAATCAAGAGAGAGGATGCGGCTGCAGAGTACCCGATATTTAGTACTCGCCCTTACAATCTTCGCGCCATTCATCGAGCCAACAACATAACAGACGAATACATAAACGGTGAAGCTGGTTACAAAATCCTCAAAGAAAAACCTCACAAAGCCCCTAATGATAACTTATCAAATGAAGTATTCATTGTGCATGGCCATGATGAGCTTGCTCAAGCAAAAGCTGCACGATTCCTTGAGAAGCTAGGATATAAACCTATAATATTACATGAAAAAGCAAGCTCTGGCAGAACAATAATTGAAAAGATTGAGCATTACTCAAATATAGGCTTTGCAATCGTCTTATACACACCAGATGATATCGGCACTCAGAAGTCAGAACCTGAAAACTTAAAATCTAGAGCAAGACAGAATGTAATATTTGAGCATGGCTTCCTTATAGGAAAACTAGGAAGGAGCAATGTGGTAACGTTAATTAAAAACGACATAGAAAAACCAAATGATATAAGCGGAGTTGTATATATTGATCTTGATGATAAAGATGTATGGCAACTTTCGCTAGCCAAAGAAATGAAAGCTTCAGGCTATACCATAGATTTAAACAAGCTTCTATAATAAAAGTCGCAAATGGCATTGATAATTACAACATTTTTCCCTAACCACACAATATTACTCAGATCAGTCCTACCAAGTTTCAACCACAGACCCAAAAGGCCGCGAGTGATCGCGGCCTTTTGGGTCTTAGGAGCTACTGAAACACGGGCTTATCGCGTCGAGTCCTCGTCCCCTACCGTGCCGCCCATTGGGTCGATGGCTTTGCTGGAGGGGTATTTGTAGGAGGCGAAGCGCACGGCGAGTACCGAGAGGGCGAGGAAGAAGATGCCGCCGCAGAGGTAGAGCAGGCCGATATCGGGGGCCTTGTGGTGGGAGACATCGCCGATGAGGTAGCGCGTCAGCGCAGTGATGGCGATGTAGAGCAGAAAGCGTATCGGCAGGTGGTTGGTCTTGAAGTAGATACCGACCATCGCGCCGAGTTCGAGATAGATGAACAGCAGCAGGATGTCATCGACGCTGGCCGAGCCCTTGGCGAACATCTCGAAGAAGGCCGATACCGAGGCGATGGCAATCGCGCCGCCGATGGCGAACAGGCCGAGATAGTGGAAGCCTTCGACCAGGAAGTTGCCGATCGAGTTGGCTTGCTTGTGCATGCGCTCCCGATGCTTGTCTAACCTGTTCATGCCGCGTGTCCTCAGACAGAGATGATGGAAAGAGACTGCAATATCGGTGCCGCGGTCGTGATGAAGGCAAGATTGGGCCACCGGGCCCGCGCAGGCGTTGCCCTACCAGCCGAGCGTCTGCTTGACGAAGGGAATGGTCAGCTTGCGCTGGGCGGAGAGCGAGGCGTTGTCGAGTTCGCTCATCGCCGCGAACAGGCCCGGCAGGCTGCGCGGCCCACGATGCAGGATGTAGCGGGCGACTTCGTCGGGCAGTGCAAGGCCGTGGTCACGTGCACGCAATTTGAGCGCTTCGAGGCGCTGGGCGTCATCCAGCCCCGAGAGGTGGAAGGTGACGCCCCAGGAAAGCCGCGAGGCGAGATCCGGCAGGATGACGGGCAGCAGACGCGGTGCGCAGCTGGCGCTGACCAGCAGGTGCCGCCCGCCGTCGCGCAGGCGGTTGTAGAGGTGGAACAGCGCCTCCTCCCAGCGCTGACGACCGATCACCACATCGAGATCATCAATGGCGACCAGGTCCATCTCGTCCAGCCCTTCGAGCATGTGCGGCGGGAAGTGACCCAGCTCGTTGAGCGGCAGATAGAAGGCACGCTTGCCCTGCTCGCCCGCCAGATGACAGGCCGCCTGCAACAGGTGGCTACGCCCACTCTGCTCGCCGCCCCACAGATAGACGAAGGGCTCCCCGCCGTCGGCAAGCTGCCCCTTGAGGGCCTCCGCCAGCGAGGTCGAGGTGAAGTGGTAGTTGTCGAAGGTCGCGGCGTCACGTACCCCGACACCGAGTGCCATCTGTCCCTGAGTCATTGCCATCCGTCATGCTGATTGTTGTTGCCGTGATCTCGTCTCTCGATCACTGGGTATCCTCTGCCGCCGGCGGCGCTGGCTGATCTGCTGCCACCGCGGGGCGAGAATCACGCTGTTGGTCATATAAAGTACTGTTTTTATAGCGATCATGCAGATAACGCAAGAGCACCATGATCACGGCCGCCACCGGCAGGGCCAATAGAATGCCGGTAAAGCCGAACAGCTGGCCACCCGCCATCACCGCGAAGATGACCGCGACCGGATGCAGGCCGATCTTGTCGCCCAGCAGCAGCGGCTGCAACACCACGCCTTCCAGCAGCTGACCGAGCGCGAAGACTCCGCCGACCGCCAGCAGTGCCCACCACTCGCCGAACTGGAAGAAGGCCACCGTCGCCGCGATCAGGATACCCACGATGACGCCCAGATACGGCACGATACTGGCAAGCCCCGCCACCAGGCCGATCAACAGCGCGAACTTGAGCCCGATGACCGCCAGGCCAATGGCATAGACGATGCCCAGACTCAGCATCACCAGCAGCTGCCCGCGCAGGAAGGCGCCCAGCACCTCATCGCAGTCATGCGCCAGACGCGTGGCGGTGGGCTCCATATGGCGCGGCAGCAGGCCCTGCAGCTTCTCCTTCATGCGGTCCCAGTCGAGCAGCAGATAGAAGGTGACGACAGGAATCAGCGCCAGATTGCCCAGCCAGATGGCCATCGCCAGCCCTGACTTGGAGACGGTGCCCAGCAGCGCGGCGGCGAAGGTGCCGGTCTCTTTCCAGTTGCCCAGCAGCAGCGAGCGGACCTGATCGAAGTCGGCGCTGAAATCCAGCCCGGTGAACGACTGGATTTCCGGCAGCACCGTCTCGCGTATCCAGTTGAAGACCACCGGCATGAAGCTGATCAACTGCGCCAGCTGACGCCCGAGCAGCGGCACCAGCACCAGCAGTGCGATCAACAGCACCACCGAAAGCACGCTGAACACCAGCGTGACCGCCAGATGGCGCGACAGGCCCTTGTCTTCCAGCCAGTCGGCCAGCGGGTCACCCAGATAGGCGAGAATCATGCCGATGAAGAACGGCATCAGAATCGGTTCGAGCATCACCAACAGGCCGAGGAAGGCCACGCCTGCGGCCAGCAACCACCATTTACGCTGCATCTTCACTCCTTGAGACAAGCCGTGGGGCACTCGTGACGGCTGACTGCCGACGGCGCACGCATCACCCATTGTTGCCTGTCGCCGAGTTACCCACAAGACACGCGCCGCTCACGCGTCTGACATTGCCTCCCCCGGCGCCACCCAAGGTGCGACAAGGCCTGCCATGACTGGCGTGGCGGCCTTTTCACATTTTGATGAGGTTTTGTGAATCGGCACAGTGTCAGCCGCGAAGCGCAATGCTACAATGGCCGCCTTTCTTTTCCCGCGATCGATCGTGTCTCACCGCCCAGGCCGCACCGACAGGAACCTCACATGACGCAACGCCCCCAGGACTCCTCGCCCAGCAAGACTTCCTTGAGCTACAAGGATGCAGGTGTCGATATCGATGCAGGCAACGCCCTCGTCGAACGCATCAAGGGGGTCGCCAAGCGCACTCACCGCCCGGAAGTGATGGGTGGTCTGGGTGGCTTCGGCGCCCTGTGCGAACTGCCGGCAGGCTACCGCCAGCCCGTGCTGGTCACCGGCACCGATGGCGTGGGCACCAAGCTGCGCCTGGCCATGGACCTCAACCGTCACGACACCATCGGCATCGATCTGGTCGCCATGTGCGTCAATGATCTGGTGGTCGCTGGCGCCGAGCCGCTGCAATTCCTCGATTACTACGCCACCGGCAAGCTCGACATCGACATCGCCGCTGACGTCGTCACCGGTATCGGCGAAGGCTGCCTGCAGTCCGGCTGCGCGCTGGTCGGCGGCGAGACCGCTGAAATGCCGGGCATGTACGAAGGCAGCGACTACGACCTCGCCGGCTTCTGCGTCGGTGTGGTCGAGAAGTCCGAGATCCTCGACGGCAAGAAGGTCGGCGCAGGCGACGTGATTCTGGGTCTGGCCTCCTCCGGCCCGCACTCCAACGGCTACTCGCTGATCCGCAAGATTCTCGAAGTCGCCGATGCCTCCCTGCTGGAGCAGGAAATCGACGGCCAGCCGCTGGCTGACGCCCTGATGGCGCCGACGCGCATCTACGTCAAGCCGCTGCTGTCGCTGCTCAAGGAAAGCGGCCTGTCCGTGCACGCCATGTCCCACATCACCGGTGGCGGCCTGCTCGAGAACATCCCGCGCGTGCTGCCGGAAGACTGCACCGCCGAGATCGACGTCGCCAGCTGGAAGCGTCCGGCGGTCTTCGACTGGCTGCAGCAGCAGGGCAACGTCGAAGAACACGAGATGCACCGCGTGCTGAACTGTGGTGTCGGCATGGTCGTGGTCGTCGCTGAATCCGACGCCACCGCCGCGCGCGCTCACCTGGAAGCCCAGGGCGAGACCGTCTTCACCCTCGGCAGCATCCGTGCCCGCAACGGCATGGAAGAGCAGGTCCAGCTGGAGAATCTGTCCGCATGATCGAACCGAATACCAACGCCTCCAACGGTGACACTCTCGGCGGCTTCGGCAACGGTTTCGAGGCAGACGATGCGCCGGTTCGCCCGCGCGTCGTGGTACTGATTTCCGGCAGCGGCAGCAATCTGCAGGCGCTGCTGGAAGCACAGGAACACGACGAGCTGGGCGGCGACGTGGTCGCGGTCATCTCCAACAAGGCCGATGCCTACGGCCTGGTGCGTGCGCGTGACGCCGGCGTCGATGCCGTGGCGCTGCCGCATGAGGAGTATGAGTCCCGCGAGCATTATGACGCCGCGCTGATCAAGGTGATCGAGCGTCATGAACCGGACCTCATCGTGCTGGCCGGCTTCATGCGTATCCTGTCGCCGCTGTTCGTGCAGTACTTCTTCGGGCGTCTGATGAACATTCACCCGTCGCTGCTGCCGGCCTGGCCGGGGCTCGATACCCATCGCAAGGTATTGGAAGCCGGCGAGAAGGAACACGGCGCCAGCGTGCACTTCGTCACCGAGGAGCTCGACGGTGGTCCGGTCGCGATCCAGGCCGTCGCCAACGTGCTGGAAGGCGATGACGAAGCCAGCCTCAAGGAGCGCGTGCACACGCGTGAGCACCTGATCTACCCGATCGCGGTGCGCTGGTTCCTCGAAGGCCGCCTGAAGCTCGACGGTGAAGTGGCCAAGCTCGACGGCCACAACCTGCCGGTGGGCGGTCTGCGCCTCTCCCACGCCGATGTGGAAGAAGAGCTCAGCGATGAGCTGCCGGAAGGCGAAGAAGACTGATCAGTGACGTTGCCTTGCTGGCAAGGCCGACTGAGCTGATAGCAAGCTGATAGCAAGTTGATGGCGCGCTGACAGCGAGCTGAAAACAGAAGACCCCGCGACATGCCGATGTCGCGGGGTCTTCTTGTTTTTAAACCTTCACTTCTCTCTCGATGGCTTTCGCTTTCAGAAGGTGTAACTCACCCCCACCTCCCCGCGCGCCGTCACCTCATCCCAGGTCTCGATACCGGCGCCCAGATGCAGCATGGCATTGCGGCCCAGCTGCATGCGCCAACCACCGTCGACACGCAGATAGTTGTCGCTGCCGCGATCCAAATCCTCGGCGCGGTAGGCATTGGTCGGCAGGCTCGCCAGTCGCACCTCGGCGCTGTCGGCGTCATCATCCAGACGCTTGCCGTAGGCCAGCTCACCGTAGAGGCCGAAACCCTCCGCGATGGCGCGGTCGACCATGAAGCCGGCCTCGACACGGCGATCGCGCAGCGTCTGATCCGAGACGCTCAGGGCGTTGGCGGCGGAGCCGGATTCGGTGTAGCCATCGATGTCGGACTCGGTATGGCGGTAGGCCACGAAGGGCGCGTTGTACCACAGCGAATCGTCGGCGGTGAGACGATAATCAAGACGCGCCTCGGCGCTGAAGCCATCGCCATCGGTCTCACCGGACAGGGTGCGCGATGACTGACCCAGTGCGACATGGCGATCGAGGTCGTAATCGAAGTCGCCGTAGCTGGCCACCGCCTGAACGCCAAACCTGCCCAGCTGCTGACGCGCGAACAGGCTGAACACCTGGCCTTCCAGCTCAAGCTCACTGCCATCATCGACATCGAAGTCCGCATTGCGCTGACTGACCGCAACACCGCCCCAGGCCTGGCCGAGGGCGTTGTCCAGCGGCAGCATCACGCCGACACCCGCTCCGCGCTGCTCGCTGTCAAAGCCCTGCTGGCCGGTGGAAGTCTCGCCATCACCGCTGCCACCACTGGCCGAGCCGATGGCGAACACGCGCACGCCCTCCCCGGATCGCCTGTCCTGCGCACCGGGACGCAATTCATCGCCGAGGCTGCGCTGACTGGCATTGAGCGCGCCCGTGCCCAGCTGCGGTGCCAGCCCCAGTACCGAGGGCGCAGCGAGCATCGCATAGGCGTAGTCGGCCAGAATCTCCTGGCCGGCGGTGGTCGGGTGCACGCCATCATTGAACAGCAGCTTGTCGGGGTCTTCCGCAGCGCCGCCCAGCCCGTAGGGCGTGACGTTGCAGCTGTCCGAGAAACACACCTGGGTCAGCGGCACATCGCTGGCGAAGCCGAACTCGGCCGGTGATGCCAGCACCTCCTCGAGAATGCCGACGGTATCCAGGCGGATGATGTTGACCTCGCCATCCAGCGCCGCCAGTCGCGCGCCCAGCGCATCATTGAAGACGTCTACCAGCGCGGAGGTCCCCGCCGCCTGCGCCGCGCCCGCTGACTGGCCGGCCGGGGTGCTGCCGACATCCGGCAGGTTGGAAACCATGATGGTGGTGGCACCCGCCGCTGCCAGCGCTTCCACCGCGGAGGCCAGATTGCCGGCGGAGGCGACCGCCGTGGCCGGCGAGGTGATAACGCCCTGCAGGAAGTCGTTGCCACCGCCGTTGACGTAATAGAGGGCGTCCGGGTCGGCAGTGCCGCCGGTGCTGACCAGATAGCCATCCTCGCCCCTGAGCACCGTGCCCGCGCCGGTACTTCCCGGCGGGATGACCACCTCGGAGCCATCCTCGTCGGTCACCGAGGCCAGAATCTGCGCCGTGGTGTAGCCGCCCACCGCGTAGTTGGTGCCGTCACTGAAGCCGGCCAGCTGATAGATCACCGAGGTGGAAGGCTCGGCCGCCAGCCCCAGTTCCGTGGCCAGCAACTGGGTCGAGACGCTGCCATAGGCCGAGTTTTCGTAATCCGGGCCGCTGCGGTTGGTGAAACGCAGGCTGTTGAGGCCACCCAGGGTGGTATCGGGGAACTGGCCGGAATCGCTCAGGCTGTCGCCAAAGAGATAGAGATTGGAATAGGCCTGCGCGGGAGTCGCCAGCAAGGTGGTGCTGATGGCGAGAGCGAGACTCGTGAGAGTGAAACGTCGGGCCAGACCGCTGGCCGGAGGGAATACAGCGCGATGTGAACGCGATGGCATGGCGTGCCCCTTGCTTGTGGGAGGTATCCGTCCTGCAGCCACTCTGGGGGTGGCCTGTAGACAAGCATAGGCAATAAAACGAGTGATTGAATCACATGTTTTGTTCAACTTCAGGCTAAGACTCAGCGCCTTGCGAGCATGTCACGTTCTCGCTACCTGCCACCGTCGGCACACATCGCCACGAGCAGGCACAAACAAGCACAAAAAAAGCGCCTCCCGAAGGAGGCGCTCTTGGCTTGCCACACTCTTGGCTTGCCACACTCTTGTCTTGCCGCACTCTTGGCCTGCGGCGTGCGGGTCACTCGCGTGAACGCAATACCCAGGCGCGCAGCAAGAGGTATCAGGTACGCGGCAGTGTCACGCCACGCTGGCCCTGATACTTGCCGCCGCGATCCTTGTAGCTGGTCTCGCAGACTTCATCGGACTCGAGGAACAGCATCTGCGCCACGCCTTCGTTGGCGTAGATACGCGCCGGCAGGTTGGTGGTGTTGGAGAACTCGAGGGTGACGTGGCCTTCCCACTCCGGCTCCAGCGGCGTCACGTTGACGATGATGCCGCAACGCGCGTAGGTAGACTTGCCCAGGCAGATGGTCAGCACGTTACGCGGAATGCGGAAGTACTCGATGGTACGGGCCAGCGCGAAGGAGTTGGGCGGAATCACGCAGGAGTCGCCCTTCACGTCCACGAAGCTCTTCTCGTCGAAGTGCTTGGGGTCCACCGTCGCCGAATGGATGTTGGTGAAGACCTTGAACTCATCCGAGCAGCGCACATCGTAGCCGTAGCTGGAGGTGCCGTAGGAAATCACACGGCGCTCATCGTGAAAGCGCACCTGATCGGGCTCAAAGGGTTCGATCATGTCGTGGCTTTCGGCCATGCGACGGATCCACTTGTCGGATTTGATGCTCATCGAGCGTACCTGACTGACTGATGGGGAGAGACGCGTGAGCGCCATGAAACGCGGGCCAGCATGATACCGGCCCGCTGTGTCGCTGGAAACCTCGGCACGCGCGGCTTGCGCCTGGCGCGTCGGGCTCAGCTGAAGCTGATGCTCGGGCCTTCGTCCGCACCGGCACTTTCCAGTGACTCGGAGACCTGACGGGCGATGGCGCGGAAGCTCGCGGCCACTTCGCCGTCCGGCTCCGCGATCACGCTCGGGCGACCGCCATCGGCATTCTCGCGAATGCTCAGGGTCAGCGGCAGCTGGCCCAGCAGACGAGTCTGGTACTCATCGGCGATACGCTCACCACCGCCCGCGCCGAATACCGCTTCGCTGTGGCCACACTGGCTGCAGGTGTGAGTGCTCATGTTCTCGACCACCCCAAGCACCGGCACCTTGACCTTGCGGAACATCTCGATGCCCTTCTGGGCGTCCAGCAGTGCGATGTCCTGCGGCGTGGTGACGATGACGGCGCCGGAGACCGGCACCTTCTGTGACAGGGTCAGCTGGATGTCACCAGTACCCGGCGGCATGTCGATCAGCAGCACATCAAGCTCGCCCCAGGCAGTCTGGTTGAGCAGCTGCTGGAAGGCACCGGCGACCATCGGGCCACGCCAGACCATCGGGTCCTTCACGTCGACCAGATAGGCCATCGACATGGTCTTGATGCCATGCGCCTCGATGGGGCTGAAGACCTGCTCACCGGCCATCTCCGGACGCTGGCCGGTCGGCACGCCGAACATCTGCGCCTGACTCGGACCATAGATATCGGCGTCCAGCAGGCCGACCTTGAGACCTTCCGCCGCCAATGCCAGCGCCAGATTGGCGGTGACGGTGGACTTGCCGACGCCACCCTTGCCGGAAGCGACCGCGACAATGTGCTTGATACCTTCCATACCTTGAAACTCCTGTGACGGCCTGCGCGGCGCGATGAATGTGGCGCGCAGACGTCTGAACTGTCAGCGAAAAAAGCCGTGGAACACGATGGGCACAGTATGCCTGCCACCGCTACACGGGCCAAGCCGATGAAGCATGTCCATGGAAGACATGCCTCAGGCAGCCATGGCCTTGGGCGCAAATCAGAAGCGCACGTCTCAGAAGCGCACGTCGACCGGCAGGAAGCGCCACTCGCCCGGCGCCATACGGCCGAGCAGAATCGCGCCCAGACGCAGACGACGCACCTCGATGACCTTGAGGCCCTGCTCCTCGACCGCGCCGCGGATACCGCCCACCGGCACCCGCTTCATGGCGATGCGCAGACGGGTGTCGCTCTGCCAGCTGATGCTGACCTTGGGCTTGCGGCCACGGATGTCGGCGCACAGCGCGAAGCCGATACGCTTGAGGCCTTCATCATCCAGTGTCCCTTCCACTTCGACGACGTATTCCTGCTCCAGCTGGTCGAGGTCATCGCCCAGCTTGCGGATCACGCCACGGTTCTGTGACCACACCGCGAGACCGGATTCGTCCTCGCCGAGCTCGGCCAGCGGCTGCTGGGACAGGAAATGCACCTTGAGCCAGTCGGCACCGCTGTTGTCGAGCGCACTGCGCGGTGCGCCGTCACGCAGGGTCAGCGGGTCCGGCAGCGGCGTGCCTGGCGGCTGATACCAGACCAGGGTCAGCGGCTCGATGGGTGCCATGCTGGCGCCTTCATCGACGGTGACCTCCTCATCGGTGACCTTGAAGAAAGGCGCTTCCACGATCTCGCCCGCGACACGTACCACCCCCTTGGCGATGAGATGCTCGGCCTCACGGCGCGAGATGCCCTGCTGATGGGCCAGAAACTTGGAAAGACGGACGGGTTCGGTCATGGGGACTCTCGAGGCAGCGACGCAGGCAACAGGCAGAGCAGCAGCACGCAGAAGCGCAGATAAAAAGAAGTGGGACAGCCTGACAGGGTCATCAAGGCTAGCCCGCCATGATAACGGCATGCGCCGAGGATGGCACGGACGAGACGCGCTGAAGATGCTAGGCTGCGTGGCCACAAATCGGCGCGGCGCGCTTGAGCAGATCATTTGCCGCGCCTCACCAGGTCCTTCGACGCTCGAAGCCAGCGCATCTGATCCACTACGCCTGGTCATCCACCCCTCTGGCGCAAGCGATCCGGCTGCCTCTGACCCGCCTGATCATGCGCTGGCAGGCACGATGCGCTACCCGCGCCATCGCCACGCAACCGCGTGGTGACAGTTGCGGAACCCTTTGCGCGGCAAAGCGTCAGAGTTGCGTTGAAGCTCACTCTGGGCCATACAAGGTCAGGGTCAGGCAAACTGATGCGCTTGCGCGTCGACTGTCGCTACCGAGGAAGCCGGTGGCCAACGCTTCAGTCTCCGTCAGTGACTCGCCAACCGAAGGTGTGCGATCAACCCGGATTGACCCTGCGCGCCATCCCGCCTTGCTGCGCTTCCCAGGCCACGTTCACAGGTATCTTGCATGCGTTTACCCCTCACATCGCGCCGCCCACTAACTCACACTCGGCGCTACGCCATCAGCAGTGCACGTACGCTTCGTCATCTGGTACTGATCTTCGGCCTGACGCTGGCCGCGGGTTGTTCCGCGCCGCACGCCTCGGACGCGCCTGCCGCACCGACCACCGCGGCCAAGGCAGCCGTCAAGGCCGAACGGCTGGAAAGCCTGCTGGTGCAAGGCGAGAGCGATGTGCCCGAGAACCTGCTGCTCAGCAAGGCCGGTGCCAAGGCGATCGACCCCAACGGCCAGCGTCCGGTGGATGACCCGCTGACCTGCCTGGCGCGCGCCGCCTACTGGGAAGCCAAGGGCGAAGGCAGAAGCGGCATGCAGGGCATCGTCAATGTGGTGATCAACCGCGCCGCTGACCCGCGCTTCCCCGACAGCCTGTGCGGCGTGGTCAAGCAGGGTGGCGAAAGCGGCAGCTGCCAGTTCTCCTGGTGGTGTGATGGGCGCTCCGACCGCATTCGCGAACCCGCCGCCTACGCCGAGGCACGCGACGTGGCCCGTCAGGCGCTCAACCATCAGCTGGAAGATGTCACCGACGGCGCCCTCTACTTCCACGCCCGCTACGCCACGCCCTACTGGGCCAAGCGCTTCGTGCGCACCGCGCGCATCGGTCAGCACCTGTTCTATCGCAACTGAGTGCGAGCCGCTGCTGGATGACCGCTGTTGAGCGCCAGCGACACTGCGACCAGAAGGCGCAAACACGACGCCCCCGCTGCCATTGGCAACGGGGGCGTCTGCTTGAGGATGCCTGAATAGCAGTGTCTAGACAGGGGCGTCCAGGCAGGGACGCTTGGATAGGGGAGCGTATATAAGATGCCTGACGGATCAGGTGTCCGGCTGTGCCGCCAGCTTGGTGCGGATGAACTCGCTGTGGCTGACGTGCAGCAGGCCGGCAAGACGGCGGATGCGATGCTCTTCCTGCGGGTCCAGCTCGCCATCGGCGTAGGCCAGCTCCCAGAGCATGCCGATCAGCTCACTGCGCTCCTCGAGGCTCATGTGCTCATTGAGCTGCTTGACGAAGCGGTAGTGGTCCGTGGCCTGTTCGGCATCCTGCTCGGCCTGGGTCAGCAGGCTGGCAAGTTCCTCATCCCCCAGCGAGAAGCGCTCGGCCAGCTGGCGCGCCAGGGCTTCACGTTCGCGCACATCGAGATGGTCATCGGCGCGTACCACCTCGAACATCAGCACGGCCATGGCGAGTTCCGGGCCGGGCTCCTCGTTGGGACGGGCGTTGCTGCCGGGCATCATCACCTGGCGGATGAGACGATTGATCTGACCGGCGACGGATAGCTGTGCTGGCATGCTGACCTCCAGGAACGGAAAATGTAGTGTCCTTGAATCCTTCATGAGGGCAGCGGCACGGGTTGCAACCTCGCAGTTGCGCACGCCAGCGTTGCCGGTGACGCGACGCGCCCTTCGCGCCGCCCGCACCTTCGCGATATAGTAGCGCCCATCCCGACGGGGCGATGCGTTCGCCCCTTATCACGAGTCATCCCGGCGAGTGGCTGCGCACTGCGCAGCAGGCGCCCTTTACCGTCAAGACGAGGCCTCATGTCAGCGCGCAAGATTCTGGTTACCAGTGCCCTGCCCTATGCCAATGGGTCGATCCACCTGGGTCACCTGCTTGAGTACATCCAGACCGACATCTGGGTACGCTTCCAGAAAAGCCGTGGCCACGAATGCCATTACGTGTGCGCCGATGACGCCCACGGCACCGCCATCATGCTGCGTGCCGAGCAGGAAGGTGTCACCGCCGAGCAGCTGATCCAGCGTGTGAGTGACGAGCACCAGGCCGACTTCGCCAAGTTCGGCGTCGGCTTTGACAACTATCACTCCACCCACTCGCCGGAGAACCGCGCCCACAGCGAGCGCATCTATCTGGCGCTGCGCGATGCCGGCCATATCGCCACACGCGATATCGAGCAGATGTTCGATCCGGTCAAGGGCCTGTTCCTCGCCGACCGCTTCATCAAGGGCACCTGCCCGAAGTGCAAGACCGAAGACCAGTACGGCGACAACTGTGAAGCCTGCGGCGCGGCCTACACGCCGGCCGAGCTGATCGATCCGGTCTCGGCCATCTCTGGCGCCACGCCGGAAATGCGCACGTCCACCCACTACTTCTTCAAGCTGCCGAACTTCGCCGAGTTCCTGCAGGAGTGGACCAAGAGCGGCCGCGTGCAGAGCCAGATTTCCAACAAGCTGCAGGAATGGTTCGAGGCGGGTCTGGCCGAGTGGGACATCTCCCGCGATGCGCCCTACTTCGGCTTCGAGATTCCCGACGCGCCGGGCAAGTACTTCTACGTGTGGCTGGACGCGCCGATCGGCTACCTCGCCAGCTTCCAGAACCTGTGCGAGAAGCAGGGCATCGACTTCGACAGCTACTGGAAAGCCGATTCCGACGCCGAGGTCTATCACTTCATCGGCAAGGACATCGTCTACTTCCACGCCCTGTTCTGGCCGGCGATGCTGGAAGGTGCCGGCATGCGCACCCCGACCGGCGTCAACTGCCACGGTTTCGTGACCGTCAATGGCGCCAAGATGTCCAAGTCGCGCGGCACCTTCATCAAGGCCGACACCTACGCGCAGTTCCTCAACCCGGAATACCTGCGCTACTACTTCGCCGCCAAGCTGACCTCCGGCGTCGATGACCTCGACCTCAACCTCGACGACTTCACCGCCCGCGTGAATTCCGACCTGGTCGGCAAGGTGGTCAACATCGCCAGCCGCTGCGCCGGTTTCGTCAAGAAGTTCGGCGACGGCAAGCTGTCCGCGACCTGCGCCGAGCCGGAGCTGGTCGAGCGCTTCATCGCCGCTGGCGAAGGCATCGCGGCGGACTTCGAAGCCCGTGAATTCGCGCGCGCCATGCGCAAGGTGATGGAGCTGGCCGATGAAGCCAACACCTACATCGCCGACAAGGCGCCGTGGGCGATGGCCAAGGAAGACGGCCGCGAGCAGGAAGTGCTCGACGTCTGCTCCGTGGGCATCAACCTGTTCCGCCAGTTGATGGTCTATCTGGCGCCGGTGATTCCGGAGCTGACCGACAAGGCACGCGACTTCCTGAACCTCGAGAGCCTCGACTGGGCCAGCCGTGAAAGCGTGCTGACCGATCATGCGATCAACAAGTTCAAGCCGCTGCTGACCCGCATCGAGCCGGAGCGCATCGACAAGATGCTCGAAGCCTCGCGCGAAGTGCTGGTCGAGGAACAGAAGATCAAGGACGGCACCGCCAAGGCAGAAGCCGCTGCCGCACCGAGCCCGCTCGACGCCGACCCGATCGCTGACGAGATCGACTTCGATACCTTCATGAAGACCGACCTGCGCGTGGCGAAGATCGTCAAGGCAGAGCACGTCGAGAAGGCGGCCAAGCTGCTCAAGCTGACGCTGGATATCGGCGGCGAGACACGCACCGTGTTCTCCGGCATCAAGTCCGCCTACGCGCCGGAAGCGCTGGAAGGTCGTCTGACGGTGATGGTCGCCAACCTGGCGCCGCGCAAGATGCGCTTCGGCGTGTCAGAGGGCATGGTGCTGGCCGCCGGTGACGACGAAGGCATCTACCTGCTGGAGCCGCACACCGGCGCCAAGCCGGGGCAGCGCGTGACTTGATACAGTGATGATGCACTGATGCTGTGCTGATTCAGCCTCACTGAAGCTTCTTCAGTACAACGCCCCGCCAGAGACTCTCTGGCGGGGCGTTGTCGTTCATGCGTCACATCCGGTCGGCGGGACGGCTACTCGTAGCGGCGACCGGCATGCTCCAGCCAGCCATCCACATGACGGCCACCGGGATCATGATGCGTCCAGTGGATCACGCCGCCCTTGTCGGTCCACTCATATTCCCCGTAGAAGCCGATGCGATCACCGACCTGAAGACTGTCGATGCGTGGCGCGAGATCGATGTTGTGCGCCACCAGAATGGTGGTGCCGCCCGCGACCCGGATCAGGAACTTCTGATGACGGCTGCCCTTGAGATCATCCCTGAGCAGACGCGTCACCTCGCCCATGCCCCGCACCTGCACATCACTCTGCTGGGCACTGATGGCGCGCCTGAGTCGGCTTTCGTCTGCCGAGGAAGCGCCTTCCCCCTGCGTCGCCTCGGCCTGCGGCGACTGGAAGTCATTCCACAGCTGGGAGAGCGAGAAATTGCCATTGCCCGCCAGCTGCGAGATGCCCGCCATCGCCACCACCAGAATGATGACCCATAACGGCCGACGGCCGCGTGTTCCTGTCCTGCGCATATCCCGCTCCTTGTGCCACCCCGGATGCCGTGAAAGTCTCTGATCACGCCATAATCAATAAAAGTAATAAAGGAATTCTTCTTTATTACTTCAAGAACCAAGCAAAACGCGAAACAATGGTCGTCTCATGCTGGCAACACTACGCCTCGCTTGCCACGCTACAGGCTGTCGGCCAGCAGCATCTTGCGTATAATACCGCCGCGCTCGACGATCCCCTGCCCTGCAGCTTCCTGACAGCTTGCGGCAGCAACAGCCCTGATCGCCTGCGAGTGCCGGTTCACGCATGCCGCGAGCACGGAAGCGCCTTCGAAACACCCTGACCGAGCGACGCCCCTGATGAGTGAATACCTTCTTATCCTGATCAGCACCATCCTGGTCAACAATTTCGTACTGGTGCAGTTCCTCGGCCTGTGCCCCTTCATGGGTGTCTCCAACAAGCTGGAGTCCGCGATGGGCATGTCGCTGGCCACCACCTTCGTGCTCACGTTGTCGTCGATGTGCGCCTACCTGACCTATCACTTCATCCTCGCGCCGCTGGGGCTCGAGTACCTGCGCACCATCGCCTTCATCATGGTGATCGCCGTGGTGGTGCAGTTCACCGAGATGGTGGTCAAGAAGACCAGCCCGCTGCTCTATCAGGTGCTGGGCATCTTTCTGCCGCTGATCACCACCAACTGTGCGGTACTCGGCGTGGCGCTGCTGACCCTGAACCGCAACTCCAGCTTCATGGAAGCCACGCTCTACGGCTTCGGCGCGGCCGTCGGCTTCTCGCTGGTACTGGTACTGTTCGCCGCCATGCGCGAGCGTCTGGCTGTCGCCGATGTGCCGCGTCCCTTCCAGGGCCCGGCCATCGCGATGATCACCGCCAGCCTGATGTCGCTGGCCTTCCTCGGCTTCTCCGGACTGGTGCAGATCTGACATGCTCGAATTCTTCAACGACCATACGCTGATCTCCGCCATCGTCGCACTGGTGGCCATGGCCGTCGTCTTCGGGGGCCTGCTCGGCTTTGCCGCCGTGGCCTTCAAGGTCGAGGGCGACCCCATCGTCGAGCAGATCGACCAGCTGCTGCCGCAGACCCAGTGCGGCCAGTGCGGTTATCCGGGCTGCAAGCCCTACGCCCAGGCCATCGCCGAAGGCGACGAGATCAACAAGTGCCCGCCGGGCGGCGAGAGCACCATCGCCTCGCTGGCCGACCTGCTGGGCCGTGAGGCCACGCCGCTGGATGGCGACAGCGACAACACGCCCAAGGTGGCGGTGATTCGCGAGGACGAGTGCATCGGTTGCACCAAGTGCATCCAGGCCTGCCCTGTCGATGCCATCCTCGGTGCCGCCAAGCACATGCATACCGTGATCGCCGACGAATGCACCGGCTGCGATCTGTGTGTCGAACCCTGCCCGGTCGATTGCATCGACATGGTGCCGGTCGCCACTGATGTGCGCAGCTGGCACTGGCCGCAACCGGCGGGCCCGACCCGCGACAATGCCCGCTTCAGCGGCAATCTGATCGTGACCGATGCCGCCGATTCTACTGCCACATCTGCAAGGAATGTCGCCTGATGGTTCTGTCGTTACTCAAATCCATGGTGACTTCCTCACGCTCCTCTGCCACGGCGGAGGCGGAACACACGCAGAAGGGTCAGGGCGCGCCGCGCGTGTTCGACTTCCACGGCGGTATCCATCCGCCGGAGCACAAGGCGCTCTCCAACCGCGCCCCGCTGGTGGCCGCCCCGCTGCCCCGTGAGGTGGTGCTGCCGCTCAGCCAGCATATCGGCGCGCCCGCCCAGCCACTGGTGGAGATCGGCCAGCGCGTCAAGACAGGCGAGCTGATCGCCCGCGCCCAGGGCATGATCTCCGCCCCGGTGCATGCCAGCATCACCGGCGTGGTCACCGCCATCGAGCCGCGCCAGATTCCCCACGTCTCGGGCCTGGAAGATCAGTGCATCGTGATCGAGCGCGAGGGTGAGATCGATGAATGGGCGCGCCTGGAAGCCTGGCGCGACTGGCGTCAGCAGGAAGCCCAGGACCTGATCCAGCGCCTGCAGGATGCCGGCGTGGTCGGCCAGGGCGGCGCCGGCTTCCCCTCGGCGGTAAAGGCGCGGGTGCGTGAGCGCCACGCCATCGACACCCTGATTCTGAACGCGGCGGAATGTGAGCCTTACATCACCGCCGATGACCTGACCATGCGCACGCATCCGGAAGCGCTGATCGAAGGGCTCGAGATTCTCGCCAGCCTGATCGGCCCCGAGTGCATCCTGATCGGCATCGAGGACAACAAGCCCGAGGCCGTCATCGCGCTGGAACAGGCGATTCGCGCCCGCCGCGCCGACAAGCGCCTGCCGCCGCTGGATTCACGCCTCGAAGTCGTGGTGGTACCGACCAAGTATCCCTCCGGCGGCGAGAAGCAGCTGATCAAGCTGCTGACGGACCGCGAAGTGCCCAGCCGTGGCCTGCCCGCCGATGTCGGCGTGGTGGTGCACAACCCGGGCACCGTGCGCGCCGTGCAGCGTGCGGTGTGCTTCGGCGAGCCGATGATCTCGCGTGTCGTCACCCTGACCGGTGAGGCGCTGCAGCACCCGCACAACGTCGAGGCGCGCCTGGGCACCTCCATTGCAGACCTGCTGCGCCTGGCGGCGCCTGCGCCGACGGGTATCGCACGTCTGGTGATGGGCGGGCCGATGATGGGCTTCACGCTCGAGAGCGACGCCCTGCCAATCATCAAGACCACCAACTGTCTGCTGGCCTCTTCTCCCGAGTCACTGCCGGCACCGGCGGTCGAGCAGCCGTGCATCCGTTGCGGCATGTGCGAGCAGGCCTGCCCGGCCGAGCTGCTGCCGCAGCAGCTCTACTGGTTCTCCAAGGCACGCGAGTTCGACAAGGCCGAGCTCTACAATCTGGCGGATTGCATCGAATGCGGCGCCTGCTCCTATGTCTGCCCCAGCCAGATACCGCTGGTGCAGTATTACCGCTTCGCAAAGGGCGAGATTCGCAGCGCCCAGCATGAGGCGCGCAAGTCCGAGCGCGCTCGTCACCGCTTCGAATTCAAGCAGGCGCGCATGGCACGCGAGGAAGCCGAGAAGGAAGCCAAGCGTCAGCAGCGCGCTCAAGCGGCCCAGAAGTCCGCCGCCGCCCGCGCCGATGCCAGCGCCGCCGCAGACACGACTTCGGCCTCGGCCGCCCCTGCCACCACAGCGGCCGCCGCTGCCCAGCCGGCACCGGCCACCGACATCAAGGCCTTCAAGACGGCGCGCGCCGCGGCCAACATCGCCCTCAAGAAGGCCGAGAAGGCCCTCAAGGCAGCGCAGGATGGCGGTGAGAGCTCCGAGAGCGATATCGCCAAGCTCGAGGCCAACGTGACCGCGGCCAAGACCAAGCTCGCCAGCGCCGAGAGCGCCCTCAAGGCCGCCAGCGAGGCAAGCGAGTCAGCTGCCCCGGCGGCTGCCGGCGCTTCGACAGCCGGCACGGCTGCCCCCGCCGCCGATCTCAAGGCGCTCAAGACGGCGCGCGCCGCGGCCAATATCGCCGTCAAGAAGGCCGAGAAGGCCCTCAAGACCGCCCAGGACAGCGGTGAGGGTGATATCCCCGCCCTCGAAGCCAGCGTGACGGATGCCAAGGCGCGACTGGCCAAGGCCGAAGGCGATCTCAAGGCTGCCAGCGAGGCCAGCGAGTCAGCTGCCCCGGCGGCGGCCAGCACTTCCTCGACAGGCGCGGCTGCCCCGGCTGCCGACCTCAAGGCGCTCAAGACGGCGCGGGCCGCGGCCAATATCGCGGTCAAGAAGGCCGAGAAGGCCCTCAAGACCGCCCAGGACAGCGGTGAGGGTGACATCCCCGCCCTCGAGGCCAGCGTCACCGAGGCCAAGTCCCGCCTTGCCAAGGCCGAAGTCGATCTCAAGGCGGCGACCGACGCCGCTGGCGCTGATAAAGGCCCTGTGGCAAGCGCTGCGGCTGGCTCTGCTCAAACCACTGATACAGGTGAGGCTGGCTCTTCTGCCAACGCTGCTGCACCGGCAGCTGCGGCACCCAGCGCCGATATCAAGGCACTCAAGACAGCGCGCGCCGCAGCCAATATCGCGGTCAAGAAGGCCGAAAAGGCCCTGGCCCGCGCCAGCGAAAGTGGCGAAGGCGATATCGAGGACCTGCAGACCCTGCTGGCCACGGCCCAGGAAAACCTGCGCGCCGCCGAGGTGCGCCTCAACAGCGCGCAAGCTGGCAGCACTGAGGCGCCGCCTGCCGCCAAGGGCGCGGGCGAATTGATTCCCGAGGCGCCCAAGCCCGCCGCGGGTTCTGTCGGGCGCGGCAGCATGGCCAGCAACGTGACGCTCTCCCAGGCCGAGATCGAGGCATCACGCGCCGAGAACCTTGCCAAGCGTCACAAGCAGGTCAGCATCGCGGTCAAGGCGGCCGAGGCGGCCCACCGCAAGGCAGAGGCGGCATTGAGCGAGGCGGATGACGAAAACCGTCAGCGCCTGGCGACCAAGGTCGACCGCACGCGCCGCAATCTGGAACACGCCCGCGAGTCATTGGCCGAGGTGCAGGCACTGGTGGACGCCCAATGAGTGACCTGAGCCCAATTACCGCGCCAATGGCGACTCATCCTGAAGCACGCCTCGTGTCATTGCCCATTTACCGCAAGGATCTGACCGTCTCATGAGCCTGATGCATGCAAGCTCCCCCCATGCCCACGGGCCAACCGCCACCTCGCGCGTGATGGCCTGGGTGCTGGCCGCGACGCTGCCGGGTCTCGCCGTGCTGTGCTGGCACTATGGCTGGGGTGTGCTGTTCAACCTCGTCTTCGCCTGTCTGGCGGGTGTTGCCCTCGAGGCGCTGCTGCTCAAGCTGCGTGGCCGTCCGGTCAGCTTCTTCCTCAAGGACAATTCGGCGCTGGTGACCTGCGTGCTGCTGGCGGTGTCGCTGCCGCCGCTGGCGCCCTGGTGGCTGGTACTGACCGGCGTGATCGCGGCCATCGTGGTCGCCAAGCAGCTCTACGGTGGCCTGGGCCAGAATCCGTTCAACCCGGCGATGGTCGCCTACGCGCTGCTGCTGATCTCCTTCCCGGTCGAGATGTCGCGCTGGTCATCCCCGGATGGCTTCGCGCTCGGCTTCACTGACAGCCTGCAGCAGTTCTTCGGCGTGATCGCCACGCCAGACGCCCTGACCGGCGCCACGCCGCTGGATGCCTTCCGCAACAAGGGCGAGCTTTCCAGCAGCGAGTTCTGGGCAGACCCGGGCCTGCTGCCTGCCGCCAACCTGCTGGCCTGGCAGCAGACGGCCATCGCCTGGGGCCTCGGCGGCCTGGTGCTGCTGGCGCGTCGCCTGATCACCTGGCATATCCCGGTGGCGATGCTGGGCAGCCTGGCGGTGATCTCCGCCATCTTCGCCTTCGTGGATGGCGAGCAGCACGCCAGCCCCCTGTTCCACCTGCTGTGCGGTGCGGCGATCTTCGGCGCCTTCTTCATCGCCACGGACCCGGTCACGGCGGCGACCTCCAACAAGGGCAAGCTCTATTACGGCGTCGGCATCGGCGTGCTGATCTACCTGATTCGCACCTTCGGCGCCTACCCTGACGCCATCGCCTTCGCGGTGCTGCTGATGAACTTCAGCGTGCCGTTCATCGATTACTACACCCAGCCACGCAGCTATGGTCACAAGAAGGCCCGTCGCGGCATCAAGCTGGAGGACAAGGCATGAGCCTGACGCCTGATCAGCCCGAACAGCAAGCCCAGGCCGCCCGGGGTCTGAAGCACACCATCGCGCGGGCCGCCCTGGGCCTGGCGGTCTTCGCCGTCGTCACCGCAGGCGTCGTCGCCGTGACCCAGATGACCACCGCCGAGACCATCGCCGACAACGAGCGTGCCGCCCAGAGCGCGGCGCTGGCCGAGATCATCCCGCCGTCGCTGCACGACAATGACCTGCTCGACGCGGCCTTTGCCCTGCCGCCCTCCCAGGTGCTGGGCCTGGAGAGCGCTGATACCGGCTGGCGCGCCACCCGAAATGGCGAGACCGTCGCGGTGCTGCTGCCGGTGGTGACCGGCAAGGGTTACAGCGGCGATATCCGCCTGCTGGTCGGTATCCGTGCCGATGGCAGCGTGGCCGGAGTGCGTGCCGTCAAGCATGCCGAGACCCCTGGGCTGGGCGACAAGATCGAAGCGCGCAAGTCCGACTGGATTCACGAATTCGATGACCAGACGCTCAGCTCGGTGGAATGGAAGGTGAACAAGGATGGCGGTGATTTCGACCAGTTCACCGGTGCGACCATCACCCCGCGCGCCGTGGTGGGTGCCGTTCGTCAGGCATTGATCTACTTCATGGCGCACCGCACGGCGCTGCTGGCCGGCGACAGCGAGACGCTGACCGCGACCCGCCGCGCCGCCAGGGCCCAGCAAGACACGCAAGCTCCCACCGCTGATGACACGCTCACGCCATCAGCGCCTTCTGAACACGGCGGAGACGAACCTCATGAGTGATATCTCGCTTGGCAAGATCAGCCGCGACGGCCTGTGGGACAACAACCCTGCGCTGGTGCAGCTGCTGGGCCTGTGTCCGCTGCTGGCCGTCACCGCCAGCGTCGTCAACGCCATCGGGCTGGGGCTTGCCACGCTGCTGGTGTTGATCGGCTCCAACATGGCGGTGTCGCTGATCCGCAACCTGGTACCTTCTGCAGTGCGCCTGCCGGCCTTCGTGATGATCATCGCGTCCTTCGTGACCTGTGCCGAGCTGCTGATGAAGGCCTACACCTATGAGCTCTATCAGATTCTCGGCATCTTCATACCGCTGATCGTCACCAACTGCGCGATTCTCGGACGTGCCGATGCCTTCGCCGCCAAGCATCCCGTGCTGCCGGCGGCCACCGATGGCCTGATGATGGGGCTGGGGTTCATGGCCGTGCTGGTACTGCTGGGCGCCATGCGTGAGCTGTTCGGCCAGGGCACGCTGTTTGCCGGCATGGAACTGCTCGTCGGGCCGATGGCCGCCGACTGGCAGCTGACGATCTTCCCGGATTACTCCTTCCTGTTCCTGGTGCTGCCGCCGGGCGCCTTCTTCTGCATGGGGCTGATCATCGCAGGCAAGAAGACCATCGATGAGCGCCTCGAGCAGCGCCGCAAGGCGGCCAACGCCGATGCGCCCAAGGTATCGCGTCGTGTACGCGTGACCGGCACCATCTCCTGAGCCCCTCTCACACAGGCTGTCAGCCCGCTGGCTGACAGCCTGTGTCGACGACGTCTGCTCCCAAGCCCTTACCGCCGTACCCGAGATATCATGAACGCCCAGAAACGCCTCGAGATCTTCACCCGTCTGCGCAACGAGAATCCTGAGCCACGCACCGAGCTTGCCTGGTCAACGCCCTTCGAGCTTTTGATCGCGGTGCTGCTGTCGGCGCAGGCGACGGATGTGGGCGTCAACAAGGCCACGGCGAAGCTGTATCCGGTCGCCAATACGCCGGAGAGCATTCTCGCGCTGGGCGTCGAGGGCCTGAAGGAGTACATCAAGACGATCGGCCTGTTCAACACCAAGGCCGAGAACGTCATCAAGACCTGCCGCATGCTGATCGAACGGCATGGTGGCGAGGTGCCGCAGACCCGCGAGGCGCTGGAAGCGCTGCCCGGCGTGGGCCGCAAGACCGCCAACGTGGTGCTCAACACCGCCTTCGGTCAGCCGACCATGGCGGTGGACACGCACATCTTCCGTGTCTCCAACCGCACCCGCATCGCCCCGGGCAAGAACGTGCTGGAAGTCGAGCACAAGCTGATGCGCCATGTGCCCAAGGAGTTCCTGGTCGATGCCCACCACTGGCTGATCCTGCATGGCCGCTACACCTGCGTGGCACGCAAGCCGCGCTGTGGCAGCTGCATCATCGAAGACCTCTGCGAGTACAAGGACAAGGTCGACCTGTAACGCCGCAAGGCACGAGGATTTGATGACCCCTTCATGACCAGGGGCTTGATGACTGGGGCTTGATGACTGAGGCTTTGTGAGCAACAGCTTGATGACTGAAACTTGATCACCAGGTACTTGGCAAAGGCCCCGATCCTGCGTGGCCTGCAGGCGTGGGCTGCATGCGTGATCGTTGATTGAGCATGAACCCCGCCTCCCCGCCTATTCAACCAAGCGGCAACGTAGACTGAGAGCACAGACCGTCGCCTCAGGAACCTGCCATGACCGCACCTTCCGATGCCGGGGATCGCCGCTCTCCGCGCCCAGAAGGCTCCGACGATTCCCGCCAGCCTGATGACAACAGCTGCCTGCACTCGCGCCTGCAGGAGATGTCGTCACGTCTCGAGGCACTGGAAGCCGAGAACCACCTTTTACGCACCTTGGTCGACACCCACCCCGACATCATGTTCATCAAGGATGCCAAGGGGCTGTTTCGCTACGCCAACCGCACCCTGACCGACTTCTATGGCACTTCACGCGAGGACATCGTCGGACGTGATGACAGTCATTACACCGGCAATACCGAGCAGAGCCACTTCTTCAGGCGCAGCGTGGAGCAGGTGCTCAGCAGGTTCGAGCGCGAGACGGTCTTCGAGGATGCCACCGACGGCACCACCGGCGAGGTCAACCACTTCCGCTCCATCAAGCAGCCCTTCCATGACATTCACGGTCAGCCGCTGGTCGCCGTTCTGGCGCACAACATCACCACCGAAGTCCGTGAGCATGAGCGCAAGACCCGCCAGATCGACCACATCTATGACACCTCGCTGGAAGGCTTCTGGGACTGGAACATCCTGACCAGCTCCGTGACTCACAATCGCCGCTGGTCACAGATTCTGGGCATCCCGGAGAGCGAGCTCAGCAACAGCCTGGAAGAATTCGCAAGCCTGCTGCACCCCGAGGACAAGCCCGAGGCGATGATCGCCATCCAGGACTGCATGGCGGGCAAGACAGCCTACTATCACCGCCACCGCATGCTGACCCGCGGTGGCGACGTCGTCTGGGTGATCGACAAGGGCGATGTCATCGAGCGTGACAGCGAAGGCAATCCGCTACGCATGATCGGCTCGATCACCGATATCACGCGTATCGTCGAATCAGAGGCCCTGCTGCACCAGCACAGTCGCTTCGACTCGCTGACCAAGCTGGCCAACCGTGCCACCCTGATCGACAGCCTGCAGCAGGCGATCATCATCACCGACGCCCGTGACACCCACGGCGCGCTCATCTTCATCGATCTGGACCACTTCAAGAAGATCAACGACCTGCTGGGGCATACCACCGGCGACCATCTGTTGATCGAGGTGGCCCACCGCCTGAGCTCCACGGTGCGTGACAGCGACCTGGTGGCGCGCTTCGGCGGGGACGAGTTCGTCATCCTGGTACAGCCCTTGAGCCATGATCCACAGACTGCCTGTCGCGAACTGGATGAGCTGATGGAGCACCTGCAGCAGGCGCTCAACCAGCCGTATTCGCTCTTGGGCCCACAGGCGCAGCCGCTGCAACATCACAGCTCGGCGAGCCTGGGCAGCATCATGTTCCATGATCGCCATCTGAGTGCGGAGGAGCTCATCCGGCGCGCGGATATCGCGATGTATCGCGCCAAGGAGGCCGGGCGCAATCAGACCGTCCGCTTTGATCCCAGCATGCGCGTGGAGCTTGAGCGCGCTGTGCAGCTGGAAAATGATCTGCGCCGCGCCATCGAGAATGAAGAGCTCTACGTGGAACTGCAGCCGCAATTCGATCGGGGACTCAAGCTGGTCGGCGCCGAGTGCCTGTTGCGCTGGCGACACGCCAAGCTCGGCAATATCTCGCCCTATGAGTTCATACCGCTGGCCGAGAAGAGCCAGCTGATCGACAGCCTCGGCGACTGGGTGCTGGAGCAGGCCTGCAAGCTGCTGGAGGACTGGCAGAAAGGCACCGGCTTCGCCAGGATCTATCTGTCGGTCAATGTCAGCGTCAAGCAGCTGGACTCCACTCACTACGTCGGCAATGTCGCCAAGGCACTCAGCCAGCACACGCTTGACCCGCAATATCTGCAGCTGGAGCTGACCGAAAACGTCTTCGCCACCGACATGCCCGCCACGGTCGCACGCATGCACGAACTGCGCTCGCTGGGCCTGCGCCTGTCACTGGATGATTTCGGCACCGGCTTCTCCTCACTGACCTACATCAAGCACCTGCCCTTCGATGAGCTCAAGGTCGACCGCAGCTTCGTCAATGATCTCGAGAACGACGAGATGAATCGCCGCATGGTGAACTTCATGGTGCAGCTGGGGCGTGAGCTGGGCATGTGCGTGGTGGCGGAAGGCGTCGAGACCCCCAGGCAGCGCGAACTGCTGCTGGAGATGGGCTGTGATGCCCTGCAGGGCTATCTGATGGACAAGCCGATGGCGATCGAGGCATTCACCGCCAAGTATCAGCTCGGATGACAGCGCATCCGCGTCTTTCATGGCACACTGGGGCCTCTTTTCTGTCTGGACATCATGCGTTATGGAAGACTTCTTCAACTGGATCGGCACGCAACTGGGTGCCGCCATTCGCTTCATCGTCGAAGGTCTGGGCGGTTTCTTCGCCAACTTCGATGATGCCCTATCGGGATTCTTCAATGGCCTCACTGGTGAGCTAGGGCTCAGCACTTCGCTGTTCAGCCTGCTGGGATTGATTCTGGGACTTTACCTGCTCTTCAAGGGCATCACGTCACTGTTGAGAGGCTCCATCATCGGCGGGCTATTGATGACCTTCATCGGGCTGACCTTCCTGGGCTGGATGATTGCCTGACGCGCGATGACCCTGAAAGCGATGACCGTGTACGCAATGATCGTATACTCGATGGTCTTGAAAGCGATGCCCTGACGGGACTTGCGCCAGGCTCGTGACATGAAAAAGCCCCTGCCGAATGGCAGGGGCTTTTTCATGTCAGCAGCAGTCATCGTATCGCGCGATGACTGCCGTCTGTCTTCAAGGGTCAGCTCAGAGGATCAGGCCAGTGCTTTCTCCACGACTTCATACAGGTTGTTCGAGAGTTTCTCGCCACGGATACGCTCAAGCTCTGCCTTCATCAAGTCCTGACGCTTGGCATCGAAACGCTTGTAGCGCGTCAGCGGCGTGATGATACGCGCCGCGATTTCCGGATTCAGACGATTGAGCTCGATGACCACATCCGCCAGCAGACGATAGCCTTCGCCGTCGAGACGGTGGAAGTTGACGCGGTTCTGGCCGGCGAAGGCGCCGATCAAGGCACGCACCTTGTTGGGGTTGGTCAACGAGAAGGCCGGGTGCTCCATCAGGAAGCGCACGCGGTCCAGCACATCGGCCTGCGGACGCGTGACCTGGATCGAGAACCACTGGTCCATCACCAGCGGATCATGCGACCAGCGCTCGGCGAAGGACTTGAGCGCCGGGTCACCCAGATCGGTGCGTGAGGAGTGCACCAGCATCGTCAGCGCGGCACGCACGTCGGTCATGTTGTGGGCCGCCGTCAGCTGAGCCTGGGCCAGACGCACGCCCTCCTCGTCCTCGATGCTCATCAGATAGCTGAGCGCGGCATTCTTGAGGCTGCGACGCGCCATCTGCTCGAAGGTCGGCGCGTAGTCACCCTGCTGCGCATTGGCGTGATAGAGCGCCACGAAGTCGTCGCGCAGCGCGCTGGCCAGCTGCGCCTTGGCGGTCTTGCGCGCCCAGTGGATGGCATCGACGTCGACGACACTCTGCTGCTCGGCGATATAGGCCTCCGAGGGCAGCGTCAGCATCTCGGCCAGCACCGCACGGTCGGAAGCCTCGCTCTGGAGGAGGTAGCGATAGGCGGCCAGCAGGCGCTCATCCAGCTGGGCCTCCTGCTCGCCACGCTGCCAGGCCGCCATCAGGTCTTCAAGCGCTGCCATGGCCAGACGCTGACCGGCATCCCAGCGGTTGAAGCCATCACTGTCGTGCTGCATCAGGAAGGCCAGCTGCTCACGGCTGTAGTCAAAGGCCAGCTTGACCGGCGCGGAGAAGCCACGCAGCAGCGACGGCACCGGCTCGGCATCGCCGGCAAGGCCGGTGAAGACGAAGGTCTGCTCGGCTTCGGTCAGCTCCAGCACGGTTTCCGTGCCCAGCGCTTCGCCGTCGAGGGTCAGCGTCAGATCGCTGCCATCGGCGCCGACCAGCCCCATGCGCACCGGAATCACCAGCGGCAGCTTCTCCGCCTGCCCCGGTGAAGGCGGCGTGGACTGACGCAGCGTGAGGGAATAGGTGCCTGCCTGGGCATCGAAGGTGCCACTGGCGGCGATGTTCGGCGTTCCGGCCTGGGAGTACCAACGCATGAACTGGCTGAAGTCGCGGCCGGAGGCTTCGCTCATCGCGCTGATGAAGTCCTCGATGGTGGCGGCGCTGCCATCGTTGCGCGCGAAGTAGAGGTCACTGCCACGGCGGAAGGCCTCTTCCCCGAGCAGATTGGCGACCATGCGCACCACTTCGGAACCCTTCTCGTAGATGGTCAGGGTGTAGAAGTTGGAAATCTCGATATAGGACGCCGGGCGCACCGGGTGTGCGGTGGGGCCGGCATCTTCGGCGAACTGCGCGGTACGCAGCATGGCGACGTCTTCGATACGCTTGACCGGCGCCGAGTTCATGTCGGCGGAGAAGGTCTGGTCGCGATAGACGGTGAAGCCTTCCTTCAGGGACAGCTGGAACCAGTCACGGCAGGTGACGCGGTTGCCCGACCAGTTGTGGAAGTACTCATGCGCGACCACCCCTTCGACGCGCTGGAAGGCGGCGTCGGTGGTGGTATCGGGGTTGGCCAGCACGCAGGCGCTGTTGAAGATGTTGAGGCCCTTGTTCTCCATCGCGCCCATGTTGAAGTCGTTGACCGCGACGATCATGAAGATGTCGAGGTCATATTCGCGACCGTAGACTTCCTCGTCCCACTTCATGGAGGCCTTGAGGGAGTTCATGGCGTGCTGAGTCTTGTCGAGATTTTCCGGCTCGACCCAGATTTCCAGAGCGACGTCACGGCCACTCATGGTGGTGAAGCTGTCGTCATGCTTGACCAGGTCTCCCGCCACCAGCGCGAACAGATAGCACGGCTTGGGATGCGGGTCCTGCCAGGTGACGAAGTGACGACCGCCCTCGCGCTCGCCACGCTCGATGGGGTTGCCGTTGGAGAGCAGGATCGGGTAGCTGTCCTTGTCGGCGATGATGGTGGTGGTGAACACCGACATCACGTCCGGGCGGTCCGGGTAGTAGGTGATGCGACGGAAGCCTTCGGCCTCACACTGGGTGCAGAACATGCCCGAGGACACGTAGAGGCCTTCCAGCGCGGTATTCGCGGCCGGGTCGGTCACCACCACCGTCTCGAGCTCACAGTTGGCCGGCAGGCCGGCCAGCGTCAGGTGAGTCTCGTCGAGCTTGTATTCATCACTGGCCAGCGCTCGCCCATCGACACGCACGGACTCAAGCGTCAGATGCTCGCCATTGAGCACCAGCGGCGGCGTGGCATCACTGCCCACGGCGGCATCGGGATTGGCCTCGAGGGTCAGCACGGTCGTCACACGGGTCGCGGACGGTGCCAGATCAAACGTCAGGCGGGTGTCCAGCACACGCCAGGCGGGTGCCTGATAATCGGCAAGATGAATCGCTGCAGGTTGTGACATCAAAGACTCCGCAATCAGCGCCGCGGGAGGTGACTCCTCACGGCAGGAAGACAGCGGACAGCGAGGGAGCAGACACCTCACCTGCCCGCGATGAAGCGCTCATTCGCGCGGAAGGGATTCGCCACTGACGGCAAGGTTCGCCCCCTCGCCCTTGGGCTCCGGGCGTGTGGCCAGCCAAAGTGCCAGCAGCGACAGGAAGACCAGCAGCGAGACCTTGACGGCCAGCACTGAGACGGTGAACAGGATGATCAGCATCGAGACGGCCAGCATGCTGACTGCCATGATGCGCGCGCGCAGCGGAATGGCGCGTTCGCGCTCCCAGGCCACCAGCGTCGGCCCGATCTGGGGATGTTCCCGGATATAGCGTGCAAAGCGCGGTGAGCCTCGGCTGGCACAGGCCAGCGCCAGCAGCATGAAGACGGTGGTGGGCAGCAGCGGCAGAAACATGCCAGCGAAGCCGATGCCGAAGAACAACCAGGCCAGGCCAAGCCAGCAGATACGCTTCATGCGCCGAAAGATCATCATGTCGGTTCCTCACCACCTGCGGTCACACACCGTGTGCTTCCTGCTATCAGTCAAACGCCAAGTCGTTCATGGGAAAAGTACTTTCTGACTATCCGCCTGATAGCAACTGCGTGCATGGTAACGGGCTTGCCGATATCGCGAAAGGCCACGCCCCCCCGCCATGGGGGCCGTGGGCCGCTGTCTGCGGCCGGATTCAATGCCGCAATCCGTCGAGCTGGGCGTGGGTTAGCTGCAGTCAGCCGGGCTGCGATCAGCCGGGCTGCGATCAGCCGCGCTGCGCCAACTGCCAGAGACGCATGATAGCCTCGCAGCGGTCAGCCAGCAGCTCCGAGGTGCGCGCCAGCGCCTGCTCAAGCGGCATGGCGCTGTCACACAGCGTGAAGACGGCACTGACCCCCTCATCATGGGCGGCTTGCCAGCCCTCGGCCAGTCGTCCGGCCAACACGATGGCGGGCACCCCAGCGGCTCGCGCGGCACGCGCCGCACCGATGGGGGTCTTGCCGCCCAGGCTCTGGCCATCCAGACCGCCTTCCCCAGTGATCAGCAGATCACAGCCCGCCAGACGTTCGCTCACATTGAGGCGCTCCATCACCAGCTCGATGCCCGGGCGCAATTCGCCGTTCAACCAGGCCGCCACCGCGTAGCCCATGCCGCCTGCGGCCCCTGCACCGGCCAACTGCTGCTGGTCTGTGCCCAGCACTTCAGCGCTCAGGCGCGCGAAGTGGCCCAGTGCCGCATCCAGTTCCTCGACCACCGCAGCATCGGCGCCCTTCTGCGGGCCGAACACGGCGCTCGCGCCACGCGCGCCACACAGGGGGTTGTCGACATCGACCGCGGCAGACACCTTGAGGTTGGCCAGGCGTGGGTCCAGCGCAGTGACGTCCAGGCTCGCTAAACGCGCGAGGGCCGCGCCACCTGCGGGCAGCTCATTGCCGTCAGCGTCGAGCAGACGCAGCCCGAGCGCGCGCAGCATGCCGCTGCCGCCATCGTTGGTGGCACTGCCGCCCAGCGTGACGATCAGTCGCTCGGCACCGGCGTCCAGCGCCGCCAGGATCAGCTCACCCACGCCATGCGTGTCGGCGACACGCGCGTCGCGCTCATCAGGGCTGACCAGATGCAGACCACTGGCTTCGGCCAGCTCGACGATGGCCGTGCGGCTACCCGGCTGCCAGCCCCACTGGGCGGTGACTTCACGCCCGAGCGGATCACGCACCTGAGCGCTGCGCGCCTCGATGGGGTCTGCTTCACTGGCCGCCGCCAACAATGCCGCCAGCGTGCCCTCACCGCCATCCCCCAGCGGGCAGAGATCGATCTGTGCCTCGGGCAGTACCCGGCGAACACCCCGCGCCATGGCTTCGGCGGCATCACTGGCTGCCAGCGCTTCCTTGAAGCTGTCAGGAGCAATCAACAGACGCGGCGAACCAGCAGAAGCGGAGGCAGCAGAAGCGGAGGAGGCAGCAGAAGCAGAGACAGTCATGCAGACATTCCTTGTCGAAAGTGAAGGAGCGATTGGGGGCAACTCAGCACAAGATACCCCCATGATACGCTGTCATTGGTGCCATGCGGCAGCCTGAAACGCAAACTGCCACCCGTCGGTCTCCCGCGGGTGGCAGTGGCAGCACAGGCTGACAGCAGTGACTTACTTGACCAGACGCGTCTCGGTGGGCGCCAGCGTGACCTTGCCTTCGCGCTTCAGGTGACCGATGGCGCGCTTGAAGTTGGCCTTGCTGGCACCGAAGGCTTCACTGATGGCTTCCGGTTCGCTCTTGTCACCCAGCGGCAGCACGCCCTGACTGGCTTCCAGCGCGGCCAGAATGCGGTCCGCCAGCTGCTGATGGCCAGCCGGACCCGGCGCCTGCGGCGTGAGATCGACATTGCCGTTGCCGTCATTCTTCAACACCCACAGACGCAGACGATTGCCGATGCGAAGACGCGTGAAGATACGGTCGTGGTGCACCAGGCCCCAATGGGCGTTATCGATGATGATCTTCATGCCCAGGTCGGTGCGCGCAGCGACGAGACCGGAGACTTCCTGGCCCACCGCGTAGGTAGCCGGAGTCTTGTCGAGCCAGCGATCCAGACGCATCGAGGCGACCATGCGGTCACTGTGCTTGTCGAGACCGACGTGCACCATGGCGAACTGGCCGGCCTTGAGCTCACGCTTGCGCTCGCCGTAGGGCAGCAGCAGGTCCTTGCCCAGGCCATTGTCGAGGAAGGTGCCGATGTCATTGACCTCGACCACCTTGAGCGCGGCGAATTCGCCGACCATGGCGCGTGGATAGCGCGTGGTGGCCAACAGGCGGTCTTCATCATCCAGGCTGACGAAGACTTCGACTTCGTCACCGATGTCGGCACCCGCCGGAATGAAGGGCGTCGGCAGCAGGATTTCCCCGCGATCCCCACCATCGAGGAAGACGCCGAAGCCGACCCGCTTGGTGATCGTCAGGGTGTTGCGCTGGCCGATAGCGAGCGGAGCAGACATATAACCTCTCTTTGCGCGTTGTCGGGTGCCGAGGCGGCCCGCATGGCGCAGATATTACGTACGAATAGGGTGAGACGCTTTGAAAGCGACGCGTCCGGTCGTCTCGAGTGAAGCACCGAGCTGGACAAGCGTAGCGCCAGCGACGAGACATGATGCTTTCAAAGCGAATCTGTTGATCCCGCAAACAAGCGAATCAGTGACTCTCACGACACCGCAAATCAGCGAATCAAACGAATACAGCACCGCACGCCGATAGCGAACGGTGCTGAGAATGGCGATCGCCAGTCACTTGCGCGCTGGATCAATCGCGGAAATTGTTGAACTGCAGCGGCAGCTCGAGGCTCTCATCGCCCTTGAGCAGCGCCATGGCGCCCTGCAGGTCGTCACGCTTCTTGCCGGTGACGCGGACCTTCTCGCCCTGGATCTGTGCCTGGACCTTGAGCTTGGCATCCTTGAGCGCCTTGACGATCTTCTTGGCGGTCGGCTGGTCCAGCCCCTGACGCAGCACCAGCTGCTGACGGGCACGCACGCCAGCGGTGTCGGCGTCCTTCTCTTCCAGGCAGCGCACGTCGATGCCGCGCGCGATCAGACGGCCCTTGAGCAGTTCGATCATCTGACGCAACTGGAAGTCGGCGTCGGCTTCCAGATTGACGTTCTCTTCCTTCTCGAGTTCGAAGCTGGCAGTCACGCCCTTGAAATCAAAGCGCGTCGCGAGTTCGCGATTGGCCTGATCGACGGCATTCTGAACTTCGTGCTTGTCGAGTTCGGAGACAATATCGAATGACGGCATGGGAGCGATTCCTTTGAAGCCATGAAGAATAAACAGCGCATCCTAGCCCATGGGGGCCACGCGCGCCATGCCCCTGGCTCAGGCGGCGCCGGCATTCACCGTCGAGGGCGACCCCGGGTGCGCTTCACCGGCCTCACCGGCCGCGAGTTCCTCAGCCACCGGCGCCGGCGAATCCAGCGTCAGTGCCTTGCGCATCTTCCAGGCGGCCGCCCCATCGGCATAGTAATCGCGCAGGCGACCACACTTCTCGAAGCCGTGACGCTCGTAGAGCGCGATCGCCGCGCCATTGCCGGTGTGCACCTCGAGATCGAACTGCGTACAGCCCTGCGCGATGGCCAGCTGCTCAAGCGATGTCAGCATGCGCTGGGCAAGGCCGCGGCCACGCGATTCCGGGTGCAGGCAGAAGGAATAGAGTCGCGCCCGGCGTGAGTTGCGCCGAAACAGCACGGTGCCATAGCCGAGCACGCTGCGCAGCGGCGTGGCGTCATCGCGCTCGACGCTACCGGCCGGCCATAGCGCGGCCATCACATCGTCCACCGCCGGTGCGGACGGGATGACATCGTCATCGGGCTGGATGATCACCAGGGTACGGGCATGGGCACGCAGAATCAGATGGGACAGCTGACGACGACTGAACCAGTCGCTGTCGAAACTGACTTCCTCGAGCTCTACCAGAGCGTCGAGATCGGCCCGGATGGCCGGGCGCAGAATGGGGGTCATGGTGCAGGCTCTCCCGCCTGTCAGCGCCCTGACGCTGTCCGAGGATCAGCGTGTCGCGGGGCGGTAGCAATGCGCTGCATTCTGGGCATGCAGGCGCGTCTTGTCTTGGTCTCTTTGCATGAAATTATTTCACTTTCCAGCCTATTGCGATGACGGGGATTGTTTCTCATGATGCGCGCATTCGGCACCGCTTCGGTGCCCGCCTTGCGAGGCTTCGCAATGTCCCGCCTGCGTATCGTGGTTGACCGTGTTTCTGACTGGCGCGCCTTCTATCCCAGTGATGATGTCATCAGCGCCCATGACTTTCTTTCCGAACTCTCAAGCGATGCGCCAGCCCAGCGCGCCGACGATGCGCCGCAGCCCGCCACCCACGTCATCAATCTGTGTGGCGGACTGGATTACCTGGGCATCGGCTATTACGTCTCGCTGCTGGCCCAGGCGCGCGGTCAGAAGGCGTTGCCGTCGGTGGAGACCCTCAATCAGCTGTCACGCAAGTCGCTGATCGACATGGAACTGGGCGGCATCCGCGTGCTGCTCGAGGAGCTGACACGCAAGGGCGCCCTGCCCGCCCCGCAAGGCGTGACGCATGGGGCTGGCAAGCCGCCACGACTCGACCTGCTGCTGACCTTCGGCGAGAGCGCAGACCCGGCGCTTGCACGTCTCGCACGCAAGCTGTTCGAGCGCCTGCCCTGCCCGCTGCTGGAAGTGCGTCTTGAAGGCCGTGGCGAACATTGGGTGCTCAAGCGGGTGCGCCCGCAATCCCTGAGCCACCTGGCAGCGGCGGATGAAGACCGCTTCGCCCAGGCGCTCAATCGCCATTCGCGCAAGGTGTGGCGCACGCCCAAGGCACGCCGCCATTACCGCTTCGACCTCGCCATGCTGGTCGACCCGGACGAGGCGCTGCCACCGTCCAACCGTACCGCACTCAAGCATTTCATCCGCGAAGGACGACGCCTGGGCATCGATGTCAGCCTGATCACCCGGCGCGATGAAGGCCGTCTGGCCGAGTTCGATGGCCTGTTCATCCGCGAGACGACCAGTCTGGATCACCACACCTATCGCATGGCCAAGCGTGCCGAGCATGAAGGGCTGGTGGTAATCGATGACAGCCAGTCGATCCTGCGCTGCACCAACAAGGTCTTCCTGCATGAGCTTCTCAAGGCACGCGGCCTGAGTGCCCCACAGGGACGCCTGATCCATCGGGGCGAACTGCGCCAGCTGGCCGAGCGCGGTCAGCACATGCGCTACCCGCTGGTGATGAAGGTGCCGGATGGCGCCTTCTCCCGCGGCATCGTCAAGATCGATGGCCCCGAGACACTGGTGCGCGAAGCCGAGCGACTGTTCCATGACTCCGCCCTGCTGCTGTTGCAGGAGTGGCTGCCGACCGAGTTCGACTGGCGCATCGGCGTGCTCGACGGCAAGCTGCTGTTCGCCAGCCGTTACTACATGGCGCGTGGCCATTGGCAGATCTACGACCACAGCGGCGCGCGTACCCGCTCCGGCGGCTTCGCGACGGTCGACCCGAGCGAGGTGCCAGCGGCCGTGATCAAGGCGGCCCTGAAGGCGACCCGCCTGATCGGCGACGGCCTCTATGGCGTCGACTTGAAACAGCTGGAGGACCGCGTGGTGGTCATCGAGGTCAACGACAATCCGAATCTGGATGCCGGCGTCGAGGATGTGGTGCTGGGACGCGAGCTCTACCGGCGCGTGATGCAGGTATTTCTGGCGCGCATGCAGGCGCGCCGCCAGCCCGTGCTGGGCTGACACGCCCCGAGTCTGCAAGCCTGTAGCGAGAAGCGAGAAGCGAGAAACAAGAAACAAGAAACAATAAGCACTGAAACGACAGCGCCCACCCTCCGTGACGGAGCGTGGGCGCTGTCGTGTGTGCGGTGCTGAGCTCTTGGGTATGGCTCAGCCGCGGCTCATTGCTCGCCGAGCTGGGCCTCGATCTCATAGCCGGTGAACTTGCGCAGATTGATCACGCCGCTGTCGAGAATCAGATACTGGCCCTTGAGCCCTTCGAGTACGCCTTCCACCACTGGCGTCTTGTCGAAGTTGAACGAGGTGACCTTGGTCGGCGCGGTGCGCACCGGAAACTCGAAGGCCAGCGCCGTGGTGTCGAGCACCCGGATGGCGCCTTCGCCGCAATGCGCCTGCAGCGCCGCCAGGCCCTCTGACATCTGGGCCAGCAAGGCATCCCGCTCGGCTTCCAGGTCCAGCTCTGCCACATCGCCCTTGAGCATCGCGCGCCAGTTGGTGCGGTCGTTCAGCGCCTGCTTGAACAGCACCTCGACCAGCCCCGACTGCAGGCGATTGGACACCTCGACGATGGGCAGCGCCTGGATGGCACCCTGATCGAACCAGCGCGTCGGCATCTGGGTCTTGCGCGTGATGCCGACCTTGAGTCCGGAGGAGTTGGCCAGATAGACGATATGCGGCTGGAAGCAATGCTCCTCGCCCCACTGCGGATCACGGCAGGTGCCTTCGGCGTAGTGACAGGTCTCCGGCTTCATGATGCAGCCATCGCACTGCGGCAGCTTGCGAAAGCACGGATAGCAATGCCCCTGCGCGAAGCTCTTCTTGGTCTTGCGACCGCAATGGCTGCAGTGGATCTGACCGGTGAAGCTCAATCGCACCTTGTGACCGATATAGGCATTCAGCGGCTGGGTGATCTCGCCCAGACGCAGGCCATAGTTGGCCGCCAGCGGCTCGCGCGTGACCGACGGCGCATCAAACGAGGTATCGATCGCAAGCGCCTCACCGGCGGGCACGATGGACATCTTGTGAAGGTTGCCACTCAGCGTGATGGGCGCCGCATCCTGAGCCTTACCAGAGGTTTCATCCGCACTCAGGGCATCATCCAGCGTCAGTTGACCCACTTGATCTGCTCCGGCTCATCGCTTGCAGTGCTGTCGTCATCACGCGGCCCACAGGTGCCGTTGTCGATGAAGCCGACACGCGACTCGGCCGGCACGTTGTTGTGCGCTTCGTACTTGATGACGGCTTCCATGCACAGCTCGACCTGCTCCTGGGTCAGCACGCGGCCATCCGGCCATTTGCGCAGCTGCATGGACTGCTTGAGGCTCTCGTAGATGGTCGGCGTCATCTGCTCGACCATGCCGTCAAAGGACATGTTGCTCATCACATACTCTCCTGATACGGGTCCACGACTGCCGAAGGCGGACCATCGGAGTCACTGGGGATGGCCGCCATTCTAGCATTGTCGTTTCGCGCAGTGTCATTTCCGGCAGTGCCATCCCTGGGGCCGAATCGCCAACGCTCAGCCTGCGCTGCGCCTGGGGAGCAGCCAGCCCAGCAGCAGACCGGTCAGCAGGCCACCAAGATGCGCCTCGTTGGCGATGGCGCCCAGGCCGATGGCACTCGAGAGCGGCGTCATGCACAGCACCAGATAGATCAGCATGAAGATCATCAGCGAGCGCTGCATCTGATAGCCCAGCGCGGGGCGGCGGCGGGCGGCGATGAAGACATAGCCGATGACGGCGAAGTCGATCCCCGACAGCCCACCGAACAGCACGCTGCCGGTGGCGTATTGCGCCAGATTGGCCGCCACGCCGCTCAGCACCACGACCAGCGCGAAGCGCCAACCGCCATCGATGGCCTCGATCTGTCGCCCGAACACCCACAGCCACAGCCACAGCAGGTTAAATACCAGGTGCAGTACCCCGAAGTGCATCAACGACGGCGACCAGAGCCGCCACCACTCCCCCGCCAGCGTTACGGACAGCGGCTCGGGTGCGATGTGCCGACTGCCGACAAGCTCGAAGGGCACGATGGCCAGCCACTCGAATACCGCCGCCTGGCCCAGCGCATACTGAAACAGCACGGTGACGCAGCAGGCCAGACCGACCAGCCAGGTAAGCGGTGTCTGGCGCATCAGGGCGATGAGGGACTGAGAACGGGCGGTGCCGCGCGTAGCGGCGCCCGCAGAGGCGTCCCGCAACGGTTCACCGCGTGACTGGCGCTCGAGCATCGCGATGACGCGCGGCAGCTGCTCGGGGTCGGCCAGCCACAGCTCCTGGCCGCCCTCGTGGCTCTCGGCATCGTCGCCAGACGCAGCCTCTGTCGGGCGAGTCTGGCTCAGAGTGATCTGGTGACCGATCTTCTCGGCCCACAGGGCTTCGCGCAGGGGGCGGCTGTCGAAGGATTCGGGCAGCGTCAGAACCTTGAACATGTATGCCTCTGGAGATGACACGCGACTGAACAGACTCAGTACACGTTGATAAACAAGGAGAAGTCAGACCAGCCTGCGAAAATCTACCACAGCGCCGCAGGTGTCTGGCTTTATGACAGACATAAAAAAAGCCCGGTGGGGGGCACCGGACTGAGCAAGGATCATTCAAGGGAACACTTACTCAGAGTGCGCAATCGGGCTTTGGTTCACCGATATGTGATTGTAAAAAACAATCGTCATTCGCCAGCAGCATCACTGGCGCTATTGGGGCGTGCCCATGAACCAGTGCTATTGAGCAGTGCCAATGGCCAGTGCTATTGACTGGCGCCGTTGGCGAAAGACTGGTTCGACAGGGTGTCGCGGGACAGCTCTTCCGGCACGGGGCGTCGGGAGGGCTCACGCGGTACCGGTACCCAGACGAAGTTGGCGGCATCCAGCGTGGCTTCGCCACTGAAGCGATATGCCACCAAGCGCCCGAACTTGACCGCACTGTAATCCAGGCAGGCGATGTTGGGGGCCGGCAGCGCCGGCAAACCCTCGCACCAGTAGTGCCCGAGAAACAGCGGTGGCTGCTCTGGCCCGTAGTAAGGCAGATTGGCCAGCTCCTGCTCACTCAACCAGCGCGATTCCAGCTCGCCAGGCAGGTTGTCGGGCTGGAAGACCACATCGCCGTAGGTGCGGGGCTCACGTGCCCAGAAGTGCGTGCGGAAGCTTCGGCGCGTGAAACCATCGCCGGAGTGGATCTCGACCCCTTCCGGCAAGCGCAGATTCGCGCCGCGCGTCATGCGGTCCAGCACGCGATAGGCGAAGCTGTCGTGCTCGATGGACTCATGCAGAAAGTCTTCATCGATGCAGCCATCGGGGTAGCGCTCCAGGAAGGTACGCACCAGTGGCTCGTCCCAGCAGGCGTGCACCACGCGCAGCCCGCTCTGGCCGGGGGCCAGCGGCGGCAGCTCCAGACACAGCGGCATGCGCATGAACCAGCGCAGCGCCTCGTCCCACTCATCGGGATGATGCTGATATTGGTCAAGCGTCTCGCGGATGATGCGATTGTGACGTGAGGTATGCGAGCGCAGGAAATCACGATGCTCGCCGCCTGCACTCGGGCGTGCGCGCCGACAATACGCCAGGGCATTGTATTCGTGATTGCCCATCACGATCAGCGCTTCGCCGGCATTGACCATGCTGCTGGCCAGCTGCACCGCCAGGCGGATGCGTGGGCCACGATCGATGATATCGCCGAGAAAGATGACCTTGCGGGTCGGGTGGCGATAGACGCCATCAATGATGTGATAGCCGAGCGTCTCCAGCAACGTCGCCAGAGTGGCGCCGCAGCCGTGTACATCGCCGATAAGGTCATAGCCATCCTGTGGCGCCACGAATGCTTGCATGCTGTGAGCCTTGAGGTCATTCGCCGAGGCGATTGCTCCAACCGAGCTTGGTGCGACAGATCTCGAAATAGTTGTGCTCCAGCGGATGAATCAGCGTCAGACGCTCACTCTTGCGCCGAATCTTGAGCACATCCCCGGGCTTGGCCACCACCTGGGTCTGGCCATCGCAGCTGATATGCGGATAGGTCGAGTTGCTGGCACTGATATGCAGGATGATCTCGCTGGCCGCATCGATCACGATCGGACGGCTGGAAAGGGTATGCGGGAACATCGGCACCAGGGTGATCGCCTCGAGACGCGGATGCACGATGGGGCCGCCACCGGACAGCGCATAGGCGGTCGAGCCGGTCGGCGTGGCGACGATCAAGCCATCCGAGCGCTGGGAGTAGACGAACTGGCCATCGATGAACAGCTCGAATTCGATCATGCGCGCCGCCTTGCCGGGGTGCAGCACCACATCATTGAGGCCATCGGCCGCCCCGATGCGCTCGCCTTCGCGGTAAACCTCGGCCTCGAGCAGGAAGCGTTGCTCGCTGAGATAGTCACCGCCCAGCACCTCGGCCACCTTCTCCTCGAGCTCATCGGGGCGAATGTCGGTCAGAAAGCCGAGTCGCCCACGATTGACCCCGAGCACGGGCGTGCCGCTGCGGCACAACGCGCGCGCGGCGCCCAGCAGGCTGCCATCGCCGCCGACCACGATCACCAGATCACACTGCTCGCCCATCTGACGGCGACTGGCCACCTGCAGACCGTGGTCCAGCAGCAGCGTGGCAGTGCGTTCCTCGATCACCATGGCCAGGCCACGGGAATCCAGAAAGCGAATCAAGCGCTTGAGCGTATCCACCACCTGGGCACTGCCCAGCCGGCCAATCACGCCGATCGTATTGAATTGCTGCTTCATCACGCCTCCCAGGCTGTCATGCCGGCCATTATGCGGACTCACCGCGCGAGCAGCAATGTAGCCGCGCCGCGCTTTCCCATCGGATGTGAGGTGACCGGCTGACGCCACGCCCAGACACGTTTGAAAACCGGCCGCGAACATCCAAGGCGGGAAGCGGGGCGTTACCTGACTATCCCCCGCAATTGACGCACCGCCATCCCGACCGTCACGGGCGTTGATTCTTTCCTGAACAAAGGCCTCTATCATGCAACTTGCCATTCCCCGGCGATGCACTTACCGTCAGCTGATCAATGGACCACCTGCCAAAGGAGCCGGCCGCCCCATGCCAGCACAGAAGCCGTCAGTCAGTCCGCCAGACGCGGAAAGCTTTGACCACGCCAGTGCGATAGAAGCCTGTGCACGCGGAGACGAGGCCGCGTTCCGCAGTCTCTATGATCTTGAATCGGGTCGCATGCTGGCGCTCGCCATGCGCCTGTTGAACAGCCGCGACCAGGCGGAAGATGCCGTCCATGACGCCTTCATCAAGCTGTGGTCCAACGCGGGCCAGTACCGCCGTGAACTTGGCAATGGTCGCGCCTGGCTGTTTACCATCCTGCGCTATCGCGCTCTGGATCAGCTGCGCGCCCAGGGGCGGACGCCACGCGGCGACAGTGATGCGCTCGACACGCTAGCCGATCTGCTCGCCAATCCGGAAACCGCAGCCGATGACAGCCAGACGGCCCATCAGTTGAGCGACTGCCTGGGTGAGCTGGAAGTGCCGCGTCGCGAACCCATTCTGCTGGCCTTCTTCAAGGGACTGACACACGAACAGATCGCCGAGAAGCTGAGCGCACCGCTTGGCACCATCAAGGGACGCATCCGCGCCGGTCTCAAGCTACTGCAGGAGTGCCTGTCACGATGAATAGCCCCCTGATTCCCGAATCTCCCGAAGAACAGAACCTGCTGCTGGGTGAGCATGCCCTCGGGCTGCTGGACCCTGAGCGCGAGGCCGAAGTGCGCGCCTGGATCGAGCGCGATGACAATGCCGCACGCATGGCCCTGCGCTGGCAGCAACATTGGCTGAGCGTGAGTGATCGCCTACCGCCGGAGCCCGCTTCCGACTCACTATGGAAGCGCATCGACGCCAGCCTGGTGCGCCTCAAGCAGTCCTCCGCCACCCGCGATGACGCCGCTCGCCATGACGCAGAGCAGACAAGCACCTCAACCAAGGCGCCCTGGCTGCTGCGCTGGCTCGGCGGTGGCCTCGGACTGGGTCTGGGGGCAGGTCTCGCCCTGGCGCTGGTCATGCAGATGGGGCCCTTCTCTCCCAGCGCGCCGCTGGAAGGCACGTCACCGGAGGTGGCGACCCAGACACCTGACGGCGACGCGCAACGCATGGTCGCTATCCTGCAGACACTGGAAGATCCGGGCACGCCGACCTGGGTGGCCAATGTCACGCCCAGCGGTGGCCTGCAGCTGACACCGAAGGTCTCCATCGAGCGCCCGACGGATCGCGCCATCGAACTGTGGACCCTGACCGACCCGCAAGAAGGGCCGCGCTCACTGGGGCTGGTCGACCCGATTGCCGGCATCGAACTCAGCGCCGAGCAGATCGGCAGCATGAGTCCGGGCCAGCTGCTGGAGATGACGCTGGAGCCAGAAGGCGGTTCGCCGACCGGCAAACCGACGGGCAAGATTCTCGCCATCGGTCGCCTGGTGGACCTCAATCAGCGTGATAGCTGATAGCCCTCGAGGTAGCCCTCATGCATGACGGCTGCCGATAGTGGCGCTTTCTGACGCTGTAATCTCACAGCGAGTCTCACGGGAAAGCGCCCTATCGGTCTGCTCAAGGCCTTCTCAAAAGAGGGAGTCCGTCGTCTAGCGTCAGTCAAACGCCAGACATGAAAAAGCCCCGCAATCGCGGGGCTTTTTCATGTCTGGCAGCGTCAGCTAGCTGGCAATAAAGCCAGTGCTCAGCTTTCAGTGCGCTCGAGCCAGGATTCGACGGTTTCAGCACCGTGCTCTTCCTTCCACTCTTTCAGCTGCTTGTGGTTGCCACCACGCGTCTCGATGACTTCACCGGTGTGCGGGTTCTTGTAGACCTTCAGCTTGCGCTTGCGACGCACGCCACCGGTCTTGCTTTCCGGTGCAGCAGCAGCCGGCGCCTGGGACGCTTTCGGGTCCAGCAGGGTGATGACGTCACGAGTGGACTTGCCATACTCGCCCATCAGCGCGTCCAGCTTGTCCTTGAATTCGAGTTCGTTCTTCAGACGGTCATCATTGCGCAGGCTTTCCAGCTGCTCTTGAAGTTTCTTGAGCTCTTGCTCTTTCTGCATGAAATCAGTCAACAGGGACATGAGTATCTCCAGGATGTCGGGACAGACAGTTGAGTCACGAAAACACGATGCTGAAAGAGGCTCGGCGATATTCATCTGCCGTACATGTTTAACAGCGCGTTTTCATAAAGACTTGTGCAGGACACTCGGGACAGTTAAGCGCCCACACCAGATCAAGGGCGATTATAGACCGAGTCAACTGCGAGGTGAAGTCTTAAATAACATGTTTCCAAAGTATGCAATCTTTCCGATCAATGCAATAGCCATCAAAAAAACAGTACTCACTGCCCAGGCACTTCATTATCCCCTGTCACAACTGAAGACAGATCTGCCAAAAGCGTCTCTGCAACAACACGAAGAAGTCTTTACCACGACCTGATATCAGGCTTGAGGGCCCGCCATCACTGGACCTCCAATATTCACGGGATATGCACAATTCATGACAACAACCCACAAGGAAGTATTATGCAACCACTTTCACGTTGGCGTGGCGGCGCCAGATTGCAGACTTTCGATGTAGAGCTGTCATTGCCTGCGCACCTCAAAAAGCATGCACATGAACGAACAACAGAAGTCCATACTAAAGCAGGTGGCGAACTAATAGTGGTGCAAAATGCAACACTTTCTCCAGAAAGCGTCACTTCAAAAACACCGTCAACCTGATAGAATGATCAAAGTTGACAAAGATTGAGCCGTCATCACGCCATTCCACTCTCCCGCCACTCGCAGAGACACTCCATGCCATTTTCCCAGATGCCGACCCGCGATACGGACTCACTTTCTCTCTGGCACCCTTATACCCAGATGCAGGACATGCAAGCGCCACTGGAGGTGGTCGGCGGCACGGGAGCCCGCATGACACTGGCGGAAGGTGAGACACTGCTGGATGCGACATGTTCCTGGTGGTGCATGATCCATGGCTACGGACACCCGCGTCTCGTCGCGGCCATTCAGCAGCAAGCGGCAGAACTCTGCCATGTGATGCTGGGCGGCATTCGCCATCGACCGGCCAAGGAGCTTGCCGATGCGCTGGTGCGCGTCACCCCCGAGGGCCTGAATCATGTCTTCTTCTCGGATAGCGGCTCGGTGGGCATGGAAGTCGCCATGAAGATGGCAGTGCAATATCAGCAACAGCGCAAAGACCGCGATGACACGCGGGGACGGACGCGCATGCTGTCATTGATGAAGGCCTATCACGGCGATACGGCGGGTTGCATGGCAGTGTGTGACCCCGAAGAAGGCATGCATTCCTTGTTCGCCGATTTCCTACCCAGACATCATTTCGCACCGGCGCCGACTGCCGGTTTCAGCGCCAGTCGTGACGAGGTAGCAGACGATATCAGCGCATTGCGCGCCTGTCTGGAAACACACCAGCATGAGATAGCGGCATTGTTGATGGAGCCTCTCTTGCAGGCGGCAGGTGGCCTCAACATGTACTCGCCCTACTATCTCGAGGCGGCGCGCGAGTTATGTGATGAGTTCGGAATCGTATTGATCTTCGATGAAGTCGCGACCGGTTTCGGTCGGACCGGCAAGATGTTTGCCTGTGAACACGCCAATGTCTCTCCCGACATCATGGTGCTCTCCAAGGGACTGACGGGGGGATATCTGGGACATGCCGCCACCCTGGCCCAGAGTCATATCTTCCATGCATTTGATGGCGAGGATGCCAATAGCGCCTTCATGCACGGCCCGACCTTCATGGGCAATCCGCTGGCCTGTCGGGTAGCACTGGAAAGTCTCGCGGTATTCGAGGAAGAGAATTATCTGGGCAAGATTGCCGAGCTCAATCAATTGTTGCGCGACACCCTGCTGAATTTCTCCCACCCCGCCATTCGCGATATACGCGTATTGGGTGCCACGGCGGTGATAGAAGTGCACGATGCCAGCAGTCTGGCAGGCGCTCAGGCCCATGCCCGTGAACTGGGTGTCTGGTTACGTCCCTTCGGTCGCTGGCTCTATACCATGCCGGCCTATATCACCTCACCGCAGGACTTGCGCCAGATCACCCATGCGATGACCAGCTACTTCGAGACCCTGGAACACTGATGCACTGATTGCACTGACATACAACACGACTGCCCCTGGCGATGTTCATCAAAGGCGATTGCCATCAGCGACAAGCGCCATCAGGGGCAGTCACTCTCGAGAGCCACCAGTCACGAGAGCCGTCACCATCAGAGGCATTCACCCCCACAGGCGGGCTTCGAGTGCCTGGTAATCCTCTGGCGAGAGCTGACCGCCCTTGACCAGCTTCTTGAGGAAGTGACGATAACGACGCGCGATCTTGCGCCGTGCCAGCCAGGCGACACTGGTCGCCAGCGGAATGAAGTCAGGATTCGAGATACCGTCGATCAGCCACAACCTGGGCGACTGGTCGTCGCTGAACTGGACCACGATATTGCGATCATTGAGATCAGACGGAATCAACCAGCGTTTCTCGAGATAGCGGTAGAGATTGGCCAGCTCGCTCACCAGCACCTCGGCGCTCAGGCGCTCGGGGGTCTCGAGATGCACCTCGCGCAGTCGGCGTGACGTGGAGCCGTCACTGTCGAGAATCAGATCGAAGACCAGCCCGAGCCCCTCGGCGGTGGCGACACTGCCGTGGTAGGCAGGCACATAGGACCAGTCGCGCATGCCACGTCTGACCAGGCCCTCGAAATAGCGTTGCTCGCGTTCATTCTGGCGGCTGCCCTTGTCAGGGTAACGCGGGACCTTGATGCAGCGATGGGGGTCGTTCGGGTCCTGATAGACACGCCGATCATTTCCCATGCCGATGACGCGGGCATTTTCCAGCTCCAGCATGCGCACTCCTGTTGAATAACGCCTGCGACTGCAGCCGCCGGGCAGCGTGGCATTCTACAAAAAGCCGTCATGGCACGCCAACTTGTGGCATTTGGCAGCGCCCACGTTCATCGGCCATTCAGCTTGCGTTGCCCTTCTGGTAAGATAATGCGCCGTTTTTGACGGCATTCAGGAGGAAGCCGCAGGAACACTGCGACAGCAAGGCATTCGTCACGAATGTACACGTCATGCGAGGCATTGCCCCGGGATCGGGTGGCCACGCACCCACAGTTCGCCCGCTCTGTCCGCAACACTCCCAAAGCTGGCACAACCCCACATAGAGGTACTCGCATGAATGCGGTAATTCTGGCCGTCCTGGTCATGGTCGGCCTGTCGTTGGCTCGCGTCTCGGTCGTCTTCGCGCTGGTCGCCGGCGCCCTGGTCGGCGGTCTGTTCAGCGGCCTGTCCCTGACCGACACGCTCGGCGCCTTCAATGACGGTGTCGGTGGCGGCGCCAAGGTCGCGCTGGCCTATGCCACCCTCGGTGCCTTCGCCGTCGCCCTGTCTCGCTCCGGTTTGCCGGACCTGCTCGCCGCACGCCTGATCGGCCTGCTCAATGGCGAAAGCACGCCGCGCCGCCAGACGGCCATCAAGTACGGCCTGCTGGGCAGCGTGACCTTGGTCGCGATTTCCTCCCAGAACCTGATTCCGGTTCACATCGCCTTCATCCCGATCCTGATTCCGCCGCTGCTGGTCGCCATGAACCGCCTGCGCCTGGATCGTCGTGCCGTGGCCTGTGCACTGACCTTCGGCCTGACCGCGCCCTACATGCTGCTGCCGGTCGGTTTCGGCTCCATATTCCTCAACGACATCCTGCTGGCCAATATCAATGAGGCCGGCCAGTCGCTCGGCCTCGACGTGACCCGCGGCATGGTGCCGATGGCGATGGCGATTCCGGTCGGCGGCATGTTCCTCGGCCTGCTGACGGCGCTGTTCGTCTCCTACCGCAAGCCGCGTGACTACGCGACCCGCGAGATCAAGTCCAGCAACGTACCGCACCACACGCCCATGCACACGCCGTCCAAGAGCGGCCTGATCATGGCAGGCGTCGCCATCATCGCCGCCCTCGGCATTCAGCTGTATTCCGGCTCGATGATTCTCGGCGGCCTGGTCGGCTTCGCCATCCTCTCGCTGGGTGGTCTGTTCAAGTGGAACGAAGCGGATGACCTCTTCACCTCCGGCATGCGCATGATGGCGCTGATCGGCTTCATCATGATCTCGGCGGCAGGTTTCGCTTCCGTGATGAAGGCCACCGGCGACATCCAGACCCTGGTCGACGCCTCCTTCCACTTCATCGGTGACAACAAGCCGCTGGCCGCGCTGGTCATGCTGATGGTCGGTCTGTTCATCACCCTGGGTATCGGCTCCAGCTTCTCGACCATTCCGATCATTGCCGCCATCTATGTGCCGCTGGCGCTGCAATTCGGCTTCTCGCCGCTGGCTACCGTCGCGCTGATCGGCACCGCCGCCGCGCTGGGAGACGCCGGCTCACCGGCCTCTGACTCGACCCTCGGCCCGACGGCCGGTCTGAATGTCGATCAGCAGCACGACCACATCTGGGACAGCGTGGTGCCGACCTTCATCCACTACAACATCCCGTTGATCGTGTTCGGCTGGGTGGCCGCGATGACGCTGTAATCCGCTGAACGACAGTCTCACACCCAAGCGAGATGCCAGACATGCCAACGCCCGACAGAGAGGACTCCCTCACTGTCGGGCGTTGTCGTTGCGGAGCCGACTCAGGCGCAATGAATGGGTACCGCCACTGGACAGCCATCCAGTCTTTTAGCATGATGCGCGCATGCGCAAGATCCTCCACGCCGACTGCGATTGCTTCTATGCCGCCGTCGAGATGCTCCGCCATCCCGAGTGGCGCGAGGTGCCCATCGCCATCGGTGGCCGCACCGAGCAACGCGGTGTCATCGCCACCTGCAACTATCCCGCACGTGCCTTCGGCGTACGCTCGGCGATGTCGACTGCCCGCGCGCTGCGCCTGTGCCCTCAGCTGATTCTGGTGCCCCCGGATTTCGAGCGCTACCGCGCCGTTTCCGCCGAGATCCAGTCACTCTTCCATGAGCTGACGCCCCTGGTGGAGCCCCTCTCGCTGGATGAGGCCTATCTGGATGTCAGCGCCGTGACTGACTTTCAGGGCAGCGCCACCTGGATGGCGCGCTGGTTGAAGGAAGAGGCGCTCAAGCGCACCGGCATCACGCTTTCCCTTGGCGTGGCCGCCAACAAGTTTCTGGCCAAGATCGCCAGTGACTGGGAAAAGCCCGATGGCCTGACGGTGATCACCCCCGAGACCAGCGACGCCTTCATCCGCCAGCTGCCCGTCGGCAAGCTGCATGGGGTCGGCCCCGCGACGCTGGCGCGTCTGACGCGCCTGGGCATCACCACCTGCGAAGACATGCGCACCACGCCGTTGACGACACTGGCCGAGCACTTCGGCAAGTTCGGCACCCGCCTGCACGAACTGGCGCACGGCATCGATGAGCGACCGGTGCGTGTCGAGCGCGAGCGCAAGTCGATCAGTGTCGAGCACACCTTCGATCACGACCTGCCTGATCTGCCGGCCTGTCTCGAGCGCCTGCCCGCCCTGCTCGAACGCCTGACCAGCCGTCACGCCCGCCATGACCAGCCGGTGCTGGCCAAGCAGTTCGTCAAGATCCGCTTCAGCAACTTCGAGAGCACCACGCTGGAAAGCCTGCTCCCAGCCTCGACCACCACACTGCCGAGCGCCAACAGCTTCGCCCTGCTGATGGAGCAAGCCTGGCAACGCGGCCATCGACCTGTGCGCCTGCTGGGCGTCGGCGTGCGCCTCAAGGCCCGTGAGGACGCCCAGCAGCTGGGATTGTTCTAGCTCCTTGCTCGTTCGCGGTCATGCCTCCGCCTTCGCCTCGGGCGAAGAGCGCTCTGCCGCAGTGGTATCCGCTTCACCTTCATCGCCCCAATCTCCCCAGAGCGCCGAGGGGGAACGCAGACGAATCTCCAGCGGCAGACCTTCCACATCATGCTGAACGTCGATGGCTTCGAGGGGGCGCAACCTGACTTCGAGCATCGCTTGATTGGCATCGAAGGGGCCCGCCAGCTGTGAGGGCAGCTTCTGGGTCAGCTCCGGCGGCGCCACGATACGCGCCAATACACTGCGGCCATCCGCGAAATGCGCCTCGGCCACTCGCCCGACAGCCACCTTGCCGACATATTTCGGCGAGAAATAGGCATGCAGTTCCGGCGCATTGGCAGGCACCAGCACGCCCAGAGGTTCGCCAGCACTCACCTGCTGACCAGGCTGTACATAGCTCTTGGCCAACAGGCCATCCTGAGCCGCCATCAAGGACATCGCCGCGATACTGGCTTCGATACGCGCCAGCTGGCGAGTCAGGTCCTGACGGCGCTGAACTACCGGGCCAGCCAGCTCGGAGCGCGTATTCTCGCGCAGCTGCAGCAGCAGGTTCTCACGCGCTCCCGACAGTTGATCCTGAGCACTGGCACGTGCCACGTGAATACTGGCGAGGTCCGTCAGGGGGACCTCACCCTGGCGACGGAAGTCATCGAACTTGTCAGCCAGCCCGGACTGGAAGCGCAATGAGGCCTCGGCGTTATCGACCCGCTGGCGAGCGGTATCGACCAGCGACTCGCTCTCTTGCTGTGCCCCCTTGTCGGGAAGCGTGGCCAGAATCTCCTTGAGCGCGGTGCGATCAGCCTCCAGCTCACCATCCTCGAGCACGAACAGGGGGCTGCCCTGCTTGACGCGCTGGCCGGCACGCTGAGGCACATCCACGACACGCGCATCACGCGGACTGGTGATCACCAGCGGCTCGTGCGTCAGTACCGCCGGGGCCGACAGCAGCAAGCGGTCGCGCAGCGCATACCAGGAGAAGGCCACCACCGGCACCAGTACCAGAGCCATCAGCCCTATCCAGCGCCAGCGCCCTCCGCCCCGCCTGGCCTTGGCGTAGGGGACCTTCAGCCCGGACTGCTGGTCCGGGTGACGAGACTTTTCCGGGTCAAATCGAATATCCATCAGAAGCGTTTTCCTCGGCGCAGGACCCACCACGGGGCCATGCTGGTTTCTTCGTGGCTGCGACGCAGCATTTCATTGAGAATCGCGACCAGTGCCAACAGACGCATGCTCAGCTGGTAGAACGGAAGCACCGGCAGCCAGACCATGTTCCTGAGCGCGACCGGAATGTCGCGACTGACACAGCAAAGCCCGGCCAGCGCGTACCAGCTGCACAGCAGCAGATAGATGAGATAGAGCAGCACGCTGATCGACACCGCATGCACCAGTGGCTGGGTGGCGTACCACCAGATGACATAGCCACCGATCAGGAAAGGCAGCGCCACACTTTGCACCAAGCCGTAGGTCATCGTGAACAGCGTGCCGGGCCACCCCATCAAGCGCGGCCGCATGCCACGCCAATGCTTGCGCAGGTAGATGAAATAGAGGTCGCCCTCCCAGCGCATGCGCTGACTCGCCAGGCTGCGCAGGGTTTCCGGGCCATCCGTGAAGCCGACGGCTTCGGGGATGAACGCAAGTCGCATATGCGGATGGCGACGCTGGTACTGCTTGAGACGCAAGGTAAGATCCAGGTCTTCCGCGGTATGGGTGTCCCAGCCGCCGACCTGACGCACGATATCGGTGCGGAAGATGCCAAAGGCCCCCGAGATGTTGTTGATCAGATTCCAGCGCGCCAGCCCGGTACGGCCATATTCGATCGACAGCAGGTATTCCAGGGATTGCAGGCGTGTCGCCAGCGAGACCTTGCGATTGCGAATGCGCAAGTTGCCGGCCGCCGCCAGTACATCGGGGTCTTCGAACACCACCACGCTGCGCGTGACCATGTCACTGGCGAAGCCGGTATCACCATCCAATGCATACACCAGCTCACCGGTGGCAAGCCCGAGCCCGGTATTGAGTGACGAGACCCGCCCCCCGCGCTGCCACTTGGGCACCACCCGCAGGGTACGGTTGGCATGCTGCCGAAAGGCACTGGCCTGACGCCGGGCAGCCGCCAACGTCTCGTGATTGGCCGTGGCGCCATCGATCACCATGATCACCTCGACGTGGCCGGGATAATCCTGATGCAACAAGGATTCGGCGCTGGCGGTCACCCCCTCGCCTTCGGAATAGCAAAGCACCAGGCAGCTGACGGAGGGATAGCGCTCGGGCATGCCCCTGGCATCATGAGTGCTGCCCCAGCCGCGATCGCGCAGATGGCCGACCATGCCAGTAATCACGATGGCGGCCAGCGGCAGTTCGAAGAGAATCAACAAGGGCAGAATGGATACCGCCACCCACGGCGAGTGCAGCATCGAGCCACTGACCCAGTGCATTTCCATCAATACCTGCGAGACAAAGATATCCAGCTCTCTCATGCCTCGGCCTCGGATGGCATCTTGCCACTCGGTTGACCAGACGCTTGATCGTCCAGCAATTGCGCCAGCCAGTATGGCGCCTTGCCTGTGCAGCGCTCGCTGGGTAGCTCATGCATCTCGAGCGCGATATTCAGCCCCGCGTCGTCCTCTGCCAGATCAGTCAGTGACTTGATGCGTCGTGCGATATCCGCAAAGTGTTCACGGGGCGTATGGGGCAGTAGAAAGAGCCAATGGCCGGCGTCGTATTCACAGACCAGGTCAGTATCACGCAGCAGGCTCGTCAGACGCTGGGCCATGGCGCTCAATGACGCAGCCGGCGATGAAGCCGACAGCGGAGACGCCACCGAGCGTGAAGGAAGGGCGCCGGAGGACATCACCATCAGCAGATGGCGGTGGGCATGACGACGGGCGAGCGGCACCAGCAGGTCCAGCATGTGATGAAGCTCGGCGCGTGAGACTCGCTGTCCCACCATCTGCTCGGACATGCCTTCCTTGCGCGGCAAGGCAACGACGCGACGCCCGGCTTCGCTGAGCGCCAGCGAGGCAACACGTTGCTGGATCAGCTCTCCGGGCTGCTGCAACTGGCCGCAATCCATGCACTGGACTTCCACCTCGCCCTCTACCAGCCATAGATCACATTTCCCGCAGGCCAGCGATTCCAGCGGTCGATCATAGTCGACCCCGATATGCCGCAGCCGGACATGACATTTCGGGCAGACGAGTCGTTCGTCATGCGTGAAGTGATCCAGACGGTCCACATGACCGCAGGTAAAACAGTGCAGCCCATCGAGCGCCACGAGATCCAGATGGCGGCAACGCGGACAGACATCGATATAGTTGAGGTGCACGCTGCGACACTGTCGGCAATGACGCGTGCGTGTCATGAGCGTCACCTCGCGGGTCCAGCCACGCTGAGCGAACAGCGCAAGCAGATCGTGCTGCACGCTGGCAGTCATGCCCCATGCACTCAACAGAGGCCATTCACAACCGGCCATCAGTGCAGGTGACAGAGAGACCTGCAGGACATGGTCGGGATAGAGGCGCCACCAGCGCAGCAGACGCTCGGCGCTCGCCGACAGCCCAGCCTCGGGTTGCTCAGCTGACGCCGAGGCCTCCAGGCGCTTCACCACATCTGACAGGTCAAGCAGACGGCTGCCCGGCCATTGATTGGCCAGCGCCTCGACTGCCGGAGAGCTCGCCCCCGTCACGATCACGGGCATCAGCGCTCCTGGCGCCGTGGCTCGGATATCGCACAACAGGCGCTCGGCCTCCTGCAGCGTCAGATGCCCCGCCGGCTGAACCGCCAGATGGATGGCATCACACTGGCTGCCCGCAGAAACGTCAGTCGCAGGAAAGCCAGTCGCAGAAAATTCAGCCGCGGCGGCGTGCGAGGCGCGATATGGCGCTCGCTCCGTAAGCATCGCCAGCAGGTCCTGTGACTCGACTGCCCACTCTCCCTGTTCGATCTGCGAATGCCCACCACTTGAGTGCTCACTACTTGCAGCCGCAGGACGGCCAACAACGGCTATGTACATCAGAAAATCCCGTGAGGTCAGTCTTCGCCCCACCACGCGCGCCCATACTTCAGCATGAGGCATCACGGATGAAACACTGGTTCAGAATCAACCCCATGGGACTGACACCATGAAATGGAGTTCATGGCGGATTGCCAACATCGGCCTTTTGAGCAGTGGTTTCATACCCTCATGTCGTCAAATACACATCTATCTAATGACAAGGACTGAGAAAACTGACACAAAAGTTTGATGCAAATTGCATTTAACCTGATGGACTATTGAATCTCTCCTCGTTGAACCTCTCCCTCCGTCAAGCCCCCCCCCCCAATGCATGGCCTCCCAGTCATTCCCTTGGCATGCGCGTCCTGACGATACTGCTCTGCTCAACACACTCCCTGGCAACCAGATGGCCGTCAGGCATTTCCCGCAAACAACAAAGCCGGCACCTGAAACAGGTACCGGCTTCTTCGTCACGACCTCAGGTCGATGACAGACTCATGCGTTGAGCAAGCGAGGCTCAGGCGAAGACGATGGTCTTGTTGCCGTGGATCAGCACGCGATCCTGCAGGTGCCAACGCAGGCCGCGCGCCAGCACTTTCTGCTCGACATCACGGCCGATGCGCACCAGTTCCTCGGCGGTATGGCAGTGAGTGACGCGGTGGATGTCCTGCTCGATGATCGGGCCGGCATCCAGCTCTTCGGTCACGTAATGGCAAGTCGCCCCGATCAGCTTGACCCCACGCCCGAAGGCCTGGTGATACGGCTTGGCGCCCACGAAGGAAGGCAGGAAGCTGTGGTGGATGTTGATCAGGCGACCGGCATAGCGCTCACACAGGCTCGGCGGAATGATCTGCATGTAGCGCGCCAGCACGATGCAATCGGCTTGGGATTCTTCCACCAGACGCTCGACTTCGGCAAAGGCCGGCGCCTTGTCATTCTTGTCGACCGGCACGTGATGGAACGGAATGCCGTGCCATTCCACCAGCGAACGCATGTCATCGTGGTTGGAAATGACGCAGGGAATCTCGCAATCCAGATCACCGGACTGCCAGCGATGCAGCAGGTCCACCAGGCAATGGGAGTCCTTGGAGACCATCAGCACGACACGCTTCTTGGCAGCGGTGTCATGCACGCGCCACTGCATGCCGAACTCTTCACCGATCGGGGCGAAGCGCTTGCCGAGCTCAGCGGCACTCAGGCCGATGGTTTCGGGGTTGATCTCATAGCGCATGAAGAAACGACCGGCGCCAAGATCAGAATGCTGATTGGCTTCGGTGATCCACCCGCCCTGCTCGGCGATGAAAGTGGAAACTCGGGCAACAATTCCGACCTGATCAGGGCAGGACACCACCAGGCGATAGGCGTGAGACATCGTAAGTTCAACCATTGTGATAGCGGGAATGATGTTCAGCCGGCGAAGCGCCGGCCTGCGCGAGGAATCATGACACCGCCCGTAAGCAGCCCCTCGGCAAAGGTGGGCTATTGTAGCTGATCACGCGGCCTGAAACAGTGCTGCGCCCCGATTCTGTCCATATGGTCAATACGACATTGCGATCAGCGGCCATCACGCCGGCCCACCTCAAGGCGTCACGCGAACGGCCGGGCCGCCCTCGAATCGACTCGACCGGACAACAGCGCCATTTGTGGCGCTTCGCGGGATTCCCGTATAGTTGAGCCACATTTTATAGATGGCATGACATCCATGTTGAAACCCCGCGTTCAAGTCCGTCAGAGACAACGTCCGCCGCTGCACCTGCTACCGCTGGGTGGCTGCGGCGAGATCGGCATGAATCTGACGCTGTATGGTTATCAGGATCACTGGATTGCCGTGGATTGCGGCATGATGATTCGCCAGGACCTGCCGGAAGGTCCGCTGCAGGTGCCGGATATCGAGTCTCTGGCAAGCCTGGGCATCAGCCCGCAGATGCTGGTGATCACCCATGGCCACGAAGACCACATCGGGGCGGTCGCCTGGCTGTGGCCGAAATGGCGCTGCCCGATCATCGCCACGCCCTTGGCGGCTGGCCTGCTGCGCGCCAAGTTTGCCGAGCGCGAGCTGGAAACCTCCAGCCTGCAGATCATCGAGGTGGATGAAGGTTTTGAATCCGGCCCCTTCGCGCTGCGCCTGTTGCCGCTGACCCACTCCATTCCGGAAAGCTGCTCGTTGCTGATCGTCACGCCGGAATATCGCGTGATGCATACCGGCGACTGGAAGCTGGACCCGGAGCCGCTGATCGGCGAGCCCACTGATCCAGAGCGCTATCAGGCACTGGCACCGGTCGATCTGGTCGTCGGCGACTCCACCAATGCGCCGCTGGCGGGTCATTCGCGCAGTGAAGGCGAGGTAGCCCGTGCGCTGGAGAAGACGCTGGCCGGCTGCCGCGGACGCGTCGTCGTGACCTGCTTTGCCAGCAACCTGGCCCGCATCCTGGCACTGGGGCGCGCCGCCGCACGCAATGGTCGCCGCATCACGCTGCTGGGGCGCTCGATGGAGCGCATGGTGCGCGTCGCCCGCGGTCTCGGCTATCTGGAAGACTTCCCGCCGCTGGTACCGGTGAAGGACCTGGGCTACCTGCCCCCGGAAGAGGTCATGGTGATCGCCACCGGCAGTCAGGGCGAGCCACGCGCCGCGCTGTCACGCCTGGCCAATTCCCGCCATCCGGACTTCGAGCTGGCTGCCGGCGACACCGTGATCTTCTCTTCCAAGGCGATTCCCGGCAATGAGCTGGCCATCGGCAAGCTGCACAACGCCCTGACACGCCTCGGCGTCGGCATCATGGAAGAGAAGCAGTTCCCGGACCTGCACGCCTCCGGGCACCCGGCGCAGGAAGAATTGCGCACCTTCTATGGCTGGCTGAAACCGGTACGTCTGCTGCCGGTGCATGGCGAATATCGCCACCAGCTCGCTCACACCCAGGTGGCACAGTCCCTGGGCATCGAGGCACCGCTGATTCCCGTCAATGGTGACGTGATTCGCCTCGATGCTCAGGGGCTGTCGGTGGAGAAACGCCTGACACTGCACGAACGCATCATCGAGCATGACAAGGTGCGTCCGCTGGATTCCATGGACCGCCGTGCCCGCGCGCGTCTCGGCCGGCATGGCAGCGTCTCGCTGGCGTTGCCCGTCACGCTACAGGAGGCCGGCTGGGTTCGCATCGGCCGCTTGATGCTGGATATCAGCGGCACCTCAAGCCTGGATGAAGACAGCTTCGCCGAGTGGCTGGATGACACCCTGGCAGGCCTGGATGCCAGCAATGAACGTGAACTCAAGCAGCAACTCGATGGCCGCATCAATCGCTGGCTGCGCAACCACCTGCGCCATGAGCCGGTGCTCTTCCTGCATATCATGGCCATGAATCAGGAGTGAGTGTCGCGCCATCATTGAAGTGATGGCCGCCTTGAGCTCACTGCCCTGCACAAAGCAGCGCATGAAAAAGCCCGCCCGGGAAATACCGGGCGGGCTTTTCTGCTGCTGGGAGGCGCTCAGGGACTGGTGATGGGGAGATTGCCGACTTGCCGGCTGGCAATCTCGATCTCAAGCGCTTCAGCCACCTCCATGGCGTCAGGCCGAAGGTCTCAAACGGACTTGTTCTTCGGCGGACGGCCACGACGCTTGGGCTGATCACTGACCAGATCATCCACGGAAAGGCCAGCTTCGATCATCGCATCACGAATCTCGGCAAGCTTGCGCTCCTTGGCGATTTCTTCTTCGCGGCGCTGCTCGTCTTCTTCGGCTTTCTGCTCGATCACCTCATTGATGACCTCGGAGAGCTTGTGCAGTTGTTCCATGGACAGCTGACGCGCTGCTGCACGAGCAACATTCTTGTTACGAGCGATCTTTTCGAGAGAATCGGCTGTCATTTCGCTACCTCCACCATATGCACTGAGCTGGAATCCCTGCGAGTCATCGCATTGGATGTGATAATGCAGCAAAGTATAAGCGCTAAATATGAACTAACAAGCCTTGTCAAAAGCAAGGCAGTGTTTCCATAGGATAGACCAACAAAAACCCCGCTTGATAGCGGGGTTTTTGTGAGCGTCTGTGAGTTATCCGAGATGGCTCGATCAACATGAGCGCCACGACTGATGACGAAAAAGGACTCAGCCTCCCGTCATGTTCATGAAGCGAACGATCTGGACATCACCATCCGTCGTGAAGTGATGACGCTCGGGCTTGAGGTGCATGGCATCGATGATCGCAGCCTTGAGCGGCTCGATGTCACCCGGGTGGCGCCGCATGATGTCACGCAGATCAAGCGAGTGCTCATTACCAAGACACAGCAACAGACGCCCCTCTACCGTGACGCGAACGCGGTTGCAGGTCGAGCAGAAGTTATGACTGTGCGGTGAGATGAATCCCACCCGTGATTCGCTGTCCGCCATGCGGAAATAGCGCGCCGGCCCCAGACTGTCTTCAAGCGTGGGAATCAGCGGATAACGCGTCTCGATACGCGCCTGGACATCATCACTGGAGCAGAAGGTCTCGTCACGACCGTGATCCGAGACCTGGCCCAGCGGCATCTCCTCGATGAAGCTGATGTCCAACCCTTCCTCACGCGCGAATTCGACCAGCGACACCACTTCGTGATCATTGCGCCCTTTCAGCACCACTGCATTGAGCTTGATGCGGAAGCCTTCCTCGCGCGCAGCACGGATGCCGGCGATCACCTTGTTCAGGTCGCCGGTACGCGTCAGCGCCTTGAAGCGCTCCGGGTCCAGAGAATCAAGGCTTATATTCAGCCGTGACATGCCGGCGGCCTTCAACTGAGCGGCGTGCTTGGCAAGGCCCGCGCCGTTGGTGGTCATCGAGAAGTCCTTGAGCCCCTCGAGCGCGCCGATTTCATCGACCAGCTTGCCGATATCACGACGTACCAGCGGCTCCCCGCCGGTCAGGCGAATCTTCTCGACCCCCAATTCCACAAAGGCGCGCGCCAGCAACGCGATCTCTTCGAGGCTCAAGACCTCGTCGCGCGGCAGAAAGGTCATCTCTTCGCTCATGCAATAGACGCAGCGAAAGTCACAGCGGTCCGTCACTGACAGGCGAACATAGCGGATGCGACGACCGAAGTCATCGACCAGGGTTTCCATCATGACTCTCCCGAAAACTTGGGTGTTGCCAGCGCTGATTGTCTCTCTTCGCTGCTGGCCTCGGCCAATGAGTCATCAGCCTTGTGTTGCTCGGCAAAGGGGGATACCGCTTCACCCTCTGCCGTCACCACGGACTCTGGATGCCAGCGCTCGAGTGCCTCGCGATCGCTCGAGCGTTCCCGCACCCAATAATCTCCCGTGGCGGTGTGCTCCTTTTTCCAGAAAGGCGCCCGCGACTTGAGGTGGTCCATCAGGAAGTCACAGCCGGCAAAGGCCGCCTGACGATGCGCACTGGCGACCAGCACCAGCACGATATTGTCGCCGGGCTCGAGCCGCCCGACACGGTGAATGATGCGCACCCCGGTGAGCGGGAAGCGCTCGCGCGCCTCTGTGATCAAGCGTTCGAGGCTGCGCTCCGTCATGCCGGGATAGTGTTCCAGCGTCAGCGCGACGACATCCGGTCGCTGATTGAAATCACGCACCAGCCCCGTGAAGGACACCACGGCTCCGATGTCGCCGCGCCCACGCGTCAAAATGTCCTGCTCGACACGCAGATCAAAATCGCTGGCCTGAATGCTGACCGAAAAGGCCTGCGAGGCTTCGTTTGCGACCTGGGTCATGTCAGCCCCCCGTCACCGGTGGGAAGAAGGCGACTTCATCACCGGCATTCAGTGGGTGGTCATCGCGCACCATGTCCTGATTGACAGCGCACAGCACGCGAGTGTCATTGAGCGCTTCAAGCTGAGGGTCACGCAGCGCCAGGGTGCGCTTCAGGCCCCCGACCGTCGCTTGTGACAGCGTCGTCAGATTCAGCGCCAGACTGTCGAGGTCCAGGCGTTCCCGCAGTTCCGCCAGGAAGAGGACCCGCACGGTGGCATCACCGCGTGCCGCCGGAGTGGCCTGTCCCGCTGTCGCTGTCGCTGGCGCTTCGATGGGCTCAGCTGTCGCAGCACGGCTTGGTTCGGTCCGGCTTGGTTCAGTCCGGCTTGGCTCAGCCGACGTCTGCTCGACAGCGGCGGCTTCGTCCGGGCGCTGCCAGTCACCACTCTTGCCGCCGGTCTTGGTCTCGAGCTGGATATCGCCGATCACGATACCCTTGTCGACCGCCTTGCACATGTCATAGAGCGTCAATGCCGCTACCGAGGCCGCCGTCAGCGCCTCCATCTCGACACCGGTACGCCCATTGAGGCGGCACAGCACCTGAATTTCCACGCAGCTGTTGGCGCTGTCCAGCGTGAACTCGACCGTCACCTTGGAGAGCATCAAGGCATGACAGAGCGGAATCAGCTCATGAGTGCGCTTGGCCGCTTGGATACCGGCAATACGCGCCGTCGCCAGCACATCCCCTTTGGGCAGGCCACCTTCGGCGAGCAGAGCGAGCGTGGCAGGCAGCATGCTGACGCGTGCGCTGGCTCGCGCCTCGCGGCGGGTTTCCTGCTTGTCCGCAACATCCACCATATGGGCTTCGCCGCGTGCGTTGAGATGAGTAAGGCTCATGAGCTGTCTCGTATCCGTATCGGGTGCGCCTGACTGGCGGCAATCTCAGAAATACCAATGCCTGAAGAAGCAGGCAGGCAAGCCCTGATGAACAGGACTGGCCAAGAAATTAGCAGACTATCTTTTCATGAATCAGCAGGCATGACCACTGCGCGGGGATCGCCTAGACGATGCCGCGACTGCCCAGCCACTGCACCATGACCGGCTCGCCGGCGTGAAGCGTGGCACAGCCGGCGGGAATCTCGATCAGGCATTCGGCCAGCAACATCGAGGTCAGAATACCCGAGCCCTGCCGCCCCGTGGTCATCACCACCTGACGCCCCTGGTCATCCAGCACGATCTGGCCGCGATGATAGTCGACACGCTCGGCACGTGAGCGCAGCGTCTCGCCGGCGATCAGCTGCAGGCGCGGGGCTTGCCACTGCGCCAGTGTCGTCGCGGAGGCGCTCGCCTCATCCTTCGCCTCAACCCTCGCCAACCGCTGCTGGCCCGACAACAGGCGCAGCGCCGGCAGCACGAACTGCAGGAAGGTGACCATGGTCGCCACCGGATTGCCCGGCAAGCCGAAGAACGGCACCTGGCCAGATGACGACGCGGCGTCGGCGGGAGTGGCACGCAACATGCCGAACGCCAGCGGGCGCCCCGGTCGCATGGCGATGCGCCACAGTGCGAGCTCACCACAGGCAGCGAGGGCGCTGCGCACATGATCGGCCTCACCCACCGACACGCCGCCGGAGGTGATGACCATGTCGGCACGCGTCGCGGCATCACGCAGGGCAGCAGTCACGCTCGCCTCGTCATCGCTCAGGATGCCAAGATCCAGTACCTCGATGCCCTGGTCGCGCAGCAGCGCCACGAGGCTGAAGCGATTGGCGTCATAGATGCCGCCGGCCGGCAGTGTCTCGCCGGGGGCCGTGACCTCGTCACCGGTGGAGAAGATCGCCACCGTCAGCGGCCGATAGACGGCGATCTCTGCGAGTCCGAGCGACGCCAGCACACCCACGGCGGCAGGCGTCAGCCACTGGCCCGGCGCCATCACCTGGCTACCGCGCGCGATGTCCTCTCCGGCCTGACGCACATTCTGGCCACGGCGAATGCTGGTCACGCCCTCGATCACCACCCGCTCGCCTGCTTCGCCCTCAATCAAGCCCTCACCCAGCCCTTCGCCCTCGCCCTGCGCGGAGCGATACTCGAGCTGCTCCTGCATGATGACGGTGTCGGCGCCTGCGGGCAGGGCCGCGCCGGTCGTGATGCGCATGGCTTCCCCCGCGGCGAGCGCCCGGCCCGTCCAGGGATGGCCCGCCAGCGAGCTGCCGATCACGCTCAGCTCGCAGTGATCGCTCAATTCGCCGCGATCGCTCAGGGGCTCGCCGCTCGCCGCCTCTGGCAATGAAGCCCGCGCCAGCGCGATGCCATCCATCGCCGCGTTGGTCTGCGCCGGGACATCCAGCGGCGAGATGACCGTCTCGGCGAGCACACGCCCGGGCGCCTGCGCCAGGGCGACACGCTCGCTGCGTGGCGTGCGCATCACGCCCGCCAGGCTCTCCCCCAGCACGCTCAAGGCCTCATCGACACTCAGCATGCGCTCGCCGAAACGCGGATCGAAACACGACAGACTCATGCGCCCACCTCGCCACGCGGCTTGCCGCCTTCCAGGCGCCAATGCACCGGCCAGGCGGCGATCCAGGCGGCCAGCGCCTGAGGATCGTCAAGATCCAGCCGCTTTAGGTCCTGCGGCACATCATCACGAGGCGGCAGCTGCGCCGCCGGTGTCGCCAGCGCATGGATCCAGGGGTCTTCTGGGGCACGCAGCGGCTTGCCCACGGCCTCGCGGTACAGCTCAAGCTTGGGCAGCGGCCACTGCTTGAAGCCCTCGACCAGAATCAGGTCCACCTCCAGCCCCTCGAGCTGCACCACCAGTTGCTCCAGATCGGCCTCCGCCTGGTCCGGCGTCTCCATCATCAGCGCAAAGCGCTTGGCGGACGCCACCAGCATCGGCACGGCACCCGCCGTTCGCAGACGATGGCTGTCCTTGCCCGGCGTATCGACATCGAAGGCATGATGCGCATGCTTGATCACGGCGACGCGGAGGCCGCGCGCTCTCAACTCGGGCAGCAGCTGCTCGAGCAACGTGGTCTTGCCGGTGCCGCTCCAGGCCGCGATGCCCAACAATGGACACGCTGACGCCGCCAGCCGTACCTGCCAGGCGGGCGACATCCCGACTTCATGAGAAATATCACCACGCGGCGTGGGAGCATCACTGCGGGGGGAGGAATGTTCAGCACTGACAGCGGTATCAGCACGCTGGTCAGTCGTGGAAGAAGACTCAGGCATGAAGGTTCTCTTGATGATTCCGGCGTAAGGCGGCCTGTCGACGGGCTCACCGCAGCGCTCCCGCGCCCGCAAAGGAAAAAGGTGACGATGACAATGCGGGCTGAGCGGATGCCATGAAGGTGAACACGCATGGCGCTCATTTCAATGGGGCAACGGCTCGATATGAGCAAGGGTTCAATGGGGGCAACGACGCAGAGTGGCAAGACAGCCGCCAGAACCGCCAGACACGACACTTTTGAGGTGCAACGCCAAGGCCATCAATACCGGGCAGGCAAAGACAATAACCCGCCAGACTCCTGAAGAGACGCCCCCGGCAATGACCACCTGCATCACAATGACACACTCTGGACGTGCAAGCGGGAACGGATGACACGCAGAAGACGTCAGGAAAGAAGCACGCTCAGCGCGAGCCGGCTTCCATCTCACGGCATTCTTCAAGGGTATTGAGGTTGGCGAAGTCCTGCTCGCTGCCCGCCTGCACCTTGAGCCAGACGTGCTGATCGAACCAGCGGTCGATCTTGCGCTCGCCAGCGGCCAGCGCCGCCTGCAGCGAGGGCAGCAGGCCACGGTGCATGAGACAGATCACCGGATGGTAACGGAACTCGTCTGCCGCCACGGCCAGCAGCGCAGGCCCGGCATCAACCGCGTGACCGCCTTCGACAGTGAAGCCTTCCAGATGATCGCCGTTGGCATGGTCGATCAGCGCCACACTCAGCGTCTCGACCAGTTCATTGGGCAGGTGCGGCACATCACAGGCCACCATCATCACCCAGGGCGTCCGCGCTGCCGCCAGCGCACTGGCCATGCCCATCAGGGGGCCGTGGTAACCCTGCTCGCTGTCTTCGACCAGCGGATGCCCATAGGCGGCATATTCGGCGTGAGAGCGGTTGGCATTGATCAGCAGCTCGCCCACCTGAGGGGTCAGGCGCGCCAGCACATGCGCCACCAGCGGCACCTCATTGAGCATGACCAGTCCCTTGTCGACGCCACCCATGCGCCGCGCCTGGCCACCGGCCAGCACCACCCCGGTGATATTGGCGGGCGTGAGCGAGGCCTTGAGCTGCTCGGCATCGCTCGGCAGTGGCGTGGCGTCAGAGGTGTGATTGGAGCTCGGCATGAAGGCGTATCCCGGTCGAGTGCGCAAAGGCGCAGGTAATGTCATGCAGCAGGGCTGCTGGCAGAGCATCCAGTGCAAGCGGCTGATGAACAAGGCTTTCTCAGCCCTGAAGCTTGAGGTGCTTGCACTGAAGGCTCAGCTCATGAAGACGACTCAGCCCGCTGTGGGCTCAGTGTGCAGGCTGGCAGCGCTCAGCGTCCAGCGCGCACTCGAGCCCTGACTCAAGGCATTGTCCTGATGCGAGGACAGGATCACCGCACACCCCTGCTGGCACATCTGCTCCAGTCGCAGCGCCAACTGCTCGACGGCGGCCTGATCCAGATTGGCGGCAGGCTCATCCAGCAACAGCACCGGCGGACGCGACAACCAGGCGCGCGCCAATGCCAGTCGCGCCCGCTCGCCACCCGACAATGAGCGGGCGGGCTGACGGGCCTGATCGCTCAGCCCGCTCCAGCGCAGCATCTCCTCGACCTGATCGCGCTGCTGGCCGGCAGAGCCGCTGTCGGGTTGCCAGCGAGCCGCCAGCACCAGATTGCCGGCCACGCTGGTGTCGAACAGATACGGCTGCTGGTGCAGGTAGCGCACCGGATGAGCGTCACGGGTCTGCCATTCAAGCTTGCCGCCAGTCGCTGGCTGCATGCCGGCCAGCACGCGCAACAGCGTGGTCTTGCCGCTGCCGTTGTCGCCCTTGAGGTGCACCCAGCCGGACGCCGGGGTCGGCGCCCAATCCAGCGCCGCCACATGCCATAACAGGCGCCCTTGCGCCTCGGCGCCCTCGCCAGATGCCTGCGCCGCAGGCGGCAAGCGATATTCGAGGCCGCGCACACGCAACAGAGGGGCAACGCTTGCGGCGGCAGCGAGTGCCTGGGCAGCAGACGGCGAGGCTTGCGCGAAGCCAGTCCCCGCCACCGGGCAGGAGGGGTCGCCCGGGGGAACAGACGAGGACGAAGAACTAGGGGGGAACATCATGACTCCATACGACGATTCAGCCTGACGCGATCAGTGCTGGCGTGTGCTTGTCTCAACTGGCTGGCAGGCGGCTTGCAGACTGCGGGAGCAGAACGTGACTGGTGGCGAGGCCTGGGGTCACGCCTGCACCACCAGCTGACCACGACCACGCAACAGCCCCAGCATCAGATTGAGCGCCAGTGCCAACACCAGCAATACCATGCCCAGGGCGACCCCCTGGGCGTACTCGCCCTTGAGGGTTTCCAGCGCGATGGCCGTGGTGATATTGCGCGTGAAACCGGCAATGTTACCACCCACCATCATGGCGCAACCCACTTCAGCGATGATTCTACCAAACGCGGCCACCAACGCCGCCATCACGCCGAAACGGGCCTCCATCACCAGCCGCCACAGCGCCGCCCGGCGCGACGCCCCCAGCTGCAAGGCCGTCTCCCAGGCACGCTTGTCGACGCCCGCCAGCGCGGCATGCAGCATCACCACCAGAATCGGCAGGGCGAGCAGAATCTGCCCGATCACCATCGCCGGCTGGGTGAACAGCAGATGCCAGTCGCCCAGCGGGCCAGCGCGCGACAGCAGGATGAACAGCAGCAGCCCCACCACCACGGTGGGGACGGCCATCAGGGTATTGATCAGCGAGATCAGCAGCCAGCGCCCCGGGAAGGCACAGCGAACCAGCACGAAGGCGATCAACAGTGCCGGTGGCACCGCGATCAACATCGCCATCAACGAGACACGAAACGACACGCCGATGATCTCCCACAGCGCACCATCCATGCTCAGCAGGAGGCTCATGGCCTCCTGCGTGGTTTGCCACAAGCTCACGAACGCGGCTCAGCCTGTGCGCCCTGCGCCTTCACCGGCGTGCGCTCAGAGGCGCGGTCGGCTGTCTGGCGAGCATCGAAGCCGGTCTCGCCGTGGCTGGCATGAAACAGCGCCTTGCCCTTGAGACGGTAATCATCGATTGCCTGCTGCCCTTCGCTGGAGATCAGCCATTCGGCCAGCTCACGCGCACCACGGGTATTGAGCCCGTCATGATTGGCCGGGTTGACCAGAATCACCTGATAGGGATTGAAGAGGCGCGCATCGCCCTCGACCAGAATCTCAAGCTCGAGCTTGTCTTCCATCGCAAGCCAGGTGCCACGATCGCTCAAGGTGTAATCCTGCAGCTCACTGGCCATGCTCAGCACCTTGCCCATGCCCTGGCCGACGGCCTTGTAGCCGGAGAAGTCAGGGGTGACATCGGCACTCTGCCACAGGGCCAATTCCTTCTTGTGGGTGCCGGAGTCATCGCCGCGCGAGATGAAGCCGGCATTGGCGCCGGCGATCTTGCCCAGTGCCGCGTCCACATCCTGCATACCGTCAATGGCCGCCGGGTCCGCCTCGGGGCCAAGCAGCACGAAGTCGTTGTACATCACGCCATGCGGCTCGACACCGTAGCCGGCATCGACGAACTTGCGCTCGGCGCCCGGGGCGTGAGTCATCACCAGATCCACATCGCCATCCTGGCCCATGCGCAATGCCTTGCCGGTACCGACCGCGATGACCTGAATGGTGACATCGTGGGCCTCTTCATACTCCGGCAGCAGGTGATCGAGCAGGCCTGAATTGTAGGTACTGGTCGTGGTAGCCAGACGGATGATGTCGTCGGCTGCCTGGGCCGGCAGAATGCTCAGCGCACCGAATGACAGGCCTGCGAGGGTGGCCAGCAGGCGACGAGAAGACAAGGTATGGCGTTGCGGCATGGGTGGTGCTCCCTGAATATTTTTCTGGCGTGACGGTCTTGATGACATCAGCGTGAATGTGACTCTGCAAACGACATGCCGAAAGCGCTGTGGTGACGAAACGGACTATCCAATAAAGGCTTTCAAGGCTTTGCCAGACAGCGCTGATACATGGGCTGGCACGCAAGACAGCCGGCGATGATACCGGAATCCTCTCCAGCAGGCAGACTTGCCGGCTCCCGCCTGCTGTCGTCCCTATCGTCCCTGACGCCCCTCTCATCCCTGACTCCCCTGTCGCCCTGCTGACGTCGCTATATCGACTGGAGCGAATGGCGCTACCGGAATGGCACTGCGGGAATGGCCGAGAAAATACTGACAATAAGTCCAGGCATGACCACCACTGCCCCATGACGACCCGATTGACGAGTCATCGCCGGGCCTTGCGTAGCGCAACGGGACAGCCTGCCAACCCTGCCCGCCAGCGCCGCGTGCTGACAAGGCTGCAAGGCCCTGCCTGTGGCAAGCGTAAGCAGAAAGAGGCAGCAATGTGGCATCCAGCGCTAGATTACCAGTGAGCAGCACGCCACAATGCCCGCATGATAGAGATGATCTCCCCTGCGACCACTACTGCCCTGTTGACCCGAGGAATGCCATGACTGCCCACGCCCCCTCCACACCCCGTGAGACCCGGCGTAGCGGCAGCGATCCCCTCCCCACCGCCTCGGTACTGATCGTCGATGACGAGCCCGGCATGCGCCGCTATCTGGAGAAGGCACTGTCCTCGCGCTTCGCGCTGATCGAGTGTGCCGAGAGTGTCGAGCAGGCCGAAGCCCTGCGCTCGCGCCTGCATTTCGACCTCATCCTGCTCGACATTCGCCTGCCGGGGTGTGATGGCCTGGATTGGGATGAGGCGCTTGCGCCCTCTTCGGTCAGCGATGTCATCTTCATGACGGCCTACGCCGACCTCGAGACCGCTGTGCGCGCACTGCGGGCCGGGGCCTGTGATTTCATCATCAAGCCGTTTCGCCTCGAACAGTTGCAGGCCGCGCTGGACCGCTGCCTTGAGCGCCGCCAGCTGACGCGGGAAAACTTCCTGCTCCGTCGCGACAATGCCCGCCATCAGCAGGAAGAGGCCAGCCTCAAGGGCGAGAGCCCTGCCATGCAGGAACTGGCGCATATCATCGCGCGCGTTGCCCCTGCGCCCTCGCCGGTGCTGATTCTGGGGGAGTCCGGCACCGGCAAGGAGCTGGCGGCGCGTGATCTGCATCGCCTATCCGGTCGGCGCGGCGCCTTCGTGCCGGTCAACTGCGGCGCCATCAGCCCGGAGCTATTGGAGAGCGAGCTGTTTGGCCACCTCAAGGGGGCCTTCACCGGCGCGCATCGAGGCCGTGATGGCCTGTTCAGCTTCGCCGATGGCGGCACGCTGTTCCTGGATGAAATCGGCGAGATGCCCCTGGCGATGCAGGCCAAGCTGTTGCGAGTGCTGGAGACGCGCCGCGTGCGCCCCGTCGGCGGCGAGCAGGAACAGGCGGTGGATGTGCGTATCGTGGCCGCCACTCACCGCACACTGGAGACGGAGGTGGCCGCGGGCCGCTTCCGCGAAGACCTCTACTATCGCCTCAACGTGCTGAGCCTGACACTGCCGGCCCTGCGCGAGCGCCCAGAGGACATCCCGGCGCTGGCTCAGCACTTCTCGCGCCAACTGTCGCGTGAGCTCAACCTCCCCGCCGTGCCTTGGCAGCACTCTGATCTCACTCGCCTGTGCCACTATTCCTGGCCCGGCAATGTGCGGGAACTCAAGAACGTCATCGAGCGCGCCTTGCTGCTCGGCCGCCTGCCCGGCGATACCCTGCCGGTCGACAGTCAGGCCGCACAGGCATCAAGCCACCCGGCATGGGATGACAGCGGAGACGCGACCACCTCCATCGAGGAAGAGGCCACCAGCAGCGGCTATCCGCTCGAGTGGTCATTGGATGCGGTGGAAAAGGCCCATCTGTGCGCGGTACTGGAGCGACATGCCAACAACAAGTCAGCCGCCGCCCGCCAGCTAGGCATCTCGCGCAAGACACTGGATCGCAAACTGACCACCTGGCGCGCCGAGCAGCAAATCAGTGAGGACAGCGGCGCTGAAAATGCCACTGAGAGTGGCACTGAGATTGGTACTGAGAGCGATCAACCCGCCCCCGCCACCTCGTCCGCCGCTCCCTACGGAGCCGACGGCAGCGCATGATCAAACGCCTGCGCCATTACTTCGCCGGTTCGCTGCGGCGCAGGCTGCTGCTGCTGACACTGGCGCCGCTGCTGGCGCTGATGCTGGCGCTGGTCGGCCTGACCGCCTACTGGACCACGGCCTATACCGACCGCCAGCTGTACATGAACGTGCGCAGCGACCTCGATGTCGCCAGCCGCACGCTGCAGAGCCAGCATCAGCGCCTGCGTGATGGCCTGGAGGCGATGCGTCGTAACCTGCGCCAGCTGGTGGCACCCGATGAGCAGACCGCGCAGCTGTTGCCACGCCTGGTGCCGCGCTTGGATACCATGCGGGACACTCTCAATGCCGACTGGCTGCGCTGGCTGCCCACCGAGCAGTTGCGCCAGACGCCCGGCGTCGCCGCGCTGATTCCGCAACTGGCGCGCGGCGAAAGCCTGGATGGCCTCGACATGCTGTCCAGCGACTCGCTGGCGACGCTGGACCCTGCCCTTGCCGAGCGTGCGCGCCTTGCGCTGCGCCAGACGCCCTACGCACAACCCAGTGCCCGCCGCGAGGAAAACCGCGGCATGCTGCTGCGGGCGCTGGTGCCCATCCTCGATGGCGAGGGCAAGCTGCTGGGCGCGCTGGATGCGGGCCGCCTGCTCAATCGCGACCCGCGTCTGGTCGATGAAATCCGCGATCTGCTCTATGGCCCCGGCACCCTGCCGGAAGATGGCACCGGCACCATCACCCTGTTTCTCGATGATGTCCGCATCGCCACCAATGTCACCGATGCCAGCGGCGAGCGTGCACTGGGCACGCGCGCCTCGCTGGAGGTGAAGCGTCAGGTGATAGGCAATGGCGAGCGCTATATCAATCGTGCCTTCGTGGTTCGTGACTGGTTCGTGGCCGCCTATGCCCCGCTGGATTCTCTGGATGGCCAGCGGATCGGCATGATATACGCGGGCTATCCGCAGGCGCCCTACGCGCGACTCTATCGCGAGACGCTGACGCATATCAGCCTGGTGCTTATCGCGGTCAGTCTGTTGGGGGTATTGCTGGTATGGAGCAGCATCGAGCGCCTGATGCAGCCGATCCGCCAGATTCGCCGTGTGGTGCATGCGGTGCGTGATACCCCGTCCCAGGAGGGCTTGCGCATAGGCCCGCTGTCCTCTCTGGGGCCGGCGCAGCGGCACGGTGATGAGCTGGATGAACTGGCCGAGGAATTCGACGCCATGCTGGCGCGTCTGGAAGCGCACCGCCACGAGATACAGCTCGCGGCCCAGACGCTGGAAGCCCAGGTGGAGGATCGCACTCGCGACCTGAGCACCCAGACCGCCACACTGCGCGAACGCAGTCAGGCGCTGGAGGAGCACGTCCGCCTGCTGCGCGAAGCGCGCGCGCGCCTGCTGACCCGCGAGAAACTGGCGGCGTTGGGCGAACTGACGGCGGGTATCGGCCACGAGATCAACAACCCCGCTGCGGTGATTCTGGGTCATGTCGAGTTGATCGAGGTGATACTCGGTGAGCAGGCCGAGCCGGTGCGCGAGGAAATCGCCACCATCATCCATCAGGTCGAGCGCATTCGCGCGCTGGTCGACAACCTGCGTCAGTACGCACGCGACCCGCTCGCCTCCAACGACATTGGCGACGGCAACTCACTGACGCCGTCACTCGGCGCGCCTCACCTCAGCCAGATTCATCCCGACGAGGCGATCCACAGTGTCGAGGTGCTGGTCAGGCACGCGCTGGATCATCACGGCCATCAATTGCAGCATGAGCTGGCGGCGACCCGCTTGATCGAGGCCGACCGCGCGCAACTGACTCAGGTGCTGGTCAACCTGCTGATCAACGCCATCGAGATGGCGCCTGTGCCGGATACGCTGTGCATCACCAGCCGTGATCGCGATGCGGCGCTGGCCGTAATGAATGGTGAGCCAAACAGCCGTCCGGATACGTCAGCCTCAGTGCCAGCGCCAGCTTCAGTGCCAACGGAGCTCGCCCCCGTGGCGGGGGTCGAGATACGCGTCATCGATCACGGCGCTGGCGTGCCCGAGCACCTGAAGTCGCGCATCTTCACGCCCTTCTTCACCACGCGCGCCAATGGCTCGGGCATTGGTCTGTCGGTCTCATCCGGGTTGATCACCCAGCTGGGGGGCAGGCTATGGCTGGAAGATACGCCCGGTGGCGGCGCCACCTTCTGCCTGTGGCTGCCGTGCATCGCACGCCGGCATCATGAGGATGATCAAGGGCGCCATCTGCTCGAGACGCTCAGCGCCGGGGGGAGCAGTCGCTCGCCTTGAGCCACAAGCAACAAATGAACTCACCTGGGCGTGACGAGGTGCACTGCCACGCACTCCCACCCACGTGCTAGCCTGCGCGCATGCTCACTTAATCAGGCACCACTGATGTCGCACGATAGCTCCCCTACTGCCCCCGAACCTCTCACTGCCGGCAAGGCAGCGCAGTCCACTAACGGCCAGGAAATGGCGGACGAGGAAATGGCAGCGTCTCGCACGCTGGGCAAGCGGCTGCGCGAACTGCGCACGCGTCATGGCCTCTCTCAGCGTGAACTGGCCAAGCGCGCCCAGGTGACCAATTCGACCATCTCGCAGGTCGAGCAGGACGCGGTCAGCCCTTCCGTCAGCTCGCTGAACAAGATTCTCGAGGTATTTCCGATCTCGCTGAGTGACTTCTTCAGCGATGAGATACCCGTCGAACCACCACGCATTCTGCGTGACAGCGAGCATGAGCCGATCGCGGGCTGTGGACCGGGGCTCACGCTGCGACGCATTGATCAATCCCGGCAGACATCGCCACAGCCCCAGATCGAGCTGGGCAGCCTCGCACCGGAGTGCAGCGCCTATCTGCAGGCCGCGCATGACAGCCTGGTACTGGTCACGCACGGCGCACTATGTATCGAGTTCCCCGCGACGGCGGCCTGCCAGGAGGCACTTCTCGAATGTGGTGATGCTGCGCGACTGCATGCCGGGGAGCGCTATCAACTGCACTGGCGCAAGCCGGCGGCGTCACAAGCCGCAAGCCATGAACTCTCAAGCAGTGAAGTTAACCACCACGGGACCTCCGACGCTGCCGAGGCCCCAGACTGCCAGTGGCTATGCATCGCACAGAGTCGCTAGACCGGCATTCGCTCGAGAGCTGCTCGGCCCTGCCAGCTCAACCCTGGCCAGCTCGGTCAAGTTGGCGTAAAGCGCGTCGCTAGCCTCTTGCAGCGCGGGAGTGAGGCTGGCCCGCAGCATCAGTCGACTGCTCGCGCGCCTCATCCCAGGGGTCATTGGTGGCCGGCTCGGCCAGGAAACGCTCCACCATGGTGTGCGGGCAGAAATCAGCCAACCATTCCTCGCGAACCGGATAGCCCTCCTCTGCCAACAACTCGCTCATGCGTCGCGCGAGGCCTTCGGCGGAATGCGGCGCGATGGCGTGTTCCAGCTCGCCCTTGAGGATCTCGCGTATTCCACCACGGCAATCCACCGATACCACCGGTGTGCCGCAGGCCAGCGCCTCCATCAGCACGATACCCATGCCCTCGACACGCGAGCTGAGCACGAACAGCTTGGCGGCACGCATCCAGGCATAGGGGTTGTCACGCTGACCGGCGAAGATCACCCGCTCGGCGATGCCAAGCCTTTCAGCCTGGGTTTCCAGGGCTTCACGGCAATTGCCTGCCCCCACGATCACCAATGGCTCCTTCGGATTGGCCAGGGCATAAGCCTCGAGCAACAGGGCGTGGTCTTTCTGCGGCACCAGACGCGCCACATTGAGAATGAAGGGTTCAGCCGGGATATCCGGCTCATCCATGGCGGCCTGCTTGCGGATCCGGGTGATCGGACAGGCATTGACGATCGTCTCGATATGCGCCGGCGTCACCCCATGCTGGCGAGCAATGTCACGTGCCCCTTGCGCCACATCCTCGGACACCGCCACCAGATGCTTGTCCTCCAGCAGACAGCGGGCAAACATGCGCTGCTTCCACTGCGGGCCGCTAAAGTTGACGCGATTTTCCAGCACGTAACGTGCACGGGAATCCTTGAAGCCCCACACCTGCTCGAAGGTTCCCAGGCCACGGAAGATGATGCGGTCAACCTTGCCGCGTTTCTGCTCGAATTCCTTGAGCCAAGCGGCGAATTCCTCGCCGCCGGCCTTGCCGACCCACACGAAATTGGAGCGACGGATGACGGGATTGAGCACCAGACGTGACGCCAGTGTCGTCAGGGCGCCGCCGACGGAACGCTGGACGCGCTGCTGAATCGGCACGATGTGCTGCTGGACGCTGGCATCCTGCGGTTCAAGCACCTGATCACGACCGCGCCAGATGACCATATGCGTCTCGTGGTCATTCGCGGCCAGACTGTCGGCAAGATTGACCGCCACTCGCTCCATGCCGCCCATTTTCAGGCTTCTCACTACGACCAGGGTACGCAAGCATCACTCCTTCGAATGTCCGCCAGTACCGCTTTGTGTCGCGTGCAAGACATGCGAAAACGATAGCTGGCGTCTGGTGGGAAAACGAAAAATGCAACTCACATGTGCCAGTCGCTCAGCACAGGAGAGTTGCATTTATCTGAACCGTCATTCGCGGAAATGTTCCCTGCGACCACTCATCAAATGGTAATCATTCTCCCTCTTTCGCCGGCGGCAGAATCAGGTTGAGCACGATACCCAGAATGGCGGCCAGGCTCACGCCCTGCAGCGTGAACTGACCACCACCGACTTGCATGCCACCGATCCCGAACACCAGGATCAAGGAGGCGATCACCAGATTGCGCGGTGCGGTCAGCGAATCCCCCGCGCGTACCAGCGTGTTCATGCCGACCACCGCGATCGAGCCGAACAGCAGGCACATGATGCCGCCCATCACCGGCGTGGGAATCGTCTGCAGCACGGCGCCGACCTTGCCGATGAAGGCCAGCGAGATCGCGACACAGGCCGCGACCGTCATTACGCGCGGATTGAAATTGCGGGTCAGCATCACCGCACCGGTCACTTCGGAATAGGTGGTATTGGGCGGACCACCGAACAGTGACGCCGCCGACGTCGCCAGGCCGTCACCGAGCAGCGTGCGATGCAGTCCCGGCTTCTTCAGGTAGTCGCGCCGTGTCACCGAGCCGATCGCCACCATGTCGCCGATGTGCTCGACGGCAGGCGCGATGGCGACGGGAATCATGAACAGAATGGCGGAAAATTCGAAGGTCGGCGCAGTGAAGCTTGGCAGCGCCAACCACTCAGCGGCATGCACCGGCGAGAGGTCGATCACTCCCATCACCAGCCCCAGCCCATATCCCGTCAGGATACCGCCGAGGATCGGCACCAGACGCAACATGCCACGCCCGAAGATCGACAGCACCAGCGTCACGCCAAGACTGGCCAATGACAACGTCAGCGCCTGGGCATGCGAGATGTTGTCGCTGAATTCGCCGGTGGCCATCTGCACCGCCGTCGGTGCCAGTGCCAAGCCGATGACCATGATCACCGGACCGACCACGACGGCCGGCAGCAGACGATGCACGATGCCGACACCCTTGAGGCGGATGCATTGCGCCAGCAGCACATAGACCAGGCCCGCGACGAACAAGCCGCCCATGGTGGCAGGGATGCCGAAGTTCGCGACCGAGCTCTGGATGGGCGCAATGAAGGCAAACGATGAGGCGAGGAAGACCGGCACGCTGGCCTTGGTCACGCACTGGAAGACCAGGGTGCCGACACCGGCCGTGAATAGGGCGACGTTGGGATCAAGCCCGGTCAGCAGCGGGACCAGCACCAGCGCACCAAAGGCGACGAACAGCATCTGCGCGCCGGTGACGAGCGTCGTCAGCGAGAAGCCTTCCTGTTCCGGCAAGGGCACATGGGCAGACGACGCATGGGGAGAGGAGGTATCAGAGGACGGTGATGAAGACGACATGGCAGCACTTCTTTTCACGGACGGAGGAGTCAACCGCCTGATCCTGACTGCTCAGACAGGTCAGACAGATACAAAAACGCCCCGCGCAGATGCGCAGGGCGTTGTCATCTCTGGCGGGCGCTCAGCGCGTGCCGAAGATCTTGTCACCGGCATCGCCGAGACCCGGCACGATGTACCCGTTCTCGTCGAGGCGGTCATCGACGGAGGCGGTGTAGATCTCGATGTCCGGGTAGGATTCCTGCACCTTGGCGATCCCCTCAGGCGCCGCGACCAGCACGATGACCTTGATCTGCTGGCAGCCCTTGGCCTTGAGCATGTCCAGCGTGGCGATCATGGAACCGCCGGTCGCCAGCATCGGGTCGATCACGATGGCCAGACGCTCATCGAGGTCTGACACGAACTTCTCGAAATACGGTACCGGCTCCAGCGTCTCTTCATCACGGTACAGGCCCACGACGCTGATGCGTGCCGGGGGAATCAGGTCCGTCACGCCATCCAGCATGCCCAGGCCGGCGCGCAGGATCGGGACGATGGTCACTTTCTTGCCCTTGATGGTCTGGACATCCAGCTCGTTGCCGCTCCAGGCATCAATGGTGGTAGTTTCCAGCTCCAGGTCCTGGGTTGCCTCATAGGTCAACAGCTTGGCGACCTCACTGGCCAGCTCACGGAAGCTCTTGGTGCTGATGCCTGCTGCACGCATCAGGCCGAGCTTGTGCTGGACCAGTGGATGATTGATGGCATGGACGCTCATGGAAATACCTCTTGGGACAGAAGATGGTGCAAACGATACGCAGCACTACCCCCGCCGGCTCGGACGATAGCAGCGGGGAGGCTGGTAAATTGAGCGCATTCTAGCGTAATGCGCTCAACAAGTTAAGGTCGAAAATGGTTCTTGGTGTGGAGGTACGCTGCGCAAGGCAACATACATAATGACTAGACCATTATAACTTATTATGTAATTTTTACCTATATGCTGATCTGACAGTGATTCAAATTAACAGCTTTTTATATTACATACCAGAATGCTGCAAAATCAAGAATCTTTCGAAATGATAGAAAAAGAGACTGGGGTATTGATATCGACGTCATTCAGCACTCGGGAGCCAATGATATCATTCAAATATTTTGGAGCCACACCAAACCCAGGCCTTACACTCCGAACACACTCGCTAGTTATCCTTTCACCTTTCACCATACTTCTCACAAAATAGAGTGATCGCCTGAACTGTACATTCCCAATTTCACTGGACTTTCGACCATAGTTGACTTCACCCAAGGACTTCCAGGCAGTTTTCGTATCACGGCATAATGCCCGCAATTCTTCAGACTCTATAGAAAAGCTATCATCAGGCCCACCACCATTACGATCCAACGTAAAATGCTTTTCAATCAGGCTTGCACCAAGAGCGACACTGGTAATAGCGGTAGTATTGTCTACGGTATGATCCGACAGACCCGTTACCAAGCCGAAACGGCTTATCATATCGGCAATTGTATTCAAGTTATAATCTTCAGATGGTGCCGGGTATCCACTGACACAGTGCAATATCGCCAGCTGGTGACAGCCTGCACGTTGGGCAGCTTCAATAGCCTCCTGAATTTCTTCCAAATTTGCCATGCCCGTTGAAATAATCATCGGCTTACCCGTCTTGGCGACATACTCGATCAACGGCAAGTCAATAGCCTCAAAAGAAGCAATCTTATATGCTGGCGCACCAAGCTCTTCAAGAAGATCAACTGCTGTAGTGTCGAAGGGTGAACTAAAAATCGTGATCCCTAACTTTCGTGCATGCTCAAAAAGCGGCTGGTGCCACTCCCAAGGCATGTGAGCTTCTTCATAAAGCTCATAGAGAGTACGCCCGTCCCAGAGACCGCCTTTGATCTTGAACTCTTCACTGTTGCAGTCGAGGGTAATGGTATCGGGTCGGTAAGTCTGCAACTTGATAGCATCAGCACCTGCTTTGGCAGCCTCTTCGACAATACGCATGGCCGTTTCGAGCCTGCCATTATGGTTGGCGGAAAGTTCGGCGATAATATAGGGAGATTGATCAGGCGCAACACGGCGACCAGCGATCTCAATAGAGGGGACTGTCATGTAGCGTCATGCTCCTTGCTGCAATTGCCATTCGCTACGAAATAGCCCGAAGCCAATGACATCGTGATAAGTATTTCCATCAAAGTGATGGTCTCTTAATAATGACTCGCGCACAAATCCGAAACGCTCGTGAAACGCTCGTGAAACGCTAACGAGCGTTGATTGTTGGCAAGAGCTTCACCACAAAGTTTGTGCAGACCAAGCTGATCAAACGCGAATTCCAAAGCGACTTCCCCAAGCGCTTGACCGCTGCCTCGCGGTGCCTCAGGAGCAAGATAGAACCCCCATACAGCGCGATGCGGCTCATCATTTTCCAGCTGAATGCTGACAAACCCAAATGGCTGGCCATTTGCTTCAGCCAGCATGAGATGCCGATTTGGGTCGTGCTGTGAACGCTTGAACCAAGCGCGATGCTCCCCCTCAGAAATCTCATGCTGTGTGTACATGTAACGCCGAACATCAGGATGGTTACGCCATTGACGTACCAAGAAGAGATCGGCCTCCTCGAGAGTGCGTAAAGTTGCGGGTAATATCATCTAAACTTTGACTCCCCATTTAGAGCCCGGCAGAGGGCCAGCGTTCCGCCGCCAGAGGTCAGTTGAGCAGCAGCTACGCTCATTTCATACAAGGCATGAGGAACCTGAAGAGCTGATAAATGTCGAGACAGCCCCTCGACCAACTGCTCTTGGTCGCCTAGACAAACCGCCGCGCCCTCCATATCCAGCGCCTTGGCAATAGATTTCTGATTCTCGGCCAGTACCAGCATGAGAGTAGGCAGCCCCAGGCAACAGCGCTCCCAGGAAGTACTACCTGCGGCACCAATTGCGAGGTCAGCCTCGGCCATCCGCCTCGCCATATCTGATACATTGACGACCACCTCGGTGAACCACGGGAGCTCCCCGGCTCTAGCCTTGACCTCTCTCAACCAAGGCGCGGTGGCGCCCATGACTACGGTAATCTCGAGATCATGTGGCAAGTCGCAGTCGTTCAGAGCGTCAAGTACGCGACAGGCTGCATTGTCCTTGTCGACACCACCAAGGCTGATCAACATTCGCTTGATCGTCGGGCGTCGGAGCCGACGAGTCAGACTGCTCTCACGACGCTCAGCAAACTCCGGCCGCAATACGGCATGCTGTGGTCCCGCCAACACTTGGCATTCCACTGGCACCAATCCAGCATAGTCTTCTGATTGGCGACCCAGATTTTGATCAAGTAGCAGGTGGGCAAGATGGGGGCGATCCGCCAGGTCATCTATGACGAGCAAACGGGTTCGGGCAGGCAATACCGCAGCTTCCCAGCGAGCATCCAGTGCGTAGTGGTCCACGACAAGCCAGTCTGGAGCCAAACTCCGCAGCAGAGTGGCACAGGCCTCGGCATCCTGCTGCCATGACACACCCAGCCAATGCGCGTGGCTCGGCTGAGGACTCCCGGACGCATCATCAATGTCCTGCTGGCTCCACACAGGCAATCGATGGATAACAAAGCCCCGCGCCTGAATGGTATCGATCAAATGCCCAACATGTTCACGACAAAGAAAGTGGCACTGAATACCCTGCGCCTTGAGAGTTTCGGCAAGCGTGAGGCAGCGCATGACATGACCAGTGCCAATCTCGACTGAGGCGTCTGCACGAAAAACCACCACAGAGGAGGGAGGCTGACTTGTCTCATCACTCATTTCTCTGCCCCCCCCGCTCCAATGCCATCTCGGCCTGCCAGGCCCGGAATAGCCACTCGGCGCGCTTCCAATCTTCAGGAGTATCGATGTCCTGTACCCGATGGCGCGGTAGCCTTACCGGCACGGCACACTGAGTGAAAATCGCTTTCCCGGCAACCCAGGCTTCTGCGCGCCCCCAGTAAAATTGCCCGGCGTCGTGCCAGGCTTCCTCGAGGTCCTGAGAGCGCGTGGTGAAATGCTCTGGTTGAAACATTGTGACACGACTGTCAGACGTCAAGCGCAAGGCTCGCTGGATAGGGAATGCATAACTTGTGACTGAGAAGGCATAGTCTGCATCGCCACTTAGTAGCGCGAGCAAACCTGCTTTCAAATCATGTGGCTGAACAAAAGGTGCGGTTGCATAGAGACAGCACACCGACTGAGACGACTCACCCTGTTCGCGAAGCCAATCAATCGCATGAGCGATCACCGGGATGGTGCCAGTGTGATCGTCAGAGAGTGCGGCGGGACGACGGAACGGTGCCTCCGCGCCATTGGCTTCCGCTACGGCAGCGATTTCATCATCATCAGTTGAGACGATCACACGCGCGAAACATCCGCTGTCCAACGCGGCTTTGATAGACCAAGCGATCATGGGCTTGCCAGAAAATTCCCGTATATTCTTGCGCGGAATCCGCTTGCTACCGCCCCTCGCGGGGATTATAGCGACCGGGCCAGCAACAGCGAGATTACTCATACCACCTCCATTGCCCGGCGCAAGGCAACAATCACGTTGTCCTGCTGTATATCACTCATGATGGGGTATAAAGGCAGGCTGATGGCCTGCTCGTAATAGCGCTCAGCCTCAGGGAAGTCGCCCGCCCGGAAGCCAAAATCCCGATAATAGGGCTGGGTATGCACAGGGATATAGTGCAGATTGACTCCAACCCCCTGCTCGCGCAGGGCATCGAAGACTTCCCGATGGTTCACACGGACCTGGTCAAGCTCGAGACGAATGACGTAGAGATGGCGACCAGAATAGCTATCGGGATGCTGATACGGGATCATCACGGGCAGATCGGCCAACAATTGATCATAACGATCTGCAAGGCTGTTACGCTTCGCCACATAAACGTCCAGGCGCTCAAGCTGGGACAACCCTAACGCGGCCTGCAATTCAGTCATACGGTAGTTAAAGCCCAAAGCAACCTGCTGGTAGTACCATGAGCCATCGGCTTCGTGGCTCATCAATGCAGGATCACGAGTCACCCCGTGGCTCCGGAGCAGGTCCATGCTACGAGCCAGAGCATCATCATTGGTCAGTGCCATCCCCCCCTCTGCGGACGTGATGATCTTCACCGGGTGAAAACTGAACACTGTGATATCACTATAGCGACCGCTACCGATGTACTCGTTTTTATACTGACCACCAATGGCATGTGACGCATCTTCAATGATGCGAAAGCCGTATCGCTGCCCCAAGGCATGGATTGCCTGCATGTCGCAGGGCTGCCCGCACAGGTGCACGGCCACTACCACCTTTGGCAGACGCTCGGCACGTTCGGCTTGCTCAAGCTTGGCTTCCAACGCTTTGGGACAGAAATTATAGGTATGCGGATCAATATCCACGAAGTCGACCTGAGCTCCACAATACAAACCACAGTTGGCGGAAGCCACAAAGGTGATCGGGGTAGTCCATAGCCAATCGCCCCGCCCCAAGCCCAATGCCAGGCAGGCAATATGCAAGGCTGATGTGGCGCTATTCACAGCCAAGGCGTGGCGTGCCCGCACCTTGTTAGCGACCTCCTGCTCAAAGCGCGGCACCATGGGGCCCTGTGTCAGAAAATCTGACTGCAAGACGGCTATCACGGCATCAATATCGGCCTGCTGGATATCCTGACGTCCGTAGGGAATCATTCAGATAGCTCCGATCTTGTCCCAGTTAGTCTCTATCCAGGCTTCGAGCTCGCCTTCACTCATCCACTCACTGTTGCTGTCACTGGAATAGACAAACCCTTCCGGCACCTTCTTGCCATCCTTGATACGATTGGCATCTTGATCCCAACTGTTGATAGCCGGCAGAATCTTGAAGTGCTCAGGATACTCATAGGTGTAATAAGCATCTTCAGCGCCAATCATTTGCTCGTGAAGTTTCTCTCCGGGACGAATGCCGACGACTTCCTGCTTGGCCTCCGGCGCAACGACACGCCCAAGGTCGGTGACTTTCATGGAAGGAATCTTCTTGACGTAAATCTCTCCACCTTCCATGTCTTCGAAAGCATGCCAGACCAACTCGACGCCCTGCTCCAGAGAGATCATGAAGCGTGTCATACGATCATCCGTGATTGGCAGCACTCCCTTGTCACGAATGGACATGAAAAACGGAATCACTGAACCGCGCGAGCCCATCACATTGCCGTATCGTACTACTGAAAAGCGGGTCTCATGGCCGCCTGCGTAGGAATTGCCTGAAACGAACAGCTTATCGGATGTCAGCTTGGTAGCACCGTATAGGTTGATCGGGCTGCTAGCCTTATCAGTAGACAGTGCGACGACCTTTTTTACGCCTTTGTCAATGCACGCATCAATCAGGTTCATTGCGCCTTGAACATTGGTCTTCACGCACTCGAAGGGATTGTACTCGGCAGTGGGCACAATCTTGGTGGCGGCCGCATGGACGACATAATCGACGCCATCTAGAGCACGATATACCCGGTCTCGGTCACGCACATCCCCTATAAAGAAACGCACACGAGAATCGCCCTGAAACTTCTTGGCCATTTCCCACTGTTTCATTTCATCACGTGAAAAAATGATAACCCCTTGGCCGCAGATTCTGAGTGCAACACCTGAGTTTCCCTGTAAGGTATTGCGCTCATGTCATACTCAGAACTCAGCATTACTGATCGTGCCACTATCCAGGTTTGTCTCTCTCAAGGCCTGAGCCTCCGAGCCATTGCTCGATGTCTGAGTCGTTCTCCCTCCACTATCAGCCGCGAAATTCGCCGAAATAGTGAGCCGAACAACGACTACCGAGCTGAACGCGCGCAAACGTCGCGACTCAAACGTCGGCGTTTTTGCCGGCCCAAGCGAAAGCTTGCCATCGGTAGTGAGCGGTTCAGGCTTGTCGAGTACCTTCTTCGCCGCTACTTGTCTCCTGAGCAGATCGCCGGCAAGCTTCGACACATGAATTTACCCAAGCTTGAAGACGCCTACGTCTGTCGCGAGACGATTTACACCGCCATCTATGCGCTGCCGGTTGGGCAACTGCGCAAAGAGCTCATCCATTGCCTGCGGCAAGGCAAAAGTACGCGTAAGCCTCGGCGTGGTGAGACGGACCGGCGAGGTCAGATCCCCGACATGGTCAGCATTCACCTTCGTCCGCCCGAGGTGGACAAGCGCGAGATGCCTGGGCATTGGGAAGGCGATCTAATCAAGGGCAAAGGCAATGCCTCAGCGATTGGCACTCTTGTAGAGCTCAGTAGCGGATACTTGATACTGGCAAAGATGCATGATGCGACTGCGACATCAGCCGTAGAGGGCTTCAGTGCCGCGCTGAACAGAATGCCATTGGCAGCACGAAAAACCCTGACGTATGACCAAGGACGGGGGATGGCCAGGCATGCCGCTATCACGCAGAACACAGGCGTCGCTATCTACTTCTGTGACCCCCATAGCCCTTGGCAAAGAGGCAGCAACGAGAATATCAATGGGCTGATTCGCCAGTATCTTCCTAAGGGAACGGATCTGTCACTGACCAGTCAGGAAGAGCTGGATGCCATTGCCTTCGAGCTGAATATTCGGCCTCGAAAACGCTTTGACTTCAAATGCCCTATCGAGGTGATGAATGAACTGATGGCAAAGCACAATGAAGCACCACCCTCAATTCAATAGGGTGTTGCACTCAGAGCCTGCATCCGCCCCCTCTTGGGATTATATTTTTCCAACAACATTGGAATGAATGTATGACCAAAAGATCCAGTACCACCTGTGACCAAAATCGATGCATTATCGAACATGCCCTGCCGCCCTCAACGAAAACTGAATTTATAGAAAACTCTAACACATAGAAGCCATTGAATCCACTCAAGAACTTCACCACAAATTTGCCGCATGAAAAATCTGCAACGCCAATTATATGGGTAAAAAACCTGCTTCATTTCATACACCAATAACCGTACACCTGATCACACTCAGTCTTAAATCCGATCATGCTTATTGAAGTCCAAGCCCACTACATCAATACCGGCTTGACGGTACTCCTTATAAATATTACTTATTGCGCTTGAAGATTCTGCACGCAACACAGCAGAGGGAACTTCAAAAGAAACCACAGACTCAAAATCGAAAAGCTTGTCGAGGCTAAGAAGTGCACTTGTGAAAGCTCCAGCAATCCCCCAAGGCAAGTAATCCAGCTTCAACAAGTATAGTTCCGCTGGCAAGCCGAGAGGGTTGACAGGAATATTGAGTTGACTCTCAATCAATTCAAGCTTACCGAGTGTATCAGCCCTGTGTGGTATATACTTTATTTTTTTCCCGCGTTCCTCAAAATATAGCTTGGCCTTACTGATAAGCACAAGCTCATCCTCCAACGACATGATACCAGCTTCACTATACTTGGCACCAAAATAAAAAACGGCATCCACGTCAGTTGCCTTACTCCGACTTTCCGCCCTCAAAGCCCTGTAATCATTATGTACTGAACTCCCATCACCCGAGCTACTGACAAACGAACTAAAGATAATCGGCTGCACATAATCATCACCGGAAAGCCACCCCAACTTCTTTTTGCGATGGAATAAACCTTTATCTATATATTTTTCCTTCGCCTCTATGACACCTACCCCATCATCGGTCAGATAGACACTTTCTGGCAATAACTTTATCTTGAGATCATGCATCCATTCACTTTTAAAGTCACCCATACATACTACACTTGCACGCCCCTCACATGCCTTGATGATCTTATATTTGACAAATCTTTTTTTAACCCATGAAAACTGCTTGACTCTGCACAGAAAAGACACCTCAGTGCATTCAGGCCAATCCAAAGCTTCAATTGTTTTCTTGAGCTGATAATCATGAGTTTTTTTCTTTCTCTCGCCCGAATACTTCACTACGAGCAAAACCCTCTCACCAGAAAACTTCTGCTTAAACAATTCGTAACATGAAATCACCTGCAGGGGTGATTCAGCGAGAAAAAGCACCATTTTGGCTTCCTTTCACAAACTACAATCGCCTCTTAGCTTGGGCAAAGAGAATAAGAACACTATAGAGCAAAGCAACTTGAAACTTTTTCTCAGCCTCTAGGTCGATACCGGCAACTGCCAGTCGATCGGCTTTTTCCCACGCGCTTCCAGCCAGGCGTTGGCTTGCGAGAAGTGGCGAGAGCCGAAGAAACCGCGGTGCGCTGCGAGGGGAGATGGGTGCGGCGCGTGGAGCACCAGGTGCTTCTGGGTGTCCACAGCGCGGGCCTTCTTCTGGGCATGACTGCCCCAGAGCAGGAAGACGACACCCTGACAGTGCTGATTGATCACGTCGATGGCGCGGTCGGTGAATTGCTCCCACCCCTGCTTCTGATGCGAGGCGGCCTTGCCCTGCTCGACGGTCAGCACGCTGTTGAGCAGCAAGACGCCCTGCTTCGCCCAGCTTTCAAGGAAGCCGTGATCGACGGGTTCGACGCCGACATCGGCGGCCAGTTCCTTGTAGATGTTCTTCAGCGAAGGCGGCGGGCGTACGCCGGGGCGTACCGAGAAGCACAGTCCATGCGCCTGGCCCGGGCCGTGATAGGGGTCCTGCCCGAGGATCACGACCTTGACGTTGGAGAGCGGCGTCAGCCAGAAGGCACGGAACCAGTCATCGGAATGCGGATAGATGACCTTGCCGGCATCTTTCTCGGCGCGCAGAAAGTCGCGCAGGCGCTGCATATAGTCAGCCTGAAACTCTTGGCCAAGATGCGCCTGCCAATCGGCAGGCAACACCTCGGAGCGGCCAGTCGCGGCAGTCTCCAACGGCATGTCAGCTATCGCTCTCTTGCTTCTTGAGCTGCTCGGCGATCGGCTCGACGTAGGCGATACCCATGTCCCACGGGAACTGGATCCAGCAGTTCTGCGGCACTTCGGTGATGAAGCCATCGACCAGCGGGCGACCTTCCGGCTTGGCATAGACAGTCACGAAGTGCGCCTTGGGCAGCATGTCACGCACCGCACGTGCGGTGTTGCCGGTGTCGACCAGGTCATCGACCAGCAGCCAGCCGTCACCGTCGTGGTCGACGCCCTTGACCACTTCCAGACCACCCTGCTCCATGTGGTCGTGATAGCTCTTGATGCACACGGTATCGATGTGGCGGATACCCAGCTCGCGGGCGATCAGGCCAGCCGGAATCAGGCCACCGCGGGTGATGGCGATGATGCCCTTGAAATCGCGACCGCTGAGGTCGTGACATAGCGCGCGCACATCACGGTGCAGCTGGTCCCAGGAGACGATGAAGTGGTCGTGGTAGCGTTCGGAAGACATGTGGGTCACTCGCAATGACGAAACAGAAGGAAAGCATGGTGGCTGGCGCGCCACCGCACAAGGGGAAGATCCACTCAGCCACGCCAGAGCGCGGACAAGGGCCTCAGATTCGCTGCCCGCAGCAACGACGATGGCCCTGCCAGAAGACAGGGCCATCGCGTCAAGCCGGCATTACTCGGATTCGGTGAAGCTGCACGCCGCGAAGACACTGTGGCCTTCTTCACGAATGCGCGCGGAGCCGCCGATTTCCGGCAGGTCGATGATGGCTGCCGTCTCGACGACCACACCACCGGTGCGCTCGATCAGCTTGCAGGCCGCCAGCATGGTGCCGCCGGTGGCGATCAGGTCATCCATCACCAGGATGCGATCGCCTTCGCGGAAGGCATCGGAGTGCAGCTCGACGGTGGACTCACCATATTCCAGCGAGTAGGTCTCGCTGATGGTCTTGAACGGCAGCTTGCCCTTCTTGCGCACCGGCACGAAGCTGCAGCCCAGCTCGTAGGCCAGCGGAGCACCGATGATGAAGCCACGCGCATCGATGGCGGCGATGGCGTCGATTTCCATCTCCTGATAGCGGTGCACGAAGGAGTCGATCAGCTTGCGGAACGCGGCGGAGTTCTGCAGCACCGGCGTGATGTCACGGAAGTTGACGCCTTCCTGGGGCCAGTCCGGCACGGTGCGGATGACAGACTTGATGTAGTCGCTGTAGATGCTCATTAGAGGGCTCCGTCGAGGAACAGGTATTTGCAGGCGAACAGGATGGCGAGAATCACCAGCCCCGGGCTCAGATCACGATAACGGCCGGAGAACAGCTTGATCACGGCGTAGCTGATGAAGCCCAGCGCGATCCCGTTGGCAATCGAGTAGGTCAGCGGCATCACCAGGGTGGCGATCACCACCGGTGCCGCTTCAGTAATGTCGTTCCAGTCGATGCGTGCCAGGCCGCCCGTCATCAGGCAGGCAACATACAGCAGCGCACCGGCAGTGGCGAAGGCCGGAATCGAGGTCGCCAGCGGTGACAGGAACAGGCTGACGAGGAACAGGCCGGCCACGACCACGGCCGTCAGGCCGGTACGTCCGCCGGCGGCCACGCCAGTGGCAGATTCGATGTAGCTGGTCACATTCGAGGTGCCCATGACAGAGCCGACCATGGTGGCACTGGAGTCGGCCATCAAGGCCCGCCCCAGGCGCGGCAGGTGGCCACGCTCATTGGTCAGGCCAGCCTGCTGGGAGACGGCGATCAGCGTGCCCGAGGTGTCGAACAGATCGACGAACAGGAAGGCGAAGATGATCGACACCATGCCCAGATTGAAGGCGCCGGCGATATCGAGCTCCGCCAATGTCGGCAGCATGCTCGGCGGCATCGAGGCAAAGCCGTGGAAGTCGTTGTTGCCGGTCAGGGTCGCCAGCAGCGTGACGAGCAGTATGCCGATCATCACCGCACCGATCACCTTCCGATACGACAGTGCGACGATCAAAAAGAACGAGAGCAATGCATACATGGCCGCCGGCGAGGACAGATCGCCCAGCGTGACCAGCGTGCCCGGGGCGTCGACGACGATGCCGCTGCCCTGCAGGGCGATGATCGCCATGAACAGGCCGATGCCCGCGGCGATACCGGTCTTCAGCGAGGCGGGAATGGCATTGATGATCCACTCGCGAATCTTGAAGGCGGACAGCAGGAAGAAGCTCACCCCGGACAGGAAGACCGCGCCCAGCGCGACCTGCCAGGGCACGCCCATCTGGCCGGCGACCGTATAGGTGAAGAAGGCCGTCAGCCCCATGCCCGGTGCCAGCGCGATCGGGTAGTTGGCGTAGAGGCCCATGACCAGACAGCCGATGGCGGCCGCCAGACAGGTCGCGACGAACACGGCACCGTGATCCATGCCGGTGGAGGCCAGCATCGAGGGAGCCACGAAGATGATATAGGCCATCGCGAGGAAGGAGGTAAATCCTGCGATGACTTCGGTACGCACATTGGTACCGTGCTCGGAGAGCTTGAAAAGACGTTCCAGCATTGAGGTAGCCCCTATCCTTGAGCAGTGCCTGTCCGGCAAGGCGCAGTGGTCGGTGATTGTCAGAATCAGCAGATCAAGACGAACTCGCTCGGACAGGTATGCCGCACAGGGCGTCGGATGAAGCTTTTCCCCTGTTCAGCCTGCCTGAACCACGATGCCCCGCCAGCGGCAGGGCATCGAAAGGCGCAACATGGTACCCAAAGGTCTGCAGCGAATCGAGCATTCCCGGCATATTTCCTGACCAGTCAGACGAGTTCTGGCGTCATGCCAGTGAGTTGATCCGCTGCAGACCTGCAAGCCTCATGCCAGACGGGAGGCCATGACCCGCTCGACGGTCTCGACAATGGCCTGGGTCTGCGGGTCGACTTCAAGGTTGACCTGATCACCGACGGTGCGCACGCCCATCAGGGTGCGCTCGAGCGTCTCGGGAATCAGATTGACGCAGAAGCGTGTGCCCTGCACCTCACCGATCGTCAGGCTGACACCGTCAAGTCCCACATAGCCCTTGTCGAACAGAAAACGCATCAGCTCGGCCGGCGCCTGGAACCAGATACGACGATTGTCAGCGGTGGCCTCGATGGCATCGATGGTCACCATCGCCATCACGTGCCCGGACATCGAGTGCCCACCGATCTCGTCGCCGAAGCGTGCCGCTCGCTCCACGTTCACGATGCTGCCCACCTCGAGTTCGCCCAGATTGGTCAGGCGCAGCGTCTCACGCATCAGGTCAAAGCTGGCCAGCTGACCCTCAAGCGCCGTCACGGTCAGACAGCAACCGTTATGGGCCACCGAGGCCCCCAGCTCCAGCCCCGCCTCCAGCCCCGCCGGCAACCGGACCTGATGCGTGCGAAAGTCAGTGCGCTCTTCAATGGCCACCACTTCCGCCATGCCTTGTACGATACCCGTGAACATGCGTGATCTTTCCTTGCACTGCTGCTTCTTGCTGTCGAGAAGCCGTGAATAAGGGACGGCATGCAGCAGCGAGATGACCGGCATGCCCAGCCGAAATCCTAGCATGGTGGACTAGCCGTCGACATGCTGGCGTTGCCGCCCGTGGGAGTGCGCGCCGTTGCCGCCCTCGCCACCCGCCTCTCGCCTCTCGCCTCTCGCCTCTCGCCTCTCGCCTCTCGCCTCTCGCCTCTCGCCTCTCGCCTCTCGCCACAGATGAGCACAGCTGCCACCGCGAACGCAGAGTCGCCAGAGCGGGCCGCAACTCATTCCCGACTGACCGTCAAGACAGGCAAGCCGTCGATGCCTGTTGAAACCCGCGCCACGACAAGACTCTTGTAAGAAATGGCTTACAGAGCGTATCGCCAAATTGCCATATCGAACGACAGTTCGATTAAACGTCCAGCGCAAGACCAAAGTCGTTGACACCCCCAAGGTGACTGATAGAATGCGCCTCAAATCTGTTTGGCGCCGATTTGTACCCGGATTGCGGGCGCCCACCACGAGAGCTGGTCTCACGGGGTGCAAGTTCTGCTAAAAGGGTGTGTCCAGCGTTGATGGCCACCCGTCTTGGGTGGTCTTTTTTCTCCCCACTGGATCGCTCCCCTCTTCGCTGTCTGCCATGTGCGCAGACGCCGGCAGAACGTTCTGTCCTCTACAGACCTTCGCCCGCAATCCGGTTGGTGCCTTAACCACTCGGACCCCCATGATCACACTCAAGAACGTCTCCAAGACTTACGGCAGTGGTGACAAGGCCGTGGTCGCGCTCAAGGATGCCAGCCTCACGGTTCCTCAGGGCGCCATTACCGGTGTCATCGGCCTGTCCGGTGCCGGCAAGTCGACCCTCATTCGCTGCGTCAATCTGCTCGAACGCCCCACTGCCGGTAGCGTCGTCGTCGATGGCCAGGAACTGACCGAGCTCGACGAGTCCGCCCTGCGCAGCGCTCGTCACCAGATCGGCATGATCTTCCAGCACTTCAATCTGCTCTCCTCACGCACAGTCTTCGCCAATGTGGCATTGCCGCTGGAGCTGGCTGGCATCTCGAAGGACGAGATCAGAAAGCGCGTCGAGCCATTGCTGGAGCTGACCGGCCTGAGCGACAAGGCCGACCAGTATCCTGCCCAGCTGTCCGGCGGCCAGAAACAGCGTGTGGCCATCGCCCGCGCGCTGGCCAGCCGCCCCAAGGTGCTGCTGTGTGATGAGGCCACCTCGGCGCTCGACCCGCAGACCACCGCCTCCATCCTTGAGCTGCTCAAGGACATCAACACCAAGCTGGGCCTGACGATCCTGCTGATCACCCACGAGATGGAAGTGGTCAAGAGCATCTGTGATCAGGTCGCCCTGATCAGCGGCGGTGAACTGGTGGAAGTGGCCTCGGTGGGCGATTTCTTCACCGCACCGCAGACCCGCCTGGGCCGCGAGTTCCTCAATGACTTCCTGGAACTTGAGCCGCCACGCGCGCTGGTGGAGCGCCTCGAAGCCACCGCAGGCCCGCATACCCACCCAGTGGTGCGCCTGGCCTTCAGCGGCGACGCCGTCTCCACTCCGCTGATCTCGCGACTGGCGCGTGAATGCCAGGTGGATGTCAGCATCCTGCAGGCCAAGGTGGAATCCATTCAGGACCGCACACTGGGCCTGATGATCGCCGAACTGATGGGCGACAGCCGCCAGACACAGCAAGCGCTCGATTATCTCGAATCCCACGACCTGAAAGTGGAGGTGCTCGGTCATGTCACCCGCACTGCTTGAACTCGTCCTGTCCTCCACCCTCGAGACGCTGTACATGGTCGCGGTGGCAGGCCTGATCTCCGCGGCACTCGGCATTCCACTGGGCGTGGCACTCTACACCTCGCGCCCCGGCCAGATTCTCGCGCGCCCGGCACTCAACAGCGTGTTGAGCATCATCACCAACATCGGTCGCTCGGTGCCGTTCATCATCCTGATGGTGGCGATCATCCCGCTGACGCGCCTGATCGCGGGCAGCTCCATCGGCACCAACGCCGCCATCGTGCCGCTGACCATCGCCTCGATTCCCTTCGTCGCCCGCCTGATCGAAGGCGCGCTGAATGAAGTCGGCCCGGGGCTGGTCGAAGCCGCACAGGCCATGGGCGCCACGCCGATGCAGATCATCACCAAGGTGCTGCTGCCGGAAGCACGCGGCGGCATCATCAATGGCCTGACCATCACCGTGGTGACGCTGATCAGCTATTCCGCCATGGCCGGCACCGTCGGTGGCGGTGGCCTGGGGGATCTCGGCATTCGCTACGGCTACAACCGCTTCGACCCGATGGTGATGCTGGTGACCGTGGTCATCCTCGTCGTCATGGTGCAGGGCTTCCAGAGCCTGGGCGACCATCTGGTGCGCAAGTCGAACCACAAGTAAGCGTCGCTCCATGAGCGGCGACAGATCTACAAGTGGCGATCGATCTACAAATCACACGGCTTTCGGTATCGTGACGGCTCATCACAATGAGCCGTCACTCATAACATCCCGCGGACCCCGCCGGTCACGTCGGATCACAAGGAGAACATCGATGCGCAACATGCTGACCACGCTTTCTTCCCCGCTGCGCCTTGCCGGTGCTGCCACCCTGCTCGGCGCCACCCTGCTGGCAGGCTGCGGCAACGACGCGTCCGACGAGAACACCCTCAAGATGGGTACCGTCGCAGGTCCGGAAACCGAAGTGATGAAGGTCGCGGCCGAGATCGCCAAGGAAAAGTACGACCTGAACGTCGAGATCACCGAGTTCACCGACTACGTGTCTCCGAACGCCGCGCTGGCCGATGGCTCTCTGGATGCCAACGCCTACCAGCACCAGCCATACATGGAATCCATGGTGCGTGAGCGTGGCTACAAGTTCGCCAGCGCCGGCAAGACCTTCGTGTACCCGATCGGAGCCTACTCCGAGAAGTACGGAGACATCAGCGAACTGCCGGACGGCGCGACCATCGCCCTGCCGAACGATCCGTCCAACGAAGGCCGCTCCCTGATCCTGATGCACGACCTGGGCATGATCGAGCTGACCGACAAGAGCAACCTCGAAGCGACCCCGATCGACGTCGCCAAGAACCCGCATGACTACCAGTTCAAGGAAATCGAGGCTGCCCAGCTGCCGCGTATCCTGCCGGACGTCGACCTGGCCTTCATCAACAACACCTTCGCCCAGCCGGCTGGCTTGAAGCCGGAAGACGCGCTGATCCGTGAAGGCGCCGAATCTCCGTACGTCAACCTGATCGTCGTGCGTCAGGGCGATGAAGACAGCGAGAAGGTGCAGAAGCTGGTCAAGGCCTACCAGACGCCGGAAGTCGAAGCCAAGGCGGAAGAGCTGTTCAAGGGTGCGGCGGTGCCGGGCTGGAAGTAAGCCTCACCCCATGTCACTGACAGACGCCTGAACGCAAAGCGCCGACCACTGGTCGGCGCTTTTGCATCCGGTGGATGACTCATCTCATCACGCATCTCATCACGCCCAGATGCCGGCGCAGCGCGAGAAGACACACGCGCAGGACACGCTTGAAACAGGCGACCCGCGACCGCATTCTTGCGCCATCTCGCCACCTTACCTATCCCTCAGGAGCCCTCATGGCCACTCGCCCCGACTATTCACTGCTGGCCCGCCAGCTGGATGCCATCCTCGATACCCGCGACTGGCTGACCAATGCCTCCCAGACGGCTGCCTTCGTCAACATGACGGTGGAGAACCTCAACTGGGCAGGCTTCTACGTGCAACGTCAGCCGCAGGTCCTGCACCTGGGGCCGTTCCAGGGTCAGCCGGCCTGCCACCCGATTCCCTTCACCAAGGGCGTGTGTGGCGCCGCCGCTACCGAGCGCACCACCCAGCGCGTCGCGGACGTGCACGCCTTCCCGGGCCATATCGCCTGTGACGCCGCCTCGCGCAGCGAGCTGGTCATCCCGGTGCTCATCGAGCAGGACGGTCAGCAAGTGCTGTGGGGTGTGCTGGACCTGGACAGCCCGAGCCCCGAGCGCTTCGACGAAGAGGATCAGGCCGGCATCGAGCGCCTGGTCGAGATCTTCATCGCCTCCAGCGACTTCGACAGCGTTCCTGCCTGACAAACTGAGCGCCCGCCTGACAGGCAGCCTGAACGTCAGCATCACGCTCTGCCGCCCGCCGCGCCACTCGCACGGCGGGCGGCTTGCGTTGTGGCCTGTCAGGCCTTGCACAGCCCCGTGCGAGATGACAGGTTAAGAGCTCTCGCCCCCGACAGGAGCCAAACATGTCATCCCGGTCGCCATCTCATCCCTCGTCGCACTCTACTTCGCCCTCCACATCATCCTCTACAGCGCCCTCCTCCCCGGATTCGCCGCCCCCACACGCGGAGGCCTCGCTGCAAAATCACGACGATGCGCATGCCGGCCTTGAGCGAGTCATCAAGCATCTTGAGCGTATCAAGGCCTTCACAGCGCGCACCGGCAATGACCTCGGCGCCAAGCGCACCCTGCTTGAGGCCTACTTCGCTGCCGACGCCAGCATTCTCGACACCGGCGTGACACCGCGTCTCGCGATGGTACCGGGTGGCGAGGGAGAGCGTGTCTGTGAGGTATTGCCGGCACCCGATGACGCACCAGCGCGCCCGCGTCGCCTGCTGTATGTGCATGGCGGCAGCTGGATCGCAGGCTCGCCTGCCGGCCATCGCCCTCTGGCCAGCCGCCTGGGGCGAGCGGCACGCGCCGAGACCTACACCCTGGATTACCGCCTCGCGCCCGAGGCCGCCTTCCCGGCCGGCCTGCAGGATGTGCTGGCCGCGTGGCGCTGGCTGTGTGACGAATACCCGCAGGACCACCTGCTGCTGGCCGGTGACAGTGCGGGCGGCAACCTCACGCTGGCGGCCCTGAATGCGCTCAAGAGCGCAGGTGAGCGGCTGCCGGATGCGGTGATCGCCTTCTCGCCCGCCACGGACCTCAGCTGGGGCAGCGCCTCGCTGTCGCGCAAGGCCGAGGTGGACCCGATCCTCGATCCCAACCTGCTGCCCTTCGTGAGCATGGCCTATGTGCAGGACGGCACCGACATGAGCGATCCGCGCATCTCACCACTGGAGGGAAACCTGTTTGACCTGCCTCCGACGCTGATCCAGTGCGGCGAGGCGGAGATCCTGCTCGATGACAGCCGTCGCTATGCTACTCAGGCGCAGGACTGCGGCTCGCCCGTCACCCTGAGCCTGTGGCCGGACATGCCGCATGTGTTCGTCGGCTTCGCCCCGCTGCTGAGCGCAGCCAATGCCGCCCTCAAGGAAGCACGCGAATTCCTCGACGAGACGCTTGCCTGAGCGGCGCCTTTCTCGCCAGATGTCACGCACCGGTCACACGCCTGGCCCACGGCAGATTTTCATGACACGCACACGAAAACGCCCGACTCGATGAGCCGGGCGTTTTCTGGAATCTGGTAGGACCAGGCGGATTTGAACCGCCGACCTCCACGATGTCAACGTGGCGCTCTAACCAACTGAGCTATGGTCCTGAAGTGTGGCAGATGACACAGGAACACTTGAAACATACCGTGGAACGGCTTGGTAGGACCAGGCGGATTTGAACCGCCGACCTCCACGATGTCAACGTGGCGCTCTAACCAACTGAGCTATGGTCCTGAATCAAGTGGCGCGATGTTGCCATCAGTGCCGATGCTGGTAGGACCAGGCGGATTTGAACCGCCGACCTCCACGATGTCAACGTGGCGCTCTAACCAACTGAGCTATGGTCCTATGTCAGCATGCTGAAATGCGAAGCAGTGTGATGCGAAGTGCTTTGCCCTGTCAGCGAGGACGTATTCTACGCAACTCCCGTTTTGATGCAACCCCCTGATGATAAAAAATTTTCTCGCCATTCCGCCTTGCCATGGCTGGGTAAAAAATCTGGCACGTATCGGCCGCGCGCGAGGCACGCAAGCGAGGCACGTCATGACGTCAGTCCACATCTTGATGACCTCCGCCACTTGCCCCCTGTCAGTCGCCTACCACCACCTCTCGCCCGCACGAACGCGCCCCATGACGATGGAGTGGTGCTATCGCCGGGGGATGGCGAGAAAAGGGGGAGACCCGAAATGACTTCGCCCCGTCGAGGGACGGGGCGAAGTCAGGCTACAGTGCCACAGGTGCAGGGGGCTGCTCCAGCGGATTGCGGCAAGGATTTGTTACAGCAGCAGATGCCACATCGAGGCCGCGATCAAGGCACCCGCCAGGGGGCCGGCGATCGGCACCCAGGCATACCCCCAGCCGGAGGCGCCCTTGCCGTGGATCGGCAACAAGGAGTGCGCGATACGCGGGCCCAGATCACGTGCCGGGTTGATGGCATAGCCGGTCGCGCCACCCAGCGAGAGGCCGATGGCCCATACCAGCATGCCGACCAGATACGGCAGCAGGCCGGCGCTGATGGTGCCGGAACCGACGATGGCGCCGATACCGAAGATCAGCACCACGGTCCCGATCACTTCGCTGAGCATGTTGCCCAGACGACACTCGACTGCCGGGTCAGTGCAGAACACCGCCCGCTTGAGGCCAGCATCGCTGGTGCGCTTCCAGTGCGGCAGATAGGCCAGCCACACCATCACGGCACCGGCGAAACAACCGAGCATCTGCGCGATGACATGCCGCGCCACATCCATGAGGGTGGCATGCACCCCGAGCAGATACTTGGCCAGCGTCACCGCCGGATTGAGGTCCGCCTGGGGCGAGCCGGTCGAGACGGCCACGAACACCCCGATCATCACGGCAAAACCCCAGCCGGTGGTAATCACGATCCAGCCGGAACCATTGCCCTTGGTGTCAGACAACACCACATTGGCGACCACGCCACCGCCGAACAGGATAAGGAACAGACAGCCGAGAAATTCGCCTGTCATGACATCGGTCCACATGCTCAGTGGCCTCCGTCGCTTTTCACTCTTTCCACCGCTTCCAGCCAGCCGGCGTAGAGGCGCTCACGCTGCTCTTCCGCCATTTCCGGCGCGAAGGTACGCTCGCAATGCCACAGCTCGCTGATCTCATCCAGGCTTTCATACCAGCCGATATGCAGGCCGGCCAGATACGCGACGCCCAGCGCCGTGGTTTCCAGCACGCGCGGACGATCCACCTTCACGCCCAGCATGTCAGACAGGAACTGCATCACCCAGTTGTTGCTGACCATGCCGCCATCCACGCGCAGATTCGCGCAGTTGATGGCCACGTCATCCAGCATGCACTCCTGCAGGTCACGCGTCTGATAGCACACCGACTGCAGGCCGGCCGCCACGATATCGGTGATGCCGGTGCCACGGGTCAGCCCCAGAATCGCGCCACGCGCCTGCGGGTCCCAGTGCGGTGCTCCCAGGCCGGTGAAGGCCGGCACCATGTAGACACCGTGGTCGGCCTTGGCCGCACGCGCCAGCGGTTCGGTCTCGGAGGCATCGGAAAACAGCTTCAGGCCATCACGCAGCCACTGCACGGTTGCGCCCGCCACGAAGATGCTACCTTCCATGGCATAGGTCGGCTTGCCATTGAGGCGATAGCCCACCGTGGTCAGCAGACGATTGCGGGACAGCTCCATCTTCTCGCCGGTGTTCATGATCATGAAGCAGCCAGTGCCATAGGTGCTCTTGCTCATGCCGGGCGTGAAGCAGGCCTGACCGACCAGCGCCGCCTGCTGATCGCCGGCCACGCCGCGAATCGGCATCGCCGCACCGAACAGCTGCGGGTCGGTGGTGCCGAAATCATCACTGGAATCCAGCACTTCCGGCAGCAGGCTTTCCGGGATACCGAACAGCTCCAGCAACTCGCTGTCCCAGCACTGATCGACGATGTTGAACAGGCAAGTACGCGAGGCGTTGGTGGCATCGGTGACGTGACGCTTGCCAGCGGTCAGCTTCCAGATCAGGTAGCTGTCGACGGTACCGAAGGCCAGCTCGCCCTTCTCGGCGCGTGCGCGAACGCCCTCGACATTCTCGAGAATCCAGCGCAGCTTGGTCGCGGAGAAATACGGGTCGATCAGCAGACCGGTCTTCTGCTGGATCATGTCACCATGACCGGCATCGGAAAGCTCACGGCAGTACTCGTGGGTGCGGCGGTCCTGCCAGACGATGGCGTTGTAGACCGGCACGCCGGTCTCGCGGTCCCAGACGATGGTGGTCTCACGCTGGTTGGTGATCCCGATGGCGGCCACCTGCTCGGCGCCGACATTGGTGTTGATCAGCGACTGACGCACGGTGCGCTTCACCGACCCCCAGATATCATCGACGTTGTGCTCGACCCACCCGCTGTCCGGGAAATGCTGCGGGAATTCTTCCTGGGCCAGGCCTGTCACCGTCCCTTCACGATCGAACAGGATGGCGCGGGAGCTGGTGGTACCCTGGTCGATCGCGAGAATGCGCGTGGGTCCATCGACGCGAGAGTCTTTCTCTGGCTTGGGGCTAGACATTATGACTGTCCTTGGCTTCGAGGCTGCTTCTGAGAGTACACGTCAGCGGAGACTGCGGTACTTCACTATATTGGCTCGGGTATCATGTGAGGGCGACAGGAGAAAGCGGGTTGGCTTTGTCCTCTTCGCGCTTGGCAGGCGCAGCGAGAACACTTCCTCTTGAACCATCACAACCGAACACGAAATGTTCGTCTTCGAATATCGCTGCAAACGTTAGCGCCAAATGCGCGCTATCACAAACGTATTACCAATCAATATCATTGTACCTTGGTCTCATACCCAATGCGCCGACATGGCCTGTTGCAGCTTCGCAACACCTTGACGCCATTCGTCAAATTGCACTGACGCCCCCCTGTTGGATTAGGATGTACCCTCACTGGACGACCCCACTCCCCAACGGCAACCGTGATGCGCGCTTCCTGACATGAAGTGAACTCACGATCCGCAGCCGCTGACAACAAGAGAGCAGGATGATGCAGCCAAAGCGCCATCGCGCCATTGTCGAACTGATCACGCGTCAGGGATATGCCTCCATCGAGCAGCTGGCCAGTCACTTCGAGGTCACGCCGCAGACCATTCGTCGCGACCTCAATCAGCTGTCCGAGGCCGGTGCGCTCAAGCGCGTGCACGGGGGCGCGGGGCTTGAGTCCAGTACCGTCAGCACCGCCTACAGCACCCGCAAGACATTGAACCTGGACGCCAAGCGGCGCATGGCGGCGGCCCTGGCCAGGCAGATTCCTGACCACGCCTCGCTGTTCATCAACATCGGCACCAGCAACGAGATGGTGGCCGAGGCGCTGTGTGATCACCACGGGCTTGAAGTCATCACCAACAACCTGAACGTGGCGGCCATCCTCCAGCACAAGGAGGATTTCAATGTCATCGTGGCCGGCGGCATGGTGCGTTCCCGCGATGGCGGCATCATCGGCGAGGCCACCATCGACTTCATCAACCAGTTCAAGGTCGACTTCGGGATTATCGGCATCAGCGGCATCGATGAAGATGGCTCGCTGCTGGAATTCGACTATCAGGAAGTGCGTGTCGCCCAGGCGATCATCCACAACTCACGCCAGGTCTTCCTGATCGCGGATCACTCCAAGTTCCAGCGCAATGCGGTCGTGCGCCAGGGCAACCTGAGCCAGCTCGATGCGCTCTTCACCGACATCCAGCCCCCGGAAAGTATCCTGACCCTGATGCGTCAGCACGAGGTCGCGCTGCATGTCGCCGGTGACGAGTCGCCGGGTGAGACTGGCGACGCTTGAGCTCCAGGCCGCGCCACCCAACCCACTAGTCGCCTCACCAACAAGTCATCGCGCAATCAGGTCATCGCGCAATCAGGTCATCGCGCAATCAGGGCCAGGCAATACGCCGACGTGCAGCCTGGCCCGGCTCTCGGCCCCTTATCCCTCGCCCCCTTTTCCTTCTTGCCCCCTTTCCTTC